>JAHJIJ010000015.1 GCA_018823325.1 Alphaproteobacteria bacterium | reverse complement strand
TGCGCATTTCGCGGAAGTTGGGCAGTGATTTCGCGCGATCTCGGGCACGCGTTTCACGGCATCGCGGGCAGCCATTTCGCGCCCTCGGGCAGGCTGGCCAACGGGTGTTATTGAGTCAGGGCTGAAGGCTTTGGTCAAGCAATTTCATGGTGCTCATCTTTTTTCGCATGCTGTCGCCGCTCAGGGTTAGGCGGTGAGCGTTGTGGACCAGGCGGTCGAGGATCGCATCTGCCAGGGTGGGATCGCCGATAACCTCGAACCATTGATCCACCGGAAGCTGACTGGTGACGATGGTGGAGCCCCGACCTTGTCGATCGTCGAGGATTTCCAGCAGATCGCGTCGCTCTGTTGCCGTCAGGACTGAGAGCCCCCAATCATCAAGGATGAGCAGTTCCGTACGTTCGATGGCTTTGAGAACGCGGGCATGTCGTCCGTCGCCTTTGGCTATGGCCAACATCTGGAACAGGCGGGGCACGCGATGATAGACAACCCGGCGACCATCACGGCAAGCTTTGTTGCCCAGTGCGCAGGCGATCCAGCTTTTGCCCAACCCTGTTGGCCCTGTGATCAGCAAATTTTCGTGCCGGTTGATCCAGCTGCCATCGATCAGATGCGCCATCACCGCGACATCAATGCCGCGAGGGCTGCGCATGTCGATATCTTCAACACAGGCCGCGTGGCGCAGGGCGGCAAAACGTAACCGCGTAGCCAGCTTCTTGGCGTCACGCTCTGCAGCTTCGCGATCGACGAGCAATCCCAGCCTTTCTTCAAAGCTGAGGCTTTCAAACGTCGCGCCAACGCGCCGCTGTTCATGAAGTGCCTTTGCCATACCGGAAAGCCCGATAGCCTCCAGACGGTCGCAAGTGGGATGGGACAGCAACAGTAATCTCCTCTGTCAGTGGTAATAGTTCTGGCCGCGGATGTTGCGGTGTTGCAGCGGCAGCTCTTCGGGGTCTGGTTCCAGGAAAGCCTGATCAAGACCGGTCTTCAGGATCGAGCGGATGGATGCGACCGATCGGGCCTTGATGGCGACGGCCCGGCGGCATGCGGCATCGATCCGCCGGGGCTCGAAGCTTTTGGCCAACGACAGCACGCCCAGGCAGGTTCGGAAGCCTTGTTCGGGGTGCGGCCTGTCCTGCATTACGATATCGCAAAACGCAGCCACGGAGGGCCCCAGCTTTGCGGCGCTGTTCAGAATGCGCGTCGCGGACCATTCGGCATAGCGGCGGTGCGCCGACGGCATATGCTCGGCCGCCGTGACATGACTACGCCGTCCGGGATCGCGCAGATGGCTAGCGACGCGTTTGCCACGATGGAAGATTTCTACCGTGGCATGAGTAACCCGCGCGTCCACGTCCTGCCGGATCAAGTTGAACGGCACAGAATACCAGCAGCGATCTACCTCGATGTGATAATCGGGGGCGACACGGGCCCGTTTCCAGCGCGCAAAGACATAGGGATCGGCGGGCAGCGGCTGCAAGTTCGGACGATCCAATGTGGCGAACAAATCAGCGCGACTGGCGCCATAGTCACGCATGACGCGCATGTTCAATTCGTCGAGCAATGGCCGGATGGCAGTGTTCAGCTCGGCTAGTGAGAAGAACCTGCGATTGCGCAACCTTGCCAGGATCCAGCGCTGGGCGACTTGCACGGCTACCTCGACTTTGGCCTTGTCTTTTGGCTTTCGCACGCGCGCCGGCAGGATTGCTGTGCCGTAGTACCCGGCCATTTCAGCATAGGTCCGGTTCAAGCCGGGATCATAGCGGTCCGGCTTAATCACAGCCGATTTCAGGTTGTCGGGTACGACCACCTTCGGCACACCGCCCAGATAGGCAAACATCCCCACATGGGCCGCAATCCAATCCTCCAGCCCTTCGCTGGCAACAGCCAAGGCGTAGGTATAGCTTGAGGCCCCCATCGCTGCGACGAACAGCTTGGCCGCTTTCACCTCACCGGTTGCCGGGTCAACGATCTCGATCGTGTCGCCGGAGAAGTCGACAAACACCTTTTCGCCGCCCACATGCGTTTGCCGCATGCTCGGCCGTACACGGCCTTTCCACGCGTCAAAGTGGGTGCAAAACCATGTGTAGCCAAATCCGTGGGGGTGCTGTGCCCGGTATTCCTGCCACAGCAACATGCGCGTGACCCCGCGCTTGCGCAGTTCCTGATCAATTACGGCCCAATCCGGAACTGGCCGGTCTGGATCGGCCACGTCTGAAGCGTTCGGGAATAGCAGCAGCTCAAGGCTGTCATCATCCAGCCCCTCCGGCAGGGGCCAGCCCAGTCCAGCATCCCGGGCGCGCCGCAGGTACGTGCCCACACTCCCTTTCCCAAGCCCAAGCGAGGACGCAATCGCCCGCTCACTCAGCCCTTGGGCAAACTTCAATCGCAAAACGTCGCGAATACGGCGCATGGTCAAACGTCCTGTCGGCATTCCAATCCTCCTGTGTTTCAGGAGGCGGAGTAACTGCAGTTCGTTGGTCATGCCTGCCCGCGATCGCGCGAAATCAGTGCCCGCGATCGTGTGAAATAGGTGCCCGGCTTCCCGTGAAATCGCTGCCCGCGATCAGATGAAATCAGTGCCCGCGATCACGCGAAACGCGCAGGTGCGCCCGTGACGCTTGCGCGATATTCATTAAGAAACAGCAGACCGACCCCAACGATGGCGATTGCCGAACCGAACACGAAAGCCCGGCTGACTCGCTCGCCGAAGAAAAGGCGCGCGAACAGGCTGTTGGGGATCATCAGCAGCGCGTAAACGAGCGCACATAAACCCGAGGTGAGATGGGCTTCGGCGCGGTAAAGAAGATTGAAATTGAGGGAAAAGTGCATGATGCCGAAGGTCGCGGCGAACAGCAGTGTCCGCCGGTCGAGTCTCAGCGACGCTCCACTCAGACGCGCCACCACGGCCATGCCAATCGCGGCGATGGCGAAACGATAACAGACCGACCAGCTTGCGGGGACGACGCCCAGCTGATCGCGGATGACGATCCAGGTTGACGACCAGATCAGCGTGACGGTCGCAAATGGCAGCAGGACATCGCCGGAGAGTCGCTGGCCGCTCACAGCGCTGCGCCTCGTGGGCAGGGATTACAACGCGGCAAGCGCTGAGGCGAGCGGCGCCACATCCGCGACCTCCTGATGCCAGCTTGTGACGAAGCGCGCGACGCCTGATTCCAGTTCATGAAAGCCGAAGCCCTGAGCCCGCAAATGTGCCATCTCGTCAGCGCTCAGGGACAGGAACAGCTCGTTGGCCTCGACGGGATGGAGGAGACGATCGCCCACCGCCGGCACAAGCGCGGCTGCGGCTGCGTTCGCTTTGCGCGCATTGGCGAGCCACAAATCGTCCTCAAGCATCGCATGGAGTTGCGCAGCGATGTAGCGGCCCTTGGAGAGCAGATGGCCGGCCCGTTTGCGGCGACGACGGGCCTCATCAGCTCTAGCCGGATCGAAGAGGATCACCGCCTCAGCGTTCATCGCGCCATTCTTGGTGAAGCCGAGGCTGAGCACATCGACCCCGGCGCGCCAGCTCAGTTCGGCCGGCGCACAGTTCTGATGTGCCAGCGCGTTGGCGAAACGAGCACCATCCACGTGAAGAGCCAGCCCCTCTGTCCGACAGAGTGTGCCGATGTCTTCGAGTTGGGCGCGCGTATAGACGCGGCCATATTCGGTAGCGTTGGTCAGGGAGACCGCAAATGGCCGAGTGTGATGCACCCCTTTTCCGAGGGAATCGATGCGGGTCCGCAACGCGGACGGGTTGAGCGTGCCGCCTGATGCAGGGCAACCAAGCAATCGGGCACCGCCGGTCTGCAGCTCAACCGCGCCACATTCGTCGACCACGACGTGCGCATTATCATGGGTCAATATGCCGCCATAAGGCGGACAGTAGAGCGACAGGGCAAGAGCGTTGGCTGCCGTGCCCGTCGACATCCAGATGACGGCGACTTCCCGCTCAAACCATTCCGAAAATCGGGCATCCAGCGCCTGACTGAGCGCGTCGGCGTCATAAGCGAAATCGACTGCATCGGCAGCGCGAATCGCCTCCATCACCTTTGGGTGCACCGGCGCTGTATTGTCGGAATAGAAGAGCATCCCTTGGGCATGACGGGTCACGGCAAGACCGTCAATCCGCGCCAACGCGTCGAATGAGGGACGACGGATGCGCACAGACTTTGCGCGCTCGCGCGGTGCAAGCTATGCGGACAGAATGAACATAGCTGCTCCCTGCACCGTCACCATCGGCAAGACCGTGATTGCCAATGATCGCCCCCTTGCGCTGATCGCCGGCCCTTGTGCGATGGAATCCAGAGCACATGCCCTTGAAACCGCGCAGGCGCTGGTCGAGATGTCGAGCGCACTCGATATGCCTCTTATCTACAAGAGCAGCTTCGACAAGGCCAACCGGACATCGGTGGAGGCGCCGCGCGGCATAGGGCTGGGACAGGCGCTGGACGTGTTTGCCGAGGTGAAAGAGCGGTTCGGTTGCCCCGTCATCACGGATGTGCATGAAGCGGGCCAGTGCGAGGCGGTGGCCAAGGTTGTCGACGTGCTGCAGATTCCAGCGTTTCTCTGCCGCCAGACCGATTTGCTGCTCGCTTCGGCCGCGACGGGGCGCGTGGTCAATGTGAAGAAGGGCCAGTTCCTCGCGCCCTGGGACATGGCCAACGTGGTGCGCAAGCTGCGCAGCGCTGGCAATGATCGGGTTCTGCTGACCGAGCGGGGTGCGAGCTTCGGCTACAACACCCTTGTCAGCGACATGCGCGCATTGCCGATTCTGGCCGAAACCGGCTGCCCCGTTGTGTTCGATGCGACGCATAGCGTTCAGCAGCCGGGCGGACGGGGCGAGAGTTCTGGTGGTGAGCGGCGGTTCGTTCCCGTGCTGGCACGCGCTGCGGTCGCGATCGGTGTCGCGGCGGTCTTCATTGAGACGCATGAGGACCCTGATCGCGCGCCGAGCGACGGCCCCAATATGCTGCCGTTGCGAGACCTCCCTGCGCTACTGGCTGACCTTCAGGCATTTGACGTGCTCGCCAAACGCCGCTGATCCAGCGTCGTTCAGAAGCCGCCGCCGGTGAGCTTCTGGCAGATCATGTCGAGCTGCTCGAGACTGGAATATTGCAACGTTAGCGAACCTTTGCCGCCTTCGTGGTTGATACCGACGCGGAGGCCGAGCAGATCCGACAAATGCTGTTCCATCGCGACGAGATCAGGATCGCGACCGCCACGGTCCGAGGTACTTGCACGTGGCGCCGACCTCCCTTCACGTGCTTGTCGAACCAATCGTTCCGTTTCGCGAACGGACAGGCCCTTGGTCGCGATGTCCTTCGCCAGCGCGGCGCAATTGGGTGATCCGATGAGCGCTCGCCCATGCCCCATGGACAGGGCGCCGGACATCACCAGATCCTGCACGGGTTCAGGAAGGTCCAGCAGGCGCATCAGATTGGCGATGTGACTGCGGGATTTGCCGACGATGCGGGCTAGCGCATCCTGGCTGTGATGAAACTGATCGATAAGGCGACGATAAGCCTGCGCCTCTTCGATCGGATTGAGGTCTTCGCGCTGGATGTTTTCGACCAGAGCGATCTCAAGCGTCTCCGCTTCCGTGAAATCACGGACGATGGCGGGAATCTGGTGTAGTTGCGCCTTTTGCGAGGCGCGCCAGCGGCGTTCGCCGGCGACGATTTGATAGTGACCGTTCCCAACCGGGCGCACGATGATGGGCTGGATGACCCCGCGCTCCCGAATACTGTCAGCCAGTTCGGAGAGCGCCTCCTCATCGAAATGGCGACGAGGCTGGTCAGGATGAGGGGCAATCCGGGCGATCTCGATGGAGCGAACAGACCGCGGGCCTTCACTGCCGCTGCCGCCCGCTCCGGCTTCGTTTCCGTCCTCCGAAACCGGGACGTCGCGCTCAACCTCACCGAGCAGCGCGGACAGGCCACGACCGAGACGGCGTGCAGGCGCTTTGCCCGATGCTTCAGCCTCACTCATGCCGCTACAGTCTCCTTGGGTAGTTTTTCGATCAGCTCGCGGGCGAGCGCCATATAGGCTTCCGACCCAGCACAGCGCATGTCGTAGATCAGCGCGGGTAAGCCGTGGCTGGGTGCCTCTGACAAGCGAACGTTGCGGGGGATGACGGTCTTGAACACAAGATCCCCCAGACAGGCACGAACGTCGTCCGCGACCTGATCGGTGAGGCGATTGCGGCGATCATACATGGTGAGCGCCACGCCCAGAATCGACAGGTCGGGATTGAACCGCGCACGGATGCGCTCGAATGTCTGCAGCAGCTGTGAGAGTCCCTCCAGCGCAAAAAACTCGCACTGGAGGGGAACGAGGATGGACTGCACCGCGACCATTGCGTTCACGGTAAGCAGGCCGAGCGAGGGTGGACAATCAATCAGGCAAACCTGCCAGCGACCTGCAGATGCGGTCGAAAGCGCGTTGGCGAGTCGATGCGTGCGCTGCTCGACGTCGATCAACTCGATCTCTGCGCCGGACAAGTCCTGGGTCGCAGGGATGAGATCGAGACCCGGAACGACTGTGCGGATCACGGCATCATCAAGCGCGCAATCGCCCATCAGCAGATCGTAGCTGGAATGACCGCGATCCTTTGTCTGAACACCCATGCCTGTGGAGGCGTTGCCCTGCGGATCCAGATCGATCAGTAACGTACGATGACCTGTTGCGGCAAGGCCGGTGGCAAGATTGATGGCAGTCGTCGTCTTGCCAACCCCACCCTTCTGATTGGCGATGGCTATGCTGATCATGAGCGTGGCTTTATGCGGCGCGAGGCGGAACTTCTCGAACATCGCGCATATGAAGCATGGTGATTTCGGCCTGCCCGAGCCCTGAGGCCTTTAGACCGATCGATTCTACGGAGATTCTGAATGGTCACGATGGCGCTTTCGGTGTCCGTGATGCTTTGTTCCACGTGAAACACAGCTTGCCAGCCTGAGCGGATGATTTCCAGTTCCTTCTCACTGCTACGCCCTTTTGGCAGCAGCCAGACGGTGTTTTCATCGGCCAAATGGTGAGCGCTGGCCAAAAGGCGATCAAGCGGCGCATAAGCACGTGCCGAGATAACGGAAGCGGGCCGATCAAACCTGGCGTTCTCGACTTTGCCCTGGACAACCTCCACGTGGTCGAGCCCTAGGGCTGCGACGCAATGGCGAAGGAAATCAACGCGCAGTGGCCGCATCTCGACCAGCTGGATTGGTTGCTCTCTCAGGCATCCGATCACCATGCCTGGGAACCCTGCCCCCGTTCCAAGATCGACCCATAATTCTGACGGCGCGGGAGAAACAGCTTCGCCGCCAGAAGCCGAGGCTCTTCTCCCTTCGAGCGTGGATAGCAACGGAATCAGCTGCGCGGAATCCACCACGTGGCGGGACCATATCTGGCTCCGGCTGCCTGCTGAGATCAGGTTTTGCCGGTCTGCCTCTTCAAGGACCAGTGCGACGAAATGACGGAGGCGATCACCTGCTGCGCCGTCCCACCAGCCATGAGCTGACAACCAGAGCTGAGTTTCTTCTTCCGTCATGCCGTCCGCGCCGACCGCGCTGCGACGAGAAGCGCAGCCAGCGCCGCGGGTGTGATCCCTCTGATCCTTGCCGCAGCGCCAAGTGTTTCGGGACGCGCAAGCGTCAGACGTTCGACCATCTCGCTACTGAGACCGCCGATGCTGGCAAAGTCCAGGTCGGCGGGAAGGACGATGGCTTCATTTGCCCGAAGTGCGCGCACCTCTGCCTCCTGACGCTCAACATATGGGGCGTAGACCGCATCCTGAAGCAGTTCGTCGACGAGCGTCGCGCTGCCCGCGCTTGCGAGCTCAGGTGCGTGCGTTGCGAGATGCCCAACAGTCACGGCGGGGAAACGCGCCCATTCCGCCAAAGGGCGCCGCACACCATCGTCCCGCACGTCGGCCCCGGCCGCGCGCATGTCCGCGCCAGATATGGAGAGATCAAAGGTGCCGCAAAGTTGAATGCGCCGTTCCTCCCGCTCTCGCCACCAGACAGACCGCGCCTCGCTGGCAAGGCCGAGGTCGACCGCAAGCGGCGTCAGACGCGTCGCTGCATTGTCAGCACGCAAGCGCAGGCGAAATTCGGCACGCGCCGTCAGCATCCTGTAGGGTTCAGTAATCCCCTGAAGACAGAGGTCGTCCACCAATACCCCGATGTAGCTTTCCGCCCGGTCGAGAACGAGCGGTTCCAGATCCAGCGCCTGCGCAGCGGCATTGGCCCCGGCAACCAGACCCTGAGCGGCCGCTTCTTCATAACCCGTCGTGCCATTGATCTGCCCCCCCAGGAAAAGCCCGGGCATAGCACGCAACCCCAGCCGCCGATCGAGCGCCCGAGGATCGATGTGGTCATATTCCACCGCATAGCCGGGCACGACGACCTGAACTTGCTCCAGGCCGACCATCGAGCGAAGGAAGGCTTCCTGCACATCCGTCGGCAGGGACGAACTCAGGCCATTGGGATAGACAAGATGCGTGTCCAGCCCTTCCGGCTCCAGAAACACCTGATGACCGTCCCGGTCACCGAAGCGGACCACCTTGTCCTCAATCGACGGACAATAGCGTGGCCCCCGCCCCTCGATGTCGCCAGAGTATAAGGGCGAGCGATCGAGATTATCGCGAATGATCTGGTGAGTCAGATCGTTGGTTCGGGTTATGGCGCAGCGCAGTTGCGGCAGACGTTCGGACTCAGGCAGACCGAGAAAGGACATCGTCCATTCCTCGATATCCGATGGCTGATCATCAAGCCGCGCCCAGTCTATCGTTCGGCCGTCCAGCCGAGCCGGCGTGCCAGTCTTGAGACGGCCCATCGGGAGATCGAGATCGCGCAACTGGTGAGCGAGCTTGGTCGCCGCATGTTCGCCGATGCGACCGCCGGCGATTCGCTCTTCGCCACGGAACATGACACCACCGAGAAAGGTGCCGGTCGTGAGCACAACCGTACGCGCGCCAAGCTGGCGCCCATCGGCCAGAACAAGCCCATCAACGGCGCCACCCCCACCGAGAGTCAACGCCGCAACTTCACCGGCGATCACTTCCAGACCCGGCTGCTCCGCGATCATGCTGTGAATCGCGCGGCGATAAATGATGCGATCCGCCTGTACCCGGGGACCGCGTACGGCTGCGCCCTTGCTGGCATTCAGCATCCGCCGGTGGATCGCTGCACGGTCGGCGGCACGGGCCATTAATCCATCGAGTGCATCGACCTCTCGTACGAGATGACCCTTGCCCAGCCCGCCAATGGAAGGATTGCAGGACATCTCCCCGATACGCGCAGGGTCAGCTGTGACGAGCGCCACGCGGGCGCCGCGACGAGCGGCGGCGGCGGCGGCTTCGGTCCCGGCATGACCACCACCAACCACAATAACATCGAAGAGGGTCTCGCGGATCATGCCCCGCCCCTAGCGAGCGGACCATGCAGCGTCAAAGGATTGCGGGGTGACGCGCGCGTTCCACGTGGAACATGTGCAGCGCCAGTGCTCTACTTCCCGATGCAGAAGCCTCGAAACAGTTCGTCGAGAACCGATTCCGTCGTCGCTCGGCCGGTGATCTCATCGAGCGCCGCCATGGCCTGCCGCACGCTCTCGGCGATCAGAATTTCGTCATGAAGCGACGTACAATCGGCAAGCGCGATCTGGGCACGGGCCATGATATCACGCTGGCGCCGCGACAAGGCGTAGTCGCCGGGAGCAGGCAGGAGTACCGCCGCGGCTTCGCAGATCTTGGCAATCAGCTGATCGATCCCCTCCCCGGTCAGCGACGACACTGCCAACCCGGCCGACTCATGAGACGCAGCCAGATCGGCCTTGGACGCGATCTGAATCAGTCGCCCTTCAGCCTGAGGTTGCTCGTCCGGCGAGCCGAGCCAAAGCACGATGTCCGCATTTGCCAGCAGCGCCTCTGCCCGACCGATCCCGATCTTCTCCACATCGTCGCCGCCGGACCGAAGTCCCGCCGAATCCGATAGAACAACCGGGACGCCATTCAGGGAAATCGATGCTTCGATAATATCCCGCGTCGTGCCCGCGTGGGGCGATACGATTGCCGCATCGCGACCAACCAATATGTTGAAAAGAGATGACTTTCCTGCGTTCGGTGGGCCACCGATCGCGATGCGAATGCCATCGCGCAAGCGCTCCGCAGTCGGGCGCTCCAGCTCGGCTGCCATGTCCAGCGCAATGGCGCCCGCAGCAGCAGCGACGTCGCTCAGCGCACCCGCATCGGCAACGTCCCCTTCGTCCGAAAAATCGAGACGCGCCTCGATCTGGGCGGCAATCCCGCGGAGGCGGTTCGTCCAGTCATCGATCCGACGAGACAAGGCCCCGCCCATCATTGCCATTGCCGCGCGACGTTGAAGCGCCGTCTCGGCAGCGATCAAGTCGCCAAGACCCTCAATGCCGGCAAGGTCCATCTTTCCGTTGAGGAATGCGCGGCGGGTGAACTCCCCCGGCCCCGCCAGCCGCAAGCCAGGTAGAGCGGAGAGCGCGGACTCGATGCCACGTACCACCGCATGAGAGCCATGGCACTGAAACTCAGCCATGTCCTCACCGGTCTCCGTGTTCGGACCGGAAAAGCAGAGGAGCAGCGCTTCATCGAGCAATTCGCCGGTGCGCGGATCGACAAAGCGGCGGAGACCGGCACGGCGAGGCAGCGGAAGATCCTTACCGGTCAGTGCACGCGCCGCCACCAGCGCCTCCGGACCAGACAGGCGGATCACGGCGATCGCAGCGGGCAACTGGCCGCTCGAAAGGGCGAATATCGTATCCCGGTCAGCCATGATCCCTCAGCATATCACGTGAAATGACGCGTGATCAGCCGTCCTTCTTTGATGTGCCCGATGCTGCGCCGGCCGCGCCCATGCCAATGTCCATTATGCTGGAGAAAAGTTTCATCCCTGCATCGCCGAGCGGCGACATGCTCCGGAACATGCGCTCCATCTGCTCGAGATTGTTCTGCCCACTCATCGTATCGAGCACCGCCTGAATGTAGAGATCATGGATCGGCTTGAGATCCGGCAGGCCGAGAAACGAGCGCGCCTCTTCCGGTGTGCATTCTACATCGATGGTGAACTTCATGATGGAGCGGCTCCGCGCAAGGATGAATAATCGAGACATGCCGCATGGGGAGCGTTTTGGCCACCCAATTGCGTCAGGTGCATTCCAAACATCCTGACGTAGCTCGTGCTCCAAAATGAAAGAGCCGGCCTGCTATCGCTCTAGAAACGATAGCCGACCGGCTCCTTGACTGATCGCAATAGGCTCAGGTGAAGAGCTGGAGAATCCCGATCTCTTTGTCCGTGATCCCGGTGTAGATCATCGTTGCCGCGACATAGAGAATGACCAGCAAGCCGATCCAGGCAATCCAGCGATAACGCTCGATATATTTGGCAATGATGTTCGCGGCGATGCCCATGAGCGCAACGGCAAAGACGAGACCGATCATGAGAATGCCGGGATGATCCCGCGCCGCACCGGCGACTGCCAGCACATTGTCGAGGCTCATCGACACGTCGGCGATGGCAACAGCCCAGGCCGCGCCGATGAAGCTCTTGGCAGGGCGCAGACCGGAATGCTCGTCACCCGCGATCTCGGGAGAGCCGGGACTGCCAGCACCATGGCCCTGGCCGATCTCGCGGTACATCTTCCAGGAGACCCACAGCAGCAGAACGCCACCGGCGAAGATCAGCCCGATGATCTGCATGAGCTGCGTGACGACCAGCGCAAAGGCAATGCGCAGCACCAGCGCCGCGATGATGCCGATGAGAATGACCATCTTGCGCTGATGCGCCGGCAGACCCGCCGCCAGCGCACCGATGACAATGGCATTGTCACCGGCCAGCACGATGTCGATCAGAAGAACTTTGACGAATGCAGACCAGGCGCTGAGATCGCCCGAGAACAGCGTGGCAACGTCAGTGACGATATGCGACCAAATGTCGGCCATGGTAGCGCGTAACCCCTGTTGAAATGCGTTACTGGTTCATCGTGGCGAAGAAATCTTCGTTGGTCTTGGAATCCTTCATCTTGTCGAGGAGGAATTCCATCGCATCGATCGTGCCCATCTGCATGAGAATACGACGCAGCACCCACATCTTGGAGAGCTTGTCCTTCTCGACCAGCAACTCTTCCTTGCGGGTGCCGGACTTGCCGACATCCAGCGCCGGGAAGATGCGCTTGTCCGAAACCTTGCGATCAAGGACGATTTCCGAGTTACCGGTGCCCTTGAATTCCTCGAAGATCACTTCGTCCATGCGGCTGCCCGTATCGATGAGCGCGGTTGCGATAATTGACAACGAGCCACCCTCCTCGATGTTCCGCGCCGCGCCGAAAAAGCGCTTCGGGCGTTGCAGGGCGTTGGCATCGACACCGCCGGTCAGCACCTTGCCGGAGCTGGGCACGACCGTGTTGTAGGCACGGCCGAGGCGGGTGATGGAATCGAGCAGGATGACGACATCCCGCTTGTGCTCGACCAGGCGCTTGGCCTTCTCGATCACCATTTCGGCGACCTGCACGTGACGCGTGGCCGGCTCGTCGAAGGTCGAGGAGACCACTTCACCCTTCACGCTGCGCTGCATGTCGGTAACTTCCTCAGGCCGCTCGTCGATGAGCAGCACGAGCAGGAAGACCTCGGGATGATTATCCGTGATCGCCTTCGCGATGTTCTGCAACAGCACGGTCTTGCCGGTGCGCGGCGGCGCCACGATGAGCGCGCGCTGGCCCTTGCCCTGCGGGGCGATGATGTCGATGACACGGGCCGACTTGTCCTTGACTGTCGGATCGAGCGTGTCGAGCCGCAGCTTCTCATCGGGATAAAGCGGCGTCAGATTATCGAAATTGACGCGGTGGCGGACCACGTCGGGATCGTCGAAATTGACCGAGACGAGCTTGGTCAGCGCGAAGTAGCGCTCGCCATCCTTGGGCGCGCGGATCTCGCCTTCCACTGTGTCGCCAGTGCGCAGGCCGAATTTGCGGACCTGATTGGGCGACACATAGATGTCGTCCGGCCCGGCGAGATAATTCGCCTCGGGGCTGCGCAGGAAGCCGAAGCCATCTGCCAGCACCTCAATAGTGCCGAGGCCCATGATCTGCTCGCCATTTTCCGCCTGCTCCTTGAGGATGGCGAACATGAGGTCCTGCTTGCGGAGGGTCGAAGCGCCCTCGACGCCCAGTTCCTCGGCCATGGCGACCAGCTCGGCCGGGGCTTTGCGCTTCAAATCTTTAAGATGCATTGATTGGGTCCGACGGCGGGAGTGAAGGTGAAGGGATTTTTGACTGTGCCGGAATGCCTGGAAACGGCAATCAGGCGCATGTGGTAGCGCCTGCAAAGGATCGCCCCGAATTAAGCTCAGGCTGATTCCAAGTCAAGCGCAGACCGGATGAGCAGGAGCGTCAGGCAGTTCGGGCGGTTCGTTGTCGCAGATCCACCCTCAGAATGGTCGTACGATCACCAGAATGACGATGAGCGTGACCAGCAGCGCCGGCACTTCGTTGATCATGCGCAGGCGCTTTTCCGGCCAGGGGCGCTGACCGCGTGCCAGCTTCTTGGAATAGCCCACGACCCAGCCGTGGAACCCCGAGAGGATGATGACCAGCAGCAGCTTGCCGTGGAACCAGCCCTCGCTCCAGGCACCGGTCTGAAACGCCAGCAACAGTCCGAACACCCAGACCAGAATGATCGAGGGGTTCATGATGATGCGCTTCATCCGCGCCTCACGCGCGATCCACGCCTGATCCTCAGGCGAGCCGGGCTCGGTCTGGTGGTGATAGATGAAGTAGCGCGGGATCATGAACAGGCTCGCCATCAGGAAAATGACGAAAATGACATGCGCAGCGAGAACCCAGGGGTAGGCAGCGCCGAGAAAGCCGATGCCGGGCAGGATGGACATGGGGAGTGGACCTCTTCGTGGATCTTCATGGACCGCGCGACTGGCTGCCTTGTAGTGCCGGCGCTGGCAAAATGAAACCGGGGATACTCTCCGGTTTCAGGCCAGTTTCAGGCCCGCAGGCGCGTTTCTGGTGCTTCAGCCGCGAACGCGGGCAACCAGCTGCTCGACATGAGCAATCGGCGTGTCCGGCAGAATGCCATGCCCCAGATTGAAGATATGCGGACGGCCCGAAAGCGCCTCCAGGATCGTATCCACGGCGCGGTCGAGCGTCTCGCCACCGGCAATCAGCGCCAGCGGATCAAGATTGCCCTGCAGCGGCAGATTCGCAGGCAATTCACGCGCGGCCCAGACAGGATCGAGCGTCTCATCAAGGCCGAGCGCGTCCACGCCTGTCTCGCGGGCATAGTCGACAAGCTTTGCGCCAGCGCCCTTGGGGAAACCGATAATCGGTGTTTCCGGGTGGCGAGCCTTGAGCGCTTTGACGATGCGCGCATTGGGCGCAATCACCCATTCACGGAACTGCTGCGGGCTGAGCGACCCTGCCCAGCTGTCGAACAACTGCACCGCATCAACGCCGGCATCGATCTGATCGGACAGGTAATCGACCGTCGTCTCGATGATCGCCTCGATGACGGAACCGAACTTTGCCGGCTGCTGATAGGCCATGCGGCGCGCGGCTGCGTGATCCTTGCTGCCCTCCCCCGCAACCATATAGGTGGCGACCGTCCAGGGACTGCCAGCAAAGCCAAGGAAGGTGGTCTGCGGGGACAGGGCTGCACGCACCCGCTGCACCGTCTCTATCACCGGCGCCAGACGCTGTGGAGCCGGGGTAAGAGCAGTCAATTCGCTCTCGGCCAGCGGTGGCGCCAGGCGTGGCCCCTCCCCTGCCTCAAACCAGAGATCCTGCCCCAGCGCATGAGGCACGACGAGAATGTCGGAAAACAGGATTGCCCCATCGAAACCGAAGCGCCGAATGGGCTGTAAGGTCACTTCAGCCGCAGCCTCACTGTCATAGCAAAGATCGAGAAATCCGCCCTTCTCGGCCCGCAAGGCGCGATACTCGGGCAGATAGCGCCCTGCCTGACGCATGAGCCACAGCGGCGGCCTCGCCGGGACAGCCCCGCGCAGGACGCTCAGCAACGGCGGCGTCACACCGGGATTGATCACTGACGAGTCATACACAGACCAATATCCTATTTATATTAAAGAGAAGGTTGTTGGATTCTGTTGGAGCGTGGACAACGGGCATTATTCCGTCATCACCGATTTGCCAACAGCTTGACCCCAGCAGATCTGCGAACCCTCGACGAGTCCCGTTCGTCATCCCCACTATCCACACCATGTGGGCAGGCAATGGCTCCTGTGGATGAATGGTCTGCTTCCGGATCGGTGAATGGGCATGAATTACGGCTATCGGGTTATCCACAAGTCTGTCCCTTGCCTTATCCGGGAATAATCCACATGAACGGTGGATCATGGATCGCCTGAACCTCCATCTGCTCTCGGATTCCACGGGTGAAACGCTGGAGCATATCGGCAAGGCGGCCCTTGCCCAGTTTGAGAATGTCGAGACCATCCGCCATTTCTGGCCAATGGTGCGCTCCGAACAGCATCTCGAGCGCATATTGGAAGAAGTCGCTCGCAATCCAGGGATGGTGTTGTTCACGCTGGCCAACCCCACCTTGCGACGCCGTCTCGAAAATGGGTGCAGGGCCATCGGCATTCCCTATGTCGCACCACTTGATCCGGTGACGGACGCAATGTCCAATCTGCTCGGGCAGGAAATGCGCAATCGCCCCGGTCGCAAGCATGTGCTGGACGAAGCCTATTTTGCTCGGATCGATGCCATTCAGTTCACGATTGCGCATGATGACGGGGTTGGCTGGGAAAATTGGGAAGAGGCAGACATCGTGCTGGCCGGCGTCTCGCGTACATCGAAAACGCCGACGAGTATTTATCTCGCCAATCGCGGCTACAAGACGGCCAATATTCCGTTGGTGCCGGAATCTCCTCCCCCGGCGAGCCTTTATAAGCTGCGGCATCCGATGGTCGTTGGGCTGACGGCAGGCGCGGAACGGCTGGTGCAGGTGCGGCGCAACCGCCTGCTTTCCCTCAATCAGGCCCCGGAAACTGCCTATGTCGATCTGGAGCGCGTGAATAGCGAAGTGGCGCATGCCCGGCGCATGTTTGCCGACCAGGGATGGCCAGTCATCGATGTGACACGCCGCTCCATCGAGGAAACGGCCGCAGCCATCGTTAATCTCTATCAGGAGCGACTGAAGGGCAGCAGCGGTCTCTCCAGTCTGGGGCCGGTATGAACATGCCACTGCTTCTGGCCTCGCAAAGCGAGAGTCGCCGCCGATTGCTGGCCGACGCCGCCGTGCCGTTCGAGACGGTGAATGCCGGGGTGGACGAGGATGCCGTGAAAGCCAGCCTTGTTGCCGAAGGGCTTGGAGCGCGCGATCTGGCGGATGCGCTGGCCGAGTGGAAAGCCCGTCGCCCGTCCATGCGACAAACCGATGCGCTGGTGCTGGGTTGTGACCAGACATTGGAGCTGGACGACGGAGGCAGCGGAGGCAGTCTTATCGACAAGGTGGAGACCCGCGCGGAAGCTGCCGCTCTGCTCGCGCGGATGAGTGGGCGGACGCACAAGCTGCACAGTGCCGCAGTGATCATGCAGGCGGGCCAAGCACAGTGGCGGCAGATCGAAAGCGTCACGCTCCAGATGCGGCCGCTCAGCGCCGCCTTCATCGACCATTATCTCGATCTCGACTGGGATCAGTGCCGCTGGTGTGTCGGCTGCTATCGGATCGAGGGGCCCGGCGCGCAGCTTTTTTCCCGCATTTCGGGCAGTCTGTTCGCTGTACAGGGGCTGCCGCTGCTTCCTTTGCTCGACTATTTGCGCGTGCGCTCTATCTTGCCCGCATGAGTCAGGGAAAACCATATGCCGAAGTGATTGGCGACCCCATTGCGCACAGCAAGTCGCCGGCGATCCACAATTTCTGGCTGGAAGAGCTGGGCATCGACGCGGAATATCGCAAGACACGGGTCGCGCCGGAGGAACTGGCCGGCTATTTTCTTAAGCGTCGCGCCGATCCGGATTGGCTGGGATGCAATATCACCATTCCGCACAAGATTGCGGCGCTTGATTATGTGGATGATCCCGGCGGCGTGCGTGAGCGGATTGGCGCGATCAACACCGTCGCTTGCGAGACAGGCGGGCCGCTGATTGGGACGAACACCGATGCCGGCGGTTTCCTCCAACCATTGCTGGCACGGGGATGGAAAGGCACCAGAGCTATTTTGGCCGGAACCGGCGGCGCGGCGCAGGCCATCGGCTTTGCCTTGCGTTCCGTGGGTGTGAGCGACCTCACCATCGTGGCCCGTGATGCCGTCAAGGGCCGTGCCCTGCTCGACCGGCTCGGCCTGAAGGGCCACGTACAGGATTTTGATGCCGCCCTGCCATCAGCGGATCTGCTTGCCAACTCGACGTCGCTTGGCATGGTTGGCAACCCGGACTGGACGCCGGACCTCTCAGCGCTTCCGGCAAGCGCAATGGTGTATGACATCGTCTACGCGCCGCTGGAGACGCCATTGCTCTCCGCAGCGCGCGCGCGTGATCTGGTGTGCATTGACGGGCTGGAAATGCTGATCGGCCAGGCAGCGCTTGCGTTCGATATCTTTTTCGATGCGCAGCCGCCTCGAGAGCTGGATGAGCAGTTGCGTGAGCGTCTGCTTGCGCCGGCATGATGGCGGCCCATTCGCCTCGCGCATGAGGCATCGCCCCTTTCGCATAGGCCTGACCGGGTCGATCGGCATGGGCAAGTCGACGGCAGCCGGGATGTTTCGCGATGCCGGCGTGCCGGTGTTCGATGCCGATGCCGAGGTGCATCGTCTGCAAGGGCCGGACGGCGCCTTGCTGGATGCCATTGAGGCGCGCTTCCCGGGTACGACAGGGCCTGCCGGCGTAGACCGGCAGAAGTTGGGCACGCTGGTGATCGGCAGGCCGGATGAATTGCGAGCGCTCGAGGCGATCGTGCATCCTGCAGTGGGTACGGCGAGAAAGGCGTTTCTGCGCCGTCACCGGTCCGCGCCGATGGTGCTTCTGGATATTCCGCTGCTGTTTGAAACGCGCGGGGAACGGCGCGTGGACATGGTGGTCGTGGTTTCGGCAGCGCCGTTCCTTCAGAGGCAGCGGGTCCTGCGTCGCCCCGGCATGACCGCAAGCCGATTTGCCAGGATCAAGGCAAGCCAGGTGCCCGATCACATCAAGCGCCGCCGGGCGGATATCGTGCTCGACAGCGGTGGCCCGAAATGGCGAATGAGGAAACGTATTTTTCGCCTCGTTGCTTGCCTTCGCGAGGCGCTGGTCCGATAATGCTTTCCCAACGAGTCTAGAGCCACGATGCGCGAAATCGTTTTCGATACTGAAACCACCGGCCTCGATCCGCAGAGCGGCGACCGTCTTGTAGAAATCGGCTGTGTGGAACTGGTCAATCGCATTCCCACCGGCGCGACTTTTCACGCTTATTTCAATCCGGAAAGGGACATGCCGGCAGCCGCCGAAGCCGTTCACGGTCTTTCCGCGCGCTTCCTCTCGGACAAGCCCTTGTTCCGCCACAAGGCCGGCGAGCTGCTCGATTTTCTGGGCGACTCGATGTTGGTTGCGCACAATGCGCGGTTCGACTTCGGCTTTCTCAATGCCGAGCTGGAGCGCTGCGGCAATCCGATTGTCGACATGGGGCGGATGATCGACAGCCTGACGATCGCGCGCACACTCCACCCCGGCGCCAAGCACAGCCTCGATGCCTTGTGCAATCGTTACGGCATCGACCGTAGCCACCGCATCAAACATGGGGCGCTGCTGGATGCCGAATTGCTCGCTCAGCTCTACATCGAGCTGACCGGCGGGCGGCAGATTGGCCTGACTTTGGTGGCCGAGGAACAGACGACGGTGACGGTGAGTACGATATCCGTCGCGAGCCCTGTTGCCCGGCCCGTTCGCCCGGCTCGCCTTTTTTCGCCCAGTGCGCAGGAACTGGCGCGCCACGCAGCGTTTCTTGAAAAGATCGACAATCCCCTGTGGCATGATCGCCCGACCTGAGGTTTTCCCCCAGGTTCGGCGATCCGCCACTTACACAGGCCAAAAGGTCCAACAAGAAGGAGAAAGCAGATGGAAATCCGCGTATCGGGTCACCAGGTCGACACCGGCGAGGCGCTCCAGTCGCATGTTGCCGAGCGTATGCAGGCGATTGCCGACAAATATTTCTCGCGCACCATCTCCTCCAGCGTGACGTTCAGCAACGCGCCGCACGCGGCGTTCCGATGTGACATCGTCTGCCATGTCATGGCCGGACTCATCCTCAAGGGTGCCGGAGAAGCGCATGATGCGCATGTCTGCTTCGATCAGGCCGCAGACCGCATCGAGAAGCAGCTGCGGCGCTACATGCGTCGCCTGAAGGACCGGCACGAGCAGGCTGCCGCTGCCGAAGCGCAGCGCGGGACGCCCGATGGCATCGACGATGCGAGCTATGTCGTCTTCCAATCCAGCGAGGCTGAGGACGAAGTCGAGTCCGACGCACCGGTGGTGATCGCCGAGATGCGGGTCGATATCCCCCGCGCCAGCGTCTCCGACGCCGTCATGATGCTGGACCTGCGCAACACCAATGCGCTCATGTTCCTGAACAGCAGCACGGCGACCTTCAACATGGTCTACCGCCGCAATGACGGCACGATCGGCTGGGTGGAGCCGCCGCGCGGCTGAGGTGCTGGAGGGTGGCGCATTTGCGCTGCCCTCCCCCTTCCCGGCAAGTGGTTGACCCCAATGGCCTTTGCTCGTATCAGCCGGCCAAGTTTTTTCCAGGCGGCCATGATGGGTGGACTTCACCCCGGCGCAGAGATCCCCAAGGTCGGCCGCAGGACACGGGTTGAACATGGATAATTTCAGCGACTTGCTCGCGGCGAACGCAGTTTCGTCCGCGGTGGCCCTCCCTAACAAGAAGCAGCTTTTCCTCAAGCTGGGTCAATTGGCGTCCGATGCCTATGGCCTGGACGCGAGTGAGGTGATCGAGCGGATCACCGAGCGGGAGCGGCTGGGATCAACCGGTTTTGGAGGTGGAATCGCCATTCCACATGCCAAGCTGGAAGGGCTGGACAGCGTCCGCGGCGCCGTGGTGTTGCTGGCTCAGCCAATCGCATTTGATGCCATAGATGACGTGCCGGTGGACGTCGTGTTCATGCTGCTTTCCCCGCAGGATAGTGGCGCTGAACACCTCAAGACGCTGGCCCGCGTCTCCCGCCTTTTGCGCAACGAGCGGCATCTCGCGCGCATTCGCGGCGTGGGATCCGATGCGGCACTGTTTGCCCTGCTCGCCGGCGGCGAGTCGCGTGACGCAGCCTGATACCGCACCACCGTCGGGCGAAACGGCGCATTTTCGGGCGCTCGAGCGGCTTTATGCGTCCGCGCCGATCAACGCGCTGTTTCCTTCCAGACTGGATATCTCCGCTCCGGGTGAAGCCCGGATCGTCATCGATGTAACGCCGGACTACTTCCACGCGGCTGGCGCGACGCATGGCACGCTTTATTTCAAGATGATGGACGATGCGGCTTTCTATGCCGCCAACAGCCTGGTGACGGATCGGTTTCTCCTTACAACGGCGTTCAATCTGTTGTTCACGCGGCCGCTCAAGGCCGGCCCGGTGGTGGCCGAAGGCAAGTGGCTGAGCGGCAAGCGGCGCGTGTTCGTCGCCGAAGCGCGGCTGATTGACGCGGATGGCGAGGAAGTCGGTCGCGGCACCGGGACCTTCATGCGGTCGACAATCCCGCTGGTCAGCTTGCCCGGATATGTGCGCCCGGAAGCCGAAGACAGGTGAGCGGCCGGCTGAACAGTCGGATTCTGATCGGGGCCTTGCTGCGTCAGGCACAGGCCCAGGGCGGGACCGGCACCGTGCTCCACAAGGGGGAGCCGCTGAGCGGCACCATCGTCGTTCAGGTGATGCAGCGCGGCCAGACTATCGGGCTTTTTGAACGCATTACGTCCCTTGACGGGACGCTTGCGTTGTCTCCTTGCGGTCCCAAGGATCTGAGCCAAGACACTGAAATATCCCAATATATAGCCCGCAGAACACAGGTTGACCCCGATATCTGGTTTGTGGAACTGGACGTCGCAGACGGGGAACGCCTCGCCGCCGACATACTGTGCACGAGTTGACAGTTCCCGCGTGGCAGGCCAAAGGCGCCGCAACTCGCGCAGGTTGCGTGTGGCCGTCATGGGGACAGGTCATCGCAAACACGCAGACGGGGGGCGGACCGGAGCGCTGAGCGCCGCAACAATAGATGCGGCCTGCATTCCGTCACCCGACCCACCGCACAGTACTGAGAATGAATGCCTAATCGTGTCATGGTCGCCATCGTGGCGGCCGTTGGACTGCTCTCGTCCACCATCGCTCTTGCTGCTGCACCTTCAGGCACTGCCCGTGAAGGTCTCTCGACAGTTCTCGAGGTTCCCGCCGTCGTCGCCGCGAGCTTGACGACACCCGCAACGGTCGAACCCGAAATTGCTCCTGCTTCTTTGCAACCTGCTGTTGTCGTCACTCCGACGACCGCCGATACTTTGGCCGAGCTGGTCCAGCAGGCCGATGTCGATGCTTTGACAGATGAAGAGGCGAAGTGCCTCGCCACCGCCATTTATTATGAAGCGCGCAGCGAAAGCCTGACCGGTCAGCTCGCCGTGGCGCACGTCGTTCTTGAGCGTGCTCGTTCGGGTCGCTTCCCGGCCGGCCTGTGTGCGGTCGTGAAGCAGCCCCGCCAGTTCAGCTTTGTGCGCAAGGGTCGGCTGCCCACGCCGACCCATCAAGGCCAATGGCGCACGGCTCGCGCTATCGCGCAAATCGCGCTGGACGGCGCTTGGGACAATCCGGTGGAAGGCGCCCTGTTCTTCCATTCCTCGCGCATTTCGCCGAACTGGAAGCGCGATCGATTGACGCGGATTGGCGGACACATCTTTTACCGCTGAAGCCGGACTTGGCATCGCCAGGAGGTCGGATCGGCGAGCGGCCGAACCGACCGTCCTGTATCAAGCCAGCTTGCACTTGTTCTCCTCCTGTTCTAGTCTCTCGACATGGCGTCTCTTCCTGAACCAGTGATCGTTGCCGAACCCGCATTGTCAGATGGCACTGCGCTGGCCATCACACGCGGAGTGCTGCGCCTGTTCGCGCGGCACGATATCTTCGGTGTTCCGGAAGTGCCGCTGCCCAATGGACGCCGGCTCGACATCATGGCCGTGGATGCGCGCGGGCAGATCATAGCGGTCGAAATCAAGTGCAGCCGGGCAGACCTGCTGGGCGACAGCAAATGGCCCGATTATTTTGACTATTGCGACCGCTATTTCTGGGCGGTGCCCTCGGGTTTCGATCTTTCGCTGTTCGAGAGTGAAGCGCTCTGGCCGGGGCGTACGGGGCTTATCGTGGCCGATCAATATGATGCGGAAATTCTGCGGCCGGCGCCGAGCGAGCCATTGGCTGCAGCCCGTCGAAAAGCAGAAGTGCAGCGCCTCGCCCGTCGTGCGGCCCGGCGGCTTGCGCAGATCGCCGATCCGGATGGTCAGCTTCTCTGGGGTAGCGAAGCCTAGACGCTTCCGGTGCGCCATGCTTCCTTGATTGGCTTGGCACAAGACATGCAATGCCGCTACAGGTTCCCGCACAACGGTCTTTGGAGAAGTGCGTGAGCCAGCCCCTTTACCCTGTTCCGGCAGAATGGCGCGAGCGCGCCTATGTAAAGAATGACGATTATGCGCGCCTTTATTCAAGATCGGTTGAAGAACCGGAAGTGTTTTGGCGCGAGGCGGCTGGCAGGCTTGACTGGATCAAGAGCTTTACCCGGGCCAAGGACGCGAGCTTTGATGAGGCTGATTTCGGGATCAAATGGTTCGCCGATGGAACCCTGAACATCGCCGCCAACTGTCTTGATCGGCATCTGGCGGAAAGGGGCGATGTTCCCGCCATTCTGTGGGCCGGTGACGACCCGTCCGAAAGTCGCACGATCACGTATCGTGAACTTCATGCCGAAGTCTGCCGCTTCGCCAATGTGCTGAAGGCGCAGGGTGTGCAGAAGGGCCACCGCGTGACGATCTACATGCCGATGATCCCGGAAGCCGCGATGGCCATGCTGGCCTGCGCGCGCATCGGCGCCATTCATTCGGTCGTGTTCGGGGGCTTCTCGCCCGACAGCCTGTCAGGACGCATCACCGATTGTGATTCGACCGTGGTCATTACCGCCGACGAGGGCGTGCGGGGCGGCAAGACCATTCCGCTCAAGGCCAATGTGGACGAGGCGCTGGAGGATTGCAGCTGCGTCGAATCGGTCATTGTGGTGCGCCGCACCGGCAAGGGCGTGGCGATGACGGATGGCCGCGATCACTGGTATCACGACCTGCGCGAGACAGTGACGGAGGATTGCCCTGCCGAGGAAATGGGCGCCGAAGATCCGCTGTTCATTCTCTATACCTCGGGCTCTACCGGAAAGCCCAAGGGGGTGCTGCACACCAGCGCGGGCTATCTGCTCTGGGCAGCCATGACGCACCATTATGTGTTCGATTACCGCCCCGGCGACATTTACTGGTGCGCCGCCGACATCGGCTGGGTCACCGGGCACAGCTATATCGTCTATGGCCCACTGGCGAATGGCGCGACGACGGTGATGTTCGAGGGCGTGCCGCATTACCCCGATTTCAGCCGCTTCTGGCAGGTGGTCGACCAGTTCAACGTCAGCACTTTCTATGCCGCCCCCACGGCGATTCGGGCGCTGATGCGCGAGGGCGACACGTGGGTCGAAAAGACCAGCCGCAAGAGCCTGCGCATCCTCGGTTCGGTCGGCGAGCCGATCAATCCCGAGGCGTGGGAATGGTATCATCGCGTCGTGGGTGACGGGCGCTGCCCGATCATGGACACATGGTGGCAGACGGAAACGGGCGGCCACATGATCACCCCCCTGCCCGGCGCGATCGACCTGAAGCCGGGCAGCGCGACCGTGCCGTTCTTCGGCGTGGTGCCGCAGATCGTCGATACCGAGGGCAAGGTGCTCGAGGGGGCCTGCGAAGGCAATCTGGTGATCGCGGACAGCTGGCCGGGCCAGATGCGCACAGTGTGGGGCGACCATGAGCGCTTCTTCCAGACCTATTTCAGCACCTATCCCGGCAAATATTTCACCGGGGACGGCTGCCGGCGGGACGAGGACGGCTATTACTGGATCACCGGGCGGGTGGACGACGTCATCAACGTCTCCGGCCATCGCATGGGCACGGCTGAAATCGAATCCGCACTGGTGGCGCATGCGAAGGTGGCCGAGGCGGCGGTCGTCGGCATGCCGCACGACATCAAGGGCCAGGGCATCTACGCTTATGTGACGCTCAATGTCGGCATCGAAGGAGATGAGGCACTGCGCAAGGCGCTCGTCCAGTGGGTGCGCCACGAGATCGGGCCGATCGCCACGCCGGACGTAATCCAGTTCGCCCCTGGCCTGCCGAAAACCCGGTCAGGCAAGATCATGCGCCGCATCCTGCGCAAGATTGCGGAGGATGCCGTGGATCAGCTCGGCGACACATCGACGCTGGCGGACCCGGCAGTGGTGGATCATCTGGTGGCGAACCGTCATCGCCTGACGGCCTAAAAACGGGTATAAACCGCACCGGGCTGGGGTGGATTAACGGAATATTAGGCAAAATCCTTCACTCCCGGCCCCGACCTGTTCGGTTCCGGGGGACCTGCCTGAATGTCGAATTCCGCTCACTCCGTCGATGTCGCGATCATCGGCGCCGGCCCGGCCGGGCTGACTGCGGCCTATCTGCTCACGAAAGCGGGGCTGAGCGTCACCGTGATCGAGAAGGATCCGGCGCAGGTCGGCGGCATCAGTCGCACGGTAGAGCATCAGGGCTTCCGCTTCGATATTGGCGGGCACCGCTTCTTCTCGAAATCGCAGGAAGTGGTGGACCTGTGGAACGAGATCCTTCCGCACGACTTCATCGAGCGGCCACGGATGAGCCGCATCTACTATCAGGGCCGTTTCTACAGCTATCCGCTGCGCGCGTTCGAGGCGCTGCGCAATCTCGGGCTGCTTCGCTCGACCTTGTGCATGCTGAGCTATGCCAAGGCAAAGATCGCGCCCATCAAGCAGGTGCGCAGCTTCGAGGACTGGGTCGTCAACCAGTTCGGCCGCAAGCTCTATTCCATCTTCTTCAAGACCTACACGGAGAAGGTGTGGGGCATGCCCTGCGATACCATGTCTGCCGACTGGGCCGCGCAGCGCATCAAAGGGCTGAGCCTGGGCAAGGCCGTGCTGGACGGCCTCAAGCGCAGCCTGGGCCTCAACAAGAAACCCAACAACGGCATGGGCGCCAAGACCCTGCTCGAGAATTTTCGGTATCCGCGGCTCGGCCCTGGCATGATGTGGGACGCCGCCCGGGATCAGGTGGTCGAAGGGGGCAATCATGTGCTGATGGGCCATGCCCTCAAGCAGCTCCACTGCGATCAGGTGACCGGCCGCTGGCGCATGACTGCCTCGATGGCAGATGGCGAGACGGTGACGATCAATGCCGCCCATGTCATCAGCTCCGCACCGATGCGGGAGCTGGCCAGCCGCATTCACCCTGTGCCGACGACACTCGGCAACGCGCTGGCGCTCAACTATCGGGACTTTCTGACCGTCGCGCTGATGATCCGCTCCGAGGATCTCTTTCCGGATAACTGGATCTACATCCACGATCCGCGTGTGAAAGTCGGCCGGGTGCAGAATTTCCGCAGCTGGTCGCCCGAGATGGTGCCGGACCCGGACATCGCTTGCGTTGGCCTTGAATATTTCTGCTTCGAGGACGACGGGCTCTGGTCATCGAGCGATGACGAGCTGATTGCGCTGGCCACGCGCGAAATGGAGCTGATGGGTCTCACCCGAGCCGAGCAGGTCGTCGGCGGTGCGGTGGTGCGGCAGGAGAAGGCCTATCCGGTGTACGATGAGAGCTATGCCGCCAATGTCGCGGCGATGCGCGCCGAGCTGGAAGAGAAATATCCGACGCTGCACCTCATCGGCCGCAACGGCATGCACCGCTACAACAATCAGGATCATGCGATGATGACCGCGATGCTGACCGTGCGCAACATCATCGCCGGCAAGCGGGTGTTCGATATCTGGGGCGTCAACGAGGATGCCGAATATCACGAGGCCGGTCATGAAGGCGCGCTGACTGCCGGCGAGCGTGCTGCCCTTGAGAGTCAGCGTGCGGTCCCTTTCTCGCAACGCCTGGTGGCGTGACCTTGTGATGAGCCATCGTCTGGCTGGGCTGCTCAGCCGCACCTATGTGCGCTATGGCATTGCGAGCGTCGTGGCGCTCGGGAGCGATGTCGGCCTGTTCATTGCCTTCCTTCGCCTTGGACTCGATCCTGCTCCGGCGGCAGCGCTGGGCTACGCAGCGGGCATTTTTGTCCACTGGCTGATTTCGTCCCGCCTCGTTTTCGTTGAGGGCGCTGCCCCGCGCGGGCCGGAACGCGTTCGGCAGAAGGCGCTGTTCGTCGGCTCGGCTCTCATCGGGCTGGCCCTCACCACCGGCATTGTTGCGCTGGGGAGCTTCATGGGGCTGATGCCGTTGCTCGCGAAGCTGATCGCCATCGGCGTGAGCTTCCAGACTACCTATCTGCTCCGCAAGGCGATTGTGTTCGCATGACGGACGCTGCAGAGTCGACGGGAACAGGAGGCAACGGGCACTTCTACCGTTATGTGCTGCTCGTCTGGCTGCTCGTTTCCGCCGTGCTCGCCATACCCATGTGGGACCGGATGACGACGGGGTCGCTCGGCGATCCGGACAACTACATGCGGATGGTCCAGGTCCGCGACTGGCTGAACGGTCAGGCGTGGAGCGATGTGACGCAATATCGGATGAATCCGCCTTCGGGTGGCGATCTGCACTGGTCGCGGCTGGTGGATATGCCGATTGCTGCGACCATCCTCGCGCTGCGTCCGCTGGTTGGGCAATCCATGGCGGAACTCGCGGCGCTGCTCGCTGTGCCCGCCCTGCTTTGCCTCGCGCTCATGATGGTGATGGGCAGGCTGCTGCGCGATATCGCCGGGCGGGAGATTGCGCTGTTGATGCTCGCGCTGCTGCCGGGATGCTTGCTGGTCGGCGTTCAGTTCGCGCCGATGCGGGTGGACCACCATGGCTGGCAATTGTTGATGGCCGCCTGCGCACTTCTCGCCTGGACACGGCCAGGCGCCCTGCCCGTCATCGCCTGTGCGCTCGCTTGCGCCTTCTGGATGCACGTCTCGATTGAGGGCCTGCCTTACGCCGTGTTGTTCGCGGGGCTCTATGCGTTGGCGTATGTGCTGAATGGCGATCGGCGCGTGCATATCTTCATGGCGACGATCTGCGGTGGCACCGGGCTGTTCGTTCTGGCGACGCGGGGGCCGAGACTGTTTCTCGAGACGCATTGCGATGCGATTTCGGCGCCCTATGTGGCCGCACTCCTGATTGCCGGGATCATGCTCTTCGCTGTCGACCGGCTGCTGCGTCCTGCGACGCGCCTGCTCAGGCTGGTGCCGTTGCTCGTCGCTGGCGGCTGCGCCGCGACGGCCGTCTCGCTGATCGCACCGGCCTGCCTTGCCGGTCCGTTCGCCGGCCTCGATCCGCTGGCGCGCGATTACTGGTATTATAGCGTGCGGGAAGGCCTGCCGTTCTGGAAGCAGTCCGGTCCGTTCGCGACTCTGATGGTGCTCGCGCCGATGCCGGGTGTGATCGCTGCCGGGGTGGCCGCCTATTCAGCCCGGAATTCGCCCCGCGCAATGATTGCGCTCGGCATGGCGCTCGCCGCCCTCTTCTCCTGGTCGCTGGGGATGGTCGTAATGCGCGCAACCGGCGTTGCGCAGTTGTACGCCTTGCCGGGCATGGCGGCGCTGATTGCGATTCTGGCAACGAAACGCGAGAAATTCCGGCCGCGAATCGTCTGGAGTCTGAGCATGGCTGGCGCCTTTCTGCTGTCCACCGCGATTCCCGCTTATGGACTCGGCAACGCGCTGTTTCCGGCGCAGGACAGCAGGGCGAAGGACCGCCGGGAGGATCTGTGTGTCACGCATATCGCCGGCCCGGTGCTCCGCTCGCTGGGCGATGAACTGCTCTTCGCGCCGATCGATATGGGGCCGTTAATTCTTTATCACACCGATCTCTCGATCGTGGCGGCGGGATATCACCGCAACAGCGCCGCCATGGCCATAGTCATCCGTGCGTTCACGGCGCGGCCGGACGAAGCGCGCGATATGGTGATGGCGACCCCGGCGCGGCACCTGCTGCTCTGCCCCCGCGCGCCGGAAGCACGCAATTATCTGAAGAGCGCGCCGCATGGACTCGCTGCTGCGCTGGCAAGGGGCGACGTCCCCGACTGGCTGGCTCCAGATGCGCGATTACAGGAGCCGGGCGCACGCCTGTACCGGATTCTGCGCTGAGCAATGGCTTGCAGGCGGGACCGCGCGCAGCCTGTCCCTCCTGACTTGCATCGCGGGGCGACCCCTGCTAACCGCCCCCCCGTGTCAAGGGGGGTGCAGCCGTACCTCCCCTTTTCTGGCGCGATTCATTTCGAGTAAGAGGCAAGGCGCGCGTGGAGCATTCCAGCGGTATTCAGGCTAGCTTGGCGGGGCGTTATGCGCTCGCGCTGTTTCAGCTGGCGCGAGACGGCAACGTCCTCGATTCGGTGGCGGCAAGCCTTGGGACTCTCAAGGCGGCGCTGGCCGAA
The DNA here is from genome assembly GCA_018823325.1 of Alphaproteobacteria bacterium. Taxonomy (GTDB): domain Bacteria; phylum Pseudomonadota; class Alphaproteobacteria; order Sphingomonadales; family Sphingomonadaceae; genus Sphingobium. The sequence continues at coordinate 564,479 of JAHJIJ010000015.1, read as the reverse complement.
TCGAAGGATCTTCAGACGCTGACGCAGAGCCCGCTGGTTGGTCGTGATGACGCGGCGAAAGCCATCAAGGCCGTCGCGCAGACCCTTGGCCTCGATTCGCTGACGGCGCAGACGCTGGGCGTGCTCGCGCAGAATCGCCGCCTCTCGCAAATCCCGGCCGTCATTCGCGCATTTTCCACGCTGCTCTCGGCCCATCGCGGCGAGACGCGCGCTGAAATTACCTCCGCCTTCCCGCTGACCAAGACCCAGCAGACCGCGCTGGCGAAGCAACTCAAGGCGCGCACGGGCCGCGATATGGCCCTCGATCTCACTGTCGATCCGGAAATCATGGGCGGACTCGTCGTCAAGATGGGCAGCCAGATGATCGACAGCTCGCTCCGTACCCGACTGAACAAGCTCGCCCAGGCGATGCGCGGCTAACGCGCCAAAAGAATCCGATGAAAGGCTGAACATGGATATCAACGCCGCAGAAATTTCCAAGGTCATCAAGGACCAGATCGCCAACTTCGGCGCTGAAGCGGAAGTCAGCGAGGTTGGCACCGTGCTCAGCGTGGGTGACGGTATTGCCCGCATCCATGGCCTCGACAATGTCCAGGCTGGTGAGATGGTCGAGTTCTCCAACGGCGTGCAGGGCATGGCCCTCAACCTCGAGGCCGACAATGTCGGCGTCGTGATCTTCGGCTCGGACGCCGAGATCAAGGAAGGCGACGTCGTCAAGCGCACCGGCACCATCGTGGACGTGCCCGTGGGCAAGGGTCTGCTCGGCCGCGTGGTCGACGGCCTTGGCAACCCCATCGACGGCAAGGGCCCGATCGTCTCCGACCAGCGCTCGCGCGTGGAAGTGAAGGCGCCGGGCATCATTCCCCGCAAGTCGGTGCACGAGCCGGTGCAGACCGGCCTCAAGGCCATTGACGCACTGGTGCCGATCGGCCGCGGTCAGCGCGAGCTGATCATTGGTGACCGCCAGACCGGCAAGACTGCCGTCGCGATCGACACCTTCATCAACCAGAAGGGCCCGAACGCCGGCACCGACGAGAGCAAGAAGCTCTACTGCATCTATGTCGCCGTCGGCCAGAAGCGCTCGACCGTCGCGCAGATCGTCCGTCAGCTCGAGGAGAATGGCGCGATGGAATATTCCATCGTCATCGCCGCCACCGCCTCTGAGCCGGCCCCGCTGCAGTTCCTCGCACCCTATACCGGCGCCGCGATGGGCGAATATTTCCGGGACAACGGCATGCACGCCGTGATCGTGTTCGACGACCTTTCCAAGCAGGCCGTCGCCTATCGCCAGATGTCGCTGCTGCTGCGTCGTCCTCCGGGCCGTGAAGCCTATCCGGGTGACGTGTTCTATCTGCACAGCCGCCTGCTCGAGCGCGCCGCCAAGATGAACGACGCCAATGGCGCCGGTTCGCTGACCGCCCTGCCGATCATCGAGACGCAGGCCGGCGACGTGTCCGCCTATATTCCGACTAACGTGATCTCGATCACCGACGGTCAGATCTTCCTCGAAACCAACCTGTTCTACCAGGGCATCCGTCCCGCCATTAACGTGGGTCTCTCGGTGTCCCGCGTGGGTTCGGCGGCGCAGACGAAGGCGATGAAGAAGGTGTCCGGCTCGATCAAGCTGGAGCTGGCCCAGTATCGCGAAATGGCGGCGTTCGCCCAGTTCGGCTCGGACCTCGATGCTTCGACGCAGAAGCTGCTCAACCGCGGTGCGCGCCTGACGGAGCTGCTCAAGCAGCCGCAGTTCTCGCCGCTGCCGTTCGAGGAGCAGACGGTCTCGATCTTCGCTGGCACCAATGGCTATCTGGACAGCATCGCGACCACCGACGTCACGCGCTATGAAGCCGCGATGCTGGCGCACTTCCGTTCGTACCATGCCGACATTCTGACCGCGATCCGCGAAAGCCGCGATCTCGGTGACGATGTGAAGGCCAAGGTCAAGGATGTGCTCGACGCATTCGGCAAGACGTTCGCCTAAGAGGATGCAATAAACCCCGTTCGCCCTGAGCTTGTCGAAGGGTTGTTCTTTTCGAGGAACGAGGACGGGGCTTCGACAAGCTCAGCCCGAACGGGATTTGGATAGAAGATGGCTTCGCTCAAGGAACTCAAGGGTCGGATCGCCTCGGTCAAATCGACCCAGAAGATTACCAAGGCCAAGCAGATGGTCGCGGCGGCAAAGCTGCGCAAGGCGCAGGCGGCTGCTGAGGCCGGACGCCCTTATGCGCAGCGGCTCGAAGGCGTCGTGGCGAGCCTTGCCGGCAAGGTGACCGGCGACAGCGCGCCGCGTCTGCTTGCGGGTACGGGCAAGGACGACGTGCATCTGCTGGTCGTGGCCAATGGCGACAAGGGGCTTGCCGGCGCGTTCAACGCGAACATCGTCAAGGCTGCCGTCGCCAAGGCCCGCGCCCTGATCGCGCAGGGCAAGACGGTGAAGTTCTACCTCATTGGCCGCAAGGGACGGGCGGTGATTTCGCGGACCTTCCCGGGACTCATCGTCGGTCAGTATGACACGACAGAAGTGCGCACGCCGGGCTTCGACGAGGCGCAGGCCGTGGCTCAGGACATTTCCGACCGCTTCTTCGCGGGCGAGTTCGATGTCGCGCATCTGTTCTACGCCGCGTTCCGCTCGCCGCTGGTGCAGATCCCGACCGAGCAGCAGATCATTCCGGTGGCCGTGCCGGCGGATGCGCCCGCCTCGTCTGGCGCTGCGGTGGAATATGAGCCGGACGAGGAGGCGATCCTCGCCGACCTGCTGCCGCGCAACATCACCATCCAGATCTTCAAGGCGCTGCTGGAGAACATGGCCAGCGAGCAGGGCGCATCGATGACCGCGATGGACAATGCCACGCGCAACGCCGGCGATCTCATCAATCGCCTCACCATCGAGTATAACCGCAGCCGTCAGGCCGCGATTACCACCGAGTTGGTGGAAATCATTTCGGGCGCAGAAGCGCTTTAACGGACAAGCAGGCAAGGAAGCAGAGACATGGCAGCCACCAATAATGTCGGCAAGATCAGCCAGGTGATCGGCGCCGTCGTCGACGTGATCTTCGAGGATCGGCTCCCGGCGATTCTTTCGGCTCTCGAGACGAGCAACAATGGCCAGAAGCTGGTGCTCGAAGTCGCCCAGCACCTCGGTGAGAACACTGTGCGCACCATCGCCATGGATGCGACCGACGGTTTGACCCGTGGTCAGGACGTGACGGACACCGGCGCGCAGATCTCGGTGCCGGTCGGCCCGATGACGCTCGGCCGCATTCTCAACGTGATTGGCGAGCCGATCGACGAGCGTGGTCCGGTGAATGCCGCCACCACCGCACCGATCCACGCCAAGGCGCCTGACTTTGTGGACCAGTCCACCGAGACCAGCATTCTGGCGACGGGCATCAAGGTTATCGACCTGCTCGCACCTTATGCCAAGGGCGGCAAGATCGGCCTGTTCGGGGGTGCCGGCGTGGGCAAGACCGTGCTCATTCAGGAGCTGATCAACAACATCGCCAAGGGCCATGGCGGCACGTCCGTGTTCGCTGGCGTTGGCGAGCGCACTCGTGAGGGTAACGATCTCTATCACGAGTTCCTCGATGCAGGCGTTATCGCCAAGGATGCCGACGGCAATCCGACGCCGGAAGGCTCCAAGGTGGCGCTGGTGTTCGGCCAGATGAACGAGCCCCCGGGCGCGCGCGCCCGCGTCGCGCTCTCGGGCCTGACGATCGCCGAGTATTTCCGCGATCAGGAAGGGCAGGACGTGCTCTTCTTCGTCGACAACATCTTCCGCTTCACCCAGGCGGGCTCGGAAGTGTCCGCTCTGCTCGGCCGTATTCCTTCGGCCGTGGGCTATCAGCCGACGCTCGCGACCGACATGGGTGCCCTGCAGGAGCGCATCACCTCCACCAACAAGGGCTCGATCACTTCGGTGCAGGCCATTTACGTGCCCGCGGACGACTTGACCGACCCGGCGCCTGCCACCAGCTTCGCGCACCTTGACGCGACGACGGTGCTTAACCGCGCGATTTCGGAGCTCGGCATCTATCCGGCCGTGGACCCGCTCGACTCGACCAGCCGCGTGCTGACCGCCGCCGTTGTGGGTCAGGAGCATTACGAGACCGCCCGCCGCGTCCAGGAGACGCTGCAGAAGTACAAGTCGCTGCAGGACATCATTGCGATTCTGGGCATGGACGAGCTTTCCGAAGAGGATAAGCTGACCGTCGCCCGCGCGCGCAAGATCCAGCGCTTCCTCTCGCAGCCCTTCCACGTGGCCGAGGTGTTCACCGGCATTCCGGGCAAGTTCGTCCAGATCGAGGACACGGTGAAGAGCTTCAAGGCGGTGGTCGACGGTGAGTATGACCATCTGCCCGAGGCCGCCTTCTACATGGTCGGCGGCATCGACGAGGCCATCGAGAAGGGCAAGAAGCTGGCGGCGGAAGCGGCCTGATCTGACGGTTCACGGCGCCTTCCGCCCGTGGCGGGAGGTGCACGCGGCCCTTGACGGGTCGCAAGCGATACAGGGTCCGCGCCGGGCCCGCTGAGACCGGCGCGACCATTCCACCCCTTACCCCTCCGATGCGAGGGGGGAGAGAAGACCATGGCACTGCACTTCGAACTCGTGACCCCTGAGAAGCTCGTCCTCTCGCAGGACGTCCACATGGTCGTGGTGCCCGGCACCGAAGGCGAATTCGGCGTGCTGGAAGGCCACGCGCCGTTCATGTCCACCGTGAAGGACGGCGCGCTCAAGGTCTATGACCGCGAGGGTGCAGAGCCGCGCGTGATTATGGTCGAGGGCGGCTTTGCTGAGGTGAGCGAGGCTGGACTGACGGTGCTGGCTGAGAAGGCGGGTTGAACCCTAACGACTAAATGCACGTACGCATCCGGGAGGTGCGTGATTCAGAAGGCGTTTGTCCTCTTCGACAGAAGGAGAGGCCGCCAAGCCAAATAGGTCGTTAATGCCCGCAAGGTCTGAGGCGCTGACATAGGTCAGCGAACCACGCTGACAAAGCCTCGTCAGATCATCTCCATGCAGTTCTGATGCCATAAGCCGAACAGGGCGATTTGATAGATCTGGCCTATTAATGACTAGGTCTTTTGCAAACGGCGCACCCTTGTCCGCAATTATGAGCGCCATTGTATGGAGTTCGTCGAAGCGCTTTGAAAGATTAGCGTATGGTTGAACCATTAGATGGGCCTGAAAAAGCAGCCAAGGTATGACAAGCCCCAATGTGAGAAGGCTGGCCAAGCGAAGCTGCGACCAGTCAGCTAAGCCTGCATCACGCAATTTTGCCCAGCCGAAGGTTGCAGTTAAACAAGCGACACCGATCAAGCCATGAAAGTATCTGTAGCCCCAACCATGCCCCTGATAAGGGCGCATCAGGAGGCGCACCACGATCATCAGGAGGAAGGACAAAACGAGTGCGATCTGGATGGGATCACGTGATTGCCAAGCAGCCCGCCCGCCTATGATCATGAGGGGAAGCAATAGGATGTGCTGCCAGCTAAAAAAGCGAACAATCCCTGCTGCTGTCAGATGTAGGTAATTTAGTGAAAGCGCAAAGGCGCCGCTAGCCATCGAAGCAGCGCGCTGGGTTCCTAATTCAGACGCGAGCCCTGATGGCGTAGCAAGGCCGGGCAGGGTCAGATAGTGAGTCCAGAACAAACCGATAAGCGCGTATCCGACGAGATAGAATCCGGCGACTGCCCATCTTCGATCCCACAAAAGCGTAGCAAGTATCGGGGCAGCAAATAATGGATGAAACGGCAGCTGGTGGAGTCCGGTAGCCAGCATCCCAACAAGAAGCGCTGCCGTATGACTCCAGGGACGATTCTTCAAAAACAGCCAGAGCCAAGACATGTTCAGCGTCAAATGCGCCGACATTGCATAGCTCGTCATTCCTAGCGCTAGGTTTTGAGCGCTCAAAACGAACAAGAGCAGAGCGACGAGGTGCAAGTCGCCCTGGTTAGGCCAGAGTTGCCGGGCAACACCCCAAGTCGCAACAACACCGGCGGCACACAGCAGTGGACCTGTGAGCCCTGCCGGTCCAACTTTCTCGACCACCATGTGCAACAATGCATTACCAGGCAAATATACTGGCGCCCACACATTTGCATTGGTTTGCGTCGCCATGAACGTCTGGTTCAATGCCGCTCGAACTGAAAGCCAAGGCTCTGCAATAAGCCCGTGAAGGCGGCCGGAACTGATCGTTTCCGATGCAAAGAGGGCAAGCTGTTCATCCCGGCTGAAGGGATAATCCCACATGACGAGATGCCGCCCAGCCCAACAGAAGGCAAAGACGAGCAAAACCGCGAGAGCGCCGATTATCCAGCTAAGTTGCGGCGTAACTGTAGGCGTGCTTGGCTTACCACGTTGCAAAAGTCTCCGTCGCCAGAGAAGCAAAATGCCAAAAATCAGCGTGATGACTGGAAGGTCTTGGCGATAAAGAAAATACTGAACCAGCAGCACGGGGGGGGCGGTGACCGCAAGCAGAAAAATCACTGCTAAGATTATGTAAGATAGACGAATTTCGTGGCTGAACGAAACTGAATCATCTTTAAGCCTCTCGGCTTCCTCATGAAGATTTTCATGCACGCGGGACATTCAACCAAGCTAGCTTAAACTCGCGAACTATTGGTTAATTGGATGTGAGCAATGTCCCCCATTAGCCTTTTCTCAAAGTTTACGCCCTAGTCCTGCTCCTCGAATGCCTCCGAGGTATGCGTCCTGAGAGAACTGAGCAAACAGCATGAACGCATTTGGACGAAAGAACGGGCTGGGCGGCAAGTCGTCCTTTGGGGTGGCGCGGCCTATGCATGGGCCGGGTGTTTCGCCCCAGTTGGTGCCGGTTGCGCCGGTTCCCTCTTCTCCTGAGCCTGCAACGCAGGAGCCCGCTGGAGCAGGCGCCGTGCCGGGTCTGGACCGCCACGCCGACGCGCTCGGGCGCCTGAATGAACGGATGAATTCCGAGCACTCGCCGACGGATCATTCGCAGGGGTTTGAGGCGAGCGTTCACCGGATCAAGGAGCAGGTGCTGCCGCGCCTACTCGAGCGCGTCGATCCGGAGGCGGCCGCGACGCTCAGCAAGGATGAGCTGGCGGAGGAATTCCGCCCGATTATCATGGAAGTGCTGGCCGAGCTCAAGCTCACGCTCAACCGGCGTGAGCAGTTCGCGCTGGAGAAAGTGCTGGTTGACGAGTTGCTCGGGTTCGGGCCGCTCGAGGAGCTGCTGGCCGATCCGGACATCAGCGACATCATGGTCAACGGCCCGAACCAGACCTACATCGAAAAGAAAGGCAAGCTGCAGCTCGCGCAGATTCACTTCCGTGACGAGGAGCATCTTTTCCAGATCGCCCAGCGCATCGTGAATCAGGTCGGCCGCCGTGTCGACCAGACCACGCCGCTGGCCGACGCCCGCTTGCCGGACGGCAGCCGCGTCAACGTCATCGTGCCGCCGCTCTCCCTGCGCGGCACGGCGATCTCGATTCGTAAGTTCGCCGCCAAGCCGATCACGCTGGACATTATGGCGCGCGGCGGCTCGATGTCGGAGAAGATGGCCACGGCGCTGAAGATTGCCGGAGCCTGCCGGCTCAACGTCGTGATCTCCGGCGGTACCGGCTCGGGCAAGACCACGATGCTCAACGCGCTTTCCAAGATGATCGATCCGGGCGAGCGCGTGATCACCATCGAAGACGCGGCAGAATTGCGCCTGCAGCAGCCGCACTGGCTACCGCTCGAAACCCGTCCGCCGAATCTGGAAGGGCAGGGCGCCATCACCATTGGCGATCTTGTGAAGAACGCCCTGCGTATGCGCCCCGACCGGATCATTCTGGGCGAAATTCGTGGCGCGGAGTGCTTCGATCTGCTCGCCGCGATGAACACCGGCCATGATGGCTCCATGTGTACGCTCCACTCCAACTCGCCGCGCGAATGCCTCGGTCGTATGGAGAACATGATCCTGATGGGTGACATCAAGATCCCCAAGGAAGCCATTTCCAAGCAGATCGCCGATTCGGTGGACCTGATCGTGCAGGTGAAGCGCCTGCGCGACGGCTCGCGCCGTGTGACCAACATTACCGAAGTGATCGGCATGGAAGGCGACGTGATCGTCACCCAGGAACTGTTCAAGTTCGAGTATCTGGATGAGGACGCGGACGGCAAGATCATCGGCGAGTATCGCTCGATGGGATTGCGCCCCTACTCGCTCGACAAGGCGCGCGGCTTCGGCTTCGATCAGGCCCTGCTGGAAGCCTGCCTCTGAGGGCAGCTACCGGGAATAACAGTTTTCCGTCATTGACTTGCTCTCGACCCGGGCTTGCGACATGTTCGCAGTCGCAACGCCCCTTCAGGAGAGTCACGTCATGCCCCTCAGGACATCCCTCATGCTCGCCGGCGCGTTTCTGCTGGCCGGCGGCCTCGTCAGCACTGCTCCGGCCCTCGCGGCCACCGATGCGGCTGTCCCGGTCAAGCCGGACATCGCCGCCGCCGTGGCCGCGCCGACCCGCACCGCCAGCAATGTCGCGCGTGACCAATACCGCAATCCGGCGGAGACGCTCAGCTTCTTCGGCGTGGGCGGCGATCAGACCGTCGTCGAGTATTTTCCGTCCGGCGGCTGGTATCTGGAAATCCTGGCGCCTCTCGCGGTCAAGGGCGGCGGCACCTATTATGGCGTGCAGCCCGGCGGGCAGTATCGCCAGGCCACGCAGAAGCTGATCGACTCCAATCCGTCGCTCTACGGCGGGGTGAAACTGGTCGAGTTGGCCGAAGTGCCGGATGGCGTGGCGGACACCGTGCTGACCTTCCGCAACGTGCACAACATGGTCATGCGCGGCAATGGCGGCGAAATCTTCGGCCACTTCTTCCGCATGCTCAAGCCCGGCGGCGTGCTCGGTGTGGTCGACCATCGCCTGCCCCAGGATCGCGATAGCGCGGCCGAGAAGACCAGCGGCTACCTCAAGGTCTCCACCGTGCGCAAGCTGGCCGAGGATGCCGGCTTCGTGCTGGAGGCCAGCTCCGAGGTGAACGCCAATCCGCGCGACAAGGCCGACTGGCCGACCGGTGTGTGGACGCTGCCGCCGACGCTGCGCAATGGCGAGGTCGATCGCGACAAGTATCTGGCGGTCGGCGAGAGCGACCGGATGACGCTGAGGTTCCGCAAGCCCAAGTAAGCGCCTGCGCGGGCTACCCCCTCCGCTCTTACGCGGGGGAGGGTCCGCCTTCCGCCTGGGGCTGGGCGGCAATCTGGCGCAGGGCCTGCTCATAGGCCTCGGCCGGCTGCGCGCCGGAAATCAGGAAGCGCCCATCGACGATAACGGCCGGCACGCCGGTGACGCCGCGCGTCTGCCAGACATATTCGGCCTGGCGAACGTCCTGCGCGAACTGGTCCGATTCCAGCACGGCGCTTGCTTCGCTTCTGTCCAGCCCGGCCTGCTCGGCGGCGTTCAGCAGAACCTCTGGCGTGGCGATATTCTCGTTCCGGCTGTGATAGGCCTCGAACAGGGCACGCGCGAGCGCCTGCTGGCGCCCTTCCAGCCCGGCCCACTGCATCAGGCGATGGGCGTCGAAGCTGTTGTAGATGCGGGTCTCAGGCGAGGTCTTCATGGAGAAGCCCAGAGCGGCCGCGCGATCGGCCACCACGGCGCGGCGCTCGAGGATCTGGTCGGGCGTCGATCCATAGGCCTGCGAGAGATGATCGACCACCGTGCGGCCTTCGGGCGCCATGTCTGGGCTGAGCTCGAACGGCTGGAAGTGCAGGTCCACGTCGACGTCGCCCGCCAGACGGGCAACCGCGTCCTCAAGGCCGAGCAGACCCAGCACGCACCAGGGGCAGGCGATGTCGGACACAAAGTCTATTCTGAGCGTGCGGGTCATGGTCTCTCCTGATGGGCACAGTGTAGGCCCGGACAACGCCAGCACAACCCCGTCCCGTGCCCTTCCGACGCGTAAGCGCACCGCGTCCGATAAAGAAAAGGGGCGACGGACCCTCGTCCATCGCCCCTCCGAATCTTTCACGACCAGGGCTTGCGCCCCCGGTCCGGCAGGCCTCAGGCCGCGAGTTTGCGCAGCACGTAAGGCAGGATGCCGCCGTTCAGGAAGTAGTCCAGCTCGTTCACCGTATCGATGCGGCACAGCGCCTCGAAGGTGAAGCTGGTGCCGTCCGCGCGGCGTGCCTCCACTGTCACCATCTGGCGCGGCTTGAGACCGGCAACGTTGCGGATCGTGAAGCTTTCATCGCCCGTGAGACCCAGCGTCTCGCGGTTGGTGCCCTCGGGGAACTGCAGGGGCAGCACGCCCATGCCGACGAGGTTGGAACGGTGGATGCGCTCGAAGCTCTCGGCCACGACGGCGCGCACGCCGAGCAGACGGGTGCCCTTGGCAGCCCAGTCACGCGAGGAGCCGGTGCCATATTCCTTCCCAGCGATGACGACGAGCGGTGTGCCGTCGGCCTCGTGCTTCATGGCAGCGTCGTAGATGGCCATGGTCTCGCCATTGTAGTTGGTCATGCCGCCTTCGACGCCATCCAGCATCAGGTTCTTGATGCGAATGTTGGCGAAGGTGCCGCGCATCATCACTTCATGATGGCCGCGACGCGAGCCGTAGCTGTTGAAGTCAGCGGGGGCGACCTGCCGCTCCTGCAGCCACTGGCCGGCGGGGCTTGCCGCCTTGATCGAACCCGCGGGCGAAATGTGGTCGGTGGTGATCGAATCGCCGAAGATGGCGAGCGGCTTGGCGTCGATGATATCGGCGACCGGCGCCGGTGTCATTTCCATGCCCTCGAAATAGGGCGGGTTGGCGACATAGGTGCTGCCCGCGCGCCAGGCGTAGGTGTCGGAGCCGGTCACGTCGATGGCCTGCCAGCGCGTGTCGCCGGTGAAGACCGCGGCATAGCGGCTCTGGAACATGTCGCGGGTGAGGGCGCCTTCCATCACCGAGCGAACCTCCTCGTTGGTAGGCCAGATGTCCTTGAGGTAGACGTCTGCGCCGTCGCTGCCCTGGCCGATCGGCGTCTCCACGAAATCGGTCGTGACCGTGCCCTTGAGCGCATAAGCGACGACGAGGGGCGGGGAGGCGAGGAAGTTGGCGCGCACATCCGGGCTCACGCGGCCTTCGAAGTTGCGGTTGCCCGAGAGCACGGATGCGGCAACGATGTCATTGCCGTTGATGGCCTTGCTGATCGGCTCGGCGAGCGGGCCGCTATTGCCGATGCAGGTGGTGCAGCCATAGCCGACGAGATTGAAGCCGACGGCGTCCAGATAGGTCTGCAGGCCGGCCTTCTCCAGATAATCGGTGACGACCTGCGAGCCGGGCGCGAGGCTGGTCTTGACCCAGGGCTTGGGCTTCAGGCCCTTCTCGACCGCCTTCTTGGCGACGAGGCCGGCCGCCACGAGCACGCTCGGGTTGGACGTGTTGGTGCAACTCGTGATGGCCGCGATGACGACGTCGCCATCACCGATGTCATGCGCCGCGCCCTCGACCGGCACGCGCACGGCGGCATCCTTCTTGTACACGGCCTTGAGGTCGTTGTTGAACACCTCGTCCACCTGGGTGAGGATCACCTTGTCCTGCGGGCGCTTGGGGCCGGCGAGGCTGGGCACGACCGAGCCCATGTCCAGCTCCAGCGTGTCGGTGAAGATCGGGTCGGCCGCTTGCGGGTCCAGCCAGAAGCCCTGCACCTTGGCATAGGCCTCGACCAGCGCGATCTGGTCTTCGTCACGCCCGGTGAGACGCATGTAATCGAGCGTCTTGCCGTCGATGGGGAAGAAGCCGCAGGTGGCGCCATATTCCGGCGCCATGTTGGCGATGGTCGCACGGTCGGCGAGGCTGAGCGCGCTGACGCCCGGTCCGTAGAACTCGACGAAGCGGCCCACCACGCCCTTGGCGCGCAGCATCTGGGTGACGGTGAGCACGAGGTCGGTCGCCGTGATGCCCTCGGCCAGTGTGCCGGTCAGCTTGAAGCCGACGACTTCGGGGATGAGCATGGAGACCGGCTGGCCGAGCATGGCCGCCTCGGCCTCGATGCCGCCGACGCCCCAGCCGAGCACGCCCAGGCCATTGATCATCGTCGTGTGGCTGTCCGTGCCTACGCAGGTATCCGGATAGGCGACCGTGTCGCCATTGGCATCGACCGAGGTCCAAACCGCCTGCGCGACATGCTCAAGGTTGACCTGGTGGCAGATGCCCGTGCCCGGAGGCACGACCTTGAAATTATTGAGCGCCTTGCTGCCCCACTTGAGGAACTCGTAGCGCTCGGCATTGCGCTGATATTCCAGCGCGACATTGTCTTCGAATGCCTTGGGCGTGCCGAACTCATCGACCATCACTGAGTGATCGATGACGAGATGCACGGGCACCTGCGGGTTAATCTTGCTGGCATCCGCGCCCAGCGCGTTCATCGCGTCGCGCATCGCAGCGAGGTCGACGACGCAGGGCACGCCGGTGAAATCCTGCATCAGCACGCGCGCGGGGCGGTACTGGATCTCGCTGCTGGAGGCGGTCGGATTCTTCAGCCAGTCGATGATCGCCTGCGCGTCATTGGTGGTGACGGTCACGCCGTCCTCGAAGCGGAGCATGTTCTCCAGCAGCACCTTCATCGAGAAGGGCAGGCGCGAGCAATCGCCCAACTTCGCGGCCGCCTTGGCCAGTGAGTAATAGCCGTAGCGCTTGCCGCCGACATCCAATGTGTCGCGCGTGCCGAGCGTGTCCTGTCCGATCGCGGTCATCAGCGGGGTCTCCTCGAAAATGTCAGTGTCTGGCGCTCCGCATGGTGCTGGCTGCGCGGTGCGGTCGCGGCTCAGGGACGTTTTGATCGCTTGGGCCATAACGGCTCAAGGCAGCGTGTCAACGGGAGGAACGCTGGCCGTCTCCTTGAGCAAACAAGCAGTTTTGCTCCACGATGGAGGATTGTCCCGCTCCAGAAGCAGGGCGGACCGGCGATTCATCCAGAATGGAACAAAAGCAGTTCAAAAGTTAAATTTTTAACTCATAATGGACGCTCTGGTGAACAATGGGGGACAGCATGCATATTGAATTTGCGAGAGATTTTCTTCCGGATGGTGACGTGCTTTCGTCGTGGGCGGTGGATGAACGCCCGACTGTACGGGTTGTAGGGACCGGGCCGAGACACGGCTGGTTGACCCAGATCGCCAGGAGAGCGGGGCTGCGTTCGGTTGGCTCGACGCATGTCAAAGCTTTTGAATGGTCGATTTCGCCCATGTGCCCTGATCTTCTGATTTTTGATCTGTGTGGCGATGGTGGACCGGCCATGCTGGATCGCTTGCGCCGAACCGGCCACGCCCTGGCTGGTCGCAGGGTCTGCGTCATTGTCAATCTGGCGCTATTGGACGAAGCACTTTCTTTGCTGGACCGCCCGGGCGCTGACTTTCTGTGCGAGCCAACCGACAGCGAGGTTATTGTGACGCTGGTCATGGCCGGGCTGCAGCCGCCCTGTCCTGAGGCTTCGTCGATGCAGGATGCCGCGCGGGATCACGAACCGAAGCGACTGGAGAATTTAAGCGAAGAGGTCCGGCGGCTGGCACTCACGATCGAACAATTAACCGGTCGGGAAACCCTGCCCGCTATATCGGACCGGCCTGCTGTGCGCGACCGCCATGCGGTATTTCGACCCGACACAGGCAATTCATCGGCGTCCGAGATGCACTTTTACGGCCAATCGATGCAGCCTGCCGTCGAGACGAAGCGCGCCGGTCCGACTCACTCGGAGATCAGAGGGCTAATTCGCGCGCGCCGTCTGCGAGACCAGTTCCTGCCTGCCGATCTCTTCGCCGATCCGGCCTGGGACATGCTGCTCGACCTGCTGGCGGCTCGCCTGGCGGGTAAAAGGGTTTCGGTCTCGAGCCTCTGCATCGCGGCGGCGGTGCCGCCTACGACAGCGCTGCGCTGGATTCGCCAGTTGACCGAGCGGCAGATTCTCGTCCGTGTTGACGACCCGAACGACGGACGCCGCGTATTCGTCGACCTGAGCGAGCAGACGAGCGAGGCGATTCTGTGCTGGGTCGACGCGGTTCGTCGAAAAGGCGGTCTGCTTGTACCGACGCCGTGAAGCATTGCTTGACCGGACGCGGCTTGCCTAGATATGGCGGCGCTCTCGACCGCATGGCGGTCGTGCGCGCGGGGGGCGATTAGCTCAGTTGGTAGAGCGTCTCGTTTACACCGAGAATGTCGGCGGTTCGAGCCCGTCATCGCCCACCAGCGCCCTACGTCTTGTTGAGACCCGTTATGGCTGCCTCATATCGGGTTTAATACTGCCTCAACGAGGTTGCAGACTTCATTCTCAAAACCAACTTCGTTCACGGCTGCGAACGCCGGACGTAGGTCCATTTTGCGAATCGGGAGAGAGCTTATGGCAGATCTGCGACTTCTGAACGGACGGCAGCTTTCCGGGACTGCACCTGAACACTTGGATGACGGCAAAGTCGGCGTCGCGCGTCCAAACGTCGCTTCACGCGCTACCGATGACCTTCAATCGCATAGCGCGGGTCTCAAGAAGATTACCCTCGACCCCGGCAAGGGTGCGCACTCGTTCAGAGCCAGAGGAAGCGCTCTTAGAGCGCCCTCTTGGACCCTTAGCGGCGGGCGCTCAGCGCCCCGTTCATTGCAACGGGCACCGATCATACTGGCCGGAGGGCCTGTTTGCTCTGCGCCTTCAAATCGCCAAACCCCACCAACAGGCGGCGCTGCTCGTCCCAAAGGGCCAGCCGCCAGCATCCCAGGCTCTCGCGCAGCGTGATCCGCCGCGCAATCCCGTCGAGTTCCGGTGCGCTGTCGAGGCAGGCTTGCAGGCGATAATTTGGAATGCGGCTGCACAAGTGATGAATATGGTGCAGGCCGATGTTGCCGCTGAACCACTGCAGGATCCGCGGAAGCTTGAAATAGGAGCTGCCGCGCAGCGCTGCTGCATGGAAATTCCAGTCGCTGTCCTGCTCCCAATATGTGCCTTCGAACTGGTGCTGGACGTAGAACAGCCAGTTTCCGATCCACGAGGCAATGACCATGACCGGCAGGTAGGTCGCAAGCACCGGGATAACGCCGATCACCACCATTGGCAGGCCGAAGACCACGATCAGGGCGAGGTTCAGCAACAAGATGCTGCGCCTTGCGGCACGGTCGCGAAACGCGGCGCCGGTCGGCAACCGCTGAAGCACGATGAAATTGATCGGCGCGCCCAGCAGGACCATGACGAATGGATTACGGTATAGCCGGTAACCGAGCCTTCTCAGGGGGGATAGGGCTTGATATTCCGCTACTGTCAATGTCTCGACGTCGCCCCGGCCGCGGCGATCGAGATTGCCGGTCGACGCATGATGCGCGGCATGACCCTTCTTCCATGAGGCATAAGGGGTAAGTGTCAGGACGCACAGGGCGCGGCCGACGAAGTCGTTGGCCGCCCGGGACTTGAAGAATGAACCGTGCCCGCAGTCGTGCTGGATGATGAACAGGCGAACGAGCAGCCCGGCGGTCGGGATCGCGAGGAGAAGCGTCAACCAGTATCTGCCCTCCGTTGCCGTGGCCATGACCACAAGCAACGCAAGGAATGGCGTCGCAGTGGTGATCAGCTGAAAGAGGCTTCGCTTCAGATCGGCGCCATAGGCTTTGAACTGCCGTGACAACATCTGACCCAATTGCGCGGCATCGGAAGGGAGGACGTGACCTTGAGGGTTAGTCTCTTCGCAGTCGCAGCTTTCGAGAGCTGGTGCGGACGAGCCCTGGCTAACGGCCTCCTCGGCTTGCGTCGCGGTCGGTATCGATATCAATGAATGCTGCTTTCGGTTTCGACATCGGCCTTGCTCCGGCCATGCCGCTTGAATCACGGAGGCATGCTCCAACCAAATGGGCGCCGCATTTCTTGTTCGTGTTGAAAAAGAAGAACGACGCCGCGCTCGCGGCGCCTGCCTCTGCTATCCTGCCTCGGGCTGGGACGGCATGTCTAAAATGGCCCTGCGGGAGGCTGAATTCAAGCGGGCACCTCGCTGACGTCTCTTTCAGCAGCGGCCTGTCCGTCTCTATCTCCACAGCGGTCATTGGAAAGTTACTGCAAAAGATGACTGCTATCACGCATGAACGACGGGCAGTATGACTTGGGCTACCAAGCCCGTTCTGCCCCGTGCCAGATGCAGTATTGCGTCCATAGACGTGGCGATATCCTTTGCAATGGCAAGGCCCAGTCCCGAGCCGGGCATCACAGGATCGAAGCGAGTGCCTATCTCGCAGGCGTGGGCGATCTGGTCATCGGTCATGCCGGGGCCGTCATCGAATATGGTGATTATTAGCCGACCATCCTCGTTGCGCTCGAGAGAAAGAGTAACTGCCAGCCGAGCCCATTTGCCGGCATTATCGAGCAGGATCGAGACCAGTTCTGCCAAATCCACGGGGTCGACCGGCACCGTCGAGTCGCCTTCGCCATGTTCGACGATGGAGAATTCGCGATCTGGATGCAGCCGACGCATGGCTCGAATGATCGGAGTGATCACGGTTTGCAGGTGGCTGGCAACGCCCGGCGTTTGGCCCCTGGCCGATGAGCGCGCCCGCGCCAGCTGATAATCGATCTGCTGTTGCATCAGACGGGTCTGGTCGAGCAGTACGCTGGCCGACGCCCTGGTACTGTCTGCCGCCGCCAGCCGTTCGGCCTCGTCCGTCAGCACAGCAAGTGGCGTGCGCAGCGAATGCGCCAAGTTTCCGGCCTGGACCCGGGTGCGATCGAGCATCTCGCCGTTCTGCCGGACATAGGCGTTGAGATCGGACACCAGCGGCGCAATCTCGGTCGGATAGCGCCCCTCCAGCCGGTTCGCGGCGCCCTGCCGCAGTCGGGCGATCGCGAGGCTGAGCCGATCGAGCGGCTTCAGCCCGAATGCGATGATCGCGATTCCCGTGGCCAGCAGCAAGGCGCCAAGCGCCATTAGCCACCAGGTCAACTCGCGAGTGAAACTGTCGATCAGGCGGTTGAGTTCAGCTTCGTCGGTGGCGATCACCAGGTGGACATCGCCACCATCGGGGTGCTGCCGCAACAGGCCGTAGGTGATGGTGGGCCCGGTGGGGCCGTCCTCCACCATGTGCGCGACGTGGGGTGAATAGGCGATGCTGTCGTCCAGTGATCCGCGCGTCATCGATCTCGAGCGCAACGGTGCTTTTCCATTGACGGTGACCTGCCAATAGAACCCTGACAGCGGGACATTGTAGCGCGGGTCGGACAAGGGCCGGGACAGGATCGGGTTGCCTTGGTCATCAAGGCGCAACAGCATGGCCAGCTCGTGGACATGCACCTCCAGTTCTTCGTGGTAGCTCTGCTCAACATGGTCGGCAAACAGCCGCGTGGCCGAAAACCAGATCCCGCCGATGCCCAGCATTACCCACAGCGCGATCGCCAGCAGGAAGCGCAGCCGCAGGCTGCCCGATGGCGCTACCTCCCGAGGCTCGGCCTCCCTCATCTTTCAAGCCGGTAGCCCAGCCCGCGCTGGGTGGTGATGCGATCCTTGCCGATCTTCCGCCTCAGGCGGCCGACCAGCACTTCCACCGTATTGAGTTCGCGCTCGGTCTGGAGGTCGTAGAGATCCTCGAGAATCGCCCCTTGCGACAGCAGCTGGCCCGGCCGGCGCAGGAACAGGTGCAGCAGGCGGTATTCCTGCCGGCTGAGGACCAGCGGTGCACCGTCGAGCCAGACCTCGTGGGTCAGCGGGTCGAGCCTGAGATAGCCCGCTTCGATAACGTTGTCGCGCCGCCCGGCATGGCGCCGGAACTGGGCATTCAGCCGCGCGAGCAGTTCCTCGAACCGTGCCGGCTTGACCACGAAGTCATCGGCCCCGGCATTGAGGCCCTCCACCTTGTCCTGCCAGCTTCCGCGCGCCGTGAGGATCAGGATCGGGCAATCGACCCGTGCGGCGCGCCACTGGCGTAACAGGTCCAGCCCTTCGCCATCGGGCAGGCCAAGGTCGAGTATGATTGCCGCCATCTTGTCGAGATCAGGCCAGTGCTCGGCCTCGTCCGCCGTGGTGGCCAGGTCGACCGCGAAATCGGCACCGCGCAGGCGCTCTGACAACCTGCGGCCCAGTTCGGGTTCGTCTTCCACAAGTAGCAATCGCATGTCGGCCCTCCGTCGCCCGACATAAGCGATATTCAGTGAAACTGACAATTTGCTGCCAAGCTGACAAGTTGCTGTCAGTTTCACGCTGCATCCTTCGGGCATGAGACTTCGCCTTCTCCTCCCGCTCACGCCCCTTGCGGCCTTTGCCCTGCTGCCTGCCTGCTCCGACGCCTTCACGTCTGGACAGGGTGACGAGGACGGCACATCGACAGGCGAGGCAAGTGACCCCCTTGCCGCGCTGGCTATCCAGACAGCTGCCGCAGAGCGGGAGGAGGAACTGCCGCTGGGCACGGTTCCCGGCGTCATCAGCCTGCCGCCCGAAGCGCGCGTAGCGGTGACCTCGACCTTCCAGGGCGCTGTGATGCGCCTGTTCGTGATTGAGGGTCAGGAAGTGCGGCGCGGGCAGGCGCTGGCGCTGGTCCGTGCAGCCGAGCCGGTGCAAATCCGTGGCGATCTCGCCCGCTCGCAGGCCGAACTCGGTCTTGCCTTGGCGCGCGCGGCGCGTGTGCAGCAATTGACGGATGAGGGCGTGATCGCTGCGGCGCGGGCGGACGAGGCGCAAGCACTATTGCAGCAAGCGCGCGCCAGCGTAGCCGAGAACCGCCGGCTCATCTCGCTGTCGGGGGCCTCGGCGGATGGAACGATGACGTTGGCGGCGCCAATCTCCGGGCGCGTGCAGCATGTCGGCGTCGAGACCGGTGGACCGATCGACGCGATGAGCGCGCCCTTCGTGATCGAGAATGCGTCGGCCTATCGTATCGACCTGCAGTTGCCCGAGCGGATGGCCCGTTCGGTGCGCCCCGGCATGGCAGTGGAAATCACCCTGCCGAAAGGGCGCGCGGAACCGCTGGTGGTGGGTGGATCGATCCTGTCGGTCTCGCCCTCGATCGATCCAACCACGCGGTCAGTCATGGCGAAGGCCAGTATCGGCGCGGCCCCCGGGCTGGTGCCGGGTCAGAACGTGATGGTCACTATCCGCGGTTCAGGACAAGGGCGCAACGGAGTGTCGGTTCCGGCTTCGGCGGTCACCCGCATCGGTGATGCCGACCAGGTGTTCGTGCAGGGCGGCCAAGGCTATGCTCCGCGTCCTGTCATCGTGGTAGCGGAAGCCGGCGACCGGGCCGTGATCTCAGCAGGGCTCGCCCCGGGCGAAGTGGTGGCGATCAGCGCCATCGCCGAGCTGAAAGCCATGGCGGCGGAATAGGCTGATGCTGCGTCTCCTTGTCGAACGAGCCCTTCAGATGCGGCTCGCTGTGCTTGGCCTTGCCGCCATCCTCGCCGCGATCGGCGCATGGTCCTTCGCCAACCTGCCGATCGACGCGTTCCCCGACATCAGCTCAACCCAGGTCAAGATCATCCTCAAGGCGCCCGGCATGACGCCCGAGGAAGTCGAGAGCCGCGTCATCACGCCGATCGAGATGGAGATGCTCGGCATCCCCGACCAGCGCGTCCTGCGCTCGGTCGCGAAGTACGCCATCGCCGACATCACCATCGATTTCGAGGACGGCACCGATATCTACTGGGCGCGCACCCAGGTAACCGAGCGGCTCAATGCCGCGATGGGCGACCTGCCGGTGACCATCGAGGGTGGCCTTGCCCCGATCTCCACCCCGCTGTCCGACATGTACATGTTCACGCTGCGGGGGCCGCAGTCGCTGGCTGAAAAACGTCGCGTGCTCGACTGGATCGTGCGGCCGGCGCTACGGACGGTTCCCGGAGTGGCGGACGTCAACTCACTGGGCGGCCTGTCGGAAACCTTCGAAGTGGCGCCGGACAATGCCGCGTTGGCCTCGGCGGGGCTGTCCACGGCGGACATTGCCGCTGCCATCGAGGTGTCTAATCGCAACGATGGCGCCGGCCGCTTGACCAGTGGGGAAGAGGCGCTGATCGTGCGCGCGTCCGGCGCCATCCGCTCGCTGGAGGACCTCGCCAACATCGTGGTGCGGTCCGATGCTGGCGGCGTGGTGCGGCTGGGCGATGTGGCGCAGGTACGGATGGGCAGCCTCACCCGCTACGGCGCGGTCACCCGCGACGGTGTGGGCGAGGCGGTGCAGGGGCTGGTGATCGGCCTGCGCGGTGCTGATGCCAGCCTGGTGGTCGAAGGCGTGAAGCGGCGGCTGGCCGAAATCGAACCGAGCCTGCCCGCCGGCATGACAATCGACGTGTTCTACGACCGCTCGGAACTGATCGGCCGCGCCGTCGGCACGGTAGAGCGGGCGCTGGTCGAGGCGACCGTGCTCGTCGTGATTCTGCTTCTCCTGTTCCTGGGAGACCTGCGAGCTTCGATCATCGTGGCGCTGGCCCTGCCGATGGCAGCGCTGCTGACCTTCATTTTCATGCGTTCGATCGGCCTCACTGCCAATCTGATGAGCCTGGGGGGGCTTGCCATCGCGGTTGGGATTCTGGTCGATGGCGCGGTGGTGGTGGTGGAGAACGTGGTCGAACGGCTGTCCGATCCCAGACATGCGTCCGACTCCAAGCTGCACGCGATCTTCGTCGCAACGGCCGAAGTGACCAAGCCGGTCGCCTCGGGCCTTGCCATCATCGCCATCGTGTTCCTGCCGTTGCTCACGCTCGAAGGGCTGGAAGGCAAGCTGTTCTCGCCTGTGGCGCTGACCATCGTGCTGGCACTGGCCTCGGCGCTGGTGCTGTCGCTGACGCTGGTGCCGGTGCTGGCCTATTTCCTGCTCAAGGCGAAGCCAGGCCATCACGGATCGTGGCTGATGCGTCAGGTCTCGCCGCGCTATTCGGCATTGCTCGGCCTCGCCTTTGCGCACCGTCGCGTGGTGTTTGCCCTGGCGGGGGCCTCGCTGGTGCTGTGCGGTGTGGCCTATTCGGTCACTGGCAAGACCTTCCTGCCTACGATGGATGAAGGATCGGTAGTGATGCAGCTGGCCAAGCTGCCGTCGGTCTCGCTTGAACACTCGGTGGCGCGCGATATCGAGATCGAGCAGGCGATCATGGCCGCCGTGCCCGAAGTCGAGGCGATCATCTCGCGCGTCGGTTCTGACGAACTAGGGCTCGATCCGATGGGCCTCAACGAAAGCGACGCCTTCCTCAAATTGATCCCGCGCGACGAATGGCGGGTGGCCGACAAGGACTGGCTGGTGGAGCGGCTACGGAAAGTGCTCGAGCGCTTCCCAGGGATTGAACCAAGCTTTACCCAGCCGATCGAGATGCGCACATCCGAGATGCTCACCGGAGCGCGCGGTGATCTGGCGCTCAAGATATTCGGCCCTGACCTGGCCGAACTGTCGCGGCTGTCGGAGGCGATCCAGGCGCGACTTGAAGCCATCGACGGTACCAGCGAGGCGATGACGGTGGCCAACGACCAGGTCGATTACCTCCAGCTCGATATCGACCGGGTGGCAGCGGGTCGGCTGGGGATGCCGATCAACGATCTGCAAGACATGATGCGCGCCGGTGTCGAGGGCGTGCGCGCCGGTGTTGTCGCGCAGGATAACCGGCGCATCCCCATCGTGGTGCGCGCCGATGGTGGCACGACCCGGTCAGTGCAGGCTTTTGCCGACCTGCTCTACCGCGCTCCGTCGGGGCAGCTGGTCAGGCTGAGTGACGTGGCCGCAGTCAACCGAGTCGAGGGACCGGTCAAACTGGAGCATGAGAACGGCTCGCGCTTCGCAATGGTGCAGGCGTTCGTCACAGGGCGCGATCTGGTAGGCTATGTCGAGGAAGCCCGCATCGACATTGAGGCGAATGTCCCGCTGCCACCAGGCTACCGGATTGTCTGGGGCGGCCAGTTTGAGAACCAGCAACGCGCCAGCGCGCGGTTGTTGGTAGTGCTGCCGATCTCGATCCTGCTGATCTTCGCCATACTTTACATGACGATCGGCTCGGTCCGCGCGTCGCTGCTTATCCTCACCAATATCCCATTCGCCATGGTTGGCGGAATCATCGCGCTGGCCCTGTCCGGCGAATACCTGTCGGTTCCAGCCTCGGTCGGCTTCATCGCCCTGTTGGGCATTGCCGTGCTCAACGGGCTGGTGATGGTCAGCTACATCCGCCAGTTGCGCGAAGAAGGACTGGAACTGGCCGAGGCCGTCCGTCGCGGGGCTGAACGGCGCCTGCGGCCGGTGTTGATGACCGCCAGCATCGCAGCCTTCGGGCTCGTCCCACTCTTGTTCGCCACCGGCCCCGGATCGGAAATCCAGAAGCCGCTGGCCATTGTCGTGATCGGCGGACTGGTAACGGCGACCCTGCTCACACTGGTCCTGCTCCCGATCCTGTATGAACGCTTCGGCGAAAGCGCGGCCGAGCGTGAAGCGGGCGACCGCAACCATCCGGCCAAGGAGGATTAGGATGCGCCACCGGCACTTGCTCCTGCCAGTCATGGTGCTTGTCGCCGCGCCGCTTGCTGCGGAACCCGGTCTGCCGGACGAGGCAGCAGTGGTGGCGGCATTGTCCGACCATCCCAGCGTGGTTGCCGCCCGCGCGCGGGTGGCTGCGGCGCGGGCCGAAGCGCGAGCAGGGGCAATTGGACCGCAAGAAGTGACCTTCTCTGGGAGTTACACCAAACGCAGTATCGATATGGCAGGCAAATTCGACGAGTTCGACGTGTCGCTCACTCGCCCGTTCCGGCTGCCCGGCAAAGGACGGCTCGACCGGCAAATCGGCGAATTCGGTGTGGTCGAGGCGGAGAACCTTGCCGAGGATGCCCGGCATCAGGCCGCGTTAGTGCTGATGGGTCACTGGTTCGACTGGCTGGGCGCTGCGGCAGAGGCTCGCGTCGATGAGCAAGCCGTCACGAACTACGAAGCCGCCCTGGCCTCGATCCAGCGCCGGGTCGAACTGCGCGATGCCGCACAACTTGATGCGGATCAGAGCGCCGCTGCGCTGGCCGGTGCCCGTGCGCTTGCCGAGCAATCTTCCGGCCGCGAGCGGGTGGCACGCGGGCGGCTGGAGGCGCATTATCCCGGATTGGCCTTGCCCGCCGAGGCTTCCGAAATCCCGCCGCCCAGATTGCCGGACGGTGGACTGGAGCCGCTGCGCGCGCAGGTGCTGGCCAACAGTCATGAAATCGCCGCAGCCGATGCCTTTGCCCGCCGGATGGCTAGTGTCGCAGACCGAGCAGTGCGCGAGCGGACAGCGGACCCTTCGTTGGGGCTGCGCCTGTTTTCCGAGCGCGGCGGCGAGGAACGCGGGGTCGGCTTGGTGTTCTCGCTGCCGCTGGGCGGCGGCCACCGCGCAGCCTTGGCCGATCGGGCGGCGGCGCAATCATCGTCCGCGCAGGCTGAAGCAGCGCTCGTTCGCTACAACGCGCACGAGGTTGCCAATGCAGATTTCGCCGAAGCCAGCTATCGCTACCTCGGCTGGCAGCGCGCCCGCGAAGGGCTTGAAGCTCAGATGGCCGCCCTGGCTCGGCTGCGGCGCGGCAATCAGTTGGGCGAGATCGACCTCGCGGCATTGCTGTTGGGCGAGCGTCTGGTGCACGACGCCTATCGCGCCGAAGCCATCGCCCGCACCGAAGCCCTGCGCGCGATAACCAAGCTCAGGATCGACAGCCACGAACTGTGGCTGCGGGACTAGCTAGTCTTAACACTTTCCCACGGGGTGCTTCGGATGCCGTATCATCTGAGCTTCGAAGGCATTACGCTGCGCTTATAAATGTAGAATGATATGGGGTGCGCGTCCGTGCCCGTTTCGTTCTCAGCGCGGCGGTAATGGAGGGCGCATCGCGTTGCGGCGCGGGCGGGTAAAAAGCCGGCCGCGTTCGGCCCAGAGGATGAATCCGAGTCCGATCAGGCCGGTGAACATGAACCCTTCGGCCAGAGGCTGCGTGGTGCCATCGAAGCGTTGACCGGTTGCGGCGCCAATGAGTGTAGCGATTGCCATGCGCGCAAAGCTCTGGAAGCTCGCGGCTGAGCCGGCAATGTGGCCAAAAGGTTCCATGGCGATCGACCCGAAATTCGATCCCGTAAACCCGACCATGCCCATGTTGAGGGCGATCAGAACCATGAAGAGCAAAAGTGGCTCAGGATGCATCTGGCTGGCAACAAGCTGCGCAAGGCTGACCGCGATGAAGAACAGCAGCGCCGTGTGTGACACGCGCCGCGCCCCGAAGCGCTCGACGATTCGGCTGTTCGAGAAGTTGGCGACTGCCATCGACCCCGCCACACAGGCGAAGGCGAGAGGGAAGAAGGTCCCCGCATCGAAGACATCGAAAAAAATCTGCTGGGCGCTGTTCAGAAAACCGAACATGCCACCCATCATGACGCCGGCGCCCAACATATAGCCCAGCCCCTGGCGGTCCTTGACGACAGCCAGCCAGTTACGCGCAATGACAGGTATCGAGATACGCTGGCGCTGCTCTTCATCGAGCGTTTCCGGCAGGCGGCGCCAAGTCCAGGTAAGAACTACGGCCGCGCAGACGGCCAATACGAGGAAGATTTCCCGCCAGGACGCGACGATGAGGACCAGTTGCCCCATGGACGGCGCGATCACCGGGACGAGCATGAAGATGATGAAGATCACGCTCATCAGGCGTGCCATCGTATCGCCGGAGAACCGGTCGCGGATCACTGAAACGGCGAGCACGCCCAATCCTGCCGCAAAGAAGCCGTGAATGGCCCGCATCGTCAGCAGCATCTCGTAAGTCGATGCCAGTGCGCTGGCGAGGCCGCCGATCGCCGAGAAGGTGATGCTGAGCAGCAGCATCGGGCGGCGGCCGAAGCGATCCGCAAGAGGACCGGCCACCAGCGAGCCGACGGCGTTTGCCAGCATATAGGCGGTGATCATGTACTGCAGCGAGTTGGGATCCGCGACGTTCAGCGATTCGCGGATTGCCGGGAAGGCCGGCAGCATTGCATCGATGGCGAGCGCGTTCAGCGCCATGATCGACGCCATGAGGGCGACGAATTCGCGTTCGTGCATCGGGAAGGGCTTGGCCGCGGCAGTCATTTCAGTGCTTCGCTATTTTTGATCGCGGCTCCTATGCACCGATGATCCGCATCTGGCCACCCCTTGCTGCACTGCAGCATATGAAAGCGGCGCGACTTGTCGCTTAGATCAGGCGTGCAGCAGAAAGACGGCATGTTCCGCGAAGAGATTGGCGTTTGCCGATCCTGTGGTCCGCTCGTCATTGAGGAACCACTGCGCATCAATGGTCCAGCCGCGTTCGCGGACCAGCGCCCGGAAATCATCTATTGTGAGATGATGGATGTTTGGCGTGTCGTACCAACGCTCGGGGAGCAGGCGGGTCACCGGCATCCGCCCGCCCCACAGCAGGGAGAGACGCCCGCGCCAATGTGCGAAATTTGGGAAGGAAACGAACGCCTGTTTCCCAATCCGCAGCAACTCCTCGACGACCTTGTCGGGGCGGCGAGTCGTCTGCAAAGTCTGACTGAGGATGGCGAAATCGAAGCTCTTGTCAGGATAATAGCCAAGGTCGGTATCGGCATCGCCTTGCACGACGGGCAAACCGCGCCCCACGGCAGCCGCCACGTTGGCGGGATCGATCTCCAGTCCGCGCACATCGGCCTGCTTGCGCAACCGGATGTCGCTGAGCAGCGCTCCGTCGCCACATCCGACGTCAAGGACGCGCGCGCCGTCCGGAATATGGTCCGCGATGACCGCGAGATCGGGGCGCAGCAGGCTCATTCGCAAGCCCGCAGAAAGCCGTCGATCACCCGGTTCATGTCCGGCGCGTCGAGCAGGAAGGCATCGTGCCCATAGGGACTCGCGAGCTCGACGAAACTGACTTCCCGGCCGGCCGCGTGAAGCGCGTGAACGATGACGCGCGACTCGGCCGTGGGATAAAGCCAGTCGGTATCGAAGCTGATCAGGCAAAATCGCGCCCGGGTCTCGGAAAAAGCGCGGGCGAGGCTGCCGTCATGGTCTTCCGCGAGGTCGTAATAATCCATTGCGCGGGTGATATAGAGATAGCTGTTCGCATCGAAGCGTTCGACGAAGCTGATGCCCTGGTGGCGCAGATAGCTCTCGACCTGGAAATCGGCATCGAAGCCGAAGGTTTTGGCTTCGCGCGCCTGCAGCTTGCGCCCAAACTTCTCGGTCAGGCCGGCTTCAGACAGGTACGTGATGTGCGCGGCCATGCGTGCGACCGCCAGCCCCGCCGAAGGGGAGTCGCCGCTGGCATAATAGTCACCGCCATGCCAGCGCGGATCAGCCATGATCGCTTGCCGGCCAACTTCATGAAAGGCAATGTTCTGGGCGCTGTGGCGCGCGGTGGACGCAATCACCAGCACCGCTCTGACGCGGTCCGGATAAAGAGTCGGCCAGACAAGCGCCTGCATGCCGCCCATCGATCCGCCGACGACAGCGGCCAGCTGCTCCACACCCAGATGATTGAGCAGCATGGCCTGCGCGCGGACCATATCGGCGATGGTGATGACCGGAAAGCGCATGGCGTAGGGCTCGCCCGTAGCAGGATCGGTGCTGGCGGGTCCCGAGGAGCCAAGGCAACTCCCCAGCACATTGGCGCAGACGATGAAGTGCCGCTCCGGGTCTATGGGCTTGCCGGGGCCGACAGCGCGCGTCCACCAGCCCGGCTTTCCGGTCACCGGATGCTGGGAGGCAACGAACTGATCGCCCGTCAGCGCATGACAGATGAGAATGGCGTTGCTGCCCTGCGCATTCAGCGTGCCGTAGGTTTCATAAGCGATGTCGACCGGCGTCAGACTGGCGCCGCTATCCAGCCGCAGCGGGCCCGGCAGTCGGACGGACCGCCTCAACCCGAAGCGCTGGTCTGTGGAAGCGATGGCACTGTCCATGGACATGACGCAAGCGCTTGAGCCGATGAGCCGGCGTTGTCAATCGGGCCTGCCAGCGCGGCGATTCGGAACGTGCGGATTGGCTTTGCCCGAGAATCGCACTGACCTTTGCCAATTGCGCAGCGCGCAGCTAAAGCCGCACGCCATGACAGACGATCTTCTCACAACCGCCGCGCCCGTCCCGAAAGACTGGATCATGGCCATCGCGCCTTACGTCCCCGGCAAGTCCAAGGCGGACGACGGGCGGGAGGTCGTAAAGCTCTCGTCCAACGAAAATCCCTTCGGCACGGCCGAGCCGGTGCGCGAGGCGTTTCGATCTGCTGCCGATTGTCTGGAGCGCTACCCCGATTCCGCCAACACCGAATTGCGTGATGCAATCGCCGCTCAGCATGGGCTCGATCCAGATCGGGTCATATGCGGCACGGGATCGGACGAAGTTCTGCACATGGCGGCAGGCACTTTCTGCGGTGCCGGCGACGAGATCATCTTCATGCGCTATGGATTCTCGGTCTATCCCATCGCGACCAGGCGAGTTGGCGCCGTGCCCGTCGAGGTGGCGGACAAGGATTATGCGACGGACGTCGATGCTATCCTCGCCCATGTTACCGATCGCACCCGGCTCGTGTTCCTGGCGAACCCGAATAATCCCACCGGCACTTACACGCCGCGGGACGAGATCGCGCGCCTACATGCCGGCCTGCCGCCGCACGTGCTGCTGGTGCTGGATCAGGCCTATAGCGAGTATCTTGACCCTGAGGACGATGACGGTGGGCTCGAACTGGCCCGCACGGCGCCCAACGTGCTGGTGACGCGTACCTTCTCCAAGATCTTCGGTCTGGCCGCGGCACGCGTGGGCTGGGGCTATGCGAGCGCCGACGTGATCAACGCGATGCACCGCATTCGCCAGCCTTTCTCCTTCCCGATCGGCTCTTCCCGTGCGGCGATCGCAGCGCTTGAAGCACAGGACTTTGTGGAGAAGAGCCGCACGCACAATGCGCAGTGGCTGGCCTGGTTCGAGAAGGAGATTGCTGCGCTCGGCAACAAGGGCCTGCGCGCCATACCGTCCAAGGCCAATTTCAGCCTTGTGCTGTTCGAGGGTGAGACCAGCGCCGAGACGGCCTACAAGGGCCTGATGGATGCCGGCTACATCGTGCGCTGGCTGCCGGGGCAGGACCTGCCCCATGGCCTTCGCATCACCATCGGCACGCCCGAGGACATGCAGGGTCTCGTCGCCGCGCTGCGCCGGATGGTCGGCGCCTGATGCTGCCCTTCTCGCGCGTCGCCATCATCGGGCTGGGCCTGATCGGATCATCGCTGGCGCGTGGCCTGCGCGCCTATCTGCCGACGGTGCGGGTGACGGGCCACGATGCCAATCCGGAAGTGCGGGAGACGGCGCGGCGCATCGACCTGTGCGATGATGTCACCGACACGGCGGGCGCGGCGGTCATCGACGCCGATCTGGTGGTGCTTTGCGTGCCCCCGGGCGTGATGGGGGCTGTTGCGGAAGCGATTCGGGACGACCTCTCGCCTGACGCGACCCTCTCCGAAGTGGCCTCTTCGCAGGCCAGCATCATCGCGGAGATTCGCAAGGTGCTGCCGGAGGTTGCGCTGGTCCCCGCTCACCCGGTCGCCGGCACGGAAAATAGCGGCCCGGAAGCGGGCTTTGCGACCCTGTTCCGCAATCGCTGGTGCATTCTCACCCCGCCACAGGGCACCGATCCGCTCGCCATTACGCGCGTCGAGGATCTCTGGAAGCGACTGGGCGCGAATGTCGAGATCATGGATGCCGAGCATCATGACCTGGTGCTCGCGGTCACGAGTCACCTGCCGCACCTCATTGCCTATACGATCGTTGGTACGGCCAGCGATCTGGAGAATGTAACGCGCAGCGAGGTCATCAAATATTCGGCCGGCGGCTTCCGCGATTTCACGCGCATTGCCGCATCCGATCCGACGATGTGGCGTGACGTTTTCCTCACCAACAAGGATGCCGTGCTGGAGATGCTCCAGCGCTTCTCGGAAGATCTCTCGCAGTTGCAGCGGGCAATCCGCTGGGGCGATGGCGATGCGCTGTTCGAGCATTTCAACAAGACGAGAGCCATTCGCCGGTCAATCATCGAGCAGGGCCAGGATGATGCTGCGCCCGATTTCGGTCGGCAGCATCAGTAACCTATTGAGCCGCCCTGCCGCTTTGGTCTTCCTCAGCGGCGTTTAACGGGCCCTTTGCGTCGCGAGGTGTGGCGAATGTTGGCCGGCCGGCCGGCACGGCGGACCGGGCCGCCAGCGCCGGGGCGCTGGCGATCCTTGCGCACGGGCATGTGGCTGGCGCCTTCAGGCAATTCGAAGCGCAGGGCGCCGCTTACCGGATCTGATTCGGCAATGCGCAGGTCGATCCGGTCGCCTCTCGCATAGCGTTCGCCCGTATCTTCGCCGATCAAGGCCTGATGCACCTCATCATAGCGGAAATATTCCCGGCCGAGCGTGGATACCGGAACGAGTCCGTCGCCCCCAAACTCTTCGACGGTCGCGAAGAAGCCGAAGCTCTGAACGCCCGTGATGCGGCAGGCCATGATCTCGCCGACGTGCTGAGCCAGGAAGGCTGCGACGTAGCGGTCGACCGTTTCGCGCTCGGCTTCCATCGCCCGGCGCTCATACTGGCTGATCCGCTCGCCGATGGGGCCAAGGTCGGCCACATCTTCCGAAGAAAGCCGCGTCTCCCGCTGCAATGACTTGTCCGTCGGCGCGGGCATTTCGAGACCATAAGCGCCTACCAGCGAGCGATGGACGAGCAGATCCGAATAGCGGCGGATCGGTGAGGTGAAATGTGCATAGGAGCCGAGCGCGAGGCCGAAGTGCCCCAGGTTGCGCGGGCCATAATAAGCCTGGGTCTGGCTGCGCAGAATCTGTTCCATGATCTGCGGGCGGGCAGCAGCGTCGTCCGGAATCTGCTCAATCAGCCGGTTGAACGTCTTCGTGGTGATGACTTGCCCGAGAGCCAGGTTGATGCCGTAGGTTTCGAGATAATCCTTAAGCGTCGTCAGCTTCTCGCGGCTCGGCGGCTCATGGATGCGATACATGACCGGCGCCTTCTTCGCCTCCAGCGCCTTGGCGGCGGCGACATTGGCGGTGACCATGAAATCCTCGATCAGGCGATGCGCATCCAGCCGTTCGCGGATGGCGATGCTGACGATGCGTCCTTCCTCGTCGAGCACCACCCGCCGTTCCGGAAGATCGAGGTCAAGCGGGTTGCGGGCATCGCGTGCCCTTGCCAGTGCGCGCCAGGCGGCCCAGAGCGGCACCAGCGCGTTCTCTGTCAGCCCGTCACGCTGAAGGCGGTCCAATAGTCCGCGGTCGAGCCGTGTGTCGGAAAATGTTCTCTCAGGGACGCCTTCCACCTGATCAATGGCCGCCTGGGCCATTTCATAAGGAATATTGGCGGCGACGCGAATGATCGCGCGGCTGAAACGCCAGGATTTGAGCTTGCCGGCCCGGTCGATGACGAGATGACAGGCCAGGGCGGCCCGGTCCTCGCCGGCGCGCAGCGAACACATGTCCGACGAGAGTGCATGGGGCAGCATCGGCACCACGCGGTCCGGGAAGTAGACGCTGTTGCCGCGCTTGCGCGCGGAGCGATCAAGCGCCGAGCCGGGACGAACATAATATGAGACGTCGGCAATGGCGACGATCGCCTTGAAGCCCCCTTCATTCGCCGGATCGTCATCATCGGCGGCCCAGACAGCATCGTCGAAGTCGCGCGCATCGACCGGATCGATTGCCACGATCGGGAGGGCGCGGAGGTCCTCCCGCGCGTCGACGTGGAGAGGCAGGTCGTGGACCTTTGCTGCCTCGGCCTCGGCTTCCTCGGGGAAGACATCGGGGATGCCATATTTGTGGATAGCAATGAGGCTGAAGCTGCGCGGCTGGAACGGGTCGCCCAGCACGTCCGTCACGCGTGCGGTGATGCGGGGTGGGCGGCCGCTCTTCTCGGCAAGCACCAGATCGCCTGGCTGCGCATCACCATGATCGCTGATCGGCGTTTCATGCCGAATACGCTTGTCCACCGGACGCAGGATCAGTTTGCCGCGTTCGTCCTTGGCCACCACGCCCAGCATCTGCTCGGCAGCGCCAGCCAGCTTCTTCATCGGATGGGCGACCCAGCCATGCCCGGCCTGTTCAGTGCGGGCGAGAATCCGGTCGCCAACGCCCAATGCACCGCGCTTGCCGCGTTCGATAACGCGCAGTTTGGGAACGGGGTGACCCTCGGCTTCCCAGCGCTCGGGCACGGCGACGACCTGCCCGCCTTCGGCGTCGATGACGCGCAGCACGGTCACTTTGGGCACCCCGCCCATGAGGTGAAATGCACGGGCCTTCCCAGTGTCGATAAGGCCTTCGTCGGCCATGTCCCGCAACAAGGCCTTGAGCGCGATCTTCTCGTTGCCGCGCAGGCCGAATGCTTTGGCGATCTCCCGCTTTCCGGCGGGCTGATCGGACTCGCTGATGAAATTGAGGACTTGCTCGCGCGTGGGGAGGCCGGCGGGCTGGGAACGGGCGGGCTTTTTGGGAGGGGCCATGGACCAGATATAGGCACGCCGTGCCGAGCGCGCCAATCAATTGACGCACCGCTCGGCAGGACGCCTGTTCGTTGTGCGCGATGAGCATTGCAACGTCTCGCCCCGAATTCAGGGCGATTGATTTGATCCCGTGCGCGAGCCTGCTATCTATGGGCAGTGTCCGGGGCGCTTCTTCGCCTGTTCCGGACTGGGTCGCACCCTTGTCAGGCGAAGGAACAACCCGGATCCCGATATCCGGGTTCGGCCCCGCGGGCTGAAGGTGGATTTTTTGGACAAGAAATCGATCGGGCAGCCGCTCGCCGACAACACTGAAGAGACGACCGGCGCGTCCCGGCCCCCCCGAACGAACCTGCTTCTTTCCGCCACCATTGAGGCTGATGGAATTTCGGGTCCGGTGCGGATCCGGAATCTTTCGCAACATGGTGCGCTACTGGAGGGTGCCGCGCTTCCCCCCGTCGGCGCAGGAGTCGTTTTGCGGCGCCTGCAGCTGGAAATGGGCGCCACGGTGATCTGGGCGGATAAGAGTCGGTGTGGGGTTCGGTTTGAGGGGTCAATATCGGTGTCCGGTTGGCGCGAGGGCAACTGGATCGCGCCGGTGGGCCATGCGGGGCAGATTCGCGTGGATGGCATCCAGTCGGCGGTGCGATCCGGGGAGGCTGTGCCGACGATGCCCGCTGGTGTCGCGGCCCGAAATACCAATCTTTCGCGCGCCGAAATGGACCAGCGGATCGCGGAGGAGCTGACGGTGCTCCAGCATCTGCTCGAGGACATGGGCACGCAGCTGGTCGATGTGGTGGAGACGAATGGCAAGGCGATGACGCTGCAGCAGTTCGACCTTGCCGCGCAAACACTCGGGCACCTCGCGGACGTGCTCAAAGCGGACGACCGGCGGGCCGCAATCGACGCGATCGGCATGGAGCGGCTACGGCTGCGGCTGATGGGAGCCAAGCCCGACGAGGGCGCCTGAGCGACCGCACCGGTTTGACATGATCTGCCCCCGAAGGCAGACTGGCGGCCCTCACGCAAGAAAAACAGGAGTTTATTGGCGCCCGATCCGCGCGGCCGCCTTGCATCATGACTGATTCTCTCTCCTTCTCGTCCGATTCATCTTTCCACATTCCGCTTCTCGCCAGCTGGTTCGCTGGCCTGCCGCCCTGGGCGGAAACGCTGGTCGGCCTCGCCGTGCTGGTGGCCCTTGCCGCGCTGGCCAACTTTATCGTCAAGTCGATCCTGCTGCGCATGGCGCTGCGCGTGCTGCCGCACGATACGCCCGCGCTTGGTCGCGGCGTTGCCCGGCTGACCAACATCGTCCCGGCGGTCGTCGTCTCGCGCGGGATTGCAGCGGTGCCCTATCTGCCGACTTCGCTGGTGACGGTGGTGCAGAATGTCGCCGGTGCGTTCGTGATCCTCACCATCGTGCTGGCGCTCAGCCATGGGCTCAGCTTCATCAACGATCTCTATCAGCGCCGCCCCGATGCCGCGAACCGGCCGATCAAGGGCTATATCCAGGTGCTGAAGATCGTGCTGTTTGCGGGCGCAGCGATCCTGATGGTGGCGCAGCTGATGGACAAGTCGCCGCTGCTGCTGCTCTCCGGCCTTGGCGCCATGGCGGCGGTTATCCTGCTGGTGTTCAAGGATACGATCCTGTCGCTGGTCGCATCGGTCCAGCTCACCTCTAACGACATGCTGCGGGTGGGCGACTGGATCGAGATGCCGCAGCTCAATGCCGATGGCGATGTGATCGATATCGCCCTGCACACCGTGAAGGTGCAGAACTGGGACAAGACGATCACCACCATCCCCACGCACCGGCTGATCGAGGAGAGCTTCAAGAACTGGCGGGGCATGTCCGAATCGGGCGGCCGGCGGATCAAGCGGGCGCTGATGATCGACCAGACAAGCGTGCGCTTTCTCTCGCACGAGGAGGAGCAAGGTCTGCGGCGCTTTGCGTTGCTCCGCGATTATCTCGACCAGAAGCAAGCGGAGCTCGACCAGTGGAACAGGCGCATTGCGGATGACGGGCTTGACCCGGTCAACAGCCGCCGCGTGACCAATTTCGGCACACTCCGGGCCTATATCGTGGCGTATCTGCGCGCCAATGCGCGCATCTCAAAAGGCATGACGCTGATGGTCCGCCAGCTCGACCCCACGCCGCAGGGTATTCCGCTGGAAATCTATTGCTTCACCACCACGACCGAGTGGGGTGAATATGAAGGCATCCAGGCGGATATCTTCGACCATATGCTGGCCGTGCTGGACGAATTCGACCTGCGGGTGTTCCAGGCCCCGAGTGGACGGGACCTGCGCCAGCTCAAGGTCGCCTGAGGGCTGGCGCGGCGGGGCGAGGGCCTTGGCGGCCCCGCCTCCGCCGCTCATCCATCAATCGCGCAGCAGGTCGTTGATACCGGTCTTGGAGCGGGTCTGCGCGTCCACCGTCTTGACGATGACGGCGCAATAGAGGCTCGGGCCGGGCGTGCCGTCCGGCAGCGGCTTGCCGGGCAGAGAGCCGGGCACCACCACGGAATAGGGCGGCACTTCGCCCATGCAGACCTTGCCGGTGGCGCGATCGACGATCTTGGTCGACTGGCCGATGAAGACGCCCATCGAGAGCACCGAGCCCTTGCCGATGCGCACGCCTTCCACGACTTCCGAGCGCGCGCCGATGAAGCAGTCGTCCTCGATGATCACCGGGTCCGCCTGCAGCGGCTCGAGCACGCCGCCGATGCCGACGCCGCCGGAGAGGTGGACGTTCTTGCCGATCTGCGCGCAACTGCCCACCGTCACCCAGGTGTCGACCATCGTGCCTTCGTCCACGAACGCGCCGATGTTCGTGAAGCTTGGCATCAGGATGACGTTTTTGCCGACATGGCTGCCGGCGCGGACGATGGAGCCGGGCACAGCGCGGAAACCGGCAGCGCGGAAATCGGCCTCGCTCCAGCTGGCGAACTTGGAGGGCACCTTGTCCCACCAGTGGCCGGCGCCGGGGCCGTTGTCGATCAGCGCATTGTCGTTGAGGCGGAAGGAGAGCAGGACAGCCTTCTTGAGCCACTGGTTGACCTGCCAGCCCCCATTTCCGTCGGCGCCTGTGGGCTCGGCCACGCGCGCCTCGCCGCAGTCGAGCAGCGCCAGCGCCTTGTTCACTGCCGTGCGCACGTCACCCATGGTGGTGAGGCCGATGTTGGCGCGGTCTTCCCACGCGGCATCGATGGTGGCGATCAGCTTGGTATCGGTCATGACGTCCCTCGTAATTCGTCGCAGATGCAGAATATGCGCCGCCCTTAGTCCGTTTTCGCCCGATGCTGAACCGCTTTATGACCAGCGCGTTCGTATTTTTGGCAGTTGCCGCGTACCCGCCCAGCCGCCAGCAGGGGGCGGTGCCCTAGCGGATTTATGAGGATCGGCTGGCCTCCTTAGGTCGTGCCCGCTATGTCCGGGCTTCCCCGCCACGATTGCCCCCAGGAGAAGGAAACAGCTATGAACCGGATCAGTTTGCAGCAGGCCAATGCGGTCATCGAGGGTGTGTTGGCGGACGGGCGCGCGGCGGGTTACAAGCCGCTCAGCGTCGCCGTGGTCGATGCCGGGGGCCATCTCATTGCCTTCCAGCGCGCCGATGGCGCCTCCTTCGCCCGTGCGCAGATCGCCACCGGCAAAGCCGCCGGCGCGCTCGCCATGGGCGTTTCCTCGCGCAAGCTGGGCGACATGGCGCAGGAGCGCCCCTGGTTCGTCGGCGCTTTTGCGGCGTCTGCACCGCATCCGGTGATCCCCGCCGCCGGCGGCGTGATCATCGTGGGGGGCGACGGGCAGCCAATTGGTGCCGTTGGGGTCACTGGCGACACCTCGGACAATGATGAGGCGGCGGCACTGGCCGGCGTGGCGGCAGCTGGCCTGAAGGCGCAGGGCTGAGCGGGCGGAGGAATGCAGGACATGACATCCATCGTAGAGCGCGCCGGTCTTTCGGTTGCTGCCGAGCTGGCCGACTTCATCGAGCAGCAGGTGCTGCCGGGCACAGATATCGATGCCCGCCCCTTCTGGTCCGGCGTGGCCTCCATCTTCGCTGATTTCGCGCCGCGCAATCGGGCGCTGCTGGAAAAGCGGGACGCCTTGCAGGCGCAGATCGATGCCTGGCACCGGGACCGCGCTGGCCAGCCGATCGATCAGACGGCCTACGAAGCGTTTCTAAGGGAGATCGGCTATCTTGTGCCAGAGCCCGCGCCGTTCACCATCAACCCTCAGAAGGTCGATGCCGAGCTGGCAACGCTGGCCGGGCCGCAACTTGTCGTCCCCGTGCTCAATGCGCGTTTCCTGCTCAATGCCGCCAATGCACGCTGGGGCAGCCTTTATGATGCGCTGTACGGCACAGATGCCTTGCCCGGCGCGGCCAAGCCGGGCGGCTACGATCCGGAGCGTGGCGCGCAGGTGATTGCATGGGCCAAGGCGTTTCTGGACCGGGCGGTGCCGCTCGTTTCCGGGAGCTGGGTCGATATGGGCGATCCCGCCAAGGGCTTCGCGATTGCGGACGGCACGCAATATGTCGGCGCAACCGCGAGAGGCCGCCTGTTCCGCAAGAACGGCCTGCATATCGAGGTGGTGTTCGATCGCAATCACCCCATCGGCAAGGATGACCCATCGGGCATTGCCGACGTGGTGCTGGAATCGGCCCTCTCCACCATCGTCGATCTGGAAGATTCGGTCGCTGCGGTGGATGCGCAGGACAAGGTGGCGGCCTATGCCAACTGGCTGGGGCTGATGAAGGGCGATCTGACGGCGACCTTCGAGAAGGGCGGCAAGATGCTGACGCGTGCGCTCAATCAGGACCGCATCTTCAAGGATCGGGAGGGATCGCAATGGTCGCTTAAAGGGCGCAGCCTGCTGCTGGTGCGCAATGTGGGCCATCTGATGACGACGCCTGCCGTGCGTCTGGCGGATGGCAATGAGGCGCCCGAGGGCATTCTCGATGGCATCGTCACCAGCCTTGTCGCGCTGCATGACCTGAAGGCAACGGGCGCCGTCCGCAACAGCCTGACTGGCAGCATCTACATCGTGAAGCCCAAGATGCACGGGCCGGAGGAATGCGCCTTCACCAACGATCTGTTCGATGCGATCGAGGATCTGCTGGGGCTGGAGCGCCACGCGATCAAGGTCGGCGTGATGGACGAGGAGCGCCGCACCTCGGCCAATCTCGCGGCCTGCATTTTTGCCGTGAAGGATCGGGTGGTGTTCATCAACACCGGCTTCCTCGACCGGACCGGGGACGAGATCCACACATCGATGCGGGCCGGGCCGATGATCCGCAAGGGCGACATGAAGACGTCCGACTGGATCAAGGCCTATGAGGACCGCAATGTGCAGATCGGTCTGGCCTGCGGGTTCTCCGGTCAGGCGCAGATCGGCAAGGGCATGTGGGCGGCGCCAGACCGGATGGCCGACATGCTCGAGCAGAAGATCGCGCATCCCAGGAGCGGGGCGAACACGGCATGGGTGCCTTCGCCCACAGCGGCGACGCTGCACGCCACCCATTATCATGAGGTCGACGTGCCAGTGCGGCAGCAGGAGCGGAAAGCGGAAGCGATTGCGCCGCTCGGCGACCTGCTGACCGTGCCGCTCGCGCAGGGGATCAACTGGTCGGAGCAGGACATTGTCGAGGAACTCGAGAACAATGCGCAGGGCATTCTCGGCTACGTCGTGCGCTGGATCGATCAGGGCGTAGGCTGCTCCAAGGTGCCGGACATCAACGATATCGGCCTGATGGAGGACCGCGCGACGCTGCGCATCTCATCGCAGCATATCGCCAATTGGCTGCTGCACGGCGTGTGCAGCGAAGCGCAGGTGAATGCGGCGTTCGAGAAGATGGCGGCCAAGGTGGATGCCCAGAACGCCGGCGATCCGCTCTATCGGCCTATGGCCGGGCATCCGGACAGCCTGGCGCTGCAGGCAGCGCGTGCGCTGGTGTTCGAAGGCGTCACGCAGCCTAATGGCTATACCGAGCCGCTGCTTCATGCCTGGCGGCAGAGGGTGAAGGCAAACGCCTGAATGAAGATGGCGCCTGAATTAAGATAGGCGCCGGAACGACAACGGGCGGCCCCTCAAGGAGCCGCCCGCCGGTTACTTCATCTGATATTGCCGATCAGGGCGTGCCGGTCGGCTGCTCGGCAGCCATGTCGGCCGCTGCCAGTTCCTGAATCTTCTTCACCAGCTCCGGGTCGGTCCGGGTCGCCTGGGCGATCTGATTGTAGCGGGCGGGTTCGAGGCCCTGCGCCTGAACGGCTGCGAGCATCTGCTGCTGCTTGGCTTCAGGAGCGATGGTCGCGTCCTTCTGGATCTTGTCCGCCTCGATGGCCGCATTGGCAAAGCCCACGAGCTCGGCATCGGTGAAGGACGTCGGAGCCGGAGTGGTTGCCGGTGCAGCAGGCTGGGCCGGGGCCGCCGACTGGGCCGAAGCCGAAGGCTGAGCGGGCGCTGCCGGCTGAGCCGGTGCCGAGGTGGCGGGCGCTGCAGTCTCCTGTGCGAAGGCTGGCAGAGCAGCGCCGCCGCTCAGCAGGAGTGCAGTAGAGAACAGCAGTGAAGATTTCATTATGGATACCTTTCTGACGTTTCTTGGGGACCGTGCTCAGAAGGTAGGGGCTGAAGGAGGGGGGGCAAATAAACGTCGACTACCCGTTCATGTGCCGGGGCGAAATGTGTTCATTTTTGACATTTGGCCGCAGGAAATCCGCGATGTTTCAAATCGCTGCTGCAGCGACGATCCCGCCGTGCCGCCCGAAGCGGTCAATCTGATCGGGGAAAATGGTGCTGCCGGCGAGGATTGAACTCGCGACCTCAGCCTTACCAAGGATGCGCTCTACCACTGAGCTACGGCAGCACTGCCGTTCGCAGGGGTACCCCGCGTCAGCAAGGCCGCGCCTATGGCCTTGCGACCCCCGGCTTGTCAAGGCGACTTGCAGCGCCAATGCGGGATTCGTAGAGCAGAGCGATGAGCAACCCATCATCCGACCGCCAGCAGCGGCTTGCGCAAGCGCTGCGCGACAATCTGCGGCGGCGCAAGGGGCAGGCGCGGGCGAAGACGGATGCGCCGGCTGCAACGGACGGTGCCGTAGCGCCGGGGCAGGAGCCCGAGGCGGACGGATCGACAGACCGGTAAGCCGGCGATGGCGAGCGGAAGGCGCTCGTCGCCGGCCTTCGATTCGGGCGCGCGCTGTCTGATTGGCAACAACGAATTGACTGTTGGCTCGCTGAGGCAGGGACAGGTCAATCTGTCGATTGACATTGTTCGTTCGATCGAACAAAATGCTGCTTATGGGCGAAGGTACGGATATGACCGCCGCGACGCTGGCTAACGCGCAGGGCGATGACGCGGGCGCCCCGGCGCGGGCTGATCTGGCGCTGCGGATCGTCGAAACGGCCGTCGCGCAGTTCGGGCAATATGGCTTCGACGGCGCAAGCACGCGGGAAATCGCCAAGGCCAGCGGCACCGCCATGTCATCCATCACCTATCATTTCGGCGGCAAGGAGAAGCTGTACCTCGCCTGCGCCGACCATATCGTCTCGGTCGTCAGTGGGCTCTACACGCCGCTGCTCGCGACCATTCGCGATCACCCGCCGCAGTCCCCGGCCGAGGCCCGCCGCCAGTTGCTGGCGCTGCTGGAGACATTCGCACGGTTTCTGCTTTCCCCGCGTTCGGCCACGTTCGCGCAATTCGTCTCGCGCGAGCAGCAACATCCCACCGAGGCTTTTGCGCGGCTGTATGACGGGGTGATGGGGCCGTTGCTGGAAACCGCAATCCTGCTTTCCGCCGTTGCCCGGCCGTCGCTTGCCGAGGCTGAACGCCGCCCGCTGATCCTGCAGATCATGGGCATGGCGCTCGTGCTGCGGCTGGGGCGCGCCTGCGTCGTGCGGACGATGCAGGTTCCCGATCTCGACCCCGCGACCGGCGAGACGCTCGTCGCCAGTCTGCTTGCTACTGCGCAAACCCTGCTCACCGAGGAGTGACGCCATGACCCGCCAGCGCCTGATCCTGCTCATCATCTTTGCTGTGCTGCTGATCGCGGCGTTCAGCACGCGCGGCTTTGGCCTGCTTGGGCGGGGTGACGGGCCGCTGACGCTCTACGGCAATGTCGACATCCGCGAAGTGGATCTGGGGTTCCGGGTCGGTGGGCGGATTGCGCGCATTCCGGTGGAGGAAGGGCAACGGGTGAAGCAGGGCATGTTGCTTGCGGAACTGGATCGCGCCTCGATCGACAGCGCCGTGGCGCAGGCGGATGCCCGGGTGGCGCAGGCGCGGGCGGAACTGCTCAAGCTCCAGCGCGGCAGCCGCGCCGAGGATGTTGCGCAGGCGCAAGCGCGCTTTGCCGCCGCACAGGCCGCCGCGCGCGATGCGCAGCGTGATTATGAGCGGCGCGCACCGCTGGTGGAGCCGGGTGCGATCAGCCGCGACGTGTGGGAATCGACCGTCGCGATGCGCGATCGTGCCAATGCCCAGCTGGCCGAGGCGCAGGCGGCGCTGACGCTGGTGCGCACCGGCGCGCGGCGTGAGGACATCGAGGCAGCAAAAGCGGCGGTGCAGGCCGCCGAGGCGGCGCGCAAAAGCGTCGGCACCGATGCGGATGACGCCGCGCTGCTCGCCAGCGTGGACGGCGTGGTGGTCACCCGAGCGCGCGAACCGGGCGCTATCGTGGCCCCGGGCGAGAGCGTGTTCACCATCGCCATCGACCGGCCCGTGCGGGTGCGCGCTTATGTCGCCGAGAACCAGCTTAGCCGGATTGCGCCGGGGATGAAGGTGGCGGTGACGGCGGACGGCAACCCGAAGCGCTACACCGGCACCATCGGCTACATCTCGCCGCGCGCCGAGTTCACGCCCAAGACGGTGGAGACGAGCGATCTGCGCACCGATCTGGTCTATCGCCTGCGGATCGTCGTGGATGATCCCGACGGCAAGCTGCGGCAGGGCCAGCCGGTGACCGTGGAGATTGCCGATCCGGCACCTGCGGCCGGGCGCTGAGCGTGGCGTACCGCGACCGAGATAGGCTGGTGCGGTTGCCTTGTGGGGTAGTCGCGGGAGGCTCCGGTGGCTGACCCGATTGCGCCTTCCGTCGGCGTCGCTGCTCCAGTCGCCACCGCCACCGGCATCGTCAAGATCTTTGGCGAGGCCCGCGCGCTCGATGGGGTCGATCTCGCCGTCGTGCCGGGCAAGGTGACGGGGCTCGTCGGCCCGGATGGCGCCGGCAAGACCACGCTGATCCGCGTGCTCGCCGGACTGATGGCCAGCGACGAGGGCGCCGTGTCGATTCTGGAGGGGCCCCCGGCCGAGCGGCTCGATGCCATCGGCTACATGCCCCAGCGCTTCGGCCTCTATGAGGACCTGACCGTCCGCGAAAATCTGGTGCTTTATGCCGAGATGCGCGGCCTGCCCCGCGAGGCACAGGAAAGCGTGTTCAGGCGCCTGCTCGAGTTCACCGATCTCGCGCGCTTCCAGGCGCGCCCGGCGGGCAAGCTTTCGGGCGGCATGAAGCAGAAGCTAGGCCTTGCCTGCGCGCTGGTGAGCACGCCGCCTTTGCTGCTGCTCGATGAGCCGGGCGTCGGCGTCGATCCGATCAGCCGGCGCGAACTGTGGGCGATGGTCGCCGAGCTGACCCGGGAAGGCATCGGCGTGCTCTGGTCCACCGCCTATCTCGATGAAGCCGAGCTGTGCGACACCGTCTATCTGCTCAGCGAGGGCCGGATGCTGTTCACTGGCCCGCCCGCCGAGCTGACGGGCGCGATCCACAACCGGGTGATTCGCGTCACCGGCTTTGCCGAGCGCCGGCGCGAGGCGCTGACGCGCGCGCTTGACCGGCCGGATGTGATCGACGGGACGCTGCAGGGCCGCGCGATTCGCCTGCTCATCGGGGAAGGCGAGAAGGTGCCCGATGCCGCCGCGCTGGACATGGGGCCGGACACGCAGGTGACGCCTACGCCCGCCCGCTTCGAGGATGGGTTCATCGAGCGGCTGGGCGGCGGGCCGGAAGGGACGAGCGCACTGGCGGCCGCCTATCGCGAGATTCCCGCCAGCGACGCACCGGCCATCGAGGCGAAGGGACTGACCAAGCGCTTCGGCGAGTTCACCGCGGCGCAGGATGTGAGCTTCACCGTGCCGCGCGGGCATATCTTCGGGCTGCTTGGCCCCAACGGCGCGGGCAAGTCGACCACCTTCAAGATGCTCTGCGGCCTGCTCACACCGAGCGAGGGCAGCGGCTCGGTGGCGGGCTATGATCTGCGCCGGGCTGCTGCCCGCGCGCGCAGCTCGCTCGGCTATATGGCGCAGAAATTCTCGCTCTATGGCGATCTCTCGGTGGCGCAGAATCTCGATTTCTTCGCCGGCGCTTATGATCTTTCCGGCGCGGAAGCGCGCGAGGCGATCGCGCGGGTGACCGAAATCTTCGAGCTGGGCGCGCACCTCAAGCGCAATGCCGGCACGCTGCCGCTCGGCTTCAAGCAGCGCCTCGCCTTGGCCTGCGCGGTGATGCACGAGCCGCCG
The DNA here is from genome assembly GCA_018823325.1 of Alphaproteobacteria bacterium. Classification (GTDB taxonomy): domain Bacteria; phylum Pseudomonadota; class Alphaproteobacteria; order Sphingomonadales; family Sphingomonadaceae; genus Sphingobium. The sequence goes on along the minus strand of JAHJIJ010000015.1, from coordinate 522,574 downwards.
GTGCTGTTCCTCGACGAGCCGACCTCCGGCGTCGATCCGGTGATGCGGCGCGAGTTCTGGACGCACATTAACGGTCTTGTCCGGCGCGGCGTCACGGTGCTGGTCACCACGCACTTCATGGACGAAGCCGAATATTGCGACGACGTGACGCTGATCTACCGCGCACGGCAGATCGCCAGCGGCCCGCCGGATTCGCTCAAGGCGCAGGCGGCCCGGCTCACCGGCAAGGACGATCCGACGATGGAGGACGCCTTCATTGCGCTGATCGAGGCCTCCGATGCCGACGGGGAAGCGGAGGAGGCGGCATGAGCGAACCCGCCACCGATCCGCTGCCCGATCCGTCCATCGCCCGTGCGCAAGCCAGCGGCAGCACCGGGTCAGCAGGCGGGTCCTCGCACCGCCGGCTGCTGGCGCTGATCGTCAAGGAATATGCGCAGATCCGGCGCGATCCCTCGACCTTCCTCATCGCCTTTGCGATGCCGCTGCTGCTGCTCTTCCTGTTCGGCTATGCGATCTCGCTCGATCCGCGCGAGACGCGCGTCGCGCTGGTGGTGCAGGATGACAGTGCGCCGGCGGCGCGGCTGGCGCAGGCCTATGTCCATTCGCCTTATTTCGACGTCACGCCGCTCAACGCCGTGATTCCGGCGCGGGCGCTGATGGAAGAGGGTGCGATTCATGGCTTCGTCGTCATCCCGCCGGATTTCGGCCGCAGCGTGGCGCGCGGCGCGCCTCGCCCGATCCAGATCGTGACCGACGGCACCCAACCCAATCAGGCCACCTTCATTGCCAGTTATGCCGAGGGGGTGCGGCTCAACTGGATGGCGAGCGAAATGGCGATGCGCGCCGGTGAAGCGCGGGCGACCGGTATGGGGCCGCCCATCGATGTCTCGCAGCGCATGTGGTTCAATCCGGGGCTGCAGAGCCGCTACTTCCTCGTGCCCGGCGCCATCGCCATCGTGATGACGATGATCGGCACGCTACTCACCGCTTTGGTGGTCGCGCGCGAATGGGAGCGCGGGACGATGGAAGCACTGCTCGCCACGCCGATGCGCATGATCGAGTTCATTCTCTCCAAAGTGCTGCCCTATTTTCTGCTCGGCATGGGGTCGATGGCGCTTTGCACGGTGATTGCCGTCACGGCTTTCGGCCTGCCGTTCCGCGGATCGATCTTTGCGCTCTTTGCCATTGCAGCGGCTTTCCTGCTGCCGGCGCTCGGGCTCGGGCTGTTCATCTCGGCCGGCACGCGCAACCAGTTCGTCGCAAGCCAGGTGGCGCTGCTCGCGTCCTTCCTGCCCACCTTCCTGCTTTCCGGCTTCATCTTCGAGATCGGCTCGATGCCCTGGCCGATCCAGGCGCTCACTTATGCGGTGCCGGCGCGCTACCTCATTCCCGCGCTGCAGACGGTGTTCATGGCCGGCGATATCTGGCCGATCATCCTGCCCAACATCCTCATCATGCTGGGCTTTGGTCTGCTGTTCTTCATCCTCTGCTTCCGCGCCACGCGGCGGAGCCTCGACTGATGCCCGTGCTACAGCTGCCTGCCCGCTTCACCCGCCTGCGCGCGATGATCGTGAAGGAGATCTGGGCGCTGCTGCGCGATCCCAAGTCGCGCATCGTGCTCGTGCTGCCGCCGCTCATCCAGCTGTTCATCTTCACTTTCGCGACCACGCTGGACGTCAAGAATGTCGATATCGGCCTCGTCGATCGCTCCGGCGGCGTGCATGCGCAGGAGCTGCTCCAGCGCATCGAGGGGAGCCCGCGCTTTCGGGACGTCATCGTACTGCCTTCCATGGCGGCGATGGAGCAGGCGATCGACGAGCAGCAGGTGCTCGCCGCCATCGTCATCCAGGATGATTTCGACCAGCGCCTCGCGCGTGGACAAAGCGCCACGCTGGGCCTCGTGCTGGACGGGCGCCGGTCCAACGCGGCGCAGATCGTCGCCGGCTATGTGAGCCAGATCGCCGGCGGCTATGGCGCGGAACTGGCGCCGATCAGCGCGCGGCAGGGCGGCAGCAGCGCGGTGACGCACTGGTACAATCCGAGCCTCGATTACATGTGGTTCACCTTGCCGGGGCTGGTCGCGCTGATCATTTCCATCGCCGGCATCGCCATCACCTCGCAGGCGGTGGCGCGCGAGCGGGAGCTGGGGACCTTCGATCAGCTGATGGTCTCGCCCATGCGCGTGCATGAGATCCTTATCGGCATGATGATGCCGCCGCTGCTGGTCGGCATGTTCAACGGCATGCTGTTCCTCGTCGTGGCGCAGGTCGCCTTCGGGGTGCCGTTCACCGGCTCCTTCCTCCTCTTCATCGTCGCAATGATCTTCTATCAGCTGGCGCTGATCGGCATGGGGCTGCTCGTTTCGGCCATGTCGATGACGCAGCAGCAGGCCTTCCTCGGCTCGTTCATCGTCACCGTGCCGCTCATCCTGCTCTCCGGCTATGCGGCGCCCATCGAGAACATGCCGGACTGGCTGCAGGTCATCACTTATGCCGATCCGGTCCGCTATTTCCTCATCATCGTGCAGGGCCTGTTCCTCAAGGCCATGCCGGCCTCCGTCGTCTTCCATCAGCTCTGGCCGCTTGGCGTCATTGCCCTCGTCTCTCTGAGCGCGGCGGCGTGGCTGTTCCGTGCCCGAATGGAGTGAAGTCCATGCGTATGACCCGTCTTCCCCTCCTTGCTGGCGCCGCGCTGGCGCCGCTCCTGCTCTCGGCCTGCGCGCTGGGCCCCGATTACGCGCCGCCGCAGCCCCGCGTTGCCGATGCGTGGCTGGGCGAGGGCGCGCCCGGTGCGGTGAGTGCGCAGCGCTGGTGGGAGGATCTGGAGGACCCGATGCTCAACGGGCTCGTCGAGCAGATGCTGGCCGGCAATCCCGATCTGCGCGAGGCGCAGGCGCGCGTGGCCGAGGCGCGGGCGAACCGCGATGCGGTGCGCGGCGGGCGCTTGCCGCAAGTGACGACGAGCGCGAGCGGCAATCAGGTGGTGCTGAGCGAGAACGGCCAGATGCCGGTCGGGCAGATTCCCGGCTTCGCGCGCGACTTTCCGCTGTTCGATGTCGGCTTCGATGCCAGCTGGGAGCTTGATCTGTGGGGCCGGCAGGCACGGCAAAGCGAGGCGGCGCAGGCGCGCAGCGATGCCGCCGCGCTCTCGGCCGAGGGCGTGCGGCTGCAGCTGATCGCGGAGCTGGCGCGCGCCTATGTCGGCCTGCGGCTGGCGCAGGCGGAGCTGGCAAGCGCCCAGGAGGTTCTGGCCGCGCGCACGCAGCTTGCCGATCTGGCCGGGTTGCTCGAACAGGCCGGTGAGGCCAATGCCATCGATGCCGGTCGCGCGCGCGGCGATGCCGAGACCGCCCGCGTGGCGGTGACGCAGGCGCAGGCCAGCGTGCGTGGCGCGGCCGTGCAGGTGGCGCGGCTGGTCGGGCGCGAGCCGGCGGCGCTGGTCCCTCAACTCGAAGTGCCCGCGCCCATTCCCGCGCCCCCGCAGGCCATTGCGGCAGGGCTTCCGTCCGATCTGCTGCGCCGCCGGCCGGACATTCTGGGCGCCGAACGCGAGCTGGCGGCGGCCACGGCCGATATCGGCGCGGCCCGGGCCGATCTGTTCCCGCGCCTCTCGCTCAGCCTGGCGCTCGGCCAGCAAGCCCGGGCGATTGGCGATCTGGCGAGCGGGGACAGCACCCGGCTGCAGGCCGGCGGCGGGCTGTTCTGGCCGCTGTTCAATGGCGGGCGGGCGCGGGCGATGGTGCGCGCGGCCGATGCCCGGGCGCAGGCGGCGGCGGCGCGCTATGATGGCGCCGTGGTCGGCGCGCTGGCGGACAGCGAGGAGGCGATCAACCGGTTCGACCGCAGCCTTGCCGGGCTGGCGGCGGCGCGCGAGACGCTCGCACGTGAAGAGGCTGCGCAGGCGCTCGTGGCGCAGCGACAGGCGGCGGGGGAGGACGACCGGCTGGCCTTGGCGCGGGCCGCGCTGGCGCGGCAGCTGGCCACCCAGCAGCACGCCCGCGCCCAGGCCGGGACGGTGCAGGCGGCAATCGCTCTCCACAAGGCGCTGGGTGGCGGCTGGACCTCCGAGTCGCAGGCAGGCGGAGAGGAGTCGGGGCTCCGCTGACCGAGGCTTGTGAGAACAAGAAGAGGACATGCGCAAAGGGTGTTCGCGACGCTAACCTTCGCGCTCGCGGGAGGGCTGTCACACGAAGTTCGGAATCCCCACGATTCGCGCCGGGAGCAGGGAACCCTCGCTCTTCGCGTTTGCAAAAAATTCTGTAAAAACAAGGCACTGTAAAGGCATCGGCCCATCGCGCCGGGATTCCGTGGTCAAGCATTTTATTTCAGATTTTTGACATGTGGTGCGCTTGATCAGGGGGCGGAGCACTGCCACAACCCGTCTTCCGGCGGGGCTCGAATCGTAGCCCTGTCATACAGCGGTCTAAGTTGAGCATTGGACGCGGGAGGGGCACCCCCGCGAAGGGATTTTTGCGTCCGATGCACAGCGGTGGATCACCTGCGAGGAGTAGGACGATCGGGGGTCGGACAGACATGGGGCAATACGTGAATCAGCAACTTTTTAACAGCGTTGCGGACAGGAACGGGCAAGCCGATATGGGCGAGCATCAACCGGAACGAGACGCGCTCGATCAGGCATGGACGGAGATCCGCGCGGGGCTGCGCAGGGCTCTCGGTGTCCGCCTGTTCGATCAGTGGATCCGGCCGTTGCGGCTGGGCAGCTTCTGCGCGCAGTCCGGCACGCTGGATCTTGAAGCACCGTCGGAATTCGCGGCGAGCTATGTCTCGAGCAATTTCGCCACACGCCTGGCGCTGGCCTGGCGCACCATGACGGTGGGCGTGCAGGACGTGCGGATCGTCCGCGCCAGCGATGCGAACGAGGCCGTGGCGGTCGCGCCGCGCGTTCCCCGTCCACAAGAAGGCGCGGAGTCTTTCAGGGCAGGTTCGCCGACGCAGGGCTCATCCGCGGGGCGGGACAACACCGCGCGCGGGGCGGCTGGGGGCGGTCGGCTCATGCAGCGCTTCGAGCCGCGCCATGATTTCGCCAGCTTCATGACGGACGAGAGCAATGTGCTTGCCGCTTCGGCAGCCAAGGCCATGGCCAGCGCGACCCGTCCGGCGTTCAATCCGCTGTTCATTCATGGGCCGACCGGCTTCGGCAAGACGCACCTGCTCCATGCCATCGCGCAGAGCTATGCGCAGACGCTGGGCGGCGACGCCCAGACCCCGGTGCGGGACGGCGCGATTCTCTATATGTCCGCCGAGCGCTTCATGAACGAGTTTGTGGCGGCGATCCGCGCCAACGATACCTTCTCGTTCAAGGCCAAGCTGCGCGATGCGCGCATGCTGCTCATCGATGACATCCAGTTCATCGCGGGCAAGGGTCCGACGCAGGAGGAGTTTCTCCACACGCTCAACGATCTCATCGATGCCGGTGCGCGTATTGCCATCGCTGCCGATCGCCCGCCCCAGCAATTGGGCGCGGTCGATCCGCGAATCCTCTCGCGGCTTGCCGGCGGGCTGGTGGCCGACATTCAGCCAGCCGGTCTCGATCTGCGCATGAAGATTCTGCAGGCGCGGCGTGAGACGGTGGCGCCGATCACGGTGCCCGATGATGTGATCGCGCTGCTGGCGGGTTCCATCCGCACCAGCATCCGCGAACTGGAAGGCGCGTTCAACAAGCTGGTCGCTTATGCCCAGCTGGTCGACAAGGCGATCACGACTGAGCTGGCGCAGTCCATGCTGGCCGAGTCGCTGCGCGCGAGCCATCGCCGCATCACCATCGACGAGATCCAGAAGCTGTGCGCCGCGCATTACCGCATCGATCAGTCGGAAATGCGCTCGCAACGCCGCGCCCGCGCGGTCGCCCGGCCGCGTCAGGTGGCGATGTATCTCGCCAAGAAGCTGACGCCGCGCTCCCTGCCGGAAATTGGCCGGGTATTCGGTGGGCGAGATCATTCCACCGTGATTCACGCTGTGAAGACCATTGAGGCCATGCGCCTCGACAATCCGGAAATGGATGCAGACATTCGCACCCTGCAGAAGCAGCTGGAGGGCTGAGGGGCAAGCCGACGGGAAGGTCGGGCCTTCGTGGCATTGGCCCGATGACGTTTCTTCCGTTGTCGAGCCCTTCGGCTGCCCGCAGGGCGCCCGCGATAAACTTCAGACTTCGGCTGACGTCGAGACACATGCGCTGTGCTCGCGTGTCTCGACTTCGCTCGACACGAATGGGAGGTGGGAGCGAGCGGCAACAATTGCCCTTGCCAATGTGCCCCTAGCGTAATCAGGGGCAACGACAGAAATTTGCGGTCAGCGGGGGAACGAACCTGCCCCTTGTGCAATGCGCTCCGCCGCATGCCTCTGCCCCGGGGGTTGGCAGACGCGCCATCCTGCCCTATTTTGAGCCAATCGATGCCTCCGCGGGGACGGGATGCGGGGTGCGTGCGCAAAAGCCGATTTATCGAAGAGATCCGTCATGTCCGCTATACACCGCCGTCATTTCCTCCAGTTTGCAGGCCTTGCTGCCTCGAGCGCTCTCCTGCCTGCATCCGTGCGCGGTGCCGTGCGCACGCCGCCGCAATGGTCGAAACTGGTCGAAAAGGCGGAAGCGGCAATGGATCAGTACAGCGTGAAGCTGCGCGATCGCTTTGTGGTCGTCGATTTCTCCATGCCCTCGGCGGCCGCGCGCATGCTGCTGGTCGATCGGGAAAGCGGCAAGCACCGGTTGCTCCATGTGGCGCATGGGCGCGGGTCCGATCCCGCGCATAGTGGCTTCGTGCGCAGCTTCAGCAATGTGCCCGGCTCGCTTGCCAGCTCACGCGGCGCCTATCTCACCGGACCGCATTATAGCGGCCAGCATGGCCCTTCGCAGCGGCTGATCGGGCTGGAACCGAGCAATGACAATGCCGAATCGCGCGCCATCGTCATTCACGGCGCCTGGTACAGCAATGACGACATGGTGAAGCGCCTCGGCAAGCTTGGCCGCAGCGAGGGCTGCTTCGCGGTGAGCGAAGCGCAGATCAATCCGCTGCTTGAGTGGCTTGGGCCGGGGCGGATGCTGTACGCGGACAAGGTGTAGGGCTGCGACGCGCCGTGGAGCCTGAGACTTGTGCAGGGTACGTTCCCTGAGGCGTAATGATTGTTTGCTCTGTTGAGGCACCACCCCAATCCCTCCTCTGAGCCGCAGGCGAGCGAAGCTCAACAGGAGGGGCTAAAAATGGTTGGCGGCCCTTCCATTGATCAATAAATTTTTCGTGCCGGTTGATTTTACCGTCACCCCGGACTTGTTCCGGGGTCCCGCTTTATCTTCACCGGGGTTTGCGATCGTTTTCCGCGTCTCGCTGCCTGGGGCCGCTTCAAAAGGCAGCGGGACCCCGGAGCAAGTCCGGGGTGACGCGGAGGGTCGGCGGATATTGCTGGCTATGGCTAACGGTGAGCCTGCGCGAAGGCGATTTACCCCGCAAGGCAGCCTATGCTGGAGAGTTGCCGGGTCGCCGCGATGCTGCCGGCACCGAGTGCCCCGGCGATGGCGCTGTCCAGCCCGTAGACATCGTCGAAGCGGTTGAGCCGTCCGTTGGCATCGGCCCGCGCGGTCAGATAGACGACATAGACCGGGATTGGGGCGGGGAGCTGGGCTGTCACGGTCTTGCCTGCTGCGACGGTCTCGTCGATTCGCGCCCGGGTCCATTCAGTCCCTGCCAGCATCTTCACGGCGAGATCGAAGGGCTGATCGGTGCGCACGCAGCCATGGCTGAAGGTGCGTTCTTCGCGTTCGAACAGCGCTTTGCTCGGCGTATCGTGCAGGAAGATCGCGAGCGGATTGGGCATGTCGATCTTCATCTGCCCCAGTGCGTTGCCCGGTCCCGGCTGCTGCACAACGTGGAGGCTGCCGCCTTGCTGCGTCCAAGTATAGCCGCGCGCGCGGGCTGTTGCAGGCCGATTGCGGATGAGCGCGCCGATGCTTTCGCGGATGATCGATTGCGGCACGGTCCATGTCGGGTTGAGAATGATGCCAGTGGCGCTGGTGGCGAATTGCGGGGTCGGCGTACCCTTCTTGCCCACGATCACCCTGTGCGTTGCCAGTACCGCACCGCGATCCACGAGCCGCGCGACATATTCCGGCACGTTCACGATCAAATAGCGCTGGCCCATTTCGCGGGGCAGCCAGCGCCAGCGCTCCAGATTGGCGCGCAGCCGGGTGCGGTCTGCCAAGGCGTCGGCGGGCAGGCTCATCAGCGCGGCGCGCAGCATGCGATAATCGGCATGGGATGGCGCGAGGCGATCCAGCGTGCCCGGCACATCGTTGCTCGCCAACGCCCGGTCCATCAGGGACAACACGGCATCGGGCGTGAGATTGGGCGTGCGGAAATAGGAGAGGCGGCGCCGTTCAGGGGGCACGCGGCCATTGGCGAGATCACGCGCGATCAAAGCGAAGCTGCGGGTCGCAGCGGTGTCGAGCGTGCTCTGCTCGCCGGAATTGAGCGCGCTGCGCAGACGATCCAGCTCATAATCGCGCGGATCGAGGCCATGCGAGCCGAGTCGCGCGCCGTGATCGAGCAGCGCCGTGACGGCAGGGCGCGACCACGGGATGGTGGCCTGCGCAGGCAGGGCGATCAGAAAACAGAGCAGGGTCAGCAGGATCCTGGGCACGGGCAGTCCTCCCAAAATGATCCGTAGGTCCTAGGCGGGTACGGCCTCACCGCCATGATATGCATCAATCTCCGCCGTGAGGCTACGCATGGCAGGATGAATGGGGCGCCCGTCCGGAATGTTGAGCCAGAGCCGCAGCAGCAGCCGGCGCGCATCCGGCGTATCATGGAACTGCTGGCGCGAGTGCAGCACCAGGAAATTGTGCCAGAAGAACATCTCGCCTGGCTGGAGGACGAAATCGGCGCGGACGTCGGGCCGTAGCGCGATCTCATCAAACAGCGCCAGCGCCTCGCGGAACGCAGGCGGCAGTTTCTCCGGATCGCGGCCATGGCGCAGGAACACGCGATTGCTGAAGCCGCTGGTCTTGCCGTCGATGGTCCAGAAGAAGGGCAGCTTTTCTTCGAGCGGCCGGGCGCGCTCCGGCCAGTCGATATAATGGCCCTCATAGAGCTGCGCGAGCAGATCGGGCCGCTCGCGGGCCATGATATTGTGGATGGCGAGCAGGCTCACCGCGCCGCTTTCGCCGCCCTGAGCGGAAGCGCGCAGGCCGTAGAGCGAGAGAACCTCATGGAAATCGGTGTGCGAGCGCAGTTCCAGATCGGACGTGTAGCCGCGCGGCGGGCCGCCCTCTTCCTTCTGCACATGCGCGATATGATCGCCGCGTGGGCTCTGCACGACGCCGGTGCCGATATGCGTGCCGAGGCCCCAATAGAGCCGCTCATGATCCGCGATGTCGTAGCGCCCGGTATCGATGCCGGAGAGGATGACCGCGCCGCAGCCGTGGAAGAGCTGCCAGCGCGCCGCCTTCATCAGCGCGTCGATCTGCGGGCAGGAGAAGTCCTCGCGGCGAATCTCATGCGCGACCCGGCCGCGCACCCGCGCGACGGCGCGATCGATAGCATCGAGTTGCGCTGTGGAGAGACGATGGGTGAAACCTTCGCGGCCGCCGATTTCGGCACTGGTCCAGACGGCCGGATCATCGACCGGCACGGGATGCATCTGCATGGGCGGTCGGTCCTCTCCGTCTATGCCGGTCTGCGCCGGCTGTGCATCAAGCCCTTTAGAGGCTGGCGCCGGAGGCAATATCCGGCTTGTTCACGATGTCGGGTGTGTCGGCCGGGCCGCCTTCCAGCAGGAAGCGCCGATCACAATAGCCGCAATCGACATAGCCATGCTCGTCGATCTCCAGAAACACGCGGGGATGGCCCAGCGCGGCAGGGATGCCGTGGCCGGAGCCATCGCAGGAGACTCGGCGGGCGTGAACGCGGATGATTTCAGGAGGCGTGTGCATGAGTTCGGCGGTTAGCACCGGCGCTGCGGCCGGGCAATATGCAGCATGCAGCGGGGCAATAATCGGGCGCCGTTGATGGAGCGCAAGGCGGGGTCGCGCGATCAGGTCTACCGGCGCAAGGGCATTCAGGACGGGGAGTCGTGCGATGAGTGACTTGCCGGAAAGATCAGGACGTAGTGCCCCGGCGCGGCTGGGCTTTGCCGCCGCCTGCGCCTGTGCGCTGTTCGCGCTGGCCTATATCGGCGGGCAGCTGTTGGAGTGGCTGGGTCTGCTCGGTTCGGCGGGTGGGCCGAACGCTGCGAGCACAGCGCTGGGCCTCGCACTGTTGCTCACGCCTTCATTGTTGCTCGGGCCGGCGTTTGTGGTGCTCGCGGCCGCGCTGCACCAGCTTGCGCCTGCGGAGCGCGCAGCGTTCAGCCAGAGCGCGCTGGCCTTCGCCATCATCTATGCCACCCTCACGGGTCTCGTCTACTTCGTGCAATTGACTCTGGTGGCGCCGCGGATGGCGAGCGGGGATGTTGCAGGCCTCGAGCCCTTCCTGTTTCTGCCCTATCGCAGCTTTCTCTTCGCGGTCGATCTGCTGGGTTACTCGATGATGAGTCTCGCCACGCTGTTTGCGGCTTTCGCTCTGTCTAGCGAGCGCAAGGCGCGATCCGCCCGATTGGCACTGCTGGCGAACGGACTGCTGCTGCCGGCGCTGGCTCTGCAGATGTTCTGGCCCTGGCTGATCTGGATCGGTGCGCTGTGGGCGATCAGCTTTCCCGCTGCGATGATCCTGATTGCGCGGCTGATGCGGCGGATTTGATCCTGCGCCGCTTTGCGCCTAAACAGGCGTTCTATCACCTGAAGGGAGCAGCAGAACATGGACAAGGCACCGGACTTCCGCCCGATCGTCCTCTTGCCGCAGGTGTTCCATGCCCTCTTCCACTCCCGCTCTTCTCACGCTCGACAGCGTCAGTCTCACCCGGCCTGACTCGCTTCCTGGTGCTGGCGCGGCGCTTTTTTCCGATCTCACGCTTTCCGTCGGCCATGAGCGCGTCGGACTTGTCGGGCGCAATGGCGCGGGCAAGTCGAGCCTGCTTGCGCTGATTGCCGATGGCGGTGCGCCGCGCGCCGGCACGATCCATCGCGCCGGGCGACTTGGCACTTTGCGGCAGATCCAGCTCGATGAAGGCAATGTCGCGCAGGCGCTGGGGCTTGCCGATGCGCTCGCGTGCCTCGCGCGACTGGATGCGGGCGAGGGATCGCTGGACGATGCCGCGCAGGCCGACTGGACGCTGCCCGAACGGCTCGCGCGCGCGCTGGCGGATGTCGGTCTGGCCGGTGTCTCGCTCGATCGGGATTGCGCCACGCTTTCCGGCGGCGAGCGCACGCGGGTGGGGCTGGCGGCGATGCTGCTCACGGAGCCCGAACTGCTGCTGCTTGATGAGCCGACCAACAATCTCGACGCAGCAGGGCGCGAAGCTGTGGCGGACCTGCTGGCGCGCTGGCCGGGCGGGGCGCTCGTTGCCAGCCATGACCGGGCGTTGCTTGAGGGGATGGACAGGATCGTCCAGCTTTCGCCGGTGGGCACGTTCAGCGTGAGCGGGGGTTGGAGTGCCTTCGTGGCGGAGCGCGATGCAATGCGGGAGCGCGCAGCGCAGGCGCTGGATCGCAACCGGCGCGACCTCGCCCGCCATCAGCGCGACGCGCAGGTGCAGGCCGAGCGCAAGGCACGCCGGGACAAGGCGGGGCGCGCCGCCAGCGCACGGGGTGATCTGCCGCGCATCCTGCTTGGCAAACGCGCGCAGCAGGCCGAGCAAAGCGGTGCGCGCGAGCGGAGTCTTGCCCGGCGGCAGATCGATGAGGCTGCGCTTTCCGTGGAGGCTGCGCGTGGGCAGGTGGAGGTGTTGACCCCGCTGCACATCGATCTGCCAGAGACCGGTCTGCTGGCCAATCGCACGTTGTTGCGCTTCGAGGATGTGGTGTTCGCACGCGGCGAGCGGCACCTGTTCGGGCCGCTCAGCTTCACGATTACCGGGCCGGCGCGCATGGCGGTGACCGGCGCGAACGGCAGCGGCAAGACGAGCCTGCTGGCACTGGCCACCGGCGCTGCGCAGCCAACTTCTGGCGCTGTGCACCGCGCGGAGGGCTGTATCGCCATGCTCGACCAGCATGCTGCGCTGCTCGATCCCGCGCTTAGCCTGCTCGATGCGATGATCGCTGCGCACCCCGGCATGAGCACGCATGATGCGCATGCGGCGCTTGCCCGCTTCGCCTTCCGCAACCGCGATGCGCTCAAGCCTGTGGCGGTGCTGAGCGGTGGCGAGCGGTTGCGCGCCGCGCTCTGTCTCGTCACGGCGGGGCCGGTGGCGCCGCAGCTGCTGATCCTCGACGAGCCGACCAATCATCTCGATATCGAGAGCATCGAGCTGTTGGAGGAGGTGCTAGACGCTTATGACGGCGCGCTGCTGGTGGTCAGCCATGACGAGACGTTTCTTGAGCGGATCGGCATTGCGCCGCGCCTGGCGCTGGACGGCGCAGATTGAAGCGCGTTGCCGGGTCGATGGCCGATCAGTCGAACAGTTCTTCGAGGAACGACTTCTTCCGCTTGGGATAGCCCTTGGACGAGCGATAGCGATCATCGCGATAGCGCTCGTCCCGATAGTCCCCAAAGGGCTGTTGCGCGCGGGGCTGCTCATAAGTGGGCTGCTGATGGGGCGCGGCGCGGCTGACGGGTGGGGGTGCGGGCGCCAGTTCGGCGGCGCTGCGCTCCAGAATCTTGTCGAGTTCACCACGGTCCAGCCACACGCCCCGGCATTGCGGGCAATAATCGATCTCGACGCCCTGGCGCTCGCTCATCATGAGCGGAACCTTGCAGACGGGGCAGGGCATGGATTGGGCTGACGTCATGAAAAACCTCCGATGGAACGACTGTCGAATCGGGTGGCTGATGCGGGCTTTCAATCATCTGAACCGGCACCGAGCGCACTCGATGCGGTCCGACATCACGATCCATCAGAGGATCGCCAGAGGGGCCCGGCCCGCCCCGCCAAGGTAGGTGAGCGGTTGTGCAGGTCAAGGCGCCCTGGACTGAAAGCATCAGGCGCGCGGCGAAACCCGGCCCCAAAAGAAAAGGGCCGCTCCGAAGAGCGGCCCTCGTTCCGTTCCCGGACGGGATATACTGAACCTTTCTGCGCGTCCGTGGAGCCGGAACATGATCCGACGCCGCCGGGCGACGCCGGGGAACTTAGCGCTTCGAGAACTGGAAGCTGCGGCGAGCCTTGGCGCGGCCGTACTTCTTGCGCTCGACGACGCGCGGGTCGCGCGTCAGGAAGCCTTCTGCCTTCACGGCGGCACGCAGCGTGGGCTCATACTTGCTGAGCGCCTGTGCGATGCCGTGCTTGACGGCGCCAGCCTGGCCCGAAAGCCCGCCACCCTTCACAGTGCAGACGACGTCATACTGGCCCGTGCGGTCCGTGACCGTGAAGGGCTGGTTGATGACGAGGCGCAGCGTGGGACGTGCGAAATAGGTTTCCTGATCGCGGCCATTGACCGTGATCTTGCCGGTGCCGGGCTTCACCCACACGCGGGCGACGGCATCCTTGCGGCGGCCGGTGGCATAAGCGCGGCCCTGCTTGTCCAGCTCCTGCTGGCGCAGCGGTGCGTTCGAGACCTTCGGCGCCACCGGTGCAGCAGCGTCGGCAGCCGGTGCATCGGCGTTACCCTGGGTGAGGTCCTGCAGATCGGACAGCGAATTAACGGTGGTATCGGACATCAGGCACCAACCTTGTTCTTGCGGTTCATCGCCGCAACATCGAGCACTTCGGGGTTCTGGGCTTCATGCGGATGTTCGCTGCCCGCGAACACGCGCAGGTTGCGCATCTGCTGGCGACCGAGCGGACCGCGCGGGATCATGCGCTCCACGGCCTTTTCGAGAACGCGCTCGGGGAAACGGCCCTCGAGAACCTTCTGCGGCGTGGTCGCCTTGATGCCGCCGGCATAGCCGGTGTGCTTGTAATAGACCTTGTCGGTCAGCTTGTTGCCGGTGAACTTCACCTTGTCGGCATTGATGACGATGACATTGTCACCGCAATCGACATGCGGGGTGAAGCTCGGCTTGTGCTTGCCGCGCAGGATGTTCGCGATGATGCTCGCAACGCGACCGACCACAAGGCCTTCGGCGTCGATCAGCAACCATTTCTTCTCGACCGTGGCCGGGGTTGCCGGCTTGGTGGTCTTCATGAGCGCCTTCATGGCCTCTTGCCTCCAGGAATGAGTATCCAGAAAAATATCAACGGCGGCACCCGGAAAGGCACCGCCCGCGCGGCTCCAATGGCGATGAGGCGCCGGGAAGTCAAGAAAAAGCGCGCCATTGCTGACGGGTATCAGGATACCCTATGTTTCGGACGCCTCACGCGGGGCGTGTCTCCTGCCGCACCCAGTCGGCATAGGCCTGCGTTGTTTCGGCCGGCCAGCAGAGGATGGCCGGAAGATCATATTCATGGTCCTGCGCAATGGCGGCCATCAGGGCCTCGCGCCGGTCGGGCGCGGTCTTGTAGAGCGTCACCGTCTCGGCGGCGGTTTCGATGGCGCCTTCCCAGGGATAGATCGACCGGCCCTCGCCCAGAACATTGGCGCAGGCGGCGAGGCGTTGCGCGACCATTTTCTGCCCGGCAGACTCCGCGGCCTCGCGCGAGCCATAAGGCACATAGACCAGAGCGATCTCGCTCATGCGGTCGCAGGCACCGTGCCCGGCACGCCATCTCGCTGCCCGAGGCGATGGGCACCTGCGACAGCAATGGCGAGGAGCAGTGCCCCGATGACCTGATGCGTCACCGCGACATGCATGGAAACGCCGGTCAGCACCGTGGCGATGCCCAGCATGATCTGCGCCAGCGTCGTGCCGGTCAGCGCATAAGAGAGGCCTGCCGCGCCGCGCGCATGGAGCCGCCCGGCCATCCAGAGCATCGCGCCCGCTGCCACGATCGCCCACCAGCGGTGAAGGAAGTGGACGAGGAACGGATCGCTCGTGATCGTCATCCACAGCGAGCCCCACCACGCGATCCCGTCGGGTACGAAGCGGTCGTTCATCATCGGCCATGTGTTGGAGACGTAACCGGCGCGCAAGCCGGCGGTCAGGCCGCCGAGCAGCAGTTGCAGGAAGAGGATGAGGACGGGAATCGTGCCGGCCCAGCTCAGCCGCGCGCCCACCCCTCTGGGCGCACCAGCATCGCCCTGGCGCGCAAGTCGCGCGAAATCGCAAGCGGTCCAGACCACCGCGCCGAGCAGGATGAGCGCCATACCGAGATGCGCGGCGAGCATCGCCGGCTCTACATTCACGCGGTCGACCAGCCCGCTCTTCACCATCATCCAGCCGACAGCGCCCTGTGCGCCGCCAAGTGCGAGTAATATCAGCAGGCGCGGCCCATAGCTGCGGGGAATGGCGCGGCGCATGGCGAACCAGGCGAGCGGCACCGCATAAGCGAGGCCGATGATGCGGCCGATCAGGCGGTGGAAATATTCCCAGAAATAGATGCGTTTGAATTCCTCAAGCGTCATGCCCTTGTTCATGAGCGCATATTGGGAGCTGTCCCGATAGAGATCGAACTCCTGCTGCCATTGCGCTTCGCTCATCGGCGGCAGAGTGCCGGTCACCGGCTTCCATTCGGTGATGGAGAGGCCCGACTCGGTCAGGCGGGTCACGCCACCGACGGCGACCATGAACAGGATCATGCCCGCAACAATGAACAGCCAGCGTGCGAGGGTGGCAGGGCGGCCAACATGGCGCCCGCTGACCGCGGGCGCACCGGGCGAGGACGAATGCGCAAGTTCAGCCATGCGGCTCCCCATGCGCCGCCGGTCCCGCAGACGCAAGCCCCCCATAGGGGCGTATCGCCTTGGAGGCGCGCGCCGGGAATGGCGCAAAATTTGGGTTCGCAGCGCAAATGATATGTTGTATCTTTCCGCGTTCAGGCGTAGAGCGCTCACATGAGAACGCTTGCCGCCCCCCGGACTTGGACAATGCCGCAGCTCGATCGGCTGGCGATCGGCTTGTCCGGCCTGTGCGCGGTGCATTGCCTGACGACGGCGGTGGCCGTTGGCCTGCTGTCTTCGCTCGCCGGTATTTTCGAGGCGCACATCATCCACGAGGGCGGCCTTGCCATTGCCATGGTGCTGGGCGCGCTGGCGCTCGGTCAGGGCGCGCGGCGGCACGGCATGGCGCTGCCCGTCGCGATTGGCGCGCTCGGCCTCGGCATCATGGCTGGCGCGCTGAGCCTGCCACATGGTTGGGAGGGCGAGACGCCTTATACGTTGCTGGGTGTGGCCCCTGCTGGCCTTCGGTCACGAGCTCAACCGCCGCGCCTTCTGGTGATGTGATTTAGGCGCCGGCATCGACGGCGCGCTCCTGCCTGCTTGATCAAAGTCAATGTCTACCCGGCGCGAGAAGCGCAGGGACGGTTCCTGTCCTGAAGCAGGAGCATGGATGATGGGTGCGATCGAATCGATCGAGGCGGGGCCGGCCGCCAGACGAGCAATTCCCGGCACGCCGGTTTTTGATGGGGATGCGGCAGCGCGGGGCTATGCCCTCAACGCCATGTGCTATTCCTTCAACAGCGCCGAGAATCGCGCGGCCTATCAGGCCGACGAAGAAGCCTATTTCGACCGCTTCAATCTCACACAGGAGCAGCGCGAAGCTGTGCGCGCGCGCGACGTGCTCAAGATGATCGAGGCGGGTGGCAACATCTATTATCTCGCCAAGCTGGCGGGCATTTATGGGCTCAACGTGCAGGACGTTGGCGCCCAGCAGACCGGCATGAGCGTCGAGGCTTTCCGTCAGATGCTGCTCGATGCAGCTCATCAGCAAGAGGAGGCCTGAACCATGGCCCAGATTCTCGGCGGTGTCTTCACCAGCCATGTCCCTGCTATTGGCGGCGCGATTGCGCGCGGGCAGGAGCAAGACCCCTATTGGAGCCCATTCTTTGATGGGTTCAAACCGATCCATCGCTGGCTCGCGACCGCGAAGCCCGATGTCGCAGTGGTCTTCTACAATGACCACGGCCTCAACTTCTTCCTCGACAAGATGCCGACTTTCGCCGTGGGTGCGGCGGAGAGCTATCACAATGCCGACGAGGGCTGGGGCCTGCCGGTGCAGAAGGCGTTCAAGGGTGACGCGGCGCTTTCCTGGCACATCATCGAGGGGCTGGTGGAAGACGAGTTCGACATCACGACCTGCCAGTCCATGCTGGTGGATCATGCACTGGTCGTGCCGTTCCAGCTCTGCTGGCCGGGCGGCGGCGCATGGCCGGTGCGGGTTGTGCCGATTGCGATCAACACGGTGCAGCATCCGCTGCCCAGTCCCAAGCGCTGTCTCGCGCTCGGCCGCGCGGTCGGCAAGGCGCTGCGCAGCTGGCAAGGCGACGAACGGATCGTGGTGTTCGGCACAGGCGGCCTTTCCCACCAGCTGGATGGGTCGCGGGCGGGCTTCATCAATCAGCGCTATGATCGCTTCTGCATGGACAATCTCGGCCCGGCCCCGGATGCGCTGACGACGATCAGCGCGCTCGACATCGTGGAGGAAGCCGGCAGCCAGGGCATCGAGATCGTCAACTGGATCGCGGCGCGCGGGGCGCTGGGTGAGGATGTGACGGAGCTGAGCCGCAATTACCACATCCCGATCTCGAACACGGCGGCGGCAACGATGCTGCTGGCGAGCGAGCCGACTGCGCTTGAGAAGGCGGCCTGAAGGGGGCGCTAAAGCGCTGGTGTCCCATAATCCCGTTCGGGCTGAGCTTGTCGAAGCCCTGTCCTTCTTCTCTGAACGTTAGTCAGAGAAGTACAGCCCTTCGACAAGCTCAGGGCGAACGGGGTATGTGGGTGAGCGATTACTTCGCCCCACGCCGTCAGTCCCCGCTGAACTCATGTGAATGACAGTCCTCCCCCACCCCGATGATCGAGCAAATGCGGCCCCGCGTTGGCGACGCTGGCGCAGCCGGTAAGAGCGAGGCCGACGCGCAGTTCCTGCGCATATTGCGCGAGCATGCGGGAGACGGCCTCCTCGCCGCCGGCGGCGAGTGCGAAGGCCCATGGCCGGCCGATCATCACGCCTTTCGCGCCGAGTGCCAGCATGCGCAGCACGTCGAGCCCGTTGCGGATGCCGCCGTCGATCAGCACGGTCAGGCGTTCTCCTACGGCATCGACGATGGAAGGCAGCGCCTGCGCCGTCCCCACCGTGCCATCGAGCTGGCGCCCGCCATGATTTGAGACGACCAGCCCGTCCGCGCCCAAATCGGCCACGCGGCGGGCGTCGTCGGCGTCCATGATGCCCTTGAGGACCAGTGTGCCGGTCCAGTGCTGGCGGATGAACTCCAGATCCTTCCACGTAACGGACGGATCGAAATTCTGGCCGCTCCAGCGCAGGAAATCGCCCATGCGCACTTTGCCATTCATGATCGGCACCAGATTGCCGAGCGTATGCGGGCGGCCATGCAGGCCGACATCCCAGGTCCAGCCGGGATGCGCGAGGATTTCCCGCCAGCGCCTCCCCTGTCCGCGCAAACCGGGCGGCCCGGAAAGGCCCGACCGCTGGTCGCGCCAGCGCGGACCGGGCAGCGGCAAGTCCACGGTCATGAACAGCGTCTCGCAGCCCAGCGCCTTCACTTGCGCCAGCAGATCGATCACGAAGCCGCGGTCCTTCGCCATATAGAGCTGGAACCAGAAAGGCAGGCCGGTGCGGGCGATCTCCTGTGCCGAGCACACCGTGACGGTCGAGGCGACCATCGGCACGCCATTGGCATGGGCCGCGCGGAGGGCCTGCACTTCGCCCCGTCGCGCCAGCAGGCCGCCCATGCCGATGGGCGCGAGCATCAGCGGCATGGCGAGTTTCTGGCCGAAGAGCGTGGTCGAGAGGTCCGATGCAGAAACGTCGTTGAGCACACGCTGGCGCAGCGTGACGGCGCGCACGGCGGCGCTGTTGCGGGCGAGCGACAACTCATCGATGCTGCCGCCATCGACATAGTCGAACAGGAAGCGCGGAAGCCGGCGACGGGCGGCGTCACGCAGATCCGAAAAGCTGTGCGGCCAGACCATTTAGCGATGCGCCCCCGCCAATCGGCTGTGAGTCTCCCGCTTCGATCGGCTTGTCATGCCCATGGTCTCGCCTCCTCTCCCCGCCTGATCGGCGTCGTCCCGTCCCCATCAAAAGGTTACGAAGGTTACGGGGTAAATAAAATTGTTTCCTCTCGCTGCACCACGCCTTCGCGGACCACGGCGTTGCGCAGGGGTGATGCCATGCCACAGCTCAGCGCGGGTAGGACAGGTCAATATTGCCTGTGGTTTGGCGGCGGATAGCGCCGAAAGATCTCGCGCATTTCGCCAAATTTCAGCAGATCAGACCAATTTGCAGGATTGCTAATTTCGGGATGCTATGTTCGGTTTCTTACAAGATACTGAAATAGCGTAATTCTACTGTCTGGCACGCTTAATGCACTGTGCCCGGTGTCGGTCACTTTGGCTGACAGGGATTCAGTTGAGGAGAAGAATGATGTCCAGCAAGTTTAACCTGATCGCCGCAGTCGCTGCCGTTGCTCTGCTGCCGCTCGCCCAGCCTGCCCTTGCCGCGCCGGCTGCTGACGGCACCAACCAGATTCGCGCCAAGGTGCTCAAGCGGGGTGGGAACACCTTCTACTGCTTTAAGCAGGACGTTACCGGATCGCGCATGCAGCGCCGCGTCTGCGTGACGGAGAAAGAACTGAGCTATGCCGGCGCGCGCATCGAGGGCGAAGGCGAGGAAGTGCGTCTGATCACCGGCCCCGATACCAAGGTTGCCAGCAAGAATTGAGAATGGCTCGGAATTTGGCGAACTGGGGGCGAGCGGAAGAGCTTGCCCCCGGTGGCCGTGCGCCAGCAGGCTTCAGTCCTGATTAGGCGCCCCGAGCGGGAAGTAGTGACGATAGGGCCGTGCGCCCTCGATGCAGCGGGCCACGGATGGCCGCTCGTTCAGCCGGGTTCGATAGGCCCGCAGTTCCGGATAGCGATCGCCGATCGGGTGAACCCAGTCGGCATAGAAGAGTGAGGGCGCAGCCGCGCAATCGGCCAGGCTGAAGCCGGCGCTGCACGCCCAGAGCCGTCCGGCGAGGCGCGCTTCCAGCCAGCCATAGATTGTCTCCAGCGCCTCGCGCGCCTTCTGCGCCCGCACCGGATCGCTGGTGCCGATGAGGTGCGGCAGGGCTTCTGTCACCACCGCCTGCATCGGCGTCATCACATGATTGTCGAACACGCGGTCCATGAACCGCACGTCCAGCGCATCGACCGCATTGGCCGGAATGAGCGGCGCGCGCTCATAATGGCGCAGGTCCAGATATTCGATGATCGTCGTCGCCTCGATCACCGGTGCGTCTTCATCGACCAGCACGGGGAATTTGCCCAGCGGCCAGTGCCGGCGCAGCTGCGTCATGACGCTCTCGTCCTCAACCACGCGTAATTCGTAGGGCAACTCCTTTTCGTGGAGTGCAATCATGGCCTTCCAGCTGTAGCTGGAGAAGGGGTGGGCGTAGAGGATGTAACTCAAGCATCAATCTCCCGAAAATGCCGCCTCAAGTGCGGCGATATTCAGCTTGCGCATCGTCATGATCGCGCTGTTCAGGCGGTGGACAGCGGCGGCATCCTCACTGGCCTGCATCTCCAGCAGCTTGCGCGGGACGACTTGCCAGGAAACGCCGAAGCGGTCTTTGCACCAGCCGCACATGCTCTCCGCGCCGCCATCGGCGGTGAGGGCATTCCAGTATCGATCAAGCTCGGCCTGATCCTCCACCGGAATGACGAACGATACCGCCTCGGTCTGGGGAAACATCGGGCCGCCGTTGAGCGACGAGAAGGGCCGCCCATCGAGCGTGAAGAGAACGAGCATGGCCGTCCCCGCCGGGAAGCTCGGCGGAAAGGGCGAGTCTGCCGCATAGCGGCTGATCCGGTCGATCCGCGAGTTGGGGAAGAGCGACACATAGAAGGTCGCTACTTCCTCGGCGGTGCCGTCCATCCAGATGCACGGCGTGATCGGGCTGGCCATGCGCGCCTCCTTCATTCCCCACCAACCAGTGCGAAACGGGCGCCTTGCGGATCGGTGCCAATGATGATCTTCCCACCCTCGGGGACATCGTGCGGGCCACTGATGATCGCGCCGCCATGCGCCGTCACCGCCTCCATCGCCGCCGCGATGGAAGGGACGGTGAAATAAAAGCGCCATTCCGCCGGCTGGTCCTTCTGCTCCATGCTCGCGCCGATGCGCATGTCATCGACGAAGAGGAAGCGATAGTCGCCCATCGGCCCCATCGGCATGGAAGAGGGATTGGTCCAGCCGAACAGCCCCATGTAGAAGTTGAGCGCGGTCTTCTGGTCCGGCGAAGACAGCTCGTTCCAGCTGCAATGGCCGAGCGCGTCCGCCGAGAAGGATCGGCTCACCCCGCCCTCCACGCTGCCGCGCATGATGTAGAAGGGTGCGCCATGTGGATCGGCCGCCATGGCGAAGCGCCCGACACCGGGAATGTCCTGTGGCGGCACGTAGATCTTGCCGCCCATGGACGGGATGGCCGCCGCTATGGCGTCCACATCCTCCACGCCGATATAGCCGACCCAGATCGGTCGGCCTCCGCCGGCAATCATCTCGTCATCGAGCGCCATCAGACCGGCCACGTCGCCATCCGCGGCGCGGATCATCCGGTAATCCATGCCCGGCATGTCGCTGCGGTCGCTGATCGTCCAGCCGACCACCGCGCCATAAAAGGCGCGGGCGGCTTCGATATCGGTGGTCATCAGCTCATACCAGATGAACTCGCCCTGTTTGTTGGTCATGGGCTTTCTCCTGCGTTGTCCGCCTATTTCTTCTCGTCCAGCACGACGGTGAAGCCGCCGTAGATCATGCGGGCGCCGGCCATCGGATTGTCCTCGGGTGCATGGGCCATGCGCTCATCGGCCATCAGCTTCTCCCAGCCGGAATCGCGCGTCGCCTTGTCGGGCCATTCGATCCAGGAGAAGACGACATCCTCGCCCTCTTCCGCCATCACGGCGGTGCGCATGTCATTTGTCTTGCCGGGCTTCACATCGTCGTTCCACGCCTCGACCACGCGCAGCGCGCCATATTCGAGGAACACCGGATCAATGGCTCGGGCCATCTTGAGATAATCGTCCTTGCGGCCCGGCTTCACGGGCACGAGGATTCCATCGAGATAGGTCATGCGGGTACTCCTTCCATTTTGACCGCTTCGTCGGGGAGGAAGTCGGCCATTTGCGCCGCCAAAGCGGCCTTGAAAGCGGGGCGCGCTTCGCCGCGCGCGACATAGTTTGCGAGTGCTCGGGGCATGGTGACCTGATCAGGCGACAGAATGCGCAACACCGAAACCATCATGAGGTCGCCCACGGTAAAGCGTCCTTCCAGCCAGTCCTTTTCGCCCAGCATATTGGCGAGCTGATCGAGGCGCTTTTCCATCTGCTTCACGGCGTCCGGGCGGCGCAGCTTCGCCCATTCCTGTCCGGCGCAGAACAGGTCGATATCGATCAGATGCATGATGCCGGGCTCGATGCTGTTCAGCGCCGCGACCACCCAAGTGATCGCCCGCCCGCGTCCGGCCGGATCGCGCGGCATCAGCCGCTCGTCTTTCTCCGCAATGTGCAGCGCGATGGCGCCGCTCTCGAACAGGGCGATGTCGCCCTCGCGATAATATGGCACCTGACCGAAGGGCTGCTCGCGATAATAATCCGCGGGCCGGTCCATCGCGCTGATGAGTCTAGACCGATAGTCGAGGCCGATTTCCTCCAGCGCCCAGCGCACCCGCAGATCGCGTACACGGCCCCGGGCGAAGGACGGCACCCATTCGAAACCCGTCACCTCAATCGAGGCGTCATTCTTCTGTGGCATATGAAACTCCTTTCCTTGGGACGCAAAAGCGCCCGGAATTGGATCAGTCGCCTTCCTTGCGGATGCCCTTGAGCAGGGCATAGACCGCCATGGCGTGGCCATGGCCCAGGTCGAAATCGCGCTTGAGACTCGCAACCAGCGTTGCGGCCTTCACGTCCGGGCGCAGCTTCTTCTCCTCGTCGAGGAAACCCTGGAAGGCGGCGTAAGCACGCAGGTCATCCGGCGACTGGCCGGTTTTCGCCTTGATCGTGTCGAGATAGGCCTGAAAGGACATGGCTGCATCTCCTGCCGGGCGCTCAGGCCGGTTGCGAGATTGCGGACATGTCCATCCACGCCGTCTCCCAGATGTGGCCATCTGGATCGGCGAAGCTGCGGCCATACATGAAGCCATGGTCCTGCACCGGATTGGGATCGGCCGTGCCGCCCGCTTCGGCTGCACGCTTCGTCATCGAATCCACCGCATCGCGGCTTTCCTCGCTGAGCGCGAGCAGCACCTGAGCGCTCTCATGGGCATCGGGAATCTTCCGAGGCGTGAAGCTGGCGAAGCGCTCGCGCGTCAGCAGCATCACGCAGATGGTGTCGGAAAAGCGCATCATCGCGGCGCTCTCATCTGTGAATTGCGGATCATTGACCGCGCCGATCGCCTCATAGAAGCGCTTCGAGCGGGCGAGATCCGTAACCGGCAAATTGATGAAAATCATGCGTTCCATGGCAGCTACCCGTCCTCTCGCAGTATCGGCCCCACCCGAATCACCTGACCTTGACGATCCTGCCCATCGAACATAGATATTGCAACCATGGAGTTAGAAAAAATAACTACACAGTCGAAACTCCCGCAAAAGCGGCGCTTTGAAGATGCCTGCGGCCTGGCGCATGGCCTCGATCTGGTCGGCGAGCGCTGGGCGCTGCTTGTCATTCGCGAGCTTCTGCTCGGCCCGCGTCGCTTCTCGGACCTGCGCGCGGCGCTGCCGGGCCTCAGCGCCAATGTGCTCACCCAGCGGCTGACCGAACTGGAGGAGCGGCACATCGTCGAGCGTCTGCGCCTGCCGCCGCCGGCCAATGTGCAGGTCTATGGCCTCACGCCCTGGGGCAAGGAGGCCGAAGAACTGGTGCTGGCGATGGCGAAATGGGCCTATCGCTCGCCGGGGCACGACCGGATGCTGCCGCTCAACAGCACGGCGATGATGCTCTCGTTCAAGATCAATCTGGATGCGCAGGCGGCGGGCGACATGGCGTTGCGGATCGGCTTTCTGATCGACGGCACCCCATATCGTGCGCGGGTTGAGGGCGGCGTGTTCCACGTGGAAACGGGCGAAGCGGTCGCGCCGGATCTTGCTTATGAGGGCACCGCGCGGGGTCTGGCCCGCCGCTTCTATGGTAAGGCGCCGCTCGATCAGCTCACTGAGTCTGGCATGCTGCGCGCGCAGGGCGATGCCGCTCTGGAGCAGCGCTTCGTTGCGCTGTTTGCGCTGCCGTCCCGTTATGAACCAGCCGAAAGAGGCTCGACTCCGACCGCCTGACCCCGCATAGGGCGAGGGAACAAATGGGGGACAGATCTTGGTCGCGACGGTGGGAACGGTGGCGTTTCTCGGGCTGGAGGCGCGCCCGGTGGAAGTGCAGTGCCAGCTCGTATCGGGTCTGCCGAATTTCATCGTGGTGGGGCTGGCGGACAAGGCCGTGGGCGAAAGCCGCGAGCGCGTGCGCAATGCCATTGCCGCCATCGGCCTCTCGCTCCCGCCCAAGCGCATCACCGTCAATCTCTCTCCGGCCGATCTCCCCAAGGAAGGCTCGCATTACGATCTGCCGATCGCGCTCGCGCTGCTCGGCGCGATGGGCGTAGTGGATGCCGAGCAACTGGCCGAGCATCTCGTCGTCGGCGAGCTGGGGCTGGATGGGCGCGTGGCGCCGGTGCCGGGCGTGCTGCTGGCCGCGCTCCATGCCGCGCAGACCGGAAAGACGCTGATCTGCCCCGCGACGCAAGGATCGGAGGCGGCATGGGCGGGGTCCGACGGCGTGCTGGCTGCGCCCGATCTGCTCAGCCTCATCAATCATCTGAAGGGCGCGACCGTTCTGCCGCGCCCGGCACCCGGCGAGGTCGAGCCGCCGGTGGCCGGGCCGGACCTGCGGCTGGTGAAGGGGCAGGAGACCGCCAAGCGCGCGCTGGAGATTGCGGCGGCGGGAGCCCATAATCTGCTGATGGCCGGCCCGCCGGGCTCCGGCAAGTCGCTGATGGCGAGTTGCCTGCCGGGCATTTTGCCGCCGCTCACGCCGGCCGAGGCGCTGGAAGTCTCGATGGTCGCCTCGGTTGCCGGCACGCTTTCGGGCGGGCGGATCAGCCAGAACCGACCCTATCGCGCGCCGCATCACAGTGCGTCGATGGCGGCGCTGGTCGGTGGCGGACTGCGGGTGAAGCCGGGCGAGGTCAGTCTTGCGCATCTCGGCGTGCTGTTCCTTGATGAGCTGCCCGAGTTCCAGCGCGCGGTGCTCGATAGCCTGCGTCAGCCGCTGGAGACGGGCGAGGTCAGCGTCGCGCGCGCCAATGCACACGTGACCTTTCCGGCGCGGGTGCAGCTCATTGCCGCAATGAATCCCTGCCGCTGCGGGCATCTGGCCGATCCCGCGCTGGCCTGCTCGCGCGCGCCGCGCTGTGCGGGCGATTATCAGGCCAAGGTTTCGGGGCCGCTGCTGGACCGGATCGACCTGCATGTCGAGGTCGGCGCCGTCTCCGCTGCCGATCTGTTGCTCCCGCCGCCCACGGAAGGGTCAGCCGAAGTCGCCGCCCGCGTCGCGCAGGCCCGCGCCCGCCAGACCGCGCGTGCCTCGGCGAGCGGTAGCAGCGCACGCACCAATGCAGAGCTGACCGGCGACGCGCTCGATGCCCACGCCACACCGGATGCGCCGGGCCGGGATCTGCTCGCCCAGGCCGCCGCTGCCATGAAGCTCAGCGCTCGCGGCTACACAAGGGTGCTCAGGGTGGCGCGCACGATTGCCGATCTGGCGGACGCGGAAACGGTGGGACGGGTGCATGTGGCCGAAGCGCTGAGTTATCGCCGGCGCGCGCCGGTGAATTGAGGCTGGTGGCTGCTGGAGCAAGGTCCGACCCGCTTCTTTTGCTTTTGCCTTTGCCGCCGGCGCGGCCTCGAAGCATGAGCAACACGACAATCGGAGCGGCAGTCTGGCACTCATCAAGGCGCAAACCGAAGCCAATAAGCCGCTCAGATACAGAAAGAGCGAGGTACGTCGCCCGTTCCACAATGACACATTTTCACGAAGCCATTGAATTAGGACTACAATTTTGGTGGCCCCTTCGCTACGGTGGTTAACGTGCGGTTAACCGCGCAAACATCCGACACATTTGGTGGGAGAATGACATGTCGATAATCGGAAGAATGGGAAAGACGGGCGTGCACATGGCGCTGATGTGCGGCGCAGCGGCGTTGGCTGCTCCGGCGATGGCCGTGGAAGTGCCGGTCGATCTGACTGGTTGGACGCAGGAAGGTGCGGGAACCTGGAACGTTCAGCCAGGCAATGATTCGGTGTTGCAGACGCTGAATTCCAACCCCGGCGTTTTTTACAGCGATTATTCGGCGTTTGGTAATCAGCTGTCTGGAACGATCACGGTAAACACACGCACGGACGACGATTTCGTGGGCTTCGTCGTGGGCTATGATCCGGGCGAGCTGGCTGGCCCGAGCGACTTTCTGCTGATCGACTGGAAGAAGGGCAATCAAAGCAGCTTCGGATGCAGCGCTTCCGCCGGCCTCGCCATTTCGCAGGTTTCCTCAGGCCTCGCGAACAACTCCGGCGCATGGTGTCATGACAGCGCACAGGGTGTGACTGAATTGGCCCGTGGTGCCACATTGGGTGCGACAGGCTGGACCGAGTTGACGACTTACAGTTTCGATATCGCCTATACATCCAGCAACATCAAAGTCTGGGTCGATGATGTGCTGCAATTCGACATTGATGGCAGCTTCTCTAACGGTCGGTTCGGTTTCTACAACTATTCGCAGCAGACTGTACTTTATGCGGGTATCACCAATGAGGAACTGCCGCCGCCGACCCCGGCCATTCCCGAACCCGCGACCTGGGCGATGATGATTGCCGGTTTTGGTCTTGTCGGTTCGGCCATGCGTCGCCAGCGTTACAAGCTCGCCTTCGGCTGAACCGCAGACTCAGAAGCGATGATTAGCGAGGGCCGGGCGGCATCGTCCGGCCCTTTCGTTTTCCTATAACCTCACCGGATGCTATGAAGATCGCACGGCATTCATCCGCCCATGCTCTTTGAAATCGTGATCAAAATCGTTACAGAACAACATGTTGCGCCGATCATGCGGCAACATTTGATCATTCTCCATGCCTTACATGCGCGATGATCGAGATGTTCCAAACCATGATATCATAAAATCAATCACTTGACTTCATGGCCGCCTGGTCAAGCTCGTCCTCACGAGCGCATTTCAAACCTCGAATAGGCTGGCTTCGGCATGACAACGCGCCTCCACGCGCCCTGCACGGGCCAGTCGCCCCGAGTCGACAACGCCATCCTCGAAGCGGCGTCAGCGTCTTGCGCTCAGCTCTTCTCCGGCCCGTCCATCGCCTCGCGCGTCTCCGTGGCCGGGGGCTCGTTCGCCAGCGATGCCGCGACCTTCTCCGCCTGTTCCATCACGCGCAGGATGTTGCCGCCGGCGAGTTTGGCGATGTTGGCGTCGCTCCAGCCGCGCTTCATGAGTTCGAGGAGCAGCGGGGGGTAGCTTTCCACGCCGGCCATGCCGTCCGGTAGCGCGGGCAGGCCGTCATAGTCGCCGCCGAGGCCGACATGATCGTAGCCGGCGACCTTGGCGATATGGTCGATATGATCGGCGACCATCTGCACGGTCACGCGCGGTTCGGGGTTGGCGGCGAGCCAGGCGTCCATGGCGGCCTTCGCGCGGTCGGGCTGGCCGATGTAGAGGCCATTGAGCGGCGGCTGGTTGTAGAGCGCGCGCTGGGCGCCCTGCTGCACGCCCCACACCCGCCGTGCCTCGGAGATGTAATTGGGCGCGAAGGCGACCATCACGATGCCGCCGGTTCGCGCGACTTCCTTCAGCACCGCATCGGACACGTTACGCGGATGATCGCACAGCGCCCGCGCACTGGAATGCGAGAAGATGACCGGGGCGCGGCTTGTCGCAATCGCGTCGAGCATCGTGTCCTCATTCACATGGCTGAGATCGACGAGCATGTTGAGCCGGTTCATCTCGCGCACCACGGCCTTGCCGAAGGGGGTCAGGCCGCCATGTTTGGGATCGTCCGTCGCGCTGTCCGCCCATGCGATGGTGCGGCTGTGGGTGAGCGTCAGATAGCCCACCCCAAGCTCGGCATAGGCGCGCAGCACGGAGAAGCTTTCATCGATCTGCCCGCCGCCTTCCGCGCCGATGAGCGAGGCGACGCGCCCGGCCTTGTGCGCCGCGCGCACCTGCGCGGCGGTGCGCGCGAGGGCGAAGTCATTGGGGTAGCGGCGCGCGATCGATTTCACGAGATCGATCTGTTCCAGCGTCTTCTTCACCTGCTCCAGCGGCGGCAGCGCGGCGGACACATAGACGGACCAGAACTGCCCGCCGACCAGCCCTTGCCGCAGTCGCTCGATGTCGGTGTCGTAGTCCCCGGTATCGAGGCGCGTCAGGTCCATCGTCCATCGCGCGTCGCCGCCGCTCCAGGCAATCGCGCCCGGCCAGTCATTATGCCCGTCGATCAGCGGTGTGGCCGCCAGCACCTTCTTGAGGCGCGGCAGGTTGGGATCGGCGGGGTCGGCCGGTTCGGCTAGTGCTGTGGAGGCGGAGAGCGCCAGCGTAGCGGCGAGCAAGCGGGACAGGATTGGCATGGCCGCATATCAGCACGGACGATGCCCGCTGCAAAGAGCCAAGCGCGCCCGTGGCATGGGAGAAATGACGTATATCAGCGTAAACGGGGCGCTCAGCGCCAGCCGCTATCTCCCTGGGCGGCAAAGAAGCGAACGCCCGACTGCGCGATGCGCAGATCGAGCGGAGTATTGGCCGTGGCCTTCTCTCCGTCGACCAGCAGATCCAGCGTCGGTGCTTCGCTCTCCAGTTTCATGGATGCCGCAACCCCAAGGGATTCGGATGGCCCATCCCGGAAATCGCCCGAGAGCCAGGCCCAGCCATGGCCGAACAGCTCGCCTGCGTTGCTGGCCAGCACGCCATAGGCCCGCAGGCCTTTGACGCCGGGTTCGACGAAGATGGCGGGATAGGATGTGTCATCGCCTTCGAGCGAGACGGCTGGCCCTTCGAACGTCGCGGTCAGTGCCTCGGGCACTTTTTCGGCCAGCGCCGCCAGATCGCGATTGCGTAGCGCTTCCCGCACATTGCCCCATGCCGCCGTTGGGCCGACGATGATACCTGTATAGGCCGTAATGTCGTCGCCGCGAATGACCGGCGTATGGAGCACGGTTCCCCGGCCGTCGAGATAAGCCGCTACGATCTCGACGGGGTCGAGATCGCCATGGAGTCGGTGCGCCAGAAGGTTCATCGTGCCGCCCGGCAGCGCGAGCAATGTGCCGTCCCATCCGGTCAGCGCCTGTGCAGCGGCGGCAAGCGAGCCATCCCCGCCAAGCACGATGGCAAGGCCGATGCCGACTTCATCCAATTGCCGGGCAGTCGGCAGCGGGCCATCGTCAATGGTGCGCACTTGCCCGATCGGCCAGCCGCCCCGCGCGAAAAGATCCTTGATTTCCGAGACGATAGCGGGATCGCACGAGCCGCTGCGCTCGTTGTAAATGAACAGGCTTTCGCTCATATGGACATTCATGCAGGCCGGGAACGCTTGATTGCATGCTTTGGATGCAGTTGCGTGACACCGGCAAGCAAATTCATGTCCACCTTGCTCGACGCTTGAGCCGGGGGAATACACGCGCTAGGACGCCGCAACATTCTTATTGCGGCGCGGTATGACCCGCCGGATCAGCCAGTGGGCGCCAGGAAAACAGACGATGGCAGAATTCTCTCTCCCCGCGAACAGCGTCATCCGCAAGAACGGAACCGTGCACAAAGCGCGGGAGGGCGCAGCGAACGTCAAGAAGTTCAAGGTCTATCGCTACGATCCGGATAGCGGCGAGAACCCCCGCTACGACACGTTCGAGATCGATCTGGACGACTGCGGCCCGATGGTGCTGGATGCGCTCATCAAGATGAAGGGCGAGCAGGATTCGTCGCTGACCTTCCGCCGCTCCTGCCGCGAGGGCATCTGCGGCTCCTGCTCGATGAACATCAACGGCCGCAATGGCCTCGCCTGCACCACCGCCATTGAGGACTGCAAGGGCGAGGTGAAGATCACGCCGCTGCCGCACATGGACGTCATCAAGGATCTGGTGCCCGACTTCACGCACTTTTATGCGCAGTACAGCTCGATCAAGCCCTGGCTGCAGACGGTCACGCCGCCTCCGAGCGGCAAGGAGCGGCTGCAGAGCCCGGAGGATCGCGAGAAGCTCGACGGCCTTTACGAGTGCATCCTGTGCGCTTGCTGCTCATCGAGCTGCCCGAGCTACTGGTGGAATTCCGATCGCTTCCTTGGCCCGGCCATTCTGCTGCAGGCCTATCGCTGGCTGGCCGACAGCCGCGACGAGATGACCGGCGAACGACTGGACGATCTGGAAGATCCCTTCCGTCTCTATCGCTGCCACACCATCATGAACTGCGCCAATGTCTGCCCCAAGGGCCTCTCGCCCGCCAAGGCCATTGCCGAAACGCGCAAGATGCTGGTCGAACGCGCAATTTGACGTCACACTCGACCGAGACAACGACAATTCGGAGATCGGCGATGGTGAAGGAAGGCGAGGTTCTGGATGGCGGCTGCCTGTGCGGAGAGATTCGCTACAAGCTGACCGGGCCGACCCTGTGGGTCTCGCAATGCTGCTGCAAGGATTGCCAGAAGGCGACCGGCACCGGCCACACGACGATCATCGGCATTCACAACAGCCAGCTCGCGATTGAGGGTGCGCCGAAGACCTACACGACCTATGGCGACACGGGCGGGGACGTGACGCGGCATTTCTGCGGCAATTGCGGCGGACGGCTCTACACATCGGGCACCCTCCCGGGCGAATTTATCATGGTGCAGGCGGGGTCACTGGACGAGCCGAACCGCGTCTCGCCACAGAGCGTCATCTACATGAAGGACGCGGTGGCCTGGGATTTCTTCGACCCGGCCCTGCCGAAGTATGAGATCATGCAGCCGCGTGTGCAGCACAGCCACCCGGCGGAGGCCTCCCCGCGCGACGCATGAGTGGACTGCTCTCCTGTTATGACGACCTTATCGCCGCTGGAGAGCTGAGACCCGACCCGGATCAGCGCGCCGCCGCGATTCGGCTCGACCGGCTGCAGCATGAGCTGGAGGCTGCCCCGAAGAAGGGCTCGGTGCTCTGGCGCATGCTCCGCAAGGCGCCCGATCCCATTCGCGGCGTTTATCTGTGGGGCGGGGTAGGCCGCGGCAAGTCCATGCTGATGGACCTGATGCGCGACTGCCTGGATGGCCCCGCCAAGCGCCGCATCCATTTCCACGAATTCATGCTTGATGTGCATGCGCGGCTGCGTGCGGCCCGTGAAGACGAGAGCGGCGATCCCATCCCGCCCGTTGCGGCGCAATTGGCGTCCGAGGTGCGGGTGCTGCTGTTCGACGAGATGGTGGTTAACAACATGGCGGATGCCGCCATCATGTCCCGCCTGTTCACGGCGCTGTTCGATGCCGGAGTGACGCTGGTCGCCACCTCCAATCGCGCGCCGGACGATCTTTACAAGGATGGGCTGAACCGGGAGTTGTTCCTGCCTTTCATCGATCTGCTCAAGGAGCGGCTCGACGTCGTGCCACTCAATGGGCCGACCGACTATCGGCTGGATCGGCTCGGCGGCCGGAAGACCTGGCATGTTCCAAACGGCGACGAGACGACCGCCACGCTGCGCGAGATATTCTTCCGCCTGACCGACTATCCGCCCGAGGACAGCGCCAATGTGCCGAGCGAGGAGCTGAGCGTTGGCGGCGGGCGCAGCCTGCATGTGCCCAAGAGCCTCAAGGGCGTGGCAGTCTTCTCCTTCAAGCGGCTGTGCGGCGAAGCGCGCGGCGCCGCGGACTATCTCGCCATTGCCCGGCGTTTTCACACCGTCATCATCGTCGGCATTCCCGTGCTGGGGCCGGAGAACCGCAACGAAGCAGCGCGTTTCGTCACGCTGATCGACGCGCTCTACGAGCACAAGGTGAAGCTGATTGCCGGCGCCGATGCGCTGGCGCAGGATCTTTATCCGGAAGGCGACGGCAGGTTCGAGTTCGATCGGACAGTGTCGCGCCTCATGGAAATGCAGTCGCAGGAATATCTGGCGCTCGGACACGGCGCGCACGCGCCTTGACGTAATATTAGGCTGGCAATGCTAGCGGCAGGCCGGATGATTGATATGAAGAGCGGGCCGAACGGTCAGCACGACGTGGGGGTTCGATGACGCAGGGTTCGACGGGCGGGGGACGGCTTTGGCTGGCAGCCATGCCCGTGCTCGTGATTTTCGCCATCGCTGCGTTCCTGTTCGCGCGCATACAGAATGTATGGATCGACGAGACGACGCAGCTCTCTGGCATCACGCTGGCGCCGGGCGCTTTGCTCTCCTGGCTCTCCGGCGGATATGATCCCGGATTTGGCGTGCCGGATGACCGGATGCCGCCGGTCAGCTACCTTGTGGATATGCTCGGCCTCCAGATCTGGGGCATGAACGAGCTTGCCTTCCGCTTCTATCATGCCGCGATCACGGCTGGCGGTATCCTGATCCTGATGCGCGCGGTTGCGCTTCGCTATGGCTTGCGGGCGGCGCTGATTGCCGGGTTGCTGCTGGTGCTTTCGCCGCGGCTGATTGCAACGGCGGTGGAAATCCGTGCCTATCCGATCCTTCTTGCGATCAGCTGTGCGCAGGTCGCGATGGTGATTCGCGGAGGCGTCGCGAGCAGCGTGCCGCGCCTCGCGCTGTTCGTGCTGCTCGGCGCGTTGAGCGGCTACACGCACTTCTTCGGGCTGGTTGCGACATCGGCCTACACGCTGGCAATATTTATCGACGCGCGGGATGTGCGTGGCGCAGTCCGTGTCGTGCTGGCCTATGGGCTGCTTCTCCTCATGTGGGCGGGGCTGGCCCCGTTCATTGCCGGGGCGGCCAACCTCGGCACCTCGGCGCCGGGATCAGCTGCGCCCGCCGAAGGTGTCGGTCTGGGCGACATTGCCGCGTTTTTCGCGCAGACGCTGGTGAGTGGCGCCACTCTGGTCGATCTGCCGGTGGCGGCGCTCTGCTTCGCGGGCGCCGGACTGCTCATTCTGGTTGCGATCATCGGACTTGCGGGGAAGGCGGCGACGCGTGGTTTGGCCATTCGGCACGATCCCGCCATTGGGCTGATTATCGGGCTGGCCGCGGGCATGATCGTCACGATTGCAGCGGCGTTGGTGGTTTCACAGTTCGATGCGCTGGCTCAGCGATACAATATCTGGATGCTTGTGCCCGTGATCGTGTTGCTGGCGCTTGCTGCCGATGGCGCGATTGCCGGGCGAGGGCGGATCGCGGCATGGGCTCGCCTTGTCGGCGCAGCCTTGCTGATCATCGGCAGCGCTGCCGCGCTCGTGATGTTCCTGGTCCGGGCCGACTGGTTCATCCATGGACCGTCACGCACGCTCGAGGCCATGGTGGCGGAGGCCGACAAGCCGCTAGCCGTCGTTCATGTCGGCGATGCCTGGGCGTGGGGCTATTTCCCGCTTTACCGGACGCATCGGGATGATCTTCCGCAGTGGCTGCTCACGCCGGACGGGCAATCCGCGATCCGGATCACGCGCGGGGGCGATGCAGGCGGCGTCCCCCAGCCGCTTTCCGCGCTCGGTGATCGCGCGAAACTGCTCATCAGCAATGTCGAACTCAAGAGTCATCAGGATCTTCGCGCGCTGGCCCGGGGCGAAACGATCTCGCCCACCGGAGACCTCGCCCCGGCGCTGAGCGCCGCCGGATGGCAGCGCGCTGAAACCATTTACCGGCCCGGTAATTTCGCTTTCACCGGTGCGCTGTATCATCGCTCCCAGCCGGCCTCGCTGCCGACACATCAACCTGCCGCGTCAGCAATCGAGGACCGTTCCGAGTGACCAGCCAGACCATGATAGCCGCTCCGGTGGCGGCGCAGATGCTTCCTGCCGAGCTTGCAATCGTCGTGCCGACGTTCAACGAGGCGCAGAATGTCGAGCTTCTCGTTGGGCTGGTTGACAAGGCCCTGCCCGGCGTCGCCTGGGAGCTGGTGTTCGTGGACGACAATTCGCCGGACGACACCTCCGGCAAGGTGCGGGCGCTGGCCCAACGCGATCCCCGGGTACGGGTCCTCCACCGCTTCGGACGGCGTGGTTTATCAAGCGCCTGTGTGGAAGGCATATTGGCGACCTCCGCGCCCTATGTCGCGATCATGGACGCCGATCTCCAGCACGACGAATCCGTGCTCAAGACCATGTTCGACCGGATCAGGGCGGATGATGTCGATCTCGTGGTCGGCAGCCGCTATGTCGAAGGCGGCGGCATGGGCGACTGGAGCGAGAGCCGCCAACGGATGAGCCAGTTCGCTACCAAGCTGGCGCTTCGGCTCACCAAGACGCCGATCTCCGATCCGATGAGCGGCTTCATGATGATGCGGCGGGATGCCTTCATGCGCTCGCTGCCGAGGCTTTCTACGGTCGGCTTCAAGATCCTGCTGGATATCGCCGCCAGCGCGCCCACGCCGCTGCGCGTGGCGGAAGTGCCCTACACATTCCGCACCCGTCAGTTCGGCGAAAGCAAGCTCGATAGTCTGGTGCTGTGGGAATATGTCCAGCTGCTCATGGACAAGGCGGTGGGGCATGTCGTGCCCGTGCGGTTCCTGAGCTTCGCGATGGTCGGCGGCACCGGCGTCGTGGTCCACTTCGCGGTTCTCACGCTGCTGTTCGTGGCGCTGGGCGTCAGCTTTGCGATTTCGCAGACCGTTGCGACCCTCGTTGCCATCACCAGCAATTTCCTGCTCAACAACATGTTCAC
Organism: Alphaproteobacteria bacterium; assembly: GCA_018823325.1. GTDB lineage: Bacteria > Pseudomonadota > Alphaproteobacteria > Sphingomonadales > Sphingomonadaceae > Sphingobium. Next base: position 487,684 of record JAHJIJ010000015.1, on the reverse strand, counting down.
ATACCGCGATCAGCGTTTGCAGGGTTGGGGATTGGTGCGTGGCTGGATCACATTCAATCTCGTCTGCGCCTTTGGTGCGGCAGCCAATATTGGCGTGGCCGACTGGCTGTTCGTCAACAATGCCTATTGGGCGTTGTCGGCATTGGCAGGCATTCTGGTGAGCGTCGTGTGGAACTACGTGATGTCCGCCTTCTTCACTTGGAAGAAGAAGGGCTGAGCAGGGCAGCGCACGCCACGGCGGCGTGCCCGACAAAGCGGGCATAAGGGGCGTTGACTGGCCTTGCGACGCGGAACGCACGAGGGCCAGTAGCGTTGTCGCTGGAGGTTGTCGCACAGATTTGCCAGACCAATATTGGCTTGGCAAAGGCTCGACGCGCGCCGCCAAAGCGCTATTAATGATATTGCGAACCAATTGCAAAGAAAACTCGAAAACGCGGCCGATCGTCATTGAACGGTAAGGAAATTCGGCCTATGGGCGCCTCATCGACCACCGCGCAGAGGAGGAAACGCGCATGGCCCGGAAGAAGATCGCGCTCATTGGTGCCGGCAATATCGGCGGTACGCTTGCTCATTTGGCGGCTCTGAAGGGGCTTGGCGACATCGTCCTCTTCGACGTGGTCGAAGGTGTGCCGCAGGGCAAGGCGCTCGATCTTTCCCAGTGCGGTCCGGTCGAAGGCTTCGACGCGAAGATCATCGGCTCCAATGATTATGTCGACATTGCGGGCGCGGACGTCATCATCGTCACCGCCGGCGTGGCGCGCAAGCCGGGCATGAGCCGCGACGATCTGCTCGGCATCAACCTCAAGGTCATGAAGGCCGTTGGCGAAGGCATCAAGGCCAACGCGCCCGACGCGTTCGTGATCTGCATTACCAACCCGCTCGACGCGATGGTCTGGGCGCTGCGCGAATTCTCCGGCCTGCCGCACAACAAGGTGGTGGGCATGGCCGGCGTGCTCGATTCGGCGCGCTTCAGCCATTTCCTTGCCGAGGAGTTCCAGGTTTCGGTGAAGGACGTGAACAGCTTCGTGCTTGGCGGTCATGGCGACACCATGGTGCCGGTCGTTCAGTATTCGACGGTCGCCGGCATCCCGGTGCCCGATCTCATCAAGCAGGGCCGTTCCACCAAGGAGCGCATCGATGCCATCGTGCAGCGTACCCGCTCGGGCGGCGGCGAGATTGTCGGCCTGCTCAAGACCGGTTCGGCCTTCTATGCGCCTGCGACCAGTGGCATCGCGATGGCCGAGGCCTATCTCTACGATCAGAAGCGCCTGCTGCCCGCAGCGGTGCACCTCACCGGCCAGTATGGCGTGGATGATCTCTATGTCGGCGTGCCGGTGATCATCGGCGCCGGCGGCGTGGAGCAGGTCGTCGAGATCGCGCTGGATGATGAGGCCAAGGGTTATCTGCAGGTCAGCGTCGATGCAGTGAAGGAGCTGCTGGTGGCATGCAAGGGCATCGATCCGAGCCTCGCGTGAGGCAATCCGGGCTCTGAATGTATCGCCGCGAGCGCGGGGATGCAGTGAGGGCTCCCGCCTGCGCGCAAGCACAAAGGGGAATAGGACGGCATGAGCATTCTCGTCGACAAGAACACCAAGGTCATCACGCAGGGCATGACCGGCGCAACCGGCACGTTCCACACCGAGCAGGCGCTGGCCTATGGCACGCAGATGGTTGGCGGCGTGACGCCGGGCAAGGGCGGCACCAGTCACATCGGCCTGCCGGTGTTCGACACCGTCGAGGAAGCCGTCGCGAAGACCGGCGCCACCGCGAGCGTCATTTATGTTCCGCCGCCATTCGCTGCGGACTCTATTCTCGAAGCCATCGACGCGGAGGTGCCGCTGATCGTGACGATCACCGAAGGCATCCCGGTGCTCGACATGGTGCGGGTGAAGCGCGCGCTGTCCGGCAGCAAGTCGCGCCTCATTGGCCCCAACTGCCCCGGCGTGCTGACTCCCGACGAGTGCAAGATCGGGATCATGCCCGGCTCGATTTTCCGCAAGGGCAGCGTGGGCGTTGTCTCGCGTTCGGGAACGCTTACCTATGAGGCCGTGTTCCAGACATCGAATGCAGGCCTTGGCCAGACGACGGCTGTGGGCATCGGCGGCGATCCGGTCAACGGCACCAACTTCATCGACGTGCTCGAGCTGTTCCTTGCTGATGATGAGACCAAGAGCATCATCATGATCGGCGAGATCGGTGGCGATGCCGAGGAGCAGGCGGCGCAGTTCCTGATCGACGAGGCCAAGCGCGGCCGCAAGAAGCCGATGGCCGGCTTCATTGCGGGCCGTACGGCGCCTCCGGGTCGTCGCATGGGTCATGCTGGCGCCATCGTCTCGGGCGGCAAGGGTGATGCGGAAAGCAAGATCGCGGCCATGGAGGCTGCGGGCATCAAGGTTGCGGCGAGCCCCTCGGAACTGGGCACGACGCTGCTGGAAGTGCTGAACGGGTAAGGCTGGTTAACAGCCGCTTCACCCGGATGGGCTATTAGGGCCGATCCGGGCGACGGCGCAGAATGCCTTCCGCCAGGCGGAGAGAGGCAAGGATCGAACCGATGGGCTACGAGAATCAGGAATTCAGCGGCGCGCAGGAAGCCGAGCAGGGCCCAAGCTGGGCGCGCAAGGGCTGGCCGCTGGACAGCACGGACGATCTGACCGCAGCGCTCGATCCCACGCAAATGCAAGTGGCCATCAAGGCCGCTGCTGCCAAGGGCGGCGCCCCTGCGTCTGAAGCCGACATCGCGAAGGCTGCCGCCGATTCCATCCGTGCCATGATGCTGATCCGCACCTATCGGGTGCGCGGGCATCTTGCTGCCAATCTCGATCCGCTGGGTCTCAGCCAGCGCGATCTTCCGGCCGATCTGACACCTGAATATCATGGCTTCTCGGGCAGCGAGCTGGATCGCAAGGTCTATGTCGGCGGCGCGCTGGGGCTGGAATGGACGACGATCCGTGAGTTGGTGAACATTCTGCGCGCCAATTACTGTGGCAATGTCGGCCTGGAATATATGCACATCGCCGATGTGGAGGAGCGCCGCTTCCTGCAGGACCGCATGGAAGGCAAGGACAAGGAGATCATCTTCACGCCCGAAGGCAAGAAGGCGATCCTTTCCAAGGTCATCCAGTCCGAGCAGTATGAGAAGTTTCTGGGCCGCAAATATGTCGGCACCAAGCGCTTTGGCCTCGATGGCGGCGAATCCATGATCCCGGCGCTGGAAGCCGTCATCAAATATGGCGGCCAGCTTGGCGTGCGCGAGATCGTCTACGGCATGGCGCATCGCGGCCGCCTGAACGTGCTCGCCAATGTGATGGCCAAGGGCTTCCGCGTCATCTTCCACGAGTTCTCGGGCGGCACGGCCAATCCGGAGGATGTCGGCGGATCGGGTGACGTGAAGTACCACCTCGGCACGTCCACGGATCGCGAGTTCGACGGCATCAACGTGCATATGTCGCTGGTGCCCAACCCTTCGCACCTCGAGACGGTGGACCCCATCGTGCTTGGCAAGGTGCGTGCGCAGCAGCTGTTCCGGGACGATATCGGCCCCGGCAAGCACAAGCAGGTGCTGCCCGTGCTCATCCATGGCGACGCGGCCTTTGCCGGCCAGGGCATTGTCTGGGAGTGCTTTGGCTTTTCCGGCGTGCGCGGCTACAACACCGGCGGCTGCATCCATTTCATCGTCAACAACCAGATCGGCTTCACGACCAGCCCGCAATTCTCGCGCGGCTCGCCTTATCCGAGCGACGTTGCCAAGGGCGTGCAGGCGCCGATCATCCATGTGAATGGCGATGATCCCGAGGCGGTGACCTTCGCCTGCAAGCTCGCGATCGAATATCGCCAGACCTTCCACCGCGACATCGTGATCGACATGTGGTGCTATCGCCGCTTCGGCCACAATGAGGGCGACGAGCCGAGCTTCACCCAGCCGCTCATGTATGCCCGCATCAAGCAGCATCCGCCGGTGAGCGAGGTCTACGCCGCCCGTCTGCGCGAGGAGGGCATCGTCGACGATGCGTTCGTCGCGACGCAGGTCGAGGGATTCGTCGATCATCTCGAGGAAGAGTTCGAATCGGCCAAGACCTACAAGGCCAATCAGGCGGACTGGTTCGCTGGTCGCTGGTCGGGCCTCCACCAGCCGGCCGACATCGAGACCGCGCGCAAGAATGTCGAGACGGCTGTCTCCCCCAAGCTGTTCGAAAGCTTGGGGCGGACGCTGACCACGGTGCCGGAGGATGTGAATGTCCACCGCACGCTGCGCCGCGTCCTCGATGCCAAGGCCGAGATGTTCAAGACCGGCGAAAATTTCGACTGGGCAACGGGCGAGGCGCTGGCCTTCGGCGCGCTGCTTTCGGAAGGCTATGGCGTGCGCCTCTCGGGCCAGGATTCGGGGCGCGGCACGTTCAGCCAGCGCCACGCCGTCTGGGTCGATCAGGATACAGAGAAGAAGTACATTCCGCTCTCGACCGTGCCGCACGGCCACTTCGAGGTCTATGACAGTCCGCTCAGCGAGTATGGCGTGCTGGGCTTCGAATATGGCTATGCTATGGCTGACCCCAAGAGCCTGGTGCTCTGGGAAGCGCAGTTCGGCGACTTCGCCAATGGCGCGCAGATCATCATCGACCAGTATATTGCCGCGTCCGAGGCCAAATGGCTGCGCGCCAACGGCCTCGTGCTGCTGCTGCCGCATGGGTATGAAGGGCAGGGACCGGAGCATAGCTCCGCGCGTCTCGAGCGCTTCCTGCAGCTCTGCGCGGAAGGCAATATCCAGATCGCCAACTGCACCACGCCGGCGAACTATTTCCACATCCTGCGCCGCCAGATGCTGCGCCCGTTCCGCAAGCCGCTGATCATCTTCACGCCCAAGTCGCTGCTGCGGCACAAGCTGGCGGTGAGCAAGGCCGAAGACTTCCAGGGCGATCGCCACTTCATGCGCATCCTCTCGGATATCTCGCCGGCTGCGGACGAGAAGACGCGGCGCTTGGTGCTCTGCTCCGGCAAGGTCGCTTATGACCTTATGGAAGCGCGCGATGCTGCCGGCGACGAGGACGTTCAGATCGTCCGAATCGAGCAGCTCTACCCGTTCCCGACGGAGGCTCTGGCCATTCGCCTCAAGCGCATGACTGCGCTGGAGGACATTGTGTGGTGTCAGGAGGAGCCGCGCAACAATGGCGCGTGGTTCTTCGTCGAACCCTTTATCGAGGAAGCGCTCAGCCAGGCCGGCAAGGCGCCGATGCGCGCGCGCTATGCGGGCCGCAAGGCATCGGCATCGCCCGCCACCGGTCTTGCCCGCCGCCACCAGGCCGAGCAGGGTGCGCTGATCGCCGATGCGCTCGGGCACAATGTACGTTCCGAGATCAAGCGCCAGAAGAAAGCATAGTCCGCGCAGGCCGCGCCGGGCAGGAGGAAAGACATGGCCACTGAAGTGAAAGTGCCGACTCTGGGTGAATCCGTCACGGAAGCGACGGTGGGCCAGTGGCTCAAAAAGCCCGGTGACGCGGTGAAGGCGGATGAGCCCATTGCCAGCCTGGAGACCGACAAGGTTGCGGTGGAAGTGCCCGCCCCGGTTTCCGGCGTGCTGGGCGAGCTGCTGGCGAAGGAAGGCGACACGGTGAACGTGGGCGCCGTCATCGCCACGGTGGAAGAAGGCAGCGCTGCTGCCGCGAAGCCTGCGGCGAAGGCCGAGGCTGCTGCGCCTGCTCCGGCAAAGAGCGAGGCTGCACCGGCTCCAACCCCTGCCCCCGCGCCGGCTCAGGCCGCGCCTGAGAGCGACAGCACGCCCGGCGCGATCACGCTGTCGCCGGCGGTGCGACGGCTTGTGCTGGAGCATGGCCTCGATCCGAGCAAGATCAAGGGCACCGGCAAGGACGGCCGCCTGACCAAGGACGATGTGATGGCCGCCATTGCCGATGGTAGCGCGGTCGCGAGCGAATCAGCAGGCACAGTCGCAGCTCCGGCGGCGCAGTCGGCGGGTACGTCCGGCCCCTCGCGTAATCAGGAGCGCGTGAAGATGACGCGCCTGCGCCAGACGGTCGCCCGGCGCCTCAAGGAAGCGCAGAACAATGCGGCGCTGCTCACCACGTTCAACGATGTGGACATGAGTGCTGTCATCGCGGCGCGCGCCAAGTACAAGGATCTGTTCGAGAAGAAGCACGGCGTGCGCCTGGGCTTCATGGGCTTCTTCGTGAAGGCCGCCTGCATGGCGCTCAAGGACATTCCGGGCGTCAATGCGCAGATCGAGGGCGACGAGATCGTCTACAACGACTTCTGCGACATCTCGGTCGCGGTGTCGGCGCCCAACGGTCTTGTCGTGCCGGTCATCCGCAATGCCGAGGCGATGAGCATTGCGCAGATCGAGAAGACCATCGCCGACTTCGGCAAGCGCGCCAAGGAAGGCACGCTGTCCATGGCAGACATGGCCGGGGGCACCTTCACCATCTCCAATGGCGGTGTGTTCGGATCGCTGATGTCGACGCCGATCATCAACCCGCCGCAGTCCGGCGTGCTCGGCCTGCATCGCATCGAGGAGCGTGCGGTGGTGGTGGACGGCCAGATCGTGGCGCGCCCGATGATGTATCTGGCGCTCAGCTACGATCACCGCATGGTCGATGGTCGTGAGGCCGTGACCTTCCTCGTCGCGCTCAAGAATGCGATTGAGGATCCGACGCGGCTTCTCATCGATTTGTGAGGTGAACTCCAGTGCTCCAGCGAGAGTAGGAGCACTGGAAGGAGATGTAAGTAATGGCAGACCAGTTCGACTATGACGTTCTCGTGATCGGCGCCGGGCCGGGTGGTTATGTCGCGGCGATCCGCGCGGCGCAGCTTGGCCTCAAGACCGCTTGTGCGGAAAGCCGGGAGACGCTGGGCGGCACATGCCTCAATGTCGGCTGCATCCCGTCCAAGACGCTGCTCCACGCCTCGCACCTCTTCCATGAAGCCAAGGATGGCGCGCTGGCCAAGCATGGCATCAAATTGGGCTCCGTCTCGCTCGACCTGCCTGCCATGCTGGCGGATAAGGATGCGGCAGTGAAGGGCCTGACCGGCGGCATCGAGTTCCTGTTCAAGAAGAACAAGGTGGACTGGCTCAAGGGCCTCGCCAGCTTCAAGGATGCGCACAGCGTCGAGGTCTCCGGCAAGACTGTGACGGCGAAGAACATCGTCATCGCCACCGGCTCGAGCGTCACCCCGCTGCCGGGCGTCGAGGTCGATAATGACAAGGGTGTTGTGGTCGATTCCACCGGCGCGCTCGCGCTCAAGAAGGTGCCCGATCATCTGGTGGTGATCGGCGGCGGTGTCATTGGGCTGGAGTTGGGCTCGGTATGGGGCCGCCTTGGCGCCAAGGTCACGGTCATCGAGTATCTCGACCAGATCCTGCCCGGCATGGACGGCGAGGTACGCAAGGAAGCTGCCAAGCTGTTCGCCAAGCAGGGCTTTGATATCCGCACCGGCGCCAAGGTGACCGGCGTGAGCGTGAAGGGCAAGAAGGCCAGCGTGAGCGTAGAGCCCGCCGCTGGTGGTGACGCCGAGACGATCGAGGCGGATGCAGTGCTGGTCGCCATCGGGCGGCGCCCGAACACGCAGGGCCTGGGACTCGACAAGATCGGGCTGGAGCTGAACCAGCGCGGCCAGATCGAGACGGATCACGACTTCTCTACGAAGGTTCCGGGCGTCTGGGCGATTGGGGATGTGATCCCCGGCCCGATGCTGGCGCACAAGGCCGAGGATGAGGGCATTGCCGTCGCGGAGAATATCGCCGGTCTGACCGGCCTTGTGAATCATGACGTCATCCCGAGCGTCGTATACACGAACCCGGAAATCGCCGGCGTCGGCCTCACCGAGGAAGCGGCGCGGGAGCGGGGCGAGGTTAAGATCGGCAAATTCCCGATGATGGCCAACAGCCGCGCCAAGGCGATTGGCGAGAAGGATGGCTTCGTGAAGGTCATTGCGGACGCCGAAACCGACCGCGTGCTGGGCGTGTGGATCATTGCCAGCCCGGCCGGCACGATGATCGCGCAGGCTGCGCAGGCCATGGAATTCGGCGCCTCGTCCGAGGACATCGCCTACACCTGCCACGCCCACCCAACGCACAATGAGTCGGTGAAGGAAGCGGCTATGGCCGTGCTGGGCAAGCCCATCCATATGTGAGCGATGGTCCCGATCGGGATCACCCGGTCAGGATCAGCCTTCGGGCGCGCTGCTGACCTGTCGCAGATAAGCAAACATATGCGGCACATAGTCGGCCTTGCCGATTTCGACACCTTGATTGCGCAGGATGGCGTAGGCCGTGACGGCGTGAAAATAGAATTGCGGCAGCGCCCAGTCGCGGGCGTACTGTTCGCCGCTCATGTCAAAGGCGATGCCGCCGGGGAGTTCGAGCGCAATCGGGCGACTGGCGCCAGCGTCGAGCGCATCATCGGATAGTTCATCAAGGGCAGCCTGAGCCTCGGCCAATCGATCCTGGGCATCTGCCATGGAGCCCGGTGCGTCACCAGCGTTTCGCCCTTCTGCTGCGAGGATGGTCAGGCGTTCCGGGAGCGGTTCCCCACGCAGCCGGAAGAGTGCTTCCTGCGCCTGCAACGCTGCAAAACGGATTTGCGCGGCAAGCGGATACATGTCGGGTGCGAGGCGCGCCGACATCAGGGTCTCGGCTTGCTGGGACATCTGCAACGCTGCCTTGTCGAGCAGGCCGGACAGGGTACGCAGCATCTGCCGGAAGGTGGGGACGAGCAGTTCAGTGGGCGTCATGCATGGCTCCGGCAGCAGTTTCGAGCAACAGCAGCCAAATTCCCGTCACTTCCCTTGCACAGACCATCCTGACACAAATCAGGAATGGCCTCGTGCTACTGCATGCCTGGCGGCAGAATCGAAGGCGATTGGCGCTGCTGTTGCTGTGACGACGGAGAGGGGCGCTGCGACGGCGTCTGGCGCGGCTGATCCAGCTGCTGTTGCGGCTGGGCCGGAGCAGGACGCGCGGGGCGTTCCTCCCGTCCGAGCACTTCATCAATCCAGCGCTGGTCGATCCGCCGCGGCGCTTCCATCGCGCCTGCGTCGCCGGGCGCGACACCATCTACGCCGCCCTGATCGTCCGCCGGCGGCAGAGGCATGCCATTCTCGTCAACCATCATGCCATTGTCCGGCGAGCCATAGGCCTCTTCGTCCGGCTCGATCTGCCATTCGGGCAGCGTGACTTCCGTCTCGAAATTCTCGACCGGGCGATTGGCAACCGCCGTGCGCATATAGGCGGCAAAGGCACGCGCCGGTGCGCGTCCGCCGGCGAGGCCGCCAACCGCGCGGCTGTCGTCCCGGCCCATCCATACCCCGGTGGTAATGCCGCTGGAGAAGCCCACGAACCAGCCATCCTTGTTGCTGCTGGTGGTGCCGGTCTTGCCCGCCACTGGGCGGCCGATCTGCGCGGCGCGGCCCGTGCCGATGTTCACGGCCGTCTGCATCAGGTCCGTTGCACCCGCTGCCACCCAAGGCGCGACCAGCACGCGGCTGGTGTCGTCCTCATGTTCGTAGAGCACTTCGCCATCCGCTGTGGCGACCTTGAGAATGCCATAGGGTCGCACCGCCACGCCTTTGCGCGCCACGGAGGCGAAGGCGCGGGTCATGTCGATGAGATGCACTTCGGACGTGCCGAGCACCATGGAGGGGTGCGTGTTGATGGTGGTGGAGATGCCAAAGCGCCTCGCCATGTCCGCCACGGTCGAGAAACCCACTTCCATGCCGAGCTTCGCCGCCACGGTGTTGATCGAATAGGCAAAGGCGGTGCGCACGTCGATCTCGCCGACGTTGCGGCGATTGTCATTGCGCGGCGACCAGCCGTTGATCGTCACCGGGCTGTCCACCACCCGCGTTTCCGGCGTGTAGCCTGCCTCCAGCGCGGCCAGATAAACGAACAGCTTGAACGCCGATCCCGGCTGCCGCTGGGCAACGGTGGCGCGGTTGTAATTGGAGCTGACATAATCCAGTCCGCCGACCAGCGCGCGCACGGCGCCATCCCGGTCGAGGCTCACCAGTGCACCCTGAGCGCCGCCGGGCACATTGCTCTTGAGCGCCGCGACAGCCGCGCGCTGCATCCGGGGATCGAGCGTCGTGTAGACATCGAGTGGCTGCTCGCGTTCATCGATCAGCGTATCGAGTTGCGGCAGCACCCAGTCGGTGAAGTAGCGCACGCTGTCCTGCGCCTTTTCCGGCACCAGCCGGACGCTATCCAGATCCGCAGCGGCGCGCTCGGCACTGGTGATGTCGCCATTGGCCTCCATCACGTCCAGCACCACATTGGCGCGGCCTGCTGCCGCTTCCGCATCGGCCGTCGGCGAATAATGGGAGGGGGCCTTCACCAGCCCGGCAATGACCGCCGCTTCCTCAAGGCTCAGCGTCGTCGCCGGGTGATTGAAGAACTTGCGGCTCGCAGCGTCGACGCCATAAGCGCCGCCGCCGAAGTAGACCTTGTTGAGATAGAGTTCGAGAATCTGCGACTTGCTGAACTTACGTTCCATCGCGAGCGCCAAGATCATCTCACGCAGCTTGCGGCCCGCCGAATAGCTGTTGTTCAGGAAGATGTTGCGGGCGAGCTGTTGCGTGATGGTGGACGCACCTTGCAGTCGCCGACCCTCCCCACGACGGATGTAACCGACATAGGCTGCGCGCGCGATGCCGATCGGGTCCACGCCGGGGTGCATGTAGAAGCGCTTGTCCTCGACTGACACGAGCGCGCGGGTCATCACTTCGGGAATCTGCGAATGATCGAGCCACCGGCCGTAACTCGGCCCGAGCGAGACCAGCACCGAGCCGTCAGCGGCATGGACGCGGATCATCTGCCCGTTGGGCGAGCTTTTGAGCGAATCGAAGCTGGGCAGCGATTGCATGGCGATGACGACAGCAATCGCGAGGGCGATGAAGCCCGCGACGCCGAGCGCGATGCCGGCCTTGAGCAGCCGGATGGTCCAGAGCTTCATCGGGCTCCCCGCTTTTGCCTTGGCCATGCCTTGCCTTGTGTCGCTCCGAACCGCCGCGTGCTGCAACTGTGCAGAACGCTACAAGCGTCCCGCGCCTTTACAAGCGCTGAATGGGATATCAATCGTCCTTTGATTCGCCCTGCGGTTCAAAGTCGAGCGCGACGCTGTTCATGCAATAGCGCAGGCCCTCCGGGCCCGGCCCGTCCGGGAAAACATGGCCCAAATGCCCGTCGCAGCGGGCGCAGCGCACCTCGACCCGGCGCATGCCGTAGCTGGTGTCCGTATATTCGCTGACGACCTCGTCATCCATCGGCGCGGTGAAGCTCGGCCAGCCGGAGCCGCTGTCATATTTGTGGCTGCTGTCGAACAGGGGCAGGCCGCAGCCGGCGCAATGATAGATGCCCGCGTCCTTAAGCTTGTCGTACTCGCCGGCGAAGGCCCGTTCCGTGCCATGCTCGCGCAGCACATGATATTGCTCGGGGGTCAGGCGCTCGCGCCATTCGGCATCGCTGAGATTCATCTTGTCCATGGCCGGAATATCGGGTCGCGGCCCCGGCGCGTCAATGGCGCGTACCCGACTCAGCGGGCACGTGCGCCGAGCCGGGCGACATTGATCAGCTCCTGCGCCAGTACCGTCTCGCCGATCTGGTGGGAGAGCCGGCTGGTCCGCTCGGCTTCGGCCAAGCGGTGAATGGCCTTGTCGAGCGCTTCTGCGCTCCAGCGCCGCGCCACCTCCTCATCGCCGCGCCCGCCGAAGCGCGGTGCCTGCCCGCCCTGCGCCTGCGCAAAGCCGATCGCGCGCTGCAGGGTGATCCGCGCCAGTCCGGCGAGCGAACCGCCGCTCTGGCGCAGGCGCGCCATCTCATGCTCGGTCGCGCGGACATTGCCGGACAGCACGACCATGGCCGCCTTGAACAACTGCTGATCGCCGCCTTCCGCACCCAGCGCATCGAGTGCTTCGGGCGTGGCAGCCTTGGGCTCCTCCGGCGAGGCATCGAGATAAAGTGCCAGCTTCTCGATCTCGCCCGCGAGCAACCCGCGCTCGGCGCCAGTCAGCGCGACGAGCCGACGCGCCAGATCGCCGGGCAGTTCCAGCCCGAGTTCGCGCGCCATGCTGACGGCGAGCGCATCGGCATTGCGCCCTTCCGGGGCATAGCTGACGATGGCCATCACGGCCTTGTCGCCCTCGCACAGCTTGAGAAGCTTGCTCGTCTTGCGCAGATTGCCGGCGATCATCACCACCGGATTGCCGGCCGCCGGAGCTTCAAGCAGCGCTTCGACAGCGGGGAGCACTTCCTCGCCCGCCGGTTGCACGCGCACCCAGCGCTTGTCCCCGAACATGGAAATGGCGGCGGCTTCGTCGGACAGGCGGGCCGGGTCGCTCCGCAGCGTGGCACCATCAAGGTCGATGCGCTCCGCGCTCTGGCCCATTGCTTTGCCCACCCGTGCGGAGAGCGCCTCGCTGCCCGCTTCGTCCGGGCCATAGAGCAGGTACAGGCGGATGTTTGGCGCGGGATCGTCCAGCGCCTTGAGCGCGGCCTGACTGTCCGCCCGCAGGCTCATTCGCGGGCGGCGAGCGCCACGCTGGCCAGCACGCGATCGGCAACGATCTCGGTCAGCCGCTCCAACGCACTGTCCTCCGCGGCGACCGTTGCATATTCGCTGGAGGCGACGTCGATGCCGGCGTCCCAGCTCGATGTTTCATCGAGGATGGTCTTGCCGTCCTGCTGCGTATCGACCAGCTGATAACGCGCGCGCAGTGTCCGGCGTTCGCGCGTCACCGTATCGTCAGCGCGCACGCCCAGCCCCTCAATGCGGTCATCGAGCTGCACCTTGAGCAGATAGCGCGGGGCGGCATCGCCCATGGCGGCCAGTCGGTCGTTGAGCGCATTGCGCATCAGCCAGCCATTCTTGCCGGGAATCGGCTCCACCTGCACGCTTGCCAGCGCCTGCGCCGCCGCGCTGCTGCGCCCGCCGGCATACATGGGCTGGAGACCGCAAGCCGAGAGGCTGGCGGCCAGAGCAAGGCCAAGGGCGAGGCGGGCGAAGGCGTTCACCATCAGACGACCAGATTGACCAGACGATCCGGAACCACAATCACTTTCTTTGGCGCGCGGCCTTCCAGCTGACGCGCCACATTGGGCGCGGCGAGCGCGAGGCTCTCCAGCGTGGCCTTGTCCGTGCCCTTGGCGACAGTGATCGTATCGCGCAGCTTGCCCGTCACCTGAATGGCGATGGTCACTTCATCATCCACCAGCAAGGCGGGATCGACGGATGGCCACATGGCGTCGGCGATCAGGCCCTCATGGCCCATCTCGGCCCAGGCTTCCTCGGCGAGGTGCGGTGTCATCGGCGCGACGAGCAGCGTGAGCGCACGAATGGCCTCGGCGCGGGTGGCGGATGGCGCGGCCTTCTCGATGGCATTGGCCAGCTCGTAAATCTTGGCGACGGCCTTATTGAAGGCGAGCGCCTCGATGTCCTTCGCCACGCCGTCGATGGTCTGGTGCAGCTTGCGCTTGAGGCTCTTGTCCTCGCTGCCGTCGCCGGTCTCGCCGACCTGGCCGAAGATGCGCCACAGGCGATTGACGAAGCGCCAGGAGCCTTCGATGCCGGCCTCGCTCCACGGCAAGTCGCGCTCGGGCGGTGAGTCCGAGAGCATGAACCAGCGCACCGCGTCGGCGCCGTAGCGCTCGATGATCTCGTCCGGGTCCACGACATTCTTCTTGGACTTGGACATCTTGATGACGCGGCCGATTTCCACCGGCTGGCCATCCGTCAGCAGCGTCGCGCCGTCGGCGGTGCGCGCCACTTCGCTCGGTGCATAATAAAGCGGCGGCAGGCCCTCTCCCTGCTTGCGGGCATAGGTCTCATGCGTGACCATGCCCTGCGTGAACAGGCTCTCGAACGGCTCGGCGACGCTGATCTTGCCGATATGGGCGAGCGCCCGCGTCCAGAAGCGGGCGTAGAGCAGGTGAAGGATCGCATGCTCGATCCCGCCGATATACTGGCCGACCGGCAGCCAGCTTTCCGCCTCGGCGCGGTCGAACGGCTGATCGTCCGGCTGGCTGGCGAAGCGGATGAAATACCAGCTCGAATCCACGAAGGTATCGAGCGTGTCCGTCTCGCGCAGCGCCGGCTTGCCGCACTTGGGGCAGTCGACATGCTTCCACGTCGGGTGGCGGTCGAGCGGATTGCCGGGGATGTCGAAACTGACATCCTCGGGCAGCACCACCGGCAACTGGTCCTTGGGGATCGGCACGACGCCGCAATCCGAGCAATGGATGAACGGGATCGGCGTGCCCCAGTAGCGCTGGCGGGAGACGCCCCAGTCGCGCAGGCGCCACACGGTCGTGCCTTTGCCCCAGCCCTCGGCTTCGGCGCGGCGAATCACTTCGGCCTTGGCCTCTTCCACGCCCATGCCGTCGAGGAAGCGCGAGTTCACCAGCTTGCCGGGGCCGGTATAGGCCTCGTCGTGGATCGGCGCGTTTTCCTCGCCCTGCGGCGCGACGACGCGCTCGACGGGGAGCATGTATTTGCGCGCAAAATCGAGATCGCGCTGGTCGTGCGCCGGGCAGCCGAAGACGGCGCCAGTGCCATAGTCCATCAGCACGAAATTGGCGACGAACAGCGGCAGCTTCCAGTCCGGATCGAAGGGATGGATCACGGACAGGCCGGTGTCGAAGCCTTTCTTTTCCTGCGTCTCCACCTCTGCGGCAGCCGTGCCCGAGCGGCGGCATTCCTCGGCGAAGGCAGCAAGCGCGGCATTGTTCTCGGCCAGCGCCAGCGCGATGGGGTGATCGGCGGCAATCGCGGCAAAGCTCGCGCCGAACAGCGTGTCCGGCCGGGTGGAGAAGACCTCCAGCTCATTGATGCCGGCGACCGCAGCGTCGAGCTGGAAGCGGAACTGCATGCCCTGAGATTTGCCGATCCAGTTCTTCTGCATCAGGCGAACCTTCTCGGGCCATTTGTCCAGCGTACCGAGGCCGGCGAGCAGATCGTCGGCGAAATCGGTGATCTTGAGGAACCACTGGTTGAGCTTGCGCTTCTCGACCAGCGCGCCCGAGCGCCAGCCGCGCCCGTCGATCACCTGCTCGTTGGCGAGTACGGTCATGTCGACCGGGTCCCAGTTCACCGCGCTTTCCTTGCGGTAGACGAGGCCGGCCTCGTACAGATCGATGAACAGCGCCTGTTCCTGGCCGTAATAGTCCGGCTCGCAGGTCGCCAGCTCGCGGCTCCAGTCGAGCGCGAAGCCGAGGCGCTTCAATTGCGCCTTCATCGAGGCGATGTTGTCGCGCGTCCAGCTGCCGGGATGGACTTTCTTCTCCATCGCCGCATTCTCGGCAGGCATGCCGAAGGCGTCCCAGCCCATCGGGTGCAGCACGTCATGGCCCTGCATTCGGCGGAAGCGGGCCAGCACGTCGCCCATGGAATAATTGCGCACATGGCCGATGTGGATGCGCCCGGAAGGATAGGGGAACATCTCCAGCACATAGCTTCTCGGTGCGCCCTGGCGCGTGCCGGCCTTGAAGCTCTGCCTGTCGTCCCACACTGCCTGCCAGCGGGCATCGGCCTGCGCAGGGTTGAAGCGTCTGTCGCTCACTCTCGCCTCATTCATCATAGGGCCGGTCCGGCCCCATTATGGGCGCCGAGGCCGGGCTTTGTCAGCCGCTGATGGCGCGGCGCCGCAGGTCGCGGGCGCGCGTCAGGATGATTTCTTCAAGCTTCTGGGTCGTTGCCGCCTGCACCGGGGCATCGACCCACTGGCCGTTCTGCAAGGTCTGGCGGCTCGCCGCGACGCGCAGCGCATCGGCGCGCAGATCCTGGTCGAGGATCGTCACGGTCAGCTTCATGCGCTCGTTTGTGGCATTGGGATTGATGTACCAGTCGGTCAGGATCACGCCGCCATCGGAATCGGTCTGGAGCAGCGGCATGAAAGACAGTGTCTCCAGGCTGGCGCGCCAGAGATAACCATTGATGCCGATGCTGGTCACGCGCGATGCGGCAAGATCGGCCTGAGGGCGATCGTTTCCGCCGCCGCAGGCTGCTAGCAGCCCGCAGGAAAGCGCCAGCAGCAGGCCGCCCTTCAATGTCTTGTGTCCGCTCAAAACCATGCGTTGCCTATCCCGTGATGTCCGGTCGCGACCGGGCTCCCTGTCGATCAGCCTCTATAGTGGCGCAGGGCCGTGGCACAAGTGGCCGATTGCCCGGCCCTGCGGAGAGCATCCGCCAGCGTTGAGGCGACATGCAGCTGTGCTCCTGCCGTCGACGGGCAGATTCCGTCTCAGCCGGGTTGATTTTTCCAACCATGTTGAACAATGAAAGAATCAAAGGGGGTCAAGGCCGGGCAATCGGTTGCGACTGTGGGGAAAAGGTCACGCTTTGCGGTGAATCGTTTCCCCTGCTGGTTCACATGATCCCCGCATGTTACATGATGACAGACCGGCCCATAAAGCGGAGTCGGCGCAGGGAGTGAACAGTGCGGTTGAACAAGGGCAAAATTGCGTTGACGGGGGCTTTGATGGCTACCCTTTCGCTCGCCCTCACGCCGGCGCTTTCCGCGGTTCTTGGCGCCAATACGGCGGAATCGGCACAGCCTCAGGTTTCCCTCGAGATGCTCGGCAGCATCGGCTCCTTCACACCGGTGACGAACGACGACAAGCTGGCGAAGGCCTATGCGAAGGCCGCGCGCGAGTCGCAGAGCAAGGGTTTTCGCTTTACGCCGACCAGCGGGTCCACGGCGGGCAACCGGTCACTGACCATTCTCGTTCGCACGCCCAATGCCATCGCCTCCTCTGCGGACGGCAGGTCTGAGCGCATTCTGCCCAATCTGGGCGTTGCACCGGTGGCCTATCGGCTTGGTGTGACGAAGGGTCTGGCGCGGTTCACCCCCGGCACGCGGGTTGAGTCCCTCAAGCTCGATCCGATCATCGAGAAGTCGATCAGCGAGCCGGTGGCCAGCTTTACGCTCCGCCCGAAGCAGGAGCGCTTCTCGGCGAACATCCAGCTTGAGCATCGCGAAACCGCAGCTGCTTCTCCGGCCGAAGATACGCCGGCGACGCTTGGCACCGAGCCCAATTATGCTGTCGATCTTTCGAGCAGCTATTCGCTCACGCGCAACCTCAACCTGAAGGCTGGCGTACGCTACACCGGCCCGAACAACCGGCTCGCGCCGACTGTGACCGATCAGGCGCAGGACAGCCAGGCGGTTTACGTCGGAACCACCTTCAAGTTCTGAATTCTCCGGTAGCGCTGATTATCGGGGCTGTCTGATCGACAGCTTGTCCTGCGTGGTTCCCTGCGCCTCCCCTCCCTTGATCATTGACAGCACTGTTGCCCTCACGGCAGCAAGTTGGAGTGCGCTTTTCGACGCGCGCGGACAGGGAGAGGAACCGGTAACGTGAAAACCCAAGTCGAGCGCCAAACCCGCAGCAAAGCCGCCGCCGTGCGCGCGAGCCGCCTCACCGGCGCCTTTTCCGCCGCCTTGATGCTGCTGCTGGCCGCCACGCCCGCCCAGGCAGACTGGATCACCAGCTGGTCTGCCGCTCCGGTGCGTCCGCGCGCCGACCTCGGGCCCTTGATGGCGCCCAAGTCATTCAACAACCAGACGCTGGTGCAAACCCTGCGCATTGCGGCAGGCGGCAAGGCCCTGCGGCTGCGACTCACCAATGCCTTTGGCGAGAAGGCGCTGGAGATCGGCGGCGTGCGGATTGCGCTGCTCGATGCGCAGGGCAACGAAGTGCCGGGCACGGCCCGCATGCTCAGCTTCGGCGGAGCGCCGCATGCGCGTGTGCCGGCGCGCGCGCCGCTGCTTAGCGATACGATTGCCATGACGGTGCCGGATCTCGCCCGCATGTCCGTGCAGATTTATGTCCCCGGGGAAACCGGGCCATGCACCTGCCATGAGAGCGGCCTGGACAACATGCTGGTTTCGCCGCCGGGCAATTATCTCGGCAAATCGTTCGAGCCGGTCGAAACACTCCGTAACCGCCCCTTCCTCGCTGCGGTGGAAGTGGACGCGATCGAGGGGGCAGGGACGATCGCCATGCTCGCCGATTCGATCACGGACGGGATCGGGTCGACGCTGGGGGCCAACCGCCGCTGGCCGGATTTCCTTGCCGCGCGCCTCGCGGCTTCGGCGCCGGGCAAATGGGGAATCGCCAATCAGGGAATCAGCGGCAATCGCGTGCTGAGCGACGGCTTTGGCGATAGCGCGCTGGCGCGGCTTGATCGCGACATTCTGTCTTTGCCGGGCGTGCGCTACGTCATCGTCTTCGAGGGCGTGAACGATCTGGGCATCGCGTTCGGTGCCGAGAAGATGGTGCAACAATCCGGCCGCCCCAATATCCTGGCCGATGGCGCAACGGTGACTCTCGACACGATGCTGGAGGGCTACCGGCAGATCGCGGAGCGGGCACGGGCGCGTGGCATCACGGCGGTCGGCGCGACCATCGCGCCCTATAAGGGCGCGACCTACTGGACGGAGGAGGCCGAGGCGGTGCGTCAGGGCATCAATGCGGCGATTCGCTCAGGCAAAGTTTTCGATGCATGGCTGGATTTCGATGCTGCTTTTGGCGATCCGGAAAATCCGCTGCAGATGCGCCCGGGCTATCATATGGGTGATTTTCTGCATGGTAGCGATGCCGGCTATGAGGCGCTGGCGAACTCCATCGATCTGTCGCTGTTCAAATAACCGCAGCGCGTTGACGGCGCGCGGGCATCAGCCCGTCGATCGCGGCATAGCCGGCCGCGCCAAGGCGCCTGACCTGCGCAGCGTGGCGCGGGCGGACCCCGCCCAGCGCGATTACCGGCACCTGCGCCAGCCGCGCGAGCGCGCCAAAGCGCACCGGCCCGAGCGTGCGTGCGCCGGGATGTGATCGCGTCGCGAAAAGCGGCGAGAGCAGCACAGCATCTGCGCCTGCACGGTGTGCTGCCCGCAATTCGCGGACATTGTGCACAGGGGCGCTGTGCAGCCAAGCCTTGCCACGCGGGCCGGCTGCCCGGCCATGATGCCCGTCTGCGCCCCAGCGTCTTGCCGTCCGGGCATCGCCGGCAAGCAGCACCTTGCAATGCCGCTTGCGCGCGGCCTGCCTCACCTGCCGGAAGAGCGCCTGCCGCGACGTGCCATCGAGCCGGTAATGGCGGAGCACGATCGCCGCGCCACGGGGAAGCCGGGCAATGGCGCGAAGCAGATCGTCCTGCGTCACGCGCTCGTCGCTCATCAGCCAGACGGTGGGAAGCGGCGTGCGCGATTTGCCTTGGCCTCGGTGCATCGCGCCTCTTATAGCGACGCCGATGAACGGGCAAAGCGATGAGATGACGGGCGCACAGAGCAGCGCCGCCGAGAGACTGGCCGCCGTGCGCGAGACGATCGCCCGGGTCGAACAGATTGCGGGCCGTCCCGCCGGATCGGTGACGCTGATCGCGGTGAGCAAGACGCATCCGGCCGAGGCCATCACGCCCCTGATCGCGGCCGGGCAGACCGTGTTCGGCGAGAACCGCGTGCAGGAAGCGCAGGCCAAGTGGCCGGCGCTGCGGGAGGCGCATCCCGGCCTCAGCCTCCATCTTGTCGGTCAGCTCCAGTCGAACAAGGCCGAGGATGCCGTCGCATTGTTCGATGCCATCCATTCGGTGGACCGGCCATCGCTGATCACGGCGCTGGCGAAGGCGATGGAGAAGGCCGATCGGCGGCCGGAGTGCTTCCTTCAGATCAATATCGGCGAGGAGCCGCAGAAGGGCGGCTGCGCCATCGCGGATCTGCCTGCCCTGCTGGAGCAGGCGCGCGAGGCCGACCTGCCGGTTGCCGGGCTGATGTGCGTGCCCCCCGCCGATGTCGAACCCGCACCTTATTTCGCGCTGCTCGACAAGCTGGCGCGCGACCATGGTCTGCCGGGCCGCTCCATGGGCATGTCCGGCGATTTTGAGACGGCAGTGATGCTCGGCGCCACGCATGTGCGCGTGGGTACTGCCCTGTTCGGAACGCGCCCGCCTGCCTGACGGCCCACCGGTTCAGTCCTGCTCGCGCTTTGTCTTCACGGCGCTGGCCCACCATTCAAGCTCATCGGCAAAACCGGGGAAGCTGCGCGCCAGCGCCTCGCCGCCGGGGCCGGTTGGCTGGCTCGCGCTATCAAGACTGTCCGTGATCGCGCCGACCGCAATGGTGGCCGGGATGACCGCGATGCCAAGCGTCGTCAGCGTGGGGTGCCAGGCATAGCTGGAGCGGGCACCGGCCATCCGCCCTGCTGAATAGCTGACGATGCCCGCCGGCCGCCGCCGCCATTCCTTGTAATAATGGTCGATCAGATTCTTGAGCCCCGGCTGCAGCCCGGAATTATATTCGCCCGTGACGAAAACGAAGCCGTCCGCTGCGCTGATCTTGTCGGCCAGCGCCGTCATCGCGGCGGGTGCGGTGCCGGGCTCATAATCGGAGAGGCGCTTGTCCAGCATCGGCAGGCCCACTGCTCGCGCGTCGATCAGCTCGGCCGCATGGCCCCGTTCCGACAGCGTGCGCACGCAATAATCGGCGAGCCGAATGCCGGCGCGCGTCTCACGATAGGACCCATAAAAAACGAGAAGCGACAGGCTCATGAAACAGGGCTCCCTGGCAGTAGCGGAATCGTTCGGGCAGCCTAGCAGCGCATCGGAACGAGAGCGATTGCGAAAGCCATGCGCTGCAATGCCGTGTGGAGGTGGCTTTCGCCGCAATCCGCATTATGGGGGGAGCATGACGCCGCCAGAGATCAATGTGCCAATCGGGTCCATCCTCTCCGCGCTTGGGCTGGTCGGAATTTTCGTCTTTGCGGCTTCCGGTGCGCTGGCCGCTGCGCGGCTTCGGCAGACGCTGGTCACCTTTGCCTTCTTTGCGATCACGACCGGCGTGGGCGGCGGCACGGTGCGGGATCTGTTGATCGGTGCGCCGGTCTTCTGGATTCATGACGTGTGGCCGGCGCTCATCTGCCTGGGCGCCGCGCTACTGGTCTGGATCACACCCGTGCACTGGTGGAGCGCGCGCGCACTCGACTGGCTGGACGCGATCGGCCTCGTGGCGTTTGCGGTGTTCGGCACGGCGAAGGCGATGAGCCTGGGTATCCACCCGTTCATCAGCGCGCTGATGGGCATTTCCACGGCCTGTGTCGGCGGGATCATCCGGGATCTCCTCGCAGGCGAACCATCCATCGTGCTGGGGCCGGAAATTTATGTGACAGCCGCGGCGCTGGCCGCCGGCGTCTATGCTCTGCTTCTGAGCATCGGGCTTTCGCCGCCCGCTGCAGCGGTTATCGCGGTTGTCGCCGGATTTGCGCTGCGAGCCATTGCCATTGTGCGGGGGCTGGCGCTGCCATCCTATCGCGAGCGCTCAGCCGGGGGTCAGGCGGGCGGCCCCTCCGCATGACGCGGTAGACCATCGGCGAAATGTAGCCAGCCTTGCTGGCTTGATGTCCAGATATGTTCGCTCGGGGGATATCGATCCGGCTCGTCGAGGCTTCCGAGTGTCAGGCCGATGACATTCGCGGCTGCGCGTTCCGAGAACAGGGTGGTGCCGCATTGCGTGCAGAAGCCCCGCCGCAGTTCTGCTGAGCTGTGATACCAGCCGATGGGTCCGTCCATGCGCACGGTGTCCAGCGGCACCAGCACCCGGGCGTAGAGCGGAGCGCCCGTCGCCTTCTGGCATAACCGGCAATGGCAGGCGCGAATGTTGATCGGCTGCGCACCGCTCTCATAACGGCAGGCGCCGCACAGGCAGCCGCCGGTGATCGTCTCCTCCTTCATGTCACAGTCCTCGTGTCGCCTCCAGCAACGCGCGCAACCAGCCCGCCTGTTCTTGAGGCGTCATGCCACCGGCGGGAACGAACGCGCGGCATTCCAGACAGTCCGCCCGGATCGACGGTCCTTCGATCAGCCCCCGCAGATCCCGTACGATCCGCGTTGCGATCTGCCGCTGCTGACGCGCGGCGTAGCTCAGCAGATCACGCGGCGCGGCAGCGGTTGAGGCATCGGCATCCTCGCTGGCGAACATCCCGAGAAACTGCGTGAAAGGATCGCGCTCCGGATCGAAATAGCGCGGGCCTGCGGCATCACCGCTCAGTTTCGCGCGACGCGCAGCCTCGGCCACCGCGTCCTCGACCCCGCCGAAGCGATCGACCAGTTGAAGTTGTCGCGCCATGCCACCGGCCCAGACGCGGCCTTGCCCAATCTCGTCCACGCGCTGCGGCGTCATCTTGCGGGCGCCCGCGACCAGCCCGATGAACTTGCCGTAAATATCCTCCACGCTTGCCTGCGCGAGCGCGTTGAATTGCGGGCTGACTCCGCCGACAACGTCCGGCTCGCCGGACAGCGGCGTGGCTTTCACGCCGTCACTCGTGATGCCGACCTTGGCCAGCGCGTCCTCGAAGCTGGGCAGGATGCCGAACACGCCGATCGAGCCGGTAATGGTGCTCGGCTCTGCGAAGATCATGTCGCTGGCCGTGCTCACCCAATAGCCGCCGCTGGCCGCCACATTGCCCATGGAAACGACCACCGGAAGGCCGCGCGAGCGTGCTTCCGCAAGGGCCAGACGGATTTCCTCCGATGCTGCCGCCGATCCGCCGGGCGAATCCACTCGCAGGACGAGTGCTTTCACCGAATCCTCGGCCATGGCGTCGCGGATGAGGTTGGCGATGCTGGTGCCGCCGGCCATGCCCGCTGCGGCCTCGCCATCCACGATCTCGCCGGCGACGGTGACGACGCCGACCTGACCACCTGTGCTTTCCTTGTGCTTGCGCAGATAGGAGTCGAACGGCACGGCGGCGTAGTCGCCCGGTCGTTCGTCCGATGCTTCGCCGACAATCGAGGCGACATGGCTGCCGAACGCCACCGGGTCGCCCAGCTTGTCGACTAGCCCCGCGGCCAGCGCGGCCTTGGCGGTGTCCCCGCCATTGGCGCGCAGCAGAGCGAGCGGATCAGCCAGATAATCACGGATGCGTGCGGCAGGACGCGCCTTGCCGATATCGTCCAGCCAGTCGGACCAGATCGCTTCGACAAGGGCTTCATTAGCGGCGCGCGCCTCAGGGGACTGGCCGGTCTGGGTGAAGGGTTCCACTGCGCTCTTGAAGGTGCCGACGCGGTAGACATGCGCTTTCACGCCCAGCCGGTCGATCAGACCCTTGAAGTAGAGGCCACTGCCGCCCGGTCCGGTCACGCCGACCATGCCGAGCGGATCGAGCCATACTTCGCTGGCGTGGGCGGCCAGCATGTAGCTGGCGTCGTCATAATAGGAGGCGCGGGTGAGCACCGGCTTGCCGGCAGCGCGCACCTTGTCGAGCGCTGCGCCGACTCGCTGCATGGCCACCTGACCGCCGCCGCCAAATCCATCGAGATCGAGCACGACCGCCTTGATCGCGCCGTCGTCGGCTGCCGCCTCAATCGCCCGGACCACGTCGCGCAGGCGATACTCGCCCGGGCCGCCAGCGCCCGTGAACACAGCATACTGATCGAGGGCGCGCGGCTGCTCGACGATGGGACCATCGAGCGCCAGATAAAGCGCGCCGCTTGACGGGAAGCTTTCCTGCGTGCGGGCGGTTTTCAGCCCGGCATACAGCAAGGCAAAGAAGAAGATGAGGAACAGCAGGACCAGCGCGTCCTTGACCCCGACCATGATCTTCCAGGCAGTTTTCACAAGACTCAGCACGTCGGCGTCTCCTTCTGCGGTCTCGCTAGCGCATCTTCTGTCCCGATGCACGGGGCCGCAGCCAAGGTCGTGGGGTGGGCCTGCACCGGCGCACCGTCATAACGCTCCACCCCGCGCGTCGTGCATTTGAAAGCCCGGAATGTTTTTTTGCTGCGACGCGCCTTGACCTGCGATCTCACTGCCCCATATGGCGAGCGTTAGCACTCACTGGGTGACAGTGCTAACACTGTGATTCACAGGCGGGGTACCGGGTTGGTATCTGGGGGGTGCGTGGGGTTTCGGCAAGGACCGGCTCGCGCAGACCATCGGGCCACAGCGGCGCCCGCCAGCAAGGAAAGGACTTGGATAATGGGATTTCGTCCGTTGCACGACCGTGTGCTCGTACGCCGCATCGAAGCTGATGCGAAGACCGCCGGTGGCATCATCATCCCCGACACGGCCAAGGAAAAGCCGCAGGAAGGCGAAATCGTTTCGGTTGGCTCCGGTTCCAAGGCTGAAGATGGCAAGGTGACGCCGCTGGACGTCAAGGCCGGTGATCGCGTGCTGTTCGGCAAGTGGTCCGGCACCGAGGTCAAGGTCGATGGTGAAGACCTGCTCATCATGAAGGAAAGCGACATTCTGGGCGTTCTCGCCTGATTTTCGCACCTCCCGTTGAATTCAAGAAAGGACAATCCACATGGCAGCCAAGGAAGTCAAATTCTCCCGCGATGCGCGTGAACGCATTCTGCGCGGCGTCGATATCCTCGCCGATGCGGTGAAGGTTACGCTCGGCCCCAAGGGCCGTAACGTCGTCATCGACAAGAGCTTCGGCGCCCCCCGCATCACCAAGGACGGTGTGTCGGTCGCCAAGGAAATCGAGCTCAAGGACAAGTTCGAGAACATGGGCGCCCAGATGGTGCGCGAAGTGGCCTCGAAGACCAACGACATCGCCGGTGACGGCACGACCACCGCGACCGTTCTCGCTCAGGCGATCGTTCGCGAGGGCATGAAGTCGGTTGCTGCCGGCATGAACCCGATGGACCTCAAGCGCGGCATCGATCTCGCCGTGACCAAGGTTGTCGAGGACCTCAAGGGCCGCTCGAAGGCTGTTTCCGGCAACAAGGAAATCGCTCAGGTCGGCATCATCTCGGCCAATGGCGACGTCGAAGTCGGCGAGAAGATCGCCGAAGCCATGGAGAAGGTCGGCAAGGAAGGCGTGATCACGGTCGAAGAGGCCAAGGGTCTCGATTTCGAGCTGGACGTCGTCGAAGGCATGCAGTTCGATCGCGGCTACCTCTCGCCCTACTTCATCACCAATCCCGAGAAGATGCAGGTCGAGCTCAACGACCCCTACATCCTCATCCATGAGAAGAAGCTCTCCTCGCTGCAGGCGCTGCTTCCGATCCTCGAGTCGGTCGTGCAGTCGGGCCGTCCGCTGCTCATCATCGCAGAGGACATCGAGGGCGAGGCTCTGGCCACGCTCGTCGTCAACAAGCTGCGTGGTGGCCTCAAGGTCGCTGCCGTGAAGGCACCGGGCTTCGGTGACCGTCGCAAGGCCATGCTGGAAGACATCGCCGTCCTCACCAAGGGCGAGGTGATCTCCGAGGATCTCGGCATCAAGCTCGAGAACGTCACGGTCGGCATGCTCGGCACCGCCAAGCGCGTCACCATTGACAAGGACAACACCACCATCGTCGATGGCGCTGGCGATGCGGAAGCCATCAAGGGCCGCACCGAGCAGATCCGCGCGCAGATCGAGACGACCACGTCCGATTACGACCGCGAGAAGCTGCAGGAGCGTCTCGCCAAGCTGGCTGGCGGCGTGGCCGTCATCAAGGTTGGCGGTGCGTCCGAGGTTGAGGTGAAGGAGCGCAAGGACCGCGTCGACGACGCTCTCCACGCGACCCGCGCTGCCGTCGAAGAAGGCATCGTTCCCGGTGGTGGCACGGCGCTGCTCTATGCGACCAAGGCTCTGGCCGGTCTCAAGGGCGCCAATGACGACCAGACCCGCGGCATCGACATCATCCGCAAGGCAATCGAAGCCCCGCTGCGTCAGATCGCTCAGAACGCAGGCTTCGACGGCGCGGTTGTCGCCGGCAACCTGCTGCGCGAAAACGACGAGACCCGCGGCTTCAACGCTTCGACCGATGTCTATGAGAACCTGGTGGAAGCCGGCGTGATCGACCCGACCAAGGTCGTGCGCGCTGCTCTGCAGGACGCAGCTTCGGTTGCCGGTCTGCTCATCACCACCGAGGCGACCATTGCCGAACTGCCCGAGGACAAGTCTTCGGCTCCGGCTGGCATGCCCGGCGGCATGGGCGGCATGGGTGGCATGGACTTCTAAGAGTCCACGACACAACGCATCAGGGAAGGCCGTCGGGAAACCGGCGGCCTTTTCCTTTTTGGGGGCGTGTACGGCTGGTCGGTCGCAGGCGTCCAAAGCATCTTCCCACCAGCGGTCAATCGGGACAAAGTGAGGCATCACAACCCCGCGCCGCGTTTTCTGCGCGCCCGATCAGGATGACCGCATGACCGACCTCTCCCGCCGCGACACGCTGGCCGCCGCCGCGATCGCCACTTTCGCCGCCATGGCGCCGTCGTCACTTGCTGCCCAGACAGTCTCCGCACAGGACATGACCTGGGATCTGACCGAACTTTTTGCCGACGAAAATGCGTGGGACAGCGCCCGTCGCGATGCGCTGGAGGCTGTGAAAGGCCTCGCTGCCTATGAGGGGCGGCTGGGCGAGAGCGCCCACACGCTTGCCGCCGCGCTCACGCTCCAGTCGGATCTCTACCGCGAGATCCTGCGGGTCTATGTCTATGCCAGTCTCCGGGCCGACGAGGATGTGCGCGTCTCCGCCAATCAGGAGAAGGCCGCACAGGCGATGGATCTGTTCACCCGCTACAGCGAGGGCAGCGCCTGGATCGCGCCGGAAGTGCTGAGCGTGGGAGAGGCCACGATCAACCGTTTCATCGCCGAGAACGCGGTGCTGCGTACCCGATTCGATCATGGCCTTGCAGACATCCTGCGCCGCGCCCCGCACACCCTGTCGCCAGAAGGCGAAGGCCTGCTGGCGAGCGCGACCTCGGTGCTTTCGGCGCCGGGCGATATCTCGGGCCAGTTGCGCGGATCGGACATTCCCTGGCCGAGCATCACCCTCTCGACCGGCGAGAGTGTGAAGCTCGACAATCAGGGCTACACTGTCCACCGCGCTGCGCCGGAGCGGGCAGACCGCAAGGCCGTCTTCGACGCGTTCTGGAAAACCTATGGCGAGTTCCGCAACAGCTTCGGCACGACCTACCTCGCCCAGCTGCGCGGCAACATCTTCGGCGCGAAGGCGCGCAATTACCCCACGGCGCTGGCCTCGGCACTCGCGGGTGCGAACGTGCCCGAAGGCGTCTATCGCACGCTAGTGGCCGAGACGAACAAGGGCCTGCCGCAGCTGCACCGCTATTTCGAGCTGCGTCGGCGGATGCTCAAGCTGCCGGACCTGCATTATTACGACATTTATCCGCCGCTGGTGGAGACCGGGCGGCGCTTTTCGCTCGATGAGATGCGCAGCCTCACGCTGGCGGCCGTTCAGCCGCTCGGGCAGGACTATGCCCAGCGCTTCTCACAAGCGAGCGCGGCGCGCTGGATGGACCCCTGGCCGCGCCCCGGCAAACGCCCCGGCGCTTATATGCAGCCCGGCGCTTATGACGTGCATCCCTATCTGCTGCTCAATCTCACCGATCAATATGAGAGCCTGAGCACTTATGCCCATGAATGGGGCCACGCCATGCACAGCCTGCTGGCCAATCAGGCGCAACCGTTCGAGAAGGCGGATTATCCCATCTTCACCGCGGAGATCCCCTCGACGCTCAACGAGTTGCTGCTGCTCGATCACATGCAGGCGCAGGCGAAGACGCGGGAGGAGAAGCTCTTCTATCTCGGTCAGCGCATGGAGAATATCCGCGGCACCTTCTTCCGCCAGACCATGTTCGCCGAGTTCGAGCTTGTCGCGCATGACCGCGCCGAGGCAGGCGACGGCCTTTCGGGCGAGGCGTTCACGAGCATCTATTATGATCTGCTGGCGCGCTATCACGGGCCAAAGGTCGGCCTCCAGCCGGATTATGGCAATGAGTGGGCCTATGTCCCGCACTTCTACAACAGCTTCTACGTCTATCAGTATGCCACCTGTCTCTCCGCCGCCGTCTATTTCGCGCAGGAGATCAAGCGGGGCGGCGCGAAGGCGCGAGACAATTATCTGTCGGTGCTCAAGGCGGGCGGCTCGGATTATCCGGTCGACATCCTCAAGCGGGCAGGGCTGAACATGGAAGGGCCGGAGCCTTATCGCGCCGTGGTTCAGCTGCTTTCGGACACGCTGGACGAGGCCGAAGCGCTGATGGCCTGACCGGAGGGGCGCGCGCGGCCGGGGGGTATTCGGGAAGAAGGGGCAGGCGCTGAAACGCTAAATGGGGGCCGGCATCGCTACCGGCCCCCACTGCACCATCGCCTTCCAGCCCGTTTCCGGGACATCCGGCGTCTGGCATGGCGCTTTACAATCGGCAGATTGTTGCGCCTCACTTCCTGCGGTCTTGCGATCGCCTGAAGTGTTGATCCGTTTGCGGCGGGCCGCCTCCGGATCGACCGCGCCGGTGCCGCCCGAAGGACAGCCCGTGCCCGGCCTTTGTCGGATGCTGTCTCCGCCTAGACGGCAGGTCTCTCATCCGTCCCTCCACCGCGCGATCTCGTTCCCGGGGGAACTGGATCATGCGTCTGGTGTCGGGCCGAACCTTTCGCATGGCCGCGTTGCCGCGCACATGCTCAGGGCTCGCTAGAGGCAAGTTAATCTTCTGATTTCTCAGGAGATTTCCTTCTCTCTATGGATGGATCGTCTCACGATTTGCGAGTCGCACCAAGGCAAATCCGCTGCTGCAATGCGGAGAGAGAGGCCAAATCTGTGGATGAATGTGGATAATATTGGGGATAATCTACCGCCTTATCCGGATGGCCAGCGTCCGCCATCGTCTCGCCTGGATTGCGGCATGATCGGTCACGGAAGGCGGCGCTTCCATAGGCCGGGAAAGCGGGAGGGAGCAAGCCAAATACCGTCAACGCGTGACATGGCTGCAGCGAGGGCGCCTCCAAAGTCAAAGGGCGGGAGCATCGCTGCCCCCGCCCTTCCAAACTTTCATTCTTGCTGGATCAGAAGCTGAAGCGCACGCCCAGCCGGACCTGATAGAGCGACTGACGGGCCTGCACGCTCTCCTGAGGCGTCGTTGCCTGCGAGTAGAGATACTGCGTGCATTCCGCATTGCCGCACGTCGCCCGCACGACCGTCGCCTGGTAAGGGAAGCTCACCTGACGCAACTGACCCCAGTCACGATCGATGAAGTTCAGGACGTTCTCGATGTCGGCAAACACGGTGAAGCGCGAAAGCCCGCCGAGCGGCGTCGGCACTTCCTGCTCCAGATGCAGGTCGATCTTGGTGAAGCTGGAGGAGCGGCCGATGTTCTTCGGCGCTGTCCGGCCCTGATATTCCTTCAGAGCAGTTCCATTGACCAGCGCTTGCACGGCCTCGAAGGTCGCCTGATTTGCGTAAGTGACAGCAGGGTCGGCATCGATGGCGCTGACGTCCGGCACATAGAGCAGATGACGGCCACCGGTGCGCGACACGCCGAACAGCTGCGAGACGCCGCCAATCGCCGAAGCATCGTTCATCATGTAGCTGTATGGCTTGCCCGAGCGGGTTTCACCGAAGAGCTGGATGCGGGTCTTGGCATCGCCGAAGAAGGCGTGCTCAAAGCCGGCATAATATTTGAACTGCCACCGGGTCTCGTCATTCGAAGTTCCATAGGCGGGATAGTTCGGGTCGTCGTAGAATGCATTTCCGTAGTTGGAGGTCGGCGTGGAAGACGTGAGCGGGTTGAGTTCCTCCACATCCTGCCAGGTGTAGCTGCCGCCGAACGAGAAGCCGTTGCTGAAGCTCTTGTCCAGACGGACCACGCCCACAATGCTGCGGCCTTCGTCACCATTGGTCAGGATGAGATCGGCATTGCTGTCGTTGGGACCAACGACACTCACATATTTCGGGCGGCCGTCGAGGGTCGTCTGACCGGTCGGCACCAGACGGCCGTTCACGACGATCAGCGTGTCCTTCACGCGCGAATACAGAACGTCGGCACCGAAATTCCAGCCATCGCCAAGCGGACCCAGATTGGCCTGATAGTCCACTGACAGGCTGGCTTTCCACTGGCTCGGCAGCTTTAGGTTCGGATCGATCGCCGCCACAAGCCCGTTCGGGTTGGCACTGGCACCGGCGATCGCATCCTGCACGGACTGGGCAATGTCGCGGCCGTTGACGTTCAGCAGGCCCGATTCGGCACCGCCGGTCACGCCGCCCGTGTTGTTCCGCTGGACGGTCACGTTCGATGTCACGATGCCGGTGTTCGAATAGCTGTTGGAGACCCAGACGTCCGGTGAACCGCCAGCGAACAGGCCACCGCCACCGCGGATCGACAGGCGATCAGTGGCGCGCCAGTCGAAGCCAAAGCGCGGCTGGAGCACATCGCGACCGCCCAACGTCGACGTGTTGGCATAGCCCAGTCGGTCCACGAAATTCGGGTTGAGCGGAACCGGTGTATTCATCCGGTAGACGTCCCAACGCACACCGTAGCCGAGGCTGAAGTCGGGTGTGACCTCCCAGTCATCCATGATGCCGAAGGTAAACATCGTGTACTTGAAGCGGGCCGCCGCATCATCGAGATTGAGCGTGCGCGCGTTCTGGTAACGCAGCAGGCTGGCGCGCTGGTTTTCGTAATCCTCCAGCGAGTCGAAATAATAGCTGCCGAGGGCATCCTGCATGAAGGCGTTGAACGTCTTCACATGCTCGAACCCGGCCAGGAACCGCACGCGATGATTGTTCTTGTTCAGCTCTGCAATGAACTGACCAGCGATGTTCTCGCTCTCCAGCGCATTGAACTGGCGCGACGGGTTGGGGCCGATGTTGATGACCGGCGAGTTGCAGGTCACGGCTGAGGTGGCTCCGGTGCTGCTCGGATCTACCTGCGAGGTTTCATCCGTACAAACCGAGAACTGCGAGAAGTTCGCGCCCTGCGTCGGCACCTGACCGCGCTTGTACTTGCGATAGGCGACGCGAGCCTCGGTCGAGAAGCTGTCGGACCATTCGCTGTTCAACTGGAAGACGCCGGAATGAACTTGTTCTGTCAGCAGATAGTCGTTTGACGAGAAGCCATATTGCGGGCGGGCAGCATCCGTCTGCGTGCCGGTGTAGAAGTTCGTGTCACGCCCGTTCTGCACGTAGAAGGCGCCATCATTGTAGATGTAGGTCGCAGAGGCGCGCTGCGTGTCGGAGAGGTTGGCGTCGAGCTTGACGACGAGCTTGTCGTCCTTCTCGCTGGTGCTCGAGACGACCCCACCGGCGTCATAATCGTAAACGTCCTGCGTGATGCCAGCGACCTGATCGAGCAGGGCCTGGGTGACACCCGGCACTTCATTGGCAAAACCCATGCCTTCCGGGCCGTTGCTGATCGGCGTCGATTCGCGCGTCCGCTCGCCTGCGACCATGAAGAAAAGGCGATCGGGAACGATGGGGCCGCGCAGCATTGC
Organism: Alphaproteobacteria bacterium; assembly: GCA_018823325.1. Lineage (GTDB taxonomy): Bacteria > Pseudomonadota > Alphaproteobacteria > Sphingomonadales > Sphingomonadaceae > Sphingobium. The sequence continues at coordinate 456,480 of JAHJIJ010000015.1, read as the reverse complement.
GCCATAGACGCGGCTTTCGAAGTCGAGGTTGATCTCGCGGTTCTTGGTACGGTTGCTGGTCAGGCCGTCGGTGCTGAGGCTATAGAAGCCCGTGCCGCTCCACTCATTGGTGCCCGAGAGAAGCACGACGTCGATGGCGCCGCCCTGCAGGTCGCCTGCGGTAATGTCGTAAGGCGCGACCTTGACCGAGATTTGGCCAACGGCGTCCAGCGGCACAGGGCCGCGACCGGTCGGCAGGCCGCCATTGTTGAGGCCGAAGTCGTCGGAGAACTGCACGCCGTCGACCGAGAAGCGATTGAAGCGCGGGTTCTGGCCGGCGATGGAAACGGCGCGGCTGTTCGTGAGGTCGAGCGTGGCGAAGGCGTCGCGGCGTACCACGTCCCTGATGTCGCGGTTGACCGAGGCAACACCCTCGATGTCATCACGCGTGAAGGCGCTGGCCGGGCCCTGGCTGTAGGAGCCGGCGCCGGAGACGGACGATGCGGTGACGACGATCGTCTCGCCCTCGGCGGTCAGGCTGACTGGCAGGCGGAAGGTCTGGCCGGCGGTCAGATTGGCGTCCGTCACGGTGGCGTCCAGATAGCCCGGTGCGGAGACGACGATGGTGTAGGGGCCGCCGATACGCAGGCCGGTGGCAGAGAAGCTGCCGTCGCTACCCGTGGTGGCGCGTGACACGGTGCCGGAGGGGACGTGCGTCACGGTGACGGACGCGCCGGGAACGGCAGCGCCTTCAGCGGTTACCGTACCGCGCACGGAGGAGGTGGTTTCCTGCGCATGGACAGGGCTGACCGCCACTGTGGCGGCCGCAAGAGTCGCTGCCGAAGCGGCGAGGAAGAAGCGGAAATTGCTCATCGAAGATCCCCTTTAGATCAACACGAAAACTGGTCTCGAGCTGCCGTTCACACGGCAACGCCACACCCCGGGGGGCGTTCAGGCACATCCTCTCGCTTTTGGTCTGTGGATATTTCTCAGGGCGCCGTGGCGGGCGCACGTGACTCAATTATGACGATGAGCAGCCTATACTGGCGAGCGCTCTGATCTCGCCATTGCGAAATCTCCGGTTTCTCGTCAATGAAGGGCCCAAGGCTTACTTAGGAAACGAAAATCATTCCAGAAAAGGCCTGCATATCAACAGGATGTTGTGCACTGCGGCATCCGTGCAACGCAGTTGCGAAATCTTCAATGGCGCGCAACAGTTTACCACATGCAGCCCGTTTGGAACGTGTCGGTCTCGTCAGACCGGCGTTGGCAAGACAGGCTCGGAGGTGCCTGCCTGCGTCCGCGCCAATGGCAGCCACCACGCCAAGATCATCAGCCAGGCCAGCCCCACGGCCCAGCCGGCGACCACATCGCTCGGCCAGTGGACGCCCAGCCAGACACGGCTCGCGCCCGTGCCGAGGATCATCGCTGCGCAGCCCAGCCACACAAGCGGCGAGCGCACCATCAGTGCGAGTGCGCCATAAAGCGCCATCGCGCCTGCCGCATGGCCACTGGGAAAGCTGGTGCCGACTGTCTCGATGATGCCGGGGAGCGCGTCCGGGCGTGGCGCATTGAAGGCAAGCTTCACCAGCGTATTGACCACCGCCGTACCTAGCCCCGCGATGAGCAGCCGCATCAGCAGCTCCGGGCGACCCAGCTTGATGAACACCAGGCCAAGCGACAGCGCGATCATCGCGCGACCGCCCGCGGTCCCAAGCCGGTCCAGCGCAACCGCGCCATGAGTCACGAGCCCGGCGCCGGGCAGGCCATGGAGCTTGCCGCCGAGCCACATAAGGCCTTCATCGACCGGCGCGAACAGCCCCGTCGGCTGCAGAAAGCCGATAGCCACGACCAGCGCCGCCAATCCCAGTGCAAGGCTCAGCGCCGTGCCCGGAGTTAACGCCAGCCGCATCCGGCCCCGGATCAGATGTGCAGCGCCCGCCCATAAGCCCCCAGCACGCTTTCGTGCATGGATTCGCTGATGGTCGGGTGCGGGAAGACGGTCTGCATGAAGTCCTGCTCCACCAGCTCGGCGGTCTTGCCGATGGTGTAGCCCTGGATCATCTCGGTCACTTCCGCGCCCACCATGTGTGCGCCGAGCAGTTCGCCGGTCTTGGCGTCGAACACCGTCTTCACGAAGCCCTCGGCCTCGCCCAGTGCAATGGCCTTGCCATTGCCGATGAACGGGAAAGTGCCGACCTTGACGGTATAGCCCGCTTCCTTGGCCTTCGCTTCGGTCAGGCCCACGGAGGCAACCTGAGGCTGGCAATAGGTGCAGCCCGGAATGTTCAGCGGGTCCATCTCGTGCGGATGGACATCCTTGTTGCCCAGGGCCTGCGCAATCGCCTCGGCAGCGGTCACGCCCTCATGGCTGGCCTTGTGCGCGAGCCATGGCGGCGCGGTCACGTCACCGATCGCCCAGATGCCGTCCACGCCGGTGCGGCACAGGCCGTCGGTCTTGATGTGGCCGCGGTCCATGGTGACGCCCAGCGCTTCCAGCCCGATATCCTGCGTGTTCGGCACGATGCCGATGGCGACGATGCAGTGGCTGAATTCGCTGGTTTCGGTCTTGCCGTCCTTGCCCTTGATTGCGGCGGTGACGCCCTTGTCGCCGGCCTTCAGGCTCTCCAGCGAGGCGCCGGTGACGATCTTCATCCCGCGCTTTGTGAGCTGCTTCTCGAGGAAGGCGGAGACGTCCTTGTCCTCCACCGGCACGATGCGGTCCATCATCTCGACCACGGTCACGTCCGCGCCCATGTCGTTGTAGAAGCTTGCAAACTCGATGCCGATGGCACCCGAGCCGATGACGAGCAGTTTGCCCGGCATTTCCGGCGGCGTCATCGCGGTGCGGTAGGTCCAGATGCGCTTGCCGTCCGCCGGCGCGAAGGGAAGGTCGCGCGCCCGCGCGCCGGTCGCGACGATGATGTGCTTGGCGGCAAGATCGGTCTTTTTCCCGTCCTTGTCGGTAACCGAAAGCTTGCCTTTGCCCGTGATCGTGCCGGTGCCCATGTGCACGGCGATCTTGTTCTTCTTCATCAGGTGCGTGACGCCCTGATTGAGCTGCTTGGCGACGCCGCGCGAGCGCTTCACCACCGCCTCGATGTCCGCGCTGATCTTCTCGGCGGCCAGGCCATAATCCTTGGCGTGGCTCATATAATGGAAGATCTCGGCCGAGCGCAGCAGCGCCTTGGTGGGGATGCAGCCCCAGTTGAGGCAGATGCCGCCCAGCAGCTCGCGCTCCACAATGGCCGTCTTGAGGCCAAGCTGGCTCGCGCGGATCGCCGCCACATAGCCGCCGGGGCCGGAACCGAGAACGATGACGTCATAGGATTCAGACACGAAATGCTCCATCCATAATACCCTCTCCCCTTGAGGGAGAGGGAGGGGCCCGCCGCGAAGCGGTGGGAGGGTGAGGGGTCTTCAACGCCGCAGATATCGCTTCGAGCGTTCCCTGCAAGTTGCTTTGAATATCATGATTCCAGAACCGCAGCACAGTATAGCCATGGTCTCCAAGCCAAGCCGTGCGGGCCGCGTCGGAAGCACTCTCCGCGTGCTGGCCACCATCGACTTCGATAATGAGACGGCGCTCGAGGCACACGAAATCAGCGATGAAGGGGCCGATCGGCTGCTGCCTGCGAAATTTGACGCTCATTTGACCGCTACGGAGCGCGTTCCAGAGCAGGCGTTCTGCGTCGGTCAGATCGCGACGCAAACGCTTCGCATGGGTCAGAGTGCTTGTGCTGTAGCCGGGCACACCCCTCACCCTCCCACCGCTTCGCGGCGGGCCCCTCCCTCTCCCTCAAGGGGAGAGGGGATATCGACCCAGCACACCTTCATTGCGCGCTTGCCATCGGCGGCACCCTGCGCGGGCGTCGCACTTCATCGATGGCAACGAAAATGAACTTGGCCTGCGTGACCTTGTAAGTTTCCTCGCTGTGGCGCGCCCTGCGCCATGCCTCGACATCCACGGTCATGGATGTGCTGCCGACTTTCACGAGCGTGGCGAAGACAGACACCTCGTCGCCCACCAGCACCGGGCGATGGAACTGCATGCCCTCCACAGCGATGGTCACCGCGCGCCCCTTGCTGTGCCGCGAAGCGACGAGCGCGGCCGCCATGTCCATCTGGCCCATCAGCCAGCCGCCGAAAATATCCCCATAGGGATTGGCATCGCCCGGCATCGCGGTGATGCGGGTGGCCGGCGCACCTTCGGGGAGGACGTGCTCGTCGCCGGACATCGCGCCTTACGCCACCAGACCCAGCGGCGCCTCTACCAGTTCCTTGAAGACCTTCATCAGCTCAGCGCCGTCCGCACCGTCGATGGCGCGGTGGTCGAAGCTGCCGGTGGCGGACATCACGGTCGCGATACCGAGCGCATCATCGATGATATAAGGCCGCTTCTCGCCCGCGCCTATCGCCATGATCATGGCCTGCGGCGGGTTGATCACCGCTTCGAACTGCTTGATGCCCATCATGCCCATGTTGGAGAGGCTCGCCGTGCCGCCGGTGAATTCCTCGGGCTTCAGCTTGCCGTCCTTGGCGCGCGTCGCCAGATCCTTCATCTGCGTGGAGATGGCGCTGATCGACTTCGCGCCGGCATCGGTGATGATCGGGGTGATCAGCCCGCCCTCGATGGACACCGCGACGGAGATGTCCGCGCGCGTGAACTTGAGCAGCTGATCGCCAGCGAACTGCACGTTGCACTTGGGCACCAGCAGCAGCGCTTTGGCCAGCGCCTTGATCAGCATGTCATTGACCGAGAGCTTCACGCCGGACGACTCGAGCGCCTTGTTCAGCTCGCCGCGCAGCTTGAGCAGCGCATCGAGGCGGATATCCACCGTGAGGTAGATATGCGGCACCTGCTGCTTGGATTCGGTCAGGCGGCGCGCAATCGTCTTGCGCATGTTCGAGAGCTTCTCGATCTCGTGCGGAATGCCGAAGTCCTGCGCGGCCATTGGAGCGGGGGCAGGCGCGGACGGGGCCGGCGCGGCACTCGGGGTCGCAGCCGGCTGAGGCGCAGTGCTGCCCGGCTTCACGCCCTCGAGATCTGCCTTCACGATGCGGCCGTTGGGGCCGGTGCCCGAGACAGCGGCAAGATCGATACCGGCATCGGCAGCGATGCGGCGTGCCAGCGGACTGGCCTTCACGCGATCGCCGGAGGATGCGGACGCGGGTGCAGCGGGCGCGGGAGCAGCTTTCGCGACCTCCGGTTCCTGCTTCGGTGCGCTGGCCGTTTCTGCCTTCTTTTCCGGCGTCGCATCCGCCTTGGGAGCAGCCTTGGCTTCTCCATCGGCAGGCACGTCCTCGCCTTCCTCGACAAGCACGGCAATCACGGTGCCGACCTTCACATTGTCGGTGCCTTCAGCCACGAGAATCTTGCCGATGATCCCTTCGTCCACGGCTTCGAATTCCATCGTGGCCTTGTCGGTCTCGATCTCTGCGAGCAGATCGCCCGAAGAAACGCTGTCGCCTTCCTTCACGAGCCATTTCGAAAGCGTGCCTTCCTCCATCGTCGGGGAGAGGGCGGGCATCTGGATATTGATCGCCATAAAGGGCCAGGCTTTCCTGTTTTTCGGGTTGGACAATCACCGGCCACCTTCACGCTTTGCCCGCCGCGGTCAAGGCCAAGCCTTGCATCCTTGCCGAAATTCCCGCACCTAATGCCCCTGATTTCTCGGGGGAGCTGGCGATGATGCGCACTTATCTCGTCGTGGTGGACGAAAGCAGCGAGGCGGAGTCCGCGCTGCTGTTCGCCGCGCGACGCGCCGCCAAGACCGGCGGCGGCGTGCATATGCTCGCGCTCGTGCCCAAGACCGAGTTCGTGCAATGGGGCGCGGTGCAGGCCACAATCGAGGACGAGGCCCGCTCGCGCGCGGAGGCGCTGGCGATGAGTGCGGCCGGCACGCTGATGGCCGAAGCCGGCATCCAGCCCGCCATCACGGTGAAGGTCGGCGATCCGGTTGCCTCAGTGAAGGAGATGCTGGCCTCCGGCGAACCGGTGGCGGCGCTCGTGCTGGCTGCGGCGCCCAAGGGCGCACCGGGGCCGCTCGTCGCGCACTTCTCCGGCAATGACGCGGGCACCTTGCCCTGCCCGGTGATGATCATTCCCGGCTCGCTCAGCCATGAGGATATCGAGCGGCTGAGTTAGCATTGGATAGGCGGATCAGAACGCCACCGCCCCTCGCAGCGGCAGGCCAACAGAAAAGGGGCCGACTTTCGCCAGCCCCTCTTTCCGATTCCAGTCGGAAGCCTCAGCCCGGCTGATTGGCCCGCTCGGCGCCATTGCCGTCCAGGTTCTCCGCCACGAACGCCCAGTTGACGTGCTTCTTGAGGATCGTGTCCGCGAAGTTCGGGCGCGCGTTGCGATAGTCGATGTAATAGGCGTGCTCCCACACATCGAGGATGAACAGCGGCGTATCGCCATGCGCCACCGGGCAATCGGCGTCATGATAGCTGGTGACTTCCAGCTTGCCGTCCTTGAGGATCAGCGCGGCCCAGCCGCTGGCGAAATGGCCGACGGCTTCGGCCTTCAGCTTTTCGATCAGCGCATCGGTCGAGCCGAAACCTTCGTTGATGAGATCGGCGAGCTTGCCGGTGGGCTCCTGCGTCTCGGGCGAGAGGCACTGCCAGAAGAAGCTGTGGTTCCAGATCTGGCCGACCTGATTGAACAGGCCGCCCTTGGAGGACTTGATCAGCTCGACGAGCGACTTGCCCTGCAGCGCCGGATCGGCGGCCACCAGCTCGTTCGCCTTCGTCACATAGGCATTGTGGTGCTTGCCGTGGTGATAGTCGAAGGTCTCGGCCGACATGTCGTCGCCAAAGGCGGTTTTGGCATAGGGAAGGTCGGGCAGAGTGAATGCCATGGCGCTATTCTCCTGTTGGTGCATTGTAATCGTCCGAAAGGGTGAAACGCGCAGGGGCGCGATTCGTGTCGGTCGCCGGTAGCAAATGGCGCCTCAATCGGCTTGTTTCCAGCGATCTCTCCCGATCAAGCGCAAATATAATTTTGATATGACATGAGCGCGACTTTGGCTTAGCCTGCCCGATGGCCGGAAAAACCGGCATGGGAGAGGGGTGCTGGTCAATGCACCCGGCAAAATGACTGGGGGAGCAACATGACGAAACTGTTCGGCAATCTGCATCTCGTTCTGCTGATCGGCGTGATCCTGACGCTGGCGGTGATTTATGGCATCGGCCCAAATGGCGAGTTCCTATCAGCCACGTTTCGATGGCTGCACACCTTCTTCGGCATCCTCTGGATCGGCCTGCTTTACTATTTCAACTTCGTCCAGATGCCGACCATGCCCAAGGTTCCGGCTGAGCTGAAGCCGGGCGTCTCCAAGTTCATTGCGCCGTCTGCGCTGTTCTTCTTCCGTTGGGGCGCGGCCTTCACGGTGCTCACGGGGCTGATCGTGGCCCATCTCGCGGGCTATCTCCATCAGGCCTTCGTGCTTCAGGCGCCTTATCAGCTGATCGGCCTTGGCATGTGGCTGGCGGTGATCATGGCGATCAACGTCTGGTTCGTGATCTGGCCAGCGCAGAAGAAAGCGCTCGGGCTGGTGGAAGCCGACGACGCCACCAAGGCCAAAGCCGCCACCACCGCGATGATCTTCAGCCGCACGAATACGCTGCTGTCCATCCCGATGCTCTATTGCATGGTGAACTTCAACGGCGGCTGAGGCGCTGATCCATTACCTTCTGAGACCGTTGCTTGGAAGGCTCGCGTTGTCGCCCTGATCCGATGCCGCCCGCGCGCTTGCCTCGGCGGCTTTCGGATCGGGCGACAGTGATGCCCTCATGCGCCGCGCCTCGATCCGCTCGAAGCCAAACTGTGAGGCGACATGAGTTTCCTCCTTCAACGCATCCTCAATCGGGTCTCGCCGGTCTCTCTGGAGACCGCAGCGCTGTCCGCCAGAATAATCGCACCGGCCGAAGAGCTGAGCGACCGACCCTCCGTCTACGTCCCCGGAGAGTTCGAGGCCATTATCGGCGTGGTTCATGGCAATCGTGCGCTGGAATGGAAGCGCGTGTGCGGCGCAGCCCGCGATCATCGCCCGACGATCGAATATGTCCTCAAGAACGCACGTATCCGGGGTTGCCGGCTCGCCTCCGGTCGCTTCGTTCAGCACTTTGCGACCATCCAGCCGCATGACATGCGCGATCTGACAGAGCTCGACGATGCCATTCTCTCCACGAATGCGCTCTCCGGTCGCGAGTTCGGTCACTGGGCCCGGGACTCGCTGGTTGTCGAGTTGCACGGCGCCGCCGCGCACCTTCCAGCCGTCGGAATCGCGCGCCAACTCTGGCCGCATGAACCGGGCTTCCGGCAACTGAGCGGACTGGATTGCCACTATTCGAGCGACTGTCGGATTCAGCGGCTCGTTCTGCTGGATGATCGCGGTCACAATTCCCACTGGCGGCGCCGCTTCCTGGAGCTGCGCGACCGGATGCGGGGCAGCGTAGCCGCCATGACAGGAGATTCTGCCGGCCCGCTCGTTTTCCTCAGTCGCGGAACAGGTGGGCGCCTTCGCGATCCTTCCAACCTTGTGGCTCTGCGCGGACTGCTGGAGACCCTGGGCTTTCAGACCGTGGTGCCTTCGGAACTCTCACCGGCTGAAATCGGCGTGAAGCTGCGCGATGCACGTGTCGTGGTGAGCGCTGAGGGCTCGCATCTCAACCATCTTCACTTCTTTGCGCCGGATGGCCCGGCGCTCATCACCTTGCAGGACCCGCGCCGCTTCTATGCCTATCACAAGGGGCTGGTCGATCTGTACGGCGGCCTGTTCAGCTTCGTGGTGGGACGGCCCGACCCCAACGCGCCGGAGACGTTCACGATCGATCCGGATACGCTCAGGCGCACGCTCGACCTGGTGGATTCAGCTCTCCCGATCCGGGCGTGACCCGCCGCCCTGGCGCTAGCCCTAAAGCAGGGCGTGCTTCTTGAGGCAGTGACGCAACTGGTCATAGGACATCCCGAGCGCCTTGGCCGTTGCGCGCTGGTTGAAGCGGTGCCGCTGGAGCGCATGGCGCAGAATGGCAGCCTCATGTGCGTCCACCGCACCGCGAAAGTCGGCTATATCGTCCAGCGCGATCAGCAATCGGCCGTCTCCAACCGCGCCATCCTCCGGGAACGCCGTCGCAGGCACGATGCTGGCAGCGGCGGGCTTTGACGCCACCGACTGCGGCCGCCACGGCGATGCGAAGGGATCGAGCTGGATCGCGTCGATCGGCTGGTCCGGCTCGGGCCAGCGATACACCGCACGCTCGACCACATTGCGCAGCTCGCGCACATTGCCCGGCCAGCGATAGGCGACCAGCTCGGCAATCGCGCGCTTTGAGAAGCCGGGCCAGCCCGGCCAGCCGCATTCGGTTGCCATCCTCCGACCGAAATGTTCGACCAGCACTTCCACATCGCCCTCGCGCCCGCGCAGCGGCGGCAGGGTGATCACCTCGAAGCTCAGGCGGTCCAGCAGGTCGGCGCGGAAGCGCCCGGCTTCCACGGCATCCGGCAAATGCTCATTGGTCGCCCCGACGATCCGCACATCGACATTGAGCGGGCGCGAACTGCCGATGCGCGTCACCTCGCCATATTCAACCGCGCGCAGCAGCCGCTCCTGCGCGGCCATGGAGAGCGTGCCCAGCTCATCGAGGAACAATGTGCCGCCATCGGCCTCCTCGAAACGGCCCGCTCGCGCGCGCGTGGCGCCGGTGAACGCACCCGCTTCATGGCCGAACAATTCGGCCTCGATCAGCGTCTCGGGCAGGGCCGCGCAGTTCATGATGATGAGCGGGCAATCCCAGCGGGGCGAGAGGCGATGGATGCGCTCGGCGATCAGCTCCTTGCCGGTGCCCCGTTCGCCGATCACCAGCACCGGGCGATTGAGATCGGCCGCCCGTCCGGCCTGCTCCACAGCATCCAGAAAGGCCAGCGATTCCCCGACGAAGTGCGTCGTCTTCTCCATGCCAACTTTTAGGGATATTTCCCAACTCGTTGCAACAGGGAAGAACGGCACTTACCTTCGCTTGACCAAAAAAGTGCGTAATCAAGCCATTTTCTGAAACTGGCACGCCCCCTGCAATGCATAGGGCAATCCGCCAATGAGCGGGGTTTGAAGGCCAAACCAGGATCAGGAAGTGACTGCCATGTTGAACAAGATTGACCGCTTCGGTGCCCAAACCGCAGCAACACTGCTTACCCTTCTTTTCAGCGCCACCATGGTGGTTGGCGCTGTCGGCCCTGCGGTCAGCGGCGATGTCGCCGCACCGATCGCAGCGGCTCTGGACAACACACAGGACAAGCCGTCACAATCCCTTGCGTGACGGGTTGAAGGCCGGGGCAGCCCAACCCCCGCTGCCCCGGCCGCACCGCCTCTTTATGGAGTAATCACATGGGTATTTTCTCTCGCACCCGGGATATCATTGCCGCCAACGTCACCGATCTGCTCGATCGGGCCGAGGACCCGGCAAAGATGATCCGCATGATCATCCTCGAAATGGAGGAAACGCTGGTCGAGGTGCGTGCATCGGCAGCGCGGACCATCGCCGACCAGAAGGAGATGCGCCGCCACATCACCAAGCTCGATGCCCTGCAGGAAAGCTGGGTCGAAAAGGCGCAGCTCGCGCTCTCCAAGGACCGCGAAGACCTTGCCAAGGCCGCACTGGTCGAAAAGCAGAAGGCCGGCGAAATGGCCGATCAGCTCAGAACGCAGATCGCCGTTCTCGATGAGGCGCTGGCCGCATCCGAGGAAGACATCGCCAAGCTGCAAGGCAAGCTGCGCGAGGCCCGCGCCCGGCAGAACAGCCTCGTGGCCCGCATGGAGAGCGCACAGACGCGCCGCCGTGCCCGCGAAATGTACAATGGCGAGCGCGTGCATGATGCCTTCTCACGCTTCGAGATGATGGAGCGCCGCGTCGATCTGGCCGAAGGCGAAGCCGATGCCATGGGTCTGGGCGGTCAGCCCAAGACGCTGGAGCAGGAAATCGCCGAACTCCAGTCCGCCGACAAGGTGGAAGCCGAACTGGCCGCGCTCAAGGCGGCCCAGCCCAGGAAGGACTGATCCATGGAGGACGTGCTTCTGCCCATCGTGATCTGCGGCATGCTGTTCATCGGCATGCCCTGGCTGATCTTCCATTATGTCACCAAGTGGAAGCAATCGCCCAAGATCACCGATGAAGACGAACGGCTGCTCGATGAGCTGCACATGCTGGCCCGCCGGCTGGAGGAGCGCCTCCAGACCGTCGAGCGGATCATTGCCGCCGACAATCCCGATTTCCGCCCGGCGCGCCCAAGCGAAATCGACGACCCCTATCTCGACAGGAGGAACTGAAATGTCCGCCCGCCGCACCAAATTCTATCTCGACAAGCAGAATGCCAAATGGATGGGCGTCTGCGCCGGCATTGCCGACTATGTGGGCATCGACGTCCTCTGGGTCCGCATCGGCGCGGTAATCGTCACCCTCGCGGGTGGCTTCCCCTGGACGCTCATTGCCTATTTCCTCGCCGCATGGATGGCGGAGCCCAAGCCGACCGGCCTGTATGCGGATCGGGAAGACGAGCGCTTCTGGCAGGGCGTGCGCACCAATCCGGCGCGCTCCACCCGCGATGTACGCAGCAAGTTCCGCGATATCGACCGTCGGCTCTCGGACATCGAGACCTTCTACACCAGCCGCAACACGCGCCTTGCCGATGAGATCGAGAGCCTGCGCTGAGGCGCAAGGCAATCGGCGCATCGGGGCATTGAACAGGGAAGTTTGAACCATGGATCCTTTCACCGCGGACGCAGTCACCTCGTCCATGCCGCTCATCGTGGGCGCCGGCTCTGTGATCGCCTTCTGTGCCATTGCCGGATGGATTTTCACGACCTGGCTGCGCGTGCGACACGGCTATCCGCTGGAAAATAGCTGGGGCAAAGCCGTCTATCCGCAGAAGAATGAGGAGCTGAGCGAGCGGATCAAACTGCTCAGCCAGGAGAATGCACAGCTTCGTGCCGAGCTGGGCGCGATCAAGGACCGCCTCGTCAACGTCGAACGGATCGTCACGGACAGTTCGCTCCATCTCACCAACGAGATCGAGAGCCTGCGCGGCCCCTCCAACTGACATCCGGCAAGCAACCGACAGGGAGACTACCATGCCAACTTCAATGCTGATATTCTTCATGATTGTGGTCGGTCTGCCGGTCATTGCCGGCATATGGGGCAACTATATGCGGCAGAAGATGAAGCTGCGCGAACGGGAGCTTGAAGTGCTCGGCGCGCAGACTGCGGAAAAAGCCGCGCAATATGCCGCCCAGGTCGAGCGGCTGGAGCAGAGGGTGAGGGTCTTGGAACGTATTGTGACCGATCGCGGCTTCAACCTTGCCAATGAAATCGACCAGCTGCGTGGCGACGACGGCGCCGCGCGCACCGATCACTGACAAAGAGACGGACAGGAGGAGATAGAGTCATGACCGATCTCGACCTCGTGAAGCACGCTATGACAATGGTAGCGCTAACTTTCTCGTTCGCCCTGATTGCCGTCGCGGCGCTCAAGGGCTGGAAAGGCTGGCTGGCGCTCAAGCAGGCCGAGCTGGAGCTGGTCGCCAGCCGACCAGCGGCGCGGGGGCCTTCCGCAGATGCTGCGCCGGCAGGCGGGCGCATCGAGCTGGCTGATCTGAAGGAACGCATCCGCAAGCTGGAAGCCATTGCGGCCGGCATCGACGTCTGATCGTTGCGTCCGCGCGGGCGACTTTTTCTGGCCTCACGCGCAGCGCGACCTATATGGGCGCTATGACGACATTTGAGCAGATCCAGGACGATTATGAACTTCTTGAAGGCGATGAGCGCTATCGCCTTCTGATCGACCTGGGGCGCGAACTCGAACCCATGCCCGATGCGCTGAAGACGGACGCCACGCTGGTGCGGGGCTGTTCAGCCGCCGTCTGGGTCTACCCGACAAGGCTGGACAATGGCGCGCTGCATTTCCTGGCGGATAGCAACGCTGCCATCACCAAGGGCATCATCGCCCTCGTGCTGCTCACCGTGCAGGATCGGATGCCCGCCGAAGTGGCTGCATTCGATATCGAAGGCGCGCTGGCGCCCTTCGATCTCAAGCGCCAGCTTTCCTCCAATCGCACACAGGGCTTGCCCAACATGATTGCGCTGATCCGGCAGACGGCAAGCCGGCTGCTCTCGGAAGACACTCCCGGTTAAGTTGCGCGGGCGCGGCTCTGCGGGCTGGCCTCATTGTGCCCGAGACGCTATCAGGGCCGCGCATTCGCGCCCGAGCGTGTTCGCGACGGCGTGAACATGGAGAGAGTTGAGAAGGTAGCGCATTGATCGATCCCAAGCATTTTCGCGACGTTCTGGGGAGCTATCCCACTGGTGTCTGCGTCATCACCTCAATTGATGAAACAGGTCAGCGCTGGGGTCTGGCGGTCGGCACATTTTCGTCGATTTCCCTTGATCCACCGCTGGTCGGCTTCCTGCCGGACAAGCGCTCGCAAAGCTGGTCGAACATCGCGCCTACGGGCCGTTTCTGCGTCAATGTGCTGGGCTGTGAGCAGCTTGACGCCTGCCGGCGCTTCGCGTCGCGCCATGACGACAAGTTCGAGGGCATGGCCCATGGCACCAGCCCCGGCGGATTGCCGATCCTCGACGGCGCACTGGCCTGGATCGAATGTGCGATCGAACAGGTGGTGGAGTTGGGCGATCATCTTCTCGTCGTCGGCGCCGTGCAGGCGATGGAGCGCAATCCGGACGGCTCACCGCTCATCTTCTATCGCGGCGGCTACCACCGCCTTGTCGATCTGGAAGACGCAACCGCCTGAATCGGCTCAGACTGACCGTTTTCAGGGGCCGAACGGCAGGATCGCTTCCAGCACGGGCAAAGGCGGCTTGCCTGACACGGACTGGCTTCGGCGCATCAGGAAAACATGCCGCACGATCTCGGCCTGCTGCTCAATGCCGTAGCGCGCAAACGGCTTGCCGGGCTCGAACGCATAGTCATAGCGACAGAAGGGGTGGCGGCGCAGCAGCAGGTTGAGCCCCTTCTGGTGCTGCCAAACATGCGTCATTTCATGGATGAACAGGCCCTGCGCAGCCAGCGGACCGGCGCCGAAGCAGGCGCAATAGCTCGTGCTCTCCGGATGGAAATGGATGTGCCCGCGCGGGGCCATGACGATGGAGCGCGGCTGAAACGGCCACCATTTGCGCGTCCGCACCCGGACAGCCTCCAGCGCGATCGCATGGCCGAACACGCCTTCGACCAGGGCCCGCTCAGGGGGAGAGAGCGGCCGCTCCAAGGCGCTGAGGGCGGATAGGGCGGCGGCCATCCTCCCGAAATAGGATCGGGAACGCCGTTCACAAGTCAGCCGGAGCGGCGGTCATCACCGCCACCCGCCATGCCGTCTTCAGTGGCTCCGCAGATCCAGCAGGGAAACGGTCGCCAGAACGACGCCAAACACTGCGACCATGCCGACGAAGGTAAGGACTGGCCATTGCATGAAAAGATCCATCAGAATTGCTCCCGCGAGATGTACCGAGGACGTTCCTCTGCTCTCCGGGACCCACGCGCACATTGATCAGAATCAAGGCGGCATCTGCCGTCGTCGCCACGCCTGTCGCGCCGACCGCAAGATTACGCATCCCTGACAACCCCATTCATCGGGCGCTCATCTGAGCTGTCCTAAAAAGTTCCTGTGGCGCGGGGATCGATCCCGGGATTCCCCCCTGTTGCTCGGGTTTCACCCCGCACCACATGCGCAGAGTTCAAGCGCTTCTTTCGAACCCCCGCTCCACGCCCCCCGGAGCGGGGGTTTTCGTTGACCGCTTGTCGTCCTGGCCGGATCGAGAGGCGCGCCTCTCGACTGTCAAAATTAATCGCTTCCCGGCTTGGGTTCGGCGCCAAGGGCGGCTAGGGACTTTGCCATGTCGACCAAGCAGACTCTCAAGATCGCATCCTGGAATATCAATAGCGTCCGCGCCCGGCTCGAAATCGTCGAGCGCTTCCTCACTGAATATGAGCCCGACATCCTGTGCATGCAGGAAACGAAGGTCGTGAACGGCTCCTTCCCGGAAGGCCTGTTCCGCCGCTTGGGCTACAATCATCAGGTGCTGCACGGCCAGCCGATGCATCATGGCGTGGCCATCGTCAGCCGCATTCCCGTGCGCGAGGATGAGCGGCTCGACTGGCAGGCCAATGGCGAGGCGCGGCACATCGGCGTGCGGCTGGACAACGGCCTGCGCATCGAGAATGTCTATGTGCCCGCCGGCGGCGAGGAGCCGGACCGCACGATCAATCCCAAGTTCGGTCAGAAGCTGGATTTCATCCAGCGCATGATCGACTGGTCCGGCAAGCTCAGCGGATCGACGCTGATTCTCGGCGATTTCAATGTCGCCCCGCTGGAATGCGACGTGTGGAGTCACAAGCAGCTCGTCAATGTCGTCAGCCACACGCAGATCGAGCGCGATCTGCTCGGCCATCTCCAGTCCTCGCACAACTGGATCGACTTGGGCCGCCGCTTCGTCCCCGCGCCCGAGCGGCTCTACACCTGGTGGAGCTACCGCGCGCAGGATTGGGCCAAGTCTGATCGCGGACGCCGGCTCGATCATATGTGGCTCAGCCCCGATCTGGCGGAGGCCGCCGTCGGCCATCAGGTGATCGAGGATTGCCGCAGCTGGTCGCGTCCCTCGGACCACGCGCCGCTCATCACGGAATTCCAGTTCTGATGGATCCGCGCGCGGCCGCCCGCGCAATCGACGCATTGCGTCGTGGCTGGCCGATTCGGTTGACCGGCGGTGACAGCGCGCTCACGCTGCTGCCTATCGAAGGCGCGACGCCTGAGAGCCTTGCCGCCTTCGATCCGAATGCCGAGGCGCCGCTGCTCCTCTCTGCCGCGCGCGCGGTGACCCTCAAGCTCGCCAACCAGCGCGAGGCCGCAGACCCGCAGGCGCCCGCCCTCATTGCCCGCGAGCGCTGGATCGATACGCCCTCTGCCGCCATGGCGATTGCCGATCCGGTGCGTGATCTCGCGACGCCGCTCAAAGGCCCGTTCCGCGCGCTTGCCGTCCCACAACCGGCGCTGGCCGCCGCCGCCCTCACGCTGGCGCGGCTCGCCGGAATGCTCCCGGCCTTCTTCGTCGGCGCGGACGATGCCCCGAGCGATGTTACGCTCAGCGCCGATGATATCGCCACTTATGCCGATCCCAAGCGCCTCGCCATCGCCGCCCGCGCGCGCCTGCCGGTTGCCGCTAGCGTGGACGCGCAGATCATCGCTTTCCGCTCGCCGGAGGACCCGCGCGAGCACATCGCGCTCATCATCGGTGAGCGGGACGACAGCGCACCGGTGGTCCGCCTGCACAGCGAATGCCTCACTGGCGATGTGCTCGGCTCGCTCAAATGCGATTGCGGCCCGCAGCTCCACGGCGCGCTCGATCAGATCGCCCACGCCCGCTGGGGCGTGCTGCTCTATCTGCGGCAGGAAGGGCGCGGCATCGGCCTCATCAACAAGCTGCGCGCCTATCAGCTGCAGGATCAGGGCTTCGATACCGTGGACGCCAATGTCCGCCTCGGCTTCGCCATCGATGCGCGGGATTTCGGCGTGGCGGCGCGGATGCTGGACCTGCTCGGCATCGGCGAGGTGCGGCTGCTGACCAACAATCCGGAGAAGGTCGCGGGCCTGGAGTCGCAAGGCATCAAGGTCGCCGAGCGCCTGCCCCTCGCTTTGCCCAGCAATCCGCACAATGAGCGCTATCTCGCCACCAAGCGGGACCGCACTGGCCACCAGCTTTGAGTGATGGAGCTTTGAGCGCTGCCGACGTCATCTGCGTTGATGGCACCGCCGGCCGCCTGACCATCGGCGATTGGTCCTGCCCCTGCGTCATCGGCAGGGGCGGCCTCATCGCCGCTGCCGACAAGCGCGAGGGGGACGGCGCCACGCCGATTGGTGACTGGCCCGTCCGTGCCGCGCTGCTCCGCCCCGGTCGCGTCGATTCCGCCGCCGCACCCGCCATTCCCTGGCGCTGGATCAGGAACAGTGACGGCTGGAGCGACGACCCCGCCGACCCGGCCTACAATCGCCCGGTCCACTTGCCCCGCCACACCAGCCACGAGCACCTCGCCCGTGACGATCAGGCCTATGACGTCATCCTCGTCCTTGGCCACAATGATGCGCCGCCCGTCTCCGGCATGGGCAGCGCCATCTTCTTCCACCAATGGGTAATCGGCGCCAACGGCGCGCCCAAAGCCACCGAAGGCTGCGTCGCCATTGCGCCAGAGGACATGCGCGTGGTGCTGGGAATGCTGCGACCGGGCATGGCGCTGCGCGTCACCTGATTCACGCCGGAAGGCGCAGATGCGCGCCCTTGTGTCGCAAAGTAGACTCTTCTCAACGGCTCGTCGCGAAATCCCGCGTGAATAAGAAGCGATTAACCAGCCCCCTTCCAACTGCCCGGACAGTCCGAAGGGTGATTCATGATCGCGAATATTGAGGAAGGGCGGACCAGTGCCGCATGGCAGGCCATCTGCCGGTCGCAGGCGGTCATTGAATTTGACATGGAAGGCCGAATTCTCTGGGCGAACGACGTGCTGCTCGGCCTGCTCGATTACCGACTGGAAGATATCACCAGCCAGCATCATCGGATTTTCTGTGCGCCCGAGTTCAGTCGTTCATCAGAATATGCCGCCTTCTGGCGCAAGCTCGCCAACGGCGAGTTCCATACCGGCCGTTATGCCCGCCGCGCGCGCGATGGGTCCACAGTCTATTTTCAGGCTACGTACAATCCCGTGCCCGGCGCCGATGGAAGGCCCGAGCGCATTCTCAAGATCGCTTCCGATGTGACGCGGCAGGTCCAGCTCGAGCACGAAGTCCAGTCTCGCTATGAAGAAGGTCAGCGTCTGCAGGCGGAGCTTCAGCGCGGCAACGCCCAGCTTCAGTCTTCCATGGGCGAGTTGGCCGCCATCGTCTCGACAATCGGCGGCATCGCCAATCAGACAAATCTCCTCGCCCTCAATGCGCGTATCGAGGCCGCTCGCGCCGGAGAAGCCGGGCAGGGTTTCGCCGTCGTCGCCAATGAGGTGAAGAAACTCGCCGGCGACACGCGCCTGGCCACCCAGCGCGCCGCCGAGATGATGAAGCGGAGCGTTGGGGCGGATCTGGCGGCTTAGTCGGGCGTGCGCGCAAGGCAGGAGCTTTGAGACTCCTCACCCCGTCACCCCGGGCTTGACCCGGGGTCCAGCTAGCCTTCTTGCGCGGCATCGCACGAGCGTGTTTCCGCCAGGGTATCGGGAGAGGAAGCTGGACCCCGGGTCAAGCCCGGGGTGACGATGGAGAGGGTGTCGGCTGTGACTGCGCCCGCTACTCCGCCGCGTCCTCCAGCGACGTCTCGCGTACAGCCATCGCCACCCCGGCTTCCGGGTTCATCCGCTCGGCCTGCTGGCGCATCCACATCTGCGCATAATGGCCGCCCAGCGCGAGCAAGTCGGCGTGGGTGCCCTGCTCCACCACGTGGCCGTCATCCATCACGATGATGCTGTCCGCATGGACGATGGTGGAGAGCCGGTGCGCCACGATGATCGTCGTGCGGCGCGCCGCCACGTCATCGAGCACATTCTGGATCGCCGCTTCGGTGCGGCTGTCGAGCGCGCTGGTCGCTTCGTCGAGGATCAGGATCGGCGGGTCTTTCACCAGCGTGCGGGCGATGGCGACGCGCTGCTTTTCGCCACCGGAGAGCTTGAGGCCGCGCTCGCCCACCCGCGTGTTATAACCTTTAGGCAGCGAGTCGATGAAGCGGTCGATCGCTGCGCCGCGCGCGCCCGCCTCGATGTCCGCCTGCGTCGCGCCGTCGCGGCCATAAGCGATGTTGTAGCCGATGGTATCGTTGAACAGCACCATGTCTTGCGGCACGATGCCGATGGCGGCGCGCAGCGAAGTCTGCTGCACGCGGGCGATGTCCTGCCCGTCGATCAGGATGCGCCCGCCCTGAATATCGTAGAAGCGGAAGAGCAGCCGCGCGATGGTGGACTTGCCCGCGCCCGAATGGCCAACCACCGCCAGCGTCGTCCCCGCCGGCACATGGAAGCTCACGCCCTTGAGGATCGTGCGGTCCGGATCATAGCCGAAAACGACATTCTCGAAGCGGATGTCCCCCGCCGTCACGGCGAGCGGCGGTGCATCGGGCACATCCTTGATCTCCGTTTCGGTGTCGATCAGCTTGAACATCGCTTCCATGTCGATGAGGCCCTGCCGAATGGTGCGATAGACCATGCCGAGCAGATCGAGCGGGCGGAAGAGCTGCATCAGCAGTGAATTGACCAGCACCACATCGCCTGGCGTAAAGCGCCCCACGCTCCAGCCCCAGACCGTGAACGCCATGGCACCGCCCATCATCACATTGGTGATGAGCGCCTGGCCGATATTCAGCATGGCAAGGCTGTTGTTGCTCTTGGTCGCAGCGTTCATGTAGCTGCGCTGCGCGGCGCCATAGCGGGCGGCCTCGCGGTCTTCCGCCGTGAAATATTTGACCGTCTCGAAGTTGAGCAGGCTGTCGACGGCATGGGCGGTCGCGCCGGTGTCGAGATCCACCATTTCGCGGCGCAGCGCATTGCGCCACTCGGTCACTTTTTGCGTGAACAGCGTGTAGAGCGCGATCATCACCAGCGTGCCCGCCACCAACCCGAAGCCGAACTTGACCTGGAAGATGATGCACACCGCGATCAGCTCGATCGCGGTCGGCGCGATGTTGAACAGCAGGAAATGCAGCATCGTCTCGATGGACGTGGTGCCCCGCTCGATGACCTTGGTGACGCCGCCGGTCTTGCGGTTGAGGTGGAAGCGCAGCGAGAGATTATGCAGATGGCGCAGCGTCTGCTCGGCCATCAGCCGCTGGGCATTGCGGCCCACACGCTCGAAAGCGACATTGCGCAGATTGTCCGACACGACACCGCCAAAGCGCGCGCCCGCATAAGCCAGCACCAGCGCCAGCGCGATGGCCACGCCGGCCTGCATTCCCGGCCCCATATTGTCGATGATGCCCTTGTAAGCGAAGGGCATGGTGAGGATGATCGCCTTGCCCAGCAGCACCAGCAGCAGCGCGGCCACGATGCGCGCCTTGAGGTTGGGTTCTCCGGCAGGCCAGAGATAAGGCAGGAAGCGCCGCAGCGTCGCCCATGCGGGCGGCGTGGGCAAATCGCTGTCTTGAGTGTCCGGTGGCATGGGTGCCAGTTAGGCGCGCTTCCTCGGATTGCCAAGAGCCGCACGGCAACAGTGGATGCAAGATCGCAACACCGGTTCGGGCGACTGCCCCGTCCCGAACCGCACGCCGACTGTCCTACACAGCGGCGCAAATGCTATGTTTTCCGAGCAAGACCATGCCGGTCCCGGCTCTTTGAATTGTCGAAAAAACAACAGAAGATCAGTATCTTAGCTGATACGCTTAGGCATACGCTGCTGCACTCACCATGCGCGATATGCGCGATGTTTGCGAAGTTCCAAATCAATATGCTTGCAAAACAACATGTTGGCGGTGCGCATCTTCACACGTGACATGCCTCTTGTGCGCAGAATGGACGCCATCCGGTCACCAGAGTGCGCCGATCGGTCACCAACGCGCACGATCTGCGAAGGGGACTCGGACCGCTCAGGTCCGCGCGCTGAATACGCTCCAGCCGGTCGCTTCCGCCAGCCGCTCCAGCGCCAGCGTGCCGAGCTGGGAGTTACCGCTCTCGTTGAGGCCCGGCGACCAGACGGCAATGCTCGCCTTGCCCGGCACCACGGCAAGAATGCCGCCGCCGACGCCGGATTTGCCCGGCATGCCGACGCGGAAGGCGAAATCGCCGCTCGCGTCATAATGGCCGCAGGTGAGCATCAGCGCGTTGATCCGCCGCGCCCGCCGCGCCGAGACGACCTGGCCACCATCCGGCTGGCGGCCATCAAGCATCAGGAAACGCCCGGCGCGGGCGAGCTGCACGCAGTCCATCGCAATGGCGCACTGGTGGAAATAGCAGCCCGTCACCAGCTCGACGGCATGGCGGATATTGCCGAAGGCGCGCATGTAATTGGCGAGCGCGATGTTCCTGTAGCCGGTCTCCGCTTCGCCCCGCGCCACGCTTTCATCGATGGCGATGCTGTCGTCATCGGCCAGATAGCGCACGAAGCGCAGCAGCTCGCCAATCGACTCGCGCGGCATGTGGCCGGAGAGGTTGACGTCCGCCACCACCAGCGCGCCTGCATTGATGAAAGGGTTGCGCGGGATGCCATGCTCGGCTTCCAGCTGGACGATGGAATTGAAGGCATTGCCGGATGGTTCGCGCCCGACCCGGCTCCAGAGCTGGTCGCCCACCTTGCCCAGCGCCATGGTGAGCGCGAACACCTTGGAGATCGACTGGATCGAGAAACTGGTCTTCGCATCGCCACCGGTCGCGAGGCTGCCATCGGCACCGACCACCGCCATGCCGAACTGATCGGGGGAGATGCTGGCGAGCCCGGGAATGTAACGCGCCACGGTGCCGCGGTCCTGCTCCGCAGCCATGGAGGCGCTGATCTCGTCAACGATCGATTGTATGGCGTGCGGTTCCACGGGTTCAGAGAACCGGCGTTCCGGCTGCCTGCTCCTGCTCGTCCTTGGAGGTGATGCTGGAGATGACTTGCGCACAGACGAGATCGCCGACGACATTGAGAGTCGTGCGACACATGTCGAGGAAGCGATCGACCCCGAGCACAAGCCCGATCCCCGCCGGGGGCACCCCGACAGTGCCGAGGATCAGCGCGATCACCGGTAGCGATCCGGCCGGAACGCCCGCCGTGCCGATGCCGCCCAAAATGCAGATAAGCATCACGACGAACTGCTGGCCCAGTGTGAGGTCCACCCCGAAGAACTGCGCGAGGAACAGCACGGTCACGCCCTCGAACATGGCAGTGCCGTTCTGGTTGGCGGTGGCGCCGATGGTGAGGACGAAGCGCGCAATCGGGCGGGGCAGCTTGAGGTTATTCTCTGCAACCCGCAGCGATGTCGGCAGCGTGGCATTGGACGAGGCGGTCGCGAAAGCCATGACGCTGGCTTCCTGCGTCTCGCGGAAGAAGGCGATCGGGTTCTTGCCGGCAATGAAGCGGAGGATCAGTGGGAACACGCCGAACATCTGGATCGCCAGTGCCAGCAGCACGACGAACACGAAGGCAGAAAGGCGCCCGATCAGCTCCCAGCCGAACAGCGCCGCGAGATTGAACATGAAGCAGAAGATGGCGATCGGCGCGAGCTTGATGACCAGGCCGATGAGCCGCATCGACACCTCGAACACGCCTTCGAACCCGCGACGCAGCGTTTCGGTCTTGGCCGGATCGACCAGCAGGAAGCCGATGCCGAAGAACAACGCGAAGAACATCACCGCCAGAATGTCGTTGCCACTCATCGCCGCCACGAAATTGGTCGGCACAATCGCAAGCAGCGCATCCAGGCCCGTCGGCGACGTGCCGGCCTGGTCAACGATAGAGGCCACACCTGCAGAGGACTGCGCAATCATGCTTTGCGCCAGGGCAGGGTCGATGCCGGCACCGGGCTGGAGCAGATTGACGACCAGCAGACTGACCGCGACGGCAATGGACGAGACGATCACGGTGTAGACCAGCGTGCGCAGGCCAATGGATTTGAGATGCCGCGCTTCGCCCATTTCCGCCACGCCAACGATCAGCGCGGAGACGAGCAGGGGGATCACCAGCATGAACAGCAGGCGCAGGAAAATCTGGCCAATCGGCTGCGTGATGTATGTCGTGACGATGGCCACCCAGCGCGCGTCTGCCGCGATGCTGTGAACGATCAGGCCGAGCACCAGCCCCGCCAGGAAACCGCCGACCATCCAGTATTGCAGGCGGCTCTCCTTGCGGTCTTCGCCCGCGCCCGTTTCGGTCATGCTTGGTCCCCCTGTTGCATCGCGGGGTCAGGCTAACAGCGCCCACGACGCTTCGCAAATGCGCAAAGCGCCGCTCAGGCTCCCAGAATATGTAACGCGACGTCCCGCCGGTGGGCTGCGCGACGATGCTCCACCAGATAGATCCCCTGCCATGTGCCGAGCGCAAGCCGCCCGCCGATCAGCGGTACGGTGAGGGAAACGCCCGTGAGCATCGCGCGGATGTGGGCGGGCATGTCGTCCGGCCCTTCATCGTCATGTGCGTAACGATGGTCTTCAGGTGCCATGCGGGCCAGCCAGTCGAGCAGATCGCGCTGCACGGCGGGAGCGGCATTTTCCTGAATGGTGAGCGAGGCGGAGGTATGGCGGCAGAAGACGGTCAGCAGTCCTTCGTCCATGCCCTGATCGGCCACCCAGCGGGCAATGTCGCGGGTGATCTCCACCAGCGCCTGCCCCGGCGTGGCGATGCGCAGCACGGTGCTGGCCTGACGCAGATCAGCCATGATGGGTTGCGCGGCGCATCAGAAGCAGCTCTCGATCCACTGCACCTGCTCCCACTGGCCAATGCGCCAGCTCTGCACGGTCTTGCCGTCCGTCTCGGAGATCAGGCCGAATGGCGCACCCTCGTCATGCATGACCAGATAATGCCCCTCCGGCCCGGTATAAGGATGCGGCTGCACGTGCGGATCATCGAGCCGGGCGATGGCATCGGCCTCGCTCTGGCCCACGCGCAGCCCATGCGGGCCTTCATGCTGCTGGCCCTTCACATCGATGCGTACCACCCGTTCGCCGTCCAGCATGACGGCGACGCCGTCCAGACCCTGGAAGCGGGCGTAGGAACAGGTCGATCCGGGCACCGGCTCGTCGCGGCTGGCCACAGCCAGGCCCTCGCCGGTCAGGTCCGCAATGGTTGCGCCGACGCGGATCGGCCCCAGCCGGTCCATCAGGGGGTCCGGAGCGGTACTGACATTGTCAGCGTTGCCGGCACTGTTCTGGACGGCGGGGCCCACCGCGTTCGCGGCACTGGCTTCGTTCGGCGTTACATCAGGAGCACGTTCACAGGCCGCCAAACCCGCGATTGCGAGCAGCGCGAAGGCGGCGCTCAGCCGCATTGCGCCCGGTGGAGCAGCGCCTGATCGGCCAGAACCAGCGCCATCATCGCCTCCACAACCGGCACGCCCCGAATGCCTACACACGGATCATGCCGCCCCTTGGTGCGAATGTCCGCCGCCGCGCCCTCGCGCGTCACTGTTTCCTGTGGGATCAGGATCGAGCTGGTCGGCTTGAACGCCACGCGCAGGCGGATTGGCTGGCCGGTCGCGATCCCGCCTGCGATGCCGCCGGCATGATTGGCGAGGAAGACGGGGCGCCCGTCATTTCCCGGCCGCATGGGGTCAGCATTGTCCTCGCCGCGCAGGCGGGCGGCGGCGAAACCGTCGCCGATCTCGACCCCCTTCACGGCATTGATACTCATCATCGCGGCGGCAAGCTCGCTGTCCAGCTTGGCATAGAGCGGTGCGCCCCAGCCCGCCGGCACGTCCGTCGCGACGCATTCCACCACGGCGCCTAGCGAGGAGCCATCCTTGCGCGCGGCATCGACCAGCGCCTCCCAGCGCGCGGCTGCTGCAGGATCGGGGCAGAAAAAGGGATTGTTGCCGATCTCGCTCGCGTCGAACGCCGCAGGATCGATGGCGTCGCCACCGATCTCGCTGACATAGGCGATGATTTCGACCTGCGGGATGACCAGCCGTGCGACCGCACCGGCCGCCACCCGGCTCGCCGTCTCCCGCGCTGAGGATCGCCCGCCGCCGCGATAATCGCGCAAGCCATATTTGGCATCATAAGCATAATCGGCGTGACCCGGCCGATAGGCCTGCGCGACCTCGGAATAATCCTTCGAGCGCTGGTCCACATTCTCGATCATCAGGCTGATCGGCGTGCCGGTCGTCTTCCCCTCGAACACGCCGGACAGGATGCGGACCTGATCGGGCTCCTGCCGCTGGGTGGTGAAGCGCGAGGTGCCGGGACGGCGCTTGTCCAGCCAGGGCTGGATGTCGGATTCGGTCAGGGCAATGCCGGGCGGGCAGCCGTCCACCACCGCCCCGATGGCCGGCCCATGGCTCTCGCCCCAGCTGGTGAAGCGGAAGACCCGCCCGAAGGTGTTGAAGCTCATGCGTTCCTGCCGAACCGGATTGGCAACTTAGCGCTGACGGGTGCCCGCGCGGTCATCCCTTGTCCAGCGCGATGTCCGGTGCGTCCTCTGCCTTCATGCCGATGACATTGTAGCCGGCATCGACATGGTGGATCTCACCCGTCACGCCGGAGGCGAGATCGGACAGCAGATAGAGCCCGGCCCCACCAACGTCTTCAATCGTCACGTTGCGCCGCAACGGCGAGTTCAGCTCGTTCCACTTGAGGATGTAACGGAAGTCGCCAATGCCGGATGCCGCCAGAGTCTTGATCGGCCCTGCGGACACCGCGTTCACGCGGATGTTCTGCGGCCCCAGGTCCATGGCGAGATATTTGACGCTCGTCTCCAGCGCGGCCTTTGCCACGCCCATGACGTTATAGTGCGGGATCACCTTCTCCGCGCCATAATAAGTGAGCGTGAGGATTGAGCCACCGGCGCTCATCATCGGCACGGCCCGCTTGGTGACGGCCACGAGACTATATGCCGAGACATTCATCGTCAGCAGGAAGTTCTCGAGGCTGGTATCGACATAGCCGCCGCGCAGCTCATTCTTGTCCGAGAAGCCGATGGCGTGGACGAGAAAGTCGATGGTCGGCCAGCGTTCAGCGAGACCCTCGAAGCAGGCGTCGACCGACGCCATGTCCGAAACGTCGCAGGAGAGCAGGAAATCGGACCCGACTTCCGCAGCGAGTGGGCGCACGCGCCGTTCCAAGGCTTCTCCGAGATAGGAGAATGCCATCTGCGCGCCCTGCGCATGAAGTGCCTTGGCAATGCCCCAGGCCAGCGACTTGTCGTTGGCCAACCCCATGATGAGGCCGCGTTTGCCGGCCATGAGGCCTGTCATTATAGTGGATCCTCCGTCTCTTCCGCCGGTTCTTCCCCGTCCGGGAAGTCCGCCAGCGCGGCGTTGAGTTCGGCGCCAATTACCACGCCAAGCCCAATGATGAAGAAAAAAATGAGGGTGATCATCGCGCCGGCCAGCCCGCCGTAGGTGAGGCTGTAGCTGCCAATGTTCGAAAGGAAGAGCGGCAGCAACAACGAAGTGCCGTACCACCAGCTCGCGGTGAACGCGGCGCCGGGCCATTTCGGGAACCGTTTCGCGCGATAACGGCTGGGCGTCAGCGCCGCAAAAATGAAGTAAAGTGCGAGATAAAGCATAGCTGCCGGCACGAGGCGACTTGCGGTCAGAATGGCAAAGGCCGCGTCGCTACCCGGCAACAGCTGCTCCACCAGCGTCTCGGCCGCGACCAGCAAGACCTGCAGGGAGAGTGCAAGCAATGCGCCAAAGACGCTGAGCACGATGATACCCATCGCGCGCAACCGGTAATGCCAGAAGGGCGATGTCGAGCGCGTGCCATAAGCCCGGCGAAGGATGTCGCGGATCGTCTCGATGAGGCTGCCGACAGTCCAGAGGCCGATGATCGCGCCGAACCAGAGCAATGGCCCCGTTCTCGCTTCCAGCACGTCTGTGATGGCGGGCCGCAGGACCTCGGCGACGCTTGGCGGCACCGTAAGCAGAAAGCCGTTGACCGTCTCCAGCCCGGCTCTGGTGCGCCCGAGGATCTGCGCCATGGCGGCAGCGAGAATGAAGAAGGGGAACACGGCGACAAGAGTCAGATAAGCGAGATTGCCGGCGTGGATGAAGCCGTCGCTATACACGCCAACCGCAACGCGCTTGATCACGCTCCAAGCCCGGCTCGCCCAACGGCTGCGCTCAATCTCCGCGCGCAGGCGCTCCCGCCGATCCTTTAGCCGGCGGCGCCGCGCCTCGGGCGATTGCGGGGAGGGGCCGGACATCACCTGAAGGCTCTAAAGCAATTTAGCGCGGGTTGGAATCGCCGACGTGGCGCGCTCTGCCGGCCCGATGGCTTTCAGACGCCCAGATGCGCGCGCAGCGGGCGGCTATCACTCCAACCCTCTACAAAGGCCTTGAGCGCCGCATCATGGCCGGGCACGTCGATCATCAGCGTCACCAGCTGGTCGCCGCGCCCGCCGCTCTTGCGATGGAAACCCTTGCCCTTGAGACGCAGCGTCTGCCCGGAATGCGCGCCGGCCGGTACAGCCAGCATCACCGGGCCATCGACGGTCGGCACTTTCACGCGCGCACCCACAACCGCCTCGTTTAGGCTGATCGGTAGGTCCAGCCGCACATTGTCGTCATCCCGCTTGTAGAAAGGGTGATCGCCGACCTCGATAGTGACAATGGCATCACCCGGGCCGGCCGGACCCGGCTGTCCCTTGCCGCCGAGCTTCATCTGGGTGCCGCTTTCCACTCCGGGGGGCAGCTTCAGATCAATCGTCTTGCCATCCGCCAGCGTGATCCGCTGCGGCGCCAGCGTGGCTGCGTCCACGAACGGAACCGACAGGCGGTAGGCCATATTGGCGCCGCGCTGTGGGGGCGGCGCGCTGCGTCCGCCAAAACCGCCGAAGCCACTCCCGGGCCGACCGCGTCCGCCGCTGAACAATCCCTCGAAAATGTCCGAGAAGTCCGCGCCGCCGCTGGCGAATTCAAAGCCTTCGGCACCAGGGCCGCCATGGCTGCGCCCGCCACCATGCCCGCCGAAGCCGAAGGGATGTGTCGGGTTGCCTTCGGCATCGATCTCACCCCGGTCGAACCGCGCGCGCTTATCCTTGTCGGACAAGAGATCATAAGCGCGCGTGACCTCCGAGAATTTCTCGGCGGCTTTGGGGTTGTCCTTGTTTCGGTCGGGGTGAAGTTCCTTGGCAAGTTTGCGGTAGGCGGATTTGATCGCCGCCTCGTCCGCACCGCGGGGAATGCCCAGCAGCGAATAGGGATCAGCCATGTCGTTCCACCCACAATTTCGCGAAGATGTTATGCCTCATGGCATTCATCTGGCGATTACGGCCGCTGCCCGCAAGTGGGGATGCATCGGGCCTTAACGCGCGGCGACGCGTGCGGGGCCATGCGGGAAGCGCTCGAACAGCGCTTCGGCGAGCCGGGTGGCGATTGCCTGATCGGTCCAGCGCGAATCGCCCTCGCGTGTCGCGATCTCGGCGCGGCCTTCCCACAAGGGTGCGCCGGTGGCCTTGTCGAGGATGCGCGCTTCCATCCGAGTGGACACCAAGGCCTTGAGCGGCTTGGAAAGATCCACCGCCAGCGCCATACCCACCATCGAGCCGTGCGTGCCGGTGCCGACCGTCATCTCGCCGCTGACCGGCTTGCGCTTCGTTTCCTCGGGCACGAGCACCTCGCGGCGAATACGCAGTTCGGTGATCTGCCCGCCGTCCGCGGACGGGGCCGTGATCGTATCGTAGCCTGCCTTTACAAGCTGATCGATAACCGCCGCTTCGAAAGGCGCCGCCTCGCCGACATCATCAATGGCACCAGTTAGAGTGGATATTTCGACCGGGCCGTCACCGAGTCGGTCGGCAACGCCATCGGCCATGAACTGCGCCGCATCCACCTGACCTTCGCGTGGGTCGCGGCTGCTGCTCGAAAGCGGCGCGCGCGGCGAATCGAAACGGGAACCGCCCCAGCCACGCTGGCCGCGATCCCACTGGGCAAGGCTCGGTGTAGCGGCCCCGAGCAAGGCAAAGATGGCGACAAGCCGGATGGACGGGGAAAAATACATGGTGGTCCTCTTGCGCAGGAATGTCCCGCGCCATCCCACCCCACTGGTCCGGCATCGGCGCGGAAACCCTAGGGAGCCGTGCCTTGCCCCTACATGAATGAACGAGTGAGCGGTACAGGAGAGTTCCCACGCAGCACCGCACAGGCTAGGGAAAGCCCATGACGACGCAGACCACACCCATGCCCGAACCGACCACGCTCACGGACGATCCCTTCGCCCTTTTCTCGCAGTGGTTGGCCGATGCTCGTGCGAGCGAGCCCAATGATCCCGAGGCCATGGCCCTCGCAACGGTGGACGCTCAGGGCCGCCCGTCATCGCGGATGGTGCTGCTCAAAGGACATGGGCCGGAAGGCTTCACTTTCTACACCAATTTCGAGAGCCGCAAGGCTGGCGAATTGCTGGCCAGTCCGGAGGCGGCGCTGCTCTTCCACTGGAAATCGCTGCGGCGGCAGATCCGCATCGAGGGTCCTGTCGTCCAGGTCGATGCGGCCACGGCGGACGCCTATTTTGCCTCGCGTCCCCGCGTCTCGCAGATCGGGGCCTGGGCCTCGGATCAGTCGCGGCCGCTGGATGCCCGCGAAACCTTTGAGGATCGCATCAAGGCCGTCGAAGCGCGCTTTGCCGGGACGGATGTGCAGCGCCCTCCGCACTGGTCCGGCTTCCGCCTCGTGCCACGCGCCATGGAGTTCTGGCTCGACCGCGCCTTCCGTCTGCATGAGCGCCGCCGCTACGAGGCGACTGGCGCGGGCGGCTGGACAACGCAGATGCTCTACCCGTGAGTGGCCGATGAGCGATACCATGCCATCCATGCGGGACGACCAGCTCGCCGTGGTCGGCGCGGTCAATCGCAAGGCGGCGCTCGCCAGTGTCGCCGTCGCCATCATTCTCGCCACGGCCAAGAGCTGGGCTGTCCTGCGCACCGAATCCATCGCGCTGCTCGGCTCGCTCGCCGACACCGGACTCGACCTCGTGGCGAGCCTCGTGACGCTGTTCGCCGTTCGCCTCGCCGCGCGTCCGGCAGATTACGATCACCGCTTCGGACACGGCAAAGCTGAGGCGCTCGCCGCCCTGTTCCAGGTTTCGCTGATCAGTGTGGCGGCGGTGCTCATTATCGTACGTTCGATCGAGCGGTTCGGCAGCGCAGGTGCGCCGGTGGACATCGAATATGGCGTCGGTGTCTCAATCCTCGCCATCGTCCTCACGATCGCGCTGGTGAGCTATCAGGCCCGGGCGATCCGAGCGACCGGATCGGTGGCGATCAGCGCGGACAGCCTGCATTATCGCGGCGATCTGTTGCTCAACGGATCGGTGATCCTCGCGCTGGTGCTGGAAGCAGTGCTGCGTCTGCGGGGCGCGGATGCGCTCTTCGGCCTGGCGATCGGCCTGTGGCTCGGCATCAATGCGTGGCGCACCGCCATGACCGCCATCAACCAGCTGATGGACAAGGAATGGCCGCTGGAGAAGCGCCAGCGCTTTCTGGATATTGCCGAGCGCCACCCCGCGCTGCAGGGAATCCATGATCTGAGGACGCGGACGAGCGGATCACGCGACATCGCCCAGTTCCACATCTGGCTCGATCCGCAGCTGCCCCTCAAGGAGGCGCATGACGTCATGGAGGACATCACCCGCGACCTGAACGCGCATTTCCCTGGCCTGGAGCTGATCATTCATCCCGATCCCGCCGACCAGCCCGAAGGCGGCGACACGCTCGCCCAGCAGGAAGCGCGCATCGTGCTGGCCGATGAAGCGCTGGCGACGGGCAAGACGAAGGACACGCCCGCGCCATGACCCAGCGGTCAACAAGGCTTCCGTTCGTTCAGATCGATGCCTTTGCGCATGCGCCGTTTACCGGCAATCCGGCGGCCGTCATGCCGCTCGACCAATGGCTGGGCGACGATGTGCTGCAGGCGATCGCGCAGGAGAATAATCTGGCCGAGACGGCCTTCAACGTGCCGCTGCCGTCCGGTGCAGGCGCGGACTACGAGCTGCGCTGGTTCACGCCCGCCGTGGAAGTTGCCCTGTGCGGCCATGCCACGCTGGCGAGCGGCCATGCGTTGATGGGCGCAGAGCGGCAGAGCATCCGCTTCCGTACACGACAGGCCGGGGATCTGGTGGTCAGCCGCGCGGTCGGCATGGGGGCCGATGCCTACCGGCTCGATCTGCCCGCCTGGACCATGGACCCGGCTGATCTGCCTGAGATCGCGACTCTGCTCGGTGGCCCCGCGCCGACGGAGATGCGCGCGCGCGACGGCGGCTATCGCCTGCTCGTCTATGCGGACGAAGCGCAGGTGCGCGCCCTGCGGCCTGACTTTCCCGCGCTCGGCAAGCTCGGCAATCTCCTGATCATTGCCACCGCGTCGGGCCGCGAGACGGACGTGGTCAGCCGCGCCTTCGCGCCGGGGGCGGGGATCGACGAAGACCCGGTGACCGGCTCGGCCCACTGCCTGCTCACACCCTATTGGAGCGAACGGCTGGGGCGCGACCGCTTCACGGCCTATCAGGCGAGTGCGCGGGGTGGATATATTGACTGCGAACGCGCGGGCGAGCGGGCGATTCTGACCGGGCGATGCCGCACGGTGATCGAAGGGCAGTTTCTGCTTTGAGGGCGAGGGGTTTCGTAGGTTTGCGTTGGCAAGGCCGAAATTGAGAGGATGTCGGATTTCGCGGCGGCCCCACGCCCCCCAGATGACCGCAGAGGTGTGGCTAGCGGACGTTCATGGCCGTGGAGCATGAAGGCTCAGGAATGCCGTACGGTCGCCTTCTGGAAACTCGCCGGGCCTTGGTCCGTCGCTGATCATAGCAGAAAAAGAAAATCCCACTTTGCTTTGCACACACCGCACAACTTCCAGACTCGATGGGTTGTCTGGTCGCCAGTTGGTGGGAAATGCCACGTATTTTGTGTGAGACCATGAGAGATCAATCGTGGCTATCGAGGGGCCGCAGGCAAGGACCGCATCTGTCAAAGCTCTTTCTGAAGGCACGCATTCGTCCCGCATGAGCACCCTGCCCGCATCGTCCTTACATCGGGCAGTGCCACTGATTGCCCCGCCTGTGAGTTCGGTGATGCTAAGGACGACAGATTTATGTTCTGCTGATGCACCCTCATTTTGCGTCGATCGTGAGGAGCAAGCTGTCAAATAGATTAGGCCGCAAACCGCGGCGAAAGCTTGCGCAGACACCTTGGTCATTATTCGAATCATTGCGCTGTATTAGATGGTTGTTCTGTGTCCGCAATGTTGTCGCGTCCGGACAGGCTGCTTTTATTGCCAAAGACGGGATATCTGCCACGCTCGCTTTTGCGCGCCGGTGAACGACCGGCGAATGGCAAGTTTGTCATGGGAAGCGGTTGTTCTCATACTTATTCCGTTCGGGCTGAGCTCGTCGAAGCCCCGTCCTTCGCCTTTGAAGCATAGGCAGAAGAAGGGCAGCCCTTCGACAAGCTCAGGGTGAACGGGTGGTTGGGCAATGGCAACTCTGTCTTCGTGTCGGGAATGGCCGATTTCGACAAGTTTGTCGTGGGGGGCTGTCATCCCCACTTTGTCATGCTGAACTTGTTTCAGCATCCATCGTGCCCGGAAACCCTGAGCCCGATCGGGAGATGGACCCTGAAACAAGTTCAGGGTGACGAGTAATGAAACGTCCGTACAGTCGTCGTGTCCTGACCGTCCGCTATCGGACCGCGCGCCGGCGCACAGCGGACATTCGAAGCTCTCCGCACACGCTCACGAAAATCGCCGGACCAATCGCGCCATCGCTTCGCGCAGCGCGTCCATGTCTTCTTCGCGGGTGATGCCGAGGCGGACGATCACCAGCTTCTGTTCAGGCGAGACCAGGACGAACTGGCCTCGTTCGCCCACCGCCGCCATGACGCCGGGACTGGCCTGTCCGGGAAAAAGCATTGAGGGGTCGCCGCCACGGTTGAGCCAGAGATGGCCGCCGAAGGCCGGGTTGGCGGGAGAGGGTGCAGTCATGAAATCGAACCAGGGATCGGCAATGAGCTGGCGCCCGTTTACATGGCCGCGCTGGCGGATGAACTCGCCCACCGTCGCATAATCGCGCGCGGTCATGTGCATCATCATGGCGCCTTGCAGCGTGCCGCTCGCATCGTATTCGGGCACAAAATCGCGCAGGCCGAGCGGACCGGCGAACCGCGCGGCAAGGAACCGCGCCATGGCGGCCCGGCGCGCGGCGGGGTCACTGCTGCCGGTCAGCCGATCGGTCATGATTCCGGCGAGGATCATGCTGCTGCCCGCGCTCGGCGCGAAGGTTTCGCCGGGAGACTGCACCAGCGGCTTGGCGGCGGCGAAGGCTGCCTGATCCGCAGCGCCCTCGCCCGTCAGCATCGCCAGCGTGTCGCTGGAGGCACCGGGCTGCCAGTCCTCGCGGTGCTGCAAACCGCTGCTCATCTGGAGCAGCTGGCGCAGCGTGATCGCGGCGCGGGGATCGCCGGTCTGGCGCCAGGCGGACACGGGGGCGGGATCGTCCAGCGCCAGCAATCCGTCCGAGACCATCATCCCCGCAATCAGACCTGTCACGGTGCGCGCGATCGACCAGCTGAGGAAGCGGCTCTCCGGCGAAAATCCGTCGCCATATCGCTCGGCGACGATCTCGCCGCCGCGCATGACGATGAGGGCGCGCGTTTCGCCCACGTCCGGCCCCTCGCCGGGATCGAACAGCGGATCGATGGCATCGCGCAGGGCGAGGGCGGACAGGCCGGCGCTATCCTTCAGCACGGCGTAGCGGCTGGCGGGCACGTCCTGCGACGCACCTGCCCCGGCGAGCATCAGGCTGGCGGCGGTGACGCACAGCCAGCGGGAAAGGCTTTTGATCTTCATCGCGCACGGCCCTATCACGCAGCGCGATGAAAGGGGATATTCAGATGCAGGGGGGTGTCGCGGGCGGCGCGCGCAAAGCCATGATGCGGCGGGCCTCCCGCTGGCTGGCGCTCGTGCCGGTGGCGCTGCTTGCGTTCTGGGCGGCGGTGAGCTGGCCCGGATGGGAGCGGGAAGCGCAGCAGGCCGCAGGGCTGGCCGCGCGCCTCGGCTGCTCATGCCGCTACATCGAGAATCGCACGCTGGAAAGCTGCCAGAGCGATCTGGCGGGCGTGCCCTGGATGGCGCTGGTGCGCTATGAGGATGCGCCGGAAAGCCGGCGTCTCACGGCGAAGGTGCCGCTGCTCGCCACGCGTTCGGCACGGCTCCACGAGGGCTTTGGCTGTTTGCCGGAGCGCTGAGGCTATCCCCGGCTTTAGTGGGCGCCACGCATCCGCTGGACGAGGTGGACGACGACCGCAATCACCGCACCAATGATAAAGCCGAAGATGGCGGCCAGCACGGCGTTGACGATCCACATGATCGCTGGCGCGTGGCTGATTGCTTCCGCAATCGCATGCTGAGTATGGGGCAGCACTGCGAGCGGTGTGCCCTCCAGCCCGTGCAGAATGATGCCGCCGCCAACCCACAGCATCGCGATCATGCCGATCGTTTCGAGCAGGCCAAGCACCCCCGGCATCATGTGCACGAGCGCGCGCCCGCTGCGCTGGGCCAGCGCACTGGGCTTGGCGGCAAGGTGCAGGCCGATGTCATCGAGCTTCACGATCAGCGCGACGACGCCGTAGACAGCGACCGTCACGAGCAGCCCTACCACGATCAGCACGGCGGCCTGGGTGAGGATCGGGCGGCTGGCGACATCCGCCAGCGCGATGGCCATGATTTCGGCGGAGAGGATGAGATCGGTGCGGATTGCGCCGGAGACTTTCTCCTTCTCCAGCGTGGCAGGGTCACCATCGACGGGGAGCACGTCCTCGTCATGGCCATGGCCGCCGCCGAGAAACTCAAGGATCTTCTCGGCACCCTCGAAGGCGAGGAACGCGCCGCCGATCATCAGCAGCGGGGTGATGGCGGCGGGCAGGAAGGCGCTGAGCAGCAGGGCGAGCGGGAGCAGGATGATGAGCTTGTTGCGCAGCGACCCCATAGCGATCCGCCAGATCATCGGCAGCTCGCGCTTGGGGGAGAAACCGGTGACGTAGGTCGGCGTGACGGCGGCATCGTCGACCACCACGCCCGCCGCCTTCATGCTCGCCTTGCCGGCGGCGGCGGACACATCGTCCACAGATGCGGCGGCGATACGGGCAATGGCGGCAACGTCGTCGAGCAGGGCAGCGAGGCCGGATGCCATGAGGGGAAGCTCCGAATCAGGATGTGTCGGAAATCCCTGCCCCATTTCGGCGGCGGCGGGAAGAGCGGCTGAGCGCTCAGGCGGCGGGTTCTTGCGGCAGGCTCCAGTCGATGGTGCCGCGACCCTGGGCCTCGAGAAATTCATTGGCGCGGGAGAAGTGCCGGCAGCCAAAGAACCCATTATAGGCCGAGAGCGGCGAGGGATGCGGCGCACGCAGCACAAGATGGCGGCCCCCGGCGCTGACATCCTGCACGAATGCCGCTTTCTTCTGCGCATAGGCACCCCAGAGCAGGAAGGCGACCGGCGCCTCCTGCGCGGCGACCTTTGCGATCACCGCGTCGGTGAACCGTTCCCACCCTTGATTGGCATGGGCGCCGGCCTTGCCCATCTCGACGGTCAGCACGCTGTTGAGCAGCAGCACGCCCTGCTGCGCCCAGTGAACGAGATGGCCGTGACCGGGCGGCGGAAAGCCGACGTCCGAGCGCAGTTCCTTGAAGATGTTGACGAGGCTCGGCGGCGGGGGAACGCCCGGCTTCACTGAGAAGCACAGACCATGCGCCTGCCCCGGCCCGTGATAAGGGTCCTGCCCGAGAATCACCGCGCGCACGGCAGGCAGCGGCGTGAGCGCCAAGGCATTGAACCAGTCAGCGCCGCGCGGAAAGATACGGGCGCCGTCGGCTTTGCGCTCTATGAGGAAGCGCTTGAGCTTGGCCATGGAGGGCGCCGCGAACGCATCAGCCAGTGCGACGCGCCAGCTCTCGTCGAGGGTTTCCGGGATGGCGGGCGTGTCGGCGGCAGGATCGAGAGGGATGCTCATGCGCTCGGCTTAGAACATCCGCAGCACGGGTGGAATTGGGTCAGTCAGAAAACTGATCAATCCGGCGGGGCGCACCGACGATCCAGCAGCGACGGCTCCCTCTTCCCTGGTGTTCGGGGTGGATGGTGTTGACTTCTCTACACATCGAAAGCATGAGTTCGAGATGCGGTCATGCATTTGCCAATTTTCGTTCCGCCATCATGCGGGGCAGCTTCTCGCGGGCATCTAGCCCCGAGTACGAGTGCAGCATGCCTCGGACTCGGGGCATGGTCCTCACGAACGAGTCGTTGGGCCCCTCGTCCGCATCAGCCTCATCGCCGGAGTACGCCTTGGAAGCGAGTATGTCGCAGTCGCTGCGACGCACTCGGTCTTAGGTACCGAAGTCTCTGACGCGCACAATCATGCTGAACCGCAGCGCTCGACATCCGGGTTCCTCCCCCGAGACGTTGGGTGCCCCAATTCCATCACCGCGTGTGCAGGTCAGCGGCGACCCTACAGCGAGCAGAGCTCCCCCAGAGCCGTTGCCGCACCGGGTTCCAAACAGAAAGAGCATCAAATTGTTGAGAATTGACGAGAAGCTTCGCCCGATCCTCCATGATGTGGTCCACCGTAACGCCGGAGAGCTCGAATTCCATCAGGCTGTCACAGAGGTCCTGGAGAGTCTGGGTCGCGTGGTCGCAAAACGCCCGCATTATCTTGATAATGCACTGATCGAGCGCCTCTGCGAGCCCGAGCGACAGATCATCTTCCGCGTGCCCTGGGTGGATGACAACGGCAACGTCCAGATCAACCGTGGCTTCCGGGTCCAATTCAATTCAGCGCTGGGACCGTACAAGGGCGGGATCCGTTTCCACCCTTCCGTCAATATCGGCATCATCAAGTTTCTTGGCTTCGAGCAGACCTTCAAGAACGCCTTGACCGGTATGCCGATCGGCGGCGGAAAGGGTGGATCGGACTTCAATCCGCGCGGCCGTTCGTCAGGCGAGATCATGCGCTTTTGCCAATCCTTCATGACAGAGCTGTTCCGACATCTGGGCGAGTATACCGACGTTCCCGCAGGAGACATCGGCGTCGGCGGGCGTGAAGTCGGTTACATGTTCGGTCAGTACAAGCGCCTCACCAACCGTTATGAGGCCGGCGTGCTGACCGGCAAAGCACTGTTCCACGGCGGCTCGCGCGCCCGGACCGAAGCAACCGGCTATGGAGCGACCTATTTCGTCGAGCGTATGCTGGAGACGCGAAAACTGAGCTTCGATGGCAGGCGCGTCAGCGTTTCCGGATCCGGCAATGTGGCGATCTACACCATGGAGAAGGTCATCGAGTTCGGCGGCATCATCGCAGCATGTTCTGATTCCAACGGCTATGTGGTCGACGAAGACGGGATCGACCTCGAGCTGGTCAAGGAAATCAAGGAAGTACGACGGGAGCGCATTAGTGAATATGTGCGCCTGAAAGGCGGGAAGAGCCACTATGTCGAAGGCGGGTCCATCTGGGATGTGCCGTGCGCAGTCGCCATGCCTTCTGCGACCCAGAACGAGCTGACCGGCAACGACGCCAAAACACTCATCAAGAACGGCGTCATCGCAGTGGGCGAAGGCGCAAACATGCCATCCACACCTGACGCCGTGCGCCTTTTCCAGGAAGCGGGCGTTTTGTTCGCACCGGGCAAGGCGGCAAACGCTGGCGGCGTAGCCACGTCCGCCCTGGAGATGCAGCAGAACGCATCCCGTGACAGTTGGTCGTTCGAGAAAACGGAGAGTCGCCTCGCGATGATCATGAACGATATCCATGACCGATGCGCGGAAACGGCAGAAGAATACGGCGCACCGTCAGACTATGTTCTAGGCGCCAACGTTGCGGGATTCGTCAGGGTTGCTGAGGCAATGGATGCGCTCGGGGTCATCTGAGCACGCAGAAAACGGAAGAGCGACGTTCCTGGGACTCTAGTGAACAAAGGCCGCCGGTTTCCCGGCGGCCATTTTGCATTTCGATCAGCGCTGATCCTGGCGCCGGGTGTCATCCTGACCGCTCTTGTCGTTCTGGCCGCCCTGCTGGCGTCCAGACTTGTCGCTGTTGGATTGATCCTGCTGGCCGCCCTGGCCGGGCTGCTGCTGATCGTTCTGCTGGTTCTGATTTGCCATGGTCCATCCTCTCTTGTTGCCCGGTATGGGCATGTCGAGAAAACGAACCGGCGCCGGCTTCGGGTACCAGGCTTTGCGACGAACGCTGCAAAACGGGACGAGCAGAGCGGTTATGTTACCTTTGTACCCGTCCCTGTCGCTTCGCTCAGCCGATCTGCTTCCAGGCGTCTGCAATCTCGGCGATGAAGCCGCGCGCGCTTTCCATCTGGCTGGGATCGTTGGCGGCGGTCGCCTGCAAGGTGCGGCGGCGTGCCTCTCTGTAGATGGTGGCAAGGCTGATGGCGATCTCACCGCCCTGCTCGAAATCGAGGCTCGTCTCCAGCGCGTGGAGGATGGCGAGTGCCCGCGTCTGCCGGTCGAGACATTTGTGCCGATCCCCATTCTTCAGCGCCAGGGCGGCAGTATCGAGCGCAAGGACCAGCTCATCGAACAGGATGCGCACCAACTGATGGGGCGTGGCGCCTTCCACCCGGCTGCCGGTGTCGACGGCTGCATAATGGCGGAGCGCCCTCATCGGCTTCATTGGATGCGAACCCATGTACATCGTGCTTTTCCCTTATCCCTATCTTTGTCGTCGTGGTGCGGAGGCGGACGATCAATCGTTGCTCTGGCTCCAGATCTTGATCTGCTGCTCGAGATAGGATTGCGTTGCCTGGAATTGCATCAGGCGCGTCTGCATCTTCGCGTAGGTGGATGTCAGCTGTTCGCTGTAGTTGCCGCGCTGTTCCCCGAGTTTTTCCAGCTCGCGCTCCAGCGCGGCCTTCTGCTTCTCGTAGATGGCGGTCGAACTGGCGATCGGACCGTCGGTGCCATTCACATAGTCGGTGATTTCCTTGAGCGCACCGGCGATGCCCGGCTGGGTGGGCGTGGACACAGCCGGATTCAGCATCTGCGTGATCGCGTCCGGATCAGCGGCCAGCGCCGCATCGAGCCGCGTGCTATCCAGCGAGAGCGTGCCGTTCCGCTCGGTACGGATGCCCAGATCACTGAGTGTGCGATAGTTGCCGGTGTCGGTCAGCTCGCGCGAAACGAGGCCGGACAGGCGGCGCGACATCTCGCGCACGCCATAATCGCCGGACAGCAGCCCGGCGCTATCGCCATTTGACTGCGTGGCGTTGTTCAGGGCGCCCTTCAGCTCGTTATAGGCCGTCACGAACTCGCGGACGAGGTCGCCCATGGTGCTGGTCGGCTGGTCAGTCGCCAGCGTCACCACCGTGCCCGGCGCGGCCTTGTTGATGTTGATCTGGACATTGGAAATGGCCGTGGTGATCTGGTTGGAGCCGAATTCCATGTCGACATTGTCCACGCGGATCAGGGCATTGCCGGCGGTCTGGCTGCGCGCCATCGTGCCGCCGGCGCCATCCCAGACGAAGCGCTGAAGATTGACGTCGGCGTCGGGCTCTGCCGTGAGCGTGAAGGCATTGTCCGTGCCCGTCTCGCCTTTGAGCACGAGGCGCGCGCCGGACTGGTCGGTCACGATAGAGGCCGTGACGCCCGCATTGGCGCCATTGATGGCTGAAGCGAGATCGGCAAGGGTGCCGGGGGCCGCGACATTGATCAACGTCTCGGTGGTGCCGACGGTGAGCTTGAGCGTACCGGTGCCTGCCACGGCGGCGCTGTCCGTCAGCGCCGTCGACTGAAGCACTTGCGCGGTGGCGAGTTGAAGCACTTCGAGCTGTGCCGGCAGACCCTTTGGCGTGCCGCCGGGGATGAGGCCAACGGTCGCGATGGATGGATCATTGGAAACCGGCTGGCCGCGATAGGCCGTGCCCTGCAGCAGATCGCTGAGCGCCTTGGAGAAGGTTTCCAGCGAGCTCTTGGCGGAGGCGAGGGCGGAGACACGGGCAGAGGCCGTTTCGAGGCGGCCCTGGACGGCGTCCTCACGCGGGCCGAACGAGGCATTGGTCAGATCGGACACCAGCTGGCTGGTGTTGATGCCGGAGCCGATGCCCAGTGCGCTCGCAATATCCGTGGCCATAGCTGTCGTCCTTTCACAGCCTCAGAACGGCTGATGCGGACGCGGCTTTAGGGGAGGAAGGAAAGAATCCGGCGTGGGCGGTAGAGCGGACGCAACGACAGTGGCGGAGGCGCGAGATCAGCCTTGCACCCCCACCCCATCCCACCCCCTCCTCTATGAGGAGGGGCTATAGGAAGCTCAGTGCGAGGCGGCCTCGACCATGATCGGCGTGACACTGCCCTGCGCGGCCTGGGCCTGGGCGGCCTGACGCGCGACCGCTTGCGCAACTTGCGCGACGAAAGCGACCATCTGCTCGTCGGTGGGCGGCATGGGAAGCATGACGACCGGATTGGGCATCAACGACAGGATCGCCTGATCGGCCGTGCGGGCGCTGCTCTCGCTGTTGCGCGCAAAGGGCTGGATATGGGCGAGCACGTCCGCAATCTCGGCGTGGATGCGCGCATAATCGGCGGCGGCTGCCGAGCGCTCATGATCCCGCAAATGGGCAACGGGCGCGTCGCCCCCGCTTTCATTCTGCATGGCGCGCGTATCGGAAACGGCGCGCACAGCTATAGGGCTGCGCTCCGTTGCGCTGGTCACCGGGGTGACAGCCCCGGCTCGGGGCAAGAACTCGTTCATGACACATCACTTTCTAATGTGTCCCCATCAACAAAAGACGGACGAGTTCGGCTAAGCTTTAATTCACGATGTTGCGCCCGTCGGAATCGAAGCGCATCGCCTCAGGCAGATCGATATGCGGGCGATCCAGCTCGGTCGCCATACTGTGCTCGACGCGATAGACGAAGGCGAGGATGGCGGCGACAGCCATGAACAGCCGCTCATCCACTTCCTGCCCGGCACGCGAGGTATAATAAATGGCACGGGTGAGTTCTGGATATTGCAGCACAGGCCGACCCTGATCGGCCGCCAGCGAGCGGATCGCGGCGGCGATCTCATCCGCCCCGCGCGCGACGACGACCGGCGCGGCATCACGGCCCGGATGATAGCGCAGGGCAACGGCAAAGTGCGTCGGGTTGGTGAGGATGACGGTGGCCTCTTCCACCGCCTTGCGCACCGAGCCGTTGAGCGTCTCATATTGCCGGCGGCGGATGGCGCCCTTCAGCTCGGGCGAGCCTTCCGTCTCCTTGTGTTCCTGTTTCACTTCCTGCTTCGTCATGTTGAGGCGCTTGGAGCGCTGGAAGATCTGCGCAGGCACATCGATGCCGGCGACGAGGAACAGTGCCGCAGCGAGGGCGAGCGTAACCAGAACGAAGATCTGCCCCATCTCGCCAACCGCCGGCACGATGCCGGTCTTGGCCATGCCGTGGATGGCATCGAACTGCTGCCAGAGCAGAATGATGCCGATGGACCCGAGCAGCAGCACCTTGGCGAGCGATTTGAACAGTTCGATAAGCCCCTGCATACCGAAAATGCGCTTGAGTCCGCTCAAGGGGTTCATCCGCTCGGGTTTGGGCGCGAGTGCCTTGGTGCGGAAGCCGAGTGAGCCGAGCAGCGCGGGCGAGGCAATCGCCGCAACGACGGTGGCGAACAGCACCCCGGCCAGCGGCAGGGCAATGATGCCGAGCAGATGATAGGCACGCTGCTCCGGCGCGAAGCCGGCGATATCGCCATGATCGAAGCGCAGGGCATCGGCCAGCATCTCTTGAATCGCATCGATGAGCGCGGGTCCGGCAATGGCGAGCCAGCCGACGCCGGCCATCACGACCATGGCGGTGGAAAGCTCGCGGGACTGGAGAATGTCGCCTTTGCTGGCCGCGTCCGTGAGGCGCTTGGCTGTCGGCTTCTCAGTCTTTTCGCCGCCGCCCGGTGGTTCCTGCGCCATGGCTCAGCCCCCCGCCAGCATGAGGCTGAGATCGAGCCCGGCGCGCAACGCATCGCTGATCGCCTCGCCCATCACCGGCGCGGCAATGGCAAGCAGCACCAGGCCGGCAAGCAGTGTGGCGGGCAAGCCGACGGCAAAGAGATTGAGCGCCGGCGCTGTGCGGGCAAGCATGCCCATGACGAGCTGGACGAGAATGAGCGTGAAGGTGACCGGCAGGGCGATGATGACGCCGGACGCAAACATGGTGCCGCCGAACTGCGCAATGCTCTCGAAGGCGCTGGCGGGCATGAGGTTGCCCGGCGGCAGCGCCTGATAGCTCATGATGACATATTGGATGAGCAACAAATGCCCATCCATGGCGAGCAGGAGGAAGGTCGCGATGATCGAAAGGAAGCGGCCGACGACAGGCGTCGGCTGGCCTGACAGAGGATCGACCATCGAGGCAAAGCCGAGGCCCATGGCGTTGGCGATGGTCTCGCCGGCGATGAAGGCGGCGGAATAGCCGATCTGTAGCGCAAAGCCGAGGCTGAGGCCGGCAATCACTTCGGCTGCGACGAGCGCGATGCCCGCGATGCTCGCCAGCCCCTGCTCCGGCAGCTCGAAAGGTGCGCTGTTGAGTGCGGCAATGCCGATCGCGAGGCTGAGGATGATGCGCAGCTGAACCGGCACGGCGGAGGCACCGAACAAAGGTGCGGCCAGCAAGGCGGCGCCGGGCCGGATCATCGCCAG
Organism: Alphaproteobacteria bacterium; assembly: GCA_018823325.1. Lineage (GTDB taxonomy): Bacteria > Pseudomonadota > Alphaproteobacteria > Sphingomonadales > Sphingomonadaceae > Sphingobium. Next base: position 414,177 of record JAHJIJ010000015.1, on the reverse strand, counting down.
CATCCAGAGCCACAGCTGCGCCTCAAGGCCCGCGAACGCCGGTGCGATCATACCAGCAGATCCGGTATCCGCTCGAAAATCTCGCGGGTGAAGTCCGCGATCAGCATGAGGATCGCGCCGCCGAAAATAGCCAGCGTGACCGCGACGATGATGAGCTTGGGGACGAAGGAGATCGTCTGCTCGTTAATCGAGGTGGCGGCCTGGATCATCCCGATGATGATGCCCGCGAGCAAGGCCGGCAGCAGGATCGGTGCGGTCGCCAGGGCGGCGACCCACAGGGCCTGCTGCGCGAGGCCGACAAAGAAATCCCCGCTTTCCATCAGGTCGCGAACGAGCCGGCGAGGGAGCCCATGGTCAACGCCCAGCCATCAACCAGCACGAACAGCAGCAGCTTGAACGGCATGGAGATGATGGTCGGCGAAAGCATCATCATGCCGAGCGCCATGAGCGTGGAGGCCACGACAAGATCGATGATGAGGAAGGGCAGGAAGATCATGAAACCGATCTGGAAGGCGGTTTTCAATTCGCTGGTGATGAAGGCCGGCAGCATGATCGAGAAGGGAATGTCGTCCGTTGACGCGAAGTCCGGCGCGTTGGCGAGATTCTGGAACAGCGCGAGATCGTTCTGGCGGGTCTGCTTGGCCATGAAGCCGTGCAGCACCTTGCCCGAGCGGCTCACGGCTTCCTCGATGCTGATCTGACCCTCGCCATAAGGCGTGTAGGCGCTGGCCGAAATCTCGTCGATTGCGGGGCGCATGACGAACAGGGAGAGGAAGAGCGCAAGGCCGACCAGAACCTGATTGGGCGGCGTCTGCGCAAGGCCGAGGGCCTGGCGCAGCAGCGAGAGCACGATGATGATGCGCGTGAAGCTGGTCATCATGAGCACGAGCGACGGCAGCACCGTCAGCAGGCTCATGAGGATGAGGATCTGCAGCGAGATGGAGAGCGGGCGGCCATCGCCCGAAACATCGTCCAGCGCGCGGGTCAGGCCACCGGATGCCTCAGCAGCGCCTTGCTGCAGAGCGCCGGTGGCGGGCGCCTGGGCCTGCGCGGCAGGCGCAGCTTGCGCAAAGGCAGGTTCCGCAGCGATCAGCGACGCGAACAGCAGCGCGCCGAACAGCAGGGTAACGGCCAGGAATGGCCGCAGCATGTTAGCCATGACGGGTTTCGCTCTCCGCGATCTTCTCAACCTTGCCGCGCGAGACGGAGAGCAGCAGGCGCTTGCCCTCGAACTCCACGACGGCGAGCTTGCCGAGCGTGCCCATGGGCAGCACATCGACCAGCTTGACCATCCGGTCGCGCTGGCCCGCGCCAAGCATGCCGGGCTGATATTTGCGCCACAGCCAGAGCGCGCCATAGGCCATGCCGCCGACCAGCGGCAGCATGATGAGCAGCTTGAGGAAATACCAGGCGAGGGCGCTCATGTGCGACGCTCGAGCCCGGCGAGGCGTGCCTCGGTTGACGCGATTTCAACGATGCGGATGCCGTAGCGCCCGTTCACCGTCACCACTTCGCCGCGCGCGACGAGTGTGCCGTTAACCATGATATCCAACAGGTCGTCGGCCTGCCGGTCGAGCTGCACGACGCTGCCTTCGCCCAGGTTCATGATTTCGGCAAGGCGCAGCTGGGTGGCGCCGACCTCGACGGACATGCGGACCGGAATGTCGGCCAGCAGGGCCATGTTGCGGCCCAGACCCATATCGATGGGTGCGGTGGCGTCTGCCCGGGGTGTTTCGCTCATATCGGTCATTATGTTCGTCCTCAGGCCAATTTTTCGATCATGAAGGCGGCACTGCCGTCCTGCTCGCCGACGGTGCCGTGCGCGAAGGCGCGGTCTCCGACGAGCAGCGGCAATTGCCGTGCGATGTGAATGGGAATGACGTCACCGGGCTTCAGCGACATCAGCTCCGCCATTTTGAGATTGGGCCGCGCGAGCACCGTGCGGACCGGGAAGCGAACATCCTCGAGCCGTCCGGCAAGGCGCGTGCGCCAGATGGGGTCGGCAGGGCGCGCCTCATCGCCGGTCTTGGGCGAGCCGACGATCTCCAGCCCGGCAAAACCGGCCTTGGGATAAATAAACTCGATGATGCGGGGATGATGATCGCCCATGTCGACCTCGAAGCTCTGCACAACCACGGCGGTCTCCGCAGGCATAAGCTGGGTATGGCCGGGATTGGTCTCGCGACTGATCAGCACCGCCTCGAGCGGCGCGATCTCGGCCCAGCATTCGACCAGCGCGGCAACAATGCCATCGGCCAGCCGCGCGGCCAGGCGCGTCTCGGTGGGCGTGAACTCCCGCTTGTCGGCGCCAAGGCGCTCGCCCTTGCCGCCATAGAAACGATCGACCAGCAGAGAGACGAGCGGCGCGTCGATCCGCAGCACCACCGGTCCCTTGATGGGATGCAGGCGATAGAGCGAGAGGCTGGCGAACTCCGGCGCACTCGCATCCCACATCATGAACATGGTTTCTTCGAGCGGCTTGGGGGTCACCAGCGGGCGCGTGCCGCCATAAGGCTCGATGATCGCGCGCAGCCGACGGCTGACCCGCTCGCCGAGTTTTTCCAGTCCGCTAATCGCGGCGACCGGCTCGCTGGTCTGTCGCCCGAGCGCGAAAGGCTGCACGTCATTCATCGTCTTTGTCCCCGTTCCGACCCCCGTCGGACACGGCGCTACTGAATAACGAAATTGGTAAAATAAACGTTATCAACCCCGCCGTAGCCCGTCTTTTCCTTCAAAACATCGTTAATAACGGTCAGTAGCTTCGCCTGCAGAGCTTCCTTGCCCTGCGGCGTGGTCAAATCGAATTCCTGCTCCTGCGCCATCATCATGAGGATGGCGGAGCGGATTGGCAGCTCATGCGCCTGCACGGCATCGATGACGCGCTGATCATAATAGGTCGAAATCGCGATGGACACCTGCGCGAAGGCATCACTATCCACCAGATTGGATGTGAAGGGCGCGGGGATCTGGAAATAGGTGGCCTGATAGGCGGAGGGGTTCGCGGGACGCGGAAGATCCACGCCCTTGCCCTCACGTGCCGGCGCAGGCTGTTCGGCAGCCTTGGCCGTCCAGGTCTTGGCGACGTCTTCCGGCTTCTCGCTCGACAAGACCAGCTGAGGACGATGCGCGTCCTCCGCAGGCCCGTGTGCCGTCTTCATCGAGCCGGCGACATAGAAGCCTGCCGCTGCGCCACCGCCGCCCAGAAGCAGGACAGCGCCCAATATGATGATCAGCTTCTTCTTGCCGCCGCCCTTCTTCTTGGCGGCCCCGGCTTCAGGTGCGTCACTCATCGATCGGTTTCCTTAAGCAAAGCGCACATGCCCGTCGGCACGATCGCGCCGGGCGACTGTGCTTTCATCGGGCTGGCGAGATTGTTCTCCGGCGCCGCGCGTGGACCATCCCGCACGATCACCATCCTGTCCGCGACCCTGGGCTTGCCGCCCATCCTGTTGCTGCATCTGGCCTGCCATTTCGCGTTGGGCCTGACCTTGCGCCTGACCCTGATCGCGGGCTGCATCAGACGACGCGCCGGCCTTCTCGACCGTGATCTGCCCGAGCTGCAGCGACGCAATGCGGGCGTCGGCCTGCAGAGTGCCGCGTCCTTCGTTCAGGCGTTGGGCAGCTTCATCCGTTTCGGTCGTCAGCCGGATGTCCATGGCATCTGCGCCCTGAAACACATCGACTTCGAGGCGACCGAGATGAGGCGGATTGAGCGAGAAGCGGCTGTGTCCGCCGCCCTCGGCCAAGCCGGAAATCTCTCGTGCAAGCCGGTCGATCCACTGGCCGGAGACGCCCATGTCGATGACTTCCGCACCAAGGGCGGCGGCAGCGGACGGCGTTGCCGACCCGGCGGCACCACGACCGGCGATGGCGGCGGTTTCGGTCGCCATGCCGACAGGCAGATCGACAACGAAGCGCTGGGCTGCATCGGGTGCAGCCGCAGACACAGGCTTGCCGGGTGTGGCGCCCTGCGTGCCGAACGCCTCGGCAAGATCGATACCCTCTGCCGCAGCTTCGTCTTCCGTGCCGGATGGCAGCGATGGTGCCAGCGCCTCTGCCGTCTTGGCGGCGACCTCTTGCGGCGATGCGCTCGCGCGGCCACCCTTGGACCCGGAGGCCGTGGTGACGTGGGCGGACATGGCGGTCACACCAAGGCCGAGGGGGAAAGGAATGACCTGCGCCTGCATGGGCTGGTCGGTGGTTGTCGCGTCGGTGGCGCTCTCATCAGTCGACGCAGTATCGGTTACGGTATCCGTGTCCGCTTCGCCCCGCAGGCCGGCCAGCGCCGCTTCCAGAGACGCCCGCACTCTCGCCAGATCCTGCGGCACGGGCGCCTGAGCTTCGACGGTCTTGCCGTCGTCGGCATCTGTCGCCGACCGATCGGGCGCGGTCAGTGCCAGCTTGTCCTCACCCAACAGCGCAAGGATATCGGCGCTCAGGCCCTCGCCCGGCACACCAGCGATACCCGCCGCAGCCGCGCCATCGTTACTCACGACGAGACCGAGTCCTGCATTGGCGCTCGCTTCGCCACTGCCGTTCAGCGCGGCCAGCTGGACCAGCGCAGCAAATTCGCCGCCGGTGGCAAGGCCGGTTTCGCCGGCCTTCGCGCTCTCGGCACCGGTCCGCCCGGTCATCATGCTGACGAGTGAAGTGAGATTGATCATTCTTCCAGTCCCCTGTTCTGCATGCGGCGGACGCGCGGTTGCGCGGCCAACCGGGCTTCGCGCTGCGCTTCGCGCGCCGCCTTCGCCTTTTCCTTGAGACGTTCCGCGATCTCCCGCTCGCGATCCGCAACCACCCGTTCCGCATCCCGCTCGTCGATCCGACGATGGGCGTCATAAAGTGCGCCATCGAGCTGGCGCCCGGCCCGCTCGAGACGACTGGCCAGCTCGCGCCGCGCGGCGAAGATCCCGCCCGGCTGTTGCCCCGCCTGTCCACAAAGCTCCTCGCGCACCTCGGCGAGGCGGCGGGCATTGGTGGCGATCTGACTCGCCTCATCCTGCGCTTGCGTCAGGGCTACGACGGCCTGATTGTGCTGCACATCGCGCACGCGCAGCAGGCGCTTGCGGGCTGCAATGAGCCGGCTCATGTCCCGAACTCCGCGATGAGTGCGGCTGCGCTGCTATTGGCATCGAGGGTAGACTTGCTGCTCTGACGCAGGAAGTTCAGCAATTGCTGGCGGCGCTCGACGGCCTCGTCGATGGTCGGATCATTCCCGGGGCGATAAGCGCCCATGAGAATGAGATCGCGATTTTCCTCATAGGCCGCCCACAGGCGCCGGTAATTCGCAGCGGCGCGCAGATGCTCGTCGTCGACAATGTCCGCCATCACGCGCGAGAGCGAGCGGCCCACATCGATGGCGGGGAAAATGCTCTGCTCGGAGAGATGGCGCGAGAGGACGATGTGTCCGTCGACAATGGCGCGGGCGGTATCGACAATGGGGTCGTCGGTATCGTCGCCGTCGGCGAGCACGGTGTATATGGCGGTGATCGAACCGCCCGAGCGGCTGTCCACACCCGCACGCTCGACGAGGCGGGGAATGAGAGAGAGAGCGGAGGGCGGGTAGCCCTTCATCGCTGGCGGTTCACCCAGCGACAGGCCGATCTCGCGCTGGGCATGGGCGCAGCGGGTGAGACTGTCGATGAGCAGCAGCACCTGCTTACCGCGGGCGCGGAAATATTCGGCAATGGCCGTCGCGCGGGCAGCAGCGCGCAGGCGCAGCACCGGCGGATGATCGGCAGGCACGGCGACGACGACGCTCTTGTTCATGAGCGCGCCGCCGATCTTGGTCTCAAGGAAATCGCTGACTTCACGCCCGCGTTCACCGATCAGGCCGGTGACGATCACGTCCGCTTCGGCACCGGCGATCATTTGGCCCATCAGCACGGACTTGCCGACACCCGAACCGGCCATGATGGCGATACGCTGGCCACGCCCGGCCGTGAGCAAGGCGTTGACAGCGCGCACGCCGAGATCGAAGCGTTCCAGCACGCGGCCACGATCCAGCACATTGCCGCGCACGCCGGCGAGCGGCCATTGCCCGTTGGCGAGCACCGGCCCCTTGCGATCGAGCGGCTGACCCATAGCATCGATAACACGGCCAATGAGGCCTTCGCCAACCTGGACCATGTTCGCGGCGCTGTCCGGCTCGACGCGCGCACCATTTTCCAGCGGCGCATCCTGATCGAGCGGCACGAGCACGGCGCGGCTGCCCCGGAAGCCAACGACTTCGGCTCGCACGGACGTGCCATCGGCAGCACGAATGCGAGCACCTGCGCCGATGGGGCGCGAGAAGCCAGTGACTTCCAGCATGCCGCCATCATGACCGACCAGCCGGCCGACATGACGCGGCGCCCGGTTGGTAATCTGCATATGATCGAGCAGGCGCGTTGCGCGAGCGAGGTCCGCCTGAATCACAGCCGGCCCTCCATATCGTCCATCAACGCCTTCAGGCGCGCGAGGCGCACGTCCGGGCCATCTTCGATCCAGCCGTCCGCCGTGGCGAGTCGCACGGAGCCACGCTGCACCTCGGCGCTGGCGACCAGCGAGAAGCGGAGCGGCTCGGCCTGCAGCAGCGGCAGGTCTTCCGGATTGACCTCAAGTCGGGCCTTGGCCTCGTCATTATCGATACAGGCGGCGACAGCCTCGCAGCGCGCCCGGAGCACATCGGCGTCGATTGGCACTTCGCCGACGATCTGGCCGACCAGCCGGATGACAGCCTGGGAGAGCAACGTAGCGAACGTGCCTTCATCGACCTTGGCGAGCGACTGAATGGCGGCGGCAAGTTCGAGCCGGGCAGCATCGTCCCGTTCGGCAGCCTCGCGCGTGATTCGCTCGCCTTCCTGAAAGCCCTGCACGAAGGCTTCGCGTGCGGCTTCCTCCACCGGATCGATGGCCGGTGCCTCGTCATAATCGGCGTTATGACCGCTCTCGCCGGGGAAGCTGAAGTTCCAGGCGCGATTGCCCTGCCCTTCGGCATAGAGATTGCGGAAGCCCTTGCCATTGCGCCCGACGCTGCCGAAGCTGCCCCAGCTTTCCAACGGTGCGGCGCCGCTGACGGTATCGGCAGACCAGATCTTAGACATAGTCGTCGCCCTTTCCGCCGAGCATGATCGTGCCTTCCTCGCCCATGCGGCGCGCCTCGGCGATGATCGCCTTCTGCGCTTCCATCACTTCGGCGAGGCGCATCGGCCCGCGCTCCTCCATCTCGTCCTGAATGGACTGTGCGGCGCGCTGCGACATGCAGCCAAGGATACGCGTGCGCAGCGTGTCGCTCGCGCCCTTGAGCGCAACGACGAGAATGGCGTTGTCCACCGCGCGCATGAGCGTGCCCAGATCCTTGTCCGACAGGGCCAGCAGATTCTCGAAGACGAACATCTCGTCCTCGATAAGCTGGGCGACGTTGCGGTCCCGCTTGGTGAGCGCCTTAATGATGCGCTGCTCATGATCCTTGCGGATGTTGTTCATGATCGCGGCCGCCTCGCTTGTGCCGCCGCGCTTGGTCGTGTTTGAAGGCGAGCGACCCTGCGCTGGACGCGAAGAAATGAGTTGCTCCAGCTCATCGAGCGCCTCGATGCTCACCGGGCCGAGCGTGGCGACACGATAGACGACATCATCCTGCACCTCGGCGGGCAGGAGTTGCAGCGTGGCCGCAGCGACCGTCGGATCGAGATGGGCAAGCACGATGGCCATGATCTGCGGATGCTCGGATTCGATGATCCCCGCGATCTCCGCCGGCTCCATCCATTTGAGCATGGAAAGCTTGGTCGAGCGAGTCGGCGGCGTGATGCGCGCCAGCATATTGTCCGCACGATCCGGGCCGAGCGCCTTGTGCATGGCCCCGCGGATGTGCTGGGTCGCGCCATAGCCGATGGTGGTGCGGCCCCGCGCCTTCGCAACGAACTGATCGAGCGCGGCGTTCACTTCGTCCACCTCGACATCGGCGACGTCATACATGGCGTAGCCGAGCTGACGGACTTCATCTGGCTCCAGACGGGAGAGGATCTGCGCGGCCTCGTCTTCCTCAAAGAGCATGAGGAGCACGGCGGCGGCAGCGCTGCCCTTGAGCGCGCTGGCAGGTTCGGCCTCAGCCATCTTCCTTCACTCCATCCTTGAGGAGATCACGAACGACAAGGGCAGCGCGATCCGGGTCCTGCTTCACGAAATTGCGGATGAGCGAAGCTCTGTCGCTATAGTCATGGGTGGCGCTGATCATATCGAGCGTTACCGGCTGGGCGGGATCGTGAACGGCAGCGGATGCCCGGCCGATCTCGGCCTGGATTTCCGTGCCGATCTGCTGGCCCAGCTGCGGATCGATCGCCTGACGTTCAGCCTGCGCGGCGGACCAGCGCTTGAGCAGCGGGCGACCGATGCCCACAATCAACAGCAGAGCAACGAGCAGTGCCGAGACATTGCGGGCGAGCATCGACACCCAGGCCTCCTGATACCAGGGCGCGACCTCGGCAGTGGCTTCACCAGCCGGCTCGACAAACTTACGCGAGGAAATCGCAACCACGTCACCACGCGCCTGATCGAAGCCGATCGCGCCTTTGACCAGCGCTTCGAGCGCGGCGATCTCCTGCGCGGTGCGGGGCTTGCCATCCGCACCTTCATCCAGCGCGACGGCGATGGACAGACGCTGGACGGTGCCCACGGCGTCGCGCGTCACGGAGACTTCGCGGCCCAGTTCGAAGCTACGGTTGAACGTTTCCGCGGTCTTGAAAGGCGGCATGCCGGGGGCAGGCGGCGTCTCGGCGGCGCCTGCCTCGGCCAGCGTCGGCGGCGGACCACCGGGATCAGCCGGATTGACCGGCGGATTGGGTTGCAGCGCGCCAGGGATGCCAGCCGGAGCGATGGCATTGCCCTGCGCATCCGTATTCCAGCTGCCGGTCTCGGCGCGCAGACGCGCCTCATCCTGCGGATAGGTTTCGCGCGTGGCCTGCCGCTCGGCAAAGTTCACTTCGGCGTGGACCTCGGTCGAGAATTTCTCCGCGCCGACCACCGGGGTGAGCAGCGCCGTGATGGCTTGGCGATAGCGATCCTCGATGCGGCTCTGAATCTGGATCTGGCGATCGGTTTCCGCACCTGCGCCGGTGGCGTTGCTGAGCAGGCGGCCATTTTGATCCACCACGGACACAGACTCCGGCGCCATATCACCGACGGAAGAGGCAACGAGATGCACGATGGCCTCGACCTGCCCTTCAGAGAGCGCGCGGCCACTGGCGAGTTGGAGCATGACCGATGCTGTGGGACGCGAGCGCGCCCGCAGGAAGATGCTCGGCGCCTCGACCGCGAGGTGGACCCGCGCCTTGGTGACCGCGTCGATCGCCTCGATGGTGCGGGCCAGATCCATCTCGCGCGCGCTCCGCAGCTTCTCGCCCTCGACGGCGCGGCTGGCGCCCATCGGCATGGAGTCGATGAGCGTGTCGCCGGTCGGCGCGCTACGGGGCAGGCCTTCTGCAGCGAGCTTCATCTTGGCGTTGAAATAGTCGGTCTCGGCAACGGTGATCGCGCCGCTCGTCTGATCGAAGTTGTAGGCGATACCGCTCTTGCCGAGCGCTTCGGCCACGGCGGCCTGATCGGCCTCTGGCAGACCCCGGAACAGATCGCGCTGCGGCGGCTCGCGCAGGGCGAGCCAGGCCAGCGCGGCCAGCATCGCAACGGCAATGAGGCCAATCATCGGCAGGCTGCGCTGCACGGCAGGCTGCTGCAAGAAGCCGGTGAGGCGCAGCTTCATGCCCTGGGCGCCTGCGCCAAAGTTGGCGCGCGAACCGGACAGGGCCGGCAGCCCCGGCTGCATTGCGGCCTGATTGCCGGTCGTGGGTGTGATGTTAGCGTCGCTCATCTCATTACACCGGCATGCTCATGATGTCCTTGTAGGCGGACAGCAGTTTGTTGCGGACTTGCAGCGTTGTTTCGAAGCCGACCGACGCTTGCTGCCGGGTCAGCATGACCGCAGCAATGTCCGTTGTTTCGCCACGTTCGAACGCGGCGGTGGCCTCGCTTGACTGGGCTTGCAGCTTGTTCACGCCTTCGATGGCGCTGCGCATCGCATCGGCGAAATCGGCGCCGCCGGCAGGGGCGGAGGGCGCTTGCGCTCCACCAGCCGCACCGGCCGCGCTCTTGGCGGCATCCTGAATGGCGGAGTTGCGCTGCAGGATACTCTGGCGCAGGGCCAGCACACTATCGACGGATAGTCCGGACATGGGGTTTGCTCCTGCGCTTAGCTAGCCAGCGCCAGGTCACGCATTTCGGCGAGACGATAGCGCAGGGTACGTTCTGAAATGCCGAGCATGCGGGCCGCGCGAGCGCGATGGCCACCGGTATCCCGCAGCGCGACCCGGATGGCATCCATGGCCGAGGCGCGGGCGACATCCTGAAGACGGGCGCGGGCGGGCAGGGCCGCAGGGGCCGCGGGCGCGGGCATGGCTGCCGGACTGCCTGCGAGAGAGAGATCGTTCACATCGATCTGATCGCCTTCCCGCAGCACGATGGCGCGCTGAAGCACATTGCCAAGCTCGCGGGCATTACCGGGCCAGTTGTGCGCGGCCAGATGCGCCATGGCGGCAGGCGTCGGCCAGGCAAAGCCGGATTGGCCGGGCTGATGGCGCAGCAGGAACGCTGCAGTGATCGCCGGAATATCTCCCGGGCGCGCGGCGAGCGCGCTGAGGTGAAGCGGCATGACATTGAGGCGCCAGTAAAGATCCGCGCGGAACCGACCGGCCTCGGACTCGGCAGCGAGATCGCGGTTGCAGGCCGCAACCACGCGCACATCCACAGGCACTGGATGGGTGGCACCAACCGGGAGGACTTCGCCTTCCTGCAGCGCGCGGAGCAGCTTGGCCTGCAGTGCGAGCGGCAGTTCGGCAATCTCGTCCAGAAACAGTGTCCCGCCGTTCGCGGCGAGGAACAGACCCTCGGACGAGGAGCCCGCACCGGTGAAACTGCCCTTCTTGTGACCGAAGAGCATGGCTTCCATCATGGTTTCGGGAAGCGCGGCACAATTGACCGCAATGAAATCCTTGTCTGCCCGCGGGCCCATATCATGCAGGAAGCGGGCGATCCCTTCCTTGCCGGTGCCGGTCTCGCCCTGAATGAGCACTGTCGCGTCGCTGGCGGCAATCCGCTGCGCAAGGCGCATGAGCATGGCGCTGCTCTCATCACCCACGGCGGGCATGCGCGCGGGGCGCAGCAACTCGGCGATCAAGGCAAAGGCCATGGCCCTGTCCTGCGGGCCGAACGCGATGCGGGCGGGGAAGCCATTGGCCGCCGGCATGAAACGCGGCGCGCCCTCACGCCATTCGATCAGCAGATCGCGGCAGGTGGCGTGCGCAATTTCCTCAGCGAGCAATATTCGCTGGGTCGATTTGACTCGCGGCGTGTCCGCGCCGACAAGGCGCACAGAAAAGCAGGCAGTATCGAGCCACGCATCCAGATCGGGCAACAGCCGATGGACGCGCTGGCTCATGTCGACATGCAACATGAAACAGTCCCCGTTCGAGCGGTCCCAAACTCCCCCGAGCTGGTCCCGTCTTGCTGAGGGAAAGTGGTAAAAAATGCTTAGCATTCGGTTAATGACGGCGGCGCCTTGCCGCATTGCGGCAGAATATTGCCGGCCCAATTCCGCCTCAAAAACACGCGCTTAGACGAGGCGGTTCGGCGGCTTTTGCGTGGGCGCGTGTGCGCCAAGCGGCTGAAAATCAATCGCTCGCCTGCAATTAAATCAAGTTAAATCAATATTTTGACCCCTAGCTCCGAAAAATGTGCAGCCATCCCTTAAAGCTCCACCGGCAGCATCCGTTCTGAGGCTTCGAGGCCGCCACCGCCTACAGGGCAGCGACCCTCAGTGAAGCGGGAAAGGAATTTCAAATGACAGTTATTGCGTCAAACGTATCCGCCATCCGGGCACAGAATGCATCGAACACCGCGAATCAGGGTCTGTCGCAGGCCATGGAGCGTCTTTCGACCGGCAAGCGAATCAATACCGCGAAGGACGACGCCGCCGGCCTCGCCATCGCCACCAAGATGACCGCCGAAGTTCGCGGCCTCTCTGCTGCGCGCCGCAATGCCAATGACGGCCTCTCGCTGACGCAGACCGCTGAAGGCGCACTGGGCGACATCTCCAACATGCTCGTCCGCATGAAGGAACTGTCCGTGCAGTCCGCGAACGGCACCAACGATGCCTCGGCTCGCACCAATCTGCAGCTCGAAGTAACCGCGCTGATCGCACAGATCGACGAAGTTGCCGGTCAGGAATTCAACGGCGTTGCGCTGTTCGGTGGCACGACCAACATTCAGGTCGGCACGGCTTCGGGCGACACGGTCGCTGTGACCACGACTGCAACCGACTCGACGACGCTTGCTATCGCCGCCGTCGACATCTCGACCGAAGCTGGCGCCGGCACGGCCATGGGCCTGCTCGACACCGCCATCGGAACGGTTGCCAGCGCTCGTGCCGCCATGGGTGCCACGCAGAGCCGCCTTGAATCGGCTGCAAGCAACCTGACCACGACCATCACGAACCTGACGGACGCCCGTTCGCGGATCGAGGATGCGGACTTCGCGGAAGAGTCGACCTCTCTCGCCAAGAACCAGATCCTCAGCCAGGCTTCCACGGCGATGCTCGCTCAGGCGAACCAGAGCCAGCAGGGTGTGCTGAGCCTGCTCCGCTAAGTCGGACAAAAGATCGGACGGCGAGGGTTCTGGTCCACCTTCGCCGGCCCGTTGACCCCCGGCACCATAGAGTCCCCATTGTGCCGGGGGTCAGCACTTTTCGGACTGGAACTCGAAAACCCTCGCTCCCCCGGGCGGGGGTTTTCTTCATGGGTGAAGGCGCTGAGGAGAGAGGTCGATGCGACATGGACGGAGTTCCTCCCGTCCGTCGGGACGATCATTCTTCCGTCGTGATCAGCACCGCTTCACCGACGACAAAGAACAGGAGGAAGGGCGCCCAGGCCGCGAGGATCGGCGGATAGACACCGAGATTGCCCATCGAGAGCGCAAAATTATCCGCTACGAAAAAGGCGAAGCCAAGCGCCATGCCGATCACGGCGCGCACGAAGAGCTTGCCTGAGCGGGCGATGCCGAACGCGGCGACCGAGCCGAGCAGTGGCATGAGCAGCGCCGACAAAGGCCCGCTGATCTTGTGCCAGAGCGCGCCCTCCAGCGAGGCGACGGGTCGCCCTGCCTCGCGCAGTGTATCGATCGCTTCCTTCAGCTCCGGGAAGGACAGCGCATCGGGATCGACCGAGGAGAGCGTGAACTGGTCCGGCGTGATGCCCTTGCCGATCGTCATCTGATCGACCTCCCGGCTGATGCCGCGCACGACATCGAACACGCGCAGATCCTCAAGCAGCCAGCCCTGCCCGGTGAAGCGGCCATGTTTGGCATAAATGATCGAGGTGAGACGGTTGTCATGCCGGTCATAGACATTGATGTTCTGCAGGCGCACGGCATCGCCTCGCCCGATGATGGTGCCGGCGCGGATCAGATCATCCTCGTGCCGGACCCAGACATTGCTTTTCACCCCGCGCTCCGCCGGAATCGGGCCAAACTCGGCGGCTTCCCAGGCAGTGAGTGTGGCCGTTGCACGGGCAACCACCCGCTCGTTGAAGACATAGCTGATCGCCGCGACGCCCATGCTGGCCAGAATGAGCGGGGCAAGAATCTGGTGGGCGGAGAGACCGCCTGACTTCATCGCCACGACTTCGCTGTTCGCATTGAGCGTCGCGAGCGTGATCAGCGTGCCCAGTAGCACCGAGAAAGGCAGGAAGCGCGAAATGATCTGCGGCGCGCGCAGGCTGACATATTGCCAGAGCTCGGCATCGCCATTGCCGGGATAGGCCAGCACCTTCCCGGCCTCGCTCAGCAGATCGAGCATCTGCAGCACCAGCACGAGCATCGCCAGCATGGCAAAGCAGCGCCACAGGAAGGTCTTGCCGAGATACAGCGCCAGCGATCGGGACGGGAAGAAATTGAGCAGCATGCCTATCCCCGATGTGCCTTGCGATAGCGCCATTCACTGAACCATCTGACCAACGACTTGAACAGGCCGAGCAGCTTGGCAAACTGCCGGTCCAGCGCGCCGATGGGCTGGCCTCCGGGCACATAGGCCGTCTGGTAGTAAAGCCAGGCAATAATGCCGGCGAAGATGAGGAACGGTCCCCACAGCGCCAGGAATGGGTCAACACGGCCGAGCGACCCAAGCGACTGCGCAGTCTGGTTGATCTTGTGATAGGTCACGATGAACACGATCGAGAGGAACACGCCGAGCGCCGAGGTGGAGCGCTTGGGCGGAATTGCGAAAGCAATGGCAGCGAGCGGTAGCAGCAGCATCATGGCCACTTCCGCCACGCGAAAATTGAAGTTGGACCAGGCCTGCGCCCGGCCAAGCTCAGTATCGCGGCTGAACCCGGCGCGAAACAGTTCTGGCAGGCTCAGCTCGACATCGCCGTCGCCGCGCGTGCGGAACTCCTCGATGCGGGGCAGCGCGATAGGCAGATCGTGATTGGAGAAGGAGAGGATGCGCGGCTCGGTGAAATTGGGCGCATCGTGGACGAGCACGCCTTCGGTGAGGCGCATGATGATCGTGTCGGGATCGTCCGTTGCGAGAAACTGCCCGCGCGCGGCCGTCACTGCCAGCGACTGGCCGCCGTCGCTTTCCATCCGCGCGAAAATACCGCTCAGTCGCCGCCCCTCATCCTCACTTTCCTCGATGCGGATCGTGATGCCGTCGCCCAGATTGGTGAACTCACCCACCTTGATCGAGGCGCCGAGCGCACCCGAGCGCAGCTCGAAGCGCAGGCGCTCATAGGCATATTTACTGTCCGGCTGGATGAAGCCGACGATGGTGAGATTGAGGATCGCCAGCGCAATGGCGTACATATACGGCACCTTGAGCAGGCGCGTATAAGAGAGGCCGACGCCGCGCAGAATGTCCAGCTCCGAGGACAAAGCGAGCTTGCGGAAGGCGAGCAGGATGCCGAGCATAAGGCCGATGGGAATGCCGAGGCCGAGATATTCCGGGAGTAGATTGGCCAGCATCCGCCAGACGACGCTGACCGGACCACCTTCTGTCGCGACAAACACGAAGAGGCGCTGCATCCGATCCAGCACGAGCAGCATGGCTGCCACGACGAGGCTTGCGAAGAGCGGGACCGCGATCAATTTCGCCATGTAGCGGTCCAGAGCGGTCAGCATGGCAGTCTCGCGGGTTTCCTTGAGCCGGTTCAGATGGCCCGACCGGAAGGTCCGGACACGGCAAGGCCGTAAGCGGGATGGGCGCGCGCCGCAACCTTAGAGTGCGGAAACACCGTCCAGATCTTGTCGCAGAGCGCCAGGCAGAGGATTGGCAGGGCGTTGACCCGAACGGCGTTCCCCGGATCAGACCGGCTCCGCACCGGTCTGTGCGGCGCGAACATCCGGCAGTGCCTCCAGCACGGCGGCAAGTTGCGCCACCGTGAAAGGTTTGCGCAAGAGCGGGCGATTGCCGATCCGTGCAGCGGTGGCCTTGTCGCCCGCAAAGCCGGTTACGAAGATGACGGGCCGATCGCCAATCTGATCGGCCAGCGCGGCGACCATGTCCGGCCCGGACATATCCGGCATCTGCACATCGGAAAGAATGGCATCGATCTCCGGGTGGTCCCGCAGCATCCCGGCGGCCTTGCCGGGATGATCGCAAGCCAGCCCGACATGCCCAAGCGCGGTAAGGGTCGCGAGGGTCGAGCGCAGCACGCGGGCGTCATCCTCCACGACCAGCAGAGTCAGCCGGCCATCATCGCCGGAAGACGCAGCGTCTGTATCGGTGTCGATCGCGACACTCTGGGTCGACGTGGGGACGGGTTCGCCATTTCCCTCATTGCGGGGCAGCAACAGCCTGATGGTCGTGCCCTCGCCTTCCACGCTCTGTACATCGATGACGCCACGACATTGCGCGACGCAACCGAAAATCTGGCTCATGCCAAGACCGGTGCCCTTGCCCACCGCCTTGGTGGTGAAGAATGGCTCGAACACACGCTCCAGAACCTGAGGAGACATGCCGCAGCCGGTGTCGCTCACCGTGAGGCTGACATGCTCGCCGGCTGCGCACTGGCCGATCTCCCGCTCGGCGAGCGTCACCTGCGCCGTGGCAATGCACAGGGTGCCGGACCCCTCCATGGCATCACGCGCGTTGATCGCCATGTTGACGAGAGCGCTCTCCAGCTGCGCGCGGTCGCCCCAGACGCTCCAGCCATCGGCCTGCAGATCCATTTCGATCCGGATGCCGGATCCGACGGCCCGGGCCACGAGATCCTGCATCTGGCTGATCAGCCCGTCGATCTCGATCCGCTCGGGCAACATCGGCTCGGCGCGGGCGAAGGCCAGCAGCCGGTCGATAAGCGCCGCAGCATGATTTGCGCCTTCGACCGCGCTGTCCAGATGGGCAGCCGCCTTCTGCGGATCGCGCGTCATCTGGCGTCGCGCGAGATCAATGCCGCCCATGACGACCGCCAGCATATTGTTGAAATCATGCGCGATGCCGCCGGTGAGCTGGCCGAGCGCTTCCATCTTCTGGAGCTGGCGCACGCTCTGCTCGGCCTGGATGCGCTCCTCCATCTCCTGATAGAGCTTCTCATGCGCCTGCCGCAGCTGCTCGGTGCGACGCTGCACCGCCGCTTCCAGCTCATCGACGCGGGCCGCTTCCGACGCAGCGAGGCGGCGGGCGTAGAGGCGCTCGTTGGCGGCGCCATGCGCGAACCAGAGTGCGCCGACCACCGCCAGCAGCAGGCCAAGGCCGATCAGCCCGTAGCTTTCGTTGAGCTCATTGACCTGCGTCTTCGAGAGGTCGACCTGAATGTTGCGCCGCGCCCGCTCGGCCTCGGCCCGATCGACAATGGCGGCAAGGGCCTTTGCGATGGCGGTAACCGAGGGTTCCTTGCGCGTTGCCTCCAGCTGCCCGAGCGCGCCAAGTGTCTGCTCATAGCGCACCCGCAGGGCGATCTCCCTGAGTGTTGCCTCGCGTTCGGTCATGGCGGCGCGCAGACGCGCTACAGAAGCGCTCTGCTGGGCATTGGTGCGCGTATAGCGCTCGAGCGGGACCAGCTCGCGCATGGCGGTGGCCCATTCCTCCTCGAACTGACGACCGACTCCCGGATCGTGGCTGATCACATAGCGCGCCAGCAACGTCTCGGCATTGCCGATCCTGGCTTCCACGGTCTTGGCCTGGAGCATGACCTGATAGCTGTGGCGCTGCAGGGCGATGGCGTGATCGCGCAGGTTGGCAGCCTGATCGGCCCGGTACAGGAGAAAAATAAGGGCGAGCGCGAAGACTGCGGCCAGCACGAACGGAACGTACCGCCGCCAGCGCGGCAGATCGTCTGCCCCATCCTCAAAGGCCGTGGTTTGATCACCATCCATGCCGCCGGAGGGTCTAGACCAATGCATGATGATGGGGGAGCCCCTTTTCGCCCCGATGCCGGCGCGCCGCTGTGCCTAGCCGGGAATGGCGCCTGTCAGCTGACCGGCCTTGGCGAACATCTCCAGAATCTGGCCGACCTGCTCGCTCGAATGCTCGGCACACAGCGAGCAGCGCAGCAGATAGGTGCCGGCCGGTGTCGCCGGCGGGCGCGCCATGTTCACATAGAGGCCCAGCTCCAGCAGCGCCTGCCACATCGCGACGGCCTGCGCCTGATCGGTGAGGATGACGGCGATGATTGCCGACTGCGGCGTCTTGGTGCCGAGGGTGAAGCCCAGATCAACGAGGCCCTTGTGGAGACGCCGACTGTTCTCCCACAGATGCGCGCGCTTCTCGCTCGCGTGCATGAGCTTGCGGATCGAGGTGGCGGCGGTGGCGACGACGCTGGGGGGCAGCGAGGCCGTGAACACATAAGGCCGGCAGACGAGGCGCATCACCTCAAACTTGGGATGATCGGAGACGCAGAATCCGCCGACCGTGCCGACCGACTTGGAGAAAGTGCCGACGACGAAATCGATCTCCTTCTCGACGCCCTGCTCCTCATAGACGCCGCGGCCATTGGGGCCGAAGAAGCCCATGCCATGCGCCTCATCGACGAGGATCATGCAATTGGGGTGCTTGCGGATGGCGGCGACCATCTCCGGCAGCGGGGCGACGTCCCCCAGCATCGAGTAGACGCCTTCCAGCACCACGAGCTTGAGCGCATCGGCAGGCAGGCGCCCGAGGCGCTTGTCCAGATCATCAACGCTGTTGTGGCGGAAGCGCACGATCTCGGCATTGCCGAGCGCGCAGCCATCATAGATGCTGGCATGGCTGTCGGCATCCAGCACGATGTAATCGCCCTTGCCGGCCAGCGTGGAAATCATCCCGAGATTGGCCTGATAGCCGGTCGAGAACACCATCGCGTGCTTGGTGCCGTAGAAATCCTTGAGCGCGTCTTCGCAGGCCTTATGCGTCTGATAGGTGCCGTTGAGCACGCGGCTGCCCGTGGTGCCCGAGCCGAATTCGTCGAGCGCCTTCTTGCCCGCCGCAACCACGTCCGGGTCGAAGGTCATGCCCATGTAATTATAGGTGCCGAGCAGTATCGTTTCCTTGCCCTTGATGACGGCCAGCGTGGGCGACTTCACTTCGTCCATCACGATGGCGAAGGGATCGCGCACGCCGGTTGCCAGCAGCGCCTCGCGTTCGGCAATCAGCGGATCGAACTTGGAGAACAGGTCCTTATCAGCCTCCGCCACACGCATCGTGCTTGCCTTGTCTTCAGTGACGCTCGCCATGGGCTCAGCCTTCCGCCTTCAGCTTCATCACCGCGTCAACGAGCTGGCCGACCGTCTCGATTTCCGCCTGCATGTTCATGGTGATGATGATCTCGAACTCGTCCTCAATGGCGGCGACGAAATCCATGACGGTGAGGCTGTCCCACTCCAGATCGCCCGCGAAGGTGGTGCTGTCGCTCAAGGCGACGCCCTTTTTGTTGAAGGGTTCGATCTGCGCTGCGATCTGCGCGTAGACGTCCTGACGGTCCGACATGACTGCGACTTTCTTTCCGTGATGGCCCTCTGCGGCCTTGTTGCGAGCCGAATGCCCGTTCCCGCCCGCCTATGGCAAGCGAATAAGGCGGCAATCGGGCATGGTCAGCCGGAGTGCGCGACAGAAAATGTCAAATGCGCGACATATTCTTCCGAAGGTTACGAAGGTGACGGGGTAAACAAATTTATTGTCCCCTTCCGCAGCGGCTCTGAAGGCATGGGTGAGGGGAGGGAAAAAGCGGGGCATGGAGGCGAGCATGGCATCGCCAACTCAAGTAGGACAGCGGGATTTTTGCTGGCTCAGCGCGGCAGCAGACCCTTCTCGCGATAGGCGCGGGCAGTCATCATGAGGCCTTCATCGGTAGCGATCGTTGGCTGCCAGATGTCGGCAGGCGGGTGCAGCGGCGTTTTGGCAACCCAGTCCTGGTGGCAGAAATAAGCGGCGCGATCGGGCGTAAGGCGTGCCTTGTCACCGCGCAGCAGCCGATCGATGCGGGCACCGAGACGGACCAGCGCGGAAGGCATGGAAATGGTACGCACGGACGGGCGGCCCACGGCGCGACCGATGGCCCGGGCGAAATCGACATGGCTCCAGCCGCCGGGGGTGCCATCATCGACTTCGTAAGTCCTGCCCTGCGTTTCCTTATCCGTTCGCGCGCCGAGCAGCACCAGCAGGTCGGCAAGATCCTCCACATGGATGGCCGAGAGGCGTCCGCCGGGCGGCAGCAGCACGAAGCCGCGCGACGCCATCTGGAACAGTTCGAGCAACTCGGCATCGCCAGGGCCGTAGATGGCGGGTGGGCGGACCATGGTCCAGTCGAGTGCGCTGGCCTGAACATGGCGCTCGGCCTCCGCCTTGGACCAGCCATAATCGGAGAGATCCGCCTCGCGCGCGGCGAGGCTGGAAACATGGACGAGGCGGGAGACGCCCGCGCGCTGCTGGGCCGCGACCAGCGCAGCGGTTCCGGTGGCATTGCCGGCCTCGAACCCCGCGCGGGTCGGCGCATTGACCACGCCGGCAATGTGGATGACGGCATCCGTGCCGGAGACCAGCGCATCGAGCGCGGCGTGATCCTCCAGCGAGCCGGCGATCCACGTCACGCCCTCGCGTGGCGGCTGGGGGCGGCGGGTGAGGGCGCGCACGGTGTGGCCGGCAGCAAGCGCCTTCTCCACCGTCGCCTTGCCGACAAAGCCGGTGGCGCCGGTCAGGGCGAGCGTGCGGCTCAGAGCAGCACCATGTAGCTGCGGTGGACCATTGCGGCGCGCGGGGTGCCGCCGAGCAGGGCAGCCGCTTCATCGCTGCGCTTGCCGATGATCCGCTCGGCATCCTGACTGTCATATTGCGCGAGCCCGCGCGCGACTATCGCGCCGTCCGGCCCGGCGATGTCGATCACGTCGCCGCGTGCATAGCTGCCGCTGGTGGCGGTGACACCGGCGGGGAGCAAGCTGCGGCCCTTGCGTAGGGCATCGGCCGCGCCGGCATCGACGCTGAGCTTGCCCTTGACGGTCAAGCGCCCGGCGAGCCAGCCCTTGCGGCCGCCGCGTTTCGCCGAGGCGCGGAAGAGCGTCCCGCGTCCGCTGCTGTGCCAATGGCCGAGCGGCGCATCGACGCGGCCGGAAATGATCGCGAGATGCGCGCCGGCACCGGTTGCGATCTGCGCGGCCTGCAGCTTGGAGATCATGCCGCCCGAGCCCATGCCCGAGGCGCTGTTGCCATCGCCCATGGCGAGGATTTCCGGGTCAATCTTTTCGACCAACGGGATGAGCGTTGCGTCGGGATTGCTGTGCGGGTTCGCCGTATAGAGCCCGTCGATGTCCGAGAGCAGGACTACGGCATCCGCGCCTGCCGCTTGGCCGATGCGGGCGGCCAGTCGGTCATTGTCACCGAACCGAATCTCCTCGGTGGCGACGCTGTCATTCTCGTTGACCACCGGCACGACGCCGAGGCCCGCGAGCCGGTCCAGCGTGGCGGAGGCATTGAGATAGCGGCGGCGATCCTCAAGGTCGCCCAGCGTCACCAGCATCTGCGCGGCGGGAATATCATGCGCGGCGAGCAGGTCGGCCCAGACCTGGCTTAGCGCGATCTGCCCGACGGCGGCGGCGGCCTGCGCATCCTCCAGCGTGGCACGACCACCTTTGGCGAGGCCGAGGCGGCGGGCGCCCAATGCGATGGCACCGGAGGAGACGACGATGATCTCCTGCCCCGCGGCGCGGCGCGCGGCGATCTCATCCACGAGGCTGGTGAGCCAGTCGCGCCGTACTGAGCCGTCCGGTGCGACGAGCAGGGCGGAGCCGACCTTGATGACGATGCGGCGGGTGGCGACCGGCGGGAAGCCGGTGAGGGTATCAGTCATGCGGGATTATCTCGGAAAAATGCTCCGACTTGCTCGAGAAAAACCCAACGGGGAGGCAGGCAAGCGAATGAGCCATGCGGGGATGCACCTGATGTCCCCCCCCTCCGTTCGGGCTGAGCCTGTCGAAACCCTGTTCTTCCTTTAGCGTCGAAAGAAAAGAACAGCCCTTCGACAAGCTCAGGGCGAACGGAAATAGTTTTGCAAGGCCAACGCTCAGATGGGGGACCATGGCTTGTCCTCCACCTCACCTCCGCCTTCATTTGCGGCCTTCTCCTCGGCCTCGGCGCGGTGGACCTCGCCCAGCATGGGGAGCACGGCATCGAGCAGCGCTTCCATACCTTCGCCGGTCGCGCCGGAGATGATGAAGGCCTCGCCCGCGCCGGCCTTCTTCAGGTCCTTCGCGATATCCTCCATCAGCTCCTTGCCCAACAGATCGCCCTTGTTGAGCGCGAGAAGCTGCGGCTTGTCCTCCAGCCCCTCGCCATAATTCTCCAGCTCTGTCTGCACGATGCGCCAGGCTTCGACCGGATCGTCACCGGTGGCATCGACGAGATGGATGAGCACGCGGCAGCGCTCGATATGGCCCAGGAACCGGTCGCCGATCCCGGCGCCTTCCGACGCGCCCTCAATGAGGCCGGGAATATCAGCGAGCACGAATTCGCGACCCTTGTGCAGCACGACGCCGAGCTGCGGCTTGGTGGTGGTGAAGGGATAGGCGCCGACTTTCGCCTTGGTGTTCGTCACCTGATTGATGAAGGTGGACTTGCCGGCATTGGGCAGGCCGACGAGACCGACATCGGCCAGCAGCTTGAGGCGCAGCCAGACCCAGCGCTCATCGCCCGGCCAGCCGGTGCCGTGCTGGCGCGGGGCGCGATTGGTGCTGGTCTTGTAGCTGGCATTGCCGCGCCCCCCATCGCCGCCGCGCAGCAGCGTGATGCGCTGGCCGACCTCGGTGAAGTCCGCGAGAACCTCGCTATAGCCTTCCTCGTCCGGCTCGGAGATGACCTGCGTGCCGACCGGCACCTTGATCACCAGATCCTCGCCGCCCGCGCCGGTGCGGTCACCGCCCTCGCCATGGCCGCCGCGCGGCGCCTTGAAATGCTGGGTATAACGGAAGTCGATGAGCGTGTTGAGGCCGGGCACCGCTTCGAAGATGATGTCGCCGCCCTTGCCGCCATTGCCGCCATTGGGGCCGCCATATTGAATATATTTCTCACGCCGGAAGCTGACCGCTCCCGGACCGCCCGCACCCGAGCGAATGAAAATCTTGGCCTGATCTAGGAAATGCATCGGCCGCCCATAAGGCCTTTGCCGCCAAAGGTGAAGCGCGGCCTCATCGCCGTGATTGTGTCGCGGCGGTTCCGCAAGCTCGGCTGGCTCTGAACAGGCAGCGTGGCCGCGCTCCAAGGGGGGAGGAGAGCGCGGCCACGTCAGGAGTCACTGCGGCGCAGCCCGTTCAGGCCGCGACGGACTCCCGATCTGCGTAAATTTCCACAGCCACGTCTTCGCGCATGTCGGCCTCGCCGCTATCTTCGTAGAACTGGCAGAGGTCGGCGCGGCTGCGGCCCCGGCTGTGGCGTGGTTCGGGACGTCCGGCAGGCCGGAAGCCGAGCTTGCGCAGGACCCGGCCGGAAGCGGGGTTGTCCACGAAATGACTGGCACGAATATCGCGCAGGCCGGTCGCGCGGGCGATCTGCATCACGGCCGAGGCTGCCTCGGTCGCGAAGCCGAGGCCCCAATAGGGCCGCGCGATCCAGTAACCCAGCTCCCGCGCGCCATCCTCCTGCCCATGGATGCCGCAGCAGCCGATGAGACGCGGCGTGCCGCGCGTGCGCTTCATTACCAGGAACTTGGGGTACAGTGGGTCATGATCGCCAGCGAGGAAATCGACGGCATCGTCCATCGTGTAAGGCCAGGGCGCGCGGGCGAGATTCCGCACGATCGCCTCATCCGCGATGGCCGCATAAAGGGCCTGCGCATCTTCCGGCCAGCCTGGCCGCAGCAGCAATCGGGGGGTACGTGCAAACATGGTCTTGTCTCCGGTTCCGGGGCGCCCTGCCGCAAGCAGATGACGCCTGTAAGACAGCCTTGCGAACGCTGCGAGCAACCGTGCTCCTGACGCGTCGAGGTCCGTCGAGGTTCCAGGGAGAACAAGAAAAAAGGGAGGAGGGGCGATCCCTTCTCCCTTGGTTTCAGATGAGCCGGTATCCGGTCACCAAGGGATCGTCCCGACGGACGATCCCTGTAAGAGTCGTCCGGTTATTCCGCGGCTTCCGCCATCGCGTCTACGGACACGAATTTGCGGCCGAGCTTGCCCTGATGGAAGGCCACGCGGCCTTCAATGAGTGCAAACAGGGTGTGGTCCTTGCCAATGCCGACATTGCGGCCCGGATAGAACTTCGTCCCGCGCTGACGCACGAGAATGTTGCCACCCAGGACGGTCTGGCCGCCGAACTTCTTCACGCCCAGGCGCTTCGACTCAGAATCGCGACCGTTGCGCGATGAACCGCCAGCTTTTTTATGTGCCATGGTCTAAACTCCTCGAATCTTGCTTCAGGCTTCGGCTGCTGCCGGAGCAGCATCGGCCTTCTTGGCGGCGGCCTTCTTCTTCGGCGCTTCGCCGCCGATCGACACGATCCGCAGGATCGTGTGCTGCTGGCGATGGCCGTTGCGACGACGGTAATTGTGCCGACGACGCTTCTTGAAGACGATCACCTTCTCGCCCTTGGCCTGGGCAATGATCTCAGCCGAGACCGTGAGGCCCTTGCTGTCCTTGATATCCGAGCCGTCGCCCGCGAGCAGGACATCGTCCAGCGTGACGGTATCGCCGGCTTCACCAGCGAGCTTCTCGACGACGATCTTGTCTCCGGCGGCGACGCGATATTGCTTGCCGCCCGTACGCACGACAGCGAACATGGGCTTAACTTCCATCAATCAAATGCTTGGCGCGAACGGCATGGCACAGCCATTGGTTGCTGTCCGCGCGGGAAAGTGGCCCCTTAGTGAGCGATGCCGGACCTGTCAACGGAGAGACTCGGTTTTTCGGCCTGCCTGCCCGGCAATCATGCGGTTCATCCCCGGCGGGCACCAAGGTTGAAGCGACTGCCGCGCCACCCTAAATGACGGGAACCATGCTGCGCCGACTCACCGCCTTTTTTGCCCTGCTCGTCATGGGCTCTGCCGTTAATGCGCAGACCGATCCGCGCGCCTTCCCGTCATTGGCCAAACGGCCCGCCGAAACGCGCGACCGCTCGATCCCGCCGCCGGCGCCGGTCGAGCCCGCCGCCATCGACCAGGCCCTCGCGGCGCAAGTGGAACGGTTTTCGAGCGAGGCCACCGCCGCCGACAGCGCGTTCCAGCGCATGCTTTCCGAAGGGGGCCGCAGCAGCGTCGCAGCCGGTGCAAGCGCCGCGCCGGCAAGCGAATCCTGGGTGGTTGCGCAAAGCACCATCAGTGCCCTCGACAGCGCGCGCTATGACAGCGTGGCTGCGCTGGCGGCGCTGGACACCCTGTTTGTGGAGCGGCAGGTTGCAGAAGATGCCGCGCGCGTGGCAGCGGACCTGATCGTCATCGACCCGGCCCGGCTACGCGTGCTTGCGCTGGTCGATGCGCAGAACGATGCGCTGGATGCGCTCAGGAGCCAGCTTCCACTTCCTTGAGGGCCGCCGTGTGCAGCGCGCCTTCGCGAATATAGGCCTCCACACCGCGCCGCATGCCGTGCAGGTCCGCCTCGCCAAGATCACGCATATATCTGGCCGGGCGCCCGCTCCACAACTGGCCCGATGGCATCCGCTTGCCGGGGGTGAGCATCGCGCCTGCCGCGAGCATCGCATCCCCCTCGATCACGCAGCCATCCATCACAATGGCGCCCATGCCGACGAAGGCGCGGTCCTCCAGCGTGCAGCCATGGACGAGCGCCATATGGCCGATCAGCACATCATCGCCGATGATGGTGGGATGGCCGCCGTCCCCATAGTCGCTCTCGACGTGGACGGTGCTGCCATCCTGAATGTTGGACCGCGCGCCCACGCGGATGGCATTCATGTCCCCGCGCAGAACGCAGTTGTACCAAATGCTCGCCTGCGGGCCGATCTCGACATCGCCAATGATGACGCAGCCGGGGGCGACAAAGGCGGTTTCGTGGATCTTGGGCGTCTTGCCGTTGAAGGGGAGGATGAGGGGCTTGGTCATGACTTGTCCTCGCTGAGCGCCGTCCAGTCCGTGCGCCGCATCTCATAGATCATCGTGGGATTGTCTTCTGGCGGATAACGGCTGTCGACATAGTCCAGATCGGCACGACGGCGCATGCCGAGCTTCTCCATCAGCCGCCATGAGGGCGGATTGCTGAGCGATGTCTGGGCATAGACCACGGGCAATTGCCAGGGGCCGAACGCAAGGGCCAAGATCGCCCGCGCCGCCTCTGCGGCATAGCCTTGCCGCCAGCAATCGCGCCGGACGATCCAGCCGATCTCCCGTTGCCCGGAGAGTTCGTCCGGCGCGTCCGGCGAGTCAATCACGCCAAGGCCGCAGTCCCCGATCAGCAAGCCGTCCGATTTGCGCTCGAGCATCGCCAGCGAGATGCCTTTGGCTTCCCAGTTGGCCGCAATGCGCGCGAAATTCTGCGAGACGATCTCCGGCGCGCTTGGGCCGCCGAGATGAGCCCTGACCTCCGGCGTGTTCAAATGCGCGAGCCAGACATCCTGATCCCCTGGCCGTTCGGTGCGCAGGATCAGGCGCTCGGTTTCGGCAACGACCCTTGTCATGGGACCGGGCTCTCTGCCCGCTCACCCATTGAGCAGTCGGGCGGCATGAAGCGCATGGTAGGTCAGCACCCCCGTGCAACCGGCGCGCTTGAAGCTCATCAGCGTCTCCAGCACCAGCGCATCACGATCGCCCGCGCCAACGGCTGCCGCCGCCTCGATCATCGCATATTCGCCGCTCACCTGATATGCGAAGACGGGGATGTTGAAGGCGTCCTTCACCCGCGCAACGATATCCAGATAGGGCAGGCCGGGCTTGACCATCACGCTGTCCGCGCCCTCGGCAATATCCAGCGCGACCTCGCGCAGCGCCTCGGCGCCATTGGCCGGGTCCATCTGGTAGCTCTTCTTGTCGCCCTTCAGCAGACCGCCCGATCCGACCGCATCGCGGAACGGGCCGTAGAAGGCGCTCGCATATTTGGCGGCATAGGCCATCACCTGCACATTGGCGTGGCCGTCCGCCTCCAGCGCCTCGCGAATGGCGCCGATACGCCCGTCCATCATGTCGCTCGGCGCAATGATGTCAGCGCCGGCTGCCGCCTGATTGAGCGCCTGGCCGATCAGCATGTCCACCGTGGCGTCATTCACGACATAGCCGCCCTCGTCGAGCAGGCCATCCTGCCCGTGCGCGGTATAGGGATCGAGCGCGACATCGGTGAGCAGGCCGATCTCCGGCACGGCATCCTTGATGGCGCGAATCGCCTGACACATCAGATTGTCCGGATTGAGCGCCTCGGCGCCATCATCGCTGCGCCGATCGTGCGGCGTGTTGGGGAACAGGGCAAGGCAGGGAATGCCGGCTGCAACGGCCTCCCGTGCGCGCTCGACGGCAAGATCGACCGACCAGCGCGACACGCCGGGCAGCGAGCCGACCGGTTCCTCCACACCCTGTCCCGCGGTGACGAACAGCGGCCAGATGAAATCGGCCGCAGTCAGCCGATGTTCCGCATGGAGGCGGCGGCTCCAGGCTGCAGCGCGGGTGCGGCGGAGGCGAAGCTCAGGATAGGCAGCATGTGTCATCGCGGCGGAATAGGCCTCTCGCGCGCGCCGATCAATGGCCGCGGGCGCAGGACATGAGCGAGGCGCTCCGGCCCCGCAATCATTCCTTCGACAAAATGTATTCAAATCATTAGGCCATGGCGCAAAGGTAAAATTGAGGAGAGACAATCGTGGGGTCGTCCGCCGCCAAGACGTTCAGTGAGGCACTGGCCAGCAAGCCCATGCGCCGCTTCCAGTGGATTACGGTACTGGTCTGCATGCTGGTGCTGGTCAGCGACGGCATCGACATGCAGTTGCTCGGCATCCTCGCACCACTGGTCATAGACGAATTTGGCGTGGACCGCGGCACATTCGGCATTGCGATGAGCGCGGCGCTGGTCGGCTTTGGTCTTGGCGCGTGGTCCGGCGGCGTGATGGGTGACCGGGTGGGGCGTCGTTATGCGCTCGCGCTCGCGGCCGTGATCTTCGGCCTTGGCACCATTGCGGCGGGCCAAGCGGGCGGCGTGGGCAGCATGGCGTTCTGGCGGCTGGTGAGCGGCATCGGCTTTGGCGCTGCTTATGCGAATGCGCTGACGATGGCAGGCGAATGGCTGCCGGACCGGCTGCGTCCGATTGCGGTGAGCACGCTCTCCGTCGGCACGCCGATTGGCGGCGCGGTGGTCGGCTGGGTGGCCCCGGCACTGGCAGAAGCCTATAGCTGGCGCTCGACCTTCCTGTTCTTCGGCATCGCGACCCTGTTCCTGATCGCCATCATTCTTCTGGTGCTGCGTGACAGCCCGTCCTTCCTGCTCGCGCGTGGCAAGAAAGCGGAAGCGCAGGCCATGGCCCGCCGGGTGCTGGATGAGGACATTGACCTGCTGGACGAGCGCCATCATGCCGACGGCGGAACCGGCGGCGCCATCGGCGTGCTGCACCGGAGCAATCTGCGCATGAACGTGGGTGTCTGCATCTCGTTCACGGCCTGCGCGCTGGTCGCCTATGGCATTCTCAACTGGTCGACCACATTCCTGACCGCGGCCGGCTTCAGCCTGCCGGAGGCGGGCAATTCCGTATCGGTAGCCGGCATCACTTCAATGATCGCCTGCGTAGCGGCTGGCCTGCTCTGCCGCCAGTTTGGTACGAAGTTCGTCATGAGCGGAATCAGCGCAACGCTGTTCATCTCCATCGTGACGCTGGGCTTCTTCGTCGAGACCTTGTCGCCGATCCCGACGGCGACGGAGAAGTTCGTCGTCGTGAGCCTGATCGGCGCGGCGGCGGCGGCGTTCAGCGGGGGCATCGCGACCATGTATGTCATCATGACTCACGGCTATCCGCCCTCCTGCCGTTCTTCCGGCATCGGCTTTGGCATCTTCATGAGCCGGGTGGGCGCCGTCTCGGCCTCGGCCTTCGGCGGCTGGCTGCTGGATCTGGGCAATGGCAGCGTCGTGCCTTTCTTCACGGTGCTGGCGATTGGGGCGATTCTGGTTTCCGCCGCATCCTTCATCGTGGATCATCACATGCCGCCTGCGCGGCGGCCCGTTCCGCTGCCGGCCTGAATAACCGGAACCGAATGCGCGGCAGTCCGCTTATGGACCATGCAAATGATGCGGACCGGACATGCTTGCGCGCACGCCTTTTGAGGATGTGCTGGAGGACATTGCCTCCGGCACGCTCTCATCCGGCGCGGGTACGGCGGCGGCCAGCGCGCTGGCGCTCGGCATCGCCTGCCTGCGCAAGGCTGTTGCGGTAAGCGCACGCCACGCGCCGGATGATGCGACGCTGCAGGAGGCCGATGCGCGCCTGTGCGGCCTGCTCGACCGCGCGCTTGCCGCAGGCAAGGCGGACGCCATCGGTTTCCCGCGCCTTGGCGGCAGGCGCCCACCTGAAGACAAGGCCGATGCCGCAGAAGATCTGGTGGCGCTGGCTGACCGCTTCACCTGGCTGTGCGCGCAGGTGATGGCGGAGGCCGAGCGCCTGACTCCCGTGATCCGCGATACCATGGCCAATGATCTGCTGGCCGCCCGGCGCCTTGCCGACGCTGCCGCGACGATCGCGCAGGCCAATGGCGAAGAGAACAGCGGCGCCACAGAGGCATCCTAGCGCCCCTACCCAAGCGGCCCGGCGCTTGCTAATCGCGCGGGATGACAGATTTCACCGATCCGCTGGACAGCATCAAGGACCACCCCTTCGATTCCGCCCTGTCCGAGCGATATCTCGTCTATGCGCTCTCCACGATTACCGCGCGATCCCTGCCCGATCTGCGGGACGGGCTGAAGCCGGTGCACCGCCGCCTGCTCTGGGCGATGCGCCTGCTGCGCCTGGAGCCGAGCGGCCCGGCGCCGGACATTCTGGTCGCCAATCCCGAGCGCAATAACACCAGCTACAAGAAGTGCGCCCGCGTCGTCGGCGATGTCATCGGCAAATATCACCCGCACGGCGACCAGTCGGTCTATGACGCGATGGTGCGGCTGGCGCAGGACTTCTCACTGCGCACACCGCTGGTCGACGGACAGGGCAATTTCGGCAATATCGACGGCGATAATGCCGCCGCCATGCGCTACACCGAGGCCCGGCTGACGCAGGCCGCCGCCGACCTCATGGCTGGACTCGACAACGGCACGGTCGATTTCCGCCCGACCTACAATGGCGAGGAAGAAGAGCCTGAGGTCTTCCCCGGCCTGTTCCCCAATCTGCTGGCCAATGGCGCAAGTGGCATCGCGGTCGGCATGGCGACGAGCATTCCGCCGCATAATGTGGCCGAGGTGATCGACGCCGCGACGCTGCTGATCGACCAGCCTGAGGCCGAGCACGCCCAGCTGATGACGCTGATGAAAGGGCCGGACTTCCCGACCGGCGGCCTGCTGGTCGATCCGCCGACCGTCATCTCGGACGCTTATGCCACGGGGCGGGGCAGCATGCGGCTGCGCGCGCGCTGGCACCGCGAGGATGAAGGGCGCGGCACCTGGATCGCGGTGATCGACGAGATTCCCTATGGCATCGCCAAGGGCAAGCTGATCGAGCAGATCGCTCAGCTGATTGCCGACAAGAAGCTGCCGATCCTTGCCGACGTGCGCGATGAATCGGACGAGGTGCTGCGCATCGTGCTGGAGCCGCGCGCCCGCACGGTGGACCCGGACGTGCTGATGGACAGCCTGTTCCGCCTCACCGATCTGGAAAGCCGCTTCCCGCTCAACATGAACGTGCTGGACGCCAGCCACACGCCGCGCGTGATGGGCCTGCGCGAGCTGCTGACCGAGTGGCTCAAGCACCAGATCGAGGTGCTGGTGCGCCGCTCGGTGCATCGGATCGAGCAGATCGACAATCGGCTGGAGCTGCTCGACGGCTACATCATCGCCTATCTCAACCTCGACCGGGTGATCGAGATCATCCGCAGCGAGGACGAGCCCAAGCCGCTGATGATGGAAGAATTCCAGCTCACCGACCGGCAAGCCGAGGCGATCCTCAATATGCGGCTGCGTTCCCTCCGCAAGCTGGAGGAAATGGAGCTGCGCCGCGAGCGCGACGACCTCTCCGGCGAGCGCGAGGATTTGCAGAAGCTGATCGATTCGCCGGCCCGCCAGCGCACGCGCCTCAAGCGCGACCTGGCTGAACTGCGCAAGCGCTACACGCCGGAAAAAGGCATCGGCATGCGGCGCACGGGGCTGGAGCAGGCCGGGCCGGCGCGCGAAATCCCGCTCGAGGCGATGATCGAGCGCGAGCCGATTACCGTCATCATGTCCCAGCGCGGCTGGATACGCGCGATGAAGGGCCATGCCGACCTCAATGCCACCGATGCGCTCAAGTTCAAGGAAGGCGATGGCCCGGCCTATGCCTTCCACGCGCAGACCACGGACAAGCTGCTGCTCGCCGGATCGGACGGGCGCTTCTACACGCTGGGCGCGGACAAGCTGCCGGGCGGGCGCGGCTTCGGCGAGCCGGTGCGGCTGATGATCGACCTTGCCAACGAGACCGACATCGTCGCGCTGTTGCCCGCCAAGGCGGACGGCAAGTTGCTGCTTGCGGCCAGCGACGGGCGCGGCTTCATTGCCGCGATGAGCGAGATTATCGCCGAAACGCGCAAGGGGCGGCAGGTCGTGAACCTGAAGGCCGGCGCACAGCTGAAGGTGGTGCGCCCGGTGGCGCCGAGAGCCGACTCGGTCGCGGTGATCGGCGAGAATCGCAAGCTGGTCATCTTCTCGCTGGCCGAACTGCCGGAAATGGCGCGCGGCCAGGGCGTGACGCTGCAGCGCTACAAGGATGGCGGCCTCTCCGACGCGATCACCCTCACGCTCGCCCAGGGCCTCTCCTGGACGATGGGCGGCGAGAGCGGGCGGACGCGGACGGAAACCGATCTGCTCTCCTGGCGGGCCGCGCGCGGGGCGGCTGGGCGCATGCCGCCCAATGGCTTCCCGCGTGACAATCGGTTCTGACCGGAACATCTCGATTGATCCGCCTGTCCCGTGTCAGGACAGGAAAAATGATGTGGACTCAACAAAAAGGTCCGAATCGGCGGTTGCTTCAGGCTTAATTTACCATGGGCACGTAACCCGGTGCCTATGACTGCCCGCGCGAAACGCGATGCTACAGACCAGACGACCGCGATCATGCCGCAGTCGACCATCTGTCATGCGTCCTTTCCAGCGCCCGCGCCGGATAATGGCGAGGGTGGTGGGGGCGGTGACGGCTGGGGTAGCGCTGGCGCCTGCAGCGCGTTCCTCAAAGCCCTGCCTTATCCTGCGGCCGTGCTGAGTCTGGCCGAGACGGGTCTGCGCGTTCTGGAAGGCAATGAGGAGTTCGCGAGTTTCGTTGAGGATCATGCCGCCAGTGCCCTGCCTGACGTGCCTTGCGAGCGTGGCCGCGGCCACGGCTGGCGGGACCGCGCGCAGGCGATGTTCGAATCGCGGCGGCCCTCCGACCGATTCGAGCTGGAATTTCAGGATAGGCTTGGTCTGCGGGCCTATAGCTGCTCGCTGACATGGGTTGAGGAAGGCACGCAGCCTGCCGCCATGATGCTCTTCACCGCCACTGATCGCACCAGCGAGCGCAAGGCCGAAAGCACGCTGCGCAAGGAGCTGATGACGGACAGCCTGACATCGCTGCCCAACCGAATCGGCTTCGTCGAGCAGATCGAAGACCTCGTCGAAAACGGTCGCCCGGCAACGAGCAAGGCGACGCACGCGATCATCGGCTTCGATCTCATCCGGTTCAGCCGCATCAACGAATCGCTCGGTGCCATGGCCGGCGACGAACTCATCATCACTGTCGCGCGGCGCGTGAAATCGGTGCTGCGCGCCGGCGATGTGCTGGCGCGAATCGGTGGCAATGAATTCGCGATCTTCGCGCATGTCGGCCACGGCCTCTCCGAAGTGCTGCAGATCGCGGAGCGCGTGCGCAAGGCGTTCGAGACGCCGGTCCGGCTTTCCACTTATCTCATCAACGTCGAGGTCGCGCTGGGCTGCGCGCTGGCACAGGAAGACAGCGACGACATCGAGAAGCTGCTTCGGCAGGCCCAAGCCGCCGTGAAGCGGGCAAAGAAGTCCGGCGCGCTGGAAGTCTACCGCGCCAATGTGCTGCGCGAGGCGCTGAAGCGCTTCACGCTGGAGAACCGCCTGCGCGAAGCGATCGACAATGGCGAGCTGACCATGGTGTTTCAGCCGCTCATTAACCTGCAGACTGGTGCAGTGAAAGGCTTCGAAGCCCTCGCCCGCTGGGAGGATTCGGTGCTTGGCCCCGTCTCCCCGATCGACTTCATCCCCGTCGCCGAGGAATCCGGGCTGATCGTGCCGCTGGGGCGCTGGGCCTTGTGCGAATGCGTGCAGACCCTGGCCGACTGGGACCGGCGCTTTGGCGAGACGCTGCCGATCACCATGAACGTCAATCTCTCACCGGTTCAGATGGTGCGCGACAATGTGCCCCGCGCGGTGGAGGAAGCGCTGCGCTATGCCGGCGTGGACGGCAATCGCCTGATCATCGAACTGACCGAAAGCGCGCTCATTGCCGACCCGGACAAG
Source organism: Alphaproteobacteria bacterium (assembly GCA_018823325.1). GTDB lineage: Bacteria > Pseudomonadota > Alphaproteobacteria > Sphingomonadales > Sphingomonadaceae > Sphingobium. The sequence goes on along the minus strand of JAHJIJ010000015.1, from coordinate 381,093 downwards.
ACCCGGCAGCTGCTCGGCGCGCTGCAGGCCATGGACGTGACCGTGGCCATGGATGATTTCGGCACCGGCTTTTCCAACCTCGCCAGTCTCCAGTCGCTGCCCATCGACCTGCTCAAGATCGACCGCAGCTTCGTCACCGACATGATTGGAGACGCCGACAAGATCGCCATCGTGCGCGCCATCGTCAGCCTGGCCGGCGCGCTGGGCATGGAAACGACGGCCGAAGGCATCGAGACGCCGGACATGGCCGACGCGCTGCGCAAGCTCGGCTGCCATTATGGCCAGGGCTATCACTTCGCTCGCCCCCTGCCGCCGCAGGAGGCCTATTCCTACTGGCTGGAACGCAGCGTCGATTCGACCATCTGACGCGCCATATCGCGCGTTGTTTCCGCATCCGGAAAACCCTGATTGACCCATGCGCGCTCGAGCGCCTGCAAGGTCCGCGCGACCAGCGGGCCTGCCGTCAGCCCCATGGCAATGAGATCGCCACCCGAAAGCGGCAGCCGGGGCGCCGTCCATCCGATGAGGGACGGCGCGTGCTCGGGTGAGAAGGAACGGCCGAGCAGGATGCGATCCACCGCGCTTTCCTCGCCCAGCGCATAAGCCAGTGCCTGCGGTGTCGCGGCATCCGCCGGTGCAGCGGCAAGACGCAGGCGCTGCCGGGCCTTGTTCGAGAGGCGCAGGCGTGCACCGACCTGATCGGCCTGCGCGCTATCCTGCGGCAGCAGTGCTGCAAGCCTGCGCAGGCCAACCGGCGCGACGCCGGTCGATCGCTCGGCGGCAATGAGCGCCCTTAACGATTCGACGCCGCTTTCAGAAATTTCCGGCAGCACGGGTACCAGCACGCCATCGCTCACCATGGCCGCAACGACATCGGCGGGATCGGGCAGACCGAGCAGCTTGAGCATCTCATCGGCAACGCGCTCGCGCGACAGGGCCATGAGGCTCGTTGCGTGCGTGACGCAGGCCGCAAAATCCGGCGACGCGCGATCCAGTGTGCCGAAGCGGGCCGTAAAGCGGAAATAGCGCAGGATCCGCAGATGGTCCTCGGCAATGCGCTGATGCGGATCGCCAATGAAGCGCACGCGGCGGGCAAGCAGATCGGCCCGGCCATCAAAATAATCGTGAAGCGTGCCATCGGCGGGGTCCGCGTATAGCGCGTTCATCGTGAAGTCGCGCCGCGCCGCATCGTCCCGCCAGTCGGTGCCGAACGCCACCGTCGCGCGGCGGCCATCGGTGGAGACATCGCGGCGCAAGGTGGTGATCTCGATGGGCTGATGATCGAGAATGGCGGTGATTGTGCCATGGGCAATGCCGGTCGGCACGGCGCGCAGGCCCGCTGCCTTAACCCGGCGAATCACCTCATCCGGCTCATGCACGGTCGCGATGTCGATATCCTTGACCGGCAGGCCGAGCAGCGCATCGCGCACGGCGCCGCCAACGAACCGCGCCTCGCCCTGCTCCGACCCCAAAGCCATGCAGAGCTTGCCAAGGCCCGGACGCGCGCGCCAGTCTGCCGCCGGAAGCTGCGCAGGCAATCCTTCGCTCATGGCTGGTCCCCACGGACAAGTGCATCCGCTGCCTCGATGCGCTTCGCAAGATTGACCAGCATCGCCGCCGTCACACCCCAGATGCGATGCTCCTGCCAGAGAAACTCATAATAGCTGCGCACGCCGCCCTCCCAATCGACCGTATGGTAAGCGCGATTGGCGGGATCGAGCAGGAAATCCAACGGCACCTCGAAGATCGCATCCACCTCGGCCTCGGAGGGCCGCAGGACGAGATCGGGCGGGACGATGCCGACGATCGGCTCGATCTCGAAACCGGTGCCGGTGCGGAAGCGATCGGAGCGGCCAATGACCTCCACCGCCTCGCGAGGCAACGCGATTTCCTCATGCGCCTCGCGCAGGGCGGCATCCACCGCGTCGCGATCCTCGGGATCGAGCCGACCGCCGGGAAAGGCGACCTGTCCGGCATGGGCGCGCAGACCGGCATGGCGCAACGTGAAGATCATCCCCGGATCGGGCCGGTCGGTCACGGCGATGAGCACGGCGGCAGGCGTGAATGGCCCTGCGGGCACGGGACGATCTTTGTAGAGGAAGAAGTCCTGCACCTGCTCTGCGTCGAATTCGGTGTGGAGCGCTGCGCTCAGCCGATCGCGCCAGATCATGCGGCATCCTCCAGCGCGTGGAAAACACCGCCGCTCCAAAGACCCACAGGGTCATGGCCCTCTCCGATCGCCAGATCGGCCAGCGCATAATAGACCGGACGAATGATGCGCGCGCGCAGCCCCGCGTCGAGCCCCAGCGCCGGGCGTGCACCCGCCTCATGCGGTTCCATGCTGAGCGGATGAGCGGCATCGGCCGTCACCCATTGGCCTGTGGCGCCGATGCGGAAACGCAGGGTCCGGTCGCGACCCTCCCCGTCGCTTGCCATGTCCACGGCGAAGAGCGGCGCATCCTCCACCTCGATGTCGAGCATCTCGACCGGTGTGACCAGCACATGGCGCCCGTCCGGCTCACGGCGCAACAGGCGGGCGAAAAGGCTGACCAGCGCGGGCCGGCGAATCTCGCGACCCTCATGAAACCAGCGGCCCAGCGCATCGATTCGCATTGCGCTCTGGCCGCAACGGGTCGGCGACCAGTCCATCACCGGATAGGGCCGCGCAGGATCGGCATCCTGCGGAATACCCGCGATGGGAAGATCGGAACCGAGATCGGAGGGCAAAGCCATGCCCCGCAGATAGGCAAGGTGCGGCGGCTTGGCAAAGGGCCTCTCGCACAGCCCCGAAAAGCCGGCGGGTCAGGCGCCTTGCGTGGAGGTGGTCAGTGGCTCGGCGGGAGCAGCCTCGACCGGCTGCGCCTTGCTGCGCGGGCCGAGCATGCCGGCCTTTGGCAGCGCCAGCCCGGGCGCTGCGCGGGTGAGCAGGCGATGCCGCTCGACCGGGCCGGGGGCCTGCCAACCGCCGGTGGCATCCGCGGTGAAGCCCCAGAAGCGCCCATAATATTCCGGATCGCCGATCATCATGAGCGGATCGCCGGGGTGGGTGTCAACGGTCTCGATCAGCCGGTCCATCAGCGCGCGGCCAGTGCCATGGCGCTGCATGTCCGGCAGCACGGCGACCGGGCCAACCATGATCAGGGGCGTCTCGCTGCCATCATCGCCATGCAGCGCGACCGGCCAGCTTTGCAGCGTGCCGACGAGCCGCCCCTGCGAATCGAACGCCGCAAAGGAGAGGTCCGTAAACCAGGCCATGCCGATGCGAATGCGATAAGCCGTGCGGCCATGGCGATTTGGGCCGAACGCCGCATCGAGCAGCGCAGCGACTGCCGCGTCTCCGGTTCCTGCCAGCTCGCTGATCCGTGTCACCGCTTGCCGTCCGCCTTCCAAGCGGGCAATAGCGCCCGAGGCGGCGGCCTTTAGCGCTTCACGCCCAAATGAAAAGGGTTATTCGAGGCTATGATGGCGGGACGCGAGGCGGGAATGCCAGGCAATCCGGTGAACGGCATGCATCCTATGGATGACATGCTGCTGCTCGAAATCGAGGATCTCGAGGTGGATGTGCTGACCGGCATCTACTCCGAAGAGACGCATCTGCCCCAGCCGCTGCGAATCAGCATTCGCGCGCTGCTGGACCATCGCGACCATTATGACCCGAACACGCCGCTCAGCACGTCCAAGAACTATATGGACCTCAAGCATGCGGCGACGACGGCAATCACGCGCGGGCAGCACTTCATGCTGGTCGAGGCGGTGGCCGATCACATCATCGACACGATCTTCCTGCAGGACCGCAAGGCGCGCCATGTCACGGTGAAGATCGTCAAGCTGGCGCTCTCCGAGCGGGGCGAGAAGATCGGCATCACGCTTTCGCGCTGGCGGAAATAGTTACCTGCTGGCGCTGCAACGGAATGTGAGTTCGTACAGCCAGGGTCTAGCCCTTTTTCAGACCAATCTCGCGCAAGCGCTCATGCAGATAGTCATGAGCGCTGATCGGTGGTTCGCGCAGCGGATTGTCCGCGCTCACGCATTGCGGCAGCGCCTCGATCATCACGTCCGGCTCCAGATGCAGGAAGAAGGGCATGGAATAGCGCGGGATATGGCGGCGCTCGGGCGGCGGATTGACGACGCGGTGGCTGGTCGAGGGCAGGACATGATTGGTGAGCCGCTGGAGCATGTCGCCCACATTGATGACCAGCGCGCCGGCCGGCGGCGTGGCGGGAATCCATTCGCCCTCGCGCGTGAGCAGTTGAAGGCCGCCTTCCTCCGCGCCGAGCAGCAGGGTGATGAGATTGATATCCTCATGCGCGCCGGCGCGAATGCCCGGCGCCGCTACTGAAACGGGCGGATAATGGAGCAGGCGCAGGATGGAATTGCCTTCGTCGATCTTCGCATCGAACCAGTCGGGCGCGAGGCCGAGATGGCGCGCGACGCCGGAGAGAATGCGCGCGCCAACCGCATCGAAGGCGGCGAAGAGCACCGTGAAAGTCTCCTCGAAGCCCTCGACCTCGCGCGGCCAGATGTTCGGCGGCATGTCATCGGCAAGCGGATGACTGGCCGGCAGTTCGCGCCCGACATGCCAGAACTCCTTGAGGTCGTTCTCGCTGGCGCCCTTGGCGACCTCCGTCCCGAAGGCGGTGTAGCCGCGCTGGCCGGCGCCGCCGGGAACGAGATAGGTCCGCTTGACCGGCTCGGGCAGCGCGAAGAAGGCTTTGGCCAGCGCCCAGCCGCGCGCGACCAGATCCGGGTCCATGCCGTGGTCCGTCACCATCGCGAAGCCGAACTCGCGAAAGCTGCGGCCGATCGCATCGGCAAAATCATCGGCAGAGAGAGTGGCAAGCGAGAGAGTGGGGACCTGCCCCAGCGGATCGGATGGCGTCATGTCACGGGACTCGGGCAATGGATGTTTGCGTCTGCCTAAGCGCTCCGGGCGCGCCTGTCACGCTGCCGCGCCACCCGCCCGGAAAGCCCCTTGCACCCCGGCGGGGAGCATGGAATGGCGCGGTCAGTGAACCTGCCCCGGACCAGCAAGAAAGGATCGATCCGCCCATGCGCTACTGGCTGATGAAATCGGAGCCCGACGTGTTCTCCTGGGACGATCTGGTGGAAAAGGGCCGCGCAGAATGGGATGGCGTGCGCAACCATGCCGCGCAACTCAACATGAAGACGATGGAAGTCGGCGATCAGGCGCTGTTCTATCACAGCAATATCGGCCTTGAATGCGTAGGCATCATGGAGATCGTGCGCGGTGCGGAGCAGGATAGCACCGACGAGACCGGCAAATGGATCGCCGTGGAAGTGGCGCCGGTGGAGAAACTCGCCAAGCCGGTGACGCTCAAGCAAATCAAGGCCGACCCTGCATTTGCGAACATGGCAATGGTGCGGCAGTCGCGGCTGTCAGTTTCCCCTGTTGCAGATGAAGAGTTCAAGAAAATTATTGAATTATCAAAAGCATAGATCAGTCTTCAGCGGAATTTACCAGTTTACGATTGCATTTTCTGCAACCGAAAACTGGCCTTTGCAATTGAAATTTGCTGCGCCGCAACACAAATCGACCCCAGAAGCGCGGGATGCCCGCTCAACCAAATTCTGGGAGCCGTAACATGACCATTCTGAAGAAGATTTTTGCCGCCTATATCGCAGCTGCCGCCATGACCGTTCCGTTCGGCGGCCTCTGATCGCAAAGACCAGCGGGTGACGGCGGCAGAGCCGCTCACCCACCGGCAAACAAAAAGGGCGACACCACATTGGTGTGGCCCTTTTTTTGCTGGCGAAGCGTGGTTACGAGCCATGCGGCATGGACTGCTTGCTGAAGCGGTTGGCGCACTTGTGGGGCGGACGGGCAAATATCTCAGGCCCCTGGTCGGCCCCGCCTGGTTCAACCCGATTTTAAACAGGCATCCAGCCCTTCGGCCCGCACGTTGCCGATCCAGCGGGCGATGTTGTTGCCATGGCGTCGGGTGAAGCCGGTGGGCGCGATGGCGGCGCGCTTCTTGGGCAGCGGCAGCACGGCGGCGATGCGGGCGGCCTCGGTGCGGCTCATCTTGTCGGCGCCGTGGTTGAAGTAGCGGATCGCCCCGGCCTGCACGCCATAGGTGCCGATGCCGGTTTCGGCGACGTTGAGATAGACTTCCATGATCCGGCGCTTGCCCCAGATCGCCTCGATCAGAACCGTGTACCAGGCCTCCAGCCCCTTGCGGAAGAAGCCGCCGCCCTGCCAGAGGAACACATTCTTGGCGGTCTGCTGGCTGATCGTGGAGCCGCCGCGGATGCGCCCGCCCTGCGCATTATACTCCATCGCCTTGCGAATGGCCTCGGCATCGAAACCATGATGCTGGCAAAACTTCGCGTCCTCGCCCGCGATGGCGGCGCGGGGCATGTCGGGATCGATGTCGGAGAGCGGCGTCCAGTCCTTCGTGATGCCATTCTCGTCCATCAGCATGGTGATCGTCACCGGCACGGGCACGAATTTGTAGACCAGCACCTGCAGCAGCGAGAGGCCGACAAAGGCCAGGACGAGCATCAGCAGCCAGCGCATCAGCTTGCCGGGCAGGCTCTTGGGATTGCCGGGAAAGCGCAGTTCCTTGCGCCGGGAGCTGCTGCGTCGCGTCGTGCCGCGTGTTGTCGCCATCGCCGCCCCTCTGCCTCAGTGGCCGGGGAATTCGGTGGCCTCGAAGCGCACCGGCTCGCCGATTGCTTCATTGGCCAAGCTGTTTTCCCACATCACCCGGTGACCACGCACGATGGTGCCGACCGGGCGACCGGTGACGGCCATGCCCTCGAACGGCGACCAGTCGCAGCGCGAGGCGAGCCAGTCCGCGTCCATGGTCCAGCGCGCCTTGAGGTCGACGACGGTGAAGTCCGCGTCATAGCCCGTCGCGATCCGTCCCTTGCCGACGAGGCCGAAGATGCGCTGCGGCCCGGCGCTGGTGAGATCGATGAAGCGCTGGAGCGTCAGGCGCCCGTTGGCGACATGATCGAGCAGCAGCGGCACCAGCGTCTGCACGCCGGGCATGCCGCTCGGGCTGGCTGGGTAGGTCTTGGCTTTCTCTTCCCTGGTGTGCGGCGCATGGTCGGAACCGAGTACATCGGGCACGCCCTGACCGACCCAGTGCCACAGCCCATCGCGGTGCGCGGCGCTGCGGATCGGCGGGTTCATCTGCGCATAGGTGCCAAGGCGCGGATAGGCGTCCTCGGCGGCCAGCGTGAGGTGCTGGGGCGTCACTTCGCAGGTCGCGACATCCTTGTGCTGGCTCAGGAACTCCAGCTCGGCAGGCGTGGTGACGTGCAGCACATGGATGCGCCGCTTGGCCTCGCGCGCCAGCTTCACGATGCGGCGCGTGGCCATCATCGCGCTTTCATCGTCGCGCCAGACCGGGTGGCTGGCCGGATCGCCCTCGATCCGCTCGTCCTTGCGCGCATTCATCCGCGCCTCGTCCTCGCAATGCACCGCGACGCGGCGGCGGCCATGGGCGAGCACGCGGGCGAGCGCTTCATCCTCGGCCACCAGCAGGCTGCCGGTCGAGGCGCCCATGAAGATTTTCACCCCCGCCGTGCCGGGGATGCGCTCCAGCTCGCCAAGCTGCTCGGCATTGTCGCCGGTCGCGCCGACATAAAAGGCATGGTCGCACCACATGCGGTGGTGTGCGCGCTTGAGCTTGTCGGCCACGCGCTCGGCGGTGTCGGTGTTGGGATTGGTGTTGGGCATCTCGAACACGGCGGTGACGCCGCCCAGCACGGCGGCGCGGCTACCCGATTCGAGGTCTTCCTTGTGCTCCAGCCCCGGCTCGCGAAAATGCACCTGGCTGTCGATCACGCCCGGCAGCACGTCGAGGCCGGTGCAATCGAGCGTCTCGCCGCCATCGCCGAGGCTGGTGCCGATGGCCGCGATCCGCCCGCCATTGACGCCCACGTCCACTTGCGCGGGGCCGGCGGGGAGATGCACGGTGCCGCCCTTCAGCAGCAGGTCGAATGTCTGGGCCATCGCGCGAACCTCTCTTGGCTTGGTGCTCCACTCCCCCTACCTAAAGCTGATGCCTGCCACCACCCCCCCCACCACCCTCTGTGCCACCACGCTTCGCGATCGATCCGTCATCCGTGTGGGCGGCGCCGATGCGCGGGCCTTCCTGCAAGGCCTGCTGACTCAGGACGTAGCCGGGCTGGCCATCGGTGCGCCGCGTTATGCCGGGCTGCTCACGCCGCAGGGCAAGGCGCTGTTCGACATGATTCTCTGGGCGGACCCGGCGGGCAGCGATGATGTGCTGATCGATTGCGAAGCCGCGCGCGTCGAGGCGCTCTCCCGTCGGCTGATGCTCTATCGCTTGCGCCGGCCGGTTACGGTTGCAGCCGAGGAGGGGCTGGCCGTGCATTGGTCTGCCGATCCCGTGGACGGCGCCTCTGCCGATCCGCGCCTGCCGGCGCTGGGCTGGCGCTGGCTTGCCGCAGCCGGCGAGGGCGATGCCGCCGAGATGTTCCGTGCGCACCGGCTCGCGCAAGGCGTGCCGGAAGGCGTCGCCGAACTGGGCGAGGACAAGACGCTCTGGCTGGAAAGCAATGCCGAGGAACTGCACGGCGTCGACTATGGCAAGGGCTGCTATGTCGGACAGGAAAACACCGCCCGGATGCACTACCGCAACAAGGTGAATCGCCGCCTGGTGGTGCTGCCGCTCGAGCAATCCGATCCCGCGCGGCTGCGGATCGCTTATCCGGCGCTGGGGCTGGCAGTGGATCATCGCCCGGTGGACTCGCTGGGCGACGTGCCCCTGCCGGCGTGGCAGGCTGCGGCGATAGCGGCAAACGCCGAGTGACACGGCTTCTGCTCGCTTTTCTCGTCCTCCTTGTCGGGGCGACGACGGCGCAGGCGGAGATCAAATGGGAGATCGTGCGCGAACTGCCGCACGACACCAAGGCCTTCACGCAGGGCCTCACCGTCGATGGCGACCTTATCTACGAGAGTACCGGGCAGGTCGGGGAATCCGAATTGCGGGTGATGCGGCTGGAGGACGGCGAGATCGTGCGTCGCAGGCCGATGCGGGCCGACGTGTTCGGGGAAGGCAGCACGATTCTGGGCGGCCGGATCATCAGCCTCACCTGGAAGAATGAGACGGGCTACATCTGGCGGCGCAAGGACCTCAAGCCCATCGGCACCTTCAGCTATTCCGGCGAGGGCTGGGGGCTGACGCACGATGGCCGCGCGCTGATCATGAGCGACGGGAGCGCGGAGCTGCGCTTTCTCCATCCGCAGACTTTCAAGGAGCAACGCCGCGTAAGCGTGACCTGGGAAGGCGAGCCTGTGCGCTTCCTCAATGAGCTCGAACATGTCGACGGCGCGATCTATGCGAACATCTGGTATTCCCCGCTCATCGCGCGGATCGATCCGCAGAGCGGCAAGGTCGAGGACTGGATCAATCTCCAGCCGCTCGTCGCGCAAAATGCCGGATGGAACAGGGAAGCGGTGCTGAACGGCATCGCCTGGGACGCCAAGGCGAAGCTGCTCTACGTCACGGGCAAGAACTGGCCGAAGATTTACGCCCTCCGCCTCACCGACTGAATGCCGGACACGCTGCCAATTTGATCTTCATCAAGGCGCCGCCTGCTTGGCTCACCTAGTTTCACGATCAGATGAAATGGTGAGAGGGCTGTGGCCATGGTCGCGAATATCGGACGTACCGACAGGATCATTCGCATCCTGATCGGTCTCGCGTTGATCGCGCTCGTGTTCGTTGGGCCGCGCACGCCTTGGGGCTGGATCGGGCTTGTGCCGCTGCTCACGGCATTCATCAGCTTCTGCCCACTTTACGCGCTTCTCGGGATCAGGACGAAATCCTGACTGCGACTTTGTGCGCCCTGTGTCCCCCCGTCCGGGTCTCGTGGGGTACGCGCAAAGGGAGGCCCCCTCTTGGCAGCGGAGGGGGCCTCCAATTCTACTGTTCGATGCCGCGATTGAACGGAACGCCGATCAGCTTTCCTTGCGGGCCTCGTCGATAGCGCTCTGCAGCATGTCCACGCCGACCAGACCGTTGAAGATCTGATCGCCGACCACGAAAAGCGGTGTGCCCTCGGCACCCAGCGCCTGTGCGAGACGGATGTTGTTCATGAACTCATCGTCGCCTTCCTTGGCGGCGATCGCGGCCTTTGCCTTGTCCGCATCCAGCCCGGCCGTGCGCGCAGCCTTGAGGATCGCGTCGGATGAGACGCCACCGGCCGCATACATTGCCTTGTGGAAGGCCATGAACTTGTTCTCGTTGGCGGCAAGCAGGCTCACCTTGGCGGCATTGGCGCTGCCATCGGCAATGATCGGCAGCTCGCGATACACCACGCGCAGATCCGGATTATCCTTCACCAGCTGCTCGATGTGCGGCAGCGCGGCGCGGCAATAGCCACAAGCATAATCCATGAACGCGACGAGCGTGACCTTGGGCTGCGCCGCACCTTCCCATGCGCCCGAATAAGGCGTTTCGAGCGCAGCACGGTTCTGATCGACGCTGTTGGCGGTCTGCTTGGCTTTCAGCCGCTCGATCGCCTGCGGAATGATCTCCGGATTTTCGAGGATATAGTCGCGCACCACGGCTTCAATCGCGGCGCGGTCCGCTGCCGGCATGTCCTTGCTCTGGGTGTTCGCGGCATAGGTCACTGCTGCCCCGCCAGCGAGCAGGGCGCCAGCCAGCGCCGGAACCAGCATGCGGCTGCGCTTGCGCGCGCCGGTGCGCGCGCCCAGCGCCGACACCACGACTCCGGCTGCGCGGAAAAGCGCTCCCGCGCCTGCCTTTTTCGTCATCTCTTGCGATCCTTTTCCATGGCCGAGCGGCTGACCATCGCGATATCCTGCGCCCGCAAATAATCCGGCGAATCCGGCTGGATACCGCCTAGCGCAACCTCGGCATGACGCAAGGCCAGCGCGTTCTGGCCTTCCATCGAATAGCGCTCCGCCGTCGCCAGCGCGGCGCGGGCAGTATCGCCCTTGCGTTGATAGACGACGCCGAGGGCATACCAGGCGAAGGGGTTCTGATTATCCCGCGCGACCGTGTTGCGCAGCACGCGTTCGGCTTCTTCGAGATGAGAATCGTCCTCGGTCGCGACGAGCGCATGGCCGAGCATGGCGGCAATCAGCGGTTCGCCATTGGTACGCCGGACGGCCTCGCGCAATGGCGGGATTGCGGCTTCGGGCTTGCCGGATTCCAGCATCACCTGCCCTTGCAGCTCCAGGAAATAGGGGTCGTGCGGTGAGGCCTTGAGCAGGGCTTCGACCTCGGCCAGCGCTTTGTCCGTATAGGCGCTCTTGTGATAGGCATAAGCGCGGGCATAGCGCGCGGGCAGGCTCAGATCGGACGGGGGATAGAGCTTCAGCGTCTTCTCCGGCTCGCTCACGAAGCCGATGAGCTTGGCGCGTACCCGCTGGAAACGGGCTTCGAGCGCAGGATCGGTCGGCTTGTCCCAGGCGGGATCATTTTCATACAACGTGGTAAGCGCGCTAATACGGTCCCGCGAGAGCGGGTGCGTGCGGACATAAGTGTCCTGCGGCACGTAGAGCCGATATTCGAGATTTTGCAGCTTCTTGAAGAACTCAAGGCTGCCCTTGCCGCTGATGCCGGCGGTGCGCAGATAGCGGGCGCCAGCGGCATCAGCGCTCGATTCCTGCGTGCGGGTGAAGGTGAGGAAGCGGCCCATCGCGGCTTGCTGGCCAGCCGCCATGATGCCCATGCCAGCCTCGCCGCCACCTGCCGCGAGCGCTGCCGCGCCAAGCAGTAGCGAAACGAGCTGAATGCCGGTGGCCTCGCGCGCGCCATCGGCGAAGCGGACAATGTGGCCGCCCTCGATATGGCCAAGCTCGTGGGCCATCACGCCCTGAACCTGATTGAGATTGTCTGATTCTGCGATGAGGCCGCTGTGGAACCAGACGATCTGGCCGCCCGCCACAAAGGCGTTGATGCTGGGATCATTGATCACCATCACCTGCACATTGCGCTCATCGAGGCCAGCGGCGCGAATGATCGGTGCCGAGGCATCGCGCATCAGCGCTTCAGTTTCTGCGTCCCGCAGGACGGATTGCGCGATGGCAGGTTGCGCCGCCAACAGGCTGAGCAAGGCAAGCAGGGCCAGGAGCCGCGCCATCACGCGATGCGCCTTGGTCGTCGCACTGGCGCTGCACGCCTGTTCGGGGTGACTGGCAAGCTGCCGGGCAGGAAAGAGCGACCGGTCCATGGCCGGTTCCATAGCCCGGCGAGCCTGAACCCGGCATGACGGATACGACGATCCATCATGCCGGTTCTCAGGCCGCAGGGCGGCAGGTGTCACGCGCCGAAGGTGCGCTGCCACCAGCCGCGACGGGGCGTTTCCCCGCCGTCAGCTTCGCTCTCGGCTTCCGCCGGCGGCGTGGCGTCGGCTGCTTCGGCGACGAGCGTCTCGCGCGCTTCGGCGGAGGCTTCGACAGTCTTGGGCTTGCGGCGCGCGCGGGGCTTGGCAGGCGCCTTGGCCGGCTCTGCCGGCGCGGCATCTGCGGTCGCTTCGTCGGGCGCAGGTGCTTCAGCCTCCGCTTCCGGCGCAGCGTCGGCCTTGGTCGTCTTGCGACGTGTCCGGCGCTTGGGCGCGGGCGCTTCCTCGGCTTGCGTGACCGGTTCGGCCAGTTCTGGCGAGACTTCCACCGTTACGGCTTCTTCCGGTGCATCCGCAGCCGGCTCGGCAGCAGCCTTGCGCGTGCGGCGGCGACGCTTGGGCGCGGGTGCCTCCTCGCTGTCAGCGACGGGTTCGGCCGGTGCCTGCTCAGGGGCTTCGGGTGCGGGCGCCTCAACAGCATCCACGCCGTCTGACGCTTCAGCAGTTTCGCCTTCACCCGTCGGCGTGCCGTTCTCACCACCTTCAGTCTGCGCGCCGCGCCGGCGACGACCGCCACGGCGGCCCCGACGGCCACGACGCGGTGCATCCTCCGATCCCTCGGCATCGGTGCCTTCGGGCCGGCTGGCCTGGGTCTGCTCGGCGTCGCCCTCTTCGGCGTCGGCTTGCGCGTCGTCCCCATCGTCGGAGGCGGCGGATTCGCCGTCCTGCGACGACTGATCGTCGCGGTCACGCCGGCTGCGCCGTCCGCGACGGCGACGCTTGCGCTTGCGACCGGCATCGCCTTCGTCGTCCGAGCGGGGCTGCCGCTCTTCCTCGGCTTCGGCGTCTTCTTCTTCTTCTTCTTCGGTTTCCTCGGCGTAATCTTCGTCCTCATCGACTTCTTCGATGATGGCCGGGGCGTAGCTCACCTGCATCGTCGGACGCGGCCCGCTGGCCTCGACCGACATGCGCGCGCCTTCGATCTCGCCGTCGGGCAGGATCAGGATGGTCACGCCGTAGCGGTTCTCGATCTCGTCCAGCTCGCGCCGCTTGTTGTTGAGCACGTAGAAGGCCGCTTCCTGGCTCGCGCGCAGGGTGATCTGGCTGCCGCGACCGCGCGCTGCCTCTTCCTCCAGCATGCGCAGCGCGGAAAGGCCCGCGGACGAGGCCGTGCGGACGAGGCCGGTGCCTTCGCAATGCGGGCAGGGCCGCGTCGAAGCCTCGAGCACGCCGGTGCGCAAGCGCTGGCGGCTCATCTCCATGAGGCCGAAGCCGGAAATCCGGCCGACCTGGATGCGGGCGCGATCGTCCTTGAGCGCCTCCTTCATCGCCTTCTCGACCTTACGGATGTTGGAGTTGTGCTCCATGTCGATGAAGTCGATGACGACGAGGCCGGCCATGTCGCGCAGACGCAGCTGACGGGCGATCTCGCGGGCAGCTTCCAGATTGGTCGCCGTGGCGGTCTGCTCGATATTGTGTTCGCGCGTCGACCGGCCGGAGTTGATGTCGATGGAAACCAGCGCTTCGGTCGGGTTGATGACCAGATAGCCGCCGGACTTCAACTGCACGACCGGATTGTACATCGCCGCGAGCTGATCCTCGACGCCGAAGCGCTGGAACAGCGAAACAGGATCGGCATATTGCTTCACGCGCCGCGCATGGCTGGGCATGAGCAGCTTCATGAAATCCTTGGCCTGACGATAGCCTTCGTCGCCCTCGACAATCACTTCCTCGATGTCGCGATGATAGATGTCGCGGATCGCGCGCTTGATGAGGTCGCTGTCGTTATGGATCAGCGCGGGCGCGGCGGCCTTGAGCGTATTCTCGCGGATTTCGTCCCACAGGCGCGCGAGATAATCGAAGTCGCGCTTGATCTCGGTCTTGGTGCGCGAGAGCCCGGCGGTGCGGACGATGCAGCCCATGGTGTTGGGCAGCTTCATTTCCGCAATGATGGACTTCAACCGCTTGCGATCCGCACCATTGCTGATCTTGCGCGAGATGCCGCCGCCATGGCTGGTGTTGGGCATCAGCACGCAATAGCGGCCGGCGAGGCTGAGATAGGTGGTAAGCGCCGCACCCTTGTTGCCGCGCTCTTCCTTCACGACCTGGACGAGCAGCACCTGACGGCGCTTGATGACGTCCTGAATCTTGTAGCGGCGGCGCAGGGCCATGCGCTTGCGGCGCACTTCTTCGGCAGCCTGCTCATTGCCCTTGCCATTCTGCTTGCGCGGCGCGGCTTCGCCGTCGCTATCCTGCTCTTCGTCTTCGTCGAGATTGGGGCGCTCGACGACTTCGACGCCATCCTCGCCGTGGTCCTCGTCATCATCCGCATCGATGTCGCCGCGCAGGGCAGCTTCCTCGGCGGCATGAGCGGCTTCTTCGGCGAGCAGCGCTTCGCGGTCTTCGCGCGGGATCTGGTAATAATCGGGGTGAATTTCCGAGAAAGCCAGGAAGCCGTGGCGGTTGCCACCATAATCCACGAACGCCGCCTGCAGCGACGGTTCAACCCTGGTTACCTTGGCGAGATAGATATTGCCCTTGAGCTGCTTGTGCTCAGCGCTCTCGAAATCAAATTCCTCGATCCGGTTCCCCGTTACGACCGCGACCCGGGTTTCTTCCCGGTGGCGCGCATCGATCAACATACGCATTGTCATTAAAGTCTCTCCAGCCGGTCATCGCCATGTGCCGCAAGCGGGTATGGCGACCCGGTGTCATGTAAGGGGGCGCGCCCTTGCGTGTCGTGTCGACAAGGCAGCGGCGCAAAAGGCCCCGGTTTTCAAAGAAGGATTGCGTGTCTGTCGTCAGGGCATGCCCGCATTGTGCGGAAACCGGCTTGAACAGCGCTCGCGGCCCGAGGCCCGCTTCCGCGCGCTCCAAGCTCATCAAGCCATGCCCCATGCAACATCAACCTGTCAGATCGCCAAGACGGCGATGATTGTCCGGAAAAATCCCACCGCGCGCCAACTGGTCATGGCGGATTATCCGGGAGAACGCAGCGCTAGCAGGGGTTTGTCTGCAGGGCAACGTGGAAAAGCAGGGGCGTAGCCGGACAAACACGCCCGTAGCTCTCCCCTGCGCAGAAGCACATTGCGTGGAACAGGGTTTCCGTGCGGTTAATTTTCGGCTGGCGCTGCCTCGCTGCTGGCGGCAAAAGTCGGCCCGATGGTTCTGCTGGCCGCATTCACTGCCCTGACGCTTTCCCTTGCCCCACCCGCGCCGGATGGAACGAGCAAGGCTGCGGACCTGCGCGCCGCCGGGCCTGCACTCGGGGCGCCGGCTCGAATGAGCAAGCCGCCGAACCGGAGCCGCCTGGTCGTGCGCATACCCGATGCGGCGCCGGCGATCGCTCTGCCGACGATCGAGGGGCCAGCCGATGCGCGCCGTCCGCTCGTCGTGATCGACGCGGGTCATGGTGGCCACGATCCGGGCGCCTATAACGAGACTTTGGACATCAGGGAAAAGGACCTCACGCTCGCCATCGCCCAGGCCATTCGCGACGAGCTGCTGAAAACCGGTCGCATCCGTGTCGCTCTCACGCGCTCGGACGATCGCTTCCTCATCCTGCAGGAGCGCTACAGTATTGCGAGCAAGCTGGGGGCCGGGCTGTTCATCTCGATTCACGCCGACGCTGCAGAGGACAGCGATGCGCGCGGCGCGACGGTCTACACGCTTTCCGACGTGGCATCGGATCGTGAGGCGGCGCGCCTTGCGGCGCGGGAAAACCGCACGGACGTGATCAACGGGGTCGATCTTTCGGGGGCCAGCACGGCAGTCAGCTCGATCCTCATCGACCTGATGCGCCGCGAGACGATGGAGGCTTCCACGCGCTTTGCGGACATTTTGCACCGTGAGGGGGTTCGGCATTTCCGGTTTCGCTCGCCCTATCACCGTCAGGCTTCGCTCGTGGTGCTCAAGGCCGCCGATACGCCGTCGGTGCTGCTGGAAACCGGCTATGTCAGCAATGATGATGAGGCCGGATGGATGGCAACGCGCGATGGGCGACTGCAACTTGCCAAGGGCGTCGCAGCGGCGGTCTCGGTCTATTTCGCACGGCAATCGGTGCAGCGCTGAATTGCGGGGCTGAATTAAGGGCGCTCTCGCAGCCTGCCGCAAAATCGGTTCCCTCATCCGGCACAATTGGTCTAGGTGGCGCGCATGGAAGAAGCGACAAACGAAGCGACCAGCTTCCGGTTGCAGCGGGGCGGGCGTCTTGACGCCGTGCGCGCGCGCCTGCGTGGGATGATGACGCGGCGGCGCTGGCGCTGGTTGGCTTATGCGCTGCTCGCCTTCGTCGCAGCGATTTTCCTGTTCTGGCTACTGTTCGCGCGCGATCTTCCCGATGCGCGCACCTTGCTCGATTATCAGCCGCCGCTGCCGACGGTGGTGCGCGATATCGATGGCGAGCCGATCTACAGCTTCGCACGCGAGCGGCGCGTTCAGCTGCAATATTCCGATTTCCCGCCGGTGCTCGTGAATGCTTATCTTGCGGCGGAAGACAGGACCTTCTTCAGCCACCATGGCCTCGATTATCCCGGCCTTGTTCGCGCCGCCATAGAAGGCATCATGAGCGGGCAGACGCCGCGTGGCACTTCCACGATCACGCAGCAGGTCGCCAAGAACCTGCTGGTCGGCAATGAGGTCAGCTACACCCGCAAGCTCAAGGAAGCGATCCTGGCCTGGCGGATGGAAACTGTGCTGACCAAGCAGCAGATTCTCGAGCTCTATCTCAATCAGATATTCCTTGGCCGGAACGCTTATGGCGTGCAGGCAGCCGCGCGCGCCTATTTCGACAAGGACGTGGGCGATCTGGCGCTGCACGAGGCGGCGTATCTGGCGATCCTGCCCAAAGGCCCCGCCAATTACCGCCCGGAAGTGCACATGGAACGTGCGCTCGAACGGCGGAACTGGGTGCTGAGCGAAATGCTCAGAAATGGCTTCATCAATCAGGCGCAATATGAGGAAGCTCGTGCGCAGCCGCTCGGCACCGTTCGACAGCGTGGCAGTGCGTACAGCCGCATTGGTGGCTATTATATCGAGGAAATCCGGCGCCGCCTGATCGCCGAATTCGGCGAATCCGCCGAAGACGGGCCGAACAGCGTCTATGCCGGCGGCCTCTGGGTGCGCTCGCCACTCTCGCCATTCATGCAGGAGCATGCCGCCCGCGCGCTGCGCGAAGGGCTGCTGCGCTATGATTCCGGCAAGGGCTGGTCCGGGCCGATCGCGCGCATTCAGGATCTCGATCGCTGGGAAAGCGAGCTGGCCGCCTCCAATCTCGGCGTCGATTATGCCGACTGGACCGTCGCCGTTGTGCTGGACAAGTCCGACAGCAGCGCCTCGCTCGGCCTGCCGGGCGGGCAAACCGGAACACTGCCGCGATCATCCGCATTGCTTGCAGACCGGCGAAACGGCCGTCCGACCTTCGACTCTCTTCGGGCCGGCGACATCATTGCGGTGAAACCGGAGGGCAATGCCTATGCGTTGCGGAATATCCCCGGCGTTTCCGGCGGATTGATGATTGAGGGCGTCCACA
This sequence comes from Alphaproteobacteria bacterium, assembly GCA_018823325.1. Lineage (GTDB taxonomy): Bacteria > Pseudomonadota > Alphaproteobacteria > Sphingomonadales > Sphingomonadaceae > Sphingobium. The sequence goes on along the minus strand of JAHJIJ010000015.1, from coordinate 363,251 downwards.
CCGGCCGCGTTTATGCGATGCAGGGCGGGTTCGATGCGCGACTCTCCTCCTATAACCGCGTGACGCAGGCGATGCGGCAGCCGGGGTCCACCATCAAGCCGTTCGTTTATGCAGCCGCGCTGGACAATGGCATGACGCCGGCCTCGATCATTGTGGATGGGCCTTTCTGCGTCTGGCAGGGCGCCAATCTCGGCCAGAAGTGCTTCCGGAACTTTTCGGGCAGCGGTGGCGGTGCGCAGACGATGCGCTGGGGCATCGAGCAGTCGCGCAACCTGATGACGGTGCGCACGGCGGCGCAGACCGGCATGGATCGCGTCGTTCGCACGATCAAGGCCATGGGGATCGGCGACTATCAGCCTTATCTCGCCTTTGCGCTCGGCGCTGGCGAGACGACGGTCGAGAAAATGGTCAATGCCTATGCGATGCTGGCCAATCACGGACGTGAACTCACGCCCAAGGTGATGGACTATGTTCAGGACCGTAACGGCAAGGTCATCTGGCCGCAGAACTGGAAACCGTGCCAGGGGTGCAATGCGGATGACTGGGACGGCAAGCCGATGCCGCGTTTCGCGCACGGTGGACGCCAGGCGATGAATCCGATGACGGCCTACCAGATGGTCCACATTACCGAGGGCGTGATCCAGCGGGGCACGGCAACCAATCTGCGCGATCTGGATCGGCCGCTGTTTGGCAAGACCGGCACGACCAACGGTCCCACCAATGTGTGGTTCGTCGGTGGCTCGCCAGATCTTGTGGCGGGCGTCTATGTCGGGTTCGACCAGCCCCGCAACATGGGCGGCTATGCACAGGGCGGCACGCTTGCCGCGCCGATCTGGAAATCCGCGATGGCGCCGATCCTCAAGGACATGCCCAAGACGCCGTTCGTTGCGCCGGCCGGCATTCGGATGGTGCGGGTGGACCGGCGGACCGGCAAGCGCGTGTTCGGCGGCTGGCCTTCCGATGACCCCCGCACAGCGATTATCTGGGAGGCGTTCAAGCCCGAGACGGAGCCACGCATCTCGATGCGCCGCGATGAACTTGAAGAACGCGCGAAGGAGGAGGCGCCTGTAACCACCCGCCGCGAGGTCAGCAGGGATTTTGCGGGTGAACAAGGCGGCATCTATTGAGTGACGGCGCCGGGGGCTTATATCGGGTCCTCCAACATGTGCTGCATCGCAAAATTGTGCAGTGCGTTCAGAATTTACTCAGCAGATTTCGACTAGGCTGTAGGCCAGTCATGGAGAATCAGTCTTGAAGCGCTGGTTGATGGGTCGCTTGCCGACGCGCGAGAAATTGCTGTCGAACCGCTGGTTGCAGCCGTTCGCGCATCGCATGGCGCATCCGCTGCTCTGGCATTTCAATCGGCGGTCCATTGCCCGGGGTGTCGCACTTGGCCTGTTCGCCGGCTTCCTCATTCCGCTGGGGCAGACGCCCGTCGCCGCCATGCTGGCCTTTTCGGCGCGTGCCAACATCATCACCGCGGCAGCCGCGACGCTCGTCACCAATCCGCTGACCTTTCCCCCGATTTATTTCGCGGCCTACAAGCTCGGCCATGAGGTGCTCGGGGAGCGCCTGTCCTCGCATGGGGACACGCTGGTTCGGAAGCTCGGCGCCTGGGCGCTGGACTTTGCAGCACCTACGGCGGTGGGCCTGTTGCTGTTCGCGATCGTCGCTTCAATCCTCGGATTTGGCGTTGTCCATCTGGGATGGCGCTGGTGGGTCGCTCGTCGCTGGCGGCACAGGATGAAGGCGCGTCAGGGCTGACAGGCCAGCCCGCGTGGGTCGCTGACACAGCCATTATCTTGCCAATACATCGGGCGGTTTTCGGGCGGATCGCGGCATGACGAGCCCTCCTGCCCCTTGACCGGGCGCATGCGGCATCGCATCGGGCGGCACTCGGCTCTATATCTGGCCAACGGACTTGACGGAGATTGTTTCATGCGTGCCGAAGCGCAGGCCCATGTCGACCACATTCAGGCAGCGCTGGACTTGCTGCGCCGGTTCCTCGACTGGGATCGCGCATTGCGCCGCCTGGATGAGCTGAACGCGCGCGTGGAGGATCCGACGCTGTGGGATGATCCCAAGGCGGCGCAGGATGTCATGCGCGAGCGCCAGAGGCTCGACGCAGCCATCAACGCCACCCGCGCCATCGAATCCGAGATGAACGATACCGTCGAGCTGATCGACATGGCGGATGCCGAGGGCGACGAGGAGATGGCCAATGAGGGCATCGCCGGCCTCGCCGCGCTGGCTGAGCGGGCCGACCGCGACAAGGTGACGGCGCTGCTCTCCGGCGAGGCGGACGGCAACGATACCTATCTTGAAATTCACGCGGGCGCCGGCGGCACCGAGAGCCAGGACTGGGCCGAAATGCTGCTGCGCATGTATCAGCGCTGGGCCGAGAAGCGCGGCTACAAGGTCGAGATGATCGAGTATCAGGCGGGCGAACAGGCGGGCATCAAGTCCGCCACGCTGCTGCTCAAGGGCGAGAACGCCTACGGCTACGCCAAGACCGAGAGCGGCGTGCACCGGCTGGTGCGGATCAGCCCCTATGACAGCTCCGCCCGGCGCCACACGTCATTCAGTTCGGTCTGGGTCTATCCGGTGATCGACGACAATATCGAGATCGAGATCAAGGAAAGCGACCTCAAGATCGATACCTATCGCGCGTCCGGTGCGGGCGGTCAGCACGTCAACACGACCGACTCCGCCGTGCGCATTACCCACGTGCCGTCCGGCATCATCGTGGCGAGCCAGAACGACCGCTCCCAGCACAAGAACCGCGCCACCGCGATGAACATGCTCAAGGCGCGCCTCTATGAGGCGGAGCTGCAGAAGCGCGAGGCGGAAGCCAACACCGATTATCAGGCCAAGACCGAGATCGGCTGGGGCCACCAGATCCGCTCCTATGTGCTGCAGCCCTATCAGCTGGTGAAGGATCTGCGCACCGGCGTGACCTCCACCGCACCCGACGATGTGCTGGATGGCGCGCTCGATCCCTTCATGGCCGCAGCCCTGAGCCAGAAGGTGACGGGTGAGAAAGTCGACGTGGAGGATGTCGACTGATGCTGCCCGGGCAGGCTGCGCGGCTGAAGGTCGCGATGGTCCTGCTCCTGAGCGGCGGGCTTCTCGCTGCATGCGATTCGCTGGCGCCAGCCTCGAGTGACCGCCCGGAAACCGCGCAGGACTTTCCGCGCGCGGATCGCCCTGTGGCGCCGATCATCTCCACGCGCTGGTCGACCGAGGAAGCGCGCGATCGGGTCAACGAGGCAGAGGAGATCATGGACCGTGCCGGCATCGAGCCGGGGATGACCGTGGCAGACATCGGTGCGGGCGAGGGCTATTACACAGTCAGATTGGCGACCCGCGTCGGGCCGAAAGGCCGCGTGCTGGGGCAGGACATCATCGCGGAAGTGATCGACCAGCTCGGCCAGCGGGTGACGCGTGAAAATCGCGACAATGTGAGCGTGAAGCTCGGCACGCCGGATGATCCGCGATTGCCCGAGAAGAGCTTCGACCGGGTGCTCATGGTCCACATGTATCATGAGATTGCCGAGCCTTATGCGTTTCTCTGGCGGTTGTATCCGGCGCTCAAGCCGGGCGGTCAGGTGATCGTGGTCGATATCGACCGGCCGACGGAACAGCATGGAACGCCCCCGGCGCTGCTGCGGTGCGAGTTCGAGGCGGTCGGTTTTCGCTATGCAGGCGTAGAGGCGCGAACGGCAGCAGGAGGGTATCTGATGCGATTTGAGCCGGGCGAGCGTCGGGTGGCGCCTGATGAAATCAGGCCCTGTCGCCTTTCCCGCAATCGGCGGCCCTGATCGGCGCGCCTCCGGATCAGCCCACGCGTCGACCGGCCCAGATCACCCGGCCCACAATCGTGACGGACGCAGGGTCCACATCTTCCCAGGTAGGGTAGAGCGGATTGTCGCTGCGGATCGAGAAATGTCCGCGCCGGGGGGCAAGGGCCACGCGCTTGACCATCAGCACATCGTCCATGCGCAGCACGTAGATGCCGTCGCGCAGCCGATCGATGCCGTCGGCGCGATCCACCATGATGTCGTCGCCGTCGCTGAGCGTGGGCGCCATGGATTCGCCATCGACGCGGATGATCGACAGCATCTCGGGCTGGCCGCCAAGGGCGCGCAGCCACCGCGTATCGAAGGCGAGCGCGCCCGCGGCGGCTTCATCCTCCTGCAGGGAGCCAGGCCCGGCCGAAGCGCCGAGCGCCAGGCGCGGCACCGCAATCAATCCCTGCAGCGAGGACATCCCTCGCCCCCGCACGGCCGCAGGCAGGACTGACGGCCCGCCCAGCAAGGCCTCGTCGACGCCGAAATAGCGCGCGAGGAGCTGGCGATCCGCCTCATCGAGCTTGCGGGGGCTGCCGCGCTTCACGAACTGCTGGATGTAGGCGGGGTTGCGACCGAGCAGCCGCGATATCGCGCCGTAGGTCTCCCCGCGCTCATGGATCAACCGATCCAGATTGGCTCTCGCTTCCACGCTATCCATGTCCCGATCTTACACATAGGATTTTTCCTAGACAAGTAGGAAATAACTTTGGATCGTAGGGAACATCCTATTCCGAGTCTCAAGCAAGGGAGGTTCAGTCAAATATGACCACGCTTCGATCCATCGAGTTGTTCCTGCGGCGCACCGGCATGCCAGCGACGCGCTTCGGCAGGGAATCCGTGCGCGATCCCCGGTTCGTTCATGATCTGCGCAAGGGCCGCGAACCCTCCGAACGCACGCGACGTCGTATAGAACATTTCATGAACATTTATGAAGAAGGTTCCGTGCAATGAGGCTTTTGCCCAAAGTCGATTCTGCCCTGCGGCGCGCCCGGATTCTTCCGGGCACGTCCAATGCGGCCCGCCCTGTCGCTACCCGTATCGAGCGCCGGGACTGTCAGGGCCGCCTGCTCGCTGCTTTGCAGGCGCTGGCCGGTCCGGATTGCGCCGTGGAGGAGGCCAGTCAGCGCCCCTGGTGCAGCGCCACGTTCATTGGCGCGCAACACCGCATTCTGCTGCGGCTCTCCGGCGCGCACGCGTCAGAACGAGCCGCCGCGCTGGAAGCGATGCTGCCAGAGGCCGACATCGCCCTTGCTCACCACATCGTGGTCGATCTGGTCGTTGATCAGGTGAGCGCACAGGCCGCAGGCCATGCGCATATCGCTCTTGCCGTCCTCACGATTGAGGACTGGTAGGTTGATATGGCGCTTGGAAAGTCGTGGTCGCCTTGCGATCAGTGCCTTGCCTGGATCGTCAGTGCGCGCAGCCGCTCGAGCGCTTGTGTCAGCGCTTGCTGTGCGTCTTCGTCCAAGCGGGCCACGCGCTCGCACGCGCCATCCCGAGGGGCAGCGAGACGAGGTGCTCGGGGCGACATGGTCGCGGCGAGTTCGGCAACTTCATCGTCGGTGAGCGGGGCAGGCATGGCGGCACTGAAGGATGCCCATGAAGGCATCGGCTCTTCTCGCTCGACCAGCACGAGATAGGGACGGCACGCAGGCGCTGCCGGCGCAACCTGCTCGTTCGGAGCAGGCAGATCCCGGCTGGCATGAAGTGGACGTGGAGCGGGCGCGTCAGGATGGTAATCGCGCCGGCCTCGGGACACAGGGCGCGCGGGCGCCAAACGCCAGCGACTCGTGCCGCGAAGGAGGCGGGTAAGAAGGCTGTCGTTCCCGATCGCGATCGCGCCCGATCCGACCCAGATATTCCGCGCTTGCCCCATTTTGCTCGCTCCTGTTTTCGCCCGTTGGCCGTGCCGTAGGGGTAACGCAGACATGGTAAACAAAACGGTAACGACGCCCGATTCGGGGGCATTGACCTGTGGTCTGCGCCATGCCACGCCGGGCGCGAGAGGAAAGAAACGTGCCCATTTCTGATGGACTTCGCCGTGGGCTGCGCCTGCCCGTGATCGGTGCGCCGCTGTTCATTATTTCCAATCCCGATCTGGTCATTGCCCAGTGCAAGGCGGGCATTATCGGCGCGATGCCTTCCCTGAACGCACGCGAGCCGGACCGCCTGGAAGACTGGCTGGAGCGGATCGTCACGGAACTTGCGGCGCATGATGCGGCCCATCCGGAGGCGCCGGCTGCGCCTTATGCGGTCAACCTCATCGTCCATCGCTCCAATCCGCGCCTGATGGATGATCTCGCCATCTGCGCGCGCTTCAAGGTGCCGCTGGTCATCACCTCACTGGGCGCGAACGAGGAGGTGAATGCAGCCGTGAAAGCCTGGGGCGGGCTCGTCTTTCATGACGTCATCAACCAGCGCTTTGCCCACAAGGCGGTCGAGAAGGGGGCTGATGGCCTCATCCTCGTGGCGGCAGGGGCTGGCGGCCATGCCGGCAGCCAGTCACCCTTTGCGCTCGTTGCCGAGACGCGGGCTTGGTTCGATGGGCCGATCGCCTTGTCCGGCGCGATCGCGACCGGCGCAGGCATCCTCGCCGCACAGGCTATGGGCGCGGACTTCGCCTATATCGGCTCCGCGTTCATTGCCACGCAGGAAGCGCGGGCCAGCGCGGCCTACAAGCAGGGCATCGTCGAGGGACAGGCGGCGGACATCGTCTATTCGGATTACTTCACCGGCGTATCCGGCAATTATCTGCGGTCATCCATCCTCGCGCAGGGGCTTGATCCGGATGCTCTCCCGACCAGCGACCCTTCCGCCATGGATTTTGCCGCCGCCGCCGGCCCCAAGGCCTGGAAGGACATATGGGGCGCGGGACAAGGCATCGGGGCGATTCAGGCGGTGGTCTCGGCCGGCGATCTGGTTGCGCGATTCGCCCGTGAGCATGAGGAAGCGCGGCGCCGGCTGTGCGGGGATTGAAGGCGTATCTGGTCGCCGGCATCGCGTCTTGCGAGCGCCCAGCGATTCGATGTCTTCCATAGCCCTTGATAAAAGGCGACAAACGCGCCAATGGCCCCGGCCATGGACAATAGTCGCATCTTCGAAGCGATCGCCCTGCGTCGCTGTTTGACCGCCCGCTACAACAAGCTCGCGCTCGTGCTGGCGCCGCATGTGCTCTACAAGCGCAACGACAGCTTTTTCATCGATGCCATCACGATCACGCGGGACGGCGTCGAACCGCGCGAACCGAAGATCGGCAGCTACAATCTGGCCGGCCTGAGCGAACTTGGCGTTATCGACCAGACGTTCGACATCCATCCGCTGTTTGATCGCATGGACCCCAAATATCGGGAAAACACGCTTTTCATGATCGACGCGGACTGAAGCGCCGGATCTGGGCTGCCAAGCCCGATCATCGAAATTTTCAGGAGCGATGGCGGAGACGGAGGGATTCGAACCCTCGGTAGCCCCTTAAGGCTACGACGGTTTAGCAAACCGCTGGTTTCAGCCACTCACCCACGTCTCCGCGCTCACCGGGGGAAGTGGCGTCCCATACCGGCTGAGAGCGGCCTATAAAGAGGCAATTCGTGCATGGCAACGCTCGGCGTCGCGACTTTCATCGGGCGACGGTCGATTTCTGCAGGAAAGCCCGGTCCGCGATGCGCCAGGTCGCGCATCCACCTCAAGGCCGCTATCGCGCTGGAACGACTCGATGATTCTTCTTGCGCAGTCAGGCCGATGCGCGGCGGAACCAACGCGGAACAGAGCGAGTCGTTCCGCCACGGTTCATCGACTCGTCCTGTCCACTTTTCGACTCATCGTGCGAAGGGCCTGAGCGATTCGCTTGTCAGGCTCCCCTCTGCTAGCCGCCAAGCCTCCAATAAAACGATATACAACAGAGCAATCGGGTGGCCGCAAACAATAATACTTCCGGGGGGATGATCGCACGTCTGATATCTCTCGCACCGGAGCGAGAGATTTTTCTCCGCACCGGCGGACGTGTGCGTTTCATCCGTATCTCCACGCGTTTCCAGTTGATCACCGCCACTGTGATGGCGGTCCTCGCCCTGCTTTGGGCGATCGGGACGCTCGCAATCCTTTGGAATCAAGCCAATCTCCTGCTTGAGCGGGGCCATGTCGCGCGGGATCGCGCCGAGGTGACCTCGCAGCAGGCAAAGGTGGCGGCCTATCGCGATTCGGTGGACGACATCGCGCGGGATATCGAGCAGCGGCAGAAGGCGCTCGATGAGCTGTTGCGGTCCAGCCTCGGCGCCGGCCTCGAAGGTGGCGGCGCCCCGACGGTTGAAACAGGCGCGGCAGGCGCTTCCTCGGCAGGCACGCCCCTCAGCGCCGCTTCACCGGAAGCGGCGCGGCTGGAAAGCCTGCGCCGTCACCAGGGAGAGCTGGAGGCCCGCCTGGAAGACGCGGTCGAAAACCGTCTCGCCGCTGTTGAAAAAGCCATTCGCAGCTTCGGCCTCGATCCAGCCCGGCTCGCTGGGCGTGAGCGCGGTCAGGGCGGTCCCTTCATTCCCGTGTCGTCCGCCATCGCGGATCAGCCTGAACTGCGCGACATCGCCGTGCTGCTGACGCGGCTTAACGTCATGGAATCCGCGCTCGCCGCCATTCCCTCAGGCAAGCCGACCGCTGCGCCGATGACGACAAGCTCTTATGGCTATCGGCGCGATCCGTTCCACGGTGGCCTTGCCTTTCACGGCGGCATCGATTTCCGCGGCGCCCACGGCCAGCCGATCCTTGCGGCAGCGCCCGGCAAGGTGACGTTCGTCGGCGTCAAGCAGGGCTATGGCAAGGTGGTCGAGATCGATCACGGCAAGGGCCTGACGACGCTTTACGCGCACCTTTCCGGTTTCAATGCCAAGCCCGGCCAGAAGGTCGCGCGCGGCACCCAGATCGCGCGGATGGGCTCGACAGGTCGGTCGACCGGCACGCATCTGCATTTCGAAGTCCACGTCAATGGCGCGGCCGTCAATCCGCGTCCCTTTCTGGAGGCACGCAGGGATGTTCTCGAAGTCCAGCAAACAGCCAAGCGCCGCGTCGCCGACAGTGGCAACCGGGGCTAGGCATACGCCTTTCTCGATCATTGGCGGGGATGTCACCATCACCGGCAATGTCGAGGCCAGTGTGGATCTCCACATCGATGGAAAGGTCGAGGGCGACATCGCCTGTGCCGCGTTGGTGCAAGGCGCGGAAAGCCGCATTGCCGGTCATGTGAAGGCCAAGAGCGCGCGGATCGGCGGTCTGGTCGAAGGGTCGATCAATGCCGAGGAGCTGGTGGTGGAGGCGACAGCGCGCATCACGGGCGACGTCAGCTACGAGCGCATCACCATTGCGACCGGCGGCCAGATCGACGGACGCATGACGCACATCGGCCAGACGGCCGAGCTGAAGCTGATCAAGAGCGAGGTTGGCTGACCAGGCCCGGGCTGGGCGCGCGGCTTGAGCAGGATGCTCAGCGCTCGCGGGTGGCGCTGAAGCTGATCTCGGGATTGCGCTCGGACTGATAGCCCACATCCCACGCCGATTTGGCGAGGAATACGGGGTTTCCGTCCCGGTCCTTCGCCATGCTGGAGCGATTGATGCTCGCAAAATCTTCCAGCGTGCGGGGCTCGCCGGAGAGCCAGCGGGCCGTGTCGAACGGCGCCGGCTCCAGGGCCGCTGCGACCTTGTATTCTGCATCGAGCCGGCTGATCAGCACATCGAGCTGAAGCTGCCCGACGACGCCGATGATCCACTGGCTGCCGATCTCCGGATAGAAGACCTGGATCACCCCTTCCTCGGAAAGATCATCGAGCGCCTTGCGGAGCTGCTTGGTCTTGGTGGGGTCCTTGAGCGCGATGCGCCGCAGAATTTCCGGCGCAAAGTTGGGCAGGCCGGTGAAGCGGACATCCGCCTTTTCGCTCAGCGTATCGCCCACTCGCAACGTGCCGTGATTGGGAATGCCGATGATGTCGCCCGGAAAGGCTTCGTCGGCGATTTCACGGTCCTGCGCGAAGAACAGGATCGGCGAATGCACCGCGATCGGCTTGCCACTGCCCGAGGGTGTGAGCTTCATGCCGCGCCGGAACTTGCCCGAGCACAGGCGCATGAAGGCAATCCGGTCCCGATGCTGCGGGTCCATATTCGCCTGCACCTTGAAGATGAAGCCGGTGACGTCGGTGCGCCCAGGCTCCACAGGCGTCGGCTCGGCAGGCTGTGTGCGCGGCGGCGGGGCATGGGCGGCCAATGCCTCGATCAACTCGCCCACGCCAAAGCGCTTGAGCGCAGAACCAAAATAGACGGGTGTGAGATCGCCGTTGCGATAGGCCTCAATGTCGAAGCTCGCATAGCCACCCTGCGCCAGCTCGCTTTCGTCACGCAGGCGCTTCAGTCCCTCTGGCGAAAGCTGATCGGCAAGCTTGGAATCGTCCAGCCCGCTATATTGGGTGAAGCTGCCGTCAAATTCCTTGCTTGGTCCCACGGGCTGCATCAGCCGGTTGGTGGCAAAGTCGTAGATGCCCTCAAACTCGCCGCCCATGCCGACCGGCCAGCTCATCGGGCAAACATCGAGCGCCAGCTTGTCCGCCACTTCATCGAGCAGCTCGAAAGCGTCGCGCCCTTCGCGGTCCACCTTGTTCACAAAGGTGATGATCGGCACCGAGCGCAACCGGCAGACCTCGAACAGCTTGAGCGTCTGCGGCTCGATGCCCTTGGCCGCGTCGATCACCATCACTGCAGAATCGACGGCGGTGAGCGTGCGATACGTGTCTTCGGAGAAGTCCTCATGCCCCGGCGTATCGAGCAAGTTGAAGGTGACCGCGCCAATATCATCGAAACTGCGCTCGAAGGTCATCACCGAGCTGGTGACTGAGATGCCCCGCTGCTGTTCGATCTTCATCCAGTCCGACCGCGCCCGCCGGTTGGCACCGCGCGCCTTCACTTCGCCGGCAAGGTGAATGGCGCCACCAGCCAGCAGCAGCTTTTCCGTCAGCGTGGTCTTGCCGGCGTCAGGGTGGGAAATGATCGCGAAAGTGCGGCGGGACGGGGTCGTCATAAGATGCGTTTAATCCAGGAAAAATGCAGGCCGGGGTCGGTAAAGCCGGGCCGAATGTGCCGCTGCTATAGGGGGTGGCACGGTGACACTGCAAGTCAGCGCTTTGGCAGCGCGCGTGCGTCACCGGCTCGAGTGGACGACCCGCGAGAAGGGCGAGAATTCTGCCTCGAGCGAAGGCTTTTTCTGCCCCTGCGGGCAATCGATTGTAGATGATGCAGCATCAAGTCACGGACGGCGGCTCGCCTCCTGCGCTTTTGGTGGTGCCTGTAAACCGTAGCATTTCTGTAACAGTGCGCGACATTCTTGCGTTTGCGGTCAGAGCGGATTGGACATTGTCCACAAAGCCATTATGCAATCGATTGCTCGGTTAAGGCGATTTTTTTGCAGGGAGAAGGATAATGAAGCGGCTCAACGCCGGCGTGGCAGCTTTTGCACTGATGGCTGCCATGGGAGCAGCGCCAGTCGGCGCGCAGCAGACCATGACAGACAGCGCGGAAGGTCAGCCAGCGGCGCCCGCGGCGCAGCGCAATGCGCCCGAGGAGATCGTCGTCACGGCTCAGAAGTCCGGCGTTCAGGCACTTCAGGAAGTGCCTCTGGCGATTCAGGCGTTCAGCGGTGAGGACCTCAAGGAGCGCAATATCAACAATATTGCCGATCTTGCGACCGCCATTCCCGGTATCTCGGAAAGCCAGCGTCAGTCGGTTGCCTCGCGCTCCTTCAGCATTCGTGGCGCCGGTGCCGGCGCCTCCAATGGCGACTCGGCGATCGGCTATTATGTCGATGACGTGCCCTTCGTGGTGACCAACTTCGGCATCGCGCCGCCGATCCGCTTCCTCGATCTCGATCGTGTCGAGGTTCTGCGTGGTCCGCAAGGTACGCTCTACGGTCAGGGCTCAGCCGGTGGCGTGTTCATTTTCCACACGCGCGATCCCGACCTCAATGACATCAAGTTTGCCGTAGAAGCGCAGGCCTCGCAGACCAAGGGTGCCAGCAGCCTCAACTATGGCGTGGCCGGTGTGGTTTCCATCCCGATCATTCAGGATGTCCTCGCTGTTCGCGTCAGCGGCGGCCATTCCTATAATCCCGGCTGGGCCGATGAATATTATGGCGCGCCCGACGGCACGCCGGATCGTGAAGGCGTGAACGAGGTTCGCGATGACGACATTCGCGTCGTCGCGCTGTTCCGTCCCGTGGATAATCTGAACATCCGCGCGCAGTACTGGCATTTCCGCCCCCGCCAGCAGTTCCTGGGCGGTCTGGCTTCGACGAACCCGCCTTATTACGCCAACACGGCGGCGCAGCCGAGCTTCGGCAATGGCGACTTCAAGCTCTACAGCCTCTCGGCCGAGCTCGATTTCGACACCTTCTCGATCAGCAGCGCGACCACCTATCTGGAAGGCAATTTCGGCATCTATGTGCCGATTGCACCGGCAGGTGCCTTCTCAAGCCAGTTCTTCCCGGAGATGTTCAGCCAGGAAGTGCGGATCAACTCAACGACCAACGGGCCGTTTCACTGGCTGATCGGCGGCGCGCTGCAGGACGGCTCGGGGCCGCAGGAGAACTATCTCCGGATTCCCGCTTTCGGCGTGGACATCAATGCCGACAACAACGCCATCACCAAGAACTGGGCGGTGTACGGCGAACTGGGCTACGATCTGTTGGACGGCAAGCTGCGGCCCCGGGTCGGGCTGCGCTACTATCATGACAAGCGCACGTTCGAGGATGCGAGCACCACCAACACGAATACGGAGAATGTGACGACCTGGCGCGTCAACCTCTCCTACGTGCCCAATGATGATCTGACCGTCTTCGTCACGGCGGCCACGGGCTTCCGGCCTGGCATCGTCCAGTCGCAGGTTCAGGCGGACCTGCTTGAGGATGTCGGCGTTCCCGCCGGCACCCAGACCCGCCCGGAGAGCTCGACCAACTATGAGGCCGGCATCAAGTGGCGGTCGCCGGACCGGAGCCTCAATGTTGGTGTGAACGTCTACATCAACAAGCTCGAGGACATGCTCACGCCGACTCCCACGCTGAATACGGACGTTTCGGGCTTCTCGAACTTCGGTGACGGCACCAGCAAGGGCGTCGACATCGAGATGCGCTGGCGGACGCCGATCGACGGGCTGACGCTCGGCGCGGTCGCCAACATCAACCAGGGCAAGTACGACACCGTTGATCCGGCCGTGCAGGCGCGGCTCCCGTACCTGCGGCCCGGCACGCGCCTCGTCAACACGATCGAGGAAAACGCACGTATCGACGCGACGTACCAGACGTGGCTGAGCAGCGAGGTTGAAGGCCTCTTCAACGTGGCCTGGACCTATAATGGCAATCGCCTGCAGACCAACGGCCAGTTTGCCAAGGCTCACAGCCTGTACAGCGCGAACATCGGCCTGCGCTACAAGGCCTATGATCTGACGCTGTTCGGCGAGAATCTGAGCGATTACGACCAGCCCACGATCCTGCTCAACACGGCGGGCGTCCGCCCGACGCCGCGCACGATCGGCCTGCGGCTTCGCGTCAACTATCAGTGATCGAACAGGCACCAGCGCGGGCCCTGTTCGCGCGGTGAATGCAAGGGCGGGTGCGGCACAGGCCGCGCCCGCCTTTTGCTTGTGCGCGAGCGGGAACCACACTGTGCGATCGACGGTTCCAGAGCGAATCGGAGTTGTGTTGATGAAAAAGTTCCTGCCATTCGTCCTGTTGTCTGCTGTGTTCGTGGCCTCGCCGGTGCTCGCGCAGGATGAACCGGAGAAGGAAGACAAGACGGCGCAGAAGGCTGGCGAGATCGTGAGCCAGCCGGTGCGGGATGTCGGCATCGAGAAGACCAGGATCCCCGAGCTTCTCGCGCGGGCCGTCGAGCAGCCTTATGCTCCGGCTGGCCGGGGCTGCCGCACGGTGATCAATCAGATGGCCGAACTGAACGAAGTGCTCGGTCCGGATTTCGATTCCAATGCCGAGGCCAATGAGGACAAGTTCGGGAGCCTGGCGGCAGCCGGTGGCGCGGCCATCGTCAACTCGCTGATTCCCTTTCGCGGCATCGTGCGCGAAGTGAGCGGCGCGGCAGGCGCGGAACGGCGGCTTGAGGCGGCGATCAACGCCGGTCTCGCGCGGCGCGGCTATCTGCGCGGGCTTGCCGTCAGCCGGGGCTGCCGTTTGCCGGCCCCGCCGGCTCTGCCAAGGGAGCCGGACGAGGACGAGGCGAAGAAGAAGGACTGACCGCCCGCCCCCAAACCATCCAGAATTATCCGCGCAGCGTCGCGCCCTGCTTGGCGGCCGCCGCCACGACGCGGTCGGCAATGGCCTTCAGTTCTTCGTCGGTGAAGCTCTTCTCGCCGGGTTGCAGCGTCACTTCCACGGCAAGGCTCTTCTGCCCGTCCGGCACGCCCTGACCCGCAAACAGATCGAACAGCCGAGCATCAACGATGGCAGTCTTATCGGCGCCGCGCACGGCGCGCACCAGCGCCTCGGCTTCCAGCTCCTGCGGCACGAGGAACGCGAAGTCGCGTGTCACGGCCTGCAGGGCAGGCGGCGCATAGGGCGTGCGCATGAAGCCTGCCTTCTTCGGCAGCGGAATGGCATCGAGATGGATTTCCGCAGCGACCACCGTGCCATCCAGATCGAACGCCCGCGCCAGACGCGGGTGCAGCACGCCATAAGCGGCGAGCACATTCTTCGGCCCGAGGCGCAGCGTGCCGGACTGGCCGGGGTGATAGGCATCGCCCGCCTCGCCCATCATCTGCAGGCGCGCGGCAGGCGCACCGGCGGCGGTGAGCAGGGCAATGACCTCGGCCTTGATGTCGAACGCATCGAAGCCCTGCGCCTTGCCGCTCTGCCAGCCGCGCGGGTTCTTTTCACCGGCCATCAGTATGCCGAGCGTCAGTCTCTCGTCGCTGCTGCCATCGTCCGCGCGGAAATAGCGCCGCCCGATTTCGAACAGGCGAATGGAGGAGGCGCCGCGATCCGCATTGCGCCGCGCCGCTGAGAGCAGCCCGGCGAGCAGCGTCGGCCGCATCACCTTCATGTCCTCGCTGATGGGATTCGCCAGCGTCCAGTCGCCACCGCCGAATGGCGCGGCTTCGTTTTCCGAAATGAACGACCAGTTGATCGCCTCATTCAGGCCCCGCGCTGCCGCCGCGCGGCGCGCGCGCCGCTCGACGAGCTGGAGTGGCGTGGCGGTCGGCCGGGCCACGCCGGGGGTGCGGGGCAGGGGCGCGGAAGGCACCTTGTCCAGCCCCTCGATCCGCACGACTTCCTCGACGATATCAGCCGTGCCGTGAATGTCGCGGCGCCATGTCGGCACCGTGATCTTCCAGCTATCGCCACCTTCCATGGCAAAGCCAAGCGCTGCCAGGATCGACTGCTGGCGATCCGCACCCACGCTCATGCCAGCGAGCGCATCTACCATCTCGGGCCGATAGCCCTGGATGACGCGCTTTTCCGCAGGCGGCGTGCCGGCGCGGGTGACTTCAGTGGCGGTGCCGCCGCAGAGGGCGAGGACGAGCCGCGTCGCGATGTCCAGCCCTTCATCAAGGAAGGCCGGGTCCACGCCGCGCTCGAAGCGCTGGCGGGCATCGGACGTGAGGCCAAGCGCCTGACCCGTCCGCGCAATGCTCTCGGGCGTGAAATAGGCGCATTCGATCAGCACATCGGTGGTCGTATCCTGCGCGCCGCTATGCTCGCCGCCCATGATGCCGCCGATGTCGTGAACGGCGGAGGCGTCCGCGATCACCGTCATGCCCTCGGCCAGCGTATAGGTCTTGCCGTTCAGCGCCAGTACCTGCTCACCGGCCTTCGCCTTGCGGGCGACGAGACCGCCATCGAGGCTCGCCATGTCATAGACGTGGAGCGGACGGCCGAGGCCAATCATGATGAAATTGGTGATATCCACCAGCGCGCTGATCGGCTTCTGGCCGATCGCCTTCAGGCGCCGCTGCAGCCATTCGGGCGATGCGCCGTTGGTCACGCCGCGCACGGCACGCGCGTAGAAAGCGGGGCAGCCTTCAGGATCGTCGGTCCGCACATCCGGCCCGGCGCCCTGTTCGCTGACTTGCGGGAGCTGCGCGACGACCTCGTCAAGCGGACGTAGCGCGCCCAGCCCCTTGGCGGCGAGATCGCGGGCAATACCGCGCACGCCCATGCAATCCTGCCGGTTGGGCGTGATGGAAACCTCGATGACCGGATCGTCGAGATGGGCATAGTCGGCGAATGTCTCACCGACGGGCGCGTCCTCGGGCAGCTCGATGATGCCCTCATGATCCTCGCCCAGCTCCAGCTCGCGCGTGGAGCACATCATGCCGTTCGATTCGACACCGCGAATGGCGGCGACACGCAGCACCATGCCGTTGGCGGGAACTGTCGCGCCCGGCATGCCGAACACGCCGACGAGGCCGGCGCGCGCATTGGGGGCGCCGCAGACGACCTGCATCGGGCCGTCACCGGCATCGACGCTGAGCACCTGCAGCTTGTCCGCCTGCGGGTGCGGAGCCGCTGTAAGCACCCTAGCGATACGGAAGCCGTTCAGCTTCTCCGCCGGGTTCTCCACGCCTTCGACCTCCAGGCCAATGTCGTTGAGGGCGCGCAGAATCTCTTCCAGCGTCGCGCTGGTGTCGAGATGCTCCTTGAGCCAGGAGAGGGTGAATTTCATGCCTGCTCTCCCTTCGTGATCATTGAGTCCCTTGCTCCGTTCGTGTCGAGCGAAGTCGAGACACGGGAAGGGCAGTGCTTGCGGTTCTCGACATCGCTCGAACCGAACGGGAGGTGGGTGCGGGTGGCGTGCAGGCCGTAAATGCTCATGCGCCGACTCCTCCGCTCAGCGTGGGCACATCGAGTGCCGAGAAGCCGTAATGGCGCAGCCAGCGCAGATCGCCGTCGAAGAAGGCGCGCAGGTCGTTCATGCCATATTTGAGCATGGCGAGCCGGTCCACGCCGGTGCCGAAGGCAAAGCCCTGCCACTCATCCGGGTCCAGCCCGCAATTGCGGATGACATTGGGATGGACCATGCCGCTGCCAAGCACTTCCATCCAGCCGCCATTCTCCGCATCGCCGCTGCCGCCGATCACGCGCTGGCCCTTCTCGATGGTGTAGCCCACATCGACTTCCACCGAAGGCTCGGTGAAGGGGAAGTAGCTGGGGCGCAGGCGCAGGACGATGTCCTCACGTTCGAAGAAGGCCTTGAGGAATGTCTCCAGCGTCCATTTGAGATGGCCCAGGTGAATGCCCTTGTCGATCACCAGACCCTCGATCTGGTGGAACATCGGCGTATGCGTCGCGTCGCTGTCCGAGCGATAGACGCGGCCGGGCGCGATGATGCGGATCGGCGGCGGCGCGCTCGTCATGGTGCGGATCTGCACCGGTGAGGTGTGCGTGCGCAGCAGCATGGCAGCCGGATTGCCGTCACCGCCTGTGGCACGCGCATTATCGCCGAAGTAGAAGGTATCGTGCATCGCGCGGGCCGGGTGGGTCTCGGGGATGTTCAGCGCGGTGAAGTTGCGCCAGTCGTCCTCGATCTCCGGTCCCGTCGCCACAGCGAAACCCAGGTCGGCGAAGATTTCGGCGAGTTCGTCCATCACCTGACTGACCGGATGGACGCTGCCCTGCGGCGGCAGATCGACCGGGAGCGTCATGTCCAGCGTCTCGGAGGCAAGGCGTGCATCCAGCACTGCAGCTTCAAGCGCGGCCTTGCGGGCGGCGATCGCGCTCGTCACGCTCTCGCGCAGATCGTGGATCGCGGGGCCTTGCTGCTGCCGCTCCTCGGGGCTCATGCCGCCCAGAGTCTTCAGGAGGGCCGTAACAGCCCCGCTCTTGCCCAGCGCGCTGACGCGCAGCGCCTCAAGAGCCTCCAGCGTGTCGGCGGCGGCGATGTCGGCAACGAGGCCGTCCTTCATGGATGTGACGTCGGTCATGGCGGCGTCCGCTAGCCTAATTCACCGCAAACGAAAAGGGCGCCGGCCCATGCCGACGCCCTTCCGATTTCATGTGTGACCGCTTGGCCGGTTCAGGAGAACTGAACGATCGACCGGCGACGACGCATGGTGCTGCCGATCAAGGCAAAACCACCCATCATCAGCGCCCAGGTCGTGGGCTCGGGAACGGGCAGCGCGCTGAGCGCGGTAACCCGCACATTGTCCAGCGCCGGGCCGGTCCATGGCGACTCGGTCAGCGAGGCAAAGCTAAGCGTGGTCACATCGCTCAGAGCGGTGAAGCTGTAGGTGTAGTTCGTCCAGCCCATATCGGCCTTGCTGAAGCCGGTATTGTCAAAGCTGAAGATCTGGCCGTCATTGCCCGTGGCCGCGACTTCCATCGTCTTCACAGCCGGGCCACCCTCAGGGTTGCCGGCCATCAGAAAGTCGACATTGTAGGTCATGCCGGCAACGGTGTCGAAGGTCTGGGCAATCGCGCCCATCATGCTGCCGTTGAGGTCGATACTGCGGCCGCCGCTGCCGGCCTCCCAATATCCACCCTTCAGCTCGACGTTGCCGGACGTGATCGTCCAGCCGGTCAGGGCCGTGCTGTCCGTTCCCAGGCGCAGAAAATAGCTCCCCGGATTGGAGCCGGTTTCGAAATCTCCGTTCATGAATGTCGCTGCCTGCGCGGCAGTCGGAAGGGCAAGCGTCGCCGCCAGGCCCAGTAATAGTCCCTTCATTTAGGTCTCCCAGTCGTAGTCCCACGTCCAGAAGATCAATGCTGCGTCGCGGAATTAGTTTCCCGTATTTTAACCAAAGATTCGGGCAACTCGTCTCTAAATGGCACGAAAAAGGCGCCGGGAATGATCCCGGCGCCCAATTCATTCAGCTTGTGCGTTTGCTCAGGCGGCGGGCAACGCCGCGCGCGCCTGGGCAATGATGCCCTTGAACACATCGCCTTCATGCATGGCGATGTCGGCCAGAACCTTGCGGTCCAGTTCGACGCCAGCCAGCTTGAGGCCGTGCATGAACTGGCCATAGGTCAGGCCTTCCATGCGCACAGCGGCATTGATGCGCTGGATCCACAGGGCGCGGAAGCTCCGCTTCTTCACCTTGCGATCGCGATAAGCGTATTGCCCCGCCTTTTCGACGGCCTGGCGCGCAATGCGGATGGTGTTCTTGCGACGGCCATAATAGCCCTTCGCCTGCTCCAAAATCCTCTTGTGCTTCGCCCTGGTGGTTACACCGCGTTTTACACGTGCCATGTCGCCTGCTCCTTACTTGAGGCCGTAGGGCGCCCAGAGGCGCACATGAGCGACATCCGCGTCGGAGAGAACTTCCGTGCCGCGGTTCTGGCGAATATACTTCGCATTGTGGCTGATCAGGCGGTGACGCTTGCCAGCGACGCCGTGCTTGACCTTGCCAGTGGCGGTGAACTTGAAGCGCTTCTTCACACCGCTCTTGGTCTTGAGCTTGGGCATTTTCGTCTCCTTGTGTCTTTAGCGCGAGCCACCAAAAGGCGCTCGCAGACGATTGCGGACGAACACGGCAGCCCTACTGGCCGGCCCGTCCCTGCGGTCTTCCATATGAATGGAAGCGCGGGCCTATAATATCGGTGGACCTTTGACGCAAGCCCGAAGGCACGTGGCGCGTTTGACTCTGGTCAAGGAGTGCTCGCGACTCCGGCCCTAATGTGCGACAAGTTAAGAGCGACTGAACATTTGCCGAGAGAGGAAGCTGCCATGAAGACAGTAATGGTTCTGATCCACGACGACGCAAGTCAGGAAGCAAGGCTGCAGACCGCGCTCGACGTGGTGCGAGCGGTGGAGGGGCATTTGCTGTGCCTCGATGTCGTCCAGATGCCTGTCATTGCCGATGGCTTTGGCGCGGGTGGCGGCGCGGGCGTGTTGCTGATGGATGAGCGCGAGCGTGAAGACAAGAACGTCGAAGCGCTCGAGCCGCGCCTCGCCAATGAGGGCGTGAGCTATGAGTGGTCGCGCGTGCACAGCCAGTCCGATGAGGCCGTGACGGACAGTTGCCGGCTCGTCGATCTGATCGTCGTCGGCAAGCAAGGCGTGGGCGAGATGAGCGAGACTGGCAATGCCGCCGCGCGCCTCGCGGAGCTGACCACGGCACCGATCCTGCTGGTGCCCACGGAGCAGAAGCGCTTCGATCTGTTTGGCAAGGCGCTGGTCGCGTGGGACGGATCACGCCCGGCCGATGCGGCGCTCCGGGCCGCGGTGCCGCTGCTGCGCATGGCCAGCGAGGTCGAGGTGGTGACCGTCGGCGAAGGCGAGGGCGATCCCAATGAGGCGGCGACCTATCTGGACCGGCAGGGCTGCAAGGCCACGAGCCGCCTGTTGCCGAAGACCGGCGCAGTGAGCGAGCAACTGCTCGACGCGATGCGGACCTCCGGCGCGACCTGGGCGGTGATGGGCAGCTATGGCCACAGCCGTCTGCGCGAGCAGATCTTCGGCGGAACCACGCGGACCCTGCTGGCCAAAGCGCCCATCCCGGTCATGCTCTCGCACTGAGCGGGCGGCGGGTCCCTCAGGTGGACATCGCAAAGCTGTTGGTGTCGATCAGCCCGCCGGCCTGATTGCCGGCGGCCTCGATCAGCCGTCGCTCCAGCGTCGCAAGGCGCGTCTTGCTCTCCAGCTTTCCGCCCAGCAGGTCGGTCAGGTAGAAGGTATCGACGGCGCGCTCGCCGAATGTGGCGACATGGGCGCTGTGCACCATCGTCTTGGACTGGAAAAGCGCGAAGGCGAGGCTGAGCAGCAGGGCGGGACGATCCCGCGCCATCACTTCGACGACCGTGAAGCGGTTGGAAGCCTTGTTGTCGATCAACACCTGCGGCACCACTTCGAAAGCCTCGGCACGCCGGCGCGCCAGCGGGCGCTCGTCCAGTTTGTGCATCAGCTTGTGGCGGTTGAGCAGCGCGTCCTCGATATAGGTCTTCACGCGCTGGAGTTGCTCCGGCGCATCGAAACGGCCGCCGAGCGGGTCCTGCACAAGGAAATTGTCGAGCGCCGTGCCGTCCTTGAGCGTGTGAATGCGCGCATCGATGATATTGCCGCCGGCAAGGTGGATGGCGCCCGCGATCCGGTAGAAGAGACCGGGATGGTCGGCCGCATAGACCGTCACCAGCGTCGCGCCGCGCTCGGGATAGGGGCGGGCATCGATGGAGAGATCGGATTGTCCAGCATCCAGCAGGTGCCGCGCGTTGCGCTCCAAAACGTCCTGTGATTCGGCAATCCAGTAGGACTGCGGAAAACGCTTCCCGAGTTGCTCGAAGGCCGCTTCGTCCAGCGCGAGGCTCTCACGCAGCGCCTGCCGCTTCTCCTCGATGCGCTCCTGCCGGCCGCGCTGCTTGTGGCCGGGCCGAATGACTTCCTCGGCCGAATCGTACAACTCGGCAAGGAGCTGGCGCTTCCAGCTGTTCCACACGCCGGGTCCGACGGCGCGGATATCGACAATGGTGAGGATGATGAGAAGCCGCAGCCGCTCGGGGCTTTGCACGACCTCGGCGAAATCGAGGATCGTCTTGAAGTCCGAAAGGTCGCGCTTGAAGGCCGTGGCGGACATCAGCAAATGATAGCGCACCAGCCAGGCGACCGTTTCGGTTTCTGCCTCGCTCAGGCCGAGGCGCGGACAGAGCTTCTCGGCCACTTCCGCGCCGAGAATGCTGTGGTCGCCGCCGCGCCCCTTGGCAATGTCATGCAGCAGCACCGCGACATAGAGCACGCGGCGCGAAATGATTTTCTCGATGATCGCGCTGGCGAGCGGATGATCGACCTTGAACTCGCCCTTTTCGATCCGGGAAAGCAGGCCGATGGCGCGGATCGTGTGCTCGTCCACCGTGTAGTGGTGATACATATCGAACTGCATCTGCGCGACGACACGGCCAAAATCGGGCACGAAGCGGCCGAACACGCCCGCTTCGTTCATCCAGCGCAGTACCTTCTCGGGGTCGCGCGGTGAGGTCAGCACGCTCATGAACAGCGCATTGGCCTGCGGGTCGTCCCGCTCCTTGCGCGTGATCAGCACCGAATCGCGGTTGAGCGCCCGCATGGCGTCCGGGTGGATCTCCAGCCCGTGCTTGTCAGCAAGCGCGAAGATCTCGATCATCCGCACCGGCTGCTCGCGGAAGAAATCGTCCTCGGGGATGGTGATCCGTCCACGCTCCAGCACAAAGCCGTCGAGCTTGCGCGGACGGTTGAACATCGCGGGAATATAGCGCCGGCCACGGCTGGCCATCTTGTCATCGAGGTGCGCGAGGAACACCCCGGTCAGGTCGCCCACCGTCTTCGCCATCAGGAAATAGAGGTGCATGAACCGCTCGACGGCCGAGCGACCGCGCTTCGGCGCGAAGCCCATGCGCTCGGCAACCTCGATCTGCAGGTCGAAGGTCAGCCGATCCTCGGCGCGGCGCGAAATCTCGTGCATGTGGCAGCGCACAGCCCACAGGAAGTTCTCGGCGCGCTGGAACTGGGAAAGCTCCGCGCGGGTCAGCAGGCCGACATCCACCAGCTCGGAGACGGTCCGCACCCGATTCACATATTTGCCGATCCAGAACAGCGTATGCAGGTCGCGCAGGCCGCCCTTGCCTTCCTTTACATTGGGCTCGACGACATACCGGCTGTCCCCCATCTGCTTGTGGCGGGCATCGCGCTCGGCGAGCTTCTCGGTGACGAAGGCCTTGGCCGTGCCCTGCATCACATCCTTGTCGAACCGCTCAACGCAGTCATCATAGACGCCCCGGTCACCCCAGACGAAACGCGATTCGAGCAACGCTGTGCGGATCGTCAGATCCGATTTCGCCATGCGGACCGTCTCGTCGATCGAGCGGCTGCTGTGGCCGACCTTAAGGCCCAGGTCCCAGAGCGCATAAAGCATGCTCTCGATGACCTGCTCGGTCCACTCGGTCGGCTTGTAGGGCGTCAGGAACCCGATATCGAGGTCGCTATGGGGCGCCATCTCGCCCCGGCCATAGCCGCCCACGGCGATCAGCGTCAGCCGCTCGGAGGCCGTCCGATTGCTGATCGGGTAGAGGTGCTTCACCGTTGCGTCGAAGAGCAGGCGGATGATCTGATCCATCAGAAACGCCTGCGCCGTCACCGCGTCGCGGCCGCGCGTGGGGTTGCGCGCGAGCCGGCGGGAGACTTCCTCCCGCCCTTCCGCCAGCGCCTCCCGCAGAGCGGTCACGATCACTTGCCGCTGCGCAGCAGTGTCGCTCAATTCCGCGAGTTGAGCGGAGAGCGCATCGGCAATCTGGCGGCGATCAATGATCGCGCGACGGCCGGGCAGCGAATCGGGCACCTTGTTCATGATGAGGCATATAAGCGCGGATTGCCTGACTTGCAGGTGTAACCTCCGCAGGGACCGGAATTCGCCCGGAATTCTATGACGTCTCTCCGGTCGCGATCTGCTTGAGCTGGTAGATCAGATCGAGCGCCTCGCGCGGGCTGAGGGCATCGGCATCGATCGCGTCCAGCCTGTCGCGCAGCGGATCGGCCACCACCTCCGGCTCGGCAGAGAGCGTTGCGGCGAACAACGGCAGATCATCAAGGCCTGCGGCGATCCCGCCGGTCTGCGCCTTGCCGGCTTCCAGCTTGGCGAGCACGGCCTTGGCGCGGGCCAGCACCGGCGTGGAGAGGCCCGCCAACCGCGCCACCGCGATGCCATAGCTGCGATCCGCCGGGCCTTCCGCCAGTTCATGCAGCAGCACCAGGTCGCCATTCCACTCCCGCGCACGAACATGGTGGAGCGAGAGCGCATCCAGCCGTTCGGCAAGCCGGGTCAGCTCATGATAATGGGTGGCGAATAAGCAGCGGCAGGCATTGCTGTCGTGGATCGCTTCCACCACCGCCCAGGCAATGGCGAGGCCGTCATAAGTAGACGTGCCGCGCCCCACTTCATCGAGGATCACGAAGCTGCGCTCGGTCGCCTGCGCGAGGATCGCGGCGGTTTCGATCATCTCGACCATGAAGGTCGAGCGGCCGCGCGCCAGATTGTCCGAGGCGCCGACACGGCTGAACAGGCGGTCGACCAGTCCCAGCCGCGCCGCGCGGGCCGGCACGAAGCTCCCCGCCTGCGCGAGAATGACGATCAGCGCGTTCTGGCGCAGGAAGGTCGATTTGCCGCCCATATTGGGGCCGGTGACGAGCCACAGGCGATTGTCCGGCGTGAGCGTGCAATCATTGGCGACGAAGCTGGCGCCGTCCTTCGCCAGCGCCGCTTCGACAACGGGATGGCGCCCGCCCTGAATCTCGACGCACGGTTCGTCGGCAAACAGCGGCCGCGTCCAGCCACCTTCCACGGCTCGCTCGGCCAGCGCTGCGGCGACGTCGATGCGCGCGAGGGCATCCGCCGTGCGGGCAATGGCGGCGCGGCTGGCCATGGCCTGCGCCACCAGATCCTCGAAATGCGCGGCTTCTGCGGCCAGCGCATGCGAGCCCGCCTGCGTAACGCGGCTGGCCTGCTCGTGCAGATCGACCGAATTGAAGCGCACGACACCTGCCAGCGTCTGGCGGTGCGTGAAGCCGCTGTCATTGGCCATCAGCTGGTCGGCATGGCGGGCCGGCACCTCGACATGATAGCCGAGCACGCCATTGTGACGGATCTTCAGCGCGGTAATGCCGGTCTGTTCGCGATAGCGCGCCTCAAGCGCGGCAATGGCACGCCGACCATCGCCGGCCAGGCGCCGCAACTCGTCCAGCGCAGCATCATAGCCATCGGCGATATAGCCGCCATGCGCCGCCTCGGTCGGCGGCGCGGGTACCAGCGCACGGGCCAGTTGATCGACCAGCGCGCCATGGCCATCGAGCGCGGGCAGCAGATCATCGAGCAGTGCAGGCCTGTCCGGCAGCTTGCCCAGCCGCTCCCGCAGCGCACGTCCGCCATCCAGCCCGTCCCGCAATTGGCCGAGATCGCGCGGGCTGCCGCGACCGATCGCAACCCGCCCGAGCGCACGGCTCAGGTCCGGCAAGGCGCGCAGGCGGGATCGGACCAGCTCGCGCAACGGGCCGTCGTCATGGAACCAGCGCACCAGATCCAGCCGTGCCTCGATGCGCGCGCGATCCATCAGCGGCGCGGAGAGATCGGCGGCAAGGAGGCGCGCCCCGGCGCCGGTCACGGTGCGGTCCACGGTCGCGAGCAGGCTGCCCGCCCGCTGGCCGCTCGCCGTCGCGACGATCTCCAGGCTTTCGCGTGTCGCCGGGTCGATGGCGAGATGATCCTGCGCACCGGCGCGCACTGGCGCGGCGAGGAACGGCATCCGCCCCTTGCCGACATGCTCCAGATACCCCAGCAGACCGCCGAGTGCGGACAGTTCGGCGCGCGAGAAATTGCCAAAGCTCTCGACCGTCTTCACGCCGAAATGCCGGCAGATGTCCGCCTCGGCCCGGGTGCTGTCAAAGCCGCGATTCTCGAACGGGTGAGCGCCCGGCAGGCGCTCGGCCATTCCGGGGCGGGCAACGATTTCGCTCGCGCCGATGCGGGCCAGTTCCGCCTCGATGCCGCCTGAATCCACCGCCACCACGTCCAGCCGGCCGGTCGAAATGTCCGCAGCCGCGACCGCATACTGCCCTCCGGCTTCCCCGACCGCCGCGAGCAGATTGGCCCTGCGGCTGTCCAGCAGCGCATCCTCGGTCAGCGTGCCGGCCGTGACGAATCGCACGATGGCCCGGCCAACCAGCGCTTTCGATCCGCGCGCCTTCGCCTGCTCGGGCGTTTCGGTCTGTTCGGCGATGGCGACGCGATGCCCGGCCTTGATCAGTCGCGCCAGATAGCCCTCGGCGCTGTGGACTGGCACGCCGCACATCGGGATCGGCTCGCCCTGATGCTCGCCACGCGTGGTCAGCGCGATGTCCAGGACGCCAGCCGCCACCTTGGCATCATCGAAGAACAGCTCGAAGAAATCGCCCATGCGATAGAAAAGCAGGTCGCCCCCGGCCTCGGCCTTGAGCGCGAGATACTGCGCCATCATCGGCGTCGGGCCGCCGGACGCGGCATGGGCCTTGGAGATTTTGGCTGGCGGACTGTTCACGGCGCTGCGTTAGCAGGGGCAACCACGCTCGAAAAGCCATGCTTCGCGCTTCAGTAACGGTGTTTGTTTGTGTGTCGCCTCTTGTGAAAAGCAGCGAATAGTCGCTAGGGCGTTTGTGATTTCCGAGGGAACCCGCTGATGACAGATAAGGCCGCCATCGAATTTTCTGAGCGCGAGGCACTGCTCTTCCACTCCTTCGGGCGCCCCGGCAAGATCGAGATTATCGCATCCAAGCCCATGGCGACCCAGCGCGATCTGGCGCTGGCTTATTCGCCCGGCGTCGCCGTGCCGGTGCAGGCCATCGCCGACGATCCCTCCAAGGCCTATGATTATACCGCCAAGGGCAATCTCGTCGCGGTCATCTCCAATGGCACCGCCATTCTCGGCATGGGCAATCTCGGCGCGCTGGCCTCCAAGCCGGTGATGGAGGGCAAGGCCGTGCTCTTCAAGCGCTTCGCCGATGTGGATGCGATCGATATCGAACTGGATACCGAAGATCCGCAGGCCATTATCGATGCCGTTGCGCTGATGGAGCCGAGCTTTGGTGGCATCAACCTTGAGGACATCAAGGCGCCCGAGTGCTTCATGATCGAGGCCGCGCTCAAGGAGCGCATGAACATTCCGGTCATGCATGACGATCAGCATGGCACCGCGATCATCTGCGCCGCCGGGCTCATCAATGCCTGTTTCCTGACCGGGCGGGACATTCGCGAGACCAAGGTGGTCGTGAATGGCGCCGGCGCTGCCGCCATTGCCTGCACGGAGCTGATCAAGGCCATGGGCGTGGCGCATGACAATGTGATCATGTGCGATCGTCAGGGCGTCATCTATCAGGGCCGCACCGAGGGCATGGACCAGTTCAAGTCCGCGCATGCCGCGCGCACCGATGCGCGCACGCTTCATGATGCGCTCAAGGGTGCGGACATCTTCCTTGGCCTCTCCGCCAAGGGCGCGCTGAAGCCGGAATGGGTGACGGAAATGAACGCCCGCCCGATCATTTTCGCTATGGCCAATCCCGATCCCGAGATCCTGCCGCCGGTCGCCAAGGCCGCCCGCCCGGATGCGATCATCGCGACGGGGCGCTCGGATTATCCCAACCAGGTCAACAATGTCCTGGGCTTCCCCTTCATCTTCCGCGGCGCGCTGGATGTGCGGGCGACGGCGATCAACGAGGCCATGAAGATTGCGGCGGCGCAGGCCATTGCCCAGCTGGCCCGCCAGCAGGTGCCCGAGGAAGTCGCGCTGGCTTATGGCACCAAGCACAGCTTCGGCGCCGACTATATCATTCCCGCTCCGTTCGATCCGCGCCTGATGGAAGTCGTGCCGGCGGCCGTGGCGCAGGCGGCGATGGATTCGGGCGTCGCGCAGCGCAATATCGAGGACATGGACGCTTACCGCCAGTCGCTGCGGGCGCGCCTCAATCCCACCACCTCGGTGCTCACTCTCGCTTATGAGGGCGCCAAGGCGAGCCCCAAGCGCGTCGTCTTCGCCGAGGCGGAAGAGGAAGTCGTGCTGCGCGCCGCGATCCAGTTCCGCGATGGCGGCTACGGCACGCCGGTGCTGGTCGGCCGGCAGGATGTGTATGATCGCCTGCGCGATCTGGGCGTGCGCGATCCGGAGAGCTACGAGCTTTACAACAGCGTGAACTCACCGCTGGTGCCGCGCATGGTCGACATGCTGTACGAGCGCCTGCAGCGCCGCGGTTATCTGCGCCGTGATTGCGAGCGGATGGTCAACCGGGATCGCAATATCTTCGGCGCGCTGCTGCTGCAGATGGGCGAGGCGGACGCGATGATCACCGGCGTCACCCGCACTTATGCGCAGACGATGCGCGAGCTGCGCCGCGTGCTCGATCCCGCCGAGGACCGCACGTTGTTCGGCATGCACATCCTCGTGGGCCGCAGCCACACTGTCTTCATGGCGGATACCACCGTCAACGAGCGGCCCAGTGCGAGCGAGCTGGCGCATATCGCCGTCGATTCCGCCGCGCTTGCCCGTCGCATGGGTCATGAGCCGCGCGTCGCTTTCCTCTCTTATTCCACCTTCGGCAATCCCCACGGCAACTGGCTCGATAATATTCGCGGCGCCGTTCACATCATTGACGGGATGGACGTCGATTTCGAATATGAAGGCGAGATGGCGCCGGACGTGGCGCTCAATCCGCGCGTGATGGCCAATTATCCCTTCTGCCGCCTGTCCGGGCCGGCCAATGTGCTGATCATGCCCGGCCTGCAGTCGGCCAACCTCTCCGCCAAGCTGCTGCGCGAGCTGGGTGGCGATTCGGTCATCGGGCCGGTGCTGCTTGGCATGAACCAGCCGGTGCAGGTGGCGACCATGGCCTCCACCGCGTCCGAGCTGGTGACGCTTGCGGTTCTGGCAGCCGGCGGCATGGCGCGCTGATCACGGCGCGCACGCCGACGCTTATTCCGACAGGGATTTACCTGACAGGATTCTAGAGGCAGCGCTCGAAGCGCTGGGTCCGTCCCTTGATGGTGCCGTCGCGCAGGAGGATGGTGCCGTCGCGGCAGGATTTTCCATCCTGCGGCTCGGCTTCGCTGACCACGACCACGCCGTGATACGGCCCCGCCGTCCAGTTCTGGGCCTCGCCGCTTTTCATGGCAAGGCCGACAGCCCGATCGACTGATGGAATGAGCAGGAAGTTGCCGGACTGCACGATCGCCTCATCGGGCGCTGCGACCGGTCGCGCCGGATTTTCCGCCGCCTTCGGGGCGATGGCTTCACCCTGGGCGATGGGCACGGCGGCGCGTCGTGCCGGCGCAACCGCCGGGGCCGGGGCGCGTTTTTCAATGACGGCGGAGAGGAACGCCGCCGGTCGCTCGACCGGGATCAGCGTCGGCGTCTGACCCGATGGCGGCGAATCGCCGGTGGCGTCCTTGTCCTGCGTAGGCGGCGGGCTGCGATCGATGATCGCGGCGGAAACGGTTTCGCCGCCCCAGGTCGGGCCGCGCGCCGACCAGAGCCAGCCGACCAGCGCAATCACCAGCAAGCAGATGCTGAGCATGCCCACCATGATGAAAAGCTTCTGGCCGAAGCTCGGCTGTGCCGCGCTGCCGCTCTCGGTCTGAACATGTTCGCTCGCGCTGTCGAAGCCGATCTCGAACGATCCGATCGCGAATCGCCAGCGGCTTCGGCTGGCCTTGTAACGTCCCGCCGGCGCAGCTGTGCTTCGTGCGTAAGGCCGCTCGAGCGGCTGCAGATCGCCAATGTGCTGCATGTCCACGCTCCCGCAATATGACGATTTGAAGGCATGAGCAGGTTAATGCAAGGGAAACCACTGCAACGGCTGGTCACATCGGCTCAGGTGCCCCACCCAGGCGACCGGGCAGCGCCGCAGCGCGCGTCATTCAGCGAAGGGGCGCGCGATTATTGCGGCGGGCCAGCCGCGCCGCCGCCGCCAGCGCCCACGGCGCCGATATTGCCGAAGATCTCGTCGAACAGGCTGCGCTTGCGGCCCAGCGTCGGCGTCTTGTCGCCGGTGGGGGAAATGCTGGCGACCTCATCGAGCGAGGCATTGCGATCGATGCTGGCCACATTGCCATCCGCGTCGAACTGCACGGTCACGAGCGTCTGCGCGGTCGGGCGGGGCGAGGCAAAGGCCAGCGCTCGCGTATCGCGCGACACATAATACCAGCGCTCGGGGCCGAACTGGGACTGGAATGTGGGCCGGCCAAGCGCGCCTTCGACCGACGCCTTGTTGTCCACGCCCGGCAGCACGGAGCTTACGATCAGATCGTCGATCATGAAGCCCTGATGCGCCCGGATGCGCGTGCAGCCACCCGCAAGCAGAAGCACAGCCGCCGCGCCTACGACCAGAAACGGCCGCCTCAAGCCACGCTGCATTCTCGTCTCCTGCCAATCCATGCGGTCAAAAACCGGACATCCATTCAAAAAAGCGTCGCATCGCCTTACCCGCCCATTGCATTGCCAGCCGCTGCAATCAATATGCAAGTGCTGGCGGGGGCCAAAGGCTTAAGCCGCCGCGCCCGCGCTTTCCTGTGCCGCCGCAAAGCTGAACCGAGCATGAGCCTGATATCCTCTCTCTTCTCCCGCAAGGACGATCGCGCCTATCTGCGCCCGCTCTACGATGCCGTCGTTGCAACGGCGCGCGAGCCGCACTGGTATATGGAAGGCGAGGTCGCGGACACGCTGGACGGGCGGTTCGACATGGTGGCGCTGGTGCTGTCACTCGTGCTGCTGCGACTCGAAGCGCTGGAAGCGCCCACCGAATCGGCGCGGCTCACCGAATTGTTCATTGACGATATGGATGGCCAGATCCGCCAGATCGGCTTTGGCGATATCGTCGTGGGCAAGCAGATCGGCCGGATGGTTGGCGCCTTGGGTGGCCGGCTGTCCGCCTATCGCGCGGGCTTGAGCGGCGAAGCCTCGCTCTCCGATGCACTGGTGCGCAACCTCTATCGTGGCGAAGCGCCGGCGGTGGATGCGCTTGCCTATGTCGAAGCGCAGGTTCGCACATTGGCGGCAGAGATCGGCGGACGCAGCCGCGATGACCTGCTTGCCGGCAGACTGCGCGGGTGACGCCATGACGACCATGTCTCCAACTGCCGCCCCGGAATTTTCCCGCATCATTCGCCTCAATGAACTGGGCGATGGCCGGCGCGAGCGCGCCATCGCGGCGGATGAAGCCGAGCGCATCGCGCTGGCCCGCCGCTTCGGCCTGCGCCGGCTCGATCGGTTGGAAGCAACAGCCCATGTCGTTCCCGATGCTGGCGGCTGCCGGGTCGAGGGGCGTCTGTTCGCCGATCTCGTGCAAGCCTGCGTTGCCACGGATGAGGATGTTCCGGCGCATGTCGAGGTGCCATTGGACGTACGCTTCGTACGCGGCCTGGATGAGCATGAGGGCGAGGAAGCGGACGAAATCGAACTAAGCGAGGAGGACTGCGACGTTCTCCCGCTGGAGGATGAACGCATCGATCTGGGCGAGACGGTCGCGCAGACTCTTTTCCTGAACCTCGATCCTTATCCCCGCGTGCCCGACGCGGACGAAAAGCTGCGTGCACTCGGCGTGCTGAGCGAGGCGGAGGCAGGCCCCTTTGCGGCGCTCAAGAACCTGAAGTTCGGTGGCGACGCCTAGGTCGCTTGGATAACTCCGCCCCGACGGATTCCGCGATCGAGTAGCCGGGAATGCGTGACCGATGGCTGAATGGGCGTGGCTAGCGGTCATTCCGGTTTTGGCCTTCTGGCCTGCAGCGCGGACGCAAGCCGCATTAGCATCATGATATGACCATTGCTTCTTTTAAGCAGCATCTCCGAGCAGCAATGCCTTTCGGCTGCGCGCCTGCCGCCCTTCTCTTTCTTGCGATGGGATTCGTCGTATTTGTTGGCAACATCATGGGCGATTGTGGAGCTGAACCGGGCTGCCACGATAATGATGGCTTCCATATTCTGAACGGTCTCATGTGGACGCTGGTCATCACGATGTTGATCGGAGCAGGAAGCTGGCTGGCCTCGGGGGGGGGTGAAGATGGTCTTGCGACCTTTGATCGGCTCGGTTGCGACGAATCTTCTTCTGGGAGTTCTGTCGCTGCTTATCATTTGGCTCTGCTTCAATCCGGCGATGGACTTTGTGCTTAAAATCACAACCGTTGCCGATAATTTGTAGGTCAAATTCCAGGCCACTCCAGCGCCAGAAAGAATGTGGACAACGGCGAAGTCTCTGGACAGGCAGCTTGTGGAAAAAAGGGCGGGGTAGCCGCCGTTCCAAAAGCCTCGGAATTTGTCCGCGCCGCCTAGCCAGGCTCCGCGTCGGCCGGCACGAACCGCAGACTGCCGGCGATCCGCGCGACACCGGTGTCGGAGGGATGCGCTATGCCATCGTTCACGATCACCTCGGTAAAGTCGAACGGGCTGATCCCCTCGAGGCAGGCGACGTTGACGCCATATTCATTGGGGTTCGAGCGGCGCTGGTGATGGGTGTAGATGCCGCAGGTGCCGCAGAAATAATGCCGCGCGGTGCCGCTGTTGAACCGGTAGCAGCGCAGCACATCCTCTCCGGCCAGAAGGTGGAGGTCTTCAAGTCTCGCCGAGACCGCAATGGCTCCGCGCATTTGGCAATAGGAGCAGGTGCACCGCCGTGCCGAGCGGAGGCCGTCCTTGAGGCGCACATGAAAGCGCACCGCCTTGCAATGGCATGCGCCGTCGATCTCGGTAATATCCAGGTCCATGGCTGTCTCCCGTCCGCGGGATCATGACAGGGGTGCGCGCAATTTCAATCCGCCTGCCAGATCAACCTTGTTCCCCTTCCGTTCATGATCATGCCGTGGCATAAGAAGGCACATGGCTGAGGCGCCCGAGCAGCATCGCAAGATCATCCATATCGATATGGACGCCTTTTTTGCGTCGGTCGAACAGCGCGACGATCCGGCGCTGCGCGGGCTACCGGTGGCTGTCGGCGGCGGCGGGCCGCGCGGCGTGGTGGCGGCGGCGAGTTATGAGGCCCGCGTCTTTGGCGTGCGCTCGGCCATGCCGGGCGGCAAGGCGCGGCGGCTTTGCCCTGATCTCATTTTCGTGCGACCGCGCTTTGAGGCCTATCGCGCCGTGTCCCAGCAGATTCGCGGCATCTTCGAGCGGTTCACGGATATCATCCAGCCCCTCTCGCTGGACGAAGCCTATCTGGACGTGACGCACAACAAGCCGGGCGTCGCCTCCGCGACTTATGTGGCGCAGGAAATCCGCCGCATGATTCGCGAGGAGACCGGGCTGACCGCATCGGCGGGCGTCTCGTGCAACAAGCTCATCGCCAAGCTCGCCTCGGATCAGAACAAGCCGGACGGTCTGTGCGTCGTGCGGCCCGACGAGGCAGAGGCGTTCATGGCCGCGATGCCGGTGTCGCGCATCCATGGAGTCGGCCCGGTGACGGCCCGGCGCATGGCCGCGCTCGGCATCCACAGCGGCGCGGATCTCAAGCAATGGCCGCTTGCTGCACTCCAGCGCCATTTCGGCAAGGCAGCGGCCTTTTATTTCGGCGCGGCGCGCGGGGTGGACGAGCGCCCCGTGCGGGACAGGGAATCGCGCAAGTCGATCAGCGTGGAAGATACCTTCGCGAGCGACATCGGGGCCGAGGCGCTGTTGCTGGCCGAGCTGGAGAAGATCGCCGCGCGCCTCTGGGGCCGCGTCACCGCCAGCCGCGCGCTGGGCCGCACAGTCACGCTCAAGATCAAGCTCGGGGATTTTCGCATCCTCACCCGCTCGCGCTCGCTGCCCGCGCCGCCGGGCGATGCAGACGATCTCTTCGCCATCGGCGCCGATCTGCTCCGCGCGCAGCTCCCGCTGCCGGTCGGCGCGCGCCTGCTGGGGCTGGGCCTCTCCAACCTCATCGATCCCGAGCGCGAGGAGGCGGAGGAGGAGCCGCAGCTCAGCCTCGCCTTCGGCTGAGCGATGGGCGGCCCTGTCCTACCAAGGGCGCCTTGGCTTATGAAACATCACACGGCACAATGCCGCCTGCTCTTTGACCTCGTCAAATAATCCATGCAAAATCAGAGGCTCGCTCACCGTCGCGAGGACTTTGGCGCGTTCACCATGGCGTCTATGCGCGACGTTCGAGAAGTTCCGATCCATTAATGGGGGAAATCGGCGCTTTTTCGGTTGATCGCCGCGCCCGGTTTCACAACCGGATCACCCATTTCGAGCCGAGAACGGCCCAAGGGCATTCAAGCGCGCAAACAGTGCGCGCTTCGCGACAGCTTCCGCGCATCGTCCGGGCCGAAGTGATTCGGCCTAGAAGCGCAGCCCCAGCGCCACGCCGCCAAGCAGCCAGCAGAAGAAGGTAATCAGCACGATGCCGACAAGGTTCAGCACGAAGCCGCCCCGCACCATCTGGTTCATGGAGACCGCGCCGGTTCCAAAGACGATGGCATTGGGCGGGGTGCCGACCGGCAGCATGAAGGCCAGCGTCGCGGCAAAGGCAGCGGGGATGAGCAGGGTCATCTGATCCACGCCGATGCCGAGCGCCACGGCACCAAGCACGGGGATGAATGTGGCGGCGGTCGCAGTGTTGCTCGTCACTTCGCTCAGGAACACGATGAGGGTGACGATGGCCGCGACGAGCAGCAGCACCGGCAGGGCGCCAAAACCCGTCACCTGCGCACCCAGCCAGCCATCGAGTCCGCTCGCCACAACCTCGCTCGCGAGGCTGAGCCCGCCGCCGAACAGGATGAGCACGCCCCACGGCACGCCGGCCTCGGCATCCTTCCAGTTGAGCAGCATCCCGCCCTGCTTTCCGCCGCCCGGCAGCAGGAAGAGCGCGAGGCCGGCGGCGAGCGCAATGGCATTATCGTCGAGCGCGCCGAACCAGCCGAGATCGGCCTCCGAGCCCAGCAAGGCGCTGGCGACGCCGGGGACCACCCAGAAGAACACGGCGCACCCGAACACCAGCGCCACCAGCGCCTCGCCCTGGCTGAACCGGCCGAGGCTCGCGAGTTCGCGATTGATCAGCGCACGGCCGCCAGGCACTTCCCCGAAGTCGAAGCGGTAGAGCCAGCGGGTCATCAAGACCCACGCAATGAGAATGAAGCTGAAGGCAATCGGTACGCCAACAATCATCCAGTCGAGGAAATCGATCGTCCGGCCCAGCTCGTCCGCGACATAGCCGGCGACGATGGCATTGGGCGGGCTGCCAAGCAGCGTGCCGACGCCGCCCATGCTGGACGACCAGGCAATGGCGAGCATGAGGCAGGCCCCGAAGCGCGCCATGTCCTCCGGCGCAACGGGGTGAGCCGAGCCGGACACGGGTGCCGGATTGTCGCAATCCGGCATCCCGGCCTCGTCCCGTCGCTCGCACACCAGCGTCAGCACGGACAGCGCGATCGGCAGCATCATCAGCGTCGCGGCGGTGTTCGAGACCCACATGGAAAGCAGGCCGGTGGTCAGCATCAGCCCGAGCACGATCTGGCGAGGCCGCGTGCCCACCCGGCGCAGCGTGAGCAGCGCCACGCGGCGATGCAGCTCCCATTTCTGCATCGCGATGGCGAGCAAAAAGCCGCCGAGGAACAGGAAGATGATCGGGCTGGCATAAGGCGCGGCGACCTCACCGACGCTGCGCTCGGTGGCCATGGGGAACAGCAGGATCGGCAGGAGGGCCGTTACGGCGATGGGCGCTGCCTCGGTCATCCACCACAGCGCCATCAGCGTCGCGATGGCCGCGACCCAGCGCCCCTCGGAAGAAAGACCCTCTGCACTGCCGAGCGCGAACCACACGAGCAGCGCGCAGACGAGGCCGAGCGCGCGCAACGCCCAGGTCTTGCGGGCGGAGCGGCCTGCCTTCTGCACAGCCCCCGCGCCGCCATCATCCGGCTGTTCCATTCGTTCGGTGTCCGATGATGATGTCACGCCTGCCCCCGTCTCCTTGCTGGGACACGTCATTGCGGCAGGAGCAGCGGCGTGGCAAGCGGAGCGCCGCGTCTATGCATTCCGTCGATCAGCCCGGGTAAGCGCTTTCCTTCAGCAGCGTCGCCAGATGGGCCGCGTTGCTCGCCACCATGCCGGCGGTCTTGGAAACAGGTCCGGGCGTCGATTTCAGATCCTTGAAATCCGTGCCGGTCATCGCCTCACCCACCCAGTAGCAGGCCGCGACGGCGGGGATCGTCCAACCGATATCGTTCAGAGCCTGAAAGAGCTGGGCGCTGGAGAAATGCGCGCCATCCTCATTGCCGACGATGGCGGCAACGGCCACCTTGCCATAGCTCGGCATGCGGCCAGCCTCGTCCGTCTCGCTCAGGAAGGCGTCCATCCGCTCCAGCACGCGCTTGGCGACGCTGGAGATCTGGCCCAGCCAGATCGGCCCGCCGAAAATCAGGATGTCGTGCGCCAGGATCTTCTGGCGAAGGGCAGGCCATTCGTCGCCTTCACCTTCATCGGATGTGACGCCGGGCGGAATGTTCAGCGCAGCGACGCGCACCGTCTCGGTCAGCTTGACGTCTTTCTCGGCAAAGGCGTCCTTGAGGACTGCAATCATTTCGTCGGTGGAAGAGGCTTCGCTGGTGTCGGCTTTCAGGGTGCAATTGAGGGCGAGGGCCTTGAGGGTCATGCTGTTGCTCCATGTCCGCCCCCTAGAGGACAACACGCAAGTGGAGCGAGAGTTCACGAACCGGCTGCCCGATGCCACGCCCTTCCATTGCGCGCCGGATAAAGCAGGTCTATCGGGCGGCGGAAGGCCCGACAATTCAAGGGCATGAGGATGTCTGCCGTTTCCTTTCGTCTGATCATGGCCGCCATCGTGCTGGCACTGTTTTCGCTCCCTGTGCAGGCGCGGGTGGGTGAAGCCGCGCGTGCCGGGGAGGCAGGGGAGAATGCCGCCGCAGAAGCGTTGATCCCGGCCGAGATGGGCGCTGCTGTCGTAGCGTCCGGCGCGGGTGACGCGCTGTCCACGGAGCAGGTCGCAGCCGTGGTCGCGGGGCGCACAGGCGGGGCGTCCCGGCTTCCGCCGCTGGCCTATCCGCAGACCCGACGGCTCGACCTTATGGAGACGCATTTTGGGGTCGCGGTGGCCGATCCCTATCGCTGGCTGGAGGCTGACCCGCGCCGGGACGCCGATGTGCAGGCATGGATTGCGGCGGAGAACGAGACGACGTTTCGCTATCTCAAATCCTTGCCGGGTCGCGAGATGCTGCGGGCGCGGATGGCAGCGCTCCATGCCCATGAGCGCTTCGGCACACCGCGCAAGGCGGGTGGGCGCTATTTCTACACGCGCAGCAATGGCCAGAATTTCTCACCCATTCATGTTCGCGAGGGCGCAGACGGCCCCGAACGGCTGCTGATCGATCCCAATTCGCTCTCTGCTGACGGATCGCTGGCGGTTGCGGAATGGGTGCCCTCGCCGGACGGACGCGCGGTGCTCCTCGCGCTGCAGGAGAGAGGCAGCGACTGGCGGACGTTGCGCGTGCTGGATGTGGAAAGCGGCACCTTGCGCGCCGACCGGATCGAGTGGGTGCGTTACGCGACGCTCGCCTGGAACGGGGATGGGACAGGCTTCTATTATTCGCGCTTCGCCGTGCCGGGCGAGGCCGACCAGCCCACGACATTCGAGAACCAGCAGGTCTGGTTTCATGCCGTCGGCACGGAGCAGGCGCAGGATCGGCTGATCTACGAGACCCGGCGTCGGCCCGCGCTGCTGCACCGCGCGGAGGTGACGGCGGACGGGCGCTGGCTGCTCATCAGTTCCAATCGCGGCACGGACAGGCGGGTGGAACTGACGCTGCTCTCGCTTGCCAGGCCTGATGCAAAAGCGCGCACACTGGTGCGCGGACTCGAGCATGAGTGGCAACTCATCGGGCAGGCGGGGGATCGCCTTTTTTTCCGGACCGATGCCGGCGCGCCCAATGGGCGGATCGTCACGCTCGACGCCCGCCACCCGCGCCGAGCGCCGCTGGAAATCGTCGCTCAGCGCCCACAGATACTGGCGGGCGGATCGATGATCGGCAGTCGTCTCGTGCTAGCTTACGTCACTGACGGACGGGTGGTAGCGGAGATCGCCGATCTTGAAGGCAAGCGGCGCGGAGACGTGCCGCTGCCCGGCCTCGGCGCGGCGGCGGGCTTCGGCGGGCGGCCCGGCGACCCGGAAACCTTCTACGCCTTTTCCAGCTTCACGCAGCCGCCGACCATCTATCGCTTCAACGTCGAGACAGGGGAGACGAGCATTTTCGCCCGGTCCGCTCTCGGCTTCGATCCGGCCGATTATGTAAGTGAGCAGATCCTCTATCCCTCGCGGGACGGTACGCTGGTCCCGATGTTCATCGTGCGCCGCCGCGATCTGGCGCTGTCCGGCCAGCCGGCGCCGACGTTGCTCTATGGCTATGGCGGCTTCAACGTCTCGCAGAACCCCAGTTTTTCGCCCGCGCGCTTCGCCTGGGTGGAACAGGGCGGTGTGCTCGCCATTGCGGGCGTGCGCGGCGGGGGCGAGTTCGGCAAGGCGTGGCATGATGCCGGGCGCGGCGCCAACAAGCAGACGACCTTTGACGATTTCATCGCCGCCGCCGAATATCTGAAAGCGAAGGGCTATACCGGCAAGGATCAGCTTGCGATTGAGGGGCGCTCCAACGGTGGCCTGCTGGTCGGCGCCGTGGTCAATCAGCGGCCCGATCTGTTCGCCGCCGCGCTGCCCGGCGTCGGCGTGATGGACATGCTGCGTTTCGACCAGTTCACTGCCGGTGCCTTCTGGGTGGAGGATTATGGCAGGCCCGACCGCGAGCAGGATTTCCGCAATCTCCTCGCTTATTCGCCATACCACAACATCCCGGATGCTGCGGACTATCCCGCCATTCTCGTGACGACAGCGGACAGCGACGACCGCGTCGTACCTGGTCACAGCTTCAAATATGCCGCCGCGCTGCAAGCCGCCCGCCTGGGCGAAAAGCCGCGCCTGATCCGTGTCGATACCGGCACGGGGCATGGCATCGGCAGGGCGACTGACAAGATCGTGGACGAGTATGCGGATATGTACAGCTTTGCGGCCTACTGGACGGGGTTGAAGTTGGGAGCAGTCGATCAGCAGGTCGCCGGCGTTACGAACGTTACGAAGTAGGCACCGGATAATCCCTCTTCCGTTCGGGCTGAGCTTGTCGAAGCTCTGTCCTTTGCTTCAACCCTGTTCGGAAAGAAGAACAGCCCTTCGACAAGCTCAGGGCGAACGGATGTGGATATGGTGAGGATGCTCGGAGCCTCCATGGCGGTCCCCCCATCATTCAGCCACCGCTCATCGGCGAGTCGCGATAGTGCCATGGCCGGCTCTGGTGGTGCCGGCGTTGCGAGAAAGCGATCCGCTCATGAAGGCTCATTCCAAAATTGCCGTGGCCGCTGCGGCCGGGGCCATGGTGCTGGCATCCGCGGCGCCGGCGTCCGCGCGCGGCTATGACGGACGCTGGGGGCGCTATCCCCATCATCATCGCGGTCACGACAACACCGGCGCCGTCATCGGCGCGATACTCGGCGTCGGGCTGATTGCGGCGATTGCCTCATCGGCGGCGAAGCAACGAGAGGCGCAGCGCTATCCGGCACCGCGATCTGATGAGCCGGGCTATGATCCTCGCTATGATGATCGTGCGCGCGATTATGATGCACTCTATTATGGCGATGACCGTGGCGGGTATGACGGGCGCTATTCGGAGCGCGACGATGGCGACGATCGATATGATGAGGGCGGCTATGGATCTGACACGGCAGACCATGCCCTTGCCGGTGAGGATGCGGCGATCAATTCCTGCGCGATTGCCGCGCGGGATGAGGCTTCGCGCAATGGCGGATTTGCCGAGGTGCGGGACATAACCGGTGCCCGGCCATTCGGTTCGGGATGGGATGTCACCGGGACCCTGAGCCAGCGCCCGAGTTTTCGCGCAGGGGAAGGTCGCTTGCGCAGTTTTCGCTGCATCTGGGATAATGGCCGCGTGGAAGGCGTCTCCTTCGGATGAAGTGTCGGCGCTGCGGGTCTTCAGATCAGCAGCCAGATTGCCACAAGCAGTGCGCCGGTCGTAATCACCAGCGCCGTGGCGAGCAGGCGCAGGCGCACCGGTTGAAGAGCGGATGCGCGGTGCGGCTCCAGCCGCTGGCGGACCGCCATGGCGCGCCGGGTCGCCAGAATGAAGATGATGATCGCGACGAGCATGAAGCTGCTGGCGATTGTCTTGGGCACCCAGTCCGGCTCGAGCGTGTGAAAAAGCGCACGGAAACCAAGGCCGATGCCAATGGCCGCCAGCCCCGTGCGCACCCAGCTGGCGAAGCTGCGCTCATGCGCAAGGACCGTACGGTCCTCGGCGAAATCCAGCCGGTTTTCCGCCGGCTCATCATCCTGCGATACCTGGTCCTGGGTACGTTCTCGGGGGGCTCCAGCCATGCGCCGCTCCTTTATTCGGATAGCCCGACAAGCAGATCCTGCGGCCCGTCCGAGCCGCCGATGACGCTCATGCTGCCGTCGGTCTCCAGCACAACCCCGGCGACCTGTGCGCGCCGCCCAAAGCCGGCACTGCGGATGGCGGCATCGATTTCCGCCTTGGTGACGCGCTCTGCCGCCATGGCCCGCTCCAGATACGCGCCATCGCGCAGCAGGAGGCGCGGCTGGCTGCGCACCAGCCCGCTAAAGGTGGATGAGGCGACGGACAGGCGGGAGACGAGCCATTGCAGCCCGGCCAGCATCGCAAAGGCCAGCGCGCCTTCCGCAAAGGCCACGTCCTGCGTGAGCAACACGGTCGCGAGCGTGGAGCCCAGCGCGACCGTCACCACCAGATCGAACGCATTGAGTTTGGAAAGGGCGCGCTTGCCCGCCATCCGCAGCACGAAAACGAGCAGCGCATAAGCGAGTACGGAGATGATCACCACGCGCACGAGGCCGAAGAGATTGTCGAACAGCATGAAGGGGTAACGACGCCGAGGCCACAAGTCTCCCGCGCCCCGCAATCTCTCTTGCCCATCTATCTCGCCCGCCAAGGCTGGACAGGCCCCATGGCGCGGATTATCCGCTGCCCATGTCAGCACATCCCGATTCCATCCTCATCGTCGATTTCGGCTCCCAGGTAACGCAGCTCATTGCGCGTCGCGTGCGTGAGGCCGGGGTCTATTCCGAGATCGCACCGTTCACGCAGGCGCTTGCCGCCTTCGAGCGGATGAAGCCGCGCGGGATCATCCTCTCCGGCTCGCCCGCCAGCGTCTGCGACGAGGGCAGCCCCCGCGCACCGCAGGAGTTGTTCGACAGCGGCTTGCCGATCCTCGGCATCTGCTATGGCCAGCAGGTGATGAGCCAGCAGCTTGGCGGCGAAGTGCGTCCCGGCCATGAGACCGGCGAAGGCGGCGAGTTCGGCCGCGCGTTCCTTACCGTCACCGAGCCCTGCGTGCTGTTCGACGGGCTGTGGCAGACGGGCGAGCGCCATCAGGTGTGGATGAGCCATGGCGACAAGGTCACGAAATTCGCGCCCGGCTTCCGCATCGTGGCGACGTCCGACGGCGCGCCCTTCGCGCTGATCGCGGACGATGAGCGGCGTTATTACGGCACGCAGTTCCACCCCGAGGTGGTCCACACGCCGGACGGCGGCAAGCTCATCGCCAATTTCGTGCGCCATGTCTGCGGCTGCGCGGGCGACTGGACGATGGCGGAATTCCGCGCGACCAAGATCAAGGAAATCCGCGAGCAGGTGGGTTCCGGTCGGGTGATTTGCGGGCTTTCCGGCGGCGTGGACAGCGCGGTGGCGGCGGTGCTGATCCATGAGGCGATCGGCGAGCAACTCACTTGCGTGTTCGTGGACCATGGCCTGATGCGACAGGCAGAGGCCGAGCAGGTCGTCAGCCTGTTCCGCGGTGCCTACAACATCCCGCTGGTTCATGTGGATGCGAGCGAGACGTTCCTCGGCGGCCTCGCGGGCGTCACCGACCCCGAAGCCAAGCGCAAGTTCATCGGCAAGGCGTTCATCGATCTGTTCGAGGAGGAAGCCCGCAAGATTGGCGGCGCGGATTTCCTCGCGCAGGGTACGCTCTACCCGGACGTGATCGAGAGCGTCTCGTTCACCGGCGGACCGAGCGTGACGATCAAGAGCCACCACAATGTCGGCGGCCTGCCCGAGCGCATGAACATGAAGCTGGTCGAGCCGCTGCGCGAACTGTTCAAGGATGAAGTGCGCGATCTGGGCCGCGAACTGGGTCTGCCGGATGTGTTCGTCGGCCGCCATCCCTTCCCGGGGCCGGGTCTCGCCATCCGCATCCCTGGCGAAGTAACGAAGGAGCGCTGCGACATCCTGCGCAAGGCCGATGCGGTGTATTTGGAAGAGATCCGCAACGCCGGGCTTTACGATGCGATCTGGCAGGCCTTCGCCGTTCTG
Source organism: Alphaproteobacteria bacterium (assembly GCA_018823325.1). Lineage (GTDB taxonomy): Bacteria > Pseudomonadota > Alphaproteobacteria > Sphingomonadales > Sphingomonadaceae > Sphingobium. Next base: position 321,573 of record JAHJIJ010000015.1, on the reverse strand, counting down.
CTGCCGGTACGCAGCGTGGGTGTGATGGGCGACGGACGCACCTATGACAATGTGCTCGCCTTGCGCGCCGTCACCTCGACGGACGGCATGACGGCAGACATCTATCCCTTCGATGCCGCGTTCCTCAGCCGCGTCTCGACGCGGATCATCAACGAAGTGCAGGGCATCAACCGCGTGGTGTATGACTACACCAGCAAGCCGCCCGGCACGATCGAGTGGGAATGATCCCAAGGCAAATCGCTTCTGACCTTTGACAGATTGATGTTGGGGAACTGACGACTGTCTAACAAGTCATTGCAATCGATTGCTGTTTGTCCGATACTGCCTGCGTCGGGTCGCCCGAACCCTCTGCCCGGCCATCCTGCACACCTGGCCGGGCAGAGTTGGGCGGCGCATGAAGATAAAGTCTCTGCCAGTCGGATGAAGGATTGACTGGCAATCGATTGACAATAGCCTGTCGAGAATAAGCGAGACGGGTGAGGAGAGTGGCGGAATGGATCTGGGCGACGATCATGAGCTGGCGGCCATCAGTCGCGATCCACATTATCAGGCACTCGTTCGTGCGCGGGGCCGGCTCGGCTGGATCCTGAGCGCGGTCATGATGGCAATCTTCTTCGGCTTCATCCTGCTCGTTGCCTTCGGCCGATCCTTTCTCGGGCAACCGTTGCCGGGCATGACGACGACCATCGGCGTGCCGCTGGGCATGGCGGTGATCCTCTCCGGCATCGCGCTGACCGGGCTTTATGTCCGCATCGCCAATCGCAAGTTCGACGCCGAGCTGGATGCGCTGCGCGCGGAGCATCGCCTGTGAGCCGTTCGCTCTGGGTTGCGCTTGCCCTCATGCTGATCGTCGGCGCGTTGATGCCCGGCATCGCCCGCGCCGCAACGCCGGACAACGCAGGCACGAACATGCCCGCCGTGTTCACCTTCGCGCTGTTCATTGTCGTGACGCTGGGCGTGACGGCCTGGGCTGCGCGGCGCACCCGCACCACCAGCGATTTCTACACGGCGGGCGGCGGCATCAGCGGTCGGCAGAACGGCCTCGCCATCGCGGGCGACTATATGTCCGCTGCGTCCTTCCTCGGCATTTCCGCACAGATCTATGCAGATGGCTATGACGGCCTGATCTATTCGACCGGCTTCCTCGTCGGCTGGCCGATCATCCTGTTCCTGCTTGCCGAGCGGCTGCGCAATCTCGGGCGCTACACGTTCGTGGATGCCGTGGCCTTCCGCTTCGCGCAGACGCCGGTGCGAATTTCCTCCGCCTTCAGTTCGCTCACCGTGGTGCTCTTCTATCTGATCGCGCAGATGGTCGGTGCGGGGCAGCTCATCCAGCTGCTGTTCGGCATTCCCTATCCCTATGCGGTCGGCATCATCGGCCTCGCCATCACGGCCTATGTGCTGTTCGGCGGCATGATCGCGACGACCTGGGTGCAGATCATCAAGGCGGTGATGCTGCTTGGCTGCGCGACCTTCATGTCGTTCGCCGTGCTTTACCGCGTCGGCTTCTCGCTCGACACACTGTTCGAGCAGGCCGTGGCCGCCAAGGAAGCGATTGCGCTCGCCGCCGGCGCCAGTGCCGATGCCGCCGCGACCAGTGCACGTGGCATTCTTGCGCCCGGCGGCTTCATCAAGGATCCGCTCTCGGCGATTTCGCTCGGCATGGCCCTGATGTTCGGCACCGCCGGCCTGCCGCACATCCTCATGCGCTTCTTCACCGTGCGCGATGCCCGCACGGCCCGTGCGTCGGTCCTGTGGGCAACCGGGTGGATCGGCTATTTCTATGTGCTCACCTTCATCATCGGTTTCGGCGCCATTGTGTTCGTCGGCACCAACCCCGCCTATCTCGACGCGCTGAGCGGCGGGTTGCGGGGCGGGAGCAACATGGCCGCGGTGCACCTGGCCGATGCCGTCGGCGGAGAAATCTTCCTTGGCTTCGTGTCCGCGGTTGCCTTCGCCACGATCCTCGCGGTGGTGGCAGGCCTCACATTGTCCGGCGCATCGACCATCGCACATGATCTCTATGCCTCGGTGATCCGCAAGGGGAAGGTCGATCAGGCGGTTGAACTGCGCCTCTCGCGTATCACCGTGCTCGTGCTGGCGGCTGTGGCCGTCGGCCTCGGCATTGCCTTCGAGAAGCAGAATGTCGCTTTCATGGTGAGCCTTGCCTTCGCCGTGGCGGCATCGGGCAATTTCCCGGCGCTGCTGCTCTCTATCCTGTGGAAGGGCTGCACCACGCGCGGCGTGGCCTGGGGCTCGGCGATTGGCACGCTCATGGCACTGGCGCTCACCATCCTCTCGCCGGTCATCTGGGTCAGCCAGCTTGGCGCCGCGCATCCGATTTTCCCGCTGGCCTCGCCTACGCTGGTTTCGATGCCGCTCGCTTTCTTCACCATCTGGCTCATCTCAACGCTCGACCGCAGCGCACGGGCAGAGATCGACAAGGCCGGCTATACCGCGCAGCGCATCCGCTCCGAGACCGGTATCGGAGCGTCGGGCGCCAGCGATCACTGATAGAAATTACGCGACAGGAGACGCATCATATGAAGATTCTCAACCGATCCTCAGCCTGGCTGCTGGCGGCGCTGCTCGCCACCACCGGCACCGCCCAGATTGCGACGGCCCAGCCGCTGCCCGACCCGGCAGCCGTGGCCGCCGCACCGCTGAGCGCGGAAGATGCTGCCAAGCTCGCGCCGATTGCGCCGGAGCTTCATGCCGCCGCCCGCATGGCCATTTATTACTCGCAGATGATCGGGCCGATGACGGAGGAAACGGTCCTAGCCTCGCGCAAATCGGGCCGCATGGGTCCGCCGCCACCGCCGCACCATCCTGACGTGCCTGTCATGGAGCAAATGATCCCCGGCCCGGCCGGCGCACCGCAGGTCAAGCTGTTCGTCATCAATGCCAAGGAAGGCGCCTCGCGCGGTGGCATTTTGCACACCCATGGCGGCGGCTACATCCTCGGCACCGCCGCAACGGACGTGCGCCGCTTGCAGGAACTCGCCAAGGAACTCGACGTCGTGATCGTCTCGGTCGAGTATCGCCTCGCGCCGGAAACAACTTATGCGGGCTCCATTGAGGACAATTATGCCGGCCTGCGCTGGATGCATGGCAATGCCGCGAAGCTGGGCCTCGATCCCAAGCGGATCGCCGTGATGGGCGAGAGCGCTGGTGGCGGTCATGCCGCGCTGCTGGCCCTGACGGCGCGTGACCGGGGTGAAATCCCCATCGCATTCCAGGCGCTGATCTATCCGATGCTCGATGATCGCACCGGCGGCGTCGTGAAGGTTCCAGAGCATATCGCGACGGTCGGCTGGGATGCCCAGCAGAACCAGCTCGGCTGGAAGGCCTTCCTCGGTCAGCAGCCCGGCACGGACAGCGTCCCTGCCGCTGCCGTCCCTGCGCGCGCCGCATCGCTGGAAGGACTGCCGCCCGCGTTCATCGCGGTTGGCGGCGTCGATCTCTTCGTCAGTGAGGATATCGATTATGCCCGCCGTCTGACCGAGGCCGGTGTTCCCACCGAGCTGCTGGTCGTGCCGTCCGCTTATCATGGCTTCGATGCGATGGCGCCGGAATCCCCGCAAGCCAAGCAGTTCAATGAGGCGCGCGTTGAGGCGCTGCGTCGCGCCCTGGCTGCACCAGCCAAATAGTCACGGCTCTTTGCGCCTCGTCCGTCCCGTTCGCGGGGCGGGCGGGATGCAATAAGGCGAGGATTCGGCCCGAGTTTCAGCCCTTGCGGCGGCGCCAGCCGGAGAGGCGGCGCAGCAGGCCACGCTTGCTGAGCGCTTCGAACATGTCGTCCGGCCCTTCCGGATCGAGTATCTGGTTGTCCGCCAGCCATTCCTCGACGCTTGAGAGGTCGGGCACTTCATAAGGTACGAGCGAGCGCTGCCGGTCCTTCGCATTCCTGCGGCCCTTGAAACGCAGGCTTTCGATGGCTTCGATCAGCGATCCGGTGGAGGTCAGCACGTCCGCCACACGCTTGGCGTCCGTATCGAGATGCTCGGCGATCAGTCCGTTGCGGACCTCCGCGATGGCTGTGCCGCATTCCTCATTACCGGGCCGCGCGCAGTCGATCGCCACATCGCATTCGGTATCGAGGCGCAGCGAACGCGCGTTCATGTTCGATGAGCCGACGCGCAGGACCATGTCGTCCACGACCATCACCTTGGCATGCACATAAATCGGCGCCCGGTCGCGCGTGACGGGGTGGTAGAGGCGAAAGCGGCCATGCCTGTCCCGGTGCCGCAGCGCGGCGACGAGGCGCGCGCGCGCCGTGTCCATGGCCAGCGGCTCGAGCCAGCCCTGCGCGCTGTCGGGGTTGAGAATCACGATTTCCGGGCCGTCGGCTTCATCGAGGCGCCGGGCGATGGCCTCGGCGATGCGGCGCGAGGCAAAATACTGGCTTTCCGCATAGATCCATCGTTTCGCACGGCCGATCAGATCAAGGTAGAGTTGCTCGATCTCGTTGACCTCGCGCTGGTCGGGCATCTTGGGTGCGGTGCGGGAGATAGTGACGTCGACATCGTGGAACTGGACCGGCAGCGTATCCGGCCAGACATCGTGCTTGGCGCGAACGGCGGGCAAAGTCTGCCCTGTCGCGCGCTTCCAGCGGTCGCGCGAATGCTTGCCGAGTGCGGCTGCGACAGGCCCCTGCAGGGCAGTGGTCGCATCGTGCCAGGGCATATAGGCGGGGCCTTTGCCGGGCCGGTGCCGCTCGGGCTCCTCATCGCGATGGGCGCGCGTGTCCCAGCGGTCGCCGGTCATGTCGATGCCGCCGCAGAAGGCGAAGCAATCGTCGATGACGACGATCTTCTGATGATGCGAGCCGCCGGTCGGGTGATGCGCATCCAGCTTCACATGGATACGCGGATGGACCGCCCATTTGGCGACCGTAAAAATGGTCTTGCCGCGGAAGAGCGAGCCAATGGCGCCCAAATCCCAGCGCAGAAGATAGACCTCGAGTTCGGGATTGTTCTCGACGAGCCAGTAGATGAGATCGCCGATGGTGGTCGGCTCGACCTCCTCTTCGGCGGCGTCTTGTTGATGCGCCAGTTCGATCCGTGCGTCGAAATCCCAGCCGACGAGCATGATCCGTTTGCGCGCACGGATCATGGCTTGGCGCGCGAGGCGGAAATAGTCCTCCGCATCCACGATGACGCTGGCTTTTGCCGCCTTGGCCGCGCGCCAGTAGCTGTCCCTCATAGGCCGGTCTTCTGGCCGACGGCGCGGTTTCCAGTCCAGTCGGCACTTTCTCGCGCCTGCCCAGGGGGTGCAGTGCAAAACGCCTGCCGGAAACGGCACATCGTGATCATCGTCTCACCTGTTCCAATATGCCTTCCGGAAAGGGAAAGGCGTAACGGCTATGATTACGGTTTCAAGGCAAAAGGGTGCCCGCGCCTGTGGCTCGCCCTCTTCCGGCTATGATGACGGCGGGCGAAAGTCGGCGCCCCTTCGATGCCGGGCTCCTTCTGCCGCGTGGCTGACTCGCTTCGTCCCCAGCAAAGTTGCCGCCCTGCCGTACCGGCCCTAGCCGAGCGCACGACACGCTTCCGGAGATTGCCCATCATGACCATCCGCACCGCTTTGATTTCCGGCACGGCGCTTGTGTTGGCGGGTCTGGCCGTCCCGGCGCAGGCCGAAGGACTTGGCGCTGAAGGCAATTACGCGCGCGCCAATGGTCGCTGGGGTGCCGAGTTGGGCGCGGGCTATTCGCTCGACTTCGCGGGGTTCAGCCTCACGCCGGGTGCCGGCGTCTATCTGCGCGATGGCGGCACTGCGGCTTATGGGCGGCTGGAAGCAGCCTATCAGATCCCCATGTCGCTGCGCATCGGCGTGGGCGCCCGGATCAGCGGCGAGGAGCCGCGCGTTTACGGCACCGTCGCCATGCCGCTGCTCCCAAGGGTCGCGATCAAGGGGAATGTAGGCGACCGCTATGTGTCGATCGGGCTGACGCTGGGCTATTGAGGCCTGAGCGGCGGGGGCACATTGCTGTCTGCCTGGTTGTTCGCGATCGGGTCGTACAAAATGCCAGCGCTGTGACTGAGATGTTTTGGCGGGAGCGTTCTTTCTCCTACCCACCCCGTTCGGGCTGAGCTTGTCGAAGCCCTGTCCTTCTCCTTTGAAACATGGGTTGAAGAAGAACAGCCCGCTTCGACTGCCTGCAAGGCAGGCGCTCAGGACAGGCTTCGACAAGCTCAGGGCGAACGGGTGGTTGTGTATGGCAGCTATGTTCTCGTGTCCGGGATGGCCGCTCGCATGCCGTAATTGCGATAAGCAGCCAATGCGCGTGCCTGAGGAAGCAAGGCCGGAACCGCCGCCCGAGCGGTCGTTCACGGGGCGGTTTAGTCTACCCGATAACGCCCCCACATTCAGAGTTCGACTGGGCGAACGTTTTTTGCTTTCTCCCAGTCAATTGGGTGGTCGCCTTGGCCTACACGATACCGGCCGAGACTTTCAAAGCCTGGCGTATCAAGTCGATTCCTGCTTCTCGTGTGACGATACCGGTATAGCGGGCGATATTGCCGCAGAAGCCTCCGACGCGCCCCTCGCGCTCCACCTGTGCCACTAGTGGCATTTTGACAGCCTTCCCGTCGCCCTGCAGAAAGCTGGCCTCTGCGGTGATGCGAACCCGGTTCTTGCACTTGATCTCCAAGTCGGACTTGCCGAAGCAGCGCAGCACCGTTGAACTGGAGAGGATGCGCAAAGTAAGCGCAGGCGTATCCTCCGCAAGAGGCGCCGACGCCCTGACCAGATCCTGCAGTAGCGTTGAAACTGGATTGTCGATGCCATAGGCTTGGCAATAGACACTAGCGACGATAACGCGATGGTCGGCTGCCTTTGGTGTCTCAAGCGCAATCCGCACCGTGCCTGGCCCGGGCTGATCAGAGAACGGCCCCTGAATGCCCTGGTCATCCGCCGCGGCTCTGATCGCTGCTAGGTCATCAAGATATTCGACAGTACGGGCCAAGGCGGGTGCTGCGCTTACTGCAAGGGTGCCGGCCAGGAGCAGCGGGCCGAAATGATTGAGGCGCAGCTTCATCGCTTCAGATCGCCGAGACAGTCGTGCTGCTCGACTTCGCTTCTTCTTCCGCAGCTTTTCGGTCAGCTTTCACCCGCTTCTTCCAGTCCTTCTTCGTCGAACCGGTCAGAATTCGCGAGCTCTCCAGCGCAAATTCCTCCACCAGCTTTTCACGGATGCCTCCGCCGCGCATTGCTAGCCCCGCGATGCCGCCATGGCTATTAATGACTTGAACGTAAAAATTGCCGATCTGCTGCTGGGTAGCTGAATCAAGTACCACCACCTCGCCCGACAGTTCGTCGCTCGAGCCTATGAGAAGCGCCATGCCTGCATTGGCAGTCTTTACGTTCTCGATTGTAATGCGCAGGTTCACAGCACTGCCGCCGCGCTCGGGTGTCAGCCCCCATTTCCGCGTCACATCCCGCATGACGAAGGGCATCATGGCGGTAAAAGGGATAGTCGCATACTCCTCGGCAGGCGGAGCCGCGCTGTCAGCCACCTGCGTCCAAGCGGCGAGCTTAGCCTCGGCGCGCTTCTCAGCGGCCTTCTCCTCCAGCTTCGCCATTTTCTCCCGCGCAGTGTCGGCAACGATCACCTCAACCTGATCAACATAGTTCTTGTCGACGATCTCCGGTGGGAGCTGCTCGATCACCGTGCGCTGCTTCGCGAGGGCGGTAGAGGTGAACGGCACACATGCAGCAAAGATCAACGCGGGAAAGCCCGCTGCGAGCACATATTTCTTCATGGATTTCCTCCCCCAGGAAAGTGCCGATTTGTGAACCGGCATCTGCACTTCGCGGCGAGGCAATGTCAATGAGCGTCAAGGCGTCGGCATCACGGTGCCTGCAATTCATCGAACTGTTGATCTTCACCCACTTTCGGTAGCGCCAACATAGCCGTCGTTCATTTGCTTTGATGTGATCTCTGAAAGCCATCGTCGGTTCAGCCAGACCGATCGACCGGTTTCAGGAGCGGTAGCGTGCGGTGTTAATGGCCGAAAAGTTGTGGTTAGCTGCCATTCCCCCATTGTCGGAAACGCTTGCCAAAGATCCCAAGCCATCGATATCTGCCTCGATGAAGTTTCGACAAATCCGAAATGGTGCAGTGATTTCAGTTGCCGCCTTTGCGTGCTTGCTCACTCTGGCAACCGTTGCACACAAATCGATTTCTGAAAGCGAGCTAGCTACCAACACTCTTTTGGCTGTGCTGGGAGTTAGCTTGCTTGGATGCGCTTACTTCTTACCGCGATATGTTGGGGAGGAGTGGCGAAGACGTTCGACTCGCCATTGACGGAACGTCCGCAATGTCATCGTGTCCGGAACGTCCACTTTCAAACGCAGACCCCGAAAACCGCCATCGGGCGTAAAACTGAATTCATCCACGCCGCCCAGGCCCTTGCCGCCCCGCTCAGTTCCAGTTGTCGATCTTGGTATCACGCGGATAGGGCGCGCCGGTTCCGGTCTCGATCATCTGCTTGAGGCTGAGCAGGAACGCGGCCCATTTCGTGCTGCAATGATGCATGAATTCAACCGGCTCGCGCCAGCCGGCATGGGTGAACAGGATGATGCAATAATCGTCCTCCTGCACCAGTCGCCAGTCGACGGTCGTGCCGATCCATTCGGGCGGTCCGTCCACGACCTCCCACGCCACGCGGCGCCCCGGCGCCAGATCGCGCACCTTCATGTCGAAGAAACCGCGCTCGCCGAACTGGAAGTGAATGATCCCGCCGGGCGTCATGTCGCCGCTGACCTCGTCGGTCCACCAGCCGGCGAGGCCATCAAGCGTGGTCAGCGCCTCATATACCGCTTCGGCGGGTGCGACGATGCCGACCCTGTGCAGGATATCCGGCATCAGCCTTCCTCCCCGGCCAGAGAACCGAGTGCGCCGACGACCTTCGGCCAGCCCTTGCTCATGTTCTGATAGGCAAAGTCGTTGCGCGGCGTGACGAAGCCGGAATGGACGAGGCGCAGCCGGGTGCCGCCGTCGACGGCCGCGAGCGTGAAGGTGACGAGCGTATCGAGCAACGATCCATAGCCGCTGTTGCCCTCATGCCCCCCGCACCATCGCCAGGCGAAGCGCGCGTGGGGAACGACCTCCACCACCTCGCAACGGATGGTGCCATCCCATTCCCCGGCGGGCGTGGTCGAGAAGGTGAAGCGATTGCCGACAACGGGCTCGAAGCCGGTCGGCGGCATCAGCCAGCGCGCCATCAGTGCGCCACTGGTCAGTGCGTGCCAGATTGTTTCGGGAGGGTAAGGGAAGACATCCTCCAGAACGATTTCCTGCGTGGCGAATTTCAGCGCGGTGTCATGCATCGTCGATGTCCTTCAACAAGGCGTGGAGATTGAGGAAGCTCTCGCGCCAGAAGACGCCGTAATGCGCCATCCAGTCGACCAGCGGCTCGAGGCCATCCGGGCTGGCCCGATAGAAGACTTTCCGTCCCTCGGGGCGCTCAGCGACCAGACCGGCCTGGCGCAGCGTTTTGAGGTGCTGCGAAATCGCGCCCTGGGTTACGCTGCTTTCGCGGGTCAGCTCCGCCACGCTGATCTCGCCCGCATCGGTGATCCGCTCGAAGATCGAGCGGCGCGTCGGGTCGGCGAGTGCGCGCATGACGGTGCCGATGTCTGTTGATGACTGCATGCCGAATCATTAGCAATGGCTAATTGATAAGTCAATGCTAATGAATTGCTTCGGACGCCCTGCTGAGCAATATGGCGCGATGCCAACGATTTTCAGCCATGCTTTCCTGCCGCTTGCTGCCGGCGCCACGCTGGGCAGGAGCCGGGTCTCGCCGGGTCTGGCCTTCGCCGGTGCGGCGCTCGCGGTTCTGCCGGATCTCGACGTAATCGGTTTTCCGCTCGGTATCGGCTACGGCAGCCAATGGGGTCATCGGGGTTTTACCCATTCGCTGGTCTTCGCGGGGGCGATCGCCGCGGCCATCGCGCTGCTCTGGCGGCCGGTACGCAGTTTCGGGGCATTCGCCTTTCTTTTTATCTGCGCCGTCTCCCATCCATTATTCGATTTGCTGACGGATGGCGGGCAGGGCGTGATGTTGTTCTGGCCGTTCGATCACCAGCGGCTGTTTCTCGAGTGGCAACCGATCCGCGTATCGCCCATCGGCGCGCGTTTCTTTTCCGAGCGTGGGCTGGAGACTGTACGCTCCGAACTGCTGTTGCTGTGGCTGCCTGGTTTGCTCGTCTCGATAGGCGCATTCATCTGGCGCCGGCAGCGGCGGCTGCGGACGGAGCTCTGATCTGCGTCACATGCAGAAAGGCCCGCACCGATCGCTCGGGCGGGCCTTTCTTCGCGGTGCGCAAGCTGTGGGAGCGGGCTTGCGCAGTTGCTCGCTGCCTCAGAAGCGCTGCTGGCGCTCGTAAAGCGATTTGTAGTGCTGAATGCGGGTGACGCGCAGGCCCGGCATGCCGGAGCGATCGACCGCGCGCTGCCAGCTCGCGAATTCCTCGAGCGTCAGATCGTAACGCGCGCAGGCTTCGTCCACCGTCAGCAATCCGCCGTTAACGGCCGCCACGACTTCCGCCTTGCGCCGTACGACCCAGCGGGTTGTGGACGGCGGCGGCAATGACTCGAGCGTCAGCGGTTCACCAAGGGGGCCGACAACTTGAGCAGGGCGAATCTTCTGGTTCTCGATCATTCTTTCCTCATTCACCGACGGGGATCGGTCTGACACGGTCTTCTTGTTCACGATGTTGACCCCAAAGCTTTTCCCTCCAACTAACCGCCAGAGTGAACGGTGCCTTCACCATTGTTTCCCCCCGCCATAAGTGCTGCCACCGATGCGTTGAATGACCCCGAAGCCCGCTGCAGAGCGGACGGATTCGGCCGGTTCGACGCAAAGATCAGGCTCAGCCTTGACGGCTCGTCCGCAAGCACGACCGGCAGGTCGGATTCGCGGACGGCCCGGGCCGTCGGTGTCGTATCCTGGCGCGCGGCGTGAACCGTTAGCAGCAGGCGCAGATCCGGAATCCGGGTGCTGCGACCGCTCGCCAGGGCGACAGGCATAGCCTGATCATCGGGGGAGGCACTTATGTCCATGGCACGGTGGTAGCAGCCAAAGGATAAGCGCTCGTAAAGGCGCTGGTGACGGGTTGTTAGGCGAGGTTACCAGTGCATGGACTGAGGCGAGCTGCGCATCAGTGTCATATGGAGGACTTTCGGCGGTGCTGGCCGTGGGACGGCAATCCCCCTATATGGCGGTTCATGGACCAACTTTTTCAGCTTTCCGCGCCGCTTGCAGGCAAGCGCATCGTCGTGGCTATGTCGGGGGGCGTGGATTCCAGCGTCGTTGCAGCGTTAGCCGCGCGTTCGGGCGCGGAAACCATTGGCGTTACGCTGCAGCTTTACGATCATGGTGCCGCCGTCGGCCGCACGGGAAGCTGCTGTGCCGGGCAGGATGTTCGCGATGCAAGGGCGGTCGCGGACAAGCTCGGCATTGCGCATTATGTCTTTGATTATGAAAGTCGGTTCCGGGAAAGCGTGATGGAGCGCTTTGCCGACGAGTATCTCGCCGGTCGTACGCCGATTCCTTGTGTTCGATGCAATATGGGGGTCAAGTTCACTGACCTCTTTGCTCTTGCTCGGGACCTTGGTGCGGATTGCCTTGCGACTGGCCATTATGTGCGGCGTTTGGAAGGTCCGGCGGGCGCTGAACTGCATCGTGCGGTCGATCCGGCGCGGGACCAGAGCTACTTCCTCTTCGCCACGACGCAGGATCAGCTGGACTACCTGCGCTTTCCGCTGGGGGGGATGGAAAAGCCCGCAGTACGGGAGATTGCTGCCGAGCTGGAGCTCGGCGTCGCGCTGAAGCCGGATAGTCAGGACATCTGCTTCGTTCCCGACGGCGACTATGCCGGCATCGTGCGGAAGCTGAGGCCCGAAGCGGACGATCAGGGCGAGATCGTGCATGTGGACGGCCGCGTGCTGGGGCCGCACAAGGGGCTTATTCATTACACGGTGGGTCAGCGGCGCGGGCTGGAGATCGGCGGACTGGCTGAGCCGCTATATGTGGTGCGGCTCGACGCAGCAACGCGTCGTGTGGTTGTGGGGCCAAAGGCGGCGCTCGCCGTGCGGTCTGCGCGCCTTGAGGAGATCAACTGGATCGGCGGGAATTTTGCCGGCCCGCTGAGCGCCAAGGTGCGTTCCATGTCTCGACCGGTGCCGGCGCGGCTGGAGGGCGAGCGCTTGGTGTTCGACAGCCATGAATATGGCGTCGCGCCGGGGCAGGCGGCGGTGCTCTACGCGGAAGATCGCGTATTGGGCGGCGGCTGGATTGCGGAAACCGAAAGCGCCGAGACTGCTTTCGCCTGATCGTCAAACTAGCGTATCCACTAGTTCACCACCGCCACCAGTTCGTCCTCATGCTCGGCGGGGGTGTCCACGACATTGCCGATGCGTAGCAGCGCGAAAATAATGCAGCTCGCCACGGTCATCGCGATCAGCATGACCATGAGCAGTGTCATGCCGCCCGCGCCGAATGCCCAGGCATAGAGGCTTGCGCCCAGCGCCACGGGCAGGTTGGACAGCGAATTGTAAATCGTGAACTGCGTTGCGCCCACGCGCTTGTCGGAGAGGCGCATGCGCAGTGGGTTTGAGCTGATCGATGTCAGAATATCGGTGAACTCCCGGAAGATCGAGAGCAGGACGAAGACATAGCCGATCATCGCGATCTCGGGCGATATCAGATAGACCAGCGACATCATCGCATAGCCCGCGAAGGTGACGATCGTGGCGCGTCTCGGGCCCAGCTTCGCGACCAGCAGTGTGCCCACGCCCATGCAGGAAATCGAGACGAGCAGGCCTACAGTCGCGACCATGCCGGAATAGCCGCTGGTGCTGAAGCCAGCCTGCGTGGTGGCGAAAACCGGCCAGAAGGCGGTGAACGCGCCGCCGACCGCGCGACCGAACATACTTGCGGCGAGCAATATGAGACTGTCACGCCTGATCATCGAGCGGAAGGTGATGGCGAGAATGCGCAGCCAGGGCACGCCATGCGCATTGAGCGCTTCTGCCGAGGCCTGACCCTTTGTCCAGGGCAACAGCTTCTCACCAGGCCGCTCTCGCAGGATGAGTGCGAGCAGCAGGAAGGCCATGTTGAACGGCAAGAAGGCCGCGAATGCGGTTCCCGAGCCGTAATGCTGCAGCAGATAGCCGCCCATGGCGCCCCCGATGGCCATGCCGAGCGCCTGCCCGCCGAACATGAATGCGCTGGCGGTGCCCTGTTCACTTTCGGGGAGGATGTCGACGGCCAGCCCATCCACGGCGACATCCTGCATCGCACCGCCTGAGAAGATGAGCACGCCCAGCACAGTGATGAGCGCCATATCTTGCGGCGCCGGCCCGGCGAGCGCGGCAACGGTCAGCCCGACCAAGATGACAGCTTGTGAGCCGATCAGCCATCCGCGCCGCCGGCCCATGGGCAGATAGGTGTACCGGTCCATGAGCGCGGCGCCGATGAACTTGAAGCTCCAGGGGAGATAGGCCGTGGCAACCAGCGAGGCGATGGCGGCAGGCGGCATCTGGTTGGATGAGAGCCAGGCTGCCACCGCCGTCAGGAAAAGCCCGAGCGGCAGGCCCTGAGCCACGTAGAAGGTCATCATGCTGCCGATGCGCAGCGTCTTGTTCTCGCTCAGTATCAGGCTGATGACATGTCCCCTGCAGCTGCCTTCCGGCAATGCTAGAGCTTCATCCGCAAAGCGCAATGGCCTTGCGGATCAGCGAAATGGAGCTGTTGTCTGCGCTCGGAATTCAGAGGCCGTCAGGATTGCGCGACATTACTTGCGCATTGCCGTCTGGCTGCACTGCGATGAGATGAGCGTCGCCCTGATCGCACTGCGCGCGCCACGTGGTCAGGCCGCCTTGCGGCTCGATCCGTTCCACCGTGGTGACGTCGCGGCAGGGGATGTTCGCATCACGGATCGCGCGCAGGAAGACGGCCTGCTGCTGGGTATTCGAGAGATTCTCGATCGCGGCGACATGATCGATCGCGTTGGCGGCATTGTCCATCTCGTTGGTGGCGAGAGCCGCATTGTCCATCGGCGCGGTCATGTTGTCATCCGCACCACTACACGCTGCCAGCGCAAGAGTTGCCATGCCGATCAGGAAGAGACGCATCCGATTACCTCCGGGGTTCCATGCTGAGGCCGCATGATAGGCCGAATGGACCATCATTGCGACCCCTATCCAGCATCGAAGCGGGAATGCACCTCGATCAGGGCTGGAGGCGTGCCTTCAGCCAGCGATCCAATACGGCAGTGGCGGGATAATCCGGGTCACCGAGTCGCCGGTTGATATCCATATGGCCCTGCAGTCCGCGCCCTTCGAAGGCGTTGAGCTGAACCTGGGTTTCGTTCTTGCGCAGCGCGTCGGCGAGCGCGCTGGACTGCTCCGCGCCGTCCTTGCGATCGACATGGAAAATGAGGAAGGCCGGGGCATTCGGCGCCGTGGCGTGATACGTGGGCGAGAGCGCCCGCTGGCGAGCAGGATCGGTGCCGAAGGCCTGCGCGTAAGTCTCGCCCATGAAGCGCGGGCCAGCTTTCATCTGCTTGGCGACATCATAGGCCGCGCCGTCCAGCGCGACGATGCCGGCGGGGGCGTCCGATCCCAGCCCGGCATCGCGCAGATAGCGCGGATCCGTGCCGACCAGCGCGACGAGATGCGCGCCGGCGCTGTGGCCCATGAGGACGATTCGGCGTGGATCGATGTTCAGCTCATCCGCCTGTGCGACGACGTAAGCGAGGGCGCTGGCGACGTCTGTCGCCTGCTGTTCGACCGTAGCCTGCGGCACCAGCCGGTAATTGATCGAGGCCAGCGCATAGCCCTGAGCGGTCAGATGCGCGACCTTGCGCTTGCCGGTGGCATTGGTCTTGTCGCCGCGTTTCCAGCCGCCGCCATGGACGAAGAGGATGAGCGGCGCCGGGGCTTTGCCGCGCGCGGCTGGAGCCCAGAAAGCGAGCGTCTGGAGCGCATCGCGGCCATAGGCCAGTTCGCGGCCGTCGAGCGTCTGGTCGGCAGCGATTTGCCCCTCCATGCGCTCGGCCGTGCGCTCGCGGATACGGTCACGCAGGCTTGCTTGCGCCGAAGGTGCGATCAGGGCCACCATCAGCATGGCGGCGATAAGGCGGGTGGTGCGATTGTTGGCCATGGCGGGACCTCGTTCCTCACGAACCTGGCATTGCCGATAGACCGGCCAAGGCCGGGGCGGAAGGCAGTGCCGCGTAACGAAATGTGACAGGCACTCCTCGCACCGAGCGGTGCAATGCCCAGACGCCGGGGCCCAGACGCCGGGCCTTGACGCGATGCAGGCCAAGCGGCTAACGGGCGGCCCGGACCGGGCGCGATGGCGCGTCCGCTTTGATCCAGTCCGACCACCGAGTCCTGTCGAAGGGTGGTCGCGATCCGCCCGGCAGGCGGAGACCTGTATCCATGGCAAATGTAACCGTGATCGGCGCCCAGTGGGGCGATGAAGGCAAAGGCAAGATTGTCGACTGGCTGGCCAGCCGCGCCGATTGCGTCGTGCGTTTCCAGGGCGGTCACAATGCCGGGCATACGCTGGTTGTCGGCGAGCAGGTCTACAAGATCAGCCTCGTGCCCTCGGGCATCGTCACCGGCACGCTCTCCATCATCGGCAATGGCGTGGTGCTCGATCCCTGGGCGCTCAAGGCCGAGATCGAGAAGCTGCAGGGGCAGGGCGTGCATGTGACGCGCGAGAATTTCGCTGTCGCCGATAATTGCCCGCTCATCCTGCCGATCCACCGCGACCTCGATGGTCTGCGCGAGACGGCCGCCGGCAAGGGCAAGATCGGCACCACCGGTCGTGGCATCGGCCCGGCCTATGAAGACAAGGTCGGCCGCCGCGCGATTCGCGTCTGCGATCTGGCCCATCTCGATGCGCTGGAGCCGCAGCTCGATCGCCTCTGCGCCCATCATGACGCGCTGCGCGCCGGCTTTGGCGAGCCGCCGATCGACCGCGCCAAGCTGATCGCCGATCTGCGCGAGATCGCGCCCTTCGTGCTGCAGTTCGCCGAGCCGGTGTGGAAGCGGCTGCGCGATGTGCGCAAGGCCGGCAACCGCATCCTGTTCGAGGGCGCGCAGGGCGTTCTGCTCGATGTCGATCATGGCACCTATCCGTTCGTGACCAGCTCCAACACGGTGAGCGGCACGGTGGCTTCCGGCTCCGGCATGGGGCCGAATGCGGCGGGCTTCGTGCTCGGCATCGTGAAGGCCTACACGACGCGCGTGGGCTCCGGCCCGTTCCCCACCGAACTGGAGGATGAGACCGGCGAGCGCCTCGGCCAGCGCGGCCATGAATTCGGCACGGTGACGGCCCGCAAGCGCCGCTGCGGCTGGTTCGACGCCGTGCTGGTGCGCCAGACCTGCGCGCTTTCCGGTGTGACCGGCATTGCGCTCACCAAAATCGACGTGCTGGACGGGTTCGAGACGATCAAGATCTGCACTGGCTACAAGCTGAATGGCGAGATCATCGATTATCTTCCGTCGCACGCGGCAGAGCAGGCGGCGGTCGAGCCGGTCTATGAGGAAATGCCCGGCTGGGAAGGCACGACCGTGGGTGCGCGTTCATGGGCGGACCTGCCGGCGCAGGCGATCAAGTATATCCGGCGGATCGAAGAGCTGATCGAGTGCCCGGTGGCGAGCGTTTCGACCTCGCCGCAGCGCGAAGACACGATTTTGGTGCGCGATCCGTTCGAGGATTGAGCGGTTCCGGCTGTCCGCGCTTTTGATCAACATGTTGATCGGCAAGGATAGTTGGATCGGATCATCGCAAAGGTCGCGCATGTGCGCCATGGAAGTCGCGCGCGAGGCAAAGCGCTGCCCGGAATAGGGGCGGGGTTTCAACACTGAGAATGAGCGGCAAGGGGGCGAGCCTACACCCGTGAGTTGGTGTAGGACATGCCGAACGCGCGCTCGTAGTTTGGCCTTTGTCGCTATGGTACGCTTTTCCGTCATTCCCGCGAACGCGGGAACCCAGGGCGCGATGGCAGTTCGGCTGGGTTCTGGATTCCCGCGTTCGCGGGAATGACGACGGAAAGGGATTGCGCCCTGCTTGTCAGGCATCCCTCCCAAATCCATTGCACGGGCCTTGCCACTCCCCGCAATTGCAGTTTTGTGCGTGAGGGCCTAAAGCGCGCCGGCTATGAGCCGCTCCATCACATTCGCCATTCCCAAGGGACGCATTCTCGACGAGGCGCTGCCGCTGCTGGCGCGTGCGGGCATTGAGCCTGAGGCGGAGTTCCATAAGAAGGAAAGCCGGGCGCTCAAGTTCGCGACCAATGTGGAGGGGGTCTCCATCATTCGCGTGCGCGCGTTCGATGTGGCGACCTTCGTGGCGCATGGCGCGGCGCAGATCGGCATTGTCGGATCGGATGTGATTGCCGAGTTCGGCTATTCCGAGCTTTATGCACCGGTCGATCTCGATATCGGCCACTGCCGCCTCTCCATTGCCGAGCCTGCCGATGCCCTGCCGGAAGCGGAGGGCGTGGCGAGTCACGTGCGTGTCGCGACCAAATACCCGCACCTGACGCGCGCGCATTATGAGGCGCAGGGCATTCAGGCCGAGTGTGTGAAGCTCAATGGCGCGATGGAGCTGGCGCCCTCGCTGGGGCTGGCGCGGCGGATTGTCGATCTTGTCTCGTCCGGCGCGACGCTCAAGGCCAATGGTTTGGTCGAGACGGCGAAGATCATGGACATTTCCGCGCGGCTGATCGTCAATCGTGCGGCGATGAAGATGCGCGCCGCCGAGCTGGTGCCAATGGTCGAGCGGTTCCGCGCCGCCGTGGAGGCCAGCCGTGCCGCTTGAGCTGGATTCCCGCGCGGCTGATTTCGCGCAGGCTTTCGATGCGCTGGTCAATGCCCGGCGTGAGGCCGATGAGGACGTGGCGCAGGCGGTGCGCGGCATTATCAGGCAGGTGCGCGATGACGGCGACACTGCGCTGGCGGAGCTGACGGCGCGGTTCGACCGCTTCGATCTCGATGCGCAGGGCTGGTCGATCAGTGCCGAGCAATGCGCGCAGGCTTATGCGCAGATCGATGCGCCGCTGCGCGATGCGCTCAATCTCGCAGCCGAGCGGATCGCGACGTATCACGCGAAGCAGAAGCCGGAGAATTCGGGTTGGACTGACGAGGCGGGCGTACGGCTCGGCGCGCGGTGGAATGCCGTGGAGGCTGCCGGCATTTACGTGCCGGGCGGGCTTGCCGCCTATCCCAGCTCGCTGCTGATGAATGCCATTCCGGCCAAGGTCGCGGGCGTTGAGCGGATCGTGATGATGTCGCCGACGCCGGGCGGTCAGCTCAATCCTGCCGTGCTGGCCGCTGCGCATATTGCGGGCGTGAACGAAATCTGGCGTGTCGGCGGCGCGCAGGCTGTTGCCGCTCTCGCCTACGGCACGGCGCGGATCAGGCCGGTGGACGTGATCGTCGGGCCGGGCAATGCCTGGGTCGCGGAGGCCAAGCGGCAGGTCTATGGCGTGGTCGGCATCGATATGGTGGCAGGGCCGAGCGAGATCGTGGTGGTCGCGGACGGCAAGAACGATCCCGAGTGGATCGCGGCGGACCTGCTCAGCCAGTCCGAGCATGACGAGACGAGCCAGTCGATTCTGTTCACGAACGATGCGGGCTTTGCCAAGGCTGTCGCGGCATCGGTTGAGGGCTGGCTGGACCGGCTCGCAACCGGCGCGCGGGCACGGATCAGCTGGACCAACAATGGCGCGATCATTCTGGTGCCCGATCTTGAGACGGCGCTGCCGCTGGTCGATCGGCTGGCGCCCGAGCATCTCGAGCTGGCGGTCGACGATCCGCAGCCGCTGTTCGACAAGGTTCGTCATGCCGGGTCCGTGTTCATGGGCCGGATGACGCCAGAAGCCATTGGCGATTATGTCGCGGGGCCGAACCATGTGCTGCCCACGGGGCGGCGCGCGCGCTTCTCCTCCGGTCTCTCCGTGCTCGACTTCATGAAGCGGACGAGTTTTCTGCAGCTTGATGAGCGGGCCATCGGCGCGATCGGCCCGGCGGCGCTGGCGCTGGCGGAGGCGGAAGGTTTGCCGGCCCATGCAGCGAGCGTGGCGGTGCGGCTTAAGTAACGACTAACCCCTCGTTCACCCTGAGCTTGTCGAAGGGTCGTTCTTCTTTCCGAACGCAGTTGAAGAAAAGGACAGCCCTTCGACAAGCTCAGGGCGAACGGATTTGTTTTTGAGGCAGTGGTTGGCGGAGCCGGGATTGTGACAATCCCGTATCCATCCCACGCCTGAACCGATATGAAGGACGCAATGAAGGCGACGAAATCAAAGACCCGCTCCGCTGCCCGGCTTGCCGCCGTGCAGGCGCTGTATCAGCAGGAGATGGAAGGCACGCCGCTGCCGGTGCTGCTGCACGAGTTCCATCATCACCGGCTCGGCGCGACCATTGAGGACGTGACCTATCACCCCGCCGAGCAGCCGTTCTTCGACGATGTCGTGAAGGGCGTAGATGCGCGCAGTGAGGAGATTGACGGGCACATCATGAGCCGGCTTGCCAAGGGCTGGTCGATGGAGCGGCTGGACAAGCCGATGCGGCAAATCCTGCGCGCCGGCACTTATGAGCTGCTGGCCCGCGCCGATGTGCCGACCGCCAGCGTGATCAGCGAATATGTCGATGTCGCCCATGCCTTCTATGACAAGCGCGAGGCCGGCTTCGTGAACGGGTTGCTGGACGCCATCGCCAAGGTCGTGCGCAGCTGAGATGAGTGGCGAGGCGGACCTCCTCCGCCGGTTGCGGGCGATGGTGAGCGATCCCGCCGCACGGGGCCTGATGGACGATGTGGCGGTGATGCCTACCATGGGGCAGCAGCTCGTCTTCACCAGCGATACGATGGTCGAGGGCGTGCATTTTCGCTCGGACGATCCGCCCGAGACAGTCGGCTGGAAGCTGGCAGCAGTCAATCTTTCCGATCTCGCTTCCAAGGGCGCGGTGCCGGTTTCCTGCATGCTGAACTATGCGCTGACCGGCAATTCCGGCTGGGACGAGGGCTTTCTGGACGGGCTGGGCCGGGCGCTGCGCAGCTTCGGCATGCATCTGATCGGCGGCGATACGGTGGCGCTGCCGGCAGGCGCGGCGCGGGTGATGAGCCTGACGGCCATCGGCGAAGTGCCCGCGCATGAGCAGGTGCCGGGGCGCACCGGGGCACGGCCGGGGGACCGGCTGTTCGTCTCCGGGCCGATCGGCGATGCGGGCGCTGGGCTCGCGCTGCTGGACGAGGGATTGAAGGAACCGGCCGAGCTGATCCGCGCTTATCGCGTGCCGACGCCGCACATCACGCTGGGGCAGACCCTCTCGCCGCAGGCGCATGCGATGATGGACGTCTCGGACGGGCTGCTGATCGATGCGCAGCGCATGGCACTGGCCAGCGATTGCGCGGTGGAGATCAACAATGTGCCGCTGTCCGAAGCCTATGTCTCGCTGCGTGGCGACAGTGTGGAGGCGCGGCTCGCGGCGGCGACGGCGGGCGATGATTATGTGCTGCTCGTCGCGCTCTCCGGCACGCTCGCACCGCCGCGCGGGCTCATTGAGGTCGGGCGGTTCAAGCAGGGCGAAGGCCTGACTCTGCGGCTTGATGGCAAGGCAATCGCGCTGCCGGGCCGGCTGGGGTACGAGCACGGCTAGGGGTCTTTATTTCCCCACAAATCCTCGTTCGTGTCGAGCGTAGTCGAGACACGGCCAGCTCAATCCTCGGGTGTCTCGACTACGCTCGACACGAACGGGGCTTGGTTGCTGGGAGTCAGACGGTTGTTGGGCCAATCTACCCCTTTCCGTTTAACCGCTTGACGGCACGGGAGAGCGCGATACGTTCCGGCCCAAAGCATAACACGGTCGGTCAACGCCCGGACACCTCACAGGGGAGAACGCGATATGACTTCGGTCTTGATCGCCATCGGTTGCGGCGTGCTCGCCGTGATCTATGGTCTGGTGACCAGTCGTCAGGTGCTGGGCGCACCGGCCGGCGATGCCAGGATGCAGGAAATTGCGGGTGCCATTCAGGAAGGCGCCAAAGCCTATCTCGGACGTCAATATACCACCATCGCTATCGTCGGCGTCATCGTCGCCATCATCCTGTTCTTCACGCTTGGTCTGCTCTCGACCGTCGCCTTCGTGATCGGCGCGGTGCTCTCGGGCGTGGCCGGCTATGTGGGCATGAACATTTCCGTGCGCGCCAATGTGCGGACGGCGGAAGCGGCGCGCACCTCCCTCCAGGGCGGCCTCACGCTCGCGTTCCGCTCCGGTGCCGTCACGGGCATGCTCGTCGCGGGCCTCGGCCTACTCTCGATTGCCGGGATCTTCTGGTATCTGGTCGGGCCTGTGGGGCTTGCACCCAATGATCGCTCGATCATCGCGGCGCTGACGGCGCTGGCCTTCGGCGCGTCCCTCATTTCCATCTTCGCGCGTCTGGGTGGCGGCATCTTCACCAAGGCCGCTGACGTGGGCGCTGATCTCGTCGGCAAGGTCGAGGCCGGGATTCCCGAGGACGATCCACGCAATCCGGCGGTCATCGCGGACAATGTGGGCGACAATGTCGGCGATTGCGCTGGCATGGCTGCCGACCTGTTCGAGACCTATGTGGTGACGCTTGGCCTCACCATGGTGTCGATCGCGCTGCTGGTCGATGCGCCGTCCGCGCAACTCATGGCGTTGATGTCGCTGCCGCTGGTCGTCGGTGGCATCTGCATCATCACCTCGATCATCGGCACCTATTTCGTGCGGCTCGGCAAGTCGCAGAACATCATGGGCGCGCTCTACAAGGGCTTCTGGGTGACGGCGGGGCTTTCGGTCCTGGGCATCTATTATGTCACCAACCGCGTGCTCGGTGACATGAACACCGTCATCGGCGCGGGGCTGGACGGCACGGGCGGCTATACCGGCATGGGTCTGTTCTGGTGCATGCTGATCGGCCTGATCGTGACCGGCCTGCTGGTGTGGATCACCGAATATTATACCGGCACCAACTACCGCCCGGTGAAGTCCATCGCCAAGGCGAGCGTGACCGGCCATGGCACCAACGTCATTCAGGGGCTGGCGATCAGTCTTGAATCGACGGCGCTGCCGACGCTGGTGATCACCATCGCGGTGATCGCGACCTTCCAGATCGCGGGCATCATCGGCGTGGCCTTTGCGGCGACAGCGCTGCTGGCTCTGGCGGGTATGGTCGTGGCGCTCGATGCTTATGGCCCGGTGACGGACAATGCCGGCGGCATCGCGGAAATGGCGGGTCTGCCGGACGATGTGCGCCAGCGGACCGATGCGCTCGACGCGGTCGGCAACACCACCAAGGCCGTGACCAAGGGCTATGCCATCGGCTCGGCGGCACTGGCGGCGCTGGTGCTCTTTGGTGCCTATACGGCGGATCTGGAAATCTACTTCCCGGACATCGCGGTCGATTTCTCGCTGAGCAATCCCTACGTCATCGTGGGTCTGCTGCTCGGCGCGCTGTTGCCCTATCTGTTCGGGGCGTTCGGCATGACTGCCGTGGGCCGCGCGGCAGGTGCGGTGGTCGAGGATGTTCGCGAGCAGTTCCGCAGCGATCCGGGCATCATGGCGGGCACATCACGACCCAATTATGCCCGCACCGTGGACATCGTCACCAAGGCAGCGATCAAGGAAATGATCATTCCCTCGCTGCTGCCGGTGCTGACGCCGATCGCGGTCTATTTCATCATCACGGCGGTCGCCGGCCAGTCGGAAGGCTTCGCGGCGCTCGGCGCGCTGCTGCTCGGCGTGATCGTTTCCGGCCTGTTCGTCGCTATCTCGATGACCTCGGGCGGCGGCGCCTGGGATAATGCCAAGAAATATATCGAGGATGGCCATCATGGCGGCAAGGGCTCCGAGGCTCACAAGGCCGCGGTGACGGGCGATACGGTCGGCGATCCCTACAAGGATACGGCTGGCCCGGCCGTCAATCCGATGATCAAGATCACCAATATCGTGGCGCTGCTTCTGCTCGCCGCGCTGGCGCACGGGGCGATGTAAAAATTAGATCCCGGCGTGTCATCCCGGAAACGGGAGAGGAGGAAAGCCCGTCCGGACGCATGGTCCGGGCGGGCTTTTCATTTTTGTTTGCAGGACACCGGTCAAGCTGTTTCTATCTGAAACAATGTGCGATGAAGCGTGTATATCTATCGATGAAGTGATGGAACCAAAGATATAGGACCATTTGCCAAAAGAGTTACTACGTCGTTAATGCTTTGGCATCGAGAGACGGCCTTGCCGGGCTCGACGGGGCAGTTCCGGGGTGGAACTGGCATGTGGGAGATAACCAATGTTCAAGATGAAAGCGCTCGCCGTAGCGCTCTCGACGGCTATGCTGGCGAGCGGTTCGGCCAATGCGGCCACCGTGCTGCTCGATAACATCACCGCGACGTGGCAGAACACAGTCGGCGGCACGAACGTCGTCGAAGGCGCCGGCGATCCGGCTACGCTGAGCTGGGGCAGCGGCGGCACGAGCTCGTACAAGTTCGATGCCACCGATCCGAGCGTCAGCTATACGCTGCCGCCGAACCCGAGCGTGAACAAGGCGCTGGGCCAGCTGACGCATTACAACAATGTGATCAACAGCGGCACCGGCATCACGCAGACGCAGCTCAAGCTGACGGCGGCGGTCTCGGTTGATGGCAATTCCGTCGGCAGCCAGGATTTCGTGTTCGACATTTTCCACAATGAGACGACCAACACCTGGTCGTTCTGGGATCTGTTCGGTGGCGGCCCTCACTGCTGCGATGACATCGTGAGCGTCGATCCGATCAATAGCGGCCAGACCTTCAGCTACGATGGCACGGACTACACGCTGTTCATCTCCGGCTTCGGCAACTCGGCGCATCATATCAAGTCCTACTTCAAGTCGGACGAGAACGACAAGACGAAGACCAAGCTGTGGGGCTATGTTGCCGCCGCACCGACGGAAGTTTCGGCTCCCGTTCCCGAGCCCGCCACCTGGGCCATGATGATCGGTGGCCTCGGCCTCGTCGGCGTTTCGATGCGTCGTCGCAAGACCAAGGTCAGCTTCGCCTGATCTCTTAAGCAACCACAAAGAGCTGCCCGCGCCGGTCCCTTGCCGGCGCGGGCTTTTTGTAGGGTCGCCGATCCATGCGGTGCCGTTCGGTTTCGCTGTCATGAATGGGTGGCATGTAAGCGGGCTTGCTTCAGCCGGCTCTCCGCTCTGGCCGCAGCATGACCCGGGCGCTATAGGCGCCTCATGTCGCCGTTCCTCGGTCCGTTTCAAAACCAGCTCGATGCGCTCGAAGCGCGCGCACGCCGCCGGCGGCTGATGCCGCGCGCGGGCCAAGACTTTGCGTCCAATGATTATCTCGGCCTTGCGGGTGACCGCAGCATTGCCCGGGCGGTGGCGGACGCCGTTGCGCGCGGTGTGCCGGTCGGCTCCGGCGGATCGCGGCTGTTGCGCGGCAATGCGCCCGAACATGAGGCGCTGGAGGCGCGGGCGGCATCGATCTTCGGCAGTGAGGCGGCGCTGTTCCTCGCCAATGGTTTTGCGGCCAACATGGCGATCCTCGCCAGCCTGCCTGGGGCCGGCGACCTCATCGTCGCTGATTCGCTCATCCATGCGAGCGCGCATGACGGAATGAAGCTCGGCAAGGCGCGCACTGTGTTGGCCCTGCACAATGATGCAGACGCATTTGACGATGCCATTGCGCAATGGCGCAAAGGGGGCGGCACCGGGCGGGCGTGGATCGCTGCCGAGACGCTCTACTCCATGGATGGAGACAAGGCCCCGGTGGATGCGCTGGCGGAGGTTGCCGCGCGGCATGAGGCCATGCTGGTGCTCGACGAGGCACATGCGACCGCCGTGCATGGCCCGAGCGGGCGCGGCCTTGCCGCACATCTGGAGGGCGCGGAGAATGTCATCGCGCTCCATACCTGCGGCAAGGGGCTGGGCGTCGAGGGTGCGCTGGTGACGGCGGCGCGGCCGATCATCGATCTGATCGTCAATCGCGGTCGCAGCTTCATCTTCTCGACCGCGCCTTCGCCGTTGATGGCCGTGGCTGTGGAAGCGGCGCTGGAGCGCAGTCTCGCGGGCGATGATCTGCGCGCGGGACTGCAGCATTTGATCGATCATGCTGCGCAGCATTTGTGCGCGCCGCTGGGGCTGCCCGCGCCGGCCAGCCAGATCCTGCCCATCATCCTGAAGGAGGATGCGCGCACCATGCGCGTCGCCACATTGCTGCAGCAGGCGGGCTTCGACGTGCGCGGCATTCGCCCGCCGACCGTGCCGCGCGGGACGGCGCGCCTGCGGGTCTCGCTGACGCTCAATGTCGATGAGGCGATCATCGATTCGCTCGCTGGAGTGTTGCGCGACGCACTGGAACAGGTGCCGGCATGAGCGGCGTGCTGGTGGTCTCGGGCACGGATACCGGTATCGGCAAGACGGTCGTTGCTGCCGGTCTGGCGGCGGCGCTGGAGGCCCATTTCTGGAAGCCCATTCAGGCTGGAACGCAGGACGGCACCGATAGTCTGGACGCCGCGACGCTTGGCGTGGCGCCGGACCATGTGCTGCCCGAAGCCTATCGGCTCGAACTGCCGGCTTCGCCGCATCTTGCGGCGGAGCGTGAGGCAGTAGTGATCGACGACGACGAGCTGGCGTTGCCACCCGTGCAGCCGCTGATCGTCGAGGGCGCAGGCGGGCTGATGGTGCCGATCCGCCGGGACCCGCCATTCCTGATGATCGATCTGTTCGCCCGTTGGCGCGCGCCCGTGCTGCTGGTCGCACGCACACAGCTCGGCACGATCAATCACAGCCTGCTCAGCATCGAGGCCCTGAAGGCGCGGGGCATTCCGATTGCGGGCATGATCTTCGTGGGCGAGCTACATGCCGACAATGAGGCCATCATTCCGGCGCTCACCGGGGTGCGGAACTTCGGACGGCTGCCTCATCTCGACCCGCTCGATGCCACGCATCTTGCGAGCGCCGTCCGCACGCACCTCGACCTTGCCGGTCTGCGCGCGGCACTGGAGCCGGCGCGATGAGTTCGCCCGTCTGGCATCCCTTCACCCAGCATGGGCTGGGCGAGCCGATCCCGCAGATCGCTTCCGCATCCGGTGCATGGCTGAGCTGTGACGACGGCAGCCGGCTGCTCGACTGTATTTCAAGCTGGTGGGTCATCACCCACGGTCATTGCGAACCGCGCATTGCGGCAGCTATTGCCGAGCAGGCGGCGACGCTCGATCAGGTGATCTTCGCGGGCTATACGCATCCGCAGGCCGAGGCGCTCGCCAGGTCGCTGGTGGCGCTGGCTCCGGCGGGCCTCGATCATGTGTTCTTCTCCGATAGCGGATCGACGGCGGTGGAAGTGGCGCTCAAGATGGCGCTGGGGCACTGGCACAATCGCGGCGAGGCGCGCCATCGCATTCTCGTGCTCGAGCATGGCTACCATGGTGACACCATCGGCACGATGTCGGTCGGCGCGCGTGGCGTGTTCAACCGGGCCTATGAGCCGCTGCTGTTCGATGTGCAGACCGTGCCGTTCCCGGTCGCGGGGCAGGAGAAGGCCAGCCTCGATGCACTGGAGTCGTTCTGCCGCGCAGCGGACAAGCCCGCGGCCTTCATCGTCGAGCCGCTGGTGCTGGGCGCGGGCGGCATGCTGTTCTATCCGCCTGAAGTTCTCCGCGCCTTCAGCGAAATTTGTGCGCAGCATGATGTGCTGTTCATCGTCGATGAAGTGATGACCGGCTGGGGCCGCACCGGCACCCTATTCGCCTGTGAACAGGCGCGCGTGGAGCCGGACATCCTCTGCCTCGCCAAGGGGCTGACTGGCGGCTCTGTGCCGCTGGCGGCCACGCTGGCCAGTGCAGCAATTTTTGAATCGCACCGCAGCATGGATCGCGCGGCGATGTTCTTTCACTCCTCCAGCTTCACGGCCAATCCGGTCTGCTGCGCCGCTGCCAATGCCAATCTCGCCATCTGGCAGGAGGAGGATGTGCCGGGGCGCATATCCGCACTTGGTCACGCGCTGGACGAAGGGCTCGCTTCACTTGCCGGGCATCGGCGCCTGCACGATGCACGCCGCATCGGCGCCATCGCGGCGATCGACATATTGGTGCCGGACGGCGGCTATCTCTCCGACGTCGCGCTGCGCCTGCGCGCGTATGCGCTGGCCAATGGCCTCTTGCTTCGGCCGCTGGGCAACACCATCTATCTCATGCCGCCTTACTGCACGACGCGCGCGGAGATCGCGCAGGCATTTGCGGTGATTGCGGATGCCGTGGACACACTCCCGGACTGAAATTCCCCCGGCGGCTCAATCGCTTTCCAATTGGCGCTTTTGCGGCTATGGGGCGCCATTCGCGAAAAACTGGAAGATTATGGCCAAAGAAGAACTTCTCGAAATGCGCGGGCAGGTAGTGGAACTGCTACCCAACGCCATGTTCCGCGTCCGCCTGGAAAATGATCATGAAATCCTCGGTCACACCGCAGGCAAGATGCGCAAGAACCGCATCCGCGTGCTGGTCGGTGACGAGGTGCTCGTCGAGCTGACGCCCTATGATCTGACCAAGGGCCGGATCACCTATCGCTACATGCCCGGTCGCGGCGGCCCCGGCCCCGGCCAGCCCTGACCGGCAGCGCGGTGGCGGCGATGCCCCGCAATGCTCCGTCAGGCGACCCCATGCGCCTCATTCTCGCATCCGCTTCCCCACGTCGGCTGGACCTGCTGGCCCAGATCGGCGTGACGCCCGATGGCGTGGACCCAGCCCATATCGACGAGACGCCCCGCAAGGCCGAACTGCCTGCGCCCTATGCCGCGCGCATGGCGGCCGAGAAAGGCGCGGCAGTCGCAGCGCGGCATCCCCGCGCGCTGGTGTTGAGCGGCGATACGGTGGTGGCCTGCGGGCGGCGCATCCTGCCCAAGGCGGAGGATGAGGCGACCGCGCGGGCCTGCCTTGCGCTGCTCTCGGGCCGGCGACATCGCGTGCTGAGCGCGGTGACGCTGATCGACGCGGACGGCAAGGCGCGGCACAAGCTCTCGACCAGCACGGTGACCTTCAAGCGGCTGCACCCGCACGAGATCGACGCCTATCTCGCGTGCGGGGAATGGGAAGGCAAGGCAGGCGGCTATGCCATTCAGGGGCGCGCTGCCGGGCTTATCCGTGCGCTCTCCGGCAGCCCCTCGGGCGTGATCGGCCTGCCGCTCTACGAAACGCGTACGCTCCTCCAATCAGCGGGCTATACTATTGACTGACACACCCACCGCACCGCACTGGCTCTATGAAGAAGGCATTGGCGAGGCGCGCGCCGCGCTCGTGAAGGGCGGGCGCATTGTCGAGGCGCAGATCGAGCGCGAGGATCGGCACGCGCGTGCGGGTGGCGTTCACGCGGGGCGGCTGGCGCGCACGCTCATTGTCCGCAAGCGCGGGCTCGTGCGGCTGGATAGCGGCGAGATGGTGCTCATCGAGCCGATCCCGCCCAAGGTGGCGGAAGGTGCGCCGGTGCGCGTCGAGATCCTGCGTGAGGCCATTGGCGAGCCGGGGCTGGACGAGTCGCGCGAGAAGCTAGCCAAGGGGCGGATTGCCCAGCCCGGCATGCAGGTCGGGCCGGGGCCGAGCCTCCTCCATCGGTTGCAGGAAAGCGGTTTGCCGATTGTGCCGTGCCCAGCGCATGAAGCGGACCGCATGGAAGCGGCTGGCTGGAGCGAGTTGCTGGCCGAAGCCATGACCGGCGAAGTTGGTGCCGAGGATGCCGCGCTACGCATCTTCCCGACGCCGGCAATGACGCTCATCGACGTGGATGGCGCCGCGCCGCCCGCGCAGCTTGGCCCCAAGGGCGCGAAGCTTGCCGCGCAGGCGATCGCGCGCATGGGGCTGGCCGGCTCCATCGGCATCGATCTGCCGACCATGAACAACAAGGACGAGCGGCTGATTGCGGCGGCGCAGATCGACAAATATCTGCCGCAGCCCTTCGAGCGCACGGCGGTCAACGGCTTCGGCTTCGTCCAGATTATCCGCAAGCGTGAGCGGCCTTCGCTCATGGAATTGCTGCGGGCCGATCCGGTCCGCGCGGCAAGCATGGCCGCGCTGCGCACTGCCGAGCGGCAGGAGAATGCGGGCGGTGGCGGCGGGCCAGTGGCGCTCACCGTGCCGGCGGCAGTGGCGAAGGACATTCGTGCGCACCCCGACTGGATCAAGCTGCTGGAGCGCCGTCGTGGCGGTTCGCTGGAGCTGAAGGTGGACGATGCGTTGCCGCTCGGAGCCCATCATGCCCATTAAGAATGTGTGCCCGGTCTGCCGCAAGGAAACGGTGCACGAATTCCGCCCCTTCTGCTCGCGCGGCTGCCGCGACCGCGATCTGCTCGGCTGGATGAACGAGGGCTATCGCGTTCCCGTCCGCGCTGATGACGATGAAGATGGTGAGGGCGGCGGCGACGCCGGGGATGGTGGCGCGCGGTCGTGAAGTGCCTGCCTGCGCCTTCCCGACAGGGATGAGGCTGCGGGCCATGGCGGTCCACTCAAAAACCCCCGACGCTCTCGCGATCATCCTGCCGCCCCGGCGGACAGAAAAGCGCATTACAGGGGCTGGACATGCCCCCGCGACCATGCTTATAGCGCACGCTCTTTCGCCCGGCCTTGCGCCGGCAGCGATCCCCGTGCCCGGGTAGCTCAGTTGGTAGAGCATGCGACTGAAAATCGCAGTGTCGGCGGTTCGACTCCGTCCCCGGGCACCATTTTTCTCCTTCGAACCATGAGAAACCGGAGCATCCAATGCGGGTCTGCGGGCTACTGCGCGCCGCGCGGATTTCTTTTGCCGAGACACAAAAGCGTCATCAGCTCGATCTAGGTGCGCTCGCACAACAATAACTGCTGTTTCGCGGGGAACTCATGAAATTTATGACCGCCAGCGCGCTCGTCGCGCTGCAATTTGTCGCGCCTTCTTTCGCTGTTGCTCAGGTAACTGCAGAGCCGTCAGCTGATGCTGAAGCGGGTGATCTTGTCATCGTCACGGGAACCCGCGATGCACGTCGGACAAAGTTCGACACACTTGCGCCTATTGACGTGATCTCGTCTGGCGCAATTGACAATAGTATTTCATCGGATCTTACGAGCACGCTCGCGCAGCTTCTCCCGTCCTTCAATGTTCAGCGGCTTCCGGCGGCTGATGGTCAGGCATTCGTCCGGCCTGCAACCCTGCGTGGTCTATCGGCCGATCAGACGCTCGTTCTGGTCAACGGCAAGCGCTATCACCGCTCGGCGATGCTCGGCACGCGCGGCGCGCAGTCGGCGGATCTGGCCACTATTCCCAATCTCGCGATCAAGCGGATCGAAGTGCTGCGGGACGGCGCTTCGGCGCAATATGGCTCGGATGCCATTGCCGGCGTCATCAACATCATTCTCGATGATCAGCCCGGCATGGAAGCCTTTGGCCAGTTCTCGCAATATTATGAGGGCGACGGCAACAGCTACCAGACCGGCGCGCAGGGCGGCATCGCGCTGGGCGATCGCGGCAGCATCGTGTTCGCCGGCGAGTTCTCGAAGTCGGAGGCGACATCGCGGACCCGCCAGCGCCCTGATGCCATTGCCTTTCAGGCGGCCAATCCCGACCTTGATGTGCCAAATCCCGTGCAACGCTGGGGCCAGCCTGATCTGCGTTCGGTCCGCGCCGGCGTGAATGCATATTATGATCTTTCCGACGCCGTAACGATTTACGCGTTCGGCACAGCGGGCGAGGGCGAGGGCGTCACCGACTTCAACTGGCGCAACCCGACGAGCACCGGCAACGTCTTTTCCAACAGCGCCGCTTTCCCCGGTTTCAACTTCACCAGCATCTACCCCACCGGCTTCACGCCGCGTTTCGGCACGCGCTACGACGATTTTCAGGTGGTTGGCGGACTTCGCGGCGGGCTGAGCGACGATTTCACCTACGATCTGAGCGCCTCGTCCGGGCGTAGTCGCATCAATTACAATATGAGCGAATCGCTCAATGCCTCGCTCGGCCCGGCAAGCCCGACCAGCTTCTATCTGGGCCGCCTGCGGCAGAACGAATTCAACCTGAACGCGGACTTCGTCTATCGTTTGCCGGTTGGCCTGTTCGAGCCGGTCAACATCGCCTTTGGCGCTGAACGCCGCGAGGAAACCTACGCCATTCGCCCCGGCGATCCGGCGTCCTACGCCATCGGCGCCGGCGCTGCGACGGGCCTTGCGCCGAACAGCAACGGTTTCCCCGGTTTCAGCCAGCTCAATTCCGGCGAATGGTCGCAGACCAGCCATGCCGGCTACATCGATCTGGAAGTCCGCCCCATCGAAGAGCTGACCTTGGGTGCGGCAGGTCGCTATGAAGACTTCTCGGCCTTTGGCGACACGTTCAACTACAAGCTCTCGGCACGGCTTGAGCCGGTGCGGGGCGTCGCCGTGCGTGGCACTTACTCGACCGGCTTCCGGGCGCCCACGCCGGCCCAGCTCAATGCGGTGAACACCACCCAGGGGCTGGACACGACCACCATGCAGATTTTCAATACCGGTCGCCTGTCGCCCAGCGACCCCATTGCCGTCGCTCTCGGTGCCAAGCCGCTGACTCCGGAGAAATCCCGGACGATCACGGCTGGTCTTACGGTCCAGCCCGGCTTCGGTCTGACCGGCAGCATCGATCTCTACCAGATCAGCCTGCGGGATCGCTTCGGTCAGTCACGCACCTTCACCGTGCCGGCCGATCTGCCCAACCCGCAGCGCTTCACAGCCGTCACCTATTTCACCAACGACTTCTCGACCCGCACGCGGGGCATCGATGTCGTGCTTGCCTATACGAGCCAGATGGGCCCGGGCACGCTCGATCTCAGCCTGGCCTACAATTACAACAAGACCGAGGTGACCAGCGGAACCTCGGCAGCGATCGGCAATCAAACCCAGCGGATCATTTTCGAGGATCGCCTGCCCCGGCACAATGGCACGGGTTCGATTGGCTATACGTTTGGCGGGATCGGCGTTCAGGCCCGAGCGCGCTATTATGGCGCGTGGACGGACGTCAGTGGCAACGCCACCGGTGACCTGTTCCAGCGTTTCGGCTCGATGGTGCTGTTCGATCTCTCGGCCAGCGCCCAGCTGACGCCCAACATCTCGATCCGGGGCGGCGCGGAGAACCTCTTCAACAGCTATCCGGACGAAGCCACCAATCAGGCCGTTCGCGGACTGATCTATTCCCGCAACGCCCCTTACGACACCGATGGCGGCCAATATTATGTCCGCCTCGGCCTCACCTTCTGAGCGGAGCGGCTGAGCGGATGGAGATCAATCGCCGGCAGATGGTGATGGCGCTTGCTGCGGCGCCGGTGGCGGGGCGGGTCAATGCCGCTCCGGCGCCGGTGCCGGCGACCGGGGCGCAGCCCGATGACGAGGCCTATTGGGCCGGCATTGCGGCACATTATGATGTGACGGATGAAGTGATCCCGCTGGAAAACGGGAATTGGGGCATGATGGCCCGACCGGTGCTGGAGCGCTATCAGGCCGCGGTTCGGCATGTGAACCGCGAGAACAGCTATTATGCCCGGCGGGGCATGGGGGCCGATCTCATGGCCGTGCGTGACAGGCTGGCCGCGCGCATGGGCTTCGCGCCGCAGGAGATTGCGTTCACGCGCAACGCCACCGAGGCGCTCAAGACACTCATCGGCGGGTATAATCGCCTCCGCCCCGGCGATGCGGTGCTCTATGCCGACCTCGATTATGACAGCATGCAGGCCTGCTTCGATTCCCTGCGGTCCCGGCGCGGGGTGGAGGTGGTGCGCATCGCGCTACCCGAGCCGGCCACATATCAGGGGCTCATCGATGCCTATGAGGCGGCGCTGCGGGCCAATCCCCGGATCCGCCTCATCCTTCTCACGCACCTCAGCCACCGCACCGGCCTCGTCGTGCCGGTGCGTGAGATCATCGCCATGGCCCGCGCACGGGGCGTCGACGCTATTGTCGATGCGGCGCACAGCTGGGGGCAGATCGATACGCGTCCGGTTGATCTGGATGCCGATTTCATTGGCTTCAACCTGCATAAATGGTGGGGCGCGCCACTGGGGGTCGGGCTCGTCTACATCCGCCAGAGCAAGGTCGATCTGATTGATCCGGACAGCGCGAACAGCCCGCCTTTTGCGGCCGGGGCCTATGACCGCGTTCACACCGGCACCCTGGATTTCGCCGCGCAGCTGACCGTGCCGGATGCGCTCGATTTTCAGGATCGGATCGGTGATGCCGCGCGTGCCGGTCGATTGCGGCGTCTTCGCGATCTGTGGGCCGAGCCGCTCAGGGGTGAACCGGGACTCGAGATTCTGACCCCGACGGATCGTCGCCTCTATGGCGGGATCACATCCTTCCGCTTTGCCGGACGCACAAGTGTGGCGGACAACAAGGCTATCGCGCAACGCCTGCTGGCAGAGCATCGTATCTTCACGGTCCATCGCGATGGACCAGCCGGCGGTGCTTGCGTGCGGATCACGCCCGCGCTGTTCAATTCGGCGCTGGATGTCGAGACGCTGCGGGCTGGGCTGGTGACCGTGTTGCGCGCGCAGCGCGGCTGATCAGAGGCCAGCCGCCGTCTGCTGGTGAAGTAAAGTCTAAAGCCGCGGACCCTGCACGGCACCACTGACTTCGGGCTTCTTCACGCTGCTGAGCAGATCGATGAGGCCGCTCATCGGCGGGCCGGACTTGGCATAATCGAGCGCGGACATGCCGGCGAGGCGATCAGGGCGATGCGGGTCCGCACCGTTTGTGACGAGGAGCCGCACCATCTCGATGTCGCGCATGTGCACGGCGCGGATCAGTGGCGTTTCGCCGCTGCTGTTGGTCTGATTGGGATCGGCCTTGTTCGCGAGCAGCAATCGCGCACCTTCGACGAAGCGCCGCTCAACCGCCAGCATGAGCGGCGTGCGACCGTTGTTGTCCGCCAGGTCCACCCGGGCGCCGCGGGAGAGCAGATAATTGGTCATCACCTCATCCCGCTGGCCCACGACGATCAACAGTGCGGTCTCGCCATTCGTGCGATCCTTGGTGTTCACGGGCGTGACGCCGGGAGTTTCAAGAAACTCGGCAATTTTCGCATTGTCACCTTTGCGCACGGCTTCAAGAAACCGATAGCTGTCTGAAAACTGCGCTATTGCCGGCTGGGCCGCTACGGCCCCGATGAGCGGCGCGGCCATGAGGGCAAGCGGACGGACCACGCGGAACATCATTCTCCTGCGCCGATCGATCATCACCTCGCGTCCCCTTTGTACCGTCTGTGTGAAGCTGTTGCTTTGGCCCCAATAGCAGGGCATGGCTGCCCCTGTCATGAACAAAGCCTGCAAAAAAATCCTTGCGCTTTCCATCGGCTTGGCCCTCGCGGCCTGCCAGGCGCAGCCGGCAAACAACGAGTCGCTGCCGACCGAAGGCAATCTCGTCGGCGCGCGGATCGGCGGTGATTTCACGCTGACCGACCAGACCGGCAAGAGCGTCCGCTGGGCCGATTTCGACGGCAAATATCGGCTCGTCTATTTCGGGTACACTTATTGCCCGGACGTCTGCCCGCTCGATCTCAACCGGATCATGCTGGGTTACCGGATGCTGGAGAAATCCAATCCCGACCTCGCCGCGAAGATCCAGCCGATCTTCATCACGGTCGATCCGCAGCGCGACACTGTCGATGTGGTGAAAGCCTATGTGGCGCATTTCCATCCTCAGCTGATTGGCCTCACGGGCACGCCCGAGCAGATCGAGAAGGTGAAGAACGACTTCGTGGTGGTGGCGAGCAAGGAAGGCGACCAGGCGGCGACGCAGGATTATCTGGTCAACCACACGCGCACGCCGTTCCTCTTCGGGCCGGACGGGAAGCCGATTGCGCTGGTGCCGGTCGAGGAGCTGGCTTCGGCAGACGAGACGGTGGCGAAGGGCGTGCACGATTTCCTCGTCCATTATGTGCGATGAACTTCTGGGAACAGCCTCTCGAAACGCTTGATCGCGCGCAGTGGGAAGCCCTGTGCGACGGCTGTGGCAAATGCTGCCTCCACAAGGTGGAGGATGCCGACACCGGGCGGATCTACCCGACCAACGTGGCGTGCCGTCTGCTTGACCGGGATACGGCGCAATGCAGCAATTATCGCCAGCGCCGTGCGTTCGTGCCGGATTGCCTGCGCCTCAGTCGCGCCAATCTGGCGGAAATCGAATGGCTGCCGGAGAGCTGCGCTTATCGCTTGCGTGCGCGCGGCGAACCCCTGCCCGAATGGCACTATCTCATCTGCGGGGATCGCGAGGCGGTGCACCGCGCGGGACAGAGCATTCGCGGCTGGACGATCTCGGAAACGATTGCGGGTGATCTGGAAAACCACATTGTCGACCGCGCGCTCTGAGCACAGCCTGATGCTGGCGGACGGCGCCGCCATTCCGCTCGTTGTGCTGCGCCACGGGCGGGCACGGCGCATGAAGTTGCGCTTTGACGAGCTGGGTGATCGCGCGCTCCTCACTATTCCGCCGCGCGCCTCGCTGCCGCATGCGCTCGATTGGGTGCGCGCGCAGAGAGAGTGGATCGAAGGGCAGCGCGGGCGCAATGGCGGTCTCGTGGTGCTTGGCGAAGGCACGCTGGTTCCCTTCGAGGGGATGCCGTTGCGCATCGTCGCGACCGGCGCCCGCACCCGGCAAGTGCGCGTGGAGAATGGCGACCTGCTGGTTGGTGGCCCGGCTGATCTTGCGGGTGTGCGGGTGCTGCGCTGGCTCAAGGCGCAGGCGCGCACGGCTCTCGCCTCGGAAACGCAGGCGCTGGCGGCGCGGCATGCGTTGCCGTTGCGCAATGTCGCGATTGGCGATCCGCGCGCACGCTGGGGCAGCTGCTCGGTAGATGGGAATATCCGCTACAGCTGGCGGCTGATCATGGCACCGGCGCATGTCCGGCTCGCCACGGTCGCGCATGAAGTTGCGCACCTCCAGCACATGCATCACGGCCCGGACTTCCATGCGCTGGTGCGCGCGATTTCTCCGGTTTGTCCGGACGCCGCCCGCGCCTGGCTCCGCACCGAGGGGCGGGGGCTGCATCGCTATACGGCGTGAGCGCCGGACCCATCGGGAGGGGCACGAGTGAGTGACCCTCCCGGATTGCTCAGAAGCGGCTGCGGACCGTGATGCCGTAGGTCCGCGGCTCGGCCAGATAGGCGGAGAAGAGCTGGTTCGACATGGTGCCGAAGGTGCCCAGCTGTGCGCGGGACTGGTGGTTCGGGCTGGAGCTTTGCAGCGGGCTGTTGAAGGCAACCTGGCTATAGTCGCTGTCGAACAGATTTT
The DNA here is from genome assembly GCA_018823325.1 of Alphaproteobacteria bacterium. Lineage (GTDB taxonomy): Bacteria > Pseudomonadota > Alphaproteobacteria > Sphingomonadales > Sphingomonadaceae > Sphingobium. The sequence continues at coordinate 285,275 of JAHJIJ010000015.1, read as the reverse complement.
GCGCCCAAAGCTCGATGGCCCAGGTCTGACCGGGCGAACGCAGGCCGATGCGGGCATTGGTGACGATGTAGCCGTCCTGCGCCTTCTCGGGGTAGAGATCTGAGCCGGTGTTGTAGTCGCCGGTGATGCGGTTATCGACATAGACGAGCCCGGTGAAGCCATTGCCCAGCTCCGGCGTCCAGGCGATGCTGGTGGTGGCGACCCAGCGCGGCGCGTTGCTGTTATCTTGCCCTTCGAGCAGAAACAGCGCCGGATCGAGCGGCACCGAGCCGTCGGCGCTGCCGACGAGGCTGTCGGCGAATTCGGCACGAGCGTAGGTCACGCCAGCGGTGGCGCGCAGCGAGCGGACCGGCTGGATATAGGCCTCTATTTCCACGCCCTGGCTGATGAGGCCGGGCTTGGTGTCATCGCAGGTGCCGTTGGCCGCCTTGGCGCCGTCACAGCCATTGATGTTCTGCACGACGAAGCTGGTGCCGTTGAAGGTGTTCAGCTGGAAATTGCTGAACTCCTGACGGAAGGCCGCAAGATTGAAGCCCCACTCACGCCGCGAATATTTGAGGCCGATCTCGAAGGCGTCGACTGTCTCTGACCCGAAGGCGAGGCTTGCCGCGTCGGCGTTGCTGCGCGGCGAGAAATAGGTGATCGGTGAGATGCCTGTTCCGATCCCGGTGTTGCCGAGCTCGAACCTATCGAGATTGTATCCGCCGGCCTTGTAGCCGCGCGAATAGCCGCCATAGACCATGACGCCGCCCCCCATCTTGTAGGACAGCACGGCGGTGCCGGAGAACTTGCCCTCGCTCTGGCGGTCCTCCAGATCGAGCGCGTTGAGGCTGGTGCTGGCATTGCCAAGGCAGCCGAGCGTGAGGATACCGCCCGCCAGCTGCGCGGCGGAGCCGAGCGACGGGTTGGTGGCGAGGCTGGGCAGGGCGGAGGCCTGCAGCGCGGCGCAGGTCGCGTTGTTGTTGTTGAGGTCCGCCGAGAAGCGTTTCGTCTCGCGGGTGTAACGCAGGCCCAGTGTCAGGTCGAGCGCATCGGTGAGGTGGATGATGTTGTGGGTGAACAGCGCCCAGTTCTCGCTGCGCTGATAATAGCGGGAATCTGTGTCGCCCGCGCCGGTCGGTATGGTGGCGAGAGCCGTGAGGCCGGTGCCGAGGCCGGAAGAAATTGCGCCGGCCTGCGCCGTCGCGGTGGCATCGGCCACGGCAGGCGGGGCGCCTTGTCCAATCGCCTGCGCATAGATCGCCGCGTAAAGACCGGCATTCAGATTGGCCTGCGTGCCCGCAATGAGGTTGCCGACATCGGGCGTGGCCGGATTGCCGTCAATCGGAGCGGCGCAGAGGCTGAGCTGGGCCGGGGAGAGATTGCTGGTGTTGCCCGCGCCCGCCATCAGGCGACAGGCAGCGAAGCGGCCATAATCGGCGCCGAAGCGGATGTTGTCGCGCAACGTCAGCTTCTCGTTGGCATAATAGCCGCCGACCAGCCAGTCGAGCATGCCGCCGAAGGCCGAGCCTTGCAGGCGCAATTCCTGCGTGAAGGTACGGAACTGGCGGAAGGTGCCGGGATCGCGATAGAGCAGGTCGGCGGTCGAATAGTCGTAATCGCCATAGTCGGCCGACTTGTAGTCGCGATAGGCCGTGATGCTGGTCAGCTTCGCATCGCCGAAATCATAGTTGATCTCGCCCGAGAGGCCCCAGTCCTCAAGGCTGCTCACATAGTCGCGGCCCGGCGTGATGCTGATGTTCCGCTCATAGGGGTTCTGCGTGTAGGGCGTCGCGCCATTGGGGAATTGCGTGCCCAGGGCGCCGAGGATCGTCACGATGCGGTTGGTGGCGTTCTGCGTGTAATTGGTGGGCGATGTGCCCACTTCCTCGCCGTTGTCGATATAGACCGCGCCGCAGCAGCTCTCATCGCGATTGGTATAATCGCCGATCAGGCGGATCGAGAGCGCGTCGGAGGGCTCAAGGAGAAGCTGGCCGCGCAGGAAGTAGCGATTGCGATCGTTCGTATCGCCGATCTTCGCGCCGGAAGCATCGACGATATCGAGGAACCCGTCGCGCCGCGAGTAGACGCCATCAATGCTGGCGGCGACCGTGTCGCTGAGCGGGCCGGTGATGCGTGCGGCGAGCCGCCAGGCCTCATAATTGCCGAAGCTGGCTTCCGCGCTGCCGCCCCACTGAAATTCCGGCGCCTTGCTGACGATATTGAGCAGGCCGGCGGAGGCATTGCGGCCGAACAGCGTGCCTTGCGGGCCGCGCAGCACTTCCACGCGCTCGATCTCGCCCAGATCGGTGAGGCCGGCACCGGTACGCGAGCGATACACGCCGTCGATGAACACCGCGACCGAGCTTTCAAGACCCGGATTGTCGCCCACCGTGCCGACGCCACGAATACGCGCTGCGCCATTGGCTTCCGATCCCGTGGAGGACACCAGCAGCGAGGGCGCAAGCTGATTGAGCTGGCGGATATCGTTCGCGCCACTGTTCTGCAGCGATTGCGCAGTGACTGCCGAGACGGCTATGGGCACGTCCGAGAGGGGGCTCGCACGGCGCGTGGCGGTGACGATGATCTCGCCCATCGCGCCTTCATCGGTGCTTTGTGCCGTAGCGTCATTTGTTTGCTGCGCTGCCGCAGGTGTGGCGAGGGTGCACAGCAAGGCCGTTATGCTGGCAGACGCAATGAGGGATGGCTTGGGCATCATGGCTCTCCTGCAATCTTGTTTCGTCCGGCTTTTGCGCCGATTGACAGCAAGCATATGCCAATGGGCATAGGGCGCAACTCCCTCATTTTCCGGATTTCACGGCATGTTGCAGAAGAGTTACAGTGCCTGCCGTCGTCTCATTTCGCCAAGGCGAAACGCAGCAGCCGATCCTCCAGCGCAATGAGCGCTTCGCGCTCCTGACCGACCAGCGAGGTGATCACCGGTGACGCTGCGTCAAGGCCGCCGGTCAATGCGCCAAAGGCAGGCACGATGAGCTTTCTGGCGCCCATCACGAAGCAGCGGCGAGCGATATGCCGCCCCCGCAGATTTATCCGCAGCTTGGGATGAAAATGGCCGGAAATTTCCGGTCGGGCTTCTCCGGGGCATGCCTCGTGGCGCAAAAGAACGCCATCGATGAGGGCTTCGTCGATGCTTTCGCCGCCCAGGGACGAATCACTGGCCGATCCGCCCTGTGGATCGTGATTGCCGGTGATCCACGTCCAGCGGCAGGCGGCGGTGAGTCGGACGATCCGCTCGCGGGTTTCCGCCATCATCCGGTCATGCGCGCCCATGTCATGAAAGCTGTCCCCCAGGCACCAGATTTCACGCGGTGTCGTGCGGGCGATCACATCCTCAAGCGCATCGAGCGTGGCCCGGCTGTCATAGGGCGGCAGCATCTGCCCGCGCCGAGCAAAGGCGCTTGCCTTCTCGAAATGCAGATCGGCGACGATCAGCGCTGCCCGCTCGCGCCAGAACAGGGCGCCTTGCGGGAGCGCATGCCAGTTCTGCCCGGCAAAGCTGAACGCCGGGCCGGGTGGGGTGGCCTTCAGTATGCCTTCATCAACAGCCGCTGGGTAGCTCATGCGTTCGCTATGCCTTGCAGACTGGCGCCGCGCAATCGGCTGTTGAACAAAAGCGGAACTTTCACGAAAAAGCCTGGAACGAAGGTCTATCTGGCAAGCAAGCCGGTCAGCATGGGGCTCGTTTCGATGGGCTGGCGGCGCTGTGCATTTTCGGTGGGAAGCCGACGGATATTGGCATACGCTACCTTGATGGTTTGCAGGCCCTTATTGCTGGTTGCTGGACACGCTGCCTTCGTCGGGTTGAGCAGCATCGCTCTTGCGCACGAAGCTGCTCCCTCCCTCTCGACTATTCAACGGCTCGAAGCTCAGAAGGCGTTCTGGGATGACGCCGGCGATGTCGGACTGCCTGGTGTCGTGAGCGCCTCCGAAGCAGGGCATCGCTGGCGCATAAAGGCACGCCGCCTTTCGTGTGAACCGGCAGAAGCTTTGATGATTTGTAGATATGAAACGAAGCCATGCGTGTGGGAGAAAAGCCCCCAGTCAACCGAATCTTGGTGCGCGGGTGCACGACAACTCAAACGCGCGAGCGGATTCAGATCGATCGATGGGTGGGAAATTGTTGCGATTGAAAGGGTAACTTCGAGGGACCGCTGAGGGCGTTTTCTGCCGCCGATGGTCAAGGGCGGACGCTTGCGATCGACTGAGGATCAGCGCGGCGCTGCGCCGGGTGCGGCGCTGTCCGCGAGACGTAGCCGCTGGCTCTGCGCCCCGGCTGCGGACGCGAGGTGGAAATCGATATGGCGATGGCCGAAGTCGATCGCGATCCGATCGAACAGGCGTAGCATCTTCATGCCGAGCAGCATCGCCGGCTTGTCTCCAAGGCCCAGTTCTTCAAATGGCGCGGCATCCACGAACACCATGGGGACGTTCTCCATCGTTGCGGCGCCGATCGTGAGACGACGCACGACAGCAAACTGCGCGGGTATCGCAATGCCGGTGACACTGGTCAACATGGTCGGCGTCGGCGGCACGACCAGCCGCTTGACCTTGAGACTGCGGAACAGCGCCATGTTTCCGACGCTTATTTCAGCGCCGGTATCGAGAATGACATTCACCCGCCGCCCGTCGACCCGCGAGTTCATGAGGATGAGCTGGCCGAATTTGCTGCGCGCGCGGACGACGATGGCGTCATCATCCTTGCGAACTTCGGACGGGCGACGGCTCTTGCCGATCTCCATGCGTCGCTTGCCGAAGTCGAGCGTCAGCCTTTTGTCCTCCAGACTGTCGAGCCCGATGATGCCCAGGCTGCCCATATCGGCGCGCGCAATGGTCAGCGCAGCGAGCGAGTCAATCGCATGCTCGCCGAAGCTCAGCGCGTCGAGCCTGACGGATGAGACCGTGACGCGCCCCGCCATGCTGATGATCTCCACAGGCGGGAGCGGGGGGAGGGCAAGGCGCTCGGCCAGTTCGGTGGCAATGATGGTGCGCTGCGATCCGGTATCGATGATGAAGGGATAAGGCCCGAGCCCCCCGATCTCGACAGGCATCGTCATGCGCAGGCCGGGATCGGCGCCAATGGTGGTCAGAGGTTCATTGAGTTCGAAGGCCCCCGGGTCGGTCGCGGCGTCCGGATTGCTTGGCGTGATGACGAAATGGCCGTCGGGGCTCCCGACGAGATCGGCTTCGTCCGCCAATTGTGCGGGCAAAGGCTCTGCGAGCGCTGTGCCGGCCAGCGCCAGCGCGTTGATGACTGCCAGACGAAGCATGATGCCGATGCGCATGCCACGATCCTCTCCGGCAGCGATCTTATCATGTCGGCGGGGTTTCGCCAAAGCTTCCCGCACGACAGATGTTCAGGTGGCCGGCGGATCGGGCGTCATGGCGATCTTCGCAAGCGCTTCGGCTTCCGCCAGCAGGCTGTCGTCGGTCTGGGCGCCGGCGACATGCTCGCGCCCGATCATGATAAGCACCGGGACGGCCAGCGGGCTGACCCGATCGAGCGGCTTGTGGAGCATGGTGGCGCTGGCCCGGTCGATCAGCTCACCCAGGCGGCCGACATCGGTCATGCGGGCGCGCGCGTCGGCCCAGGCAGCCTTGAGCAGCAGATGATCCGGCTCGTAGCGGCGCAGCACATCATAAATGAGGTCGGTCGAGAAGCTGACCTGCCGGCCGGTCTTGCGGGCGCCGGGCTGCTGGCGCTCGATGAGCCCGGAAATCACGGCGACATCGCGGAAGGCGCGCTTCAGGAGGCTGCTTTCCTCCACCCAGGCAATGAATTCGCGGTCGAGAATGTCCGCCGAGAAGAGCGGGCGGGGGTCGAGCACCGGTTCCAGCCCGTAGACGGCCAGCGCATAATCGTTGGACACGAAGCCGACAGGCTTGAGACCGCGCTCCTCCATGCGGCGGGTGAGCAGCATGCCAAGCGACTGATGCGCGTTCCAGCCCTCGAAGCTGTAGACGACCATGTGGTGGAGGCCTTCGTGCGGGAAGGTCTCGATGAGGAGCTGATCGGGCTGGGGGAGGACGGAGCGCACCGCCTGCATCGCCAGCCATTCATGCACATCGTCCGGGAAGCGGCCCCACTGGCCGGGATCGGCGAGGAAGGCGCGCACGCGGCCGGCGAGATGTGTCGACATGGCCATGCGGGTGCCGCCCCAGCTGGGGATGCGCGCCGATTTGGTCGTCGCTCTCACCGTCAGTTCCGCTTCGGTCTGCCGCACCAGCTCCAGCGACAGGCCAGAGAAGAAGAAGCGGTCGCCCGGGGTGAGCGTCGCGGCGAAGACTTCCTCCACCGTGCCGAGCTTGCGGCCATTGGCGAAGCGCACGTCGAGCGCGGGCTGATCGACGATGATGCCGGCATTCAGGCGATGCTGCTGGGCGAGGCGCGGATGGGCGAGACGCCAGTGGCCCTCCGGTGTCTGAACAAGACGGCGGAAGCGATCATAGGCGCGCAGGGCATAGCCGCCGGTCGAGACGAATTGCAGAATGTCGTCCAGCTGCGCGCGGTCCAGCCAGTCATAGGGTGCAGCGGTGCGGATCTCGGCGAGCAGGGCTTGCGGGTCCAGCGGCCCGGCGCAGGCCAGACCCATGATGTGCTGGGCGAGGACATCGCGCGCGCCGGGGCGGAACTCGTCTGCATCGCGCTCGCCGCTCATCACGGCGTCCCAGGCTGCCTGCGCCTCCAGATATTCAAAGCGGTTGCCGGGGATGATGATTGCCTTGCTCGGCTCATCCATCCGGTGATTGGCGCGGCCGATGCGCTGGAGGAGGCGCGAGCTGCCCTTGGGGGCGCCCATCTGCACCACGCAGTCGATATCGCCCCAGTCGATGCCGAGGTCGAGGCTGGCGGTCGCGACGAGGCCGCGCAGCTTGCCCGCCGCCATGGCTGCTTCCACCTTGCGCCGGGCCTCACGGGAGAGGCTGCCATGGTGGATGCCGATGGGCAGGGTCTCGTCATTCTCTGCCCACAGCTCCTGAAAGATGAGCTCGGCCAGCCCGCGCGTATTGCAGAATACCAGCGTCATGCGGTGCTGCCGGATGATCTCGATAACCTGTCGCGCCGCGTATTTGCCGCTGTGGCCGGACCAGGGCACGCGGTCTTCAGGGATCAGAATGTCGAGATCGGGCGGCGCGCCGGGTTCACCTTCGATCAAGGCGACGCGCGTCTCATCGCCTGCGGGCGCGAGCCAGCGGCGATAGGCATCGGGGTCACCCACCGTCGCCGACAGGCCAACCCGGCGCAGCGCGGGATTGATCGTTTGCAAACGCGCGAGAGAAAGCGCGAGCAGGTCTCCGCGCTTACCGGTGGCGAAGGCGTGAATCTCGTCGATGATCACCGTTTTGAGATTGCCGAAGATCAGGTCCGCATCCGGGTGAGTCAGCAGAAGAGACAGTGATTCGGGGGTAGTCAGCAGTACCTGCGGCGGCTTGGCCCGCTGACGCGCTTTGCGGTCGGATGGGGTGTCGCCGGTTCGTGTCTCTACCCGGATCGGAAGGTTCATCTCGCTGATCGGGGTAAGCAGATTGCGCTGCACGTCGACGGCGAGCGCCTTCAGCGGCGAGATGTAGAGGCTGTGGAGGCCCTCAGCGGGATCGGTGATGAGGTCTGCAAGGGTCGGAAGGAAGCCGGCCAAGGTCTTGCCGGCGCCTGTTGGGGCGACAAGAAGTGCGTGATCTCCCGCGCCTGCCGCCTCAAGCATCTCGCGCTGATGCCGGCGCACCGACCAACCCCTGCGCTCGAACCAGCCGGCGATAGCATGCGGCAGCGCTGAGGGATTTGGCGAGCGGGAACCCATGCCCTCAATGTGGACGCCCCGCTGCCCTCACTCAAGTCCGGGTGGAGTGCGGCTCCTCATGGTTCCGGCGTTTGTCTTCCTGATCGAGACTGTCACGCAGAACCTTGGCGGCGCGGTCGCTCCGGGCCTCGTCTCCAGGCCGCGTTTCGCGCTTATTCCGCCAGATGGCGTAAATCAGCACCGCGCCGAGGAGGATCGGCCCCAATATGGTCATGACGCTCCAGAGGCTGCCCATGGTTTTCTCCTATCGTTCAAACTTATCCAACGCGTGGGAGTGGTAGGAGTTTCGAGAATCGGCCCGCCGCATCGGCAAAGGCGCATGGCTGGAGGTCATGCTAAAGGTCGATTACGCAAAAAAAAGGCCGCCCCGAAGGACGGCCTGGAAGTTTTAGGAGAGGATGCCTGAAAGGCACGATCTGTATGCGTTACATACGAATTTCGTGCAATTGCGAAATAAAGCGGTGTGGTTGCAAGAACTGCAACCAACAGAGTCAGTCAACGCAATTGCTTGGCTTTCAGTGGCCGACGCGGGCGCCGCGCTCCAGGCCAGAAAGTGCAAGTTGTTCATCAACTTGCGCAAGAAGGCGGCTCAGTCCGGCCTCATCGCGCGCCTCTGCACGAGCGACCAGAACATCCTGTGTGTTGGATGCACGCAGCAGCCACCAGCCATCCGATGTGTTGACTCGGGCGCCATCCGTGGCGTCGATTGTTGCACCCGCCTGCTTCAACCGGGCGAGCACTTCGTCGATCACGGCAAACTTGCGACTCTCATCCACCTGAAAGCGCAGTTCTGGCGTGTTGACCATGTTCGGCATGGCGCCGCGCAGCTCGGTGACGCTCCGTCCCAGCACGCTGGCCGCCCGAATCAGACGCACGGCGGCATAGAGCGCGTCATCGAAACCATAATATTGGTGCTTGAAGAAGATATGGCCGCTCATCTCGCCGGCGAGCGGGCTGCCGGTTTCCTTCATCTTGGACTTGACGAGGCTGTGGCCGGTCTTCCACATCAGCGGCTTGCCACCGAGTTCGGCGATGCGGTCGAACAGGGCCTGGCTGGCCTTCACATCAGCAATGATGGTGGCGCCCGGTTCGTCCTTCAGCACCGGCTCGGCCAGAATGGCGAGCAGCTGATCGCCCCAGATGATTCGTCCCTCGCCATCGATGGCGCCGATCCGGTCTCCGTCGCCATCGAAAGCGAGGCCGAAATCAAGGCCCTTTTCGGCCACGAGCGCACGCAGATCGACGAGATTCTTCTCCTCGGTCGGGTCGGGGTGATGGTTGGGGAAATTGCCATCGACCTCGGTGAAGAGCGTGTGATGCTCGCCGGGCAGCAGCTTCACGAGCTTGTCGATCACCGGTCCGGCAGCGCCGTTGCCGGCATCCCAGCCGATCTTGTACGCTTGCCCATCGAAGCCTTCCATCAGCCGGGCAACATAGCGGTCCATAATGTCGACCTGTTCGCTGCCTGCGCTGCCTTCCACCCAGTCGCCGGCGGCCGCCATCGTGCCGAGCGCCTGAATGTCCTTGCCGAAGAAGGGGCCTTTCTGCAGCACCATCTTGAAGCCGTTGTAATTCGCCGGATTGTGGCTGCCGGTGATCTGGATCCCGCCGTCCACGTCCAGCACGGCCTCGGCATAATAGAGCATCGGCGTCGGGCCCATGCCGATTCGCACGGCGTGAATGCCGCTGTCATTAAGGCCCCGCACCAGCGCTTCTTCCAGCATCGGCGAGGAGAGGCGGCCATCATAGCCCACTGCCACGGCGCGTCCGCCGAGCCGCGCGACGCGGGTGCCGAAGCCCCGGCCGATGGCATAGGCATCCGCATCGCCGAGCGTTTCGCCAATGATGCCGCGAATGTCATATTCGCGCAGCGTGGTCGGATGGAATTGATGTGTCATGAAAAGTCCCGGAACTGTCGACGTCAAACAAGAGCGGACGAACTAGCTTATGTTTATTGCGATTTTAGCAACGTTTCACGCGCCGCATTGATCCGCGCCGCGAGTCCGGGCGATCCGCCCGCGTCCGGATGATTGCGCGCGATGAGCTTGCGATGGGCAGCAATGATCTCGTCCCTGCTTGCATTTATGGACACGCCGAGCAGATCGGCGGCTTCCGCGCGTTTGAGATCGATCTGCATGGGCGCGGGGCCAGAAGGAGCACCGTTACCCGTCAGGCTGCCGCCATATCGCAGCCACAGGCCCGAGCCGGTGGCGACCAGCGCGCCGATGACGGGCATGCCCTTGGCGATCATGATCGTGCCGATCAGCGTGCCGGCAATGCCGAGCGAGGCGGCGGGCACCTTGCGCCCGCTTTTGCGGAGGCGATACCAGAACCAGAGGCCCAGCCCGCCCAGTGCGATAGCGAGCAGCAACATCAGATCAGGCGGCGCTCTGTTTCTGGACCGTGCCGAGCATCGGCAGGGCCAGGCCGGCGATCATCTCGCGCAGTTCCTGCCGCGCAGCCAGATGACTGACGCCCAGCTCGCCGAGATGCCCGCGATCGAGCAGCGTGAGGCCGGAGGGGAAGAGCTCGCGGAAGATCACGCGCTCGGACAGGCCGGGGATGACGCGGAAGCCGACACGGCGCGCCAGTTCGGTAAGTGCATCCCCCACGCGCTTCTGATTGCGCGCTTCCATATGGTGCAGGCGGTTGCGCAGGACGACCCAGTCGATGGATGCACCATCAGCCTTGGCGCGGGTCTTGCGGGTTTCCCACATCAGTTCGGAATAGAAGCTGAGGCGCTTGACCTTGAAATTCTCGGGATCGACCTGTCCGATGAGATCGAAGTCGACGAAACTGTCGTTCATCGGCGTGACGAGCGTGTTCGCGGCAGCGGCAGCATAGCGTGCCATCGGGTCGTCGCGGCCGGGCGTGTCGATGATCACGACTTGCGCCTGACTGGCGGCCTTGGCGATCGCTTCGTTCAGTCCTGCCGTGCTGTCGCCATCATAGACGGCATAAGCGGGCGAGGGCAGCTCCGTTTCACGGCGGCGGGCGGTTGCCTCCCGATTCTCGAGATAGCGCGCGGACGTGCGCTGCCGGTGATCGAGATCGATGAGCGCCACGGACACATTCTGCGCGGCAAGCGCGACAGCCGTGTGGACACAGGTGGTGGACTTGCCGGTGCCGCCTTTTTCATTGGCGAAGACGATGAGATGCGGCGCTGCGCTGGACATGGGCTGGGTCGAAACTCTTCCTGGGTGACTACGGCCTCTTGACCGTCCGGTCCGGACAAGCGAAGCCAGCCCCGACCTTCCTCGCCGGCCTTATCGGAGCCTCGTGCCGCGTGCAAATCTTCCGTGACCTCCCCTCGCTGAGAACCGGTCTGGCCTCGCTGCGGGCCGACGCGGGCCGGATCTCCTTCGTTCCGACCATGGGCGCCTTGCATGCGGGGCACATGGCGCTGATCGAGGAAGCGAAGCGGCGCGCGAGCCATGTCGTGGCGTCCATCTTCGTTAATCCCACCCAGTTCGGGCCGAACGAGGACCTCTCGGCTTATCCGCGCCGCGAGGCCGACGATGCGGCCATGCTGGAGGCAGCGGGCGTGGACATGCTCTGGCTGCCTGACGTGCCGACCATGTATCCGCACGGCTTCACCACCCATGTGAATGTCGACGGACTTTCCGCGCGGCTGGATGGGGAGTGGCGCCCAGGGCATTTCGAGGGCGTCGCCACGGTGGTGACCAAGCTCTTCAATCAGGTCCGGCCGGACATCGCCTGTTTCGGCGAGAAGGATTATCAGCAACTCGCCATCATCCGCCGCATGACGCGGGACCTCGATTTCGGCGTTGAAATCGTCGGTGTCGAAACGCAGCGGGACCGTGACGGCCTCGCGCTCTCTTCGCGCAATGCCTATCTCAGCCAGGATGAGCGCGCGCGGGCAGCGGCGCTGCCGGAAACGCTGGTGGGGGCCGGAGAAGGCATCAGTGCCGGCGAGGACGTCCCTGCCGTGCTTGCCTGGGCGATCCGCTATCTTCTCGATTCGGGCTTCGACTCCGTTGACTATTTCACGCTGAGCGACGCTGCCACGCTAGAGCCGATGGCAAAGCTCGACAGGCCGGCGCGGCTGCTGGTCGCAGCGCGCATCGGCAGCACCCGGCTGATCGACAATATCCCCATCAATCCATGAGTATTGCGTCGCGCGGAAATTAAGCCTTCCGCAGCGTTAACCATTTCGCAAGGGCTGGCATGCTTGGTTGCGGTATCGCGAACCTGTGTAGGGGGGAAATCGTGGGTACAAGCATGCACAATGCACGCATCCTCATCGAAAGTCGGATGCATGAAGCCGCGCTGGGCAATGCCCAGGCCTGTTTCGATCTGGGTGTTGCCTATAGTTGCGGCACTGGTGGCCTGTCGGTCGACCTGATTGAAGCGCACCGCTGGTTCAACCTGGCGGCGCAGGCCGGTAATCGGGAAGCGCAGGCCTGCCGCGCCGAGATTGCGGAGGAGATGACTGCCCGCGAAATCGCCGAGGCACAGCGCCTGGCGCGGGCCTGGACGATCCAGACCACCCAGCGCGCGGCAGCCTGAGCGCCGTCAGCCGGCGTCTTCGCTTTTCTTGAAGGGCGCGCGTTCATCGAGCCATTCCCGCTCACGCGCGATGGCGGCGGCCTCACGTTCCACGAAGTCCGCAACCGCCCGGCGGAAGTCCGGATGTGGGATATAATGTGCCGAAAAGGTCGGCACTGGTCGATAGCCGCGTGAGAGCTTGTGCTCGCCTTGCGCCCCGGCCTCGACGCGACCGAGACCCCGCGCGATGGCGGCGTCGATCGCTTGATAATAGCATAGCTCGAAGTGGAGGAAAGGCACGTCCTCGCAGCAGCCCCAGTAGCGCCCGTAGAGCGCCTCGCCGCCGATCAGGTTGAGCGCGCCCGCAATGGGCTGGTCATCCCGGAAAGCCATGATCAGTAGAACCTTGTCGGCCATGCGTTCGCCGAGCAGCGAGAAGAATTCCCGCGTGAGATAGGGCTGCCCCCATTTGCGGCTGCCGGTATCCTGATAGAATTGCCAGAAGGCGTCCCAGTGCCGTTCTTCGATCGCGCTGCCGGTGAGATGCCGGATATCGAGGCCTGCCTGCGCCTTCGCCCGCTCCTTGCGGAGATCCTTGCGGTGGCGGCTGGAAAGGCAGGCGAGAAAATCATCGAAGCTGCCATAGCCCTGATTGGCCCAGTGAAACTGGCTGCCCTGCCGGATGAGCCAGCCCGCCGCACGATATAGCTCGCATTCCTCCGGCGCGATGAACGTCGCGTGGGCGGATGAGAGATTGTTCTGATCGACGACCGCCTCGACGCCGGCGATCAACGACGCGCCCTTGGTTGAATCGCGCAGCAGCAGGCGAGGACCCGGCACCGGGGAGAATGGCGCGGCGATCTGCAGCTTGGGATAATATTGTCCACCGGCCCGTTCCCACGCATCCGCCCATCCATGGTCGAACACATATTCGCCCTGGCTGTGGCCTTTGAGGTAGGCCGGGGCAGCCGCGACGATGGTGCCGTCCGCATCCTGAATGGTGATTGGCGCGGGCGACCAGCCGGTGCCGGGGCCGACACTGCCGGATTCCTCGAGGATCGACAGGAAGTCATAGGAAATGAAAGGATTGTCCGGCCCCGCGCAGGCGTCCCAATCCGCGCGATCCAGCGCTGTGACCGACTGCGTCAGATGGACGGTCAGTGCGTCGCTCATGCGCAGCGCGTCTCCCGGAACGGGAGTGCCGACGCAGCACAACGTGGGCGTCCAGAGCAGGGGAGTGGGACCGGGTCAGACAGCACATCCCGCACATGGGATGTTCGCCGGGAAATTGCCAGTGTTCGAGTGACGCGCTGCACCAAGGTCATGGCGCACTGTCGTTCGTGGGGGTGTCGACATCAGTCGCGGATGGCGACGATGGCGTCGATCTCAACCGAGGCGTCCAGCGGCAGCACCGGCACGCTCACCGCGCTGCGGGCGTGACGGCCGGCATCGCCGAAGATGCGGACCATCATTTCCGACGCGCCATTGGCGACCTTGGGCTGATCGGTGAAATCTGCGGTGCTGGCGACGAAAGCGCCGAGCTTCACGATGCGCTCGACGCGATCAAGATTGCCGCCCAGCGCAGCCTTCATTTGTGCAACCAGCATCAGCGCGCAGCGCTCCGCGGCGGCCACACCCCAATCGAGATCGCGCTCGCCGCCAATCTTGCCCTTCATCAGCGCGCCGTCGGCATCGAACGGGAGCTGTCCGCTGATGTGCAGCAGCTTGCCGGCCTGCACGGCGGGCACATAAGCGGCGACGGGTGCGGCGGGTTCGGGAAGTGCGATGCTCTGCGCGGCGAGGTGCTGGTCGATCTGGCTCATGGCCGTGCCAGAGCATGTAGCCACGATTGCGTCAAGACCGCCTAAGGCAACGCCGCGTTGGCAATTGTGTCATACTCATCGATGCGTGCCATGATCCAGGCCTCGGCGCGGTCCCAGTCATCGATGCGCTCATGCGCGTCGCGCGCCATCTCGACATGGGGCGCGAATTCCGGCTCGCCCACGAAATGCAGTCGCCAGCATTGCGGCACGTCGCGGGCGACGGAGACGTGATTGGCGCCGAGATCGTCAATGAAGATGGTGAGGCCGGGTTGCCGCTCCTCGATGAGCTTGCTTACAGCTGGCCCCTTGCCGCCGCGATTGCCGATCACCGGATAGGGCAGGCCATGCGCATGGATCTGGTCGGCGCGCGCTTGGGCGCGCTCTTCGCCAATGTTGGTGACGATGACGATGTCTGCTCGCGCGGCAAGGCGTGCCATGGCAGCCACTGCGCCGCGAATCGGGGTCTGACGATGCATTTCAGTCTCGAAGAAGGCGCTGAGCAGCGTCCAGACCAGATTGCGTTCGACAACGTCGCCGCTCGTCTTGTGGCGTAGCGCGCGCTCGAAGCCGCCGGAGAAGTTGAACTCGATGCCGTGCTGCTCTTCCAGCCAGGTGCGAAACGGCACGACCATGTGCATCAGCACTTCGTCGCAATCGCTGACGATCAGCGGGCGGCTCATTGTCCGAGCCGCTCGCGCGCGGCAACGAGGCTGGCCGGCTTTACGTCCAGCGCCTCGGCGCAGGCCAGCAGGTCGGGCTCATGATTGATCACGAAATCCATCAGCGCGCCCAATGTCGCCGGATCGGAAAGACCGGTGCGCAGGGCGCCCGGTTCCAGGCCGGTGAGGCTCAGCATCCGTTCGGCACGGACCGAATCAGCCACAATCCATCCCACGAGGCGCAGAGCGATGGTTTCATCATCCTGAGGGATCGGATAGTCCGGCATCATTCACCTGTGCATCGGGCGGCGGGCCGTCGCGTCATGCGCGGACCGGAAGTGGGTTTGCCCATCGGCATAAGGACTGTTCGTGTCAAAACGCATTTTGGTTGTCGAGGATAATGAGCTGAACATGAAGCTCTTTTGCGATCTGCTTCGCGCGCATGGGCATGAGACAGAGCCGGTTCGCGATGGTCGCGAGGCTTTTGCCCGTGCATCGGCTTTCCAGCCCGATCTCATCATCACGGATATTCAGCTTCCGCATGTGACGGGATTTGATCTCATTGCCTCGTTCCGCGCCGACGAATCGCTGGCCACTGTCCCCATCATGGCGGTGACTGCCTATGCCGGACCGGGCGACGAGGACCGCATTCGTGAGGCGGGCGCGAGTGCCTATGTTTCCAAGCCGATCTCGGTGCTCATGTTCATGAACGTCGTCAACGGTCTGATCGCGCCGCCGGCCCTCGCAAGCTGAGCGCCCACCTGCGTGGCTCGCATAGCAAGGCGCCGCCAAAAAGGCCCGGATCGAGTGATCCGGGCCTTGGAAAGCATCGCGCATGCGACCAGGCCGACCGGCCCGCCGCGGCAATTACTTGATCTTGGCTTCCTTGAACTCGACGTGCTTGCGCACAACCGGGTCATATTTGCGGAAGGTGAACTTCTCGGTCTGCGTGCGGGGATTCTTCTTGGTCACGTAGAAGAAGCCCGTGTCAGCCGAGCTGACCAGCTTGATCTTCACTGTGGCGGGCTTCGCCATGGCCAATTCCTCAATAAAATGAGCGTCTTCCCTGCAGGCAGGGGCAACGCACTGACGTTCATGCAAAAGACGGGCTTCGCCTCTGGCGAGACCCGTTCGGCGGCGGCCAATGCGGGAAATCCTTGTGCTTGTCAAGGTGAAGCACTGGTCGCGAAGCCAAAACCGAAGATTAACCATAGCGGCTTAGGATGGTGTTGTCACAAGCCTGACTCGCGAGACTGGCAAGCGCTGCTTCGCGACCTTCAACAGGTGGGACGGGAGAAGCAGGATGTATCAAGGCCCGGAACGATTGGTTCGTGATCAAATGCTTGGCCGCATTGAGGCGCTCGAGGGGGCCTGTGCAAGCCTCTCACTTTTTTCCCTTTGCGAGCGTCTCGACGACCTCCGTACGTTCGCCCGGCGCCATGACTTCTCCGCTGTCGAGGGACTCGCCAGTCTGCTTGAATCGGTCGTTGCCTATAATGGGCACCGGCAAGTAGCGCAGACTTATCTCTCACTGATGCGGGACGCGGCGCAAGGCGACTCGGCAGGGCCGCAGGCGGCCCGTGTTTACATGGCCGCAGCCGCTCTGCGCGGTTGCCGGTGACAATTCTATAATCGAGTAGTTAATTGTATGGATAGTCATTGATCGCTTCAGTCGATCACCCTGTGCGGGGCTATCCGTTCGCAAATCGGTCATGCATCTGGCATAGCACTGGCGTAGCAAGAGCACGCGGAACGTCTTCCGCGTTCCAGAATTACGCTTGAGATTGAGAGATTGGAGGCACTTCATGACAGATAAAGCGCTCAAGACGCCCACGGACCTGAAGGGAAATGCCGTCAAGGCCGTCGCCGACGCCTTAAATGGCCTGCTGGCGGACAGCTACGCACTCTACCTCAAGACCAAGAATTTTCACTGGCACGTCTCTGGCCCACATTTTCGCGACTATCATCTGATGTTCGATGAGCAGGCCGCTGAGATCCTTGCCACGACCGATCTGATTGCGGAGCGTATCCGCAAGACCGGGAACACCGCGCTGCGATCGATCGGTGACATTGCCCGCAAGCAGACAATCACTGACAACAATGCCGATTTCGTTTCGCCTGCCGATATGCTGGCCGAATTGCGCGCCGACAATCTGGCGCTGGTCGAATCACTCCGGGCAGCCAAGGAATTGGCAGCCGCAGCTGGCGACAATGCCACGGATGGTATGCTGGACGATTGGACCGACCAGGCCGAGCAGCGCGCCTGGTTCCTGTTCGAGACAAGCCGCAACGCCTGAACGGATAGCGCGCCCAGCCCAAAGGGCCGGACATGCAAAAGGGGCCGGGATTGCGATCCCGGCCCCTTTTTATGCCTGAGCAAACTACTGCGTGTTACTCGGACTTGGGTTCGAGGTTCACGGCGGCATATTTGCCACGACGATCGACTTCCAACTCGAAGTCCAGACGGTCGCCTTCCTGAAGCGAAACCATGCCAGCACGCTCCACGGCACTGATGTGCACAAACGCGTCCGGCTGACCGTCATCGCGCTGGATGAAGCCGAAGCCTTTCATCGCGTTGAAGAACTTGACCGTGCCGCTGGCGCGCTCACCCGTGAGCTGACGCGAGGGGCCGCCCCGCTGCTCGGCCGGCGCACGATCTGTCCGCTCGGCAACCGGAAGCGGCTCGCCCTCGATCACCAGATCGGTTGCGGAAATTTTCCCGCCGCGATCGACCAGGGTGAACTTGAGCTGCTGACCCTCGGCGAGGCCAGTCAGGCCAGCCTGTTCAACCGCGCTGATGTGCACGAACACGTCTTCGCCGCCATCATCGCGAACGATGAAGCCGAAACCCTTCTGGCCATTGAAGAACTTGACCGTACCGGAGCCCTCGCCGACGACCTGGGCAGGCATGCCGCCACGAGCGCCGCCACCACCACCGCCGCCGCCGCGGAAGCCACCGCCGCCGCCGCCGCTGCGGAAACCACCGCCGCCACCACCGCGATCACCGAAACCGCCGCCACCGCCGCCGCCGAAGCCGCCGCGGTCACCGAAGCCGCCGCCACCGCCGAAGCCGCCACGATCACCACCGCCGCGGGGTCCGCCGAAACTGCTACCACCATATTCCGGAAAGGCGTCGAACTGTGGTTCTCCGAAGCTGTCCCGCTTGTCCTTGCCGCGACCGCGGCGCCCTCTATCAAAACTCATGCCCTGTTAATCACTTTCGCTCGTCCACTCTCGATCCGCACCCATGCCGGACGACATGCACAGGGACTCGACCAAGGCCACACTCGGCCAATCATTGCTATAACGGCATTTTTCGCAAAGGGCGAATGATTTTGGCACAGTTGCGGCACCCGGAATTTCAGGGGGCGGCGCAGACCGTCTTGTGTCTGCTGCGGAGGGCCGCGGCTAGGAGGGCGTGCACGGCACCTCCTCTTTTTCGGAGGTTTCCCTTGACCGGACATGCGGCTAAGAGAGCCTCATGACCGTCCATTTCCACGAAGAAGATTTGCCCGCCGACGTGCTCGCGCCGGGCGCCGTTGCCATCGATACCGAGACAATGGGCCTGATCACGCCACGTGATCGCTTGTGCGTCGTGCAGATCAGCGACGGGCAGGGTGACGAGCACCTGGTGCGCTTTTCTCCTGACAGCGACTATGCCGCGCCGAATCTGCGCGCGGTGATAGCCGATCCGGCCCGCCTCAAGCTCTTCCACTTCGGTCGTTTCGATATTGCCGCACTTCAGCATTATCTGGGTGTGCTGGCTGCGCCCGTTTATTGCACCAAGATCGCCTCGCGCCTGACTCGCACCTATACCGATCGACATGGCCTCAAGGAGCTGGTTCGCGAATTGATCGGGATGGACATCAGCAAGCAGCAGCAGAGCTCCGATTGGGGCGGGCCGGTGCTGAGCGATGCGCAGCGTGACTATGCCGCGTCGGACGTCCGCTATCTGCATCTGCTGAAAGCGGAGCTGGATGTACGGCTTGAGCGCGAAGGGCGTACGGCGTTGGCGCAGGCCTGCTTTGACTTCCTCCCGCACCGCGCCCTGCTGGATCTGGCTGGATGGCCTGATACAGATATTTTCGCCCATGTCTGAGGCGCGCACCCTGCGGGGGCAGGCGCGGCCCGATTACGGTCTCGCGCCCTCCGCTCAGGCGCGCGCGGAGCATGGCAAATTGCAGCGCTGGGCAGCGCCGGGCGGCAGTCACGATCGGCTGGTGACATCGCTGAAGCGCGTTCTGCCGGTCTTGGCGGGCGTTCTCGGCGCGTTCCTGCTGGCGGCGCCCTTCACGCACCAGACCGAAGTCAGCTTCGTGCTCGACAAGAACAAGGTGGATGTTGCCAGCGAAAGGCTGAAGGTCACCGAAGCGCTGTATCGCGGGGAGGACGGTGAGGGGCGCCCCTTTTCGCTGCGCGCCGGCTCTGCCGTGCAGAAAAGCTCACGAGATCCCGTGGTGCAGCTCAGCGAACTGGAGGCCCGCCTCCAGATGGAGGGCGGCGGTGCTGTCGTTACGGCGCGCCAAGGCAACTATAATATGGAGAACGAGACGGTCGCGATCGACGGACCAATTCAGTTCCAGAGCGCGAATGGATATCGGCTCACAACGCGGGACGTTGATATTCGCCTCAACGAGCGCGATCTGCGCAGCCGCGGCAGTGTCGAGGGGCGGATGCCGGCCGGGACGTTCCGCGCCGACCATCTGAGCGCGGATCTGGAGGGGCGGACCGTCACGCTGGAGGGCAACGCCCGCTTGCGCATGGAACAGCTCGGGCGCTAAGGGGCATGACGATGCGCAGCCCCCTTATCCTCGCCGCCGCCGGCGCTTTGGCCGGGTTCACTCTGGTTGCCGTCGCAGGCGGTGCGGATGCGCAGGTTCTGCGCGGTCACAATACGCGCGCGCCCGTCGATTTCGCAGCAGACCGGATCGAGGTGCAGGACCGCGCAGACCGGGTCGTGGTCTCCGGTAATGTCCAGGTCACCCAGGCTGGTATGACGATGACGGCGCAGCGACTCACCGTTGCCTATCACAATAGCGACGGGATCGAGATCGATCGCCTTGATGCATCTGGCGGCGTCGTCGTGACGCGCGGTAATGAGCGCGCCAGTGGTTCCGTGGCCATCTATGACCTCAATCGTCGGCTCATCACGATGGTCGGCAACGTCCAGCTCAATCAGGGTGGCAATCGACTTTCCGGCTCACGCCTCGTCATCGATCTGGCAAGCGGTCGCTCGACGGTCGATGGATCGGCTGCCGGCGGCGCGCCGGGCACGACCCAGTCGGGCGGTCGCGTCTCTGGCACGTTCCAGGTCCGCCAAAGCGGCGATCAGTAGGAAAAGCGGGCATCCGGCCCCAAAAAGCTTGCGTTTTCCGTTCTCTTGAACGATTCGAACGTCCATGCAATTTTCCTGCCAGATCATGAAGATATTGTGGAGGACGGCCGGCAGCGCGCTGCTCGGCGATCATCTTGGTCTGGAAACGAGGACGAGACGATGAGTGAGGCGGACGCGATGCTGGACCCCGCACCCGCAGCAGCCGTCGGCGCTGAGGCCGAGGAACATCGCCTGCAGGTGATCTCCATCGCCAAGAGCTATGACAAGCGGACCGTGCTGGCCGACGTCAGCCTGGAGGTCGGTCATGGCGAGGTCGTGGGATTGCTGGGGCCAAACGGCGCCGGCAAGACGACCTGCTTCTATTCGATCATGGGCCTGGTGAAGCCGGATTCGGGCCGCATCCTGCTGGAAGGCACGGATATCACCGGCCTGCCCATGTATCGCCGTGCGATTCTGGGGCTGGGCTATCTCCCTCAGGAAACGTCGATCTTTCGCGGCATGACCGTCGAGCAGAATATCCTCTCGGTGCTCGAACTGGCTGAGCCGAACAAGGCTGTGCGCGCCGAGAAGCTGGAGACCCTGCTCGACGAATTCGGGTTGACGCGCCTGCGGGCGAGCTCGGCGATGGCCCTTTCCGGCGGTGAGCGGCGGCGCTGCGAGATTGCGCGCGCGCTTGCGGCCAATCCTTCCATCGTGCTGCTCGATGAACCCTTCGCCGGTATCGATCCGCTGTCGATTGCCGACATTCGCGATCTGGTGAAGGATCTCAAGACACGCGGCATCGGCGTGCTTATCACCGATCATAACGTGCGCGAGACGCTGGAAATCGTGGACCGCGCCTGCATCATCTATGACGGCAAGGTGCTGTTCGCCGGCAGCCCTGCCGAACTGGTCGCCAATGCCGAAGTCCGCCGGCTCTATCTGGGCGAGAGTTTTTCGCTGTGATGGCCTGCCGGTTCGGGACACGCTGAGGGCGCGCCCTGATCATGGCGATGGCGCCCCGCCTCGATCTTCGACAAAGCCAGTCTCTGGTGATGACGCCGCAGCTCCAGCAGGCGATCAAGCTGCTGGCGCTCTCCAATTTGGAGCTGGAAGCCTTCATCGGGAGCGAGCTGGAGCGCAACCCGCTGCTCGAAGCGGGCGGAGAGACGCTCCAGCCAGCGCGCGAGCAGATCGAGTTACCCGAGGGCGCCGAACCGCGATCCGGCCCCGACGCGCCTGCTGATGTCCTGATCGGCAAGGGCGGTGGCGAGGCTGATAGCCCGCTGGATGTCGATCATGGCGCAGAGACGTTCATCGATGACGGTCCGGGCGATCGAATGGCGCCGGGCGCCGCGGACCGGGCAGGGCTGAGCAGCGGGCTCTCTGGCAGCGGCAGCGGCGAAGCGCCCGATTTCGACAGCTTCGCTGCGCCGGAGACAGGACTGTACGAGCATCTGCTTAGGCAGGCTGGCGCGGCGCTGAGCGGCGAAGCCTTCCTGATCGCCGAGCAGCTGATCGGGCAGATCGATGATGCGGGTTATCTGGAAGCTGATTTGCTTGAAACAGCCTATCGGCTTGGCGTGCCGCTAGCCGACGTGGAGGCGGTGCTGGCCGTGATCCAGAGCTTCGATCCCGCCGGAATTGCTGCGCGCAGCCTGAGCGAATGCATAGCATTGCAGGCGAAGGAGGCCGATCGCTACGATCCGGCGATGGCGACGCTGATCAACAATCTGGACATCCTTGCCAAGGGGCAGATCGCCCACCTCCGCCGCATTTGCGCTGTGGATGAGGAAGATATGGCGGACATGATCCGCGAGTTGCGCAACTACGATCCCAAGCCAGGCCTGCGCTATTCGAGTGAGCGACCGGCGACCGTCGTGCCGGACGTTCTGATTACGCCGGTTCGCGATGGCTGGTCGGTCGAGATCAATGGCGCGACCTTACCGCGGGTGCTCGTCAATCGCCGCTATCACAATGAGCTTGCCGGTAGCGCGCGCGACAAGAATTCAAAGGCGTGGCTATCCGATTGTCTGGCGAGCGCGAACTGGCTCATCAAGGCGCTAGATCAGCGCCAGCGGACGATCCTGCGTGTCACTGAAGAAATCCTGCGCCGGCAGGAGGGCTTCTTCCGCCATGGCGTCGCCCATCTGCGGCCACTGACCCTGCGCGCCGTTGCAGACGAGGTGGGCCTTCACGAGTCCACCATCAGCCGCGTGACGAGCAATAAATATCTTGCCTGCCCGCGGGGCACGTTCGAGCTGAAGTTCTTCTTCACGAGCGCCATTGCTTCGTCTGACGGGGGCGAGGCGGCCTCGGCGCAGGCGGTGAAGAGCCACATCCGCCAGCTGATTGCCGAGGAGCGGCCAGATGCCATTCTCTCGGATGACAGCCTCGTCGATCTTCTGCGGGAGCGTGGGTTCGATATTGCCCGTCGCACGGTCGCGAAATATCGCGAAGCGATCGGGCTGGGGTCGTCTGTTCAGCGCCGTCGCCAGAAGGCGATGGCGGGCGGCTAAGCCATCGCCATGCCTTTCAGCGCTATCTAGGTCGGAAGTGGGTTAATCGAGCGCCTTCGACACGCGCCGACCGGCAAGAAGGCCGAGGACCAGGAAGATGGCAAACAAGGCCAGAGCGACAAAGAAGAGAATTTTCGCGATACCGACGAAGGTTCCGGCAACGCCGCCAAATCCCAGCAAGGCGGCAGCGCCGGCAATCAAAAGGCAAAGGATGGCGAGACGGATCATGAGAGGCTCCTGTTTCCTTACAGGATCTGAACGTCTCAGATGGTGCGCCGGTTCCACATGCGATCGCTCCATGGCGTTACATTGAAATGGTGGAGCGCAGATCGCGGGAGTGGACATCGGGGCTTTCGCGAGTAGCTGCATGTCTTTTTGATTTTGTTTTAGCCTTGTAAACGGAACGAACAAATCATGCCTTATCTGCAAGTGTCGCACCTTGCGAAAGCCGCCGGACCTCGCTAGGGCGCACGGCTCCAGTGCATGCGGAGCGGTGGCCGAGTGGTCGAAGGCGCTCGCCTGGAAAGTGAGTATACGTCAAAAGCGTATCGAGGGTTCGAATCCCTCCCGCTCCGCCAGACCTGTCTTGGTCTACTCAAAACAGCGCGACATATCAGGACGCGCCTGACCTGGCCTCCTACCGTTTCACGGCCGCAAAGTTCGATCGCTCCGCGCGATTAAACAAACGGCAGCTATAGTTCTCTCCGTCGTCATTGAGCGATGCTGACGATCCCTGGCCTTTGGTGGGATTGTAAACAGCTCGGGTCGCCATGTTGCACCATCGGCGTTACGGTTTCTGTCCACAGGACAACCGTAACCGACCCGTTATTCTTTGGTGGAGATCCGTCACATTTCATAGGCTTGGGCCGCTCGAAGAGGACGAGCCAACCCCAGAGAGGATCGAAAGGGATCAGCCTGTGAAACGACAAGATTTGCGCCGCATGAACGCAGCCTCCGGCATTGCCTTGATGGCCATGCTGCATTCGCCGCTCGCAGCGAATGGACACGCAGTCGACACCATTGTCGTCACTGCGGAGCGCGTAAGAACACTTACGCAGGAAAGCGCGACTGGCAGCCGTCTTGGTCTGTCGCTCATGGAGACTCCAGCGACCGTAACTGTCACCACGGGAAATGACCTTCGCGCACGCGGCGATCAGGCGATTGTTGAGGGGGTTTCTCGGTCTACGGGGGTCACGAACGGTGGCAACCCGGGCAATGCCGGCCTGTCCTTCGCGATGCGCGGATTCAACGGGCAGGGATCGGTACTCCAGCTTTATGACGGCGTCCGTCTGTTCCCCAACAACGGATCGATTTCCTTCCCTTCCGACCCGTGGAACGTCGAGCGGATCGAGGTGCTCAGCGGGCCGGCCTCGGTGCTGTTCGGACAGGGCGCGATGGGTGGCGTCGTCAACGTCATTCCACGTTCGCCCAACACAGAGCACATGGAGTTCGACGCCGAGGCCGGTTACGGATCGCAGAACAGCTGGCGGCTTGCGGCAGGCATTGGTGGCCCGATCAGCCGCACGCTCTCCTTCCGGGGCGATGTGAGCTATCGCGAGTCCGATGGTTTCGTCGACCGGGGGGAAAGCGACAATCTGGCGGTCTCCGGCGCGCTGCGCTTTGCGCCAAGCGACACCTTCACGCTCACGCTGCGCAATGATTTCGGCAATGCCAACCCCAGCATATATTTCGGCACGCCGCTGATCAATGGCGCGCTGGACACGTCGATCCGCCACGAGAACTACAATGTCGGCGATGCCACCATGCGCTACCGCGACAATCGCCTCGCGCTGACCGCCGAATGGGATGTCAGCGATGCCGTGTCGCTCGCCAACACGGCCTATTGGCTGACCAGCAATCGCAAGTGGCGCAATCTCGAAACCTATTGCTGGATCGCTGACGATGGAAATTGCCCGAACGGGGTTGGCTTCGGCACGCCGGGCAATATCTACCGGGCCGACAATTACGGCATCATCCACGACGTGAACCAATATGGCAGTCAGGGGCATGTCCGCTTCAGTCACGATCTGGGCGGGATGGCGAACAGCCTGCTGATCGGAGCCGATGTCAGCCGGGTGACGCTCAATTACTCCCATCAATTTGCCTCGACCTACCAGGAGGACGAGGTGCCAGTCACCGGGTTCGACCCCGGCCTGTTCATCGATACGGTGGGCCTGTTGCCACGCTATCGCACGCGCACGACCAGTTGGGCCATCTTCGCCGAGGATCGACTGGCGATCACCGACCAGATCTCTCTGATCGGCGGCCTGCGGCATAAAGAGAACAAGGTCGGCCGCTGGAACTGGGTCTATGACGGCACGGGCACGCAGATCATCGGCGAGACGCCAGCCCTGAATGGCGGCCTCGATGCGTTCAAGAAGCTCAGCAGCACAACCTGGCGCGTGGGCGCAGTCTACCAGCCCAGCAAGGTGCTTTCATTCTATGCCCAATATGCAACCGCGGTGGACCCGCTTGGCACGCTGACTACATTTGCGACCACCGCCGATCAATTCCAACTGACCTATGCCAATGGCTATCAGTATGAAGTCGGCATGAAAGGCCTGTTTCTGGGCGGGCATGGCAACTTCACCCTGGCGGCCTATCGTCTCGTCAAGCAGAACCTCTTCACGCAGGAGGTTACGGGCGGCGCGATCGAACAGGTGGGACAGCGCTCGTCTCAGGGCATCGAAGCGAGCATCGCGTTCGACCTTGTCGGTGGATTTGGCGTTTCGGCCAATGGCACGGTGCTCGACGCCAATTTTGACGAGTTTGCAGGCTTTGAGGGCAAGACGCCGTCCGGCGTGCCGCAAAGCTCGGCCAATCTGGAGTTGCGCTGGACAGATGGCGGGCGTTTTACCACCGGCGCCAATCTGCGCTATGTGGGCCATCGCTTTACCGACAATGGCAACAAGTTCCGCGTGCCGGCCTATGCGGTGGTCGATCTTGGCGCGTCCTATGCCTTTACGCCCAATCTGGCGGTGGATGTGCGGGTCTACAACCTGTTCGACAAGGACTATGCCTTCGGCACCTATGCGAATGAACAGTGGATATTGGGGCGTCCTCAATCATTCGATGCGTCCGTTCGCGCCAGTTTCTGATCGATCCGGATCGTGATCTGGCACCGGATCAAGCGCTGGCTCTACCTGATTCATCGCTGGATCGGCGTGGCGACCTGCCTGCTGTTCGTCATGTGGTTCGCTTCGGGTCTCGTGATGCTCTACGTCCCGTTCCCTTCATTGTCCGAGGCGGAACGGGTTGAGGGCCTGTCGACCATCGCGTGGGAGCAACTGGGTGATCGCGACGCCGCCATGCTGGCTGCACCGGCTCGCGATGCGCGGCAGATTGTCCTCGAGATGCGTGGCAATCGTCCGATCTGGCGCATCAACCGCTGGGAGGCGCCGCCCATCGCGATCTGGGGCGGCGGGGCAGGCGCCACAGCCGGCGACGTCTCGCGCGCCGAGGCGGAGCGTATTGCCGCCTCGTTCGGCAAGGCTGACGTGGAGCAGATCCGCGCCATCCACACCGATCAATGGGTGGTCACGCATCGCTATGACGAGCATCGCCCGCTCTGGAAGGCGCAACTGGCAGGGGAGGGCGGTCGCGTCCTCTACGTATCATCTGACGGCGCGGTCGTGCTGGACACCAACGCCCATGAGCGGTTCTGGAATTGGCTCGGCTCGGTGCCGCACTGGCTCTATCCGCGCGCCTTGCGTGAGGACCAGCCCTTGTGGCGACAAGTGGTGCTGTGGTCATCCGGGCCATGCATTCTTGTCGCGTTGACGGGTATCTGGATCGGCCTCATGCGGCTGCGGGCCGGCAAGCGGCGGTTCAAGGGCGGGCGCATGACGCCCTATGGCGGGTGGATGAAGTGGCACCACCTCACGGGTCTGATCGGCAGCCTGTTCCTGATCTTGTGGATCTTCTCGGGGTGGCTGTCGGTCGATCCGGGCCGATTGTTCGCCAGCGATGGGATCGGCACGGATGCCCAGCGCGACTATGCGGGTCGAGAAGCGCTCACGATTCCCGACTGGAGCCGCATCGCCGCGCGCGTCCCGGATGCGCGCCGGCTCGTGATCAGTGCGGCCGCCGGACGCACGATCGTCCGCGTGCAGCGCGCCGACGGGCAGGAACGCCTGCTGGATGCCGCAACCCTTGCGCCGCTGCGCGTGGACGACGACGCGATTTTTGCGTCCGCCGCGAAACTGGTGCCACATGGCAGGATCATCGGCACCGACAGGCTGACCCGGCCCGATGCCTATTGGTACGCCGTGAAGGGCGAGGTGCCGTTGCCTGTCCTGCGCATCATGTTCGACGATCCGGCTGCAACCTGGGTTCATATCACGCCGACCAGCGGCGCGGTGATCGGCGTGTCCGATCAGAAGCGTCGTGTCTATCGGTGGTTGTTCGATCTGTTCCATCGCTGGGACCTGAACCTCCTGATACAGGCCGCTCCGGCCCGCGATCTGCTGATCTGGCTCATGTCGCTCGTGGGTCTCGTTGCGTCGGCGTCGGGCGTCGTCATCGGCTGGCGCAGACTGCGAAGGCGCTGCTGAAACACCCAGCCCCAGAACTGATCGGGCTGGCCGGCGCGGCATGACCCAAGATGTCAAAGATCTGGTCGCCCCTGCAATCATCTGGCACTTCATCCAGAGATTAGAACGAAGCTACATAGGTCCGGAAAGCGGGCGCAGGGCGGGAGCGGTTCGATGAAGCGGTTTGGCGGCAAGGCAGTGCTATTGATGCGGGCGGCAATGGTTGCGCCGGCTGCGATCGCGCTGCTCTCGACAGCAGGTCTCGCGGCCGATGTGCCCGAAGTGAGTGTGCCGGCAGAGCTTCCGGGGCCGGGGCCCTACATGATGCGCAGCGCCGAACAGGCTGCGGTGAAGGTGGAGATCGTCGCGCAAGGGCTTGAGCATCTCTACAGCCTTGCCTTTCTGCCGGATGGTGACGCGCTGATCGTGGAGCGTGGCGTCCGTCTTCGTCTGCTGCGGCAGGCGACCGGGCCCAAGCCCGTTCTGGAGCCGCAGCCTATCGCCAATGTTCCGGACTATACCAACGCCGCGCATCTCAAGCCTATTGACGTGATGGGCATTCAGGACGTTTTGCCCGATCCCGATTTTGCTACCAATCGCCTGATCTATTTCACGTTCAACCGGCCGGTCGGCTATGATCCGGCTGCCGAGCGTATTACCGCCACAACGGTTCTGGCTCGCGCCCGGCTCGATGGGCTGCGCCTCACCGAGGTGAAGGATCTGCTTGTTGGCGAGGCGATGGTCGGGACGGGCGGTTCGCGCATCCTGATCGATGCAAACCGGCAGCTTTTCGTTGCGGTTGGCGCGCTGAGCGAGGGCGATGTCCAGTCGGCGCAGAGGACAGACAATATCTACGGCAAAGTCCTGCGTATCGGGATCGACGGGCATGTCCCGGAAGACAATCCTTTTGCACGGACCAAGGGCGCCCGGCCGGAAATCTGGACCTATGGTCACCGCGATCCGCTGGGCCTGGCGATTGATCCCCGGTCGGGGCGGCTGGTCGCCTCCGAGCATGGGCCGCAGGGCGGCGACGAACTCAACGAGCTGCTCCCCGGCCGCAACTACGGCTGGCCGAACTCCACCTATGGCACCGAATATGCCGGTTCGCGCTTGCCGATCGCGCCCGTTGCAGAGGGAACGGAAGGGCCGCTGCTCATCTGGTCGCCCGCCATCGCGCCAAATGGAATTGCCTTCTACACCGGATCGGTCATGCCCGGCTGGTCCAACAATCTGTTCGTGACCAGCGCGCGGCGCGGGCAGATCAACGGCACCGGCGCTCTGATCCGCCTGGTTTTCAACGACGGGCTGGAGGAGATGCGCCAGGAGGTGTTGCTTGACGGGCTTCACCAGCGGTTCAAGGATGTGCAGCAAGGGCCTGATGGTCTGCTGTATGCCGTAACTGATGAAGCGAATTCTATCGTCGTGCGGATTGGGCCGGGGAACGAGCCCGCCCGGACCGAAGCCGACAACACTCCCTGAGATCAGTTCGCGAGGCTGTCAGGCCTTGCCTGATGGCGCATGTTCCAGCGTCCGCATTTGCGGGCGCGTCTGACGCGCGACGCGCCAACCGGGACGGCGCAGTCGCGCGGTCCCGGTTGGCGGCGTGTCTGGCAGATGGAGCTGCCGTGTTACTTCGATGCTGAACGCGAGGCGTCGTCGATGATGAACCGCCAGCCGCCATCGGTATCCTTGCGGATCACCTCGATTCCACCGCCGGTCATCTCTTGCTTGATGCCGTCCGCATTGGTGAAGTTCATGCGCCAGTGATTGGTCGTCAACACGATGTCCCGATAGACGACGTGCTGTCGGTTGCCGAGGACGATCTGTGGCTTGATTGCCAGCAGACCTTCGAAATCCTTGCGCACTTTGGCTTTGCCGTGGAGCAACTGACCAGCAGAATTCACATAAGTGACGTCCTCGACATAGAGGTCGACAAGGCCTTCCAGATCGCCGGCATTGAGCCGCTCCTGCCAGGCATCGTAGAATTTATCGAGATCAACGACGGGCGGGACGCTTGATGTCCCCGATGCCGCCTTGCCGACGCCGCCAAAGCCGACTGCCAGTGCGCCAGCCGTCATCACGCGGAGGAAGTTCGCACGCGTCAGGTTGCCCCGCGTCGAAGGAAGTGAATCCGGTGTGTCGCCGGGGAACTTGCCCTGCCAGGCCTCGCGAAGGGATCCAATCACATGCTGCTCCTCTGGTCGTCAATTATTTGGTTCGTCCGGACCTTGAGAACAGATGCGCTGCAAGTCCATTTCATCTTCGGCCTGAATCACCATTGTTTCGGCCTGGTTGGTCAATCCGGCATGGTGGGCGAACCCCCGGTTAAAGCTCTGTTCGGAGCAGCAAAGGGCGGCTGACGGGCTGATCGGCAGAAGGGCATGCCCAACGATGGCCGAAATTGCATGGTATCCGAGCATGCGGGCAATTCTGGTTTTCAGCAGTGGTGTCAGTTTAAGCTGAAAATAAAATCAAGTGGGCGGACGGCCCGTGACGGTCCCTGGATCGAAAGCGGAAACCCTCCAGCCTACCGGTCGAAAAGCCGGAAACGCGTGCCTTTTTACAGAAGTCGTCTGTTCGTCCACCTAATGGAGTTGGTATTTGAGCGGTCCGTCGCAACTTCAGCAGCTAACTGTAAAGGTGCACCGCTACCTCGGGCTGGCGCTTGCCCTGTTCCTTATCCTGATTGCTGGCACGGGCAGTATAATCGCCTTTTATGACGATCTCGAGCGCGTGCTGAACACGCGGATGCGGGTCGTCACGCCGCAACCCGGCGGATGGACGCTTCACGACGCATTGGTGATCCGGGAGCGGCTGGAGGCGCAGGACCCGCGTTCGCACGCCTTCTCCCTCCAATTCCCGCAGAAGCCTGACGAAACGCTGTTCTCCCGGGTGATGCCGGCGATTGATCCGCTGACCGGCGAGGCTTTCGAGATCGACTATGATCAGGTGTTTGCCAATCCCTATACCGGCGAAAGGCTCGGCCAGCGGCTGATCGGCGCCGCGACACTCCGGCCGTCCGGGCTGCCATCCTTCCTCTATTATCTGCATTATGCACTGATCTTTCCGCTCGGGCTGGGCATCCTGCTGATGGGCGGGCTTGCGCTGGTCTGGGCGGTTGAATGCCTGGTCGGTTTTTACCTGACCCTCCCGCCCAAGGTGAAGAAGCGCAAGGACGGCAATCCGTCGCGCCCTTTTCTTCAGCGCTGGGCGACCTCGTGGAAGATCAATCGGGCGAGCAACGGCAACCGGTTCTTGCTCGATCTGCACCGTGCATCTGGCCTGTGGCTCTTTCCGCTCCTCATGATCTTTGCCGTCACCGGCTTCGCGCTCAATCTGGGCGGCTATTATGCGGGCATCGTCAGCAAATTTGCTGCCTACGAACATTTTCAGGAAGCACCGCCTTGGCCGGCTCTGGCCGCGCCTTTGCTTGATCCGCCGGTCGACTGGTTCGAGGCGGCCGATCTTGGACAGCGCTATTTTGCTGAACAGGCAAAGATCGGAGGCTTTGCGCTGCGCAAGCCGGCGGCCATTGAGTATCGCCGGGATCTCGGGGTGTATTTTTTCCTGATGCATACCTCGCGCGATCTGGGCGATGCGCAAGGCAACCCAACCGAAACGAACTCACCTGCCACCGCTGCGACGATCGCGATCGATGCCCGCAATGGCGCCTTCCTCGGCCTGCAATTGCCGACGGGTCAGCGCGCCGGGAACACGGCGACGAGCTGGCTGATGGCGCTGCATGTCACGGCGATTGGCGGACGGGCCTGGCAGATTGCGGTGTCCGCATTCGGGCTTCTGGTGGTGGGCATGTCCGTCACCGGCGTGCTGCTGTGGTGGCGGCGGCGCAAGGCGCGGCCCACCATCAGGCAGGCCGCACCGGCATCTGGCCGCAGCGCCAGTCTGGCTAAGGATTCAGTTTAAAAACAACGATGTAATATGAAGGGGAAAGCATCATGACGAGAACGACAAAACGGGCTTTAAGACTGTCCTGCGTGCCAATGTCAGGCATGACGATATTGGCCATTTTCGCTGCGCCGGCTGCGGCTCAGGCACCGGCCGCAGACAATGAGGCGCAGGCGAGTAACGAGATCATCGTCACGGCGCAGAAGCGCGAGGAGCGGTTGCGGGACGTGCCGGTGCCGGTGACGGCGGTCAACGCCAGTGAGCTGCTGGCGCAGAACCAGACCAAGGCACAGGAATTCTTCGCCAGCGTTCCGGGCGTCAACCTGCAGTTCCAGAACAACCGGGCACAACTCGCCATCCGCGGCATCACGACCAGCCCGGTGACTGGCAACCCTGTCGTCGGCTTCACCATCGACGACGTGCCTTATGGCTCGTCGACCGGGCAGGGCGGCCTGTTCGGCGCGGCGCCCGATCTCGATCCGTCGGAACTGGCCCGCATCGAAGTACTGCGCGGTCCGCAAGGCACGCTTTACGGCGCCAGCAGCATCGGCGGTCTGGTCAAATATGTCACCGTCGATCCCGATCTGGATGAGTTCGGCGGTTCCATCGGCGCCGGTGTGCAGAGGGTTCATCGCGGCGGACAGTCCTTTGGCTACAATGTCCGCGGCTCGATCAATGTCCCGCTCGGCGAAACGACGGCGATCCGCGCCAGCGCCTACACTCGCAGGGAGCCCGGCTACATCGACAACGTCCGCACCGGCGAGGCGAATGTGAATAGCTCGCAGGTGACGGGTGGCCGCCTCTCGGCGCTTTGGCAGCCTTCGGAGACGTTTTCGCTAAAGCTCAGCGCTCTGTATCAGGAGCGGGACATCTATGGTTCTTCGAACGTGGATGCCTCGCTGGGTTCGTATTATCTGCAAAGTGATCAGATCGGCGCAGGTCGCAGCCGGTCCGACACGCAGATGTACAGCGCTCTGATTAATGCCGATCTGGGCGGGGTCGATCTGACATCGGTGACGGCTTATTCACGGGCGACCAATTACGATTTTCTGGACTTCACCGCATCGCCACTGACCGGGTTCCTCTTCCCGCTGGTGTTCCCCGACGTCACCGAGTTCGGCAACGTTTTGCGCCAGGGTTATGACGTAAACAAGTTCTCGCATGAGACCCGGCTCGCAGGAACGGTCGGCAGCGCGATCAACTGGATCGTCGGTGGCTTCTACACTCACGAGAAAGCGAACTATTCGATCGACACGGCGGCGGTGAACCCTGCGGACGGAAGCAAGTACGGGAGCCCGGTCATCTGGGATGACGATGTGAAATACGAGGAATATGCAGCCTTCGCTAACCTCGACATCGCGCTGTCCGACCAGTTCGATATCCAGTTCGGCGGGCGCTATAGCAAGAACACGCAGAAGATGACGCACCGGGAATGGGTCCGGGTTTCGCCCGCCCCTGATCCGGCGTTCTATGCGGAGACGACGCCCAGCGCGAGCGGAGACTCCTTTACCTTCCAGGTCACGCCACGGTTCAAGCCGTCACCGGATCATATGATCTATGGCCGCCTGGCTACGGGCTATCGGCCGGGCGGCCCCAACGCCGGCTGCAGCGACGATCCGAGCGAGCCGGTTCCCTGCCAGTTCATGCCCGACAAAACGGTCAACTATGAGCTTGGCGCCAAGGGCGTCCTGATGGATGGTCTGCTATCCTACGACCTGTCGCTGTTCCACATCGACTGGAGCGACATCCAGATCACGCAGGTCTCCTCGCTGGGCACGTTCACCTTCAATTCGAATGCCGGCAAGGCACGCAGTCGCGGGTTCGAGCTGGCGTTCGAGGCCCGGCCGACCGAGGGTCTGACGCTCAAGGCCTGGTGGGCTTATGTCGATGCAACATTGCGCGAGCCCTTTGCTTCGGAAGTCGTCTATGCAGCCCGGGGTGATCGCCTGCCTTACTCGAGCGATCATTCCGGTCGCGCATCGTTCAACTATGAGACGCCTGTTTCGGAACGCGTCACCGTGTCATTCGGTGCTGCAGCAACTTATGTCGGGGAGCGCAAGGGCGAGTTCGTGCCTGTTGAAGAGCTGGCTCCGCTGCGTCAGTCCTATCCTGACTATGTCCAGTTGGACATCAATGCCGGGCTCAAATTCGACGACTGGAGCCTGAATGTCTACGTCCAGAACCTGACGAACGAGGCCGGCGTGATCGGCGGTGGTTTCTACAACCAGACGTCGTTCAATGCGGACTGGTTCAACTATATCCGGCCCCGCACGATTGGCCTGAGCGTCGACTACAACTTCTGATCAGAACGTTCCTGATCTGAGAGCAAGGCGGCCGCACCGGACAATCCCGGTGCGGCCGTTCTCTCATACGAACCGTTTTATCGTCCCGAATCAGGGTGTGCTTGACGCGGTCGGTGACAAGGCGCGGTCCTGCTCCTGTCGACCATCCATCAGCATCGAACCCTTGATCTGGCCGGATGTGTTGAGCGTCAGCGTAACCGGAGACACGCTCCTGTTCTGCCAATGCCAACCATGGATGCCGGAAAAGGCGGCGACATAACGCCCGCTTTGGCTGTCACCTTTGGCGACCGCATAGCTTTCGGTCAGCGCCTCGCCGCCCTCAAAGGGGTGCGCATGCATGTCGTAATTGAGCGATCCGTCAGCACGCCATGCAAATGCAATCGCGCCACCTTTGTCGAGCGTGTACTTGAGTTCAACTTCCTCATAGGGGCCGAGCACATAGGTCCAGTGATCGCTCGCACCCGGCTCCGCGGCTGGAGCGGTCTGACTGGGGGTCAGCACGCCAGTGCGTTTCCGGCCACGCTCAAGGGCCTCGCCGGCTTGCGGGTTGGCCATCTCGGTCAGGCCGCTCTGCTTGCCCAGACCGGTCGGATCGATGCCCAGTTCCGCGGGAAGAACAAAGATCACACCGATGGCGGTCAAGGCGACTGCGGCCATCGCGCCCAGCAATACAGTCTTGCGGCGGTTCGGGCCGCCAGCCGGTTCATCGCTCATGATGCCAGATACTCCAGGGTTTGATGAAACATGATGCCCGCGCCGCCAGCCACGAGGGCCCAGTTCGCGACGGCGGCTTTCGCGGCGAACCCGGGGCTGCTGCGCACGAGGTTGAGCAGGCAGACTACGAAGAACAGGGCTATGATCTGACCGAGCTCGACACCCAGATTGAAGCTCAGCAGATTGATCAACCGGCCATCGGCAGCGATCGAAAGGTCCAGCAGCTTGGTTGCAAGGCCTAGTCCGTGACACAGGCCGAAGACCAGAACCGCCAGACGGGGATCGACCGTCCAGCCAAGCCGACGCAGCAGTCCCAGGTTCTCGATGCCCTTGTAGACGATCGACAGGCCGATGATCGCATCCACGATGTGGCTGTTGGCGCCAGTCTCGAACAGAACACCGAGCATCAGTGTGAGCGAATGGCCGATGGTGAAGATCGAAACGTAGAGCAGAACATCGCGCAGCCGGAACAGAAACATGACCACGCCGATCAGGTACAGGATATGATCATATCCGGTGACCATGTGCTTCGCGCCCAGGTACAGGAAGGGCATGATAGCCGGCCCCTGCGTCGCGGCGACGAAGGCGCGGTCGCCCTGCGCGACGTCATGCGCTAGCGCAACCTGCGCCCAGATCAGCAGGAGGGCCGCAGCGCTGGCCCGCACGATGACGTGACCTTTCAACTTTACTGCCCGGTCTCGTTGTGGAGGTCTGGCGCCAATCGCACCGGGTTGGTCAGATAGACTTCATGGCAGGCGCTGCAGACGTTGTAGAGCACACCGCCCGCCTCAAGCACCTTGTCGGGCTGACGGGATCGCGCGGCCGCTTCCGCCATACTCGATGCTTCGACCATCCCTTGAGCGAAGTCCTGCCAGTCCGTTCCCCGGTCGGCGGCGTATTCAGGCTGTTTCAGGGTTTCGGCCAGTGTCCTGAGTGTACGGGCTGCCTCGACGGTCCGGTTCCACTCCTCATCTGTTGTTGGGACGATCTCGCGCGCGCCTTGTTCATCACTGATATACTGAACCGCCTCCCAGTAGACCTGGGCTGTCGGCTGCACGTGCTGAGCCATCTGCGCCTTGACGTCGGCCTTTTCCGTCTTGTCCTGTTCGGCGCAGCCGAGCAGGGACAGGATCGTCATCGTCGCTGCGGCTGTCGTCCGGAATTGCTTCATTGGCTTTCCCTCTCTCGTTCCGGCTGGTCAGCACCAATCGGCTGCTCGGGAACACTGTGGAGGCCTTTGCAGCCGCGCGGAAACAATTAGCGGTGACGGACAGGTTACATGAAGGTTACAGGCCGTTTCGTCGCTCTCGCTGAGGCTGGGCCATCCCTGTCAGTCCGGCGTCGGCTTACCAGGGAGCAGACGCGTACCGCTTTCGTCGTCGGCGTCAGATCAGACGCGTATTGCCCAACGACCGGGTCGGCAGAAAGGGCACAAGATCGCCACTGAGATGTCTTGTGACCGGATGACAGGACGTTCCTTCGCGAGCCGCCGCTGACGAGTGCGGGGGCCTCCGGGACGACGTTCATCCGCAAAGCCGTGATCTGTACCGGTATCGAACCGTTTCGAACCTTGGAACCGCCCTGCGTGCCGGTAGACCTTGGTGCATCGAATTGCCGCCAGAACTCTGAGCGGCCGGAACCAAGCAGAGGGGATTATATCGATGTCAATGGTGGATTTTGGCGACTGGCTTTATGCCACGCCGGTCTCGACGGCGATCCGGGAGACCAGCTGGATCATCCCGAACCTTCAGAGCATTCACATCCTCGCCATCGCCGTTCTGGTCGGTTCTGCGCTCGTCACGGAATTGCGCTTTGCCGGCGTGCTTGCGGTCGATCGACCCGTCGGGGACGTTATGCGGCGATTTCTCCCGTGGATGCGCTGGGCGCTGCTTGTCCTTCTGCTGACCGGCGTAGTCCTCGTCGTCGCGGAGCCTGGGCGAACGCTGACGAACACCGTGTTCCTGACCAAGATGGCGCTGGTGGCCGGCGCCAGTCTCGTCACCCTGCAGGCCCGCAAGTCGCTGCTGGTTGCCAGCCCGGTACAGGAAGGGGAGACGAGCCCTGCCGAAGCGTCGAAGGCGTTGGCCTGGCTGATGCTGGTCGTCTGGTGCCTCGTGATCTTCTGCGGTCGCTTCATCGCTTACGTTTGACCGTTTCCAGCGCGGCTGAGGCCGCCGTCCATCTGATATTCGGAAGAGTTTAGCCATGATCGATCAAGCCATTCTTCAGCAAATCTATGACCTTTCTTTGTCCGCTTCCATTCGCGAGAATGTGAACGCCTTCCCGGTCATCGAATCGCTGCACGTCCTTGCCGTCGCGCTCGTGTTCGGGACGATCCTGATCGTCGACCTGCGGCTGGTGGGTTTCGCCTCCTATCGTGGCAGCGCCCAGCGCATGGTCACGGAGCTGCTGCCCTATACCTGGGTCGCGTTCGTCCTCGCCGTCGTCACGGGCGCCCTGATGTTCCTCTCGAATGCCGTTGCCTATGCGAACAACACGCAATTTCTGCTCAAGCTCGTGGCGATCGCCATCGCGGGCCTCAACATGATGTGGTTCCACTCGACCACTTACCGCAGAATCGCCATCTGGGATGAAGACATGCCGCCGCCCGCAGCGGCCCGGTTTGCCGGCGTGATGTCGTTGATCCTGTGGACGGCTGTCATCTTCCTGGGGCGCTGGATCGGCTTCACGCTTGATCTCTTTTTCTGATCTTTCCGACCCGAGCCCCGTGCGTTCCGGGCTTGGCGACCTCGACGCCGACCGTCCTCTCCCTTCAGCTCGGCGTCCCTGGGCCACCCGCGCGGTTTCCGCAATGCGCGGGTGGTCCGTTTTTCATGATGGGTGTGAATGCCATTCCGGCAGTGCACAGCGAACGAGGCGACAGGGCATGTCCGGATTAACCTCCCCATTTATTAGAGGGCTGACAACGGGGCTGGTGACTTTCGCCATGATCGCAATTGCGCGGGCCGAGGTGCCGAACATGCCGTCGGTGTCGCCGCTTCCGCCCTCGTCGCAGTTGCCGCTGTCATCGGCCTTGCGGGCGGGGACCGAATATAGCGATCTCGCCAGTGCCGGCTATGTGGAGGAGGAATACTATCTTTCCGGGTCAGGTCCCGCGATTACCGCTGCCGGGGAGGCCTTGTTCGACGCCCCCTACATCACGCGCATTCTGATCCGTCGACCGTCCGACCCCGCGCGTTTCAACGGGACCGTCGTGATCGAGCCGTTCAGCTGGTTCGGCGAACGCGCCGCCGGATGGATTCTGACGCGCGAGTATCTGTTGCGCGAGGGCTATGCCTATGTCGGCTACACGCTGAACATCAATGCGCCACGAGAGGACCCGAAGCTGCCGTCCGAGCCAGCCGATGCCGGTGACGGTGGGCAGGATCCGAACGCGCTCTACAGGCCGCTCGTCAATTTCGATTTCATGCGGCGGTTCGATTATGCGCGCTACGCACCGCTCGGCACCTATTATGATCCGGAACGGTTCCGGCGTGGCGATGCGCCAGATCCGTTCGTTCCGCAGTCGCAGGCAATCGGTGCGCAACTGGCGCTGCTGCTCAAGTCCAACCTCGAGGATGGGCCGTTGGGCGGGCTGAGAGTCCAGCGGGTCTATGTCAACAGTTGGGCCGTAACGGCGCAGGTGTGGATGGATTATCTGGATCAGGGACGCCATCAGAGCTGGCGGATGCCGGACGGGCGTCCGTTGATCGACGCCTATATGACTGGGAAGATGGCCTTCGGTGAAGTTGGCGGCGATGTCATCCGGGTGCCGCGCCGCATGCCGGACGATGCGCCGTTCGTCACGGTGTACAGCCAGTCGGAGTTGATGCACGACGTGCAGGAAGGCATTGCGCTTCCCCCAGACACCGACCGGCCGATGCTGCGTTATTATGAGGTTCTGGGTGTACCGCATTTGCGCAAGGCCGATCTGGGCACCGACCATCGCGAACTCGAGCCTGCCGATGTCGGCCGGGCGGATGATCCACGTTGCGGACTGCTGTATGACGAGCCGAGCGAAGTGATTGCCGCAGCTCTGCTCGATGGCATGGATCGCTGGGTGCGCACCGGCACGCCAATGCCCAAGGCCCCCCGCGTCGCTCGCCAAGGGCGCGCGGTAGTGCGTGACACGCAGAGTGGAAACATGATCGGCGGGGTGCGTCCGCCCTGGATCTCCGTGCCGGCTGCGACCTATCTGACAGAGCAGGAAACCGGCTGCGGGATGGTGTACGATACTAAAACGCCGCTCTCCGCCTCAAGTCTGCGGCGTCTGTACGGCTCTTACCGCAACTATGCGGAAGCGTTTGAGGCCGCCAAGAAGGCATCGATCGCTCAAGGCTATCTCCTCGCCGAGGACGCCGACCGGGTGCAGCCGATCGCAAACCCCGCCGACTTCTGATCAACCGAAGCCTCAAGCGGGTAGGGACGTCTTCCCCTCAGGCTTGCGCAGGAAGCGTCCCGGTGAAACGCCGGTCCATTCCTTGAAGGCACGGGAAAAGGCCGCTGTGTCCGAGTAACCAAGCTGCTCGGCCGCGACCGCAAGCGAGACGCCGGGCTTGGAGAGGATGGTCTGCGCCCGCTCCTTGCGCGCATCCTGCAAGAGCTCTCGGAAAGACGTGCCTTCCTCGGTCAACCGTCGCCGCAATGAGCGTTCTGACAGTTTGAGCTCGGCGGCGACAGTGGCGCAATCCACATGTGTGCGGCCCAGCCAGCGCGCGATGACATCCCTGGTCAGCGAGACGAAGCTCTCGCTTGGCGTGGACTCCGGACCCATCAGATCGAGCAGGTGCCATTCGAGAATGGTGCGCAGTTTTGCATCTTCAGAGGGGATTGCGCTGGCGAAGCTCTGATCCAGATCCTCATTGCGGATCACCAGCGCATTGGCCAGCTGGTTGCCCAGCACCGGCGCGCGAAAATACTGGGACAGACGCTCCTCGCGGCCATTGATCGAATGCTCGAAATGCACGGCGACAGGCGCCCATTTGGGCGACGTGAGCTGGCGAGCCAGATTGACATAGCCCGACATCGCGAACTCGGAATCCTGCAGCCGCGGCCAGACCCCTTCATCCTCAATGCGGTAGGAATAGGTCGAGGTGTCGACGTCGATCCGGCTGTCGAACAGGGTGCGACTTTGCAAGCGCGACTGGAACAGCGCCAGATAGTTGAGCGCACCGCGCAAGGTGCCTGACGCTCGCAGCAGCGCGTAGAACGGTCCCATTTCAGCCAGCCCGAACGTCGCGCCCATTTCGACGCCCAGATAGGGGCGATGGAACTTCCGCGCGGCCTGCTCGACCAGTGCGACATAGCGGTGGAGCGGCACGAAATCATAAGGCGTGTCGATCTGCGAGCGGAACATGCCGTGCTCGCGCAGCAGCGGGTCGATCCGCTTCCCGACATCCGCCAGAGCATCGAGCAGGGCTTTCAGAAAGAGCAGCCGGATGGTTCCCGATCCGCTCCTTGCAGACTGACTTTCCGGTAGTGGAGAGTGGGGACTGGCCATAATCGGACGAAGCTAATGGCCGATTATGCAAACGGTCAATCCCTAGATGCAATTTACTCGCGGAGTGGGGCCGTCGAAACCGCAAGGACGATTGCCGGGGTGCGACGAAACACAATCGTCGGTGCCGCCGGCGAAGAGAGAGGTGCCTGTGCAGAAGACAAACGGGGATAGCCTGATGGCTCCTTCCATGGAGAAGCGGGCAGGGCTGTCCGAAAATGACAAGGTGGCGGCGCAGCGTCTGGCGGCGCTCCCCCGGATCGACTTCATCTATCTGTCGGAGCCGGACATGATCCGGGCCGGTGTCACCGACATGGCCCAGTGTGTCGACGCCATGGAGGAAATGTTCCGCCTGCTCCATGTCGGCGACTACCGCATGGCCGGCGGCAACAATAATTCCCACGGCGCGATCATCATGTTCCCCGAGAATTCGCCGTTTCCGGATATGCCGAAACCGACCACTGACCGCCGTTTCATGGCGATGCCCGCGTATCTCGGCGGGTCATTCCGGACAGCCGGCATGAAGTGGTACGGCTCCAACACGGAAAACCGCGACAAGGACTTGCCGCGCTCGATCCTCACTTTCATCCTGAACGATGCCGATACCGGCGCGCCACTGGCACTGATGTCGGCAAATCTGCTTTCGGCCTATCGCACGGGCGCCGTACCGGGTGTCGGCGCGCGCTATCTGGCGCGCAAGGATTCCCGTGTCGTCGGCATCGTCGGGCCGGGCGTCATGGCCCGTACCTCGCTCGCCGCGTTCATGGGCGCCTGCCCGTTGATCGATACGGTCAAGATCAGGGGGCGGGGGCAAGCCAATCTGGACGCGTTCAAGGCATGGATTGCGGAAACCTACCCGCAAATCACGACGGTGCGCGTGGTCGAAACGGACGAAGAGGTCGTGCGCGATTCGGATATCGCCACCTTCTGCGCCTCCGTCGCGACCGGCGATCCATCGAAATACCCAACCGTGCGCCGCGAATGGGTGCGGCCCGGCACGTTCCTTTCGATGCCGGCCCCGTGCAACATAGACGAAGGCATGCAGGCGCCCGATATCCGCAAGGTTCTGGATTTCACGGGGCTTTACGAGGCCTATCTCGAGGAATTGCCGGCGCCGCGTCACAACCATGTGCCAGCGGTGGGCGTGCGCTACTTCGACCTGGTCGAGGAAGGCAAGCTATCGCGCGACGCGCTTGAGGATCTCGGGGCGATCGTTTCGGGCGACGCTCCGGCGCGGCGCAACGATGATGAGATCATCATCCTCTCCGTCGGCGGCATGGCAGTCGAGGACGTCGCCTGGGGCACCATGGTCTATCGCAATGCAATCGCGAACGACATCGGCGTCAAACTGAACCTCTGGGACGTGCCGGCGCTCAGATAGCCCGTACCTCCCTTAACTCTCGAACCCCCTCCCATTTCACCAGCGAGGCCCCATGCCAGACGTCATCAAGGTAAAAACCGGCAACAAGTTTGAGGAACATGGCTCTTATTCGCGGCTTGTCGCTGTGGACAACATGATCTTCGTCTCCAACACTGCCGGGCGCAATCCACGCACCAAGCTGATCCCCGAGGATCTGGCCGAGCAGACCAATCAGGTGCTCGACAACATTGCTTCAGCACTGGCCGCAGTCGATGCGGTGTTGGAGGACGTGGTGTCAGCCCGTGTCTTCGTCCAGTTTCCGGAAGACATCGAAACGATCATGGAAACCTACGGGAATCGCATGCGCGGCATCAATCCGACGCTGACCATGACTTGCCCGCCGCTGGGCTCGGCCCAGTACAAGGTCGAGATCGATGTCATCGCCATTCGCGGCGTGTCCAAAGCCGCGGTCAAGGAGCTGCTTATCTCGCTGTAGTTGCGGCGGCATGCTGGCCGCTTACGTCCTTTTATAAGGTCCTGTTTTATGGCTCCCACGATCGTTCCCGTCGAAACCTCCGCCGTGCTGCCGAAGGAAACCACTGTCGTGGTGATCGGCGGGGGCATTGTCGGGCTGTCGACCGCCCTGTGCCTTGCTGAACGGGGCGTGCCTGTCGTGGTGATCGAGAAGGGGCGCATCGCGGGTGAGCAATCGTCGCGCAACCTTGGCTGGGTGCGCAAAGTGATGCGTCCGCCTGTCGATCTGCCGATGGCGCAGGCGGCCGAGCGGCTCTGGTCCCAGATGCCGCAGCGGACCGGCGATGATTGCGGCTTCCGCCAGGCTGGCATCGCTTATGTCGCACGCACGGACAAGGAGCTCGCTGTTTATGAGAGCTGGCTGGAGACGGTGAAGGGCTCCGGGCTGGATTCGCGCATGTTGACGCCCGGGCAGATCGCGGAGCTTGTGCCCGGCAGCACCGGTACATGGGTGGGTGGGATCGTGACCCCGTCCGATGGCCGGGCCGAGCCGACGCTGGCATCGAGCGCGATCGCCAAGGCTGCGATGGCAAAGGGGGCCGTGATCGTCGAGAACTGCGCGGTCCGTACGCTGGAGACATCGGGCGGTGCGGTCTGCGGGGTGGTGACCGAGCAAGGGGAAATCCGCTGTTCGCAAGTGGTGCTGGCCGGTGGCGTCTGGTCGCGCCGTTTCCTGGCCAATCATGGCGTGAAGCTTTTGACCCTGCCGCTCGTCGCTGCGGTGCTGCGCACCGAGCCGATGGACGGGCCAACCGATTGCGCCGTAGGTGGCGCTGACTTCTCCTTCCGCAAGCGGCTGGATGGCGGCTATACCATCACCCAGCGAGGTGCCTTGTTTGCGCCACTGACGCTGGATCACCTCCTCATCGGCATGGACTATCTGCCTACGTTGATTGCGCAGTGGCGCAATTTGCGCGTGTCGTTGGGACGTGAGTTTTTCGCAGACCTGGCTTTGCCGCGTCGCTGGAAGGCGGACCAGACCTCGCCCTTCGAGAAGATCCGCACAATGGATCCGCCCGTCAATCATGCGCTCAATGAGGAAGCGATGCGCAACCTCATCGCGGCCTGGCCGGTGTTCGCCAAGGCCAGGATCGCGCAGGAATGGGGCGGGATGATCGACGTGACGCCGGATTCGATGCCGGTGATCGGCTCGGTGGCTCGCTTGCCCAATCTGACGTTGGCGACCGGCTTTTCCGGTCACGGCTTCGGAACGGGACCTGCCGCAGGCGAGCTGACCGCGGATCTGGTGATGGGCAAGACGCCCGCCATCGACCCGACCCCTTATCGACTGGATCGCTTCTGACTCAGCGCGTGCCGCAGCCGACGTGGTTGCGAACGCGGATGTCGGGTCATCTCCAGAACCCGGTCAGCCGAAGTCGTCGGCGCCCTCAAGCCGCATGCAGACCGCCTTGGGTTCAGTGAAGGCATGGACAGCCTCGCTGCCGAACTCGCGGCCGAGACCGGACAACTTGCTGCCCCCGAACGGCATGGCAAGATCGAGCACATTGTGCGTGTTCAGCCACACCGTTCCAGCTTCGATCCGCTCTGCCAGCAGATGAGCATGGTCAAGATTGCGGGTCCAGATGCTGGCGGCGAGGCCGAAGGGCGTGTCATTGGCTAGCGGCACGATCTGGGCGCGATCGGTAATGCGTGTCGCGCAGACGACCGGCCCGAAGATTTCCTCCCGCATCACGGTCATGTCAGGCGTGACGTTTGCCAGCACGGTTGGGCGGTAATGCCAGCCGGCGCCCTCGCCCGCTGTGCCACCCGCAACGATCTGGGCTCCCTCGGCGACGCCCGCATCGACCAGACTGCTCACGCGTTCGCGCTGCCGCATCGAGATGAGAGGGCCGATCTGCGTTGCCTGATCGAACGGAGAGCCAAGCCGCAGCGCACTGGCGATCTGCGCCACGCCGTCCATAACCCGGTCATAGACCGCATCTTCCACCAGCAAGCGGGAGCCGGCGGTGCAGATCTGGCCCGAGTTCGAGAAAATTGCGGCGGCGGCGCCGGGAATGGCGCGATCGAGGTCGGCATCGGCCAGAATGATCGTCGGCGACTTGCCGCCCAGCTCCAGCGTGACGCGCTTCATTGTCGCGGCAGATGCCGCCAGAATGCTCTGGCCCGTTGCCGTCGATCCGGTGAACGCGATCTTGCGAACCAGCGGGTGTTCAACCAGCGCGGTGCCGGCATCGGCCCCATATCCGGTGACGATATTGACGGCACCGGCGGGGAAGCCCGCCTCCGCGATCAATTCGCCCAGCCGCAGCGCGGTGAGTGAACTTTCCTCGGACGGTTTGAGAACGACCGTGCAGCCGAACGCTATTGCCGGAGCGATTTTCTGAATCGCCTGGCCGATCGGAAAATTCCACGGCGTAATCCCGCCGGTGACGCCAATCGGGCGACGCTGGGTGTAGGCGCGGTAAACGGCATTTTCGGGCACCAGCGGGTTGTGGGTCACATACTCGCCGTTGATCTTGGACGCCCAGCCCGCGAAGTAGCGCAATCCGTCAATCGTGAATTGAAGATCGATCGCGCTGGTCACGGCAAGAAGCTTGCCGCTGTCGAGCGATTCGAGAGCGGCAAGGTCATCGCGGTGACGTTCGACCAGCAACGCGAGGTTTTCCAGCAACCGCCCTCGATCGAGCGGACGCATCCCTTGCCACGCCTTGCTTTCGAAACAGCGATGAGCGGATTGAACCGCCCGCTCGACGTCCTCGCGGCCGCAGGCCGGGAACGACATGATCCGGGTGCCGGTTGTCGGATCGATCGCATCGATGGTCCGAGCCGGGTTGCATGGCTCGACCAGTTCGCCGTCCAGCAAAAGCCGTCCGCTGGGGAGCGTGATTGCCGGGATCCCGGCGATGGAGGCAGTGTGGTGGGACATGGCGTTATCCAAGCTGGGTTGCTACGCCGTTAGGGCCCGGCTCAGACATCGGAGGAGGAGGAGGAAGCTCTCCCTCGACGTGAGTAGAGCCGACCTGGGCGTAGGTGAGAGGGCGGTACTTGCGCAGCCAAAGCCCGTGCAGCAAGCCGATTGCCACAAGGCCAAGGAAGATGAACGGTAGGCGGTTGACCAGGGCGATGTCTGTGCCGGTCAAGGCCGAGTAATTTGCCAGCGACAGATAGGTCATCACGGCGATGGCAATGCCCGCCGAGAGGGGCGCCCAGAATGTGCCGAACGAGATTTCGCCTCTCCGCGCAAAATAGAACGGGATGGAGAGCGATGTGGTGGCGAGCAGGATTTCCAGACCCACCGCACCCATCGACGAAAGGCTGGTGACGAGACTGAGCAACGGATCGAGGCCGGCCAAAGCGAAGAGGCCGATGATGACGGTCAGGACGACCGTCAGCAGCAGGCAGGCGG
This sequence comes from Alphaproteobacteria bacterium, assembly GCA_018823325.1. GTDB lineage: Bacteria > Pseudomonadota > Alphaproteobacteria > Sphingomonadales > Sphingomonadaceae > Sphingobium. The sequence continues at coordinate 240,442 of JAHJIJ010000015.1, read as the reverse complement.
CATAGGGCGATCCGTGGCGGACGTGGATGCGGCCGAGCACCGCCGGCATAAGGCCATCTCGAGAGAGCGCAAACAAGTAGCGGGAAATATTGTTGAAGAACCCGAGCGCCGCAGCGAACAGACTCGTTACTGTCAGCAGGTTGAGTGCATCGCGACCGAATTGGCCGAGATATTCCATCGCGATTCCGGTCACCAGCCGCCCGGGATCGGCTGCGGCAATCTCTTGCGCCTTCTCAGGGGAGAGGGCCAGCACCAGGCACCAGGATGACAGCACATAGAAGGTGCCCAGCACGATCACCGCGCCATAGGTGGCCCGTGGAATCGTCTTTTTGCGATCACGCGCTTCTTCCTGATAGATGGCCGTGGCCTCGAAGCCGATGCAGCCGTTTATGGCGTAGATCAGGGCAATGCCCAGTCCGGGCGCGAGGATCGTATCTGGTGTGAAACTTGAGAAATCGAGGCCGGAGAATCCGACATTGTAGAGGATGAGGGCGTCGATCAGCAGGATAAGCCCGACTTCGAGGAGCAGGGCCACGGCCAGCACTTTGGCTGCCAGAGTGATCTTGTGATAGCCGAGCCAGGCAATGGCCAGGATGCCGAGCCCCGCCCAGATCTCCCAACGAGTCGATAGATCGAAGGCACTTTGCAGCAGGTCGGACGCGAAATAGGCCATAGCTCCGAGCACGGACGCTGCAGCGCAGATGTAGGCTGTCACCGCGACATAAGCAGCGGCGATGCCGGCTTCCTTGTTCATGCTGAGCGCGATGTAGGCATAGAAGGCGCCGGCGTTGCGCACGTGCGGGATCATGCGGACATAGCCCATCGCGAACAGCATCATGATGAGGCAAACGACCAGCTGGGTTCCGGGCACGCCCGCACCATTGCCGAAGGCCAGCGCGAGGGGGATAATTCCGGCCAACACGCCCATCGGCGCGGCGCAGGCAAGAATCATGAAGATGATATCGCCGGTGCCCAGGACACCGCTCAGCAGTCCGCCTTGGGACTGTGCGTCATGTACGCGCGTGCTCATGCTTTCTGCGCCATCCTCACCTTACCGTACGCGTTGTGTTGCTCCAATCCGATCAATGACGATTCATTCGCCTGTCGGTATTGCGCTGGTGGCGTACTAGTTTGTATTTTCGGCCAACCTTGGCCTGTATGCTGTCTTTGACGTAATCAATCCGAGCCCGCCGGGGCCAGGGCCATCACGCGCAATGGGCTGCCCGAACCGCCCTTGATCTTGAGCGGCATGGCGATGATGACCGAGCCGAAGACCGGCAACTGATCGAGACCGGTGAGGCACTGCAAGCCGTAGCGCCCGTTGCCGTGGAGAATTGAATGCGCCGGGAGCGGTTCGTCGAACAAGCTCGCCTGCCCGGCATCGGTCCCCACCGTCTCGACGCCCAGTCCGACGCAATCGCGCTCATGGACCAGAAAGCGCATGGCGTCAGCATCCGGCCCGGGTGAATGGGCGCCGTCGTCCTTGAGATTGAGGTAGGACAGGGTGCCGACCCGCTTCGACCAATCCGAACGCAGCAGGATCCAGTGGCGCGAAGGAATCGGGCCGTTGGCAGCTTCCCAAGCTTCCAGAAAGCCGCGCGTGACGATGAAGTCCTCATCTTCGGCAGCTTCACGCGTGATGTCGATCACGACCGCGGGATGAAGGAAGTCCTCCGGCGGGATGGCATCGACTGTCCCGTTGGCAACGTCTCGCCCCGTGACCCAATGGGCCGGAGCATCGAAATGGGTTCCGGTATGCTCGTTCATGGAAATATTGTTCCAGTACCATGCCGGACCATTGGCATCGTAGCGGGAGACCGTTTCCATCCGGAACGGTTCGCACTGGCCGAACTCGGATGGCAGGACGATAACCGGAAAATCGCTGGACAAGATGTTGGTCAGGTCGATCGCACGGATCGTGCCGCCGGCAATGCCGGCAAGCATCGCGGAGAGTGCCTGATTGGCGGTGACAGTCACAGGTTCTTCTCCCTTGCATAGAGCGCCGGGTCAGCTAGCCAGCGCGTCATCGCGTCGCTGGCCACATCTCCAACGCAGGTTTGTTCGCGTCCCTGTTGCAGGGCTTCGATAATGGCGGTTGCAAGCCGGGCCGGGGCTACTTTTGGCGGCGGTACGCTTTGGTGATGCTCATCCTCAACCGGGCCGGTGAAGACCGACAGCACACGTACGCCCGTTTCCCGCATTTCGTGGCGGAAGGCCTGCAGAAGCGAAAGACGTGCTGCCTCGGCTGCGGCGAAGCCTGCATGGCCTGCGGAGCCGGTCAGTGCATCACTGGAGATAACGTCCACGAAGGCGCCGTGCGGTCGGCCAGCCAGCATCGGGCCGCAGCTTTGCGCTAGCCGCGTGAGGCCAATCGCCGCGACTTCGAACGCGCGGCGCTGCTCGACGATATTCGTCCCCCCACTCACGCCTCCGCTGCGCACATGGCGCGCGGTGTTGATGACGATGTCGAGCGGCCCGCCAATCTTGCTGAGCGCCTCAGACAAGCTGACCTGATCGCTGCTGTCGAGTGGCACCACTTGCACGCCGAGCAGGCGCAGCACGGGATGATCGGCGTCAGCGAGGCGGGCGGGTGGTAGCATGCCCGCGACGATCAGCCCTGCGCCGGTATCGTGCAGCGCCTTGACCACAGCGAGGCCGATAGCGCTGTGAGCATCGGTGACGAGCACGGTCTTGCCTTGCACGGGCACGATGAACTCGCGCAGTTGCGGATCGGTCATGTCGAAACCCCTATCAGGCGGGAGCGCGAAGAGGGCGGCATTTCCGCCCCTGTCGAGCATGAGGCGAACTTCGACCCGGTCCTCCGGGGCGAGGTCGCGGTGCAGATGAACCAGCGCCACCGGCCCCGCATCAAGCGCCACGGTGCCCATGCGCCAGGGCAGATGATCGCGGAAATAGAGATCGGTCGTGGCGTGGATTATGGTGTTGGCCAGCAACTGACCGCCACTTTTGCAATCCTGCCAGACGAGCTCGCCCCAGCAGGCTGGGCAGGCATCACGCGGGGGATAGGTCGCCGTGCCACACTTTGTGCAGACTTGTAGCACGAAGCGGCCCATCGCGGCGCGAGCGGACATGGCGTGCATAGCCCGGCTGCGCGCCGATGGCGGCGTGTGCCGCGCTTTCTTGCGAGCCAGCGGATCGCGTCTTTCTCGGGGTGCGCGCTCTGTCATCGCAGGGCCTTCAAGGCAGCGGCGCCGGTGCACACACCACGATCATAATTGACCAGCCCGAATCCGGAGACGAGCGATATCTCAGCGCCCGGCACTTGTGCGCCGAGCGGTTGTCCAATGATCTGGCGCAGACCCTCGGTCACGTTCTGGAAGCCGCCGGCCGCACCCGCCTGCCCAGCAGAAAGCTGGCCGCCATTGGTATTGAGCGGCAGATCGCCAGCAATGTCGAAGCTGGTCTTGCGGATGAATTGTGCGGCTTCCCCCTTGCGGCAGAAGCCCAAATCCTCAAGCTGCATCGCTACGATGACCGGATAATCATCATAGACCTGCAGCGTGTCGATATCAGTGGGCGCGATGCCTGCAGCATCCCAAAATCCGTCGATGTCCATTGCCCATCCCCCGCGAAACTGCACGGGATCTCCAGGGAGAGCGTTGTGACGCTCGATAGTCGCCATGATCGTGGCTGCCGCCAGCCCGCGCTGGGCAGCAATCTCCGGCGTGGTGACGATGAAGGCTTCGGCCCCGGCGCAGGGCATCACGCAATCGAACAGGTGGACAGGGTCCGCGATCGGTCGCGCTGCCAGATAGGCTTCAAGCGTGAGGGGCTTGCGTTGCAGAGCCAGCGGGTTCGACCCAGCATTCGCGCGCTGGGCGACGCACAGCTTGCCGAAATCGGCGCGCGTGATACCGAAGCGGCGCATATATGCGTCGGTAATGAGCGCGAAAGTGGCATTCGGGCCGCCATATCCATAAGGATAGACGGCATCCCGAGAGAATCGCGAAAAGCTTGCGAGGCTACGACGAAAGCTGTCGATATGGTTGGTATCGGCAGCCAGGCAGACGACGATCTCTGCATCACCGCACTGCACTGCGCGTGCGGCGCGGCGCAACGCCATCACGCCGCTGGCGCCGCCGGTTGGGATATGATCCAGCCAGCGGGGTGAAAGGCCCAGATGCTGGGTCAGCCCGACGGCTGTATCAGGGCCGGCAGAAAAGCTGGAGAAGCAAAATCCGTCAATATCCGCAGGCGTGATTTGGGCATGCTGCGCGAGAAGCCGCAACGCCCGACCAGCCCACCAGTGCGCATCTTCCGGCGAGAACCGGACATAAGGCACCGTGACCGGAGCGCAGACAGCGACGCCGTCATAGGAGGCCGGGCGGCGGCTCATCAGCTCCGTTTCTTGAAGGAGCGTGTATCATGGAGCGCGCCTGCGGCCATCTGCTGCGCCACAAGGTCCTTGAGAGCAGCGCGCAGGATTTTCTCCGTGGGCGTGCGCGGCAGTTCCTTGACGAAGCCGATCCAGCCCGGGACCTTGTAGTAGGCCATTTCATCCAGCCCCCAGCGAGCGATGTTCGCCGCGATATCGGCTTCGGCTTGCTCACTACCAGTGACCACGAGTGCCACGACCTCGTCGCCACGCACCGGATCAGGTGTCGCCGCCACTGCTACCTGGCGGATCGCGGGGTGCTTGGCCAGAATCGTTTCCACCTCAACTGCAGCGATATTCTCGCCTGAGCGACGGATCACGTTCTTCTTGCGATCAACGAAGTGCAGGTCGCCATCCGCATCACGAGCGACAATGTCCCCGGTGTGGAACCAGCCGCCTTCCCAGGCCTCGTCGGTCGCCGCCGGATCTTTCAGATACTCGCGGAAGAATCCGTAGCGGGGATTGGCCCCGGCGCGGCGCACCAATAACTCACCCGGCTTGCCGTCGTCGGCGTCGGCACCGGAGTCGTCGACAATCCGGACCTCGACATCCTCAGTGGGCCGTCCGAAACAGTGGGTGCCGATTTTGCGCGGTTCGCGGTGCGCACTGATCACGCCGCCGCTGCCAGTTTCCGTCATCGCCCACGCCTCAATCAGTGGAAAGCCGAAGCGCTGCTCAAAGGGGGCGTGTAGTTCCGCGGAGGCGCCCGCACCGAAACCGAAGCGCACCGCGTGGTCACGGTCCTGCGGGTCGGCCGGTGCCTTCATGAGCAACGCCGGCATCACGCCCAGATAGTGCAGGCAAGTCGCCTGGCTGCGCCTCACCGAATCCCACCATGTCGATGGATGAAACCGGTCGAGGAGGGTGAGGCATCCGCCTGTCGTGACCATGGCCATCACTGACACGGCCATGGCGTTCATGTGGAACACCGGCAGCGGCGTGAGCATCCGCTCCATGCCTTCGCGCAGGCTGATCAGTCCGCCCACGTCACGATACCAGTCGCCCGAATGCAGGAAATACTCATTCGTCAGCACGCAGCCTTTGGGCGCGCCGGTCGTGCCGGACGTATAGAGCAGAGCAGCTTCCCGGTCACTGGCATCATTCGATGCGGGTCGTCCCGTTTTGAGTAGGGTTCGCACGGGCTGGTCCGGGGTGATCGGGACCATCACACTTCCGACAGCCATCGCCGCGGCTGACATGTCTGCAAGACGGTCTGGCACGACGAACGCTGCAGACATCTCCGAATGGGCGATCAGATATTCGAGCTCGCTACGCCGCAGATCGGGATTGATTGGCACGACCGAGGCACCAAGGCTGTTTGCCGCGAACCAGAGCTCCAGGAATTCCGGTCGATTCTGGAGAAGCAGGCCGACTCTCGTGCCTTCGCCATATCCGGCCGTGGCAAGCGCTGCGCTGCGTTCCAGAACGCGTGCCAGCATGTCTGAATAAGTGATCTCGCCGGCCGGAATACCGTAAACGCCGGCAGTCTCGGGCAGGATATTCAGAAACGGATGGTTCGGCCAGCGCGTCGCTGTCGCATAGAAGCGCTCAAAGATCGAATTGTCGTTCACGGCCAGTCGCCAGCTACATAGGTCCGGCTCTGCCAGATCGGTAAAAGGATATGCATCAGCATATATTTATAGGTAAACTAAATCCTGTCAACTCGTCTGCAAGCGCCTCGGGCACGGATCGTTAGCCGTTCAATTCCGTCAGATTCGCGAGCATCCGGGTGAGCACCTTGCGGCACATGTCGCGTTCGGCGGCAGACAGGCCATCGTTCAGCATGTCGAAATAATGGTTCATTGCCGGCCAGGTCTGCAACAATTGCTCGCGCCCCTTATCGGTGAGAACGATCTCCCGTCGGCGCTGATCCTGTTCCGGGATTCGCCGTTCAACCAGGCCTTGGGACGCCATTGCCTCGATCGCGCGGCTGGTCGACGACTGTTCGGTAAAGGTCCGCGCGGCGATCTCGTTGATGGTCAGTCCATCCTCAATATTGAGGATCGACAAGGCCCGCAGCGTGACGAGATTGATGCCGTCCTTGTGCAGCATCCGGTTCTGCGTCGCTTGCCCGAGGTTCGCGAGCCGGTTCACGAGATATGGCAGGTAGCTTTCCAGCTCATCATATGAACGCGGCGGAATGGGCTGGCTCATTCTGAATCTCTGCTGGTTGCCTGATTGACCGCCTGCAACAAGCGGTTCAGCATATTACGCGTTTCGCGCAGCCTGTCGGCCCCGACTGCACCGAAGTAACGCGCCAGCAGCTCGTCGTGCCGCTCTCTCGCGGAGAGGTAGGCAGACCTGCCCTGCTCGGTGAGCTGGACCACGAATGCGCGCCGATCGCTGGCAGAGATCTCGCGGGAGATCAGTCCGTCCGCGATAAGGCGGCGAACAAGACCGGTGACATTGCCGTCGGTCACCTTAAGCTGGCGTGAGAGGTCGCTCTGGGTCAGCCCCTCGGGCGCGCAATAAAGCTGGGCCAGCACATCATATTTGGCCAGCGTGATGGAGAACTCTCGGTTCAAGGCCTTGTTCAGTCGGCTGAACACGGCACCATGAATGGCCAGCACGGCATGCCAGGCCTCGGTTTCGCCATTGCGCCCGCTTTCGGCCTCGCCGGGCATAACTTCATCTGCCTTGGTGAGCACCATCAAGTCCTCATCCCCAAGCTCGTTTCAAGTCACCGCACATTCGCTGCGTAATGCGGTTTCGCGGACGAGGGGGCAAGCGCAATCATGCTACGGAACGGATGGTCTGGATCAGGCCATCAAAGTCTCCCCCTTCGCCATCGCGGACGGCCGTTTCGCGCAGGCGCCGGGCCCAGTCCGCAGCATCGTCGCGGTGCGCGAGGCGCCGGATTTCGGACATGGCCCTGTCAAATTTGGAGAGGCCGCGCGCGTGGGTGTCGGAATAGCCCTTGATCAGTCGCTGACATTTCACGACTTCAACGCCGAGCGCATAGTTGTGCGGGGCGAGCTTGGTGGCGAGGGTCAGCCAGGCGTCGCGGTGCGCGGCTTCTTCGGCATGGCGTAGCGACGCGCGGCGAAAGCGGCGCAGGCCGGCCATGGTGTAGAGCACGAGAAACCAGCCTGGCGAGTAAGTGCGGACCCGGCGCCCCTTGCTGATCCGCCGATCGAGCCAAGCGTATAGACGATCCTGCCGCCTGAGCCAGCGGCCAAGGCGAGCCGGGGCCAGGCCGACCAGTTCCTCCATGCGCGGGTGCATATACTCGGTGGTTTCAAACAGCTGGCCCGGGCCCAAGCCGATCTCCTTTCCGATCCGCTGGAGGCGTGTCGAACGAGTCTTGAGGTCGGCGACCCGGATTACGTCATCATAGGCCATCGCATTGGCGAGGTACTTGGCTGCATTGAACGTCAGCGCGAAGTCCTTGCTTTCGCCCGCCAGCTCGACATCCAGCCTGAGGATCTCCTCGAGTTTGGTCAGGTAGAGTGATCCGTAAGCGACATCCTGAAAATCGATGACCTTGGCGAGGCCTGCCCGCGCCATCGGCTGGACCTGTGGCGGCATTACGGTCTGCAAGCAATCAAGCAGGCCAGCGATGCGCGGCGGTATGGGTCTGCGGAGCGGCGTTGCCTGTTCGGCCGGTGCAGGATCGGCGTCGGCTTCGTCCGTCTTGCCTTCTGTCCGCGCGAAGGCTGCGTCGAAGGCCTTGATGCTGGCAGAACCCCCCTTGCCTTCGCCTTTGATCACCGCGTGATAGGCGTCGACCGGGAACGGCAGCACGTCTGCCGCTGCCAGAGCGCCAAACATGGCCGAGGAGATGACGCTGCCATGGGCCGTTGCAAGCGCGTTCATATCGAAGATGATGCTGCGCCGGGCCGTGATGCCGATCGCTTCGGTCACGGCACTGTCATCCGCAATGCCTTCGCCCGGGGCGCTCTTCTCCGCAATCGCGAGAGACCGGTGGCTCGACGCGATCAGCGTCGTACGGTCAGGGGTGACGATGCCGCGCAGGATGGAGCGGCCAGCCTCAATGAACTCGGATGCTAAAACAACGTCGACATCACCCGGTGTGGGCATCTGGGCCAGGATCGGAAGGCGACCGCCGCTCGGCTGCATCATCTCGACATAATAGATGGTCGCGCCGGTGCGCTGCGCAACGCCGGGCACGGAGGTCGACTGGGCGACCCAGCCGGCTGCTTCGGCCAGCTTGACGATCCAGCCGGTCAGAACGCCGCCACCTTGGCCCCCCATTGCTACAATGGCGATCGAGATCGGGCGCTCGGTGGCCTCGCCAGCCGGGTCGAGGCGGAGTTTGACGGTTTCATCGCGCATCATATTGTTTCCAGCATGAAGCGGCCGCGCTCACGACGCGCCTGAAGGAAGTTGATGAGGGACAGCGCCATCCTGGCCTTGAACCGATCCCACCAATTGGGATTATGGATGATATCCGCGCGGTAGAAGGAGGGGCACAGCACCGCTGCTTCGGAAACCTCACCGCAATTGCCGCAGCCCACGCAGCTGTTGTCGATCGCGGCAACGGGATCGTCGCGCAATGGATCGTCGAGATGTTTGACCGACAGAGATGGGCAGCCGGACAAACGGATACAGGCATGGTCGCCCGTGCAGACATCCTCGTCCACGCCGAACCGTTGTTTGACGACGCGCTTCCCGTCTCGCACCGCCTTTGCCTCGATTGGGCGGACCCGGCGCTGCTTGTTGAGCATGCACTCGGACGAGGCGATAATGATCTTGGGGCCTTCGTCTTTCGTGGTGAGCGCCTCCGTCAGCACGCGCTTCATCTTGCCCACGTCATAGGTGTGATCGACTTCGCGGATCCAGGTCGCACCGACGCCGCGTAAGGCCTTCTCGATCGGATTGTTGGTCTTGCGCGTCTTGTTTGGCGCGCGCGACGAGAGAATGTCCTGCCCGCCGGTGGCCGAAGAATAGAAGTTGTCGACAATCAGGAAGACGCCGTCATGCTTGTTGTAGACTGCGTTGCCGATCCCGCTGGTCAGGCCGTTGTGCCAGAAGCCGCCATCGCCCATGACCGCGATCGAGCGCTTGCCGCTGCTGCGGCTGAACGCCGCTGCCGACGCCCCACCGAGACCGAAACCCATTGTCGTCGTGCCGATATTGAAGGGCGGCAGGATGGAGAACAGGTGGCAGCCGATGTCAGCTGAAACATGGTGGTCGCCCAGATCCTCCTGCACCAGCTTCATTGCCGCGAAGATCGGCCGCTCGGGACATCCGGTGCACAGTCCCGGCGGACGCGCGGGAACGACGGACTTGAGCCGTTCCACAGGCGGCAGGGCGAGCACGGGCCGGGCATCGGGACGGGGTGGGCGGTTGCCAAGGGCGCGCGGGTCGGCTTTCTCGAAAAACGTCTCGAACCCGTTGAGTAGCGCCTCGACGGAATAGTCGCCGCCCATCGGCAGGACATCCTTGCCATGAATCCGCGTCGCCACGTCGCGCCGGCGCAGGATGGTATTCAGCGCCTGTTCGAGATACTCCGGCTGACCTTCCTCAACCATCAGGACTGCGTCCTTGCCGCGCGTGAACGCCTCAATCTCGCTATCGATCAACGGATAGGTGACGTTCAGAACGTAGAGCGGAACCTTCGTGTCTCCGTAAGCGTCGGACAGGCCGAGATACTGCAGTGCGCGGATCACGTTGTTATACATGCCGCCCTGCAGGATAATTCCAACCTTGCTCTCGTTCGTGCCCGGTTCCGGGCCGAAGAACTCATTGAGCCCCTGCTCGCGAATGAAGTTGATCGCCGCCGGCAGGCGGTGGTGGATCTTTTCCTGCTCATGCTCATAGGCGGCAGGAGGGAGGACGATCCGCTGGAGATCACGCCGCGGCGTATTCAGTGCATCGTCCAGGGTGAAGGCCGGGCGGACATTGTCCTTGCACACGAAGCTGCCGTGCATGTGGCAGGTGCGGACCCGCACTTCGAGCATGACCGGGGTGTTTGAAGCCTCGGACAGTTCGAAGCCCTTCTGGATCAAGTCGACGATCCGGCCGTGATCGGGCCGGGGATCAAGCAGCCACATCTGCGATTTCATTGCGAAGGCGTGGGTGCGCTCCTGCATGATCGAGGAGCCTTCGCCATAGTCTTCGCCAATGATGACCATTGCCCCGCCGGTCACGCCACCCGAAGCAAGATTGGCAAGTGCGTCCGAAGCCACATTGGTTCCGACTGTCGACTTCCAGGCCACCGCGCCGCGCAGGGGGTACATCACCGAGGCCGAGAGCATGGCCGCTGCCGTCGCTTCACTCGCCGAACTCTGGAAGTTGACGCCCAGCTCGCCGAGAATGTCCTGCGCATCGGATAGCACGTCCATCAGGTGCGAGATCGGCGAGCCCTGGTAGCCACCGACATAGGAAACGCCCGCCTGCAACAGGCCCTTGGTGATCGCCAGAATGGCCTCACCTTTGAATGTTTCGCCATCGCCGAGGCGAAGATGTTCGACTTCCTTGGCGAAAGACCGTTCTGCCATGCCAGTATCCCTATAATCTATGCATTTGCATATATTGAGGGATAAACTAAGTCAATGGCGCGCGCTCAGCCTGGCTGAAGGTGGAAGCGCTGGGCGTTCATCGCAAAGCCAGGCATGTAGCGGCGCAGGATATCTGCCTCGATCACCGTGCGCTCGCTGGCATCTCGCGCCTTGCTCATCTCCGCGTCGACAAGCGCTTCGTCTCGCCCGAATTCCCGGATACCAGCCAGATCGGCCCAGACGAGCCAGAAGGATTGGCCATCAGGCGCAATCCAGCCTGGTGCGATTTGCGGAGCATAGGCACGGGCAGTCGGGGTTCCGCCGGGCGCCCAGGCGTGATCCTCATGAATCTGACGCCATGGCCCCCAAGGCTGATCTGCCACCCAAAGGCCAAGATAGCTCGGCTTGCCGAAGGCCGTGCCATCCGGCGCGCATCCAATTCCGGCGCTGGCCATCATGTAGAGGCCTAGCGGTTCATTCCAGACGACGCTCGGCAGCCAGGATTCCACCACGAGATCGCCGGGGAACAGATTCGCGTGATTCACCCACCCAAGTGGAAACATGTGCACCGGCTCACGATCGGCAATGTTTGCCGACCAATGGGCCTCACCGTTCCGCTTGCGACCGGCGAAGAAGCGATAGGCGGTGCGATTGAGCAGGCGATCCTTCGGCACGCGAAACAGCATCAGCTGATTCATCAGTCCATCCACGCTGCCATTCAATCCGTAGCCGTAAACATAGCCGTCGCGATTTGCTCCGTAGGCCCGGCCCTGCTGCAGGAAGGCGAGCAGGGAAAAGCAGCCGTCCGGTTCGTCGAAGAAGGGGAAGCTGTCCCGGGATTGCGCGCTCCAGTCTTCCCAGACCACCGGGCTGGAGCCATCGCTGTTGTACCAGTTGCTCCCCCCGTCGGGCGAATGAATGAGCTTTGCCCCGGTCCAGCGGCGCGGGCGATCTTCGGCATCATCGAGCGTGGCGAGAAACTGATAGAGGTGCTGGCCAATAGCGATGACCCCATGACCATAATAATGCGGCGCGCCTTCAGGATGGGCGGCTCGGTCGACGACGGGGTATCCGTCGAGTTGTGCAAAGCGTGGATTCTCCGGGGGACCGTCAGCTGTCCACAGTCTGGTGCTGAAGAATGTGGCCGGCGGTGGCGCCCAGCCGGGACCGTCATTGACCACGACGATCTGTCGGCCATCATCGGCCAAGGTCATCTTGTAACCATCGCCGAGGCCCCCGAGCCGGGAGATGGGGCCTTTAGCGGGAAGTGCTCCGCCGATCGCCATCGCCCCCCGCCGCTTCATACCGTTAGCCTGAGGTGCAGCAGAGAGACGGGGGGTAAGGAGCGGCAGGCCAGCGCTGGCGGCGCCCGCCGTCAGGCCAAGCGCCAAGGTCTGGCGCAGAAAGTCACGTCTGCGGTTCATCAATCGCCTCCGGCGTTGGGGCCGCGCCGTGAGGCGACGGCCGCCTGATGCAGTTACTTGATTTCGTCGCCAGTCTTCATTTCGACTGTACCGTCCGCTCCCACCTTGAAGAGCGGATCCTCACGTTCGCAGAAGTACTCTTCGATCACGTAGTCAGGATTCCGCTTGTACCCATAGGTGAAGGTGTAGGGTTCTTGCAGGCGTTCCGGATCGGTGATCGTTATCGTGTCTTCCATCAGGTCCGGCCCGGTGAGCCGAATTCGTTCCGTGATCACCATGTTCGAACTGAAGGGGATCTCGAAGAAATTCGAGCGTTCCTTCACGCCCTTTGTGGTCACCACCAACGTGTCGCCATCCCAATGACCAGTCGAGAAACCGTAGTAATTAGGATTAAGTTCCTCGACTGGAGGCATCGGACGGTCGAGGTAGATGCGACGTGTCTGCGTAAGAAATTCCGCAAGAACGGTTACACGGCCCGGTGTCTGCAGGATCTCGAGCGGGAAAATCGCACCCATGATCGCCGGCATGCCTTCAGGAAGGCATAATGTGCTGGGATCGGCTCGCGGTGTGCCAGCCTTGAGCAGTTCGTCACGTTCGGTGCGGAGCTTCTTCCATGCGCTCGCATAAGGCTCTTTCAACTTCGGTCCGTCGCCCGGGACCGGGAGTTCGAGGAAGGAGAGCTCTTCTCCGGCGAACGGGTCGGGATAGAGTTCCCAGACACCCGAAATATCCGGTTCCTTCGCCGCTTCGTTGGCCGCCACGGCGGTGCAGCTGGCAAACGCAAGTGTTGCCGCCACGAGCAGTGTAAGTTTTGCTCTGAGCATTCCAATTCTCCCTTCTGACCTTTATCGTTCAGCCAGACTTCGTTTTGTTATCAATCGAGCAGGGACTGGTTCACCAGCCGGCAAGCGTGCGCCCGTCGGGCACCTTGATGCTGTTCAGCATCCCGCCCGGCTTGCCGTTGCGCAGCGGGAAAAAGATGATGTCCACCTTGTCTCCCGCCTTGATCGTGTTGAACTTCCAGCCGCCCTTGCGCATCATGTTCACGCTGCTGCACTCAAGCACGTAGCGGGTGACGCGCGACCCTTCCTCCACATTGACCACAACGAAGGAATGCGGGTTGGTGAAACGGAACTCTGCAACCGTGGCGCTGACCTTGCTGACCTTTTTGGTCTGATCGAACATCGCGAAAGAGTGGTGGGCCAGGGCAGGGCCAGTCAGGGCTGCGCCAACCAGGCCGATCGTAAAGGCGGTGGCAGCGATCTCTCCGAAATATTTCATCTATTCGTCTCCATCTGGTACCGACAGGCCATCAACACGCCGTACAGCAGCAAGCGCCGGACTTGAGAGGCACCCTCTTTGCGGGCGGTTGTCTGTCCATGCATTCAGTGTGCTTCGATGAAACCGAGCTAAGCGCGAGCGGATGGGATACGAAGGCGATTACAGTTGTGAAACCGTTACGCAATCTGCAAAAATCATCGGATTTTCTCTGGTTTTGTCTGTAACCCCATTGTGTACTATGCCGCCTGACAAAGTCGAAAAAATCGCCCATTGTTGCAATTTGTAGATTGTGGATTGGACTGATGATCCTGTGAATTCTCCCGTTTTAGATGAACGGCATGAATGCCTTGTTGAAACAGCGGGCGCGGCGCGCGCGGCGCTCGAGGCCAGCCGCTCGGACCGATTGCTGCGCTTGTTCGATTATCTGTTGGCCAAGAGCCTTGTCGGTGAAGTGCCATCGGAACAGCAGATCGCGCTGGATGTCTTCAGCGCCGAGAGTGCGATGGCGAATGGCCAGGATCCCAATGTTCGCGTCTATGTGCACCGCTTGCGCAAGGTGCTGGAGTCAGTCTTTGCGGAAAAGGAGGGGCCGAAGCTGCAGATCCCTGTCGGGGAGTATCGCATACGTGTGATGAACGACGGCGATGACGATGGCGATGTTGCAAGGCAATCGACCACGCCGCCACGCATTGGCACGAGCTTGGCCGCTTGGCGGCGCGTTGGGCTTCTTGCGGGACTGGCAGTGGTGTTGCTGGTCGCCGGCACACTCGGCTGGCAATGGCTGGACAGGGCAGCGCCGCCGCTGGCGCAGACGCTCGTCTGGCAGGCGTTTGATCAGAGCGACCGACCGCTCGTCGTTGTCGCGGGCGACTATTATCTATTTGCCAGCGTTGCGGGACCAGGGTCTGCGCCAGGAGAGGCGCCGCAACTGATCTGGGATAAGTCGGTGCCGACCCGGGAAGACCTGACAATATTGCAGATGCTTGATCCGGCGCAGGCACACACTGTGGTAGATTATAATCAGCAGTTCGTTTCCGCCGGAACCATCGAGGCGCTGGCATCGGTTCGCTCAGTGTTCAGCCAGCTGCCCGCGCTTCGGCAAAGGTCCGTCAGACTGGTTGCGGCTTCGCAATTGACGCCGGAGCTCCTCAAGTCGTCTGACATCATTTACGTCGGATTGTTCAGCGGGATGCCTGCGCTGCTGCGTGATCCGCTGGAACAGGCGTCCCGTTTCCAGATTGAGCCCGGCTTTGATGGCCTGACAGATCAGGCGAGCGCGCAGCGTTATCAGTCGGACGGAATGGTACTCACAGATGAACGGATCGCGCGGAGAGACTTCGCTTATCTGGCGAGCAGCCCTGGCCCGGCTGGCAATCGCCTGCTCGTGATTGCCGGTGTGGGCGAGGCTGGCCTCAAGGAAGCAGCGCTGCTGGCCGGCAATCTGACGCAGATGAAGAGTCTGGGGCTTGATCCGGGCCGGCGACGCAGTGGTTTTGAGGCGCTCTACCGGGTCAGGACGATCAAGAACGTCAATGTCGGTGCGACGCCCTTGTTCAACAGGCCCCTGCGCTCGGCGGGGATATGGGACAATTCTGGCAATGTCGCGCCTTATCGGCCGTTTGACGGCAAGGCGGAACCGACCGGCCAGCCATGATGCGACCTGTGTCTCACCGTCGCTGTTTGACCGCGACAAGTAACAATATGGCCGTTTCGGCAATGGTTGTGTCGGGGGCTCCTCTGCACATTTCGCGCATGAAAACAGTTTGCCTTGCATTTTCTCTGGCCGCCCTTGTCCCCTTTGGTGCGGCGTGGGCTGACCCCGTCAGCGATCTGGTTGCTACGGAAATGGACCGCAGCAAGACGCCCGGCGTTGCGGTTGCAGTGGTCGACGGGGGTCGCATCACGCGTGTCGAGGGTTTCGGGCAAGCCAATATCGAACATGGCGTCCCGGTCCATGCCGATACCCTGTTCAAGGTCGGTGCCACCGGCATGCAGTTCACGGCAGCGGCAATCATGCTGCTGGTTGAAGATGGCAAGATCGATCTTGACGCCTCGGTGACCCGCTACCTCACCAGCGCCCCAGCCAAATGGAGTCAGGTGACGATCCGCCAGCTACTCGGCCATACATCAGGCCTGCCCGCGACCCCGAATGGCGACTTTCGAACGGACTATACCGACGAAGAACTGCTCGGCATCATCGCCGCGCAGGACATCAACTTCCCTGCCGGTACGCGCTGGCGTTTCAGCTACGCGGGGTACATCGTGCTCGGCTTCGTGATCGAGGAGGTCGCAGGTGAGCCCTGGGCGCAGTTCATGTCTCGCCGCATTTTCAAGCCGCTGGGCATGAACACCGCGCGTGGCATCAACGAGATGGCGATTATTCGCAATCGCGCGGCAGGCTATGAATTGCGTGCGGCAGGCCTCCGGAACGCTGAGTGGATTGCGCAGACGGCCAATTCGACGGCGGACGGCTCGCTCTATCTTTCTGCCCTTGATTACGCGGTTTGGGCACAGGCGGTTTCGCAGCGGCGCCTGCTCAGCCCGAAATCGTGGGACCTGCTAGCCAAGCGCGCGAGCCTGAGGGACGGCACAACCTGTGCATATGTGCCTGGCTGGTCCACCGGCCTGGCCCACGGGGGGAAGGCCTGGACGCAGCTCGGTAGCTGGCAGGGCTTTCAGGCCTACGTCCTGCGCTATCCTGAACGTGACCTCGCGATTGCCGTCTACGCTAATGGCGAGCGGGCTGATGTGCAGCGTATTGCCCGTGGGGTCGCGGGACTGGTCGATCCCGCTCTGGTGCGACCGCCCGCACGCCCGCGCGATGATGCCGATCCGAACGTCACGGCCAGAGCCCGCGCGCAAATGGAGGCGCTCGCTGCGGGCCGGGCCAGCCAGGCCGAATTCTCAAACTTCGCTAGCCTCGATTTCACTGAGCTGACCGTGCTTTTTGGCGGAATGCTGGCCGATCTCGGCGCTCTTGAAGAATTCGCACTGTTCGACAGGTCACAGTCGTGCGGAGGAGACGTCTTCCGTTACAGGGCGCGCTACGCCAGTGGCATGGTTGAAATCCGGATGGGATTGGCGGCCGATGGCAAGATTGCCGATCTGGAGATTGGCCCGCTGACTGACTGGAACGATCCGCTCTAGGATTGCGGATCTGCACTCACCACCTCGAGCCACTCGTCGTAAACTGGTCGTTTCAATTGGAACAGATCGGTACAACGCGTGTACCAGCCCGCCCCGTGCATGCGCGCGACCAGGTTCATGGCGATCGTGTCGACGTGCAGCCGCTCGGGGTCGATCAAATCGTCCCGGATATGGAATTGCAGCACTTTGCCCAGAACCACCGTGGTTCGACCGACTTCGACGCTCTGGTGCAGGCGACATTCCATTGCGACCGGGACGGAAGCAATGCGCGGCGGCGCAATCAGGCTCGAGGGCAATGTGGCGATCTGAGCAGCGTCCAATTCGTCGAATTCCGGCGGCGCATCAATGCAGGTGAAGTTCATCGTCGCAGCATCAGCTTCACTGACCAAATTGACCACGAATGCTCCGGTTTCCAGGATATTTCGCGCGCTGTCCTTGTAGCTGCCGTCTGCGCGCCGCATCAGGCCGATGGCGACCAGTGGCGGCTCCGCTCCCATCATGTTGAAGAAGCTGTAAGGTGCGGCATTGCGCAACCCCTCTGACGAAACGGTGGTCAGCCAAGCGATGGGCCGCGGCGTGATTGCCGCACTCATGAGCTTGTAGCGCTCACCTTCAGGCATGGTGGCAAAATCGAACTGCACGCTCAGACCTCCCCAGCCCGTCGCACCGCGCGCTTGGGCGCGACATCGACCGTAAGGTTGAAGATATCCGCACGGGCATAGTGGCCGGTCACGTCGAAATCATATTTGCCGCGCACGATCTCGGCCGGGTCGATCGTGGCGTAGAGGATCGTCTCACCGGAGAAGTCTGGTCCAGCCAGCACGGCTCCGAGTGGGCCGACGATCATGCTGCCGCCGCGCAGCAACACCGTATCGGGATCGTCGCCCAGCGAGCAATCATAGTCGGCCGGATAAGCACCGCGGGTAATGTGCTGGCAGGCCGACAGCACGAAACAGCGCCCCTCCAGCGCGACATGTCGCATCGAACTGGCCCACGTATCGCGATCGTCGGCAGTGGGCGCGCAGTAGAGCGTGATCCCCTGATCAAACATCGCCATCCGCAGCATGGGCATGTAGTTTTCCCAGCAGATGACCGCGCCGATCCGACCCAGTGGCGTATCGATCACAGGCATGGTGGAGCCATCGCCAAAACCCCAGATCAGTCGTTCTGCACCCGTTGGCATCAACTTACGGTGCTTGGCGATCAGGCCGTTCTCTCCGTCCAGAAAAAGAGCAGTGCAGTAAACCGTGCCACCATCCCGCTCAATGACACCGATCACCACGAAAGCACCGGTTTCCGCTGTTGCCTCAGCCAGAGCAGACACTTCCGGCCCATCGAGGTCGATCGCGAAGGCGTGATAACGTCGATAATCTTCGCGCCCTTCGGGGCGGCGCATGCCGACCGGTGTGCCGAACGAGGCGCCTTTCGGATAGCCGCCGAGAAACGCCTCGGGGAAGACGATCAGCCGCGCGCCCTTGCTCGCCGCATCGCGGATCAGGTCCGCCGCCTTCAGTGCCGATGCCATCGAATCCTGTGGCTGCGACGCAGCTTGGACCACGGCTGCTGTGAAGGGTTCTGGCATGGTTTCCTCGTGTTTGGGCGCTGTTTTTACCGCGCGCCGGACGCAGCTTGGGACGTGCGCGCAGTATAGTTTCATTTGACACTGGCGCAAATTATTTTAAGCTTGTAGCAGATTCTTTGGAGGCAGTTGTGTCTGAGGCCAGTTTCGATCTTTATCGTGAGGACATGCTTGGTCGCGCGAACGTAATCGATACGCCCGAGCGCGTGGCGTACTACCGGCGGCTAGCGGAACTAGGCACCGGCGCACTGTGGACTGTCGCCAACAAAATCGAACCCTGGCAGCCCGCGTCGACATCGCTGCCGATGCTTTGGCGTTACAATGACCTGCGCGATGATGTGCTGAAGGCGCTGGATCTGGTGACGCCGGAAGAAGCCGGACGGCGGGTGGTCTACCTCGAGAATCCGGGGCGCAGCGACGTGGTGGCCGCGGTCGGCTGGCTCTACTCCGGGCTGCAGGTGATGAAGCCGGGCGAATGCGCATCGTCCCACCGGCACAGCGCCTCGGCCCTGCGCTTCATCATGGAAGGCAGCGGCGCCTTCACCAATGTCGACGGCCAGAAGATGACGCTGGGCGCCAATGACTTCGTGCTGACGCCAAATGGCACCTGGCACGAACATGGCGTGGCCGAGGACGGTTCGATCTGCATCTGGCAGGACGGCCTCGATATCCCGCTGATGAACGCGCTCGAAGCCAATTTCTACGAAGTGCATCCCGATCTCAACCAGGCGGTCAGCCATCCTGTCGATGCCTCGGTCGCGACCTGGGCGAATGCCGGCCTGCGCCCCTGGGGATCGACCTGGAACAAGCGCTACTCACCGCTGCTCAAATATGAGTGGGCGCCCACATACGAGGCCCTGAACAAATACGCCCGCGTGACCGACGGCTCGCCCTATGACGGCGTGCTCATGGAATATGTGAACCCGGATACCGGCGGCGCGGTGATGTCCACGATCGGCGCACACATGCAGATGCTGCGGCCCGGCGAGCGCACGAAAGCGCACCGCCAGACCGGCAGCTTCGTCTACCAATGCTGCAAGGGCAAGGGCTGGTCGATCATCAACGGGCAGCGGTTCGACTGGCAGGAGCGCGACATCTTCGTCGTCCCGGCTTGGATGTATCACGAACATGCCAATGCCTCGGACAGCGAGGATGCCTGCCTGTTCGCGTTCCACGATCTGCCGGTGATGCGCGCGCTGGGACTCTACCGCGAGGAAGCGTTCGGAGAAAATGGCGGCCACCAGCCCATTCTCGCCTGATCAACCCAGCCCCTGATTTTCCGGCCCCTGATTTCCAAACCCCTGATTTCGAAACCAAGGAATTGTAATGCGACTAGTGACTTATCGTGCGTCGGTCGAAGCCGAAGCGCGCCTCGGCGCCATTGCAGGCGATCTCGTGCTTGACGTGGCCCGCTTCGGCGAATCCCGCGGCGTCGCACTGCCCTCGACCATGCTGGAGTTTATCGATCTTGGCCCGTCAGCGGTGAGCGCCGTTTCCGCGCTGATCAGCAGCGCCAAGGGCGTGTTCCCCATCGGCAGCGCCGTGCCGCTGAGCAACGTGAAGCTGCTCGCCCCGATCCCGCGGCCGCGCAAGAACATCTTCGGCATCGGCCTCAACTATACCGAGCATGTCGCGGAGAGCGCAAAATCGCTCGACACCTCGGCGGAGCTGCCGCGCCAGCCGGTGATCTTCTCCAAGCCGCCGACCAGCGTGATCGGACCGGACGAGCCGATCCTGCACAATGCGGAAATCACGAAGCAGCTCGATTGGGAAGTCGAACTGGCCGCAATCATCGGCACGCGCGCCAAGGGCGTTTCGCGCGACGAAGCCCTGCGCTACGTCTTTGGCTACACGGTCTGCATCGACATGAGTGCACGCGACTGCCGCAGGGCCGGACAATGGATCTACTCCAAGGGACAGGACAGCTTTTGCCCGATGGGCCCGGTGGTCGTCACGGCCGATGAAATCCCCGACCCGCAGACGCTCGACCTGTGGCTGACGGTCAATGGCGTTGAAAAGCAGCGCAGCAACACGGCGTATATGCTGTTCAAGGTGGATGAGCTGATTGCCGACATCAGCAAGGGCATTACGCTGGAACCTGGTGACATCATCGCCACTGGCACCCCGGCTGGCGTCGGCGCGGGCCGCGATCCGCAGGAATGGCTCTGGCCCGGCGATACGATCGTGGCCTGTGTCGAGGGCATTGGCACGCTGCGTCACCCCGTCGTTGCCGCCTGACGGGGTAGTCGCTGGCCGGCAGATGTGCGGCCAGACGAGTTGAAACCAGACAAACTTAGGCCAAGCGAATTCGGGACAGGCAGGGTGGCGTGAGCCCCCTGCCTGTTTTCATATGGTGACGAGATCCTGCATCATGCGCTCGCGGATGTCCGCCGGCCAAGGTACGGACGTTTGCGTTTTGAGATCCATGCAGACCAGCGTGCCGTTGACGCGCAGCCGCTCCCGCCCATCCCCGACAAATACGATCGTGAAAGTGCAGCTGCTGCGGCCGATCCGTTCCGGCGCAAGCCGGATCGTCAATTCCTCGCCTAACATGCTCGGCGCAAGAAACTCCGCTGACAGCTGGACGGTCGGAACGCCGATGCCGCGATCAAGATGCATAGACCGGAAATCCGCGCCGAGTTGCTGCGCGAACCAGTCTTCCACCGCGGCATTCAGCATCTCGAAATAGCGCGGATAGAAAACGATCCCCGCCCCGTCGATATGCGCGAAGCGGACTGGTGTGGTTGTTTCGAAGGGCATGGTCAGCGTCTGGCTCCCATGGGGCCGCGTATTTCGTCCAGCAGACTGGTCAGCTGCTCGATGTGGTCCTGGGGGACGTCGGCAAACAGCTCCGCAATCCAGCGATGGTGCGCCTCTGCCAATTCGAGGAAATGTTTGCGCCCCTCAGCCGTGAGCGACACGATCGCCGAGCGGGCATCGCGCGGATTGGTCTTGGAGAGGATCAGCCCACGCTCCTGCAAATGCCGGACGATCACCGTGACATTGCCGTTGGAAACCAGCAGATCACGGGACAGAGCGCTCATCTGCAAGCCTTCCGGCGCACGGAAAAGGGCAGCCAGCACGTCGAAGCGGGGCAGAGTGGTATCGAACTCGTCTTCAAACCGGCGGCGCAACAGCTTTTCGCCGACCTTGGCGCATGCGAGCAAGCGAACCCACATGCGCAGTTCAGGGCTGCCAGCTCCGGCGGGCAGCGTGTTATTGCTGGACATATTCAACCAACGCCATCTGCGTATCCTGCACTCGTCGTTATTATTGTTGTTATTATGGTCGCTCACCGCGACCTGCATTCGGCTGCGCCAGCCTGCGCGCCTGATCGAAACCAAGAGCATAAGCTGGTGGCACGGACTGTGAGCGGTCTCCCGTGGCGACCGAAGCACGCAATGTCCAGACCGGATCGGCCAGATGCGGCCGACCCAGCGCAACGAGGTCTGCGCGGCCTGCCGTAACGATGCTGTTTACCTGATCGGGCTCAACGATGTTGCCCACGGCAATGACAGGAATACCGGTCTCGTTGCGAATGCGGTCCGCAAGCGGAGTCTGGAACATGCGCCCGTAAACCGGCTTTGCGTCCGGGCTCGTCTCGCCGGCCGACACGTCGATCATGTCTGCCCCAGCGCCCGCCAGAGCCCGCGCGATCGTGACCGCCTGATCCGGGGTCGTGCCCTCATCGCCCAACCAGTCAGTGGCGGAAATACGCACGGCCAATGGCTTGGCCGCAGGCCATGCCGCGCGGACAGCTTCCGTTACCTGCACGACGAAGCGCAGCCGGTTTTCGAGGGTGCCGCCGTGACGATCGGTGCGGTGGTTGAGCGCGGGCGAGATGAAGCTGGCGAGCAGCGAGCCATGGCCCGCGTGAATCTCGATCATGTCGAACCCGGCCTGTTCGGCGCGGGCCGTCGCCTCGACGAACTGGGCGCAAATCCGCGCAAGATCCTCCTCGCTGGCGGCCTTTGGCACGGATGCGCCGGGCTGCCATGGCCGGGCGCTGGCGGCGATGAGCGGCCAGCCATGCTCAAGCGGGCGATCCATGCTCTCGGCCATGCCCTCGGCGCCATTCGGCACATGGCAGGCGCCTCTGGGGCCGGCATGGCCAAGCTGCGCGCAAAGACGCGCCTTGCTGTGCTGATGAGCGAAGGAGACGATCTGCGTCCACGCGCTCACCTGAGCATCGTCATAAAGCCCCGGACAGGCGGACGTGACGCGACCTTCCGGTGCGACGGCCAGTGTTTCGGTGATGATCAGCCCGGCCCCGCCCAACGCCCGCGCGCCATAATGCACGTCGTGAAACGGGGTCGCCAGACCTTGCGCATCTGCGCTGTAGGTCAGCATCGCGGGGATGACGACCCGGTTGGCAAGGTGCAGATCGCGGAGCTTGAACGGTGTGAACATCGGCCGTGGCGCGGCGCTGCCGCAGCCGGCGCGCGAGGCGAACCAGCTTTCCACGCCTGAGAGCCATTCCGGGTCCCGAAGCCGCAGATTTTCATGGCTGACACGCTGGCTGCGCGTCATCAGCGAATAGGCGAATTGCGGAAGCTCGAAGTCGATATAACGGTCCAGCGTCTCAAACCATTCGGTTGAATTGCGCGCGCTGTTCTGAATTTTCAGGACCTCGATCTGGCGCAGGTCGCGATAGTCGGTCAGCGCCTGCTGTAAGACGTCCGCCTGCTCGATTCCGGGCCGATCGATCGCATCGGCCAGGGCAATGGCATCTTCAAGCGCCAGCTTGGTTCCCGAGCCGATGGAGAAGTGCGCCGTGTGCGCGGCATCGCCCAGCAGAACGACATTGTCGAACGACCAGCGCTCGCACGTCACGCGATTGAAGTTGATCCAGGCTGCCGAGCCGCGCAGGTGGCTGGCGTTGGAGATGAGCGGATGCCCGTCAAGCTGGCGTGCGAAGATCTTTTCGCACAGTGCGATCGACTGCGCCTGCTCCATCTTGTCCAGGCCGAGGTCCCGCCACGTCTCGGGTGAGCATTCGACGATGAATGTCGAATGCGTTTCGTCAAAGCGATAGGCGTGCGCCCAGATCCAGCCGGCGTCCGTCTGCTCGAACAGAAACGCAAAGGCGTTGAACTTGCGCGTGGTGCCCAGCCAGCAGAACTTGTTGGTGCGCTGCTCGATCGAGGCGCCAAGCCGCTCGGCATTGGCAGTGCGGATCTGACTGTTGATGCCATCCGATGCGACGACCAGATCAAAATCGGCGAAGCGGGCGAGATCGGCATCGAAATGGCTTTCGTGGTGCAGGATCACGCCGAGCGAGCGCGCACGGCTGGCAAGGATGTCCAGCAATCGCTTGCGACCGATGCCGATGAAGCCATGGCCTGATGAAATCACCGACCGGCCCGAGACCTGCACCTCAATGTCGTCCCAATGGGCCAGCTCCTGCAGCATTTCGTCCGCGCTCAGCGGATCGTTGCTGGTGAGGTTGGCCATCGTCTGATCGGAAAACACCACGCCCCAGCCGAAGGTTTCGCCTGCGCGATTCCGTTCAAAAACATGGATTTCATGCGCCGGATCGCGAAGCTTGGCGGAAATCGCAAAATATAATCCGGCAGGCCCTCCGCCAAGACAGGCAATTCGCATCGGTGTTCTCCTTTGCTTCAACGTTAAAGCAAAATTTTGACAACGCCAAGACCGAGTTGCAGAGAGGGGCTCCGGGGGTGATCCTAGGGAAGAGGGTAGGCCGCAATGAGCTTTCGTTGAGCCGGGCCTCCCCTGCGGATTTCCACCTCGTAAACTGCCTCGAAATGGCGCGCACCGCGCACCTTGCGCTTCAGTACCGCCATTTCGTGTGGGGTGTTGAGGAGCGCAACAATAGCGGCTGTTGCCTTGTCTCCCAGCCCGCCAAGGACGACGAGCCGCCGTCCCGTCGCGCTGGTCCGGACGGCGAGATAGCCATAGTCCTTTTGCGATGCGAGCCGCTCGTCGGGATAGACCTGGCCCTGAAAGCTGGGGCCGTTCGCCGTATCGACCAGCCGGTCATAAGCGGCCAAGCGGAAGCGCGAGCCGGAGAAGACCTCCGGCTCCAGCACGCCCAGCTGGGAGAGCCTGCCCACGAAGAGGATATCCTGGGTTTCACGCAGTTCAGCGCTCAGCGCGGAGACGCCGATCATGCGGATGGCCGGCGCATCATTTGCCCGGAGGGCATCCAGCTTGCCCTGAACCTCCCAGGCCGCCTCGATAGCGCTGATCGGCGCAAAATTCAGATCGAAGTCATAGAGCTGGTAGAAGGCATCCGGGTTAGCTCTCAAATATGCGCCGAAATCATCGCGGGACCGGATCGCCGGATTGAGGATCATCCGCCGGACGCTGCGCTGATCCTGCGTTTCGGCGAGGAGCAGGCTGTCGCCGACCACGATGAGCGGCTTGAACGGCTCCGATGAGGCCGCGAGGAGAGCCTGCCGGTCATCAGGCTGGCCGGAAGCCGGCGTGGGAGACGTCGACAGGAGGTTCCAGCCGATGAGCACAGCTGTCGCGCACGCGATCACGAACAGTCCGATGCCAAGAGCAGGGTTTATGCGTGAGAGGCCTGCAAGCCCGCGCGACAGGGCCGAGCGCCGTTCCGTGGGCTCGACCTCTTCCAGAACGATTCGGTATTCCCCTTTGGGGATGGTCAGTCGCGGCCCGTCCTTGCCCTGATAATGATCGTCGATCCGCTTGCGCAGGCGGTGGACGTAAACCCGGACGCCGGAATCCGTGTTGGAGCCGAGCGTGGCATCGTTGCCGAACAGGGCGACGGCAATCTCGACTTCCTTCGGCGAGCGCTGATCGCGGGAGCGCTCGACCAGCAGATCGAACAGCGCCAGCTGGTTCGTCGATCTCCCCTTTGCGAGGACCTCGCGAAATCTCGCGGTTTCTGCCTCAAACGCCGCCTGGATATCGTCGGGCAACCTCAGCTCCTTTGACCGTCTGGCGTTCAATCGCAGATCGTGTGTGTAGCAATGTCCGGAATGCCACTTTCCCCCTCCATGGCAACCTCATTGTTACCTTCGATCGAAGGGATCGCAAGGCGTACGGCTCGGAAAAGACCATCCGCCGAGACCGCACAATATCCTGCCATCCCCAGCAGGATTGCATTTGCTTTAATATTGAAATATGTTCTTGCATAGATATAGTGAATAACGACAAGGCCTCCGTCGGTCTTGCCGCGGGAGGCCCACATTTTTGGCAGGCCGGTCCAGGCAAGAGCGGCAGTCAGCCTTGCAAAAGGGGAAAAAGGGAGACCCGAATTGAACGCTAACCTGCCAAGCCGCCGCATGCTCTCAACCAAGGTTCTGCTATTGTGCGGCGCCTTGCTGCCGATCACGGCGCCCGCTCACGCCGAGCAAGCCAGCGCACGCGCTGACGACGCCGGGGCGCAGGCGACCGACTATCAGGGCGAGATCGTCGTCACGGCCACGCGCAAGGCGACCGCGATCAGCCGTACGCCGGCGAGCATCGTCGCCAAGGGGCGCGAGGAGCTGGACGTGCAGGGCGTGCGTTCCATTGCGGATGTTGCCTCGATCACGCCGGGCATCACCTTTGGCCAGAGTGCGGTTGTGTATGGCACGGGGCAGACGACCATTTCTATCCGCGGCGTGGACTCCCAGTCCGGCATTCCGACCACCGGCGTCTACATCGACGATACGCCGATACAGACGCGGGTCGGCGTAAGTCCCTCGCTCAGCAACGTCTATCCGCAGGTGTTCGATCTCGAGCGCATCGAAGTGCTGCGCGGACCGCAGGGCACGCTCTTCGGCAGCGGATCGGTGGGCGGTGCGATCCGTTTCATCACGCCCCGGCCGAATTACACGGGGATGGACCTCTATGCCCGCTCGGAGCTGGCCAGCACGCTGAATGGCGGCCTCAGCTACGAAGGTGGCGTCGCGCTCGGTGCGCCGTTCGTGGAGGACAAGATCGGTTTCCGCGCCAGCATCTGGTATCGCCACGATGGCGGCTATGTGGATCGGCTCGACCCCTACACGCAGGAGCTGGTCAAGAAGGATATCGACGAGGCGGACAGCCTCGCGGGCCGGATTGCGGTAGGGTTCAAGCCAACCGAGACCCTGACGATCACCCCGTCGTTCTTCTTCCAGGAACTGCGGATCGAAGACGGCTCACGCTTCGAACTGGCGACGTCCGATCTCTCCAGCGGCGATCTGCGGCTCAGTCTCAATCAGCTTGCCGAGCCGCGCACCGACCGCTTCAAGCTGCCGGCGCTCAAGATGGAACTCGAGCTTGGCGGCGTCTCGCTGATCTCCGACACGTCTTACTTCTACCGCACCACCGAAACGATCAACGACGACAAGTCGCTGAGCTTCGTGTTCTCGGGAGGGCTGATCGAAAAGCCGTTCCCGGCCGGGTTCGAGGATTATGCGCCTTACACCCTGAATCAGACCAAGCAGACCGCCTTCACGCAGGAACTGCGCCTGCAGGACAATAATCAGGATGACCGGTTCAACTGGATTGCCGGGCTGTTCTATCAGAAGTCTTTTGTCCGCGACCAATATGGCGCCTTCGATCCGCGCCTGCTCGATGTCATCAATCTTGGACGGGCCGCACAGGGAGAGCCTTTGTTTGACAGCTTGACCGATTCCTTCTTTGGAACCGAATTGTACCAAGGACTCTATTCGAACTTCGTCCGTAACGAGCATCGCGACACCCAATATGCCGCTTATGCTCAGGGTGATTACGAGATCATCGAAGGCCTCAAGTTGACCGCCGGGCTTCGCTACACCATCGCGAAATACAAGTTCGTCGGCTTCGGCGCCGGACCCGTTCCATCGACCGATGGCCAGACCGATCTCGCCGACACCACCAGCAAGACGTTGACGCCCAAGTTCGGCGTTTCGTTCCAGGCGGACCGGAACAATCTGTTCTATGCCAGCGCCAGCAAGGGCGTGCGTGGCCCGGGCGTATCCTCACCGGTCGGTGCGAACTGCATCGATGACGCGGCCGCCATCGGCTTCGATCCGTTCGCGACACTTGAGGTGAAGCCGGATTCGATCTGGAGCTACGAGATCGGCAGCAAGAACCGTCTGTTCGGCGGTAAGGTTGCCATCGACGCTTCTGCCTATCGGATCGACTGGAAAGACGTGCAGACGCTGTTCGCCCTGCCGCAATGCACGATCCAGACCGCGCTCAACCTGGGGAGTGCCAAGATCGAAGGCTTCGATCTGGCTGTGTCCGTCAAGCCCGTCACCGGACTGACGCTGGGCGCGTCCGCATCTTACATCAATGCGCGCTACACGACCGCCATTCCTGGGCCGGACGATACGATCATCCGCAAGGCTGGCGAACCCTTCCCGCTGGTCGCGCCCTGGACGTTGCAGCTCAACGGCGAATATGTTCAGCCTGTCGGCAGTGCCGAACTCTATGGACGCGCTGATTTCAGCTACGCCAGCAGGATCACCAAGCCGGTCGACGCGGAATCGCCACTCGTTGACCCGACATTGCCGCGTCCGCCCTCCACATCACAGCTGGATCTTCGCTTGGGCGGTCGGTTCGGCACATCGGGAGGCAAGGAGCTCGATCTCAGCGTCTTCGTGAACAACGTGACGAACAGCCTGCCGCTGCTTGCCCTGTTCCATGAGACACCGGATTCGACATTCTATCGCGCCGGAACGTTCCGTCCGCGGACCGTTGGCGTCACGCTGTCGATCAGAAACTAGAAAGAATACTCTGGCTCTCTCCTGACCCCGGTCCTGCATGTTGCGGGGCCGGGGTCGTCGTGTGCGGTTGAATCCCGCGCGCCAAAATGCCCGAGTTCGGTCCGTGCCTTCCGGTGTTCACCGCGACCTGCGGAGCCGGTGAACGCGGCAAGTTAAAGCTGATATCCGCGCCAACTCTTGACCGAGCGGATCGCAAAACTGGAGCGCATGGCGCTGACGCCGGGCAGTCTGGAAAGGCAGTCCCGATGAAGCGCGGCAAACTGTTCAAGATCGCGGGCGGCTACCCGCAGGATATAATCCCCGCTGCCCGACATGAGGTGGCATTCGAGAATGTCGTCGAAATCCATCACGGCACGTTCGAACTTGTCCATGGCCTCGCGGCTCTGACTCGTCAGGGTGATCTCCACGAACGCCTGCAACTTCAGGCCGAGTTTCTGCGGGTTCAATTGTGCGCAATAGCGCGAAATGATTTCCGCGGCCTCGAGCGACTTGATCCGCCGATGACAGGCTGATGTCGACACGCCAGCAATGCTGGCGAGTTCCGCGATGGAAAGTGAGGAATCCTGCTGAAGAGATGTCAGGATCACCGAGTCGATCTTGTCCATGGGTAAATTTCCTGATGTTTGCTCTGAGGATCGGAAAATTTTCCAAATTCGCAGTGAAACGGCCGATGTGAGATAAGTATTACTGACAGCGATGAGTCATTGTGCAGCGTCGTTTAGAATTTTCAGGGGGCGTCAGATGCGCGTTGGAACAGTCAAGGAAATCAAGAATCACGAGTATCGCGTCGGGTTGACACCGGAGAGCGCTCGCGAGTTGGTCGCCAATGGCCATGAAGTCTGGGTCGAACAGTCGGCAGGACTTGGTATCGGCGCTGCCGATGCGGACTATGAGGCCTCCGGCGCGACGATCAAGCCGAGCGCGAAGGACATTTTCGCGGAATGCGAAATGGTCGTGAAGGTCAAGGAGCCGCAGGCCGTGGAACGGGCCCAGCTGCGGGAAGGCCAGATCCTGTATACCTATCTGCACCTCGCTCCCGATCCGGAGCAGACGGCGGATCTGGTCAAGTCGGGTGTGACCGCGATCGCTTATGAGACGGTTACCGGCGAAGGGAATTCCCTGCCGCTTCTGAAGCCGATGAGCCAGGTGGCTGGCCGGATGTCGATCCAGGCCGGCGCTACGGCGCTGGAAAAGGCAAATGGCGGTCGCGGCGTTCTTCTGGGCGGCGTCCCAGGCGTGCTTCCGGCGAAGGTCGTCGTTATTGGCGGCGGTGTCGTTGGCTTTAACGCGGCACAGATGGCCGTGGGGCTTGGGGCCAATGTGACCATTCTCGACCGCGATCCTGCCGTGCTCGAACGCCTCGACAGCCATTTTGAAGGCCGCGCGCGGACGCTTTACGCCGGTCAGGCTGCGCTTGCGACCGAGGTCGCGCAGGCGGACCTCGTGATTGGCGCCGTGCTTGTCCCGGGGGCAGCCGCGCCCAAGCTTGTGACACGGGCCATGCTCTCGACCATGCAGCCCGGCGCGGTTCTGGCAGACGTCGCGATCGACCAAGGTGGCTGCTTTGAAACCAGCAAGCCGACGACCCATGCCGATCCGACCTACATCATCGACGGAATCGTGCATTATTGTGTAGCGAACATGCCGGGCGCCGTGGCGCGTACCAGCACCTATGCCTTGAACAATGTCACTTTGCCGCATGCGCTGCGCATTGCGAACATGGGCTGGCGCGACGCTCTGGCCGCCAATCCTCATCTGGCTGCTGGACTCAATGTCCATCGTGGCAAGGTGACATATCAAGCGGTCGCCCATGATCTGGGCTATTCCTATGTGCCGGTGTCCGACATATTGTCCTGACCTGCGCGCGGCGACGCCCTTTTCTGCTGTTTCGAGCAGTCTCGAAACGCGAAAAGGGCGTTCGCCCCAAATCAGCCATGCACGGCCTGCCCGCACAATGCTGCCGGCAGGCCGTGCATCGCGCGGAGCATAACTCTTCCCAATGTACTGATTGACGCTCTGAGACCTCCGGCACGAGGCTGGGCTGATCCTCAAGAAACACCGTGCGAACTTTCCGCGCGATCATGATGCAAGGCATCGGGTTGAAAAGGCAGCGCTGGCACGGCCGCGGGCCTTCGTACGTTTCGTTTTCCGGTCTGCGACGACAGGCACGGGCAATCCATGATCTCAGAACAGCGCGTGACGCAGATCGACGAGATCGAGGACGAAGCCCTCGATCTCGTTTCCGATCAAATTACTGCGCGCCAAACGGGACGCGCAGAGAGACGCCATAGGTCACCGGCGGCGCATATATGGACGTCACGCCGAGAATGCCCAGGTTGAGGGCATAAGCGCGATACTTTTGATCAAAGAGGTTGCGCGCCCAGGCCGTGACCGAGATGCCGGTCATGTCATGCTGATAGGTCAGCGACGCGTTGGTGACATTATAGGCCTCCTGCAGCGAGCCAAGGCCGTTAGTCACTTCCAGGAACTGCTTGTCATACCAAGCGCCATCGACCTGCACCGCGACGTTGCCGCTGGGCACGTCCATATTATAGCGCAGCAGATAGTTCAGGCTGAACTGGGGGGCGTTGGGCAGCCGCGCACCCGTGATCGTTTTCTGCGGGAAATCGCAGCGGAAGACCCCACCAAGATTGGTGCAATATTCCGTATCGGGGGCACCGGGGAACAGCTCCGGACCGAACTGGACGTCCGTTGCCGGAATGCTGTCGACCGATGAGGTCTGCCACGTCGCGCCGAACACTGCATCGAAATTGCGGGACGGCGACCAGAAGGCTTCCAGTTCCGCACCGGTCGAGTGCGCATCGCTATTGAAGACATGGGGGACGCCACCAGCCAATGAGAAGGCTTGATAGTCATCATAGATATAGTGAAACAGCGTACCGTTCAGGCGCAGTGTCCGATCGAGCAATGTCGTCTTGAAGCCTGCCTCGAGGCTGTTCAGGGTTTCCGGCCGATGGCGGAAATCCTCCGGCGCGATGCTCGACGAGAGTGACCAGTTGCCACCCTTGATACCCCTGTTCCACGAAGCGAACAGCAACGTGTCCGGATTTGCCTGGTAATTGAGCGATACGCGAGCTGCCCAGTCGCCATAGCGCTCGCGATTGACGCCGGGGACGACCGCCGCAAGATCCTGATCTGTAAAGAGAACCACCGGATCGGGTTGGGGCGCATAGGTCGAATCGGTAAGGACGTTTTCATAGTCGATCGACTTGTTGTCCTTGGAATAACGCCCTCCGATCGTGATCGAGAACTGGTCGGTAATCTGGATGTCTCCCTGTGCGAAGACCGACCAGTTTTTTGAGTTGATCTTGTAGAACTGATCGACAGTCGGCACGGAGAAGCCGCCATTGCCTCCGATCGCAAGATCGATGACCGGCGCGCCGGTAACCCCGTGCAGGCCATCATATTTCATGTCCAGATAATAGCCGCCGACCTGCCATCTCAAGGCGCCGGTCGTGCCAGCAAGCCTCAGTTCCTGAGAGAATTGGGTGAATTTGACAGCGGTATCGACATTCACGACGAGCAGCGGAAGCGCGTCGCCATCCTCGGCATAGACCTTGTCCAGCTCCAGATAATTGGTGATCGCGGTAAGCTCGGCGCCGCCAAAATCCCAGTCCAGCTGCCCCTGATAGCTATTCATGACCCGATTCAGGCTGCCCGGACGTTCGCCGAAATGCTCCCATGGGGATGCGGGTTCGCTGGTGATGCCGTTGAGCACGCCGTTCTGATCGTCGCTCAGTCCTGCCGCGTTGGTGTCGCAATAGCCATTGGCGAGATAGACGCAGTTTTCAAAGACATAGCCACCTGTGGCAACGCTGTTATCTTCGGCATGCTTGTACCAGAGGCTGAGCGTCGCATCGGGCGAGAGATCGACCTGCAGGTTCAGCCGGGCTGCCCAGCCGTCCTTGCCGCCAAGATCCTGACCGCTTCCGGGCAGGACACCCATGCCCAGCGCGGTGGCATCGGTCGGGCGGGATTTGATGTAGCCATCTGCCTGCTCCATGCGCGCAGCGGCGCGGAAGCGCACGCCGGGGGCGATCTGTCCGCCAAGCGCTCCTTCGAGCGACCAGTCGTTGAACCTGCCATATTCGCCCTGCGCATATCCGTTCAGCTCATCGTCGCTGGCGTCGTTGCTCAGATAATGGATGAGGCCGCCGGTGGCGTTGCGGCCGAACAGCGTTCCCTGCGGTCCGCGCAAGACTTCGACGCGCTTCACATCGAACAGCTGGCCCGAGATGGCGTTCATCGACGCGATGTAGGCATTGTCCTGATAGACGGCGACCGGCGCCTCGAGATTGTCCGTAAAGTTGCTCTGCGAAATGCCGCGCAGGCCGAAGATGGTCAGATTAGGCGACCAGGCGTTGACCCGAAGTGCCGGAATCTGCTGCGTGATCTGCGTGGCTTCGGTGATCCCCAGCCGGTCGATCTGCTCCCCGGAGAAAGCGCTGACGGAAATCGGGACTTTCTGAAGGCTCTCGTCACGTTTGGTGGCCGTAACGACAATGTCTGCGGCAAGCCCGCTGTCCGCCCGATCATTGACTGACTGCTGAGGCTCCTGCGCCAGGGCCGGTGCCGAAACCGAAATGGCCGTGCCGGCCAGCAACAAAGCCACGTTCCTCGTGGCAACACTCAAATGCTTCATCATCTGCTTCTCCCCTCTAATCCACGTTCCCCCAGAACGGATTGACCGGCGCGGCCCAGTTACCTGCGGGCTCTTCAACGGTTCTCCCGTTGTTGCACGGTTTACAGTTCATCGCAATACAGCATCATTGTTGCCGCTACGAAACAGTGTTCTCGATCATCCTGAAAAGGCTTGAATCGAGATATTGAAGGCTAAAATCAAAATAAAATACTATAAAACAATATGTTATATGGAATGCGCCTTTCAGATTATGTTGCTTCTATGAGACAATGAATGCGCAATATTGCTCATTGTTTAGTATAATGATATCTGCTGATCCTGCGAGGAATTGCCAACGATTCTCGTGGGGAGGTTAGACGTATGAGTCGGAATGTGGTGCAACTGCCTGAGGCCGGTGCCCGCGATGATGCGGCGCTCGGGGCATCGCTCATCGCAGCAGCGCGGGAGATGGTCCCACTGCTGCGTGACCGTGAAGCGCAGGCCATTGCCGCCCGCGAAGTGCCGGACGAAACGATCCGCGCGTTTCAGGATGCCGGCTTCTTCAAGGTTCTGCAGCCCGCGCGCTACGGCGGATATGAGCTTTCTCCATCGGTCTATTGCGAAATCGCGAAGACGCTGGCGGAAGGCTGCATGGGCAGTGCGTGGGTCTATGGCGTGATTGCCGTCCACAATTGGCAGCTTGCGCTGTTCGACCCGCAGGCGGCCGAGGATGTGTGGAGCCGCGATCCCTCCGTCCTGATCAGCTCATCCTATATGCCCACGGGTAAGCCGACCAAGGTCGAGGGCGGTTACCGGCTGAGCGGTCGCTGGGCCTTTTCGAGCGGATCGAAGCACTGCGACTGGGTGGTGCTTGGCGCCAATATGGTGGCCGAGGAAGGGGGCGCGCCCGAACCCTTCAACTTCCTTCTGCCGCGCGAGGATTACGAGATCATCGACACCTGGCGCGTCATGGGGCTGTGCCCGACGGGCAGCAACGACATCGTGGTGGAGGACGCCTTTGTCCCGGCCCATCGTGTTCTGCGCGAGAAGGACATGTTCGATCTGGCCTGCCCGGGCCACGCCACGAACGCCTCCGCGCTCTACCGCATCCCCTTCGCCCAGATCTTCAACCGCACCGTGTCGACCACCTCGCTGGGCTCGCTGCGCCGTGCGATCGAGGTGTTCATCGCGGCCACGCGCGAGAAGCGCGCCACCTATACCGGCCAGCGCCTCGCGAGCGACACGACGATCCAGGAAGCCATTGCCGACGTGAAGCTGACGCTGCACGACCTTGAGCTGCGGCTCGCCAGCGATCTTGCGGAGCTGGATCGTCGGGCCGCATCGGGCGACTGGCCGATCGAGCGCCGGGCCGAGCTTGGCCATCACACAACGGCCATGGTCAGCAAATGCGTGGAAGCAGTGGACAAGCTGATGCTGTTCTCCGGCGGTAAGGCGATTTATCTGGGCAATGCGATCCAGCGCGCGTTCCTGGACATTCATTGCGCGCGCGCGCACGTCGCCAACAATCCCTATCCCTATGCGCGCAATGTCGGCGCGCTCGCCTTCGGCTTCGAGAACAGCACGATGGACCTTTAGGGAGCGTCCCGCCTTTCCGCCGACAGGCACCGGCGCGTTTGCCGGGAATCGGCGGGCAGGACTGGGGGCAGGGCAGGCCGGGGATGGCGCGGGGCGGACTCGATCGATCCGCCCGTTAGCGGGTCAGATCGTCAGATGGCGGAGGCCATGCCGATGACCGAACCACGCGCGCCTTCGGAATGGTCCTGCATTTCGACGCGAACGAAATCGACGAAGGCCCGGACCTTTGAGAGCGCGTAATTGCCGCGCGGGAAGACCATGTGCAGCGGGATGTTCTCGCTCACGAGGTCGGGCAGCACGGTTTCCAGCCGGCCCTCGGCGATATCGGTTTCGACGAGGAAGCGCGGAAGATAGCTGACGCCCAGTCCGGCAAGCGTGGCCTCGCGAGCCATGCGGACCGAGTTGCTGGTGAGCGGCCCGCGATTGACCGCCACGGTCACACCATCGGACAGACGCCACTCGCCCACTTTCGAGAGATGCGTTTCGACGATGCAGGTATGATCCTTCAGATCGCCCGGCACCGAGGGGCGCCCCGCCTTCTCCAGATAGGCGCGCGAGGCGACGAGCACCATCGGATAGGTGCGCAGGCGGACAGACTCCAGGCTGGAATCGAACGTGTCGCCCATCCAGAACGCCACATCGAACCGCCCCTTGATGAGATCCACCTTGCTGTCCGACAGGTTGAGGAACAGCCGCACTTCGGGATAGGTCTGCAGGAAGCGAGGTATGATCGACGTCAGGTCGAACAGCGAGGACACGACCGGCGCGTTCACCTTCAGTTCGCCGCGCGGGCGCGAGACCATGCCGGTGATGACCTGGTTCGCCTCGTTCACCTCTTCCACGATCCGGGCACAGCGCGCATACATTTCGCGCCCGGCAGGGGTGAGAGTCACAGACCTTGTCGTGCGGTCCAGCAAGCGCACACCAATGGTGAGTTCGAGCTTCGCGATCTGACGACTGACCGCCGCCTTCGAGTAGCCGAGCAGCTTGGCGGCGCTCGAAAAGCTGCCTGAACTGACGACCGCCGCAAAGGACATCATCGCCATAACATTGCCGAGCTCTGGCTTCTCTTCCATGACATCCCCCTCATTCAGCCGACAGGCTGAGTCAACGTCATTTGATCCACACAATGGTCGCAATCGTCAAACGGCTCTTTGCTATTGTTCCGAAATAGCAAAAGTTAGGCAGAATATTCATTCACTGTTGCATTGTTGGCCTGCTTGGGCAAGGAGGTAACAAGCAGAAACGTAACATCACGATTCGGCGCACCGGGCCACGGTCGCGCCAAGGAGAAATCACATGGCCAGTCAGCTGTCGGATGAAGCCCTGCGTGACCAGCGCAGCCAGTTCCACCCCTTTACGTCCCTGACCGACCTGATGGCGGACGGGCCGACGGTCATGACGTCAGGAGACGGCATCCGCGTGCGTGACGTGGACGGCAATGAGTATATCGACGGCATGGCCGGCCTGTGGTGCGTCAATCTGGGCTATGGGCGGCGCGAGATCGTGGACG
Source organism: Alphaproteobacteria bacterium (assembly GCA_018823325.1). GTDB lineage: Bacteria > Pseudomonadota > Alphaproteobacteria > Sphingomonadales > Sphingomonadaceae > Sphingobium. Next base: position 204,729 of record JAHJIJ010000015.1, on the reverse strand, counting down.
CCATTGCGAAGCAGAGCGAGCGCCTTTCCTTCTTCCATACCTTCAACGGCATGACGACGGATGTGGTGGCGCAGTGCGCCGAGGCCCTGCTTGCCCGCGCCCCGGTGCCAATGTCGCGCGTGTTCTTCGGCGCTTCGGGTAGCGATGCCAATGAAACCCAGCTCAAGCTCGTATGGTATTACAACAATCTGCGCGGCAAGCCCGAGAAGAAGAAAGTGATTGCGCGCTGGAACGCCTATCACGGGTCCGGCGTCGCGACGGCAAGCCTCACGGGCCTGCCCGGGATGCACACCTTGTTCGATCTGCCCAAGGGGCCGATCCTTCATGTGAGCGCGCCTTATTATTACCGGAATGCGCCGGACGGGATGAGCGAACGCGATTTCTCCCGCCAGCTCGCCAAGGAACTCGAAGATGTGATCGAACGTGAAGGTGGCGAAACGATCGCAGCCTTCTTCGCCGAAGCGGTGATGGGCGCAGGCGGTCTGATCCCGCCGCCCGAGGGTTATTTCGACGAGATCATGCCGATCCTCAAGAAACACGACATCCTGCTCGTGGCCGACGAGGTCGTATCCGGATTTGGGCGGTTGGGGACCTATTGGGGCAGCCAGTCCTATGGCTTCGAGCCGGATCTCATCACCTCGGCCAAGGGTGTGACGAGCGGTTACTTCCCGATGTCGGTCTGCTTCATCTCGCCCAAGGTCTGGAACGTGATCGAAAGCGAAGCCGCCAAGGCCGGACTCTTCGGCCATGGCTACACCTATTCGGCGCACCCGGTGGGCGCCGCTGCTGCGCTGGCCGCGCTCAAGCTGATCGATGACCTGAATGTTGTCGGCAATGTCGCGGATGTCGGACCCTATATGCTGGGCGCACTCAAGGACCGGCTCGGACAACATGCCCATGTCGGCGATATTCGCGGCAAGGGCCTCATGCTCGGCATCGAACTGATGAAGGACCGGGGAAGCAAGGAAACCTTCCCGATGGCGGACCGCACCGGTCGCCAGGTCCTCAAGGCTGCCGCCAAGCGGGGTCTCATTACGCGGGCGCTTGGCGACACGCTGGTCTTCGCGCCGCCTCTGATCATCACGCGTGGTGACGCCGACGAGATCGTCGATCGCTTCGCTGCCTCCGTCGAGGATGTTCTCGGGACCAAATAATCGGCGAACAGCGCCGGATTCCCCCGGCGCTGTGCTTGGGGGAGAGCGGCGTGGAAGTAGCATCAATGGCTGAGGGTATGATTGCGGCAGGCAGTCGCGGCCCTCGCCTTACCAATGCCGGGCTTGTCAGCGCGGTTCTCGTCGGCCTGGTCGGCGCAATGGTGATTTTCGTCACTCCGGGCTTTCTGGCCCTCATTGCGCAGAAGGCCGGGCTGAATAATGACCAGCTCGGCTATATCGCCGCGTGGGACATCAATGCCATGGCCGTCGCCATCGGCGTCAGCACGTTCGCGCTTTCGCGCGTGCGCTGGCGACACGCGGTTGCGCTCAGCCTGGTTCTCATTGCGCTCGGCAACGGACTGACCGCCATGACGGACAGTTTTGCCGGCATCGCGGCGGCGCGTGTGGTCGCAGGCGCCGGTGAAGGCATTGCGGTAGGCTTCGCTTTTGCGGCGCTGGGCCGCGCTGCCAATCCCGACCGTGCCTTTGCCATTTATCTGGTTGTCGGCGCCCTGTTCAGCTCAGGCCTGCTGTTCATGCTTCCGGTGCTGCAGGCAGCCATGGAGCCGGCGTGGCTTTTCATCGCCAATGCGGTGCTTGCCTTGCTGGTGCTGTTCTCCCTGCGCCACTTCCCGGACGGTTCTGCGGACGAGGACGATGTCTTCGCAGGTGGCGGCAAGCTCGATCTGCCGCTGGCCGGCGGCGCGCTGCTGGGGGTCTTCCTCTACTTTTTCGCGACCGGCGCAATCTGGAGCTATAGCGAGCGCATCGGCATCGGCAGCGGACTGACGCCCGATCTGATCGCGACCGGCCTCTCGCTCGGTACGCTTGCCGGTGTTTTGGGTGCCGCACTGGCCGGGATGCTCCCGCGCCGCTGGGGCCGCTCCTGGCCGCTCCTCATCAGCGGGGGTGTATCCGTCACCAGCTTCCTTCTGCTGCGGGACAATGTCTCTGCTGTTGCGTTCATTGCATCGACAACAATGCTGCTGTTCGGATGGAATTTCGCACAACCCCTGTTGTCCGGCATTTGCTCGGAAGCCTGCGCGCGCGGCCGGGTGGTGTGCGCCATGGGGTCGATCCAGACCTTCGGCACCGGGCTTGGGCCGGCGGCTGCGGCAGCGACTCTGGTTACGGGATCGTTCAATCTCGCCATCTACGGCAGCGCCATCATCCTCGTGGCGAGCCTGCTCATCACCATTTTTGCGACCCACAGGACGCCCCGCCGGCTCGCTTGAGGCGGTGCAAGTGCAGAGCGTAGCGTCCCATCAGGGGCGCTAGGCTGCCTCTTACATCTGACGCTTCTGCCGACTATCGGCGGCCATGTTACCGCTGACGCGTTCAGATAGAACGATCAGAGAAAGCGGCCGACGCTATCGGTGCGGGCGAGCGCACCACTACCAAAAGAACAGGCGCCCCGGTTACAAACCGGAGCGCCTGCCCACCCCCAGAGCCGCTTGCTGGCTGCGGCCCTACAAAAAGACTGCGCGAGAGAGGCCGCCATCCACGGCGATGGATTCCCCGGTCACGCCGCTGCCCAGCTGAGAGCAGAGGAACACGATCGGCGCTGCCACTTCTTCCACTTCCAGCATGCGCTTGAGGGCAGCGGGGCCAGCGGCTTCCCGCTCGACGATCGCATCCACGGTGGTGCCTTCATCCTTGGCCATCTGCGCGAACCATTCTTCGATATGCTCGGTGCGCGTCACGCCAGGATGGATGATGTTGACCGTAATGCCATCGCGGCCAACTTCATCCGAGAGTGTCTTGGTGAAATGGACAAGCGCGGTGTTGCGCATGCCGGAAAGCGCCTCGGTGCAGCGCGCGGTCAATCCGCCCACATTCACGATGCGGCCCCATCCGGCCTTGCGCATGTGCGGCACGCAGGCTTTCGCGGTCCGGAAATAGCCGAACAGCTTGGTATTGATATCAAGCATCAGCGCATCTTCATCGGCCAGCTCGATTGCGTTGCGGACGAGCCCGCCCGGCGCTGCGGCGCAATTGACGAGAATGTGGATGGCACCGAAATGGGCGACGGTCTTGTCGATCAGCGCCTGCACTGAAGCCATCGACGTCGTGTCCGTGGGTACCGCAATGATCTCGCCGCCCGTTGACTCCCGCAGTTCGGCAGCCGCGGCCTCCAGTTTCGAGGCCGTGCGGGCGGCGATCACCACCTTGGCGCCGGCCAGCGCCAGCTCGCGCGCGGTTTCCTTGCCAATGCCGACACCGCCGCCGGTGATGACGGCGACCTTGTCCTTCAATCCAAGTTCCAGGCTCATTCCAATCTCCTTGCTAAACCTTCAGGCGGACAGCGAGACGCGCGCACTGTCGGCGTGATCGAACGTCACGGCCAGCCTGTCTCCGGGAAAAATTTCGGTGATGCCTGTGCATGTGCCGGACGCGACAAGTTGTTCGCGGCGCAGCCCACCTTCGCCATTCTCGCACAACCAGTTGGCGAGCCAGACCAGCGCATCGAGCGGATTGCCCATGGCGCGGGCCGTGCTCCCCTCGATGGGCGCTTCATCATTGCGTGCGAGCGAGGCCGGAAGATCTGCGAAGCGATCCTCCCAGCCTGCCGCGAGCTTCCGGCCCAGGAGGAGGCCGTGAGCCATGGCGTTGTCTGCAACCAGCAGGCCGAGCGGCAGTTCACTATGTGCGAATCGCGTCGCGACCAGCTCGATGCCGGCATAAAGGCTACGGATCGCTCCGACGACATCATCCCGACCATAAGGTGTGCCTCTTGGCGGCAGGTCCGCATCCAACTCGAAGACCAGTTCGGCCTCGGCATACATTTCGTTGCCGGCGAAGGAGACTTCGCTGCGGTCCGAGAAGATCGCGCTGGCTGGAAGGCGCCCAACAATCGGCTCGTTTGCGCCCTTCGCACGGCGTGGCCCGTCTGCGGTGAGGCCGATCTTCCACACCATGATCGGGAGCTGGCTGCGATCGTGGAGCGCGCGCTGGATCGCATAAGCCTCGTCCAACGTCACGTCGCCCGCGGGCACTGCCGCGAGGTTGCCGGTCTTCCGCGCGGAAAGAAGCATGCGCTCCAGCTCGATGCCGATCCCCGTCATTGTTTCGCTTACCCCCTAACACCAGGACAGCACGGCCCGGCGTAATTGTCATTGTTGTGCAACAACGGAGTTTATAAATCCAGTATTGTTTACATATTGAAGATGGGTTATCTCCCCGTCTGGAGATTCGCCGGAGCCCTGTGCGGCGCTGCCGACGGTCAGCGAACGAAAAGGAAGAAGAATGTCCGTCGCATCCCAGACCCACGCCATTGCCGAGCGGCTGCAGACCGGCCTGCGCACCGCAGCACGCGGGCTCATCATCGATGGAAAGTCCGTCCCGGCCCGCTCGGGCGAGACGTTCGCGGCCGTTAATCCGGCAACCGGCGAGGAAATCTGCCAGGTTGCCAAGGGCGGGGAGGCCGATGTCGATCTGGCGGTGCAGGCTGCGCGCCGGGCGCTGGCCAACCCCAGCTGGCGGGACATGAGCGCGGTGGATCGCTCGCAGCTGCTGTATCGACTGGCCGAGCTCATCGAGCGCGATGCCGAAGAGCTGGCCGTGCTGGAGTGCCTGGACAATGGCAAGCCCGCGACCCTCACCCGCGCTGTGGAGATCGAGGGATCGATCAAGACCTTCCGCTATTTCGCAGGCTGGCCGACCAAGTTCGGTGGCGAGACGCTGCCGGTTTCGCCCCGCAGCGGCGCAAAGATCCTGAACTACACGACGCGCGAGCCGGTGGGTGTGTGCGGCCTCATCGTGCCGTGGAATTACCCGATGTCCATGGCGGCGTGGAAGGTCGCGCCAGCGCTTGCGGCCGGCTGCACCGTCATCCTGAAGCCCGCCGAGCAAACGCCGCTGACGGCGCTGCGCCTTGCGGAGCTTGCCCTTGAAGCAGGCATCCCTGCCGGCGTGTTCAACGTGATTACCGGTTTTGGCGAGGCTGGTGCGGCGCTGGTGGCGCATCCGGGCGTGGACAAGATTGCGTTCACGGGCTCGACCGAAGTGGGCAAGGCGATCGTGCATGGCTCGACCGGCAATCTCAAGAAGGTCAGCCTGGAGCTGGGCGGCAAGTCACCGCAGATCGTGCTGCCCGATGCCGACCTCGATGCTGCGGCGGCGTCCATCGCTGCCGGTATCTTCTTCAATCAGGGGCAGACCTGCACCGCCGGCTCGCGCCTTTATGCGCATGCGTCGATCCATGACGCGCTGCTGGCACGCATCGCCGATCATGCGGCGCGCCTGACCATCGGCAACGGCCTGGATGCCGGGGTGGATTTCGGCCCGCTGGTGTCTCAGGAGCAATGGGACCGGGTGAGTTCCTATGTCGAGATCGGCCGGGCCGAGGGCGCGGAGATTGTCACCGGCGGCGGTCGTCCGGCAGGCATGGACAAGGGCTTCTTCTTCCAGCCCACGATCATGGCCAATGCCGGGCGAGACATGCGCATCGTCCGCGAGGAGATCTTCGGCCCGGTGCTGAGCGCGCTGAGCTGGACGGACACGGACGATCTGGTGGCGCAGGCCAATGACTCCGATTTCGGCCTCTCGGCAGGCATCTGGACCAATGATCTCAAGCAGGCGCACCGCCTGGCCGCCGCCGTGAAGGCCGGCACGGTGTGGGTGAACTGCTTCAACCTGGTCGACAACGCCACGCCGTTCGGCGGCTTCAAGCAGTCCGGTTGGGGCCGCGAGCATGGTCGCCAGGCGATGGAACTCTACAGCGAGATCAAGAGCGTCTGGGTCAATCTCAGCTGAGCAGCGACCCGGTGACATTCTCAAAGCAAAGGCAGAACAAGGTATGAGCAGGACATTGATCGTCGCTACCGATGGCCAGGCCGTCATGCGCAGCTATGATGACGGCAAGAACTGGTATCGCATCGGCATCCGGCAAGATCTGGAATATGATGATCGGGTGCGCTGCCTGCTGGTCGATCCGCATAATCCCGAGGCGGTCTTCGCAGGCGCCGAAAAGGGCCTGTTCTACAGCGATGATTGCGGCGCGCACTGGCGCCGGATCGATTGCGCCCTCAATGGCTTTGCCGTCTGGAAGCTCGTTGCGAGCGAAAGCGACCCCAATGTCATTTACGCCGGCACCGGTGCACCGTCGTTGGCGATCTGTTTCCGCTCTCGCGACGGCGGCAAGAACTGGGAGCAGACCTCGCTTGCGATGCCCGAATTCTGCGCCGGCGTGAACCGCCCGCGCATGCTGGCGCTGGCCGTCGACCCCGATGATGCCAACGACGTTTGGGCGGGTGTCGAGGAGGGCGGCCTCCACCGCAGCCGCGACGGCGGCGAAACCTGGGCCCGCATCGACACGAGCTGGCCCCAGTTCGGCGGAAATTCCGACATTCACGACATCATGGTGCTCAAGCAGGATGACGGAACGAAGGTCATTCTCGCCCTCACCGTCATCGCGCTGTATCGCTCGACGGACGACGGCCAGACCTGGACGCAGATGCCTGCCAAGGAAACCTGGGGCCTGCGCTATTCCCGCCTGCTCCTGCGCAAGCCGGGCAGCAGCACCGAGGTTGCGGTGGGCATTGGCGACGGCACGCCGGGCACCACGGCCGCGATCCTGACATCCTCTGATGCAGGCGCGACATGGACGAAAGCCACACTGGATACGCCGTCCAATTCCTGCATGTGGGCGTTCGGCGCCAATCCGGCCGACCCGGATTTCCTGCTGTCTGCCAGCAAGTTCGGCTATCTCTATCGCAGCGTCGACGGCGGCCGGAACTGGACGAAGGAATGGCGCGAGTTCAACGAGATCACTGATCTGACATGGCTCAACGCCGTGCCAGCAGACCAGGGGTTGCCACATGTCACCAATTAAAGTCTCCCACATCGCCCACATCGTCCTTTTCGTGAAGGACCCGGAGGCATCCGCCCGCTGGTATAGCGAGATCCTCAACATGAAGATCGTCGCGCGAGCGGGGGACGGCCCTTACAAGGGTGGCGTATTCCTCAGCTTTGGCGTGAGCGATCACGACATCGCCCTGTTCAAGGCCGAGGAAGGCGCGAGCAAGGGCAAGGAGTTCGAGCATGTCGGCCTGATGCTGGAGAGCACCAGCATGGAGGACCTGCGCGCCAACTATAGCTTCTTCACGGAGCGCGGCGTCGAGATCGCGGAGATTCTCGACCATGGCGTCTCGGTCGGCATCTATTTCTACGATCCCGACGGGCACATGCTCGAGGTTTTCTGCCAGAATGTGCCGCAGGAAGGCGGCGCCTCGCAGAGCGAGCTCAATCGCAATCAGGGTCAGGCCAACCCGGTCTCGTTCTGAACAATTTTCCCGACGGGAGGCACCGAAGCCTGCCGTTCGGATCGGTCGGTCTGGCCGAGTGCCTATCATCGGAGAATTCTAATGACGACATATCAGCCCAATTTCGGTGCCTTTCACATCCGCAGGTGGTTCAGCCAGGTTCAGGAAATCTGCGCTGGCGAAACCGGTGCGGCGCCAGACGGTGAGCCGGTCTTCAAGTACGTGATCGCGGCCTGCATCAAGAACCCCTATGCGGGCGAATATGTCGAGGATCTCAGTGCCTGGATCGACGCCTCACCGGCGCTGGGCGAGGAGTTCGGACGGCGCCTCAACGCGCTTTCGGGCGGCGCGAAGATCGAGAGCTATGGCAAGGCGATCCTCGTCGGCCTGGACGGCGAATATGAGCATGGCAACGCGCTGCTCACCAATCCTGCCGCCAATCCGGTGCGCGACGCCGTTGGCGGTGGCGCATCATGGGTGCCGTCCACCGGCAAGCGTGGCGTTCCCGGCACGATCCTTGATATTCCGCTGGCGCACAAGGACGCGCTGTATGTTCGCTCGCACTATGACACGATGAGTGTCTCGTTCGATGACGCGCCCAACCGGGACGAAGTGATCGTCTGCTGGGCTTTTGCGACGCGTGGACGGCTTAACGCCCGCCTCGGCGGACTGGAAGCGAAGGACGCACAAGGCAACGGGCTGACCTGAAGCATGGGCAGAGGATCAGATTGCGCGACGGACGCCGCACCGCAACCGGTCGCGCCCTTGCCGGGCGAGCGGGTCGGCTTCGTCAACAATGGCGGGATCGATCTGCGCGTTCGTGAATGGGGCGATCCGACTGCACCCGCCATCGTGCTTTTGCACGGCCTGCGCGGCTATTCGGGCACATGGCGGGCCTTGGCGGCTGCTCTTGGCGATCGCTATCGGCTCGTGGCGTTTGACGCGCGTGGGCGAGGCGAGAGCGATTGGGACCCGGGCCGCAATTACTATACCGACGCCTATCTGTCTGATCTCGAGGCTGTCGTCGACGCGCTCGAACTTGAGCAGTTCGTCCTGCTCGGTCATTCGATGGGCGGCACGACATCCTATGTCTACGCTGCCCGTCATGCCGAGCGCCTTGCGGCCCTGATCGTCGAGGACATCACTGCCGGTTCTTCCGTTGCCGGCGCGGGGTTCGAGCGCATTGTCGCGGAAATGAAAGCGCTGCCGACGCATTTTGCGGACTGGAGTCAGGCCCGGGCCTATTGGCGCAAGCTGCGGCCCAATGTGAGCGATGCCGCCATTGAAGAGCGTCTCTTCGAGAGCATGCGTGCCGATGCCGACGGGGGCGTGCTTTGGCGCTACGACGCAGAAGGCATTGCAGAAACCCGGGTGCGGCCTGATCCGGCGCGCATTGTCGATCTGTGGCCGGTCATCGCTTCCATCCGCGTGCCGACGCTGGTGATCCGCGGCGGCCGATCAGACTTCTGCAGCCTGTCGTCTGTCCGTAAGCTGGAGAGCGAGAATCCGGCGCTGACCCATGCCAGCGTGGAAGAGGCGTCACATTATGTCCACGACGATGCGCCGGAGGCCTTCCTGCGGCTGGTCGAAGGCTTTCTTGCCGGCGTGAGAGCAAGCGCCAACACCGCGAAGGTGTCGGGTGCGCAAAGAGTGGAACAGGGGCAAGAATCGTGAACGAGCAAGACACCATGACGCAGCGGACCGGCGCCGACACAATGTTCGACGCATTGTATGCCGGGGGCGCGCGCATCTGCTTCGCCAATCCGGGCACGACAGAGCTGAACATGGTCAGCGCCCTCGCGCGGCATGGCGGCATTCGCACGGTGCTCAGCCTGTTCGAAGGCGTCTGTACGGGTGCGGCGGATGGTTATGCCCGCGTTTCCGGGCAAGTGCCGCTTACGCTGCTTCACCTGGGCCCAGGCTTTGCCAATGGTATTGCCAATCTTCACAACGCGCGGCGGGCCGGATCGCGCATCATCAACCTGATCGGCGATCATGCCAGCTGGCACCTGTCCTATGACGCGCCGCTGACTTCCGATATCGAGTCCTTGGCAAGCCCGGTCTCGCGCCGGGTCATCCGCATGGCGCAGACCAGCGCCATTTCCTCCGACGTCGCTGATGCCTTCGCCGCCACGCGTGAGGCGGAGGGCGGCGCAGCCACCCTTATCGTGCCGACCGACGTGATCGACGCGGCAAGCCCTGCTGGATCGTCGTCTGCCTCCGACACGTCCAGCGCGCCCGAAGCAATCTCCGGCTGGGCAGGCACAAAGGTGAGCGAGGCCCAGATCATTCGTACGGCGGAGCAGCTGCGCGGCGCGGAGGAGACGATCCTTCTGCTGGGCGGCAATGGTCTGACCGAGGCCGGGCTGAAGGTCGGCGCGGCCATTGCCGACCGCCTCGGCGCACGGCTGTTGATGGAGCCCTATCCCGCGATCGCCACGCTGGGTGGCGGCCTCCCGCTGATCGAGCGCCAGGCCTATTTCCCCGACGATGTAATTGCGCAGATGGGCTCCGCCCATGTGCTGCTCGTCGGCGCACGCATGCCGATCAGCTATTTCGGCTATGAAGGCTATCCCAGCCAACTGGTGCCGGAGGAGCGGCTCATTCGCCTCGCCGCACCGGAGCATGACGTGCTCGATGCGCTGAACCGGCTTGCCGCAGTGCTGAATGCAGCCCCGCTCGCACCCGCTGCCTTCGAGCCGGTGGCGACAGGGACCTCGGTCGGCGACGCGCCGCTCTCCCCGGCTTCCATCGTTGAGGAACTGCTGTCGCAGTTGCCGGAAGACGCGATCATATCGCTGGAAGGGTCCACGCTCGGTGGACCATGGCTCAAGAACGCGCACCGCGCCCGTCGTCATCGGGTCATGACCAACACCGGCGGTGCCATTGGCCAGGGCCTTCCCTGCGCCGTGGGCGCGGCGCTCGGTGCTCCGCAGTCGCGCGTCATTTCGCTCCAGTCGGATGGCAGCGCCCAGTATACACTCCAGGCTCTGTGGACGATGGCGCGTGAGAAGCTGCCGCTCACCATCATCATTGCGGCCAACCATCGCTATGGCATTCTCCAGACCGAGCTTGCCCGCGCGTCGGCGCCACTGGATGATGAGATCATTGCCGGCCTTACCAAGCTCGACAAGCCGCGTGTGGACTGGGTTTCGCTGGCGATGGGCTATGGCGTCGACGCCCTGCGCGTCACAAGCAATGCGCAGCTCGCCCAGGCATTGCGCTTTGGCCTGACGCTGGAGGGCCCCCTGCTCATCCAGGCCGAACTCCCATGACCGGTATTGCGCCCGTCGCGATCGTGACCGGAGGCAGCGGTGGGCTGGCGCCGGGCATCGTGCGGGCGCTCGCGGAAACCGGTGCGACTGTTGTCATCACCGCGCGGCGAGAGGATCGGCTGGCAGAGGCAGCACGACAGCTGGCCGACGCCGGCACTGTGATACCCATGACCTCGGACGCAACGGACAGCGACGCAATCTCGCGGTTCGTGACCGATGTGCGGGACCGTTTCGGGCGGATCGATATTCTGGTGAATGCCGCCGCCAGCTCAACGCCAATCGGTGGCGCTGTGGAGACTGTGAACGTCGATGCGCTGATGCGCGATGTCGACACCAAAGTCGGTGGCTATCTGCGGTACATCAGCGCTGTCGTGCCGGTCATGAAGGTGCAGGGCGACGGCCGCATCATCAATATCGGCGGGCTCACCGGACGGTCGAGCGATACGCTGAGCGGGCTGCGGAACGTCGCTGTCTCGCATCTCACCAAGGTGTTGTCCGATCAGCTGGCGCCCTTCGGCCTGTCCGTCAATGCGGTCCATCCGGGCATCGTCGCCACCCCGCATCTGGCCGAGCTGTTCGGCGAAATGGCGGAGGCGCGTGGCGTCGCACCGCAGGAGATCGAGGCGGAGTTTACCGCGGAAATTCCGGCGCGGCGGATGCTGACGCCAGATGAGGTGGGGCGCGCCGTGCTCTTCCTTGCGCAAGCAAAGCCGCATTGGATCAACGGTGAATCGATCACCGTCGATGGAGGATATTCTCGCGGGGTATTCCTGTAACGGACGAGGGGAGAGGGAAGATGGTTGAAGCATCAGTGAGTTCCGGGCCGATCAAATATCCGTTGTCGATGCGTATCCTGCACTGGATACGCGCGGTTCTGATTCTCGGCCTGATCTGGGCCGGCTGGCGTATGACCGGCTTTCCGGAAGACACGCCGATGGAGAAGTTCAACTTCTATTATCATAACCACAAGCAGTTCGGCATTCTCGTCTGGCTGGTCGCGATCGTCCATCTCGCCATTCGCTGGCGTAAACGGGCTGTTCTGCCGCAGACGCCAAGCAGGCTTACCGGGTGGGAGAAGCTCCTGTCCAAGATCGTCCACCGGCTCATCATCGCGCTGACGCTGCTCGTGCCGATGCTGGGCTACGCCATGTCATCGAGCTTCACGCAGAGCGATGGCGTGCCGTTCTTCTTCATCCATGAAGTGCCCGAAGTGTTGCCGAAGAACGATGCGGCGTTCGAGGTCTATGACATGCTGCACGAATATTCCGCATACGTCCTGCTGGGCCTCATCGTGCTTCACGCTGCCGGCGCCATCAAGCATCGCCTGACCGACAAGGGTGGTGAAACCGACGTTCTGCCCCGCATGCTGTAAGGCGGATCGGTATTCTGCAGGCGGCATGACCGACGAACGCACATCCGGGCGTCGTCATGCCGCTTGCCCTGAATCCCGGCGCCATAGCCGCACTCATCATTGAAAGAGAAGATCCTCCCATGGCCGATTCCGCCCTGCACCTCCTGCAGCCCGAACAGCTTGATGCTGACGGCCTGAAGGTCCTCAATCCGGCGAACGGCAGCGTCGTGGCCACGGTTCGCCGGTTCGACGTTCCCGAACTCGAGACCATCATCGAGCAGGCCGAGGCTGCGCGTCATCCCTGGGCCGCACGCACCGCCAAGGAGCGGTCGGACGTGCTGCGGGCATGGTATGATCTGCTGCGCGAGAATGCCGAGGATCTGGCGCGCCTCATGACGCTGGAAAGCGGAAAGCCGCTTGATGAAGCACGTGGCGAGGTGCGCTATGGCGCGGCGTTTGTCGAATGGTTCTCCGAAGAGGCGCGCCGCGCTTATGGCGAGGTGATACCCTCCCACGCCTCGGACAAGCGCGTGCTCACGCTCCGTCAGCCGGTGGGAACCTGCGCCGCAATCACGCCCTGGAACTTCCCGCTCGCGATGATCACGCGCAAGGTCGCGCCGGCCCTGGCGGCAGGCTGCTCCATCGTGGTGAAGCCAGCCAATGCCACGCCACTTTCGGCCCTCGCGCTGGAAAGCCTGGCTCACCGGGCCGGAATTCCGGCAGCGCTCTTCCGCGTCGTCCCTGCGCGCAGTTCATCGCAGGCCGGCGATCTGTTCTGCACGCACAGGCTGATCCGCAAGATCAGCTTCACCGGCTCGACGGAAGTCGGCAAGGTCATCATGGCCAAGGCGGCGGGGCAAGTGAAGCGTCTCAGCCTCGAACTCGGCGGCAACGCGCCGTTCATCGTCTTCGACGATGCCGACCTCGATCGCGCAGTCGCAGGCGCCATGGCATCGCGCTTCCGCAATGCGGGGCAGACCTGCGTGTGCGCCAACCGCTTCATCGTTCAGGCCGGCATTCATGACGCCTTTGTCGAGCGGCTGGGCGCGAAGGTCGCTGCCCTGCGGGTCGAGGACGGGCTCGATGTGGATGCGACCATGGGTCCCCTCATCGATCAGGGAGCGGTGGAGCGCGTCGCCGGACTTGTTGAGACAGCCGTGCGGGAAGGGGCCGCGATCGCCAACGAAGCGCCGGTCGTGCCGGCATCGGGCGCTTTCCACCGGCCCGTCGTGCTCGTGGACGTGACCACCGATATGGAGATCGCCCATGAGGAGATTTTCGGCCCCGTTGCGCCGGTGCTGCGCTTCTCCGACGAAAGCGATGCGCTGCGCATCGCGAATGATACGCCCTTTGGCCTCGCTGCCTACGTCTTTACCGCTGATGCCGCGCGCCAGTGGCGGATGATGGAGGGGCTGGAATATGGGATGGTCGGCGTGAATGACGGGCTGATATCCACAGAGGTCGCGCCATTTGGCGGCATCAAGGAATCCGGCTTCGGTCGTGAAGGCTCCAGCCACGGCCTCGCCGACTATATGAACATCAAATATTGTTTGCTCGGCGGGCTCTGAACGCAGCCACCATATCGTTGGGCCGCAGCCTCAAAACGCCTCGGCAGGTCGCGCCGAGGCGGTTCTGCTGCTATGTCTGCAGAGCGAGATCGATCACGACCATGGCCCGAGCTGCGCGTTCTCCCGCAGGAATGGGACATCATCGCCGTGAGGCGCCTGATCCAGCTCGCGGGCGTAGCGATGTCCGCCGAATACCGCTGCGGCGATGGTGCCGGGTGCCAACGCGTCTCCGATGCTATCGACTGTCTTGATGCCGGCCTGCGCCCACTCACCGGAACGCGCGAGAAGATCATCATAGAGCGCGCTGTCCTGAAGGCGCGCCGTGACCATGACGACTGATTGCGCTTTGAGAGCCTGCGTGTTGCCCGTGAAAACGCAGGCGAGCGACCCTTCGCCGCCATGGAAGGCCACAAGCGCTTCATTGGCGCGGATCTGGACGCCGATCTCCAGCAGGCGACGCTGGATGCGCGTCTGCTCCAGCGTGTTGACAGTCCAGGCCGAGACAAGCGGTGCCGGCGTCACCAAGGTCACCTCCAGCCCCTGCAGCCGCAGTTTTTCAGCAATGACGCCGCCCATATAATAATGATCGTCGTCGTAGAGGATGACCGGCCCTTCGATCTGCTTTCCGTCCATCACATCGTCGGGCGTAAACAGAGCGGCCTGGTCGAGATCGCTGATCGGGGAGCGGTGGTAGCGGGCAACGCCATCGCGCCGCCAGTGCGACCCCGTGGCAATCACGATGCGGTTCGCGCCGGTGTCCAGAACGTCCTGCGCCGTCATCCGGCTTGCCGGATAGACCTGGACGTTGGGCAAGTGGTTGAGCTGCTCGACGCGATATTCCCGCACGCGCCCCCACATCGCAAGGCCGGGCAGGCGCGGCTCACGTGCTGAACGTCCGCCCAGTTCTTCGGATGCTTCTGCGAGCAATACGTCGTATCCGCGCTTGCCGAGGGAAACGGCGCATTCCAGTCCGGCAGGTCCGGCACCGACCACCAGCACCTGATCCTCGCTTTCGCGCTCGGGAATATATTCAGGATGCCAGCCGCGCCGCCATTCCTCACCCATGGTGGGGTTCTGAGTGCAGCGGATCGGCGTATAGGTGTTGTCGGCCGCCACGCAGATGTTGCAACCGATGCATTCCCGGATATCGCCCATCCGGCCTTCTTCCACCTTGCGCGGCAGGAATGGGTCCGCGATCGAAGGACGCGCCGCGCCGATGAAATCGAGAACGCCGCGACGGACCTGCGAAACCATGGTGTCGGGCGACGTGAAACGCCCGTTGCCGACCACGGGCTTTCCAGTGACCTGTTTGACGAAGCTGACATAGTCTTCGTGCGCGCCTTCCTGGCCAAAGCGGGAAGGGCGGGCATCGTTGCTGTAATCGCCCACGGTCAGATCCCAAAGATCCGGCAGATCGGCGAGCATCTCGATCACTTCGCGACCTTCCCCGTCGGAGCATAATCCTCCGGGGCCGAGCAGTTCGTCAACGCAGATGCGAACCGGCACAGCGCAGGTGTCCCCCACCGCGTCCTTTGTCACCTCGATCATTTCCCGCAACAGCCGGACGCGATTTTCCAGCGAACCGCCATATTCATCGATGCGCTGGTTATAGCGCTTCGTCAGAAACTGCATCGCCGTCGTCAGGCCATGGGCGGCATAGACGTAGATCACGTCGAATCCAGCCCGCTTGGCGCGGAGGGCGGCCGACTTTTGCCAGCGCAGCAGGTTGCGGATGTCCTGCTTGTCCATCATGCGCGAATGCACAGGATCATAAGAGACGACGCTGTGCGAGGACGGGCCCATGGGCACCTCACGCGTCGTGCGGTTCTGCGCCCGGAAACCGTGATGGCCAAGTTCAACCCCGGCAAGAGCACCATATTGATGGATGCCATCGGCCGCGCGGGCGAGCGCGGGAATATCCGCATCGTCCCACAGCCGCGCTTCCGAGTGGGGCGACACGTCTGCCGACGGGTGAATCTCGCACACTTCGGTGCATATGACGGCCCAGCCGCCTTCCGCTTTCATCCGGCGCATGCCCGCCATGCCCGAGGGCGCACGATGTCCCATGCCGTTGCAATGCGGCACCTGATAGAAGCGATTTTTCGCCGTCAGCGGCCCGATACGGACGGGCTCGAACAAAATGTCATAATGCGAACTTCTCATGCACTCTCCCTGAAACTGAGCAAAACGAAGCGCCCCGTTCGTGCCCAGCCGCCAGCAACCGATTGGGAAACCAATCCGGAAGCCTTACATCTTGCGTTATCCATCCACATCGCTGACGGGCATCGATCCCGCCGCCGATTGAGTCCGAGCCCTGAAAGGCACCAGACCAAATATCATTATGAATAGACAAAGAACTCCAGCGTGGGCTCGTGAACAGACCACGTATTGACGCTGCCCTTGCGGAAAGACGCGAAACTTCCGGCTTTCAGATCGTGAACTTCTCCGTCTGAATTTTTAACGGTAATATGCCCGTGGATGATGTAGACTGTCTCATCTTGATGGCAGGGCACCAACGCGTTTTTTGATGCCTGTTCGGGTGTGACGCGCCATAGGCCTGTAGAAAGCTTCCCTTCTCCATCCTCGCGAAGCATGTGAATCTCGCCTGCAATAAATGGTTGCCAGTCTTCCGTCGCGATCGAGCTCGTGACGATGTCAGGGAGATTCATTGTTACGGGTCCTTCTTCATTATTGAACAATTGGGTTGGTCCGCAGTCGATATCTGGAATGATGCTGGATGCGCAGTTGTCAGCGGTCCGTTACCGACAGGCTCGAACAAAATATCGCACTGCGCGCTTCGCATGCCACCTCCAGCCCAAGGGACAGACAGCTGTCCCGCACCTCCCCCTAGCAAAGGTCGCTGGAGACCATTGTCAGCGGAGAGGGTTACTGTTGCAGGATATCAACCAAATTAGAGATATCAACGCAATTGTTGCATTATAGTCATCTTTTGCCAGCGCCGGGGCTGACGGCGAAAATGGCTAATCATTCGCGTGGCGTTCCGCAGCCAGAGTCCGTCAGCATCGACGTCTCGTGAATTCGAGCCGAGGGGCGCTGAGTATCGATTAGTTTAGCTTTGGGTCCGCTGAGTGGCCGGATTGATGGGCCAAGAACTTACCTGCCCGACATTGCTGAAACGATCGTTCTTTGGCTTGCGACGGCGATCGACTGGCTTTGGGTCTATCGTGCCCGCATGGCGCGATATAGAGCAGGGCGCGGATCGGGCGCAGGTATCGGCTGACGATGCCGTATGGTGCTGCGCGGGAGGAAACACATTGAACTTGTCGAAGCGCCGGATTTTGGGGCGCCGGATTTTGGGGCTGGTTTCATTCGTGGCCTTGGTGGGCTGCGCAGCAGGACAGGAACGCCCTCTGACCACGACCATGACGGCGCCCGACCCCTTCCCTGCCGGTTTCGTCTCGCCTCCGCAGGAGGCGCGGCCCCGGACCTGGTGGCATTGGATGAACGGCAATGTCACCAAACACGGCATTGCCAAGGATCTCGCCTGGCTGAAGAGCGTCGGCATGGGCGGCGTCCAGGCCTTTGATGCCTCGCTCAACACGCCGCAGGTCGTGGACCAGCGGCTTGTTTATATGACGCCTGAATGGAAAGATGCCTTCCGCTTTGCTGCCGGGGAGGCCCAAAGGCTGGATCTCGAACTTGCTGTCGCGTCCTCGCCGGGCTGGAGCCACACCGGCGGATCGTGGGTGCCGCCTGCCGATGCGATGAAAAAGCTCGTTTGGTCAGAGACGGTGGTGCAGGGCGGGGAGCGTTTCGATGGGACGCTGGCGGCCGCTCCCCGCGTGACGGGGCCTTTCCAGACCATCGGGCTGTTTGATCCGCTGCATCCGCCAAAGAAATCGCCGCCGCAACTTGGCACCGAACGGCCAATCGCCGTATTGGCGGTCCCACTCGCTGCACCGCCCCTACCGCTGCCGCATTATATGCTTGAGAACGGCACGGAACTGGATGCCGCGCGGCTCAACGATCCTGATCTAGAAACAGGCGAATCCGTGCCCTTGGCCGCTGACAGGTCGGGTGCCGTGGTTGCCCGTTTTGCCAAACCGGAAACCGTCCGGTCCTTGCGGATATTCCTTCCGCGATTGCGCAATGCGTTTCGCGGAATGCCTATCCGGGGTGTCCTGGAGGCCCGTCAGCAAGGAGAATGGCAGTTTGTCAGTGATCTTCCCCTGAGCCCGGTGCCGACGACGGTCGGCTTCCCTCCGACGACGGCAAGCGCGTTCCGGGTTCGCTTCACGGCCACGCCAGAGCCGGACATGTCGCACTTTCAAGGTGGCCCTGGTTCGATCGACATACCAATTTACAGTGCACCGGTGCTGACCGAGTCACCGCTGACCGAGCTGCGCTTTTCCGCTGAGGAGCAGACCGCCAGGGCAGAAGAGAAAGCTGGATATCAGACCGTCCTCGACTATCACGCCATCGCTGATCGCGGTGACGCTCCGGCAGCGATCGCGGATACTGCGCAGATCATTGATCTGACCGAACGGATCGGTGCGGACGGAACGCTGGACTGGATCCTCCCTGCTGGCCGCCAGTGGCGCATCCTGTCGTTCGGTTGGTCGCTGACGGGTAAGACCAATCACCCAGCGCCACCCGAAGCCACTGGACTGGAAGTCGACAAATTCGATCCTGCCGCAGTCCGCCGTTATCTCGAGGCTTATCTCGGCATGTACCGTGACGCCGGAGCGGTTGGCCTGGATGCCATTCTGACCGACAGTATCGAGGTCGGCATGGCCAACTGGACGCCGCGGATGGAGGCCGAGTTCGAGGCGCGACGTGGCTACAAGCTGCGGCCATGGCTGCCCGCGCTCGCCGGGGTTGTGATTGGTTCGCCCGCTCAGACCGAGGGTTTTCTGTTCGACTGGCGGCAGACTCTCGGCGAACTGTTGTCCGACGGCCTTTACCGGACTGTGGCGCAGGTCGCGCATGAACACGGGCTCAAAGTGTATGGCGAGGCCTTGGAAGACAAGCGCCCCCTACTTGGCGACGACCTTGCCATGCGCACCTTCGCGGACATCCCGATGGCTGCGCTCTGGACCTGGCAAAAGGGAAATTCGGTCCGCTCGACCCTGCTGGGCGACATCAAGGGGGCTGCGTCAGTCGCGCATGTTTATGGCAAGCGGTTCGTCGCGGCCGAGAGCATGACTGCGGTCAACACGCCTTGGGCATTTGCCCCGCGTGATCTCAGGCGCTTCATCGATACGGCCTTTGTGAACGGGGTGAACAGGCCTGTCATCCACACCTCGGTTCACCAACCGCTTGATGATTTGCAGCCAGGCCTGTCCCTGCTGATTTTCGGCCAGTATTTCAACCGGCACGAGACATGGGCGGACATGGCGGGCGTATGGGTCGATTACATGGCCCGCGCCAGCTATATGCTCCAGCAGGGGACCTATCATGCCGATGTCGCGGTGTTTGTCGGTGAGGATGCCCCTGTCACGGCGCAGTTCGCGACCGCCGTGCCTGCCGAACTGCCCAGGCGCCACGGCTACGATTTCGTAAATGCCGCAATGCTGGCCGATGCGCTGCGTGTTGAGGATGGCCAGATCGTCAGTCGGGGCGGCACCCGCTACCAAGCACTCTATCTAGGCAAGCACGCAAGATGGATGACGCTGCCGACCTTGCGGCGTATCGGAGAGATGGCGTCCGCGGGGGCAACGATCATTGGCGAGCGCCCTCAGGGCACGCCTTCGCTGGCGGACGACAAAACCGAGTTTGCAGGCCTTGTGGACGCTGTCTGGTCGCTGCCGAATGTCACGCCCGCGACCGACCTCGAACTGGCACTGGCTGAGGCTGGAATTGCGCCGGATTTCGTATTTTCCGGCGGTAGCGCCGACAGCGACGTCCCGTTCCTGCACCGCCAGCTTGCTGACGGAGGCAGCCTGTACTTCATCGCAAATCGCCGCAACCAGATCGAAAGGATCGAGGCCAGGTTCCGGGTCACCGGCTTTGCGCCCGAATGGTGGGATGCAGCCACCGGGCGTGTGAGGCCGCTGTCATTCAGCACCGACGGCGCATTCACGGTGGTGCCGCTTACCCTGGAAGCTGAGGAATCGGGCTTCGTCGTGTTCCGCGAGGAGACTGGCCAGCGTTCAAGGCAAGTGCCGGACACAAGCTATCAGGTCGTGGGGCAGCTGGACGGGCCCTGGCAGGTTCGTTTCCAAACCGGTCGTAACACGCCGGAAAAAGTGGATATGCCGAAACTCCAGCCCCTGAACGAACATGCCGATTTCGGCGTTCGGCATTATTCGGGCGTAACCAGCTACACGACCAGCTTTCAGTCGCCGATGCGTGATGGACGGCAGCTCTGGCTGGATCTCGGGCAAGTTGGTGATGTGGCGCAGGTGATCGTCAATGGTCAGATGGTAGGGACGAGCTGGTGGAGGCCTGACCGGCTTGAGATCGGTGGATATCTGCGCGAAGGCAACAACGACCTGGAAGTCAGGGTCGCCAATCTTTGGGTTAACCGCCTGATTGGAGACCAGCAGCCTGGGGCGGCCAAGGTGACCTTCACGGCGGCGCCAATCTACAGGCCGGATGCCGCACTCCGCCCAGCGGGACTTATCGGTCCGGTCAGAATCCTCGCCAGTGACCATTGAATATCGATGGCGACCACGTTCAACATCAGTCGCACAGTATCCGCAATCTAGTCGCCGAGTGCGGTCTGGACAGCGAGTGCCACCACTTTGCGCGTCACCTCGTTTCTACCGAGTTGTCGCGGCTCGACCTTCTGGATCATGTGTTTGCGCCTGAGCGACGCGAACCCATAAATCGCAGACCAAAGAGCGAGCACGCGGACTTCAATTTCTTCCTCGCTATAGCCCTGCAGCGCCTCACGCACTGGCTTGACCAAGCCTTCGTGGCCCATGTCCTGATAAGGGACTAGCTCCGGATCAGGCCCCGGACTGGTCAGCTCACTTTCGTACATCAGCTCAAGGAGCTGTGGATTAGCCGTTGCGAAGTCTACGAACTGCATTCCCATTCGTATCAAGCGTTCTTTTGGATCGCCACAGACCGTGGCTTCCTTCGCTGCATTGGTGAGTTCTGTGTAGCCGTCGACGGCAAGTGCGAGCAGCAGCGAGCGGCGATCGCGAAAGTGATGATAAGGCGCGCCGGGCGACACGCCCACGGTTTGCGCCAAGGTGCGAACGGAGAGAGAGTGGTGGCCGTGCTCGGCGATGTAGGCGCGGCCAGCGCGCAGCAGATCGCCGCGTAAATCCTCGCGATGATATGGCTTTTCCTTGGACGCCACGTTGTCTCCTTCCCCTTGGATCATAGCTCGTTCGCTATCGGCTTAGGCACAAAAAACGCCCTTGCCAACAATCTAATCATCGATTAGAACGATCTAATCACGAATTAGATAACTCGAATGCGAGATCTCGGGAGGGTTCATGTCGAAGGGGCGTATTGCGGTCATCGGAGCCGGTCCGGGCGGTATGGCGACCGCACTGGCGGCGATCCGTGTCGGCTTTGAGGTGGCGCTGTTCGAGCGCGCCTCGGAGATCCGCGCTGCAGGCAACATCCTGAACCTTTGGCCGCCACCGCAGAAGGTGTTGAAGCTCATCGGCGTGGACACGCACGACCTTGGTGCGCCGTGCAAAGTGTTCTTCAAGAATGCCAAGGGCAAGACGCGCGCCGAGGTGAAGCTCACTGCCGAAGTCGAGCGCGAGTTCGGTGGGGGTTTCATCGGCCTTCTGCGTTGGGGGCTTTATCAGAGAATGCTGGCCGCGCTGCCGCCCGGCACCATAAGGCTGGATCACAATCTGACGGGGTTTAGCGATGCGGGCAGTGCTGTCCGGCTGGACTTTGCCAATGGCGAGACGTTTGAAGCCGATGTCGTGGTGGGGGCCGATGGCATCAATTCGACGGTCCGCAAGGCGTTGTGGGGCGACAAGCCCATCCGGCACCAGAAGCTGCATCTCGTTGGCGGCTACCTGTTCCTGGATGAAGCGCCCGACGGCATCGGCGTCCTGTCTCACAACCGCACGACGCAGGTCAGCTACACGCCGATCCGTCATGAAGGAAAGTGGGGCTATGAATGGTGGGTCCTCGAGGCGTGCGACCCGTCCGCCCCGCCGCCTGCCGACCTGATTGCGTTCTGCCGCGACCGGGCTGCGGGCTTTTCCCAAAAGGTCCGTGACCTCATCGCCGCAACGCCGGTCGAGCATATGCAGCGCTGGGAAATCCGCGACCGTCCCCCGATTCCGCAATGGTCCAAGGGGCGCGTCACGCTGGTCGGCGATGCCGCGCACCCGACGTCGCCCTACGCTGCATATGGCGCCGGCATGTCGATCGAGGATGGCTACTTCCTCGCCCGCGAACTGGCTGCGGTCGACATGTCCGACACGGCTGCGGTCAATGGCGCGTTGCAGCGCTACGAAGACAGGCGCAAGCCGCACACGGCGCGCGTGTCTCAGGAAGCTTTCCAGACCGGGCGCATGTTCCATCATCTGCCGGCGCCGCTGCGCCCACTGCGGGATCTCGTCTTCGATCACACCCCGTTTCTGCAGAAGATGGTGGGCGACGAAATGCCCAAGCACATCCTCTCGCAGCTCGCGGAAATCGAGGATGCCGAACCCTTTATTCCTCCACATCTGAAAAAGAAGGCCAGCGCTGCATGAGCGGATCATTTCAATACGGCGTTTCGCTCTACAGCTACACCGATGACATCGGCACGGTGATGGGGCTTGAGGAAGCCTTCTACCATGCTGGCGATACCGGCTCGACGGGCATCGAGATCCTCGGCGAAGCCCATGTCGAGCACTATCCCGAACCGAACGCTGCCTGGCTCGACCGCTGGTTTGCGCTTGTCGAGCAGTACAAGCTGCAGCCCACCAATTTCGCGAGCTGGGTGGACACGCACATTCAGCGGGACCGGAATCTGACGGCCGAGGAAGGCGCTGCCCAACTCGCGCTCGATCTCAATCTTGC
The DNA here is from genome assembly GCA_018823325.1 of Alphaproteobacteria bacterium. Classification (GTDB taxonomy): domain Bacteria; phylum Pseudomonadota; class Alphaproteobacteria; order Sphingomonadales; family Sphingomonadaceae; genus Sphingobium. The sequence goes on along the minus strand of JAHJIJ010000015.1, from coordinate 182,166 downwards.
CAGCAAGCTGGGCTTCAAGTTCCTCCGGCCGAAATTCGGCGTGATCGATGATGAGCTGACGCCGCATCCGATCTGGGAAGGCGCCGTTGAGCGGGTCCTCGACCTTGCCACCAGGCTGGACGTGATCATCATCCCGGAAATTCACGCCCCAACGCCGATCCGGCATCCCGTGGTCGAGGGCTATGTGGACTTCATCCAGCGCACCGGCACGAAGCATTTCGGGCTGCTGATCGACACCGGCATCTTTCAGGATCGTCCGTTGCCCTACTGGCAGCATGAAACACCGGAAATGCGCAAGGAGGCGATGAGCTTTCTGGATGGCATCAACGTCCCGGTCGAGCAGCTGGCCGAGGTCATCGAGTATACGCCATTCATCCAGGCGAAATTCCACCATATCGACGAGCAGCTGCATGACCACAACATCCCGTGGGAGCGGGTGGTGCCTGCGCTCAAGTCGCTCGGCTACACCGGATATCTCTCCAGCGAATATGAAGGCGTCCGCGATCCCTGGGTGGCGATCGAGCAGGTCCGCCGCCACCACGCCCTGATCCGCAAGCTCGAACGGGAATATGATCAGGCCGCCGTCCAACCTGAAATGGATAACCATCATGCTTGAGCGAAGCCACGTACAGAGCAGCGGATTTGCGAACCTCGGCCCGGAAGGTGCGAGGACGGGTTTTCGAGTGCGCTTCCGGCAGCCCAATTATCGGGGCACTCGCGTCTCGCTGATGGAAGGCATCGACGTCGTGGTCGACGGCGAGCGTTTCCCGGCTGAGCAGAACCGCTACCTCATTGCAGGCCGCGAATATGCCTATGCTGAACTCGACGGACTGACCGAACTGCGCTGGCCGGTCGGCACGGCGATCGATATTCTGGTCGAGAAGCCCGGCGGGCTCGAGCCCGGCGTGCACCTCGTCGAGACGGTGCTTCGCTACCGTCACCCCTATTTCCCGCCGCGGTTCCGCCCCATCCCGGTGCAGGACAGCCGCCACGCGACGATCATCTTCTGATGGCTGCGGGCGCGGCAGCAGGCCCCGCCGAGGGCAACCCCGCAAGGCGCCGGGCAGGCATTGCCCAAGGTGTCACGGTGATGTTCGCGGCATTCCTCCCGATCCTCGCGATTGTCGGCCTGGCACCGGCTGTCCCGAGCATCATCGAGGCATTTGCGGATGTTCCGGGCGCGACGACGCTCGTTCCGCTGGCAGTAACTGCGCCGGGTCTGATGATCGCGCTGTTCTCGCCCCTGATGGGATGGTTCGCCGACCGTCACGGGCGGCGCAAACTTCTGCTTGGCGCGACCGTGATCTACGGGTTCGTGGGCACAATCCCGTTTTTCGTCGACAGCATAGAGGCGCTCATTGCCTCCCGCCTCGCATTGGGCATTTGCGAAGCGGCGATTCTGACCGTCACGAATACGCTGATCGGCGACTATTTTTCGCACGATGAGCGTCGCGGCTGGCTGACATTCCAAGGCGTTATCGGTCCGATTTTCGGAACGGGAACCGTGTTTCTCTCCGGCTTCCTCGCCGCTCAGTCGTGGCAGCTGCCGTTCGTCATCTATGCGGTGGCGTTTCCGATTTCGCTCCTGATGCTGCTCTTCCTGTTCGAGCCGGACGTGAAAGCGGAAGTCGTCTCTCAGGAGGCGCCGCAATCGACGTTCCCATGGCGGCAAGTCACGATCTGCTGTTCGTTCACGCTGTTCGCGGCCGCACTATACTATGTCTACATCGTCCAGGTCGGGCGCGCATTCGGCGAGGTCGGCGTCGCGTCAGCTGGCGATATCGGGACATATATTTCAATCGCGAGCATCGGCGTCGTGCTGGGCGCCCTGCTGTTTCAGTGGGTCTCGCGCCGCTTCTCTTCGGATTTGCAGCTGCTGATATTCCTGAGCCTGCTGGGGGTCGGCCTGGTCGGCATCGGGTTGAGCAATGACCCGACGATGATGACCGGCTTTGCTTTTGTCCAGCAGCTTGGCGCAGGCATCCTCATCCCGGCACTGGTGCTCTGGACCGTCTCGCATCTGCCGCCTGAACATCGCGGCCGGGGCATGGGCATATGGAGCGGCTGTTTCTTCCTGGGGCAGTTCGTCAGCCCGCTGCTGGTGACGGGAACGCAAATGCTGTCCGGCTCGATCCGCGACGCATTCATCATCCTCGGGATCATCTCAATAGCCGGCGGTCTTTCGGCGCGGCTGATGACCCGGTGGATCAAATAATTGGCAAGTGAACCAAATAAACTGGAAGGGGAGGTAATAATGACCTTTGTAAATCGTAGTTCGAAGTTCCTGGCATCCTGCGCAGTCGCCAGCATTCTGCCCATTCTTTCGCCGGCTGCTTATGCACAGCAACAGCCTGCCGAAAATGCAGCGGAAGGCGAAGTGGGCGAGATCATCGTCACCGCGCAGCGCCGCAGCGAAAATGTGATGAAAGTCCCGGTGAGCGTGACGGTCATCAGTGGCGACGCGCTGACGAGCAGCGGCACCACCGATCTGCGCGGCGTGACCAAGCTGGCGCCAAGTCTTCAGGCGAGCCAGGACAATCAGTTCTCCATCCGGGGAATTGGCACGGCGACCTATGCCGATACGGTGGAATCCAGCGTGACCCAGATGGTCGACGATGTCGTCCTGGGCAGCCGCTATTTCGCCAGCATCGGTTTCTATGACATCGAGCGTGTCGAGGTTCTCAATGGGCCGCAGGGCCTGCTGTTCGGCAAGAATGCGTCTGCCGGTCTTGTGAACATCACGACGACCACGCCGAAAATCGGCGTCACGAGCGCGTCATTCGACGCGGAAGCCGCGAGCCGTCACCGTGACGGCAAGGACGGCCTGGGTGTCCGCGTTCGCGGTACGGTCAATGTGCCGGTGAGCCAGAACAGCGCGCTTCGTTTGAACGCGAGCTATTCGAGCCAGGATTCCATCGTCAACCTGCAGCGCACCACGCCGGGGCGTGCGGAAAGTGACGTTCAGGAATATGCCGTTCGTGCGAAATACCTGATTGAGCCGGCATCGAACGTGTCCGTCTACGTCATTGGAGACTATGCCAAGTTCAAGGGCATTTCCGGTACGTTCGACTATACCTATCGCAGCCTGGGAGCCGGCAGCCAATATACCGCCTTGCTGGCAGGGGCTGGCGTAACCCCCGGTCCGCGCAACCTTACCTCTGTTGTCGATGGCGAATATTTTCGCGATCTCGAAACGGGCGGGCTGCAGGCAAAAATTGCGGTCAGCCTGGATAACGGCATGGAGATCAGCAACGTAGCGGCCTGGAAGACCTACAGCCTCGACCAGACCTTCGATTCCGATTTCACGCCGGTCGACTATTTCAATCGCAACGCGATGCGCAGCAACTACGATCAATTCTCCAACGAGCTGAGGATTGCGCTGCCGGCAGGGAATGTCCTGAGTGGTCAGTTCGGTCTGTACTACTTCAATTCCACCAACGATTTTGAAGGCGCGCGTGGCGGTAGTTCCGGATTGCCGCCGTTCGTCACCAGCGGATTCCCGTTCTGCGTCAATGCTACGGTCACGGCGGGGCCGCCGCCTGCTTGCGGCGTCAGCAACCTCTATTTCCTCGGGCAGGATTACACCGCGCGGAACACCAGCGAGAGCTATGCAGCGTTCGGCCAGCTCAGCTACCGCGTCACGGATCAGGTCAAGCTGATCGCCGGCGGTCGTGTCACGCACGACAACGTTGCGCTCCGGCTGCGTGAGAATGTGAACCCGTATTTCGTCACGCTGGGGGTGCCGAACAACAGCTTCGACGGTCGCGCCAAGAACACCAATTTCAGCTGGAAGCTTGGTCTGGACTGGGAAGCGTCGCCCACCACGTTGATCTATGGCTTCTACGGCCATGGCTATAAGGGGCCAGGCTTCTCCAATGCTTCACCGGCACCGGGTGCCAATCTGGCGGTGGATCCCGAAATCTCAAAGGGCGGGGAGATCGGCATCAAGCAATCCTTGTTCGATCGCCGCGTGAACATCAGCCTTTCCGCGTTCCACACGAAGTTCGACGATCTTCAGGTCCAGGCATTCAACGCTGCCTTGCAGACGATCACCCTGTCCAACGCGGCAAAGGCAACGACCCAGGGCATCGACTTCAGCGTTCAGGCCCGCCCGCTGCCGGGGCTGACGATTGCCGGCGCCGCAACGCTGGTCGACGCCAAGTATGACAGCTATCCGGGCCGGGAATGCTATCCGGGGCAGGTCGCGGCAAGCTGCACAGCGAACGGCACTTTTGACGTTTCTGGCCGCCGCGTGCCGCAATCGGCGAAGTTCACCTCCGTCGTCTCGGCCGAATATGAGCATATCCTCAGCGACAGCCTGAGAGCCAGCGTTGGCGGCAGCTTCTACCATCGCTCATCATTGCTGAGCGAATATGCACCCGGAGCGGTCATCCCGGCATGGGATACGTTTGACGCCAATGTCGGCATCCGCGGAGATCGCTGGAATCTCTCGTTGTTCTGCAAGAACTGCTTCAACGAGATCCGGCCGGTGTCGATCGAAGTGGAAGCCGGTGACGGCATCAACGCTGGAGCGCTGACTCTGGTCCAGCGTTGGAGCTATGACTCCGTTCGTGCGGTCGGCATCCGTCTGGGCGTCGATTTCTGAACGATCGCAACGGACCAGGCCTTGCCGTGACTGCCAAGGGCATGTCACGTCGGGCCTGGCCCCACGCTGGAGAGGCAAGATGAGCATGCGTTTGCGGATGGGCATGATCGGCGGTGGGCCAGGCGCCTTCATCGGCCCTGTTCACCGCATCGCAGCGGAGCTGGATCGCGAGATCGAGCTGGTTGCAGGCGCTTTCTCGTCCGATGCTGCCCGCTCATCAGCCGCGGGTGACTTTTACCGGATCGATCCGGCCCGCGCCTATCCTGACGTGGCGGCCATGCTGGCAGCGGAAAAGGCGCGGCCGGACGGGGTGGATTTTATTGCCGTCGTCAGCCCCAATCATCATCACCTGCCTGCCGCCCGTGCGGCGCTGGAGGCCGGCTTTCCGGTGATCAGCGACAAGCCGATGACCGCCACTCTGGACGAAGCGCGGGAGCTGGCGGCCCTGCTGCAGCAGGCCGCACTGCCCTACGGCCTCACCTATACCTACTCGGGCTATCCGATGGCCCGTGAGGCGAGGGCGCGGATTGCCGCCGGTGAACTGGGCACCATTCGCAAGGTCGTGGTGGAATATTCGCAGGGCTGGCTCTCCCAGCCGGCGGAGGGCAAGCAGGCCGAGTGGCGGGTTGACCCCGCCCGCGCCGGAATGGGTGGATGCATCGGGGACATCGGTGTTCACGCATTCCATCTGGCCGAATTTGTCACCGGCCTTCGCGTGGCGCAGATCCTGCCGGACCTTGCCGCTGTCGTGCCGGGTCGGGTCCTCGATGACGACTGCAGCATCTTGCTGCGTTTCGAGAACGGGGCGCGGGGCGTCCTCCTCGCCAGCCAGATCGAGGTTGGTGAACTCAACGGCGTGCGCATCCGGGTGTATGGAGACAAGGCCGGCCTTTCCTGGCAGCAGGAGGAACCGAATACCATGCTGCTCAAGCATCTCGACGGTCGCACCGAGGTCTTGCGAGCCGGCACGCCCCAAACGCGCGCCAGCGTCCGCACGCCCGGCGGCCATCCGGAAGGCTATCTCGAGGCATTTGCCAACCTTTACCGGGATTTCGCAAAAGTGCTGCGTGGCGAACCCGGCTCGCTGCTGCCTGGCGCAACCGACGGCCTGCGCGGCATGACATTCATCGACACCGCCGTTCGAGCCAGCGCTTCACAAGCAGGCTGGGTCGCGCTGACGGTGTGACTGAGGGAGTGAGCACAGCATGAAGACAATCAAGGGGCCGGCGATATTCCTCGCCCAGTTCGCTGGCGATGCTGCTCCGTTCAACAGTCTGGAGGCAATTGCCGACTGGGTCGCGGCGCTCGGCTACAAGGGTGTGCAGATTCCCAGCTGGGATGCGCGCCTGTTTGATCTGGATCGTGCCGCCTCCAGCCAGGACTATTGTGACGAGATCAGCGGGATGCTGGCGGAGAAAGGCTTGGTCATCACCGAGCTTTCAACGCATCTTCAGGGGCAGCTTGTCGCGGTCCATCCGGCCTATGACGCCCAGTTCGACGGGTTCGCGGCCCCTGCGGTGCGCGGCAATCCGGTGGCGAGGCAGGCGTGGGCCGTGGACCAGGTGAAGAAGGCGGCCATCGCCAGCCGCCGCCTTGGCCTGAACGCACACGCCAGCTTCTCTGGCGCGCTCGCCTGGCCCTATTTTTACCCCTGGCCCCAGCGCCCCGCAGGGCTGGTCGAAGACGCATTCGATGAACTGGCCCGGCGCTGGACGCCGATCCTCGACCATTTCGATGAGCAGGGCGTGGACATCGGTTTCGAGATCCATCCCGGCGAGGACCTGCACGACGGGGTGACGTTCGAGATGTTCCTCGATCGCGTCGGCAATCATCCTCGCGCCAACATTCTCTACGATCCGTCGCACCTCGTGCTGCAGCAGCTCGACTATCTGGCGTTTCTCGACATCTATCATGAGCGCATCAAATGCGTGCACATCAAGGATGCCGAGTTCCGGCCCAATGGCCGGATGGGCGTCTATGGCGGCTATCAGTCGTGGGTCGATCGGCCCGGCCGTTTCCGGTCGCTGGGTGACGGGCAGGTCGATTTTCCGGGCATCTTCTCCAAGCTCGCGCAATATGATTTTGCCGGCTGGGCCGTGCTTGAGTGGGAATGCGCGCTCAAGCATCCCGAGCAGGGCGCTGCAGAAGGCGCACCGTTCATTGCCCGCCACATCATCCGCGTGACGGACCACGCCTTCGATGATTTCGCCGCTGGCGGCGCGGATCGTGCGCTCAATCGTCAGATCATGGGCGTCGGGGCATGAGTGAAGGCGCACCCTGGGATCGGCGGGATTTTCTCGGTGCAGCGACTCTGCTGGCATTGTGCATCGGCGTTCCCGTTGCGACGGTGCGCCTGAGCAAGCTGGATGAGGATGATGAACCCAGCGAACGCGTGAGGGGCATGATGGCGGACGTGGCCGAGCTCGTCATCCCGCGCACCGATACGCCCGGCGCGCGGGACGTCGGCACCGGTGATTTCGTCATTCTCGCTCTCGCGCATGGCCTATCCGGCACGAAAGCACCTGTGGCGAGCGGCGCAATTACACCGGCGCTAAGCAGCTTCATGCGTCGCGACGGATCCTTGCGCTACCTGCCGTGGCTCGAGAGAACGCTCGATCAGGCGGCGAACGGAGATTTTTTCAGACGAACGCCGGCTGAGCGTGAAGATATCCTCGCAAAAATCGATGCGGCGGCCATGGCGCCGGGGGCTCCGTGGTCGCCCTGGGTGGCCATCAAGGGCCTCGTCCTGACCGGTTATTATACCTCGCAGACGGGCGCGTCGCAGGAACTGCGCTATGAACTCGTGCCCGGCAGGTTCGATCCCGATCTTCCGCTCCGACCGAGTGATCGCGCCTGGTCGAGCGACTGGACAGCCGTGGAGTTTGGTTGATGGCTGAAGCAAGCACCCAATTTGACGCCATCGTTGTGGGCTCCGGCATCACGGGAGGATGGGCCGCCAAGGAGCTGACGGAGGCTGGCCTCAAGGTTCTCATGATCGAGCGGGGACGCAATATCGACCATCAGGTCGACTATGCGACCGAGCAGAAAGCCCCTTGGGAGCTGCCGTTCCGCGGCGTTGGGGATGCCGAGCAGTATGCGCGGGATTACCCCGTCCAGATGCTGAACCGCCACTTCAACGAGTTCACCCAGGGCCATTTCGTGAATGACCGGGAAAACCCCTATCAGACGGGGCAGGGAACGGCGTTCGACTGGTTTCGCAGCTACCAGCTTGGCGGGCGCTCGCTGACATGGGGCCGGCAATGCTACCGCTGGTCGGACTACGACTTCGAAGGCAATAAACGGGACGGGCACGGTACGGACTGGCCGATCCGCTATGCTGATCTGGCGCCATGGTACGACAAGGTCGAAGAGTTCATCGGCGTGTCAGGTGCGGCCGAGGGCCTTGCTCAATTGCCCGATGGTCGCTTTCAGCCGGCCATGGCCCTCAACGTGGTGGAACAGGCGCTCCGCGAGCGCATTCTCGCGCAATATCCTGATCGGCTGATCACCATCGGTCGCACTGCGAACCTGACGCAGGCGAAGGAGGGGGAGGGGCGCGGCGCCTGCCAGAACCGCAATATCTGCGCGCGCGGATGCTCCTACGGTGCCTATTTTTCAACGCAGTCCTCGACCTTGCCCGCCGCGATGAAGACGGGGCGCTTAACGGTCGTGACCGACGCCATCGTCGAGCGGGTCGACTATGACGCGACGCGGCGCCGGGTCACAGGTGTCCGCTGGGTGGATCGCAACACGGGCGAGCGCAGCTCGGCGTCATCGCGGATCGTGTTTCTCAATGCCGGCGCGTTCAATTCGGTTCAGCTGATGCTGAATTCCGCCAGCGAAGCGATGCCCAATGGTCTTGCCAATGCCAGCGGTGTCCTTGGCACGCACATCATGGACCATGCGAACACGATTTCCGCACTCGCCATGGTGCCGGGGTTCGAGGACCGCACGACATACGGAAATCGTCCGACCGGCATCGTCGTTCCTCGCTTTCGCAATCTCGACCAGCTTGACGGGGACGGATTTACCCGAGGCTATTCCTTTCAGGGGGGCGCTCTTCAGGGGACGTGGACCCGCGGCAAGCGCATGGCCGGCATCGGTCAGGGGTTCAAGGACGAGCTGCAAAAGGTCGGACCCTGGACGATGGTACTCGTGGCTTTCGCCGAGTCCCTCCCCCGCGCGCACAATCGCCTCGTTCTCAGCAAACAGACGGACCGCCATGGCATTCCCCAGCTCGAGATCCATTTCGCCCATGGGAAGGAAGAGCTGGCGGCTCTTGCCGATGCCAAGCGGGAGGCAGGCGCAATGATGGCCGCCGGAGGGGCGCAGGTCATCATGGGCTTCGATCAGCCGAACAATGGCGGTACATCGATCCATGAAATGGGCGGTGCCCGGATGGGGCACGATCCGGGCTCGTCTGTGCTGAACCGCTGGAGCCAGGCGCATGACGTGCCCAACCTCTTTGTCACGGACGGCGCACAGATGAGTTCGTCGGCCTGCCAAAATCCGTCACTCACCTATATGGCGCTGACCGCTCGGGCGTGTGACTATGCCGTGCGGGAACTTCAGGCCGGCAGGCTGTAAAGCGAGGCCGAAAGCGATGTATGTCGCTGCTCTGGCTCCGCGACATCGTTCCGAACGGCATCGGTATTGGCATCTAGGCGATACGGGAAGCATGCGCCTTTTATGTCGGCGCGATTGAGAGCGGTTGGAGAGCCGAGTGCTGCCTCGCGTCCGGGATGCGGATTTTGGCACGTCAGCGCATACCCCTCCCTCAGACTATCGAAGCATTCGTGCTAAAGATCCGCAAGCGCTCAGCGCGGTCGATCCGCGCTTTCGTTTTGACGACGCACGGCGGAAGAAATCTGCATCTTCGGAGAGGAAATCCGCCCTGGAGTGTGCACTCGTACAGGGCGACAGCCGGCCAGATGGTTTGGTGCCCATCTTTGAGCGGGAATGGTGCGGGGCGCAGTCGGGAGCGAACCAGTCTCCGCGGCGCCAGCCCTGCAAAAAAAAGTGGAGGCCGACGAGGTCCCAAAACTCGCCTAGTCAACCAGATAAATGATTGAATTATGATGCCTATTGCTCCTCATGGCCCATGTTTTAGATGGATCCAATAACAGGTAAAACAGGCGTATAAATGGGCCAGATCTGCTCAAAACAAATGCAGGATCAGGCAGTTTCCACCTGATCCCGCTTTTGTCGGCTTGGTCCCGTAACCCGACCCAATGGCCCGTTCCACGGCGCCTTCATGATGACTCCGGTCCCTCCTGTATGTCCTGCGTCATTTCCAGGGCCTGGCGAACCAGTAAGATGAAATCCTGACACATGAGGCGCCGCTTGCAGTTGGGCGACGTCAGTTCGACCAGCCGCGCCTCGATCCGAGAGACGGTTCTGCGCTTGCCATCAGGACACGTGATCCTGACCCTGCTGTTGGCGAGATCCAGGATGTCACGCCAGCTATCGATCAAAGAGGACGCTGCGCCACCCGCGTCCGACCCTGGCTGATCCATCATAGGTCTTCGCCGTTAGATCGTCGCTGCCGGGCACGCTCCATGGATTGGAAGAGCGCGCTGCGCGTCAGCGATAGTGCGTAGGATGCTGCCAGCCTGTTCTCCGCCTTCCCGGTCGCCAGGCGGAGCATTGTCGCTGTGGCCAGGGGCACAGTCTCTTCCCCCTTTGGCGTGCGAACGGCCGTCGGCATATTCATGACGTCGATGATCATCTCGTCAAAATCCTCCGGCGTTTCGATGCGACGATGAGAGGTTCTGGGCCGACCCTTACGATTGCCCGAGGTGCCTTTTGGAAAACGTCCGTTGTTGTCTCGCTCAGTCATGTTCGCCTCCTGTCGCCAGCGCTGCATCAGCCATCGCTTCCATGTCTGCGATCCGCCGCGCTGATACCTCCGTAAAACTCTCGCCGGTTGCCTCCAGCACAGCGGCCTTGCGTGTGAGCGCCTGCCAACGCCGGATAGTCACCTCGCAATAGCCTGGTTCATACTCGATCAGGCGCGCACGACGCTTGGTCTTCTCCGCCGCCAGCAGTGTCGAGCCAGAGCCACCGAAGGGATCGAGCACGATCTCGCCAACCTTCGAGGTGTCCTTGATCGCATCCATGATCATCGGCACCGGCTTTACGGTCGGGTGCATCGCCAGTTCAGCATCCGCACCGGTTTTGGTAGCGCCACGATAGTTCCAGATGTTCGTGCGATACCGCCCGTTCTTTCCCAGCTCGACCGTATTGAGATGGGGCGCCGTGCCGACCTTCCATACGAAGACCAGTTCGTGCTGGGAGCGGTAGAAGCTGCCCATGCCGGCGCTGCCCTTGCTCCAGACGCAGATGTTCTTGAGCTCGGAATACACAGCTCGGCCTGCGCTCATCATTTCCTCGACGTGCCGCCAGTCCATGCACTGATAATGGATAGCGCCATCCATGCTGACGTCGGCGGCGTTGCGAAACGCGGTTTCCAGGAAGGCTGTGAATTCAACCTCGCTCATCTCGCCCGATGCCATCGCAAACTCGGCATGCTTCGTCTGGCCCAGCCCTCCGACATGCCCGTCGATCTTCACGTTAAAGGGCGGATCGGAGAACACGAGCCGTGCGCGTTCCTCGCCCATGAGCGCAGCAAAGCTTTCCGGACTGCGCGTGTCGCCACACAGCAGGCGATGATTGCCAAGCACCCAAAGATCACCGCGCTCCACGCCACAGGTCTGACGCTTGTCGATCTGCGGCATCTTCTCAAGTTTCGCATCCTGCGGCGTCATCACCATGAGTTGGTCGATCTCAGTGGTTGAAAAGCCGGTGATCTCAAGATCGAAGCTGAGGTCGAGCGAATGCAGTTCCTCGAACTCGATCCGCAGGACATCCTCGTCCCAGCCCGCGTTCTGGGCGATGCGATTGTCTGCAAGCGCATAGGCACGCAGCTCTGCCGGGCTGAGGTCTGCGATCGGAACCACCGGCACGTCCGGCAGCATCAGCAGTTTTGCAGCTGCATAGCGGCCATGTCCGGCGACGATGACGCCCTCATCATCGACGATGATCGGATTGGTAAAGCCGAACTGCCGAATGGACGATGCAATCTGTGTGATCTGCTTCTCGCTATGGGTACGGGCATTACGCGGCGATGGCCGCACCGCAGTGACTGGGCGCAGTTCTACCTTGAGGGAACGGATCAGGCCGTCCCCACGTATGGGGTTGTTCGAATTCATGGGTGACGTTCCTTGCTATATGTTAGCGAAGTGATCCAAGTCAGGTGGAACTTCGTCCCTTGAGCAGGGCTTCGATGAGGGCAGCCTGTTCAGGCATTTTTTCACGGGCCATACGGGTAACGTGCGCAAGAGCGGCTTCCTGGCTGAGGACCATTAAACCCTCGGGCAATGCCTGGCAGTAAACGGCTTCGCCAGCCTTCAGGCCATAGCGCTCCATGACCGAATCTGGCAGCTCGATCCCGCCATTTTTTCCGATGCGGGCCACGATGATTTCGCTGTCCGGATTAAGTGCTGAAGCTGGAGATGTTGCCGGTGCGGCTTTGGCAATCAGGCCGGCGCGCAGGAGCACATTGTAGACATGCTGATAGCGGATGCCGATGTAGCGGCCGATGTCGCCTGCACTGACACCGGCACTGTACAGCGCGCGGACTTTCGCCGCCTTGCTGTCGAGGCCCTCTGTGAGGGAGTCCATTTCTTCCTTGGTCATAACACACGAATCCCTATCGATTGATGGTGATATCAATCAGGAACTCCACGTTGTCAACGTAAGTGTATAATGAGTGATTACCTATAGGAACAAATTCTAATCAGCGCGTTTAAACCGCGCCCTCATTTTTCGCATCGAACACTCGGGTTGCGAGCGTGCAGTGCCGGTAGCAATGGTCTCGAGGCTCTCACTCGATGCCGCACTCTGCCAATGCGATGCCGAGTGAGGCATCGACCGGAATAGGCTTGAGGCCATCCTTTTGAAACTGGCCAACGCGCATCATGTTCGGATCGGGCAGGCCATAGGGGCTTGAGATCGCCGCAGCACGATAGATCAGCCCGCGACCTGCGCGCAGTTCGGTTAGCATGGCTTTGGCGGTCTCGCCGCTGGCCAGCGTGCTGGTCGCCGTAGCGGACAGGATGAGCTTGTTCGACAGCGCCATGGCATCTGCCACCGCCTTTGTCGCAGCGTCATCGACTTGCGGAGCGGCGGTCACCGCTGTGCCTCGCGGGTTGTCCTCAGGCTTGATCTCCCGAAATGGCTGATCATCCACGCGCCAGAGGATAGCGCCAGTGGGAAGGCGGAAGCGTCCCCCGCTGCTCACGCCGACGAGCAGGCCATGTGTGCTGTTCATCTCGATGACGGGGTACAGATAGCCCGTCCGTGAGTAGCGAAGCGTGCCGACATAGTCGACGGCTGACACGACGCAGCTCGTTGCGCCAGTGATCGGGTCGACCGTGCGGGTTGCCTGCCATGTTTTCGGAGGTTTGTCCTTGGCGACTGCCGGCATTGCGAGCAGAGCCAGGCCCAGCGCCAGTACGCCAGCGCGCGTCATGCTACGGTCTCCAGAACCTCAAGGGGCGCAGGCGCCGGTCCAAACAAGCGATCGACCAGTGCGTCGAGCGTCGCCGACCCCTCCCTGCTGGCCGTTCATCTACTAAGCCCTTTAAAGTTCGCGATCGTTGAGCTAGTAGGAGACGATATATCATCTCTCAATGGAAATCTGTTTCGTCATGCGGCGTAATCCACTCTCTTCCACATCAGGCCAAGTCCCGGCTCATATTGTTGAAACGGCAGCCATTTCTGGCTCGCTTATCTGTCTGGCGCACTGCCTTGCCCTGCCTCTCCTGCTACTGATCGTGCCGGGCGCTCTGATGCTTTTCGTCCAATCAGAAGCGTTTCATCTGGTAGCGCTAGGGCTGCTTGCGCCCAGCGCGGCGTTGGCGTTCTGGCTTGGCTATCGGCGCCATCGCAAAGCCTATGTTGCCTTGTGTGGCCTGGCCGGTATCGTCATGATCGCCTTGGCTCTGCTGCCCGGACTAGGGGAGGGCGGCGAAGTGTCGCTGACAATCGCCGGCAGCATCTTCCTGGTTGTTGGCCATCTGACGAACTGGCGGTTGCGAACTTCGACATAGTGCGCAATCGCAGGGCCATTGCCGCTGTGTTATTGCGCCGACGAGTGTCCTTGGGGAGGCGTCAGCGCGAGATGCTGCCGCGCTCAGCAAGTCACCTGCCTAAGATAAACGGACATTGGCGTTGTACTACAAGCATTGCGGACGCCCCTTTCCATTACCTCCCAGAGCAAGAATTTCTTGGTGAGGCTCGGCCAAGGACAAGATTAGCCGAATCTCAACGACTGAGAAGAATGTGGTACAAGCAAGCCAAGTTTGAACTCCAATTGTTCCCTTTCGGGTACCTCCGCCTTTGTTACATTCCAGGCCCAGCCTCGAAGCAACGATGGTGTACGCGGATGCGCGCACGCGGCCAGCCGTTCAGGCTTACCTGTTATGGCGCGCTCTTGGATGGCGCTCACTGCGCTGCACGCTTCAGCAGATGCAGACCGCGCCATCCGAGCGGGGATCTGTGGCGCCCTCCAACTCGCCATCGCGATGGCGCACGATTGCGCCGGCATGGCCCATCATCGCGGTCATCGGCGCGACCATTTCGAGATCGTGGCCGGCCGCGCGCAGTGCCTCGACAAGTGCCTCGGGGAAGCGGCTCTCCAATTTCAGCGTCGTGCTTTCCTCACCCCAGGTGCGACCGAGCAGCCAGCGCGGCCGCGATATTGCCTCCTGCAACGGAATGCCCTGCCAGGCATAGCGCGAGAAGAGCGCCGCCTGCGTCTGCGGCTGTCCCTCGCCGCCCATGGTGCCATAAGCCATGACGCGCCCGTCATCGAACAGGGCGAGCGCCGGATTGAGGGTATGGAACGGCTTGCGGCCCGGTCGCAGAACATTGGGACCGTCCGCGTCGAGCGTGAAGCTCGCGCCCCGGTTCTGCCAGGTGATGCCGGTCTCCGGCAGCACGAGCCCGGAGCCGAACTCGAAATAGGTCGACTGAATGCAGCTCACCACTTGCCCGCGCCCGTCCGCCGCGCCGAACCAGGTCGTGTCGCCGTGGGCCGACGGAGCCGGCCAAGGCAGCGCGCGGCGTGGATCGATGGCATCGACCATCCCGGCGATGCGGGCGGTATCGTCCAGAATTTGCTGCGCCGACACCGCCATGTAGGCCGGATCGCCGACGTGACGGTTGCGGACGAGGAAGGCTTGCTTGGTGGCCTCGACCAGCCCGTGGACATGCGCAAAGCTCTCCGCCTCGCTCGGCGGCAACCGATCGAAAAGGGCGAGGATCAGGAGCGCGGCAAGCCCCTGCGTGGGCGGCGCGGTGTTGAACAGCCGGGCGCCGGAGACAGAAATGCTGAGCGGAGCCGGGGTGGAAGCGCGATGGCGCTGCAAGTCTTCCAGTGAGACAGGACTCCCCAGCGCCGCCAGATCGGCCGCGATCGACTGGGCCAGATCCCCCCTATAGAAGCTCTCCAGCCCCTGATCGGCAAGAGACTGGAGCGTGCGGGCGAGTTGCGGCTGCCTGAGAATATCATCCTGGCCCAACGGTCTGCCTTCCGGCGCGAAGATGTCCGCATAGGCGCCCACCAGCCCGTGCAATTCTGCGTGCTTGAGCCGGGCGATGTCCGCACCGCCCGCCGTGACCGGAACACCGCCCTGCGCAAGTTTGATCGCATCCCGCAGCAAACGCGCCAAGCCGAGCGAGCCGTCGTCACCGGCCAACGCCGCCTGCCAGCCGGAAATCGTGCCTGCCACGGTGTTCGCTGCGAGCGGCCCACGCCAAGGAATGACCTTCAGCCCCTGATAGAGTGACAGGTCTGCCGCCATGGCAGCGCCACCGCAGGCATCGATGGCATGGACACGCCCCTCCGGCTCATGGATAAGCCAGAAGCCGTCGCCACCGATGCCGGTCATGTGCGGATAGACCACGGCCAGCGTGGCGGCCATGGCGACGCAGGCTTCGACGGCTGTGCCACCATCCCTGAGCACGTCCAGCCCCGCCTGGGAGGCAAGAGCGTGCGGTGCGGTGGTGATGCCGCCGTTGCCGATGGCTTCTTGATTGCTCGTCATGTGCGGCAGGCTCCGACCAGGAGGGGGGTCAGGCCGGCGTCTTGGGGAGCAGGCGCTCCAGGACGGATGTCACGGTTCGTTCGATCGTGTCCACCAGCACCATGGTCTGCTGGTCGACCTCGAAGTTCACCTGCTCGCCGACCCGATAAAGACCGAAGGTCGTCTGGCGCAGCGTCTCGGGAATGAGATTGATGGTGAAGAGGTCGTCCTCAACCCCTGCCACGGTCAGACTGCAGCCGTTGACGGCAAGAAATCCCCGGTCGAACACATACCGGGCCCAAGGCTGGGGCAGGCGCAGTTTCATCCACATATGGGCATCTGGCTTGGTCTCCATCGCCACGATGGTCGCGCAGCCGGAGACGTGACCTGCCACAATATGCCCACCGATCTCGTCACCCAGCTTCGCTGAACGCTCGATGTTGAGGCGGTCGTGATCGAGGGCGCCCAGGTTGGTCGATATCAGCGTTCCCGCCGTCGCATCGAAGCCGACCTCATTGCCCTCAATGCTGGTTACCGAGAGGCAGACGCCTTCCACGGAGACGCTGGCGCCGAGCACGAGGCCATTGGTCAGATGTTCCGGAAAGGCCAGCTTCAGCGCCACCCGGTCGGGCTTCCGATCCGCCGAAACGACATCCGCCACGCCCTGTACCAAGCCCATATACATAGTGTTTGTCCTCGTTCCGCGCCTGCATTTCGCGCCTGTGGCGTCGCCGTACCTCCAGGCCTCGCAAGCAGCAACGGCAACTGCCCGCTTGGCATTTGCGCGTAATCACTTATGAATAAATTTATTACTTATCTTTCGCAAGGGGTCGCCATGGCTGCCGATGAAGAGATTTTCCAGCGTGCGGACGGGAAGGATGACGAAGTGGCGGAGGCTGTTGCGCAGACGCTCGACATGGTCCTGCCGGAGGCCTGCGTTGCCGGCGTTGCGATGAACGTGCGGCTGCTCGGCCGCCACATCATGACGCTGAGAGGGCCGAGGCAATGACTGACTGGTTCGCCGGGAAGGACATTCGCGCCATTGCGGCTTCCGTGCGCAGCGGTGAATGCAGCGCCCGGGCCATCGCACAGACGGCGCTGGCCCGCATCGCGGACGGTGACGCGGCGATCAACGCTGTCACGCGGACCCTGCCGGAGCGGGCGCTGGCCGAGGCCGACCGCATCGACGCACAAGTGGCCGAAGGCATCGACCCCGGTCCGCTCGCCGGCGTGCCCTATGGCGTCAAGGACCTGTTCGATGTGTCCGGCCTGCCAACGACCGCCGGCGCGGGCCGGCTGCGCCAAGCCGCGCCGGCACGCGACGACGCCGAAGCAATCGCCCGGCTGAGCGCAGCCGGCGCGGTGCTGGTGGCCACGCTCAACATGGACGAGTTCGCTTATGGCTTCGTGACCGACAATGCGCACTGGGGCCAGACCCGCAATCCCCACGACACGCAGCGCTTTGCCGGCGGCTCGTCCGGCGGGTCGGCGGCGGCGGTAGCGGCCGGGTTCGTCTCCTTCGCCCTCGGATCGGACACGAACGGCTCGATCCGAATCCCGGCCAGCTTGTGTGGCCTGCACGGCATCAAGCCGACGCATGGCTCATTACCGATGGAGGGAGTCTATCCCTTCGTTCACACGCTGGACGACATCGGCGCCTTCACCCGCAGCGCGGCAGACCTTGCGGCGGTTGATGGCGTGCTGCGAGGCCCGGCCGCGGATGCAGCACCCTCGACCATGCGGCCTGCGCGGCTGGGCGGCTGGTTCGCAGCCAATCTCGCGCCGCAGATGCGGGCCGCTCTGGACGCACTCTCGGCCGACCTGGGCGACCTTCCAGTGGTGGACCTGCCAGATGTCTCTCGCGCGCGCTCCGCCGCCTTCCTCATCACGGCGTTTGAGGGTGGGCAACTCCACAAGGATGCCCTGCGCACCGACGCGCTATCCTTTGACCCCGCGACCCGGGACCGGCTGATTGCCGGCGCTGCCCTGCCGCGCAGTGTCTATGAGGAGGCCCTGGCCTTCCGTGCTGTGTTTGCCGCGCATGTCGATCGGGCGTTCGCCGAGCATGACGTGCTCATCGCTCCCGCTGTTTTCGGCCCGGCTCCGCTCATTGACGATCCGGTCATACCTATCGATGGCGTGCCGCAGCCCGCACGCGCCAATCTTGGACTTTACACCCAGCCGCTCAGCTACCTCGGTCTGCCCATCATCGCTGCACCGTTGGCGGTCGAAGGCCTGCCCCTTGGCGTGCAACTGATTGCCGCGAAAGGACGCGATCGCGCCCTGCTCGATTTCGCCGTTCACCTTGAGGCGCGCGGCCTGACCGCCGGTCGTCTGGCTATCCGGAGTCCCCTGTCATGATCCTCAACGACCCCGAGATCGTCGCCGAAGTCACGGCTCTGTTCGAACGATATGAGCGTGCGCTCATGACCGACGATACTGCTGAGATGGACGCACTTTTCCATGATGCGCCCACCACCGTCCGCTACGGCGTGGGCGAAGTGCTGTACGGCGCCGAGGAGATTCGCGCGTTCCGCAAGGGACGTGGCGGCTCCCCGCAGCGCCGGCTGGGCCGCCTGGCCATCACCACTTACGGCCGGGATATCGCGACAACGAATGTCGAGTTCTTCCGGGAAGGATCGGACCGGCGCGGGCGGCAGAGCCAGACCTGGGTCCGCCTGGCGGAGGGCTGGAAAGTCGTCTCGGCCCATGTTTCGATCGAAGGGGGCAGTTCCTGATGCAAGGCGCTTAGACGGGCCATGACCGCCGTCGCGCGCGGCTAGGGCGACACGGTGGAGCGGGAGACCTGACGGCGCAGCAGGTCTGCCGCCCACTCGGTCCAGTCCGCGCGCCAGGTCTCCGCGCGCAGGTCCGCACCGAGAATCGCCGAGAGCGAATGTCCGTTCGCAAGGTGAAAGCGGCTCAAGGCCGTGATCGTCACATAGAGCTTGAGCGGATCGATGCCGGGGCGGAACAGGCCCTTCGCTTCCCCAGCCGCAATGATCTGGGCCAGCCGGGCCTTGAGCGCGGCGCCGCTGTTCTCGATCGCGTGCGAGGTGCCGACCACCCGGCCGCGCAGGTCGTTCTCGGACCGAATGATGCCCTCGAAATCCGGATGCTCCGCAAAATAGCGCATGGTGAAGCGCAGCAGCCGCTCCAGGCAACCCATCGGATCGTCGAGATCGAAGCCGAGTGCAGCTTCCTGCTCGCGCAGGTCGCGATAGGCGCCCTCGACCACCGCACGGTAGAGCGCCGCCTTCGATCCGTAATGATGGTAGATCATTCGGATGCTGCATCCCGCTCTGCTCACGATTTTCTCGATCCGCGCACCGGCATAGCCGTGCGCACCGAATTCCCTGGTCGCTGCACGAAAGATGCGCGCCTTCGTGGCCTGCGCGTCGCGTTGGCGCACCGGTCTCTCCGGAGCGACTGCCCGCGCCTCCCTCACAGAGTCAGCTCCAGTTCGATGCGGATCTGCTCGGCAAGCCGGCTGACAGCCGAACCGAGCGTCGCGTTCTTTCTGTAGATGAGGCTCAGCGGCTGGGTGCGGACCCCCTTATCCCTGATCGGGATGTAGACCAGCTCGCCTCGGCCGATCTCCTCGGCAATGTCTACCTTGGTCATGAAGGTCACGCCCTCTGCCTGCCGGGCAAGGGACTTCATGAAAGCGACCGAGTTGGAGGCGACTTGAGGGCGGAAAGGCACGTTCGCCTGCGCAAAGGCATCGTGCATGATCCCGTAGATGGTCATGGTCTCGTTGCCGACGATGATGGGATGCAGCGCACAGTCGCTCAGGCGCACCTCACTGCGCGATGCCAGCGGATGCTGGGTCGAGACGACGGCGCCCAGGCGCGTCTCGAACTGGTAGAGCACGGTGGATCCAGGCACGTCTGATATGTTGTAGCCGAGCGCCAGATCCCACTCGCCGGTGGCGAGACCCGCCTGGAGCTGGCGACGGAAGACGCTGAACACCTGCACCTGGATGCGCGGATGAATGCGGCGGAAGGAACGCGATACCTGCGGAAGAAGATTGGCGGCAAGATTCTCGAAAGTCGCGATCGTGACGCTGCCGCTCTGCAAGCCCTGCAGGGCCGCGATCTCGGCACGGGCGCGGTCATGCTCCTTCAGCGTCGCGCGGATATGGCGCAGCAGAATCTCGCCCGCAGCCGTGGGGCGGACCTGCCGTGGCAGCCTCTCGAAAATCTGCGTGCCGATCTCCTCCTCATAGGCAATGATCTGCCGGTTGATTGCGGTCGAGGCGACGTTGAGATGGGATGCAGCCTTGCGAATGGACCCGCGCCGCGCAACCTCGTCGATGTATCGGAGCAGACGGGCGTGAAGCATGAGTCCTCGTCACTTGTACCAGGCCGGCAGAGCGCCGACTCCACTGAGATCATAAAAGCACCACTCCGAGAGGAAAACAGTTCTTTTGGGCACCGGTCAGCTGTGATCTAGTCTCGAAATCGACATGATAAGAAACCGGATGGGACGTGAGTTGCCCTTTGGGTCGCACGGCGGTCGATCAAAATGGCTACCTTAAACAGTAGGGGGTCGAAAAGATTCTGAAAGGAGAGAGCAAAACTATAAAAGGGATCTGACTATGGGAAATCGGCATCTATTCCTCGCTTCTCTAGCGAGTGTTTCACTGTTCTCTCTTTCTACTGCGGCGATTGCAGCCGATGCCGTCGTGCCGCAAGGCGCAGACAGTGCAACGGAACTGCAGGAAATCGTGGTCACCGGTGAGAAGCGCGAGACCTCACTCCAGCGCGCTGCCCTCTCGATCACGGCGGTCGACACGACGGCCCTGCAGCAGCGCAATGCCAACGAAATCAACGACCTCAATGGCCTCGTACCGGGCCTGAGCATCTCCAAGAGCGAAGGTTCAGCCCGCATTGTGGCAATCCGCGGCATTGGCTATGAAACGTCTGCCAATCCCAACTCCCAGCCGGGCGTCGCCTTCCACATCAACGGCGTTTACATCGCGCACGTCATGGCGCTCGCCCAGGACATGATTGACGTTGAGCGCGTGGAGGTTCTGCGCGGGCCGCAAGGCACCGTTTTCGGCCAGACGTCTACGGGCGGCGCCATCAACGTCATCACAAAGAAACCGATACTCGGCGAAACGAGCGGGGAAGCGGCGTTCAGCTATGGCAACTACGACTACGCCAAGGTCAACGCCGGCCTGAACATTCCCCTCGGCGACACGCTGGCTGCACGCGTGGCTGCGCAGTATCTGCGCCACGATGGTTACGGCAAGGCCATCGGCGTGCCCAACGTCTCGGAGTATGAGCTGGACGACGCCAACAATCTGGGTCTGCGCGGCTCGCTGCTCTGGGAGCCGACGGACCGCTTCACCGCCATTCTCTCGGCACAGACGTTCGATACCGATCGCAATGGCGCACTCCAAAAGAATGTGCTGGATACGACGCCAGACGCCCGCACCGTCGCGCAGGACTTTCCCAGCACCTTCGCCCTCACCACGCGGATGACCGACCTACAGCTCAGCTACGATCTCGGTGACTTTGCGACGTTCAAGTCAGTGAGCGCCTACCAGTTCATGCTCAAGGAGCAGACCGCCGACACCGACCGGCTGGCAACCACGCCTTATGTCCATACGGTTCGCTGGCGGGACAAGAGCAAGGCCTTCACGCAGGAACTCTCGCTGACCGGGACACCGGGCGGAATGGTCGACTGGACCGTCGGCGGCTTTTTCCTCCGCCAGCGCGCGCTCAAGGACTATTTGTCGCTCGGCAGCAATCCGGCGCTGACATATCAGGGCATGCCTATCGTTTTCGCCACCTACAGCCCGTACCAGCACACGTCGATTGCGGGATATGGGCAAGCCATCGTCCATGCGACGGACGCGCTGTCGATCACAGCGGGCGCGCGCTACAGCTGGGACAAAACGACGGGCCAGCCGATCAATTTCTTCAATCAGTTTGGCCCGGCCAACCCCCGTGAAGTCACCAGCGCGGCGGTCACCGGCAAGATCGGCGTGGACTACCAGATCACGCCCGTAAACATGGTCTATCTGACGGCGTCCCGCGGCTACAAGCCCAGCGGCGTCAACTTCAATCAGGGCCAGGTGCAGGTGCCGCAATCCTACAAGAAGGAAATTGTCAACGCGCTGGAAGTCGGGACAAAGAATGACTTCTTTGACCGCACGCTGCGCCTGAACGCCTCGGCCTATTATTACTGGTACGATAATTACCAGTTCACCGCCGAAGACCCGCGTCCAAACTCGGGCGGCAGCTGGAACATTCCGCGCGCGGAAATTTACGGCGCCGAGTTCGAGGCAAGTCTCCTGCCTGTCAAGGGACTGCGAATCGACGGTACGCTCACCCTGGCGAAGGGCTCGTTCAAGGGCGACTTCTACACGATCGACTCGCAGGGCGCGCTGGTCATCCGCCGCGCCGCTTCAGTCGCGCTTGGCCTCCCGCAGCCCTACGTCTCGGGCTACGGCTACAATCCCAATGTGATTGCCGCGGTGAGCGCCAACCTGCTCAATACCAATGGGCGTGACGTGGCGAAGCTGCCGGGCGTGCAAGGCAGCATCGCTGTCACCTACGAGGCTGACATCGGCGCGGGCAATTTCTCCATACGTGGCGACATGGTCCACCGCGGCACCTTCAACTCACGCATCTTTGACGGAGGCGCGCTCGACCGGGTGCCGGCCTACACGCTGTTCAACGCCAATCTTCAGTATCAGCCTCACGACAGCAATTTCACTTTCTCGCTGTCTGCGCAGAACCTGTTCGACAATGACGGCGTAAACTCACTGTTCACCGACCCTTACGGCGCCCTCACAACGAGCGTCGAATATGTGAACCCGCGGCAGGTGTTTGGCACCGTCAGCTATCGCTTCTGATCTCTCTACAGGCGGAAAACCGCACGGGCCGGCATGGGCAATAGTCCAGCCGGCCACACAAAGGATTGAACTATGCTCACCTCGAAGCAAGCCGTGCTGCGCCGGTTCTGGTACGCCACGGTCCCCGTGGAGCGGCTCGATGACGGTCCTGTACCGTTCCGGATCATGGGAGAGGATATCGTCCTGTTCCGGGGCGACGATGGCGAGCCGGCCGCGTTGCGCGACCGCTGCTGCCACCGCACCGCCAAACTCTCCAAGGGCTGGTGCGAAAAGGGACAGATCGTGTGTCCCTATCATGGCTGGCGCTATGACCGGACCGGTGCGCTCACCCGTATTCCGCAACAGGACGCAGGGCAGGATACTCCACGTTTCCGGGTCGAGTCTTATCGCTGCCAGGCGCGGTACGGCACCGTCTGGGTCTGCCTGGGTGAACCATTGGCGGACATCCCCGAAATCCTCGAGGACAGCGATCCGGCGTATCGCCGCATCCAACAATTCAATGAGGTGTGGCACACCTCGCCGTTGCGCTTCATGGAAAACAGCTTCGACAACGCCCACTTCGCCTTCGTGCACAAGGGCACCTTCGGCGACATTCAGCAGCCGGCCGCCAAGAAGTACGAACTCATGGAGACTGACTTCGGCTTCACGGCCGATGCCATCGTCGATATTCGCAATCCACCGGAGTCACATCGCGTGACCGGCACCACGGCGCCGGATATCGAGCGCAAGCTGCGCAACCGCTGGTATCTGCCCTTCTGCCGACGGCTGGACATCGAATATCCTGCGGGCCTGCGCCACATCATCTTCAACTGCGCGACGCCGATCGACGACGAGAGCATCCACATCGCGCAGATCCTCTATCGCAATGACAGGGAAGAGGATTGCTCCACGCAGGAACTGATCGCCTGGGATCAGGCCGTGATCGACGAGGACAAGGACGTGCTCGAATCGACCGACCACGATGCACCGCTGGACGCGAGCTCGGGCGAGGAAGGCTCCATGATCTCCGACCGCCCCGGTCTCATCGTCCGCAAGCGGCTCTTGCGGCTGTTGCGGGAGCATGGCGAAGAGGAAGTGCGCGGGGATGGCCCACGGCCCAAAGTGCTCCACCGCGACACCCACCTCGACACTTGCTCGACGGACCTCATAACCAACGAAGCTGGAAACTGATCATGTCGCCAACCGCTGCCCCAACGCGCTACACCGCCACGCCGATCGGCGCCGATTTCGGCTACGAGCTGAGCGGCATCGATCTCTCGACCGCAACCGACGCGGAACTGGCGGACATCGCCGCGCTCTATCGCAAGGGTAGCGTCATGGTCATTCGCGGACAGAATCTGTCGCCCGACGCGCTGGTGCGCTTCGGCAAAGCGCTGGGGCAGCTGGAAAACCACACGCGCGAGCAATTCACGCTGCCCGGCTATCCCACCATCTACATCCTCTCCAACAAGGAGGTGGACGGCAAGCGGATCGGCGTGCACCGGGATGGCATGGGCTGGCACACGGACGGCTCGTACCTGCGCGAGCCGCTCGACACGACTGTGCTCTATGCTCTCGAAAGCCCGCCCGAGGGCGCTGACACGCTGCTTGCCGACATGCGTGCGGCTTATCTGGCCCTCCCGGAGGAGGAGCGCGCCGCGCTGGACGACAAGAAGGTGCTGCATAGCTTCGTCTTCCTCATCGGTCAGCTTGATCCGGAAGCGCGGTCGGTGGTGACGGCCGAGCAGGCGGAACGTGCTCCCGACGTCGTACATCCTTTGGTTCTCACGCGCGCGGACCGCACCAGGAGCCTCTACCTCTCCAGCGGCTCAACGCGCGAGATCCTCGGCGAGGAGCCGGCAGAGGGGCGCCAGCGGGTGCGCGATCTCATCACGCATGCCACGCAGGATAAATTCATCTACCGTCACAAATGGCAGGTGGGCGACATCTTGCTGTGGAACAACCGCCACACGATGCATCGCGCGACCGAATATGACGACAAGCGCTATACTCGCCTCGTCCACCGGCTCTGGGTGGCGGGACAAGGTGGACTCGGCGCATGAGCGCGGCGAGCGGGCTTCGCGAGGGAGCACCCGGAAGCAGTGCGGCGAGTCTTGGTGGCTGGGCGCTAGCAGTCCTTGCCTCATTCAGCCTGCTGAACTTTCTCGGGTTCGCCTCTACTTTTTCCGCGCTGGGCGTAACGCTGCCCTACATGGTCGGCGAACTCGGCTGGTCGTGGACCCAGGCCGGGCTTGGCTTCACCCTGCTTGGCGTCGCAAGCGCAAGCTCGTCCTTCCTGCCCGCGCTGCTCATCCGGCGTTATGGCGTGCGTGCACCGCTGGTGCTCGGCGCCTTCGTGCTGGCAAGCGGATTGCTGCTGCTCAGTCGCGCGCAGGGCGTGCTGCCCTTCTTCCTCGGCACGATCACCTGCGGCATCGGATTCCAGCTCATTGCGATGATTCCAGGGACGCACGTGCTCTCAGGCATGTTCTCGCGTCGCTCGCTAGTGTTTGGAATCTACATGACATCCGGCTCGCTCGGCGGTGTGGCCGGCCCCTGGATCGTGCTCAGCACCATGGCCGGATTCGAGCAGGACTGGCGCATGGTCTGGATCGTCCTCGCCTGCGCAATCTTCGTGACCAGCCTCACCTGCGCGCTGATCGTCGGCAAAGGCAGTGACACGCATCGGCGTCATCAGGAGAGCGGCACAGCCCCGATCATCGAGGAACGCGGTTGGGCCGTGCGGGATGCCCTGCGCACGCCGCAATTCTGGATGATCTGCGGCGCCTATCTCAGCCAGCTGCTGGTCCTGAGCTGCGTGTCCAGCATGTCTGTCGCCCACCTCACCCAGACCGGTGTCGTCGCCACGGTGGCAGCGGGGATGCTTAGCCTGGAAGCCGCGGTGCAAGTGGCGGCGCGTCTGCTGGGCGGGGCCCTGGGAGAGATCGTCAATCGCCGGCTGCTGCTGATCTGCGGCCTTGCCTGCGCCACCATCGGTGTCTGGACCCTCTCGGGCGCGCAAAGCACGCAGGCGCTTCTGATCTATGCCTTGCTGACGGGCATCGGCGTAGGGTTGACCGCCCTGTCATCCACACTCCTGCTGCTGGAATGGTTCGGCAAAAAGCATAATCTGGAGCTGTTCTCGATCATCTGCACGCTGGTCGCCATCTCCTCGTTCAATTCGCTGATCGGTGGCGCCATCCGCGACGCGACCGGCTCGTTTGCGCTGGCCTTCCAGCTCTTCGGCTGCGTGCCGGCGCTGGTGCTGATCGCGAGCCTCCTCATCCGTCGCCCGCACCAGCATGGAGACCACGCATGAAACCCCTCGGCAGCACGCTCCGCAACCAGTGGCGCGTTTCGCCCGACCAGGTGGACCTGGTCCGGCCCGAGATTGCGCCCCGTATCGTCGAAATCGCAGGCGAGCCTCGTGATATCCGTCTGGATCTTACACGCACCGCAATCCTCGTCATCGACATGCAGAACGACTTCTGCCACCCGTACGGCTGGCTCGCCTCGATCGGGGTCGACGTGGCGCCGGCCCGCGATCCTATAGCGCCGCTCGCGCGCGCCCTGCCCGCACTGCGCAAGGCAGGCGTGCCGGTGCTGTGGGTGAACTGGGGCAATCGGCCCGATCTGCTGAATATCAGCCCGGCGCTCCTCGGCGTCTATGATCCCAATGGGGAAGGCGTCGGCCTCGGCGCACCCTTGCCTTCTACCGGCGCGCCGGTGCTGCAGAAGGAGAGCTGGGGTGCTGCGGTCGTCGACGAGCTGGCACCCCTGCCCATCGACGTTCAGGTCGACAAATATCGCATGTCCGGTTTCTGGGATACGCCCCTCGACAGCATCCTGCGCAACCTGGGTGTCACCACCTTGCTCTTCGCCGGCGTCAATCTCGACCAATGTGTCATGTGCACGCTGCAGGACGCAAACTTCCTGGGCTATGATTGCATCCTGCTGGAGGATTGCGCAGCCACCACCTCGCCGGATTTCTGCACGCATTCAACGATCTACAATGTGCGCCAATGCTTCGGCATGATCGCGCGCAGTGGCGATCTGGTGGCAGCATGTTGACCCGGTGGACAGACATGACCTGGCGGGACTTTGCCGAGGTCGATTTCGCCCGCGCGGTGGCAGTCATGCCGGTTGCCGCGATCGAGCAGCATGGGCCGCATCTGCCGGTCTCCGTTGACAGCGACCTCAATACCGGGATCATTGCGGCGGCGGAACGGTATCTCGATGCCGACGTGCCCGCCTATCTCCTGCCGCAGATACCGGTCGGCAAGAGCAACGAGCACAGCGCTTATCCCGGCACGTTGACAGTCGGCGCGGCAACTCTGATCGCTTATTGGACCGACATTGCCGACAGCGTGGTGCGGGCGGGCTTCCGGCGCCTCGTGATCGTCAATTCCCATGGCGGACAGCCGCAGCTGGTCGAGGTGGTGGTGCGTGATTTGCGCGTGCGCCATGGCATCTTGGCAGTCTCGGCAAACAGCTATGCGCTCGGCACGCCTGAGGGTCTGTTCGATCCCATTGAAGAAGCTTTCGGCATCCACGCTGGGGACATCGAGACCTCCATGATGATGCACCTGCGACCCAATGTGGTCCGGACCGACAGGATCGACGATTTCCCCTCTGCTGGACTCAGGATTGCCGAAGCCAACGAGGTGTTGAGGCTCGAAGGCGGTATCGGCATGGGCTGGATGACGCAGGACGTGAACGCCTCCGGGGCGATCGGCGATCCGCGGGGCGCAACGGCCGAGCGCGGCGCGCTTGCCGTCGACCACGCTGCAGCCCGCCTCGCCCGACTGCTGACAGAGGTCAGCGCTTTTCCTCTCGATGCCCTGAAGGCCGCCCCATGAGCTATCCCTTCGCTCTCTTGAGCCGTGCGACGGACCTGCGCGCCTTTCGCATCGCGCCCGGTGACAGCAATTATTTCGTCATCCTGTTCGATCCTGAAACGCCCGGCTATGAGCCAATCTGCGTCATCGAGATCTTCGAGCCGGGCGGGAGAACACCGCCTAACAGCCATGTCAGCGCTCATGAGTTTTTCTATGTGCTGCACGGTCACGGCAAGGCGCTGTGCGACGGGGAGGCGCTTCCGCTGCGTCAGGGCGATGCCCTGTTACTGCGGCCGGGCGCGGAGCATATCATCGAAAATCTGGGCGAGACAAAGCTCTACACGTTGACGGTCATGACGCCGAATGAGGGGTTTGCCGAGCTGATCCGCGCCGGTTTGCCCGTTGAGCTGGATGATGAGGACCGTGCCGTGCTGGCGGGCACCATAGCTTGAGCGTCTGCGTTTTCGGATCGGTCAATGTCGATCATGTCCTGCGCATGGCGGAACTGCCGCGCCCGGGCGAAACAATCCTGGCCTCTCGCAGCTTTCGCGGATCGGGCGGCAAGGGTGCCAACCAGGCGATCGGCGCGGCTTTGGCGGGCGCAAATGTGCGCATGTTCGGCGCAGTCGGCGACGACGCCGACGGAGCCATGCTGCGTGACCAGCTTTGCCGACGCGGGCTGGACTTGACCGGCCTTGCAACCTGCACCGATGCGCCGACCGGCACGGCGATCATTGCGCTATCTGATGCAGGTGAGAATTGCATCATTGTCTCGCCCGGTGCCAATCTGCTTGCCAGGGCGCCGGAACCGGCCGCGCTCGTTGGTTGCACAGTCGCCCTCGCCCAGCTCGAGACGCCGGTTGGCGAGATCGAAGCCTTCTTCAAGGCGGCGCGGGCGGCCGGCGCTCTCACCATCCTCAACACCGCGCCAGCCGTTCCCGCATCCCGCGGCCTGCTCAACCTGGTGGACATCTTCGTCTTCAACGAGGTCGAGCTGGCGAGCTACATCGGCACCAGCGCCCCGCCGCGCGCTGCGCGATCGCTACTCACGCACCGCACCCAGCGCGCTGTCGTGACGCTCGGCGCCCGGGGCGCCGTCTTGGTCGATGCAGCCTCGGCGCTGCATGTCCCGGCAAGCACGGTGACGAAGGTCGTCGACACGACAGGCGCGGGTGACCGCTTCTGCGGGACGCTCGCCGCTCTGGTCGAACGGGAGAGTAATTGGAGAACGATCCTGGAGACCGCGAACGCCGCGGCAGCGCACTGCGTTGAGCATGAAGGCGCCGTGCCGGCACTCTGAAAGCAGGATGACGGGGAAGCTTGTCAAAGCGGCTTCGACATCAACTTCACAAAGCTTTCCGGCATGAAGGTCTGGCGGCTGCGGGCATGCCGCTGCGGTAATCGCCCTGCGCATCTGACCGCAGGACGACGCCGGTTTGCCTAATTATGTTGTTGTTAGACTATCCGGTCACGCTCTCGGCTTCAGTGTAGCACGTCACAAAGCGCATCCTGCTGCCGAAATCGCTGTCCATGCCTTGTCGCGACGCATCATTCCATCCGCCGCGCGTGTCGGAACCGGGCGTAACGGTTCAGCAGGTCGTTGATCAGCCGCTCGGTGCTATAGCCGGTCACGTCTTGGGAATGGTCACTGTCTGACGATGATGCCACCGCACGATAGTGCAGGCGCTCCGAGTCATGCACCCTGCGCGTCTCCGCCCAAGCAAAGCTCGGCGCTCGAAAGCTGCGAGCTCGGATCGTATAGTGAAACGGCCCTCGAGCGGGGTGGGGCACGATCAATGCGAGATGATCTTCATCTTGCGCGACCGTGGGCGATAGGCCTTGTCCGCGCATTTGAGCGGCGACGGCGTCGAGTGCCTGACGGGCCGTGCCGGCAAGGAAGGCCGCCACTTCGTCCCGCTTATGATATCGGATGATGTTCGCCAGCCGCTGCTGCCGTCCCACATCCTCTGCGCCCGGTTCGTCAACCATATCTAAAAGATTGGTCGCCGCGCTTTTTCCTTCCATCTGAAGGGCGCGAAGCAGGCCGTAGCACATGAACACCATGACCAAGGCGAAGGGCAGCGCGCTGGCGATCGCGGCAGTCTGGAGCGCCTGCAGGCCGCCCGCCACCAGCAGCACGGCTGCCACGACACCGGCGCTGATCGCCCAGAAGATGCGCTGCCAGACCGGCGGATTAGGGGCATCACCGGAGGTGATTGTGTCGATCACCAGCGCACCGGAATCCGCAGATGTCACGAAGAAGGTCATCACGAGCAAAGTCGCCAAGCCCGACGCGACGACTGACAATGGGACTTGATCGAGCGTCTCGAACAGAGCAACCGGCATATTGTCGACTGCCGTCGTGGCGATGTCGGCCGCGCCGCTCAGATCCATCTGAATGGCGGTGTTGCCGAAGACCGTCATCCACAACATGGTGAAAAGCGACGGCACCAGTAGTACGCCCATGACGAACTCACGGATAGTACGACCGCGCGAAATGCGCGCGATGAACATGCCCACGAACGGGGACCAGGAGATCCACCAGCCCCAGTAAAAGAGGGTCCAGTTGCCGAGCCAGGCGTTGGGCTCGTAGGCGTACATGCGAAATGTGCGCTGCACCAGGCTGCTAAAATAGGCGCCGACATTCTGCACAAAAGCCTGCAGCAGGAATATGGTGGAACCCGCGACCAGAACGAAGGCGAGCAGCGCCACCGCCAGGACGATGTTGAGCTCGGACAGCCTCTTGATGCCCTTGTCGAGCCCGGCGGCAGCTGAGAGCGTCGCCATGCCGGTGATGACTGCGATCAGAATGATCTGGACCGGCACTCCGGTTGGCATTCCGAAGAGATGGGCAAAGCCGGCATTCACCTGCAGCACGCCAAATCCGAGCGACGTCGCGACACCGAACATGGTGCCGATCACCGCAAAAATGTCGATCGCATGGCCGATCGCCCCGTGGATGCGCTTGCCAATCAGAGGATAGAGCGAGGAGCGGATGGTAAGCGGCAGGCCGCGCCGGAACGAGAAGTAGGCCAGCGCCAGTCCGACCACGATGTAGATGGCCCAAGCGTGCAGCCCCCAGTGGAAGAAGGTGAGTACCATCGCCTGCCGGGCGGACTCGATCGTGCGACCCTCACCGACGGGCGGCAGCGCGTAATGCTGGATCGGCTCCGCCACTCCGAAGAAGAGGAGGCCGATACCCATGCCGGCGCTGAACAGCATCGCGAACCAGGAAAGGTAGCTATATTCCGGCTCGCAATCGTCCGGCCCCAGCTTAACATCGCCATAGCGGCTCATCATTAGAACGAGCACAAAGAGGAGGAAGCCCGCGACGGCGAGCACATAGAACCAACCGAAATCGATGATGATAATCGTCTGGAGGGCGGTGAACAGTTTGCCCGCCTGCTCGGCAAAGAGCGAACCGAACAGTGCAAAGGCAAGGATCAGAGCCGCCGAGACGAAGAAAACCGGCGGATTGACCTGCATCCTTCGGCTGTCTCCTGGCGGCGCAGCACTCGTCGGCTCGGGCTCGATCATCTCCTCCTGCGGAAAGCGGTGCGCTGATGTGTACGGAAGGCAACGAGCACGGGCGCTGAGAGTTGCAAATCACTCGCAACGGTCACAGCGGCACTTGAGAGCGCAACCGGCGGATGTGTGGACTCTTGGAGCGCGCGGTTGGCTTGATGGTTTGAAATGTGGGCATGGCCGGCAAACTGCCTCCCGGGAAGCGATAGGCGATTACGGCAGCTACCGCCAACAAACCCGCCGTTAACAGCGCCTTGCATGGTCGTCGAAACCGGCCGTTCATTCACACAGTGGGTTTTGCATCTCCTGGCCGGTAGCGGAATGGCGGCGTTCGGTGAGAGGTCACGATAATGCAGACGATCGAACTGCAGACCCTATCCGGGGTGTCCGAGTTGCTCACAGCGGCCGCACTCCAAGCCTAACGACATCGTGGCGGGCCAGAACAAAATTGACGCCAAGCCCCTGCGCCGGGTCCGTGAAATCCATCAGCGCATCGAAGACGTCTTGTACCACCGGGTCGGGCGTGGCCAGGCCATGGAGTACCGACTTTACATAGCGCATCAGGAAGCCAGCGATGATGTCGGCCGCTTGGATACCCGAAGTGGCGCCGGAACTGGCGAAGCGCAAGGTAGCCTGTTCGACGAAATGATAGTCGGCGAAACGCGCTGGCATCGCCGCCCCTTCGGCGGCCAGCCGCTCGGCGAGCGCCTTGGCATCAGCCAAAATTTCATCGAAATGCGCCTGCTCGTCATGCACGATGATGACGTCCGCCAGCCGGCGTCGCCGATAACGATTGATCCGGGCATATACGTTGGTGAGCGAAGTCAAATTCGGCAACATCCAGATCGACTGGCCTTTCTTCCCCAAATCGGGTGGCGGAAGGCAGCGGAGCTGAGCCGTTTCCGTTTCTGGGCCAGCGGTCATGAAATCGCTGAAACTGTCACGAGTGAAGAAGCGTATGGCTTCCGCCCGCTCGTCGCCAGCTTTCCGCTCATCGAGCCAATCGAGCAGCGTGTCGAATGCGCGGACGATGCTCGCTGCCGAGGGCGCATCGCACGCGGCCACATAAGCAGCGATCACGCTCGGCGACGCCTGTGCGTGCAAATACTCGGCAAGTTCGTTCCGAAACCATTGTGCCTCAGGTGTGACGTCGCACGCGCCAACTGCGGGTAGCACGAGATTGTTGATCATGTTGGCGGCGATCATGAATCTTTTGTCGACCACCTCCAAGAGAAGCGGCAGCTCGTGCAGCCGCAGGAAAGCAAGCAGGTCGCCAACCAGCGCCGGCTTGTTCTTGAGCGCCGAGGATTTCAGCTCTACCGCTTGGACGCGGTGATGGTAGCGTAAGTGCTCCAGCTCCCGGGCAAGGGCATCGGGATCGTCTGTGCCGATGCTGGCCAAAACAAAGATTTCCTGGCCGCCAAAGTCCATGTCTCGGCCCGACCGCGTGAGATCGCCACTGTTGCCGCTCTCGTCGAGATAGAAGATTGACGTCTGTGCGGAGGGGCTCATGCCCCATAATCATCGGTTAACCTGACCAGATCAACAGCGCAGGCTTCCAGGCCGCAGCCTGCCGACGAGGCCGCAGCCTCGCACCCCACATGCACCGATGTTACTTTCGTTCCATCTTCGTTCCGTGTAAACAAATGAGGATCGAAGGAGTGGTGACGTGGAAGGCCAGGACGACGAGGCGCATCTGGCGGCGGTGGAGGCGATGCTGGCCGCCGAAGGCATGACCGAAGCAGCCGAATTGCTGCGCGAAGCCGATTGCGAGACAACAGAGACGGGCTGGGACAATTGGAACGGCGGGACGCCGATCTATACGCTCTTTCTGTCGATCGACCCAGCGCACTACGGCCGTCTAGGCGCAAAGCGCGCTACGCTGGAGGAGCAGATTACGGCGCGGGTGAAGGCCGTATATGAGCGCGACGGAGATATCTGGTTCAGCGCATCGATCAGGCCGCGCATTCAAGCGCGTCCCGACTGGCGTTCGGCGCCTGCGAACGTCTCGCGCCGAGCACGCCGCAACATCATTGACGGTCTCAAGGTCGACAACATCGCTTGGATGGGATCGCTGGACGATGTCGAATTCCTGCAGCGGCTTTGGGATCTAGAGACACTGCCGTCGCATGACTCACGATACAAGGATGCTGCGGGCGATATCTGGCAGCACCGCTGGAACAATAACGACTGGGAAGACGATTGGATTTTCGAGGACAAGCGTTTCGATCTGATCGACGGGCCGGCTGACCGTTTCCTCGCTTTTCTTGCCGAGATGGTCCACCCGGTCGTGCGGCCAGACCGCAATCAAGCGCTGGATATGGTTC
The DNA here is from genome assembly GCA_018823325.1 of Alphaproteobacteria bacterium. GTDB lineage: Bacteria > Pseudomonadota > Alphaproteobacteria > Sphingomonadales > Sphingomonadaceae > Sphingobium. The sequence continues at coordinate 148,933 of JAHJIJ010000015.1, read as the reverse complement.
GCAACTTCAACGACCAGCTGCGGCCCGAAGGCTGGATGCTGGTCGAGGTCGAGAAGATTGCTGGGCGGCCGCGGTTTGTTGTAAAGGCCATCGGCGAGTTGGGCGGCAGGTCGGTGATGCGGGCGCGGACTGTCGCTGACGCGCTCGACGCCGCTTGGATGCACCGCGAGATCGAGCGGCTCGAAAATGCGGTTGATCGAGATCCGGCGTTGGCGATCGGTACGGCTAAGGAGCTGGTCGAGAGCTGTTGCAAATCCGTCCTGACCAAGCGCGGGATCAGCTATTCAGCCAGCGCCGATCTTCCAGCACTCACCAAGCTGGTGGCTAAGGAATTAGGGCTGGTCCCCGATGACATTACCGACGCAGCCCGAGGCGCAGAGACCATTAGGCTGATTTTGCGCAACCTGTCGGCGCTCACGCAGTATCTTGCCGAGCTGCGTAGCCTCTATGGCTCAGGCCATGGTCGCGACGGCCAGCATCGCGGCTTGCAGCCGCGTCACGCGCGGCTCGCGGTGGGGGCTGCTGTATCCTTCATTGATTTCGTGACCGAGACCTTCCGCGAACGTAAGTTCAAGGAAGAAGTGGAATGTTCCGCGGCGCCAGACAACCAACAGCAAAGTAAGCGCGCAGGAGGCCTGAGCGTATGAGCCGGTATACCTATGCCGTCCGAGCCCACTACGCCGGAATTCTTCTGGGCTGATCGCGATGGGCAAGCGGTTCGAGCCGGCCCTGCACCTATTGCGGCGAGGCTAGCGCGACCCGCCCGATCGCGTGTTCTCGCGCACCTTTTTCCGACAAATCTTGATCGTTAATGCTGCGTAACTACATTGTCGTCCCACGGGGGCAATAGCGGGCGAATAGCCCGGCGATATTATTTGGGGGTTATTTCATGGCGACCAGAGCCACCTCGATTGCCAAGACCTATCTCGATGCGCTTGCCGATGAGCTCGAGATCAGCGATACGCGCTACGAGCAGGCGGAGGAGAGCTATCAGTCGCTCGGTCGATGGTTCAATCGTCCTGCCTCGACGCTGCGTGACTATGATCCCGCCGTGTATGTCCAAGGCTCCTTCGGTCTCGGAACGGTAATCAAGCCGCTGCATGCCGACGAGGAATATGACGTCGATGCAGTTTGCGAACTGAAGGCGCTCAGCAAGCCGCAACTCTCACAGGAGACGCTCAAGGCACTGGTCGGCGCGGAAATGGAGGGTTATCGCCGCTCTCAGGCGATGGCCAAGCCGCTCCGCGAGGGGCGCCGGTGCTGGACCCTCAACTATGCTGATGGCGCGCAGTTTCATATGGACGTCGTGCCCGCACTGCCCAATGCGCAGGACGTTCGCATCCTGCTCGATAGCAAGGGTCTCGACGCCAGCCGGGCGGCAACCGCGATCGCGATCACCGATAACGAGCGGCTGGACTATCAGCAGATCACCCACGATTGGCCACGCTCGAACCCCAAGGGCTATCTCGATTGGTTCAAGAGCCGCATGCGCGTCGTGCTCGAGAAGCGCCGCCGCGCCATGGCCGATGCAGTCAAGGCCAGCGTCGAGGCGATCCCGGACTATAAGGTGCGCACGCCGCTGCAATCCTCGATCATGATCCTGAAGCGGCACCGCGATATCATGTATGTAAAGGATGAGCTCAACTGCTGTCCGATCTCGATCATCATCACCACGCTCGCGGCGCATGCCTATCAGGGCGAGGAAGAGATCGCCGACGCGCTGCTGTCGATTCTGAGCGGAATGGAAGCCTATATCGCGCGTGACACGCGCGGTCGTGCAGTGATCGCGAATCCGAGTGACCCGCTCGAGAATTTTGCCGACAAATGGGCCGAATTCCCCGAGCGTGAACGGGCTTTCTATGCGTGGCTGCGCCAGGCGCAGCGGGACTTCGCCCATGCAGCGAGCCTTGCCGATCGACACTCAATCACTGACTCGCTGTCGCCGCATCTCGGGCAGGAGCTGGCCAAGCGCGCAGCCGATCGGAGCGCCAGCAAGCCCGCTGGGCTGCTCCGCGGGGCGACGGCGGCGGCCGCCGGTGCGCTGTCGACCCCAAGCTTTAGCAACACCGCGCGCACGCCGACCAAGCCGCAAGGCTTTGCGTGATCTGGTGGACCGATCTGCCGTCCCGCGCCCGCGCCGAACGGCAGGCGATCGCCGAGCTGGCTGAAGAAGCCGACTGGCTCCAGTCCGCCAAGTGGCGGCTGACCGACGATCTCCAGTTCGTCGCGGATTTCGACATCGTCCATCTCGGTGCCAGCTACCCGCTCAGCCTGACCTATCCGCACTTTTTCCCGGCGGTGCCGCCGCAGGTGACGCCCCGCGACGGCGCGAGAATCTCGGGTCACCAATATGGCGCAGGGGGCGAGCTCTGCCTCGAATATCGTCCCGACAATTGGGAACCGCAGTTCACGGGCGCGATGATGATCGGAAGCGCTTATCGGCTGCTGTCGGGCGAAAGTCCCTCAGATGGTGAGGTCGCCGATGTCGCCAGCGCCCATCGCCAGACTGTCGCGCAGGAGGTGCGCAACACCAAGCTGCGCCTGATCCTCAACACGGCCTTGCTGGATATCCTTGTGGAGCAGCCGCTCTTGCAAGCTCAGCCTTTCACGCTCGATGAACATTGGTTCGCGAAACATTGGCTTGCGCATCCACGCCGGCTGGGATCGCCCGACGCCCCGCCTATATGGGCCGCCGCGCCGCCGCTCACGGAGCCGCGCACGCGCGAGGGATTTGCCGTCCGGCTCCCCGACGAAACTAACGTCCCGTTCGAAGGCAGCTACGCCTTTCTGAACACCATTCTGACCACGCTGAACTTCGCCCCGGCGCTGGAGCGCATGACAGCTTCCGACGCCGAGATGCCGCTGCTGCTGGTTCATCGCGGGACGGCGCGGCTCTATTCGCTCGCGCAGGGCACCGGCAGCCGCGATGTCTATGTCTACCGCACGATCGTCGCGCCGGCGAACGAGCAACGCCTGTCTGCCGAGCACGGGGTGCTTGCGGACCGATCCGTCGCGATCGTCGGTTGCGGATCGGTAGGATCGAAGATCGCGGCAACCCTTACCCGTGCAGGCGTCGGCACGCTGGTGCTGGTCGATGGCGATCTGCTGCTACCGGGCAATCTGGTGCGCAATGAACTCGACTGGCGCGCGGTCGGCCTCAATAAACCTGATGCGCTGGCGGCGCGGCTCCGCGACATCAATCCGTCCACCAAGACGATCGTAAGACGATTGCTGCTCGGCGGACAGGAAAGTTCTGCATCGACCGACTCGGCGCTGCAGCAAATTGGCCAGTGCGATCTGATCATCGACGCGACAGCAGACGCGCAGATCTTCAACCTTTGTGGCGCGGTGGCATGTGCCGAACGGAAGCCGTTGATCTGGGCTGAAGTCTTTGCCGGCGGCATTGGGGGCATGATCGCACGCTCGCGCCCCGATCTCGATCCGCCGCCGTACGCTGCGCGGCGGCAGATACTGCGTTGGTGCGACGACAATGGCATTCCCTGGACCGGTGGCGATGGCGAGCAATACAGCCTGCAGATCGATGCAGAAAAGCCACCGCTGATCGCCGACGACGCGGATGTCTCAGTCATCGCCGCTCACGCCGGACGCATGGCGATCGACTTGCTCAAAGGTGGCGCGACCACCCTTCCGAATTCGGCCTATGCAATCGGGATGGCGCGTGAGTGGATCTTCGCAGCGCCATTCGACACTTATCCGATCGACCTTGTGCCCGAGGGGCAATGGGGTCCGGACGCCGACGAGAATGCGCGAGACGAGTTGGGCGGTTTGCTGCGAGAGTTTTTCCCCAAGGCCGAGGAGGCCGCGGATGAAGGTTGAGTTCACGCAGCCGCTCCGCGCACGTATGCGCCAGGCGCTGGCCAAGGCGCGACGGCGCGAGATCGGCGGTATCCTCATGGCCGAACAGGTGGAGGCCGGCCATTTCAGGCTCGCCGACTTTACGATTGATGAAGTGACGGGTAGCGCTGCTCATTTCGTGCGATCGGTCGAACATCACCACTGCGCGCTCGACCGATTCTACGAGGAAACCGCGTCGGATTTCGCGCGGTTCAACTATCTCGGCGAATGGCATTCGCACCCAAACCATTTACCCATTCCGAGCTCCACCGACCTCGCATCGATGCAAGATCTTGTCGAGGGGGAGCGCGATATTCCCTTCGCCATGCTGCTGATCGTGCGCACGGCTTGGTGGCGGCGGCTGTTGTTGTCGGCGACGCTGTTCCAGCGCGGCGCGCCACCGGAGCCGATCGAGATCATCGACGGCGCGAAGGGGAACCAGACGTGAAAAAGCATTTCGACTATTTCATTCGCTCCTGGATCGATTTCATCTTCCTGCGCCCGCTGCCGGGCATGCGGCTCATCAAATGGGGCGTGACGCTGATCCTCGCGACCTTTGCCGGGTTCGCGCTGACGGTTGGCATCCCGACCGAGAACGGCCGGATTGATGTGTCCTTCGATTCCGGTGCCGGCATACCGGCCTTTGTTTTGGCGCTTGTCCTCACGCTCGCCTCCCTAATGATTATCGGTGGAGCACTATGGCTGATTGTCGATCTGCGACGCGAGAGCCGCAAGCAAGTGCTGGCGATCGAGCTGCGAGGGCTACGGGACATGAGTGGACAACCGCTCATCTCCGCGGTCCCCACGGGGATTATGGACCGGCGCGTCTCACTCCTACTCGATATCCGGCAGGGTGCGGACGGCGTTTTGCTTTCGCCCGAGCAGGCGTTGGCCAGGCTCGAGAGCCTACCGCACATGATCCATCAGAACTCGACAGGCCGGGACCGTCGCGACCTCACGGTCGTTGCCGGCGGCATGGCCGCGGTGCCGTTCGCCTTTCTGATGGGGGTTCTTCTAGATGATGAGGGCCGTGTGACCCTGCTGGACTGGGATCGGGCCCAAGAATGCTGGCGCGGTCTCGACGAACCAGACGACGGCGAGCGATTGGTGCTGACCGGGCTCGAGACGGTCGGTGATGCCAGCGAAGTTGTGGTCGCGGTCTCGGTGTCTTACCCGGAGGATCGGGTTGCTATCGCACATCGCTTCCCAGGCCTGCCGGTCATTCGGCTAGGGCTACCTGCTCCGACAATCGATCATCATTGGTCAGCGGCGAAACAGGCGGCATGGGCGCAGCAATTCTTCGACTTGGCGCGCCAGCTTTGTGCGACTAATGTCCGGCAAGTTCACCTTGTGCTTGTTGCGCCGACCAGCGTGGTGATCAGCTTCGGCCGCAGCTACGACAAGCGCAATCTGCCGGCACTCACCGTCTATCAATATGAGAATGGATCGCCAGCGACCTACCCATGGGGTATCAAGATGCCCGTCGCGAACGCGCCAGGCGCAACGCTTGTTCGCTCATGAATTTGAAATCTTCGGCTCGTCGAGTGCCACAAGGGCGAAACCGGAAGATGGTGTAGAGCAGCGAATTGGATGTCCGCTTTGGGGCAGAGTCGAGGGGCCCTTGGACGTCTGATAAGAGGGCGCGAAGCTGACTCCCGAACTTGCGGCGAAAAACGTCCGCTATCCCGATTTACCTTCCTATGAGCTGCCGTTCCGGATCGTCCAACTTTGCAGACATAGGACGAATTCATTTCAATGCCGGATTCACGCCGCCGAGCTCGAACTCACCGCTCAACGTCATTGAACATCGGTTTTAAGCACCGGTGACATTCCACTCGACTTGAGGAGCGAACCGAGCATTGCTGTTCCCGCGCGCTGATCAGGTATTCATGCGCACAGGTCCCGGAGTGCTGATCCAGGGGCCTGTGGGTGGTGGGAGCAGCATGACGCTGCTCCATAAAGGAGACCACCCATGACCAAGCTCAACGACCTTCAACTCGTCCTGCTGTCATCCGCTGCCCAGCGTGACGACGGCAGCCTCCTTCCCCCGCCCGAGCATCTTGCCGATCAGATGGTACGCATCCGCAAGGTCATCCCTCCCTTGATCAAGCATGCGCTGGTCGAAGAGGTCGCCAACAGCGATCCCTGCAAGATGTGGCGAGTAGACGGAGATCGCGGCTTCGCTCTCGGTATCACAAATGCTGGCCGCGCCAGTATCGGTGTGTTGGCCAACGACGAGACTGCAGAGCTGCTCGATGGCCCGGCAGCAGCGGCAGCCTCGACCCCGATCGTGATGCCAGAAGATCAGCAACGTGATGATCCAACAGCGGTGTCCATTCCTCTCGCAGCCGCACCGGAGCCGGCCTCGAAGATCGATCGGGTTCTTGGGATGCTCCGTAGCGATCAGGGCGCATCGCTAAGTGAGCTGGTGGCTGCAACCAACTGGCTGCCGCATAGCGCCCGCGCCGCGCTCACCGGTCTGCGCAAAAAGGGCCATGCGATCGATCGCCGCAAGGTCGATGAGGTGACGCGATACTTCCTCGACGCTGATGCTCAGAGCGCTGCGGCATGAGAGGGGCGTCCAAGAGCCTCGCCAAGGAACTGGCTGTGCTGTCGGCGATGCCGGCAGCACAGCTGGCCGAGACCTGGACCTCGCTCACCGATGAGCCTTTGCCTTCGGTCGCCGTAGGCCTGCAACGACGGCTGCTCGCCCAGCGGTTGCAGGAGAAGCGGCTCGGGGGTCTGCCCGCTCTTGTGGCGCGAGAGCTCGCGCGTATCGGGGACGCTAGCCCAGCCACAGCGGCAACGCCTCGAACCGCTATATCACTCACGCCTGGTGCGCGGCTGGTGCGCGAGTGGAACGGTCGCACCATTGTAGTGGACGTCCGTGAAGATGGATTCACATGGGAAGGACAGCATTATCGTTCGCTCAGCATGATCGCCCGGGCGGTAACCGGCGCGCAGTGGTCGGGACCACGCTTCTTCGGGCTCCGCAGTCATGGCTGAGCGAACATTGCGCTGTGCGGTGTATACCCGCAAGTCCACCGAGGATGGTCTCGATCAGGCGTTCAACAGCCTCGATGCCCAATATGAGGCGTGTGCGGCCTATGCGCTCAGCCAGCGTCATGAAGGCTGGATACTCGCAAAGGAGCGCTACGACGACGGCGGGTTCTCTGGCGGCAATATGGAGCGGCCGGGCCTCAAGCGACTGCTCGCTGATGTGGCCGCAGGCCGGATCAATGTCATCCTCGTCTACAAGATCGACCGGCTCACCCGCAGTCTCGCCGACTTTGCCAAGATCGTCGATGTGCTCGATGGCGCACAGGCGAGCTTCGTGTCGATCACCCAGTCGTTCAACACCACAACCAGCATGGGACGGCTTACCCTGAACATGCTGCTCTCGTTCGCCCAGTTCGAACGTGAGGTGACCGGCGAGCGCATCCGCGACAAGATCGCAGCGTCGAAGCGCAAAGGCATGTGGATGGGAGGCCCGGTGCCACTTGGCTATGATGTCCAGGACCGCAAGCTGGTGGTGAGCGAGATCGAAGCGGGCCAAGTGCGCGATATCATGCAGCTGTATCTGGAGCTGCCTTCGGTAGCGGCGCTGGCACAAGAACTCAGCCGGCGCGGCTATCGCACCAAGATCCAGCAACGCGTGAGCGGACCACATCGCGGCGGCTGCCTGTTTAGGCGTGGCACGCTGTATCATCTGCTCGCCAACCGCATCTATGTGGGTGAGATGGGGCACAAAGGAACATACTTTCCCGGCGATCATCCACCCATCGTCTCAGCCGAGCTGTTCGATGCGGTGCAGGAAAAACTCAAGGTCAGCGCGTCCGGATCGTCGAGGCGCACTCGGGCGCTCAAGCCCAGCCTGCTCACGGGGTTCTTGTTCGACGGCGAAGGCAGGACGATGTCTCCCAGCCATGCCTCGAAGAGGAGCAATACAACTAGGCAGCGCTACCTCTATTATGTGACCCGTTCCGACCGGCTCGATGGCAAGCCGGCATGGCGGGTTACCGCTCCTGACCTTGAGCGGTTGGTATGCGACCGGCTGGCCCAGTTGCTCAGCGACGACCACATGATCATTAGCCTCGCCAGCGACCAATCTGCCAAGCAACTCGGTGACGCTATCGCGATGGCAAGAGTGAAGGCGGCAAGCATTGGGTCGGGTGTACCCAATGAGCGGTTGGAGATCCTGAGCACGATCGCCCCGCGCATCGACATTCATGAGGATCGGGTCGAGCTGAGAGTCGATCGGCAACGATTAGCGACCCTGCTTGGGATCACGGCTGCCTCGGATGCGCTCGATCCAGTCCTGCTGACGCTGCCGGTGATGAAGGTCCGGCGTGGCCATCAGCTCAGGCTGGTGATCCCCGGACCCTCAGTAGCTCCGACACCAAAACGCGACGACAAGCTCATCGCACTGATCGCCGAAGCCTATGAGGCCCGTCAGCTCATCATGGCCAATCCGACCCAATCGCTCAACGCCATCGGCGCTGCCGGACGCGACTGAGAAAGCTGGCCGCGCTGGCATGCATGGCACCCGACATCATCACCGCGATCCTCGAAGGTCGCCAGCCCGAGACGCTCACCGCAAAGTCGCTCACCCGGATAGAGCTGCCGCTCGCTTGGGATGCGCAGCGGCACGCACTCGGGTTCGGCTGAACTCAGCAGCGATGAGTGAGATTCGACGTGGGCGCGATTAGGCGCCCGTTCTCGTTCGAGCACTCAAGATGGCATGCCTGCGATGCTGGACCTGCGGTCACTATTTTATCCCACTGAGACGGGGCTAGAAGATGAACGGCAAGTCTCTCTTCAAGAGACGATCTCGACTGCAGGACCGCAAGGGCGCGCCGCAAATGGCGCGGAACTGCGAGGTTCTGACGGCTAGGCGCGAGATTATCGAATGTGTAGAGTGACATGGGACTGAATGGTGCGGTCGAGAAGACTCGAACTTCCACGGGCTTTCGCCCACAACGACCTCAACGTTGCGCGTCTACCAGTTCCGCCACGACCGCACATCAGGGGGTTGGGAACCGACCGGCTCCCGGGTAGGCGGCGGCCTTTAGCAAAGGGTTTGGGGGCATGCAACTGTCCATCTCACTTGCCTGCAATATAGCGCGTGGCGCCGTGTGGCGGCGGTCTGGCGCGGCTTGACTTGCGCGGCTGCACAGGCGATCCAGCAGCACGTCGCCGCATTGGCGGCTGGCGGAATTATCTCGTTTTTTGCAGTCGATGGGCGTCGATCCCGATGGTCCGGCGAGAGGCTGCGCGGAAGGAATGACCCGATGCCGACCGGCTGCGCCGGAGATCAGATTGTCTGCCGCGCCGGCGCATCCTCGCGTCCGCTGCGCGAATCGTGCTGCTGTCACCGGGCGCAGATTTCCTTCTGACGCGCGCCTTCCCACACCCCTGAACAACCCAGATCGAACCCCCTCATGACGCTCCCTGCCACGCCACCTCGTCATACCGGTCTTTTGGCCGAGGCTCGCCGCATGTCCTGGCTTGCCTGGCCGATCGTGCTCACCAATCTCAACTGGACGATCATGCACCTCGTCGATGTGACGGTGGTTGGCTATGCAGGGACTAGCGAGCTGGGTGCGCTGGCGGCCGGGCGAGTGGTGATGTTCGTCATCCTCATGCTGCTGCTCGCGGGCATGTCCGGCGTCATCGTGTTCACCAGCCGGGCCGATGGCGGCGGCGATCTGCCGCGCACCGGTGCGCTCTGGCGGGAAGCGGTGCTCACGGGCCTGCTGCTCGGCATTCCCAGTGCGCTCGTCATTGCCCTGTTCGCGCAGCCGCTGCTCGCGCTCACCGGCGTCGCGCCGGATCTGGTGGGCCCAGGTGCGCTTGTGCTCATCGCCATGATGATTGGCCTGCCGGGGCAGATGCTATCCATCGGCTGCGCCTATTTTCTGGAGGGCGTGAGCGCTCCGCGTCGTGTGCTGATCGTCAATCTTGCGACCCTGCCGGTGAATGCCGTGCTCACCTGGGCCATGGCGCTTGGGCATCTCGGCTTTCCGGCGATGGGGGCGTTCGGCGCAGCGCTTGCGACTTCGCTGACCTCTTTAGGCGGCGGCCTAGCCATGGCCTATATGGCCTGGACCCTGCCGGGTGCGCCGGAGCGGGGGCTGCGCCGGCTCGATCTCGCGGCATGGCGCAGCGCGCTCAGCGGCATTGGTGCGATCGTTCGATTTGGCGCGATGCCGGGCATTGGCGCGGCGCTGGAGGTGCTGGGGTTCTCCTATCTCATGGTCCTCTCCACGCGCATGGGCGAGGTGGTTGCCGGCGGTTTTCAGGTCATGCTGTCGCTGCATAATCTCGGCTTTGCGCTCGCGCTCGGTCTTGGGTCGGCTGCGGGCGTGCGGGTCGGCAATGCCGTGGGCGCAGGCGAGCCATGGGAAGCGCGCATGCGCACGATGATCGCCTGTGGCCTCTCCGTTTTGTTCATGGGCGCAGTCGTGCTCGTCTATCTGATCTTCGCGCGGCCGATCATTGCCGGGCTGACGGCGGAACAGGCCGTTGCGCGCGAAGCGCTCGTCATGCTGCTCATTCTCGCGCCTTTCATCCTGTGCGATGGGCTGCAGGCAATCTTCGTGGCGGCGCTACGGTCGCTGGGCGATCAGGTGGTCGCCAGCATCAACGGCATCATCGCCTTCTTCGGCGTGATGGGTGTCGCCGGCTGGTACGGTTATACGCAAGACTGGGGGGCAGCAGGCCTTGCCTTTGCCGCGGCCCTCGGCATGGCGGCGGCGATGCTCCTGCAGGCCGCCCGTTTCTGGCAGATCAGCTCGCGTTATCGACGAACCTGAGTTCCAGGTTCCGTGCGTTCTTCGGAATGTCCAGCCGGCTCTCGGAAACGCGCGCTTCCTCATTGGGCTTCAGGGTGGATTTGTCCGCCTTGGTCATCCAGCTGAAGACCAGCCGTCCCTGATCGTCGCGCAGTTCGACGACGACGGGCGGCACGGAGAGTTCCTGATCGCTGTCATTGAGGATGCGGGCGCTGAACGCGAAATATTCCTCGCCGGTCGGCAGGTTGCGGCGTTCGGGCGGCTTGGGCAGGTAGAAATTGAGGCCGGAGTTGGCTTGCTGGCCGCCAAAGCCCAGGGCAACGGCCCAGTTGGGCGGGCCGAAATAGGCAAGCGCCCCGCCGGCGAGGCTGACGATGACGAAGAAGGCAAGCGCCGCGGCCGTCCACAATTTGGCGGGGTTGCGCCGCCCGCGTGTCGGGATTTCCTGATCGTCATCCGGATAATGGACGAACTCCTGCGTCGGCGTGGCCGTGCTCGCTGGCTCGATCGGATCGTGACGCGGGGCGGTTGGCGCCGGGGCACTGGCTTCTGCCATTGCCGGCGCGGGCGCTCCCTCTGCGAGCGCGGTCTCGGGCTCATCTGCGCTCTGGGTGGGAGGCGAGGATGTTGCAGGCGTCTCAGGCGGCGATGCCATCGCTGTGCTGGCCGAAACGCCGGCCTCCGCTTCAGCCATGGCCGGCTCGGAGCGCTGGACCTGCACGCCTTCCTGAAACCAGCTGTGACGGCAGGATGCGCACCGGACCTGACGGCCCGCGGCACCAATTGCGCTATCGGGCACGACATAGCGTGTGGCGCATTGAGGGCAAACGAGGATCATCGCGCCCCATAAACACCGCTTTCCCGGCGAGAGCAAGCAGGCGTTTCAGCTTCGTGACGGTGCGGCGATCTTGGCCGCAGAGATGCCCGGCTTATCAAGAACCCCTGCTTCATTGCCGCCCGACCTTGCTCGCCATGGGGGGCTGTGCCATGCACGGCGCGGCAGATCATGGGCGCGGGCAAAGCCGCGCGCCATCAATGGGGACATGCAAGCGCCGCGATGGCTAGAATAGTCCAGTTCGAGAATGTCGGGCTGCGGTATGGGCCTGGCCCGGAAACGCTGTCCGATCTCAGCTTCTCGCTCGACGAAGGCGCGTTCTATTTTCTTACCGGCGCCTCTGGCGCGGGCAAGACCTCGCTGCTCAAGCTGCTTTATCTCGCCCAGCGCCCCAGTCGCGGCGCCATTCGGCTGTTCGATGCGGACATCGTGACCTTGCCGCGCGCCCGTCTGCCCGGTTTCCGGCGGCGCATCGGCGTTGTGTTCCAGGATTTCCGGCTGGTCCCGCATCTCTCCGCGTTCGATAATGTTGCGCTGCCGCTGCGCCTCTCGGGCGTGAACGAGGATCAGATCCGTCCGCCGGTGGAAGAAATGCTGCACTGGGTGGGCCTGTCTGACCGCGCCCACGCCTTGCCAGCGACCCTCTCCGGCGGAGAGCAGCAGCGCGTCGCCATTGCCCGCGCAGTCATCGGTCGGCCCGAACTGCTGGTGGCCGACGAGCCAACCGGCAACGTGGATCGGGACATGGCGACCCGGCTCATCACGCTGTTCGAAGCACTCAACAAGCTCGGCACCACTATCGTCGTCGCGACGCATGATACCGCCTTGCTCGGCAAGGTCTCGGGTGCGCGGACGATGCGGCTGGAGGGCGGCCGGCTTGCGCCGATCGAGGGTGAGGATGGTGTGAGCGCGCTCTCCTCGCCTCATCGCCCCGCACCGCGTTACCCCGGATCGGCCTGAGCCATGGCGCGCAATCCTCTTGAGGGCATGAGCCGCCCCTATCGGCCGGGGCCTCTGCTGCCGCAGGGCCGGCTGACCGGGCCAATGCCCTGGGTCATCGCGATCATGATGTTCCTCACCGTGCTGGCGACGGGCGCCGGGCTTGCGCTCAACCAGGGTGCGCGCGCGCTGGTGGAGGAGGTCTCGGGCCGTGTCACCGTGCAGGTTGCCGAAGCCGATCCAGAGGTGCGCGGACAAGCCGTGCGCCGCATCGTCGTGCTGCTGGAGCAGGCGGAAGATGTCGGCGCCATCCGCGTGGTGCCGGAGAGCGAACTGGCCGCGCAACTGGCCCCCTGGCTGGGCAATGATCTACAGATTGCGGATGTGCCGCTGCCGGCGCTGGTGGATGCCGATCTGCTGGCCCCCGAAAGCGCGCGGGCGGAACGGCTGGCGCTGCTCGACAAGGCGGTGAAAGACATCAACGCCAATGCTCGCGTGGAGCCGCATGCCGATTATCTCTCGCCGCTCGCCAGGCTGGTCGGCACCATCGGCTTCCTTGCCTTTGCTGTCGTGGCGCTCATGGCCTTCGCTACCGGAGCGGTCGTGGTTCTCGCGGCGCGCGGTGCGCATGCGACGCATCGCGGCACCATCGACATCATGCACATGCTTGGCGCGACGGATGCTCAGGTCGTGCGTCTGTTCCAGCGTCGCATGATGCTGGATGCGCTGTTCGGCGGGGTCGTCGGCTATATTGCTGCGACAGTCGTGATCATCCTCGTGGGTCGATCCATGCAGGCGGTCGCGTCCGATCTGGTGAGCAGTGCCTCGCTGCCCGGCATTGCCTGGGTCATCTTCCCGCTTCTGCCGGTCGCTGGCGTGGGCGTCGCATCGCTTTCGGCGCGTATCACGTTGCGCCGGGCTCTGGAGCGCTCGCTGTGATCCGGCGTTTCCTGGCAGTCATTGTTCTCGGCTGGGCGCTGGGGTTCGCCTGGTTCGCCTTGCTGCTGCCTCAGCCGCATGATGACGAGAAGACCGACGCCATCGTCGTGCTCACCGGCTCGGCGGGGCGGATCGACCGCGGCCTGGCGCTGCTGCGGCGGGAGCAAAGCCGGCACATGCTGGTCTCAGGTGTCGACCGTGATGTGAAGCGCGGCGAATTTGCAGCGCTCTACAAGGTCTCGCCCGAGATGATGCGGTGCTGCATCACGCTTGGTCGCGAGGCCATCGATACCCGCTCCAACGCCATCGAAACGAGCCAGTGGCTCCGCCGCAATGGCTACACCTCCATGCGGATCATCACGGCTGACTGGCACATGCGCCGCGCGCGTTACGAGCTGTCCCGGCAGCTCGATCGCTCGATCCGCATCGTGCCGGATGCCGTGCGGTCGAACCCCAGTCTCGCCGTGCTCCTGCGAGAATATCACAAATATCTGCTGCGCCGGGTTGCCGGTCTGCTCGGCATCTGAGCCGGGGGAGGAAGACTCATGCCACCGCTCTCGCCGCTCGGTACGGTCGTTGCGTTCATCCGCTCTGCGCTATTCGCCGTGCTGTTTTATGGCATGACCGTGCTTTTGCTGCTGGCCTGCCTGAGCGTCATGCCGTTCGGTGCTCGCAAGGTCGTGCCCCTCGCGGAGGTCTGGTCGCGCATTCATCGGTTCCTAGCGCGCTGGGTGCTGGGCCAGAAGATCGTCGTGGAAGGCGATTTTCCCAACGAGCCGGTGTTCATCGTTTCCAAGCATGAATCCATGTTCGAGACGCTGGATGCTGTCATGCTCTTTCAGCGCCCGGTCATTGCCGCCAAGCGTGAGTTGGGCAGCATTCCCGTCTGGGGGGCGGTGGCGAAGGCTTACGGGCTGATCATCGTGGATCGCAAGGGCGGCGCCAGTGCCTTGCGGGGGATCCGTGCCGAGGCGCGCGCTGCCTTCGCTGATGGTCGGCCGGTTCTCCTGTATCCCGAAGGGACGCGCGTTCCCCACGGCGAACGCGCTCCACTCAAGGCGGGCTTTGCCGGGCTGTACAAGGTGCTCGGTGTACCAGTATTGCCCGTGGCGCTGGACACCGGCCGCCTTTCTCCCCGGAACAGCTTCCTCAAGCGACCCGGGACAATCACATATCGTCTCGGTGCGCTCATTCCCGCCGGCCTGCCGCGCGCGGAGGCCGAGCGACGTGTTCATGTGGCCATCAACGCGCTCAACGGGCCGGAGACGGCAGAGTTTGTGGATTCGGTTTGACGCGAAATCGATTCGACTCGCCGTTCGTTCATTGTCGTTTCATCCGCGCGGGCAGATAGCTATGGTTAAGCGGAGTTTTCGTCGTGCGGGCGATACTGCGGCACGATGATTGCGGGAGACGATTGAATGAACCGGACGAGAGCACCGTTGCAGCCTCTCATCAGATGGGCGCTCGCGCTGGTGGCCTGTGCAGGCCTGGCCGCTGCGCCTGCATCCGCGCAGATCAGCACGGTCGATCCGAACACCCAGATTGATGCCGATCTCGCACCGGGGGCTCCGGCAGCTCAGACACCTTTGCCGTCCGACACGCAACAGGCAGAGCCGGCGCCGACCTATCCGCCTGCCGACCCGGTCTATACCGATCCCGCGACGAGTCCGCCGCCCGTTCCGCCGGCAGGCACGACTGCCGAGGCGCCGCCCGCCGGTATGCCGGAGAATGCCGCCGCCAATACCTATAAGAAGGATGATCTGATCGGCGCGGCAGAAGGCGTTTTCGGCCAGGGCGCCGAAGGGCTGGCCGGCATCATCGAGAATATCCTGCGCGATCAGGGTGAACCAATCGCTTATATCGCCGGGCGCGAGGCCTCGGGCGCCATCGGTGTCGGGCTGCGCTACGGCTCCGGCACGCTGTTCCACAAGATCGAGGGGCAGCGGGATGTTTACTGGACGGGGCCGTCGATCGGCTTCGATCTTGGCGGCAACGCGGCCAAGACCTTCGTGCTGGTCTACAATCTTTACGACAGCCAGGAGCTGTACAAGCGCTTCCCGGCCGGAGAGGGCGCTGCCTATCTCGTGGGCGGCTTCAACGCGAGCTACATGCGCTGGGGCGACATCGTGCTCATCCCCATCCGGCTGGGCGTTGGATACCGGCTTGGTGTGAATGCCGGCTACATGAAGTTCAGCGAGAAGCGGAACTGGCTGCCTTTCTGATGACCGGGTGGCGCGGACCCACAGGGTAAAGCGCCGCTTTTCGATGCCAGAGACAAAGTCGCAACGCTGACGTCTGGCCAGTGCGCGTGCAAACGCTAGATTAGCAAACTAAGCACGCGCACAGGAGATTCGACACATGGCCGATAGCGACCCCTCCCAGAACCAGCCTGCCGGCTATGTCCCGCCCAAGGTCTGGACATATGACAAGGAGAATGGCGGGAAATTTGCCGGCATCAATGCGCCGACTTCTGGCGCGCGGCAGGAGACCACGCTGCCGGTCGGCGAGCATCCCATCCAGCTCTATTCCCTTGGCACGCCCAATGGCCAGAAGGTCACGGTCATGCTCGAGGAGCTGCTCGCGGCCGGTTATGACGCGGAATATGACGCCTGGCTGATCAAGATCTATACCGGCGAGCAGTTCGGCAGCGACTTCGTCAAGATCAACCCGAACAGCAAGATTCCGGCGATGATGGACCATAGTATGGATCCGCCGCTGCGTCTGTTCGAGAGCGGTTCGATGCTGGTCTATCTGGCCGAGAAGTTCAGTGCCTTCCTGCCGACGGACGTGCGCAAGCGCACCGAGACGTTCAACTGGTTGATGTGGCAGATGGGGTCAGCCCCCTTCGTCGGCGGTGGCTTCGGGCATTTCTACGCCTATGCGCCGTTCAAGATCGAATATGCTATCGATCGCTACGCCATGGAGACCAAGCGCCAGCTCGACGTGCTGGACAAGCAGCTGGCGGACAAGGAATTCATCATCGGTGATGAGATCACCATTGCGGACTTCGCGATCCTGCCCTGGTACGGATCGATGATGCGCACCGCCTACGATGCGCAGGAATTCCTCTCCGTCCACGAGTATCGCAACGTCGACCGCTGGGTGACGCAGCTCCACGCGCGCAAGGGCGTCAGCCGCGGCCTGCTGGTCAATGCCGAAGGTCGCCCCGGCGGCGGCATTGCCGAGCGCCACAGCGCGAAGGATTTGGACGACGCCATCGCGGCGGCAGCAGAGAAGGAGAAGGCGGGAGCGTAAGGCTCTCGCTTTCCAGTTTCTCGCGGACGAGATGTACTAAACGGGCGAAGTCGCTCGCTGGCGCGCGCTCAATCATCATGCCAGGAAAGTGGGCGGGCGACGCTCTCCAGCGGCTGCCGTTCGCTGCGCACGCCGAGCAGGGCAGCGACCAGCGCGGCTCCGCCCATCAGGGCCGCGGCGAAGAGATAGCCGCCCAGCACTTGCGCGCGCGATCCGCTCTCGATGAGTGTTGCAAAGGCATAGGGCGCCACTACCCCGCCAATGCCCGTGCCGAAGGCATAGAACAGCGCGATAGCCATCGCCCGCACTTCGAGCGGGAAATATTCTGCGACAGTCAGATAGGCGGAGGAGGCCGCCGCCGAGGCGAAGAAGAAGGTGACGCTCCAGCACAGCGTCTGGGTCGTTGCGTCCAGTACGCCTTGCTGGAAAAGTAGCCCTGTCACCGCCAGCAGCAGACCGGACATGGCGTAAGTGAAAACGATCATCGGCTTGCGCCCCACCGTGTCGAAGAAGCGCCCGAGCAGGAGCGGCCCCAGCACATTGCCCAGCGCGAAAGGCAGCACATAATAGCCGGTGCGGTCCGATGGCACGCCGTAGAAGTCGGTGAGCATCATCGCGTAGGTGAAGAAGATGGCGTTGTAGAGGAAGGCCTGCGCCGCCATCAGGCAGAGCCCGAGAATCGTGCGTTGCGGATAGTGGCGGACGAGGGCCAGGAACACCTCCACCAGCGAAGTGGATCGGCGCGGTCGCAGCTTAGCGTCGGCGGTCGGCGCCGGGGGCAGGCGATGGCCTTCCTGCTCGAACCGGGCTTCGATGCCCGCGACGATTTCCTCCGCCTTTTCCACATGGCCATGAGTGATGAGCCATCTGGGGCTTTCGGGGATGAAGCGGCGCAGATAGAGAATCACGAGGCCGATCGCAGCGCCGCCGAAGAAGGCGAGCCGCCAGCCAAGCTCGGGGTCGATAATGCGCGGATCGAGGAGGATGATGGAGGCGCCGCCCGCCATTGCCGCGCCCACCCAGAAGCTGCCGTTGATCACGAGGTCGGTCCACCCCCTGCGCCGTGCGGGGATCAGCTCCTGAATGGCCGAATTGATCGCGGCATATTCTCCGCCGATCCCGGCGCCGGTGAGAAAACGGAACAGCATGAAGCTGCCCAGATCCCACGAGAAAGCGGTCGCTGCCGTCGCAAGGAGATAGACCAGGACCGTTATGCTGAAGAGCCGCTTGCGGCCAAGCCTGTCGGTCAGCCAGCCGAAGAACAGCGCACCGAGAACCGCGCCGGCGAGATAGGCGCTGTTGGCAAGCCCGACATCGGACGCAGAGAGCCGCAGCACACCGCTTTCGCGCAACGCGCCCGCCACCGATCCCGCCAGCGTGACCTCGAGGCCATCAAGGATCCAGGTGATGCCGAGCGCTCCGACAACAAGCCAGTGGAAGCGCCCCCATGGCAGCCGGTCGAGACGGGCCGGTACATTGGTGCTGATGATGTCCGTGCGCATCCTTGGCTGGCGCAACCCGCTTCTCCCTCGAGGCCTGACACGCTTGAGTTATCGACCTCTTGTGAAGCATTGCGGCTGCTACTTCGGCAGCCTGTGTATCTGCCGGGGCAGGCTGAAGAAGGCGGCACATCGCCCAAGCGCCGGCAATCCTTGCGCGGTAGCCGCTCAGGCGGCTGCTGCGGCCTCGCCGGGCCTTAGCGTCGGCAGGCGGAGGAACAGCAGAATGGAAATCGCCATCCCCGCAACCGTAACCCACAATGCTGCGTCATAGCCCCCGGTTTGGTCGGCAAGTGCGCCTACCCAGAGCGGGCCGGTGCCGGCCATCAGCATGAAGCTGGCATATTGCACTGCGTAAAGGCGGCCATAATTCGCCATGCCGAAGTAGCGGGCGGTGAGATAGCCGATGAGGTCGGCCTCCGCGCCCATTGCGGTTCCAAGTGCAATGGCGCCGACCCAGGCGAGCGCCGAGCCACCAGTCGCCAACGCAATGCAGCCCAGAGCGCACAGGCCACAGCAGGTGGCAGCGATGAGGGGTGCAGGAATCCGGTCCGCAAGCCAGCCGACGATCACGCGGCTGACGATGACAGAGGCGCCAATCAAGCCGGCCAGAGCGCCGGCGGCACGGGCGTCCATGCCCGCCTCGCGCAGCATGGGCACGAAATGGGGCAGCAGACCGGCGAAAGAGAGTGCCATCATGCCGAAACAGGCGAGTAGCAGCAGGAACAGCGGCGAGCGCATCTGGCCCGTTGCCGTGCCGGAGGTCGCACGCATCGCCAGTCTGTTGCCCCGTCGGTCAGGCAGGCTGAGCGCCGGAACGATGCCGAACGCTGCAATGATCGCCAGGGTGAGGTAGCCAGCCTGCCAGCCCCGTTCGGCCACGACAATGGCCAGCACGGGCGGGACGATCGCAGCGGAAATGCCGATGCCCACCTGAGTAAGACCGAGCGCAAGTCCGCGCGATCGATCGAACACGGCATTGACAGCGCGCGTGTAGGCGACCGGCGACGAGCAGGCTGCCAGAAGGCCGATGCCAGCCATGACGCTCATATAACCGGCAACGGAATGCACCACGGTGCCCAGCAGGACGAACCCGCCGCTCAACGCCAGCGAGCCTGCAAATGCAGGCCAGCGGGGGCCGAAGCGGTCCACAAGCCATCCGGCGAGGGGCAGGGCAAGCGCTAGCGCGACGGTTGCCAGAAAGAAGGCCGCGCCAAGCGACGTTCGGCTGAGGCCGATTGCGATTTCCAGATCCTTGGCGAAGATGCCGGCGGAATAGGTCAGCAAGCCGGCGATGCCGAGACCCGCACCGCATGCTGCTGCCAGCACGACTGGCCAGCCGCGCCTGAACTCCGAAGCAGGAACGGGTTGGCTCAAGCTGCAGGAATCTCGGTGGGCCGAACTCCGGCAGCGAGGGAACGGCGATAGGCCATCCACAGGATGGCAGAGCCGATCAGCGGCATCACCATCAATCCCGAAAGCGCATAACGGAGCGATTCCGTGCCAAGTTGCGGCGCAAGAGCATCGCTGGCTGCACCGACCACCAGAGGCGCCAGAGCTGCCCCGATGATGCCGGAGGAGGCGAGCAGCAGCATCGATGCCACTGCACGGGTGGTAGGCGTTGCCAGACCCATGGCAGCCGAGAAGCAGGGCGTGATGCCGCTCGACAGCAGGAAGTTCATGATGGCCGCCGCGATCAGCGTGACCAGCAGCGAAGGTGCGAAACAAAAAGCGATGAAGAACGGGATCGACAGCGGCAGCGCGATAAGTGGCACCATGAGGCTATCGATCTCCCGGCCGCGACGACGTGTGAAGTAGCTGGCCATGAACCCCGATGCAATCGCGCCGGACACGCCGCCCAGGCCAACCGACGGCGCGATCAGGGCGCCAACCTCGGCCAGCTGAACATCATGGCTGCGAAGCAGGAAGGCCGGCGCCCAGACGGGCAGCACGCCGCCCGCCATCGCGGCGATTCCCATGCCCAGAGCAAGCAGGCGAAAGCCGGGAACGGCAAGCAGGTATCGGATCGACTGGCCCAGATTCTGAAGACCTGCGCCGGAGGCATCGGGTTCGTCATGCAGGCCGCGCTGTGGCTCCTTCATCGTGACGGCAAGGATCACAACGAAAACAAGCCCCGCGACGCCGCAGATGAAGAACATGTTCCGCCAGCCATAGATCGCCGCAAGGATGCCGGCGGCAATCGAGCCGCCGACGATGCCCACGAACGCGCTCGACTGGTAGATGCCGAGCGCGCGTGGACGGCGATCCTTGGCGAACAGGT
The DNA here is from genome assembly GCA_018823325.1 of Alphaproteobacteria bacterium. Taxonomy (GTDB): domain Bacteria; phylum Pseudomonadota; class Alphaproteobacteria; order Sphingomonadales; family Sphingomonadaceae; genus Sphingobium. The sequence continues at coordinate 128,536 of JAHJIJ010000015.1, read as the reverse complement.
CTGCGATCATGGAGATGGCGACCGGGAAAGCGGTGGCCTCTCCCACACCGACAAGAATGCGGGTGAAGGCCAGGGAGGCGAAGCCCTCGGCCAGCCCCGTCAGCGCCGTCGCGGCGGACCAGAGCGTGATGCCCAGAAGCAGGATCTTCTTGCGGTTACCATGGTCCACCCAGCGGGCGATGAAGATGCCGACGATCAGATTGAACAGGACGAAGGCCGTGCCGGACACAAGGCTCATCGCCGTGTCGCTGAGTTGCAGGTCGGCCTTGACCGGATCGACCACGATGCCGAGCAGCGCACGGTCGGCATAGTTGAACACGTTGCTCACGAAGAGCAGGAACAGAGTGTAGGCAGGCACCCAGGTCTTGCCTTGCTGCATCGTCGTCACTGCTTCTCTCCCGATGGGCCAGGTTTTCTTGGGCGGCCTCTGTCATGCTTGGTGGGGCGGCGGCTCGTCAGGTCCGGGCGATTGCCTCCAGCCCCAGCAACTCGGCGGCATTGAGGCCGAGTATCTTGCGTTGCTCCTCATCACTCAGCCGGGCGTGGAAGCCCACCGGGTCGGGCTCGGACATGTCGAAGGGATAATCGGTGCCGAGGCAGAGCCTGTCCGCGCCATGGGTGCGCACGAGGCTGTCGAGCTGGTCCTGATCGAACACCAGCGTGTCGAGCCAGAGCTTGCGCAAATAGCTGGAGGGTTCGTGTTGGCAGTGCTCGCTGCAGTCGCCGCGCGCGCGCCAGCCATGATCCATGCGACCCCAATAGCCGGGGATGTAGCCGCCCCCATGCGCGACGCAGATCCGCAGGCCGGGATAGCGATCGAGCACGCCGCCGAAGATCAGATGGCCAACCGCCAGCGTGGATTCGAGCGGATTGCCGATGAGGTTGTTGAAATAATATTCGCTCATTCGGTTGGCATGAGTGAAGCCTAGTGGATGGATGAAGAGGAGGATGCCAAGTTCCTCAGCCGCAGCGAAGAAGGGGCGGAACTCCTCGGCATGGAAGTCGCGGCCATTGACGTTGGAGCTGATCTCGATGCCGCGCAGATCGAGCTCGCGCACGCAGCGGCGCATTTCCTCGACGGCCAAGCCGACATCCTGCAGCGGCACGGTGCCCATGCCTACCAACCGGTCGGGGTGCTGCGCCACGGCGGCAGCCATGCCGTCATTGACGGTGCGTGCCGCTTCCCGCGCCACATCGGCATCGGCGTAATAGAAATACTGGCCCGGGCTGGGGCTGATCGCCTGCACGTCGATGCCAAGCCGGTCCATGTCGGCAAGGCGCTGGTCAAGCGTATTGAGCGTGCGGCCCATGGTGGCGAACTGCGCGCGGTTCACTTCGCTCGTCTTGGCGCTGGTGAAATCGTTGATGCCCGGCGGCGGACCGGGATGCCGCGCCTGGACGATGGCGTCGGCCGCCGGAATGCCCAGATGGCAATGGATGTCGACCACCAGGTGCTTGCCGCGTGCCGCGACCCGGATCGGCTTGCGGTCGCCGCAGGTGGTGATCGTCATGCGCTTGCTCCTGTGGGATGAATGGTGCCGCTGCACGGGCCAAAGCCGATGGACACGTAACCGTCCGCAACGGCCCGGCCGCTGAGGGAGAGGGTGTCGCCATCTTCCAGCCAGCTGCGGGTCGATCCGTCAGGCAAGCTGATCGTCTCGCCTCCGCGCAGCACGATTTCGGCGAGGCAGGCTCGCGCGTCCTGTGCCGCGCCGGAGACGGTGCCAGTCGCGATCAGATCGCCGGCTTCCAGCGGCGCGCCGTTGGAGGCCTGATGGGCCACCATCTGCGCGAGCGTCCAGAACAGCTCGGCCAGATTGCTGCGGACGATGCGCTGCGACGATCCGGCGCTGTTCGCCAGATCGGCGGTCAGTTCGATGTTGATGCCGCCGCGTTTCCGATCCTCGGCATCCATGAGATAGGCAGGAACCGCCGGTTCTTCGGCCGTGCGCTCCCGTGCCTCAATCCGGAAGGGTGCCAGTGCTTCCATCGTGACGATCCACGGGCTGATAGTGGTGAGGAAGCTCTTGCCAAGATGGGGGCCGAGAATGGATTCGAAGAATTGGATGCCGCGTGCCGACCAGTCATTGACCAGGCAGCAGCCGAACATCAGTGCTTCGGCCTGCGCCACGCTGACGGGCTGACCCAGCGGATTGCCGCCACGAAGCCAGACGCCAAACTCCAGTTCGAAATCCAGCATTGGCTCGGGCGCGAACTTGACGGTTCCGCTGCCGGGCGGCGTTTCGAACTGGCCGCTTGGGCGCGCCACCGGCGTGCCGCTCGCGCGAACTGAGCTCGCCCGGCCATTATAGGCGACGGGGAGCGAGAGCGCCGCGAGTGGCGGTGTGCGCTGGCCCATGCGGGCGATATGGTCGTAGGATGTACAGAAATCGGTGAAAGCCGTGGGTTTGAGCGGCATCAGCAGTTCAGCGTCCGCCTGTGGCACGAGCATGGCTTGCAGCTGCCCTTGATCGCCCGGGCCACCTGCGCGGAACAGGTCCGAAAAACGCGCGCGCAGGGCGCTGACCGACGCTGGGCTTGCGCCGAGCAGCGGCGCGAGCGACGGACCCTCCATCGCGCGGGCTGCCTCTGCGGCATCGCCATCCAGCAGGGCGGCGGCATGGAGCCGGGGCACATCGATGATGTGCTCGCCCAGCGCCACACCGCCGCGCACCGCCCCCCCGTGGCGGAACAGGCCAAAAGGCAGATTCTGGATCGGGAAATCGGTTTCCGGCGCGTTGGCGCTTTCGACCCAGCTTGTGCGCGCGGGATCATGCGTGGCGTTGATCTCAATGGGCATGATCGCACGACTCCCCGTGATTTTGCATTTCGTGATGATAGCGCCCCATCGCTCCGAACAGGTCGCGGTGCTGCTCCGGGCTGAACTGCGCGCCCCATTGTTTGTAGAGCGAGAAGACGTTGGCCACGATCCGCTCCGGGTCGGTCCAGCCGCGATACTCCTGCATGTTGATGTCGCGGGCAGCGTCCTCGAAGCTCAGCCCCGCGTCGTAGCGTTTGCGGGCTTCGTCGCGGACATATTCGAAATAGGCCTGCATGTTGCGGACGGCGCTCGTGTCCGTGATCGGGCCGTGGCCAGGCACCACAACTTCGGGATCGAGATCGACGATATACTGGCAGGCCGCGATCCAGTTCTCCACTGGACCTGCCCACATGATCGGATGACCCTCGTTGAACAGCAGGTCGCCGGTGAAGACGACGCGGTTCTGCGGCACCCACACGATCGTATCGGAAGCGGTGTGTGCGGGGCCAAGGTCGATCAGCGAAACCGCCTTTGAGCCGACGGTGAGATCAAGCCGCTCGTCGAAGGTGCGGTTCGGCAGCGTCAGCTCATCGACACCGGAGAAATCGAACTTGCGGCCCATCGTCTCGTAGAGGAAGGCGCCGGTGTCGCCCATCTCGGTGTAGACGTTCTTGAGGTTGGCGAGCATCTTGGGGTTGAAGCCGGCCATTTCCTTCCTGGCTTCGTTGGTGCCGATGATCTCCGCATCGGCAACCAGCCCGTTGCCGAAGAAATGGTCTGGGTTGGCATGGGTGTTCACCAGCCGGTCGATCTTTGCCGCCTCTGGAACTTTCGCACGAAACGTGTCGAGCATGTCGCGCGTCAGCGGCACGCTCATCAGCGTATCGACCAGCAGCGTTTCTCCATCGCTGGCAATCAGCCCGGCGTTGGACCAGCCCCAAGTGCCATCCGGCTGCACATAGCCGTACAGGCCGTTGCCGATGTCGTGAATGCCTTGGGTGAAGGGCCAGTTGGCCATGATGATCTCTCCAGTCGATTTCGTTAAAGCTTAGCGATTGAGGCTTCGCCATCAATTCCTATTTGCGGGAATATCAAAATGCGGCCAAGCGTTGCGCCATGGGTGACGTGAAAAAACCTCGTAAACGCGGGCAGGGCAGGCCGGCCGAAAATGTCGTGGGACGCGAAGCCGTGCTCGAGACGGCGCGGCGGCTGGTCAAGGAACATCCCCCGGCGCGCATTTCCATTGCGATGATTGCGCGGGAGGCGGGCGTGGATCCCGCGCTTGTGCGCTATTACTTCAAGGATCGCAGCAACCTGCTGCTCGCGGTTGCCACATCGATGATGGACGACCTGCCCTATGCGGCGCGCGACCCGCGCCCGGCCGACAAGGTGATCGAGAACAACATCCGGCGATCCGCGCTGTTCACCCGCTCCAATCGCCACATTCACCGGTTGATGGTGGACGAGCTTGCCGACGCCAAGGCATCCGACGTCAGCGAGCGGCTTGGCGAGATGAACCGGGAGGCGGTTGCCTGGCTGGGCGAAGTGCTTGCGCGCGATGCCAGCTCTGTGCGCAAAGTCGATCCGGCGCTGCTTCACGTCGCGATCCTTGGCCTGTTCGACTTCTTTGCGACCGCAGAGCCGGTCGTCAGGCAGCTTTTCCCCGACGATACCGATCCGGACGAACTCGCTGCCCGATACGAGGAATTTGTTGTGGATCTGCTGATGAACGGCCTGCGTTCGCGCACTTAGCCGGCGCCTTCTGCGACGCAGCGGTTGCGCTGCGTGCCAAGCCCTGTGATCGAACCTTCCATTTCGTCGCCCGGCTGAAGGAACACGCCGAACGCGGACCCGTTGCCATAAGGCGAGCCGGTGCAGATAACATCGCCCGGCATCAGTTCCACGCGATCGGAGAGATAGGCGATCTGTCGCTCGATACTCACCATCATGTCGCGGGTGGATTCGTTCTGATAGACCTTGCCGTTGACCGAGAGGGTGATGGTCAGGTCGTAAGGATCGGCAACGAACTGGCGCGGCACGATCATGGGGCCGAAGGGCAGGAAGGTCGGGAAGCACTTGCCCGAGAGCCAGTCCGCCCCCAGCCCCCCGGCATCGCGCCGGAAGATCTGCTCGCGTGCCGTTACGTCGTTGACGACCGCGAAACCGGCAACATGGTCCATTGCGCGTTCCGCCGTGATGTGGCGGGCCCGCTTGCCGATCACGACGCCCAGCTCGAGCTCCCAGTCCGGCTTGGCAACATTGCGCGGCAGCACCACGGCATCTCTGGGGCCGACCACGCACGAGGGGAGCTTGATGAAGCAATAGGGGTCGGCATTTGCGCGGGCGTCCATCATCTCCTCGACCCGGCGGCGGCGCTCGTCCTCACTCATCGCTTCCGCTTCGGCATTCCGCATGGAAGGATCGCCCATGACCAGCCCGACGACATGCTTCTTGTAGTTGGCGCCAGTGCAGAAGACCTGACCGGGACGATAAGGCGCGCGGACATCCGCATCGGCAAGGCCGAGCGCGCTGGCGAACGCGGCTTCGTCCGCCGCCCAGCGATGCATTTGCGGCAGCGCCGCGTCCCAATCCGCCAGCAGACCAGGCAGGTCGCGCCGTTCGCCCCAATGCGTCAGCGGCACGAAGCGGTCGTCGCGCACAAGCACGGCGTCGTTGCCGACCGTGGCCAGTCCAAAGGTCATCAATAGGGCTCCTTGAGTCTCTGCATCGTTCCGCCGAGCATCTTGTTGGCGTCCATCTGGTTACCACCAGCCATTTCGATCTCGCCGATGCGCACGGAGTTTTCGACAACCATGCGTGCCCGCTCGAACCTGCGCTCGCCAAAGGCCGTCAACGCAGCCTCGACGTCATCCGTTTTCGCCAGCTCGTCGGCCAGCACGAGGCCATCTTCTGCGGCCAGTCCGGCACCCGAGGCCATGTGCGGCGTGGTGGCGTGCGCGGCATCGCCAATCATGACGACGCGCCCCTTGTGCCAGGGGAGCGGGAGCAGCTGCCATTCCAGAGGGCGATAGTTCACAAGCGAATCCGGCCCCAGCTTTGCGCGAATATCGGCAATGTCGCCGCCGAACGGCTCCAGCAGCTTCGCGACATGCGGGAGCATGTCTTCCTCCGCATACCAGGGGTTGTCCGGCACATGCTCGAGGATGAAGGCGTAGAGCTTGTCCTGCGAAATCGGGTTCACTCCCAGCTTCACAGGTCCGCCAATATACATTTCCGGCCGGTCCACGCCTGCGGGCCTGTCGGCAACGATCCGCCAGCAGCCCTGACCCGTGAACCTCGGCGCCGGCGCATCCGGGAAGAGGGTCTTGCGGGTGGGCGACTGGATGCCGTCGGCCGCAACGATGACATCGACCGTCCGTTCGGTGCCGTCCGACAGCGACACGCGCACGGCATCGACGGTTTCTTCCAGTCCCGTCGGTTCGATGCCCAGCGAGACCGCGATGCCAGCTTTGCGTACCTCCTTTTGCAGGATCGCATGGAGTACGGGGCGCATGATGCCGCCGCTGCTCTCGATCGGCGCCACATCGGCGGGCACCGGCGGGCTTTCCATGACCAGCGAGCCATCGGCGCCGCGCAGGCGGATGCCCGCGCCGACATAACCCTGCGCGCGGACCTCATCGAGAATGCCGAGATCGTGGAAGGCGCGCAGCGAAAGGCCGGTGACGCTGATTCCGGCACCATAGGCCCGCCACTGCGGATCAATGTCGATCAATTCGACCGATACGCCGCGTTTTGCGAGCGCAAGGCTCGCGCTCATGCCACCGACGCCGCCGCCGATGACCAATGCTGTACGGATCATTTCAAAGCGCCTTTCTTAGGCCGGGACCTGCCACAGTCCCTTGTCGGGCTGCATTTCCGCGTGGGGGACGTTGCCCGTGATGATGCGACCGGTGCCCCACTGATCGATGGTATGTGGCCCCGGCTCGTAATGCGTGACCTGCCAGCTGTCTTCGTCCACTTCCTCAAGATCGGACGTGTACTCGACGGCATTGCCGTTGGGCGTGATGAAATAGCTGAAGGTGTTGTTCCCAGCCGTGTGGCGCCCCGGCCCCCAGCTCAGCTTGATGCCGTTCTCGTGCATGCGCGCCAGCCCGCGCATCAGCTCGTCCACCGAACTCACATCGAAGGCGATGTGGTTGAGCGCTGGCGGGCCGGGCAGAATGGCGACGCGGTGATGCGCGGGGTTGCACCGCAGGAACACCATGAAATTGCCGATCCAGTCGGACAGGCGGAAACCCAGCGCCTTCTGGTAGAATTCCGCCAGCGCGACATGGTCGGGCGAGTGGAACACCACATGGCTGATGCCGATGGGGATCGCCTCGCCCTTGTCGAGCTTGCGAAATTCGCGCGGTGTGCTGTCGCAGATCACTTCCATTGCGCGCCCGTCAGGATCGAAGAAGCGGAAAGCGAACCCACCCGCCGGGCCGGTGGCGGAGCCGGGTTCGCTGATGATCCTGGCCCCCGAAGCCTTCACCTGCTCGAATATGGCCAGCACATCTTCCCTGGATGCGGCGGAAAAGCCCACCAGATCCGTTTTCTTCTCCGCATCTTCCCGCAGCACGATCACATAGGGATGGGGCATGCCCTCGGCCGCGAAGTAGACGCGACTGTCTTGCTCCGCGACTTCGATGAGGCCCCATGTCTTGCCGAAGAATTCCCGCTCGGCCGCCAGATCCGGCACGGCCATCGCGATGTAGTGAAGATCAGTCACGCTAACCATTTACAACTCCGTAGGTGAAGGTCGGGCGCTGGCTCAGAATTTGCCGCCGATCCGGAAGCCGTAGGTCCGCGGCTGCTCTGCACTGGCGCTGATCAACGACGCGGAGGTGGCCGTGCCGGTGATGAGGCGGCGGTTATCCTCGATGTTGTTGACATAGACGCTGAAGAACAGGCGGTCGTCCTCCGTCGCCAGCGTAAGCGAAGCGTAGCTCACGAATGTCGCTTCCGAGCGCAGATAAGGCAGGTAATCCGCTGTCGAGTAGCTTGAACCGCGATAACGGGTGCCGCCCTGAACGACAGCCTTGTAGTCACCCAGCGGGATGGTTTGCTGGGCATCGAGGTTGAACGACCATTTGGGCGAGTTGAACGCCTGATTGCCCGAGCAATCGATACGGAACACGTTGATGGTCCCCCCAGGCGTTGTCTGCGTGGTGGGGCTGAACGGACAGGTCGTGTTCGGCGGCAGCCCCTGATTGGGGGCGAAGTAGACGAAGCTGTCATATTTGGTGTCGAGATACTGGACATTGGCCGAGAGCAAGGTGTTCTCGGTCGCGAGGAACTCGACGTCGACGTCTATGCCCTTGATCGTGCTGTCGCCGATATTGCGGGTCAGGAAAACGGTCGACGGCGGATTGCCCAGATCATAGCCGAACTGGCTGAACTGCTGATCCTTGTATTTCCACAGGAACGCCTCGACGTTGAGTTGTACGCGGTTATCGAAGAAGCGGTTTTTCGTGCCGATCGTGTAGGCTTTGATCGTCTCCGGACGGTAGGTGTCCAGACCGCGCGCGAAGGAGAAGCCGCCGGCATGATAGCCGGTCTCGAAGCTCGCATAGACCATGTTGCGCGGCGAGAAATCATATTGTGCCGCAAGACGGTAGGTGAACTTTTCGTTGGCAAGGCCGGAATTGATGGCAATCTGCGAGCGCAGAATGAAGGGCGCGGTCTGCGATCCACCAGCAATCGGCGGGAGCGCAAAGAGCGGCACGGGTGTAATCGGAATACCGAGCGAGCCATAGAAAGCCTGCAATTCGGCTTCCGTCTCAGCCAGCGGAATGAACGGCAGGGTCGGGCAGAAGTCCTGCGGCGGTGCGGGGTTGCCGCAGAAGGCGATGTAGACGTTCGATGTGCCGTCGAAGCGCTTCTTGTCGGACGTGTAGCGGCCGCCAGCCGTGAGGCTCAGATTCTCGACCGGGCGGAACGTGATTTTGCCGAAGCCGGCCCAACTCTCCGTCCGTGTGGCGAAATCCTGATAGGGTGAGAGGGTCTGCTGATTATAGCGGGCCGTCGCCGAGATCTCCTCGTCGAAATACATGGCGCCAATCAGATAATCGACCGAGGAGCCGATATCGCCGGCCCAGCGTGCCTCGACGCTGGTCTGTTTGTCCTTCTCCTTCGTGTAGCCCTGGCGGAACGTACCGTTGAAGGCATATTCGAGGTCTGCTTCGCGATAGGCCGGCTGGACCGTCAGCGTGCCGGCAGGCGTCGTGTAGTTCAGCTCCGCTGTGATGCCCCAGTAATCATTGTCGTTATAGGGCACGCCATCGACGACGGCGCCCGCGCGGCCAAGCTGCGTGAAGAAGCGCGGGGCAAGATAGGCATTGGAGGCAGGATCAAGCAGGCCCTGCTGGGTGGAGAAATTGCTGGGCACGAACTGATAACCGGCAAAGCCGCCCGGCCCGAAGGTGGGGTTCACGGCGCCGAGATAGAAGCCGCTGCTGCTGGCGCCGCCCTGATGCGCGAAATCCGCGCCGATGCGGATGCTCAGATCGGGCGAAGGCTCAGCGTAGATCTGCAAGCGCCCGCCATGTTCGCGCTGATTGCCGGTGCCGTCGGTCTGGAAGCCATCGCGGCTCGCGACCGTGCCGGCGGCACGGACGGCGATCATGTCGCCGATCGGCACGTTCAGCGCAGCCTGACCAGTGATCCAGTCATAATTGCCGTAGCCGAGGGTGAAGTTGCCCGACGTCTCGCCCAGTCGTGGACGATTGGGGATGACGTTGATCGCGCCTGCCGTGGCGTTCCGCCCATAGAGCGTGCCCTGCGGACCCTTGAGCACTTCCACGCGCTGCAGATCGTAGAAGACGCCGGAGGTGGAGGTGGGGCGCCCGATGTAGACGCCGTCATAGTTGAACGAGATGGCCGGGTCCGAATATGAATTGACCGTCGAGTTGCCAACGCCGCGAACGAAGAACACCGTTGTCGGGCCGCCGCCGCCCGATGCGGAGAGCGAGGGCGAAATGCGCGAAAGGTCCTCGGCGCGCAGCACATTCTGGCGAGTCAGTTCCTCGGGCTGGATGACATCCACGGCCAGCGGCGTGCGCTGGCTGTTTTCCTCGATGCGCTGGGCTGTGACGATGATGTCGACAAGGCCGGCGCCATTTTCCGGCGCGGCGGGCGAGACTGCCGCGCCTTGTGCGGCATTCGCCGACGATTGTTCCGTTGTCTGCGCTCCGGCGAGATGCGGGAAGAAGGCCGCACATGCGGCGGTGCACAACAGCATTGCTCTCATTTTTCACTCTCCCATGACGGCTCTCGATGGCCGTTAATTCCTGCCTTAGGGAATAATGAGATTCGGGGCAAGGGGCCCGATGTGGCCGATTTGTGTCTCTGGCAGGCGGGCTTAAGGGTTGACCTTCAATGCAAGCGCTTCCATCAAGGCCTGACTGCTGAAATTCAGTCTCCCCGCAGCCGCGGGTGCAGGCAGCGCGGGAGCGCAGTGACAGCAGCGCGAGTTCGAGAGGTTTGATGATCAAGACAGTTACCCTGCCGCTGGCCGCCGCCCTGCTGGCGATTGCCGTGGCAGCGCCGCAGGCCGCCCAGGAAGATCCGTGGTGGGACCCCGATGAGGGCCGCACCTTCCCGGCTCAGCTCGAATATGCGAACGCCAATGGGACCCTGCGCCTGCTGCTGGAAGACGGCCCGATGGAGACGGAGGGTCATCCCTTCTTCACTTCCAAGGGACCCGATGGGCGCGCCTGCGTCACCTGTCACCAGCCTGCTGACGCAATGAGCCTCTCCATCGAATCCATCCAGCGTCAGTGGGAGCGGCGCGGCGCGAAGGACCCGCTGTTCGCCGCCAGCGATGGCTCGAACTGCCCCAGCCTGCCGCAGGGCGAGCGCGCCTCGCACTCGTTGCTGCTCGATCATGGCCTGATCCGCATCGCACGCCCGTGGCCCGGCAAGGACTATGAGGGCAAGCCGCTCAAGCCGGATTTCACCATCGAGGTCGTGCGCGATCCGAGTACCTGCAATCTCGACAAGCGCTACGGCTTGAATTCGGACGAGCCGCATATCTCGGTGTTCCGTCGCCCGCGCCCGGTCGCGAACTTCAAATATATCGAGGCAATGGGCTTCGCTTACGATCCCAAGGCCGGCATGCCGCTTACCGTCGATCCCGAGACAGGAAAGCCGGTCAGCGGCAATCTGATGGCCGACGGGCGAGTGCTGTCGCTGACGGCGCAGATGCGCGACGCCGCATCCGCGCACCTTGGCTTCCTCGACGAACTCGATGCCAAGGATATGGAGCGCATCCTCGATTTCGAGCGCCGCATCTACGTCGCACAACAGCGTGACGCAAAGGGTGGCGATGTAGATGCCGCCGGCGCCCTGGGCGGTCCGATGACGCTCATGACCTCTCGTGCCGGCTTGCTCGGCAGCGATGGCGGCATGCCGGTCTGGGCCGAGTTCGAGGCTTGGGAGAAGATGTCCGACGCCGAGAAGGCGAAGCTGCCGAAGGACGTGCTAGAATTTCGCGAGTCCGTGGCGCGCGGCGCCCGCGCATTTCGGGAAAAGACATTCCTGATCTCCGATACCTCGGGCATCAATACGCCGATCGGGTTCGGCAATCCGGTGCGCAACAGCTGCGTGTTCTGTCACAACATGTCCCACATGGGCATGGACGTGGCGCCGGGCCAGGTCGATCTCGGCACGACCAACATGCCCTTTGCTGATCCGGCGCCGCACCTTCCGCTGTTCCGCATCACGTGCACGGGCAAGCCGCACCCGCATTACGGACGCACGATCCTGACGCATGACCCCGGCTATGCGCTGACGACCGGCCGCTGCTCGGATGTCGGGCGGATCACGTTGCAGACGATGCGCGGGCTCTCCGCGCGGGCACCCTATTTCTCGAACGGCAGCGCCAAGGATTTGCGAGCAGTGGTGGACTATTACGACCGACGCTACACCATCGGTTACACGGAGCAGGAAAAGACCGATCTGGTCAACCTGATGCGGGCGCTGTGATGTTGCGCGCAATCATCCTCGGGGCGAGCGCTTTCGCCACCACCGCCACGGCCACCGCGCAGGAAATCAACTTCATCGCCTGCCCGGTCTATCGCGACACCAACAACGGTCGCAAATCGGGCTGTTGGCTGACGAGCGATCCGGCCAGCGGGACCCGCTACGACGTCACCGCCGCGCCGACCAAGGCCGACTGGAACAAGGCGATTCTCGTGGAAGGATTTGCGGCGCCGGACGAGGGCAACCCCTGCGGCGCGACGGTGATGCAGCCGGTCCGGGTCTCCATCCTCGAACTGCCCTGCACGCGGCACATGCTGCCGGCGGAGGGCTATGAGGGGCGGCGCTTCAGCCTGCCGACGCGAAACGTCCGTCCGCTGTACGAGGACCGCAAGCGGCCCGAAAAGCCTTATGCCAAGGGGCGCTTCACCATCCCCTTCGACTTTGACAAGACGTTCATAACCTACCAGATTTCAGACTATTATCTCGACGCGACGATCAACTATGCGCTCGATATCCAGCCGGCGCTGGTCGAGATTACCGGCCACGCACAGACCACCCCGCGCACGATCTCCGGCGAAACGATCACCGAGCCTGCCGAAATCGCGCAGGAGCGGGCCGATGTCGTCCGGCGCGCGTTGATCATGCGCGGCGTTCCAGAGAAGAACATCAGGATCACCGCCGCCCGGCCGGGCGCGGCGCCTTATGTGATGGAGCCGTTCGATGGCCTCAAGTCGCCTCTCGAACGCAGGGTCGATATCCGCATCACGCCCCAGTGACGATCTGGGCAGTGACGGACCGAGCTGCGAGCCTGACGATCAGCGCCGGAATTCGTCTTCCAGCGTGAGGACTGCCGTGAGTCCCTCTTCGACATGCGCCCGCATCAGCCGCTCGGCCTCACCGGCGTCGCCCTTCACGATGGCGGCCGTGATGAGGCGGTGGCCCGCATTGGCGGCGTCGATCCGGTCCGCCTTGTAGAACGTTGTAAAAAAGAGCCGGTAGATCGGCACGCGCAGACGCTCCAGAAAGGTCTGGATATAAGCGTTGCCCGCGCCCTGAATGATCTGCTGGTGCCACGCATCGTTCAGCCTGGCGAACCGGTCATGATCGACGGTGTGCTCGCAGCTGTTGAGCTCCTCCTGCAACCGGGCAAGTTCCGCCTTGTGCGCTGCCGAACCGAGGAGGGCGCAATCATGGGCAGCCATGCCCTCCAGCGCCATGCGCGTCCGGTAGATCTGGCGCAGCTCGTCGGCGGAAAACCCTTTGACCGATGCGCCCCGAAATTCCTCAAGGACCAACAGGCCTTCCATTTCGAGCCGCTGGATCGCCTCCCGCACCCGACTGCGCGAGGCGCCGGTGTCTCGCACGATGTCAGCCTCAATGAGCCTCTGCCCGGCGACAAAGCGCCCCCGCCGGATGCGGTCCCGCAGCCAGTCCGCTATGTCGGTCACCGAGACGATGTCCGCCCCGGCAGCGGCGCTGTTCTTCTTCATGGTGTCCATGTCCAAATCTGAATGTGCCCTCGCGGTGGCGCTCCGCCTTAATGTGCGTCCTGCGCTTGTCACAAGGGTGTCGCAGCAAACCACAGTCGCACATGGGCTGTGCACAAGTAATACATATTCGTGGAATTAGAGTGCTCGTTTCCTGCTCGCAATGGCCTGAAATGCCCGAGGCATGAAACATGATCACGGAGCGGACCAGCAGGGATGACTCGCCGCCGGCGAGAACGACGATCTCGCGATATCGCTTGATGTGGACAAGCTGCTTTCTTCGGTACGGATTCGGATGCCCCGATGACACTCGTGCCGACCTTTCCGCTGGAAAGGTCCATGCCATTCATTCCGCGTGAGACTGGACTGCGGGATGTTACCCCGGATAAGGCGGTAAAAAGCAGGCGCAAAGGAGCGCACCGTGGATGCTGACTGGAGAGGGCCGATTTCATGCCTGGCAAAGACCTGTTCCCCGATTTCTCGCGTCGTGAAGCCGTGACCGGCGCTCTCGGAGTGGCGGCGCTGGCGGCCACCGGACCGGTTTTTGCGCAGGGCAGCGGTGATCGCCCAAACTTCCTGTTCATTCTGGCGGATGACATGGGGTTTGCCGATCTCTCCTGCTACGGTCGGCAGGAATATGAGACGCCCGTGCTCGATGGGCTGGCCCGCGACGGCATGCGGTTCACGCATGCTTATGCCAACAGCGCGGTCTGCACGGCCTCGCGCGTTGCCATCATTACCGGGCGCTATCAGTATCGGTTGCCGATCGGTCTGCAGGAACCACTCAGTACGCAGGATGTGGGTCTGCCTCCGGAGGCGCCGACGGTCGCCTCCTATCTGCGTGCGCAAGGCTATGCGACATCACTGATCGGCAAATGGCATCTGGGCGCGCCACCGAAATATGATCCGCTCAAGAGCGGCTATGAGGAGTTCTGGGGCTTGCGCGGTGGCGGGGTGGATTATTTCCGCCACGATTTCGGTGGACGGCACGATCTGTGGGACGGCGACACGAACGTGAAGGAGGCGGGCTATCTCACCAACATTCTCGCCGACCGCACGATGCAAACGCTGGACCGGCGCAAGGCCGACGGGCGGCCGTTCTTCATCAGCCTGCATTTCACGGCGCCGCACTGGCCGTGGCAGGGGCCGGATGAAGAAGGCCGCGCGGAATCGGATCGCATTGCAGCCTCGGGAAATCCCGCCGGCATTTTCCATTATGATGGCGGCACCATGGATACCTACGCCGCCATGGTGCGCTCGATGGACGAGAATATCGGCCGCGTGCTGGAGAAGCTCGTCGCGCTCGGCATGGATCGCAATACTGTCGTGGTCTTCACCAGTGACAATGGCGGCGAGCGCTTCTCCAATACCTGGCCGTTCACGGGGAAGAAGAGCGAACTTCTCGAAGGTGGCCTGCGCATTCCTTCCATCGTCCGCTGGCCGGGCCTGACGAAGCCGGGGAGCACCAGCGATGTGCCAGTGATGCACATGGACTGGTTGCCGACCTTCGTGGAGGCCGCCGGCGGCTCGGTGGATGCGGCTGCGCCGACGGACGGGCTGAACCTGACGCCCGTGCTGACGGGCGGGACATTGCCGGAGAGGACCCTGTTCTGGCGGTTCAAGAATATGGACCAGAAGGCTGTGCGGCGTGGGCGGATGAAATATCTCTCGATCGGCGGCAATGAATATCTCTTTGATGTCGTTGCCGATCCGCTGGAGCGCGGCAATCTCAAGGATCGCCAGCCGGAGGTCTTCGCGGCGCTCAAGCAGGCGTACGATGTCTGGAACGCCGATATGCTCAACGACCCCAACGCGCCCAGCTATGGGTTTTCGGCGCGCCAGCTTGCGGACCATTTCGGCATAGACGACTGACCGGGGCGCCAGAGGGGCCGCCTTTCGGGGTTCCGGCTCGGGATGAGGCTCCACACCGCAAACGGCGCGCCAAGGTTTATGCGTGATCGCTCCGTCATGGCACGGAAGCAAGGTTGGTGCGTTTTCCCACGAGTTGGCGTGAATCAACGCGGACTCTAGCCCGCTGCGTTCTGCCTTCGTTAAGCAGAACCGCGTAAAAGGGCGCCAAGTCAGGAATTGGCACGACACATGCTTTGGAGAGGACAGCGGGCCGAATGGATCGGTTCGCGTTCAAGGAGCTACGATCATGTCCGCGTCACATCCGTCAATGTTCTCGCGCCCCGATACGCTGCTGGGAATTTGCCAGGCGATTGGCGAGGATCTTGGCATCAACCCGACCTGGGTGCGTGCGCTGCTTGCTTGCGGGGTGTTCTTCAACCTTGCAGCGACGATCGGCGTTTATCTGGGGCTCGGCGTGATTGTCGCTGTCACCCGCTGGCTTTTTCCTGCCCCGGCCCGCGAGGCAGCGGGAACGGCGGCACAGATTGCCATGGTGCAGGAGGTGCAGCCGGTCGAGGATCGCATCGCAAACGAAGACAGCGCCCTGCCCATCGCGGCCTGATGCTGCGTTGCGGGGCCCTCAGTGTAGTCGCTGGCTGCCCTGTGCATCCCCGCGCCGCGCAAACTGCATCAGCTGAATGATCATTTCGGTCCGGTCCCGCAGCGCCTTCGCTTCCAGCAAGGCCTGCTTGGCCGCCGTGTCGAAGGGCGCGATCTGGGCAATTGCATTGACCAGCATCTCGTCATCCAGCGTTTCGACGGCATCCCACTCGACTGTATAGCCCAGAGAATCCGCGAAGGTGCGTGCTTCGTCTTCCAGCGCCGCGCGCTCGCTGGGGGCCAGCACGCCGGGTTCGTCCTCATCGGCTTCGTAGAGTTCAGCCTCAACCTGGCGGAAGGCGGTCGCCACATCCAACTCGCGCTGGACACGGAAACGCGATTCACCGGCGAGAATGATGTTGAAGCGCCCATCCTCAAGCGCCTCGATCTCTGTGATCCGCCCCATGCAACCAACGGAGAAGAGAGGCGGGGGCTCGCCGACGCCACTGGGCTGGATCATGCCGATGCGCTGATCCTTGGCCATCGCCTCCGTCACCATGGCCCGATAGCGCGGCTCGAAAATGTGCAGCGGCAAATGCATGCGCGGAAAGAGGAGCGCACCGCCGAGGGGAAAGATGGCGAGCCGCCGCTGCATCGCTGTGTCAGGCAAACAGGATCTGGGAGAGACGACGGCGCTGCCCGGCGACCCACGGGTCCTCCAGCCCGACGACCTCGAACAGCTGGAGAAGCTGCGCGCGTGCCTTGCCGTCTTCCCAGCTGCGGTCCCGCGCAATGCTGGTCAGCAATGCCTCTGCGGCGGCATCGCGGTCGCCATTGGCCATATAGGCCGATGAGAGCTCGAACAGCGCCTCATGATCGTCTGGATTGGCCTGAACCCGTGCCTGCAGCGGTGCGACGTCCACGCCTGGCTTTGCTGTCCGCGCGAGCGCAATGGCCGAGCGGCCGCGCTCTACGGCAGCGTCCTTCGCCAGCGCTTCGGGCAGGCTGGCGATCAGCGCTTCGCCTTCGTCCAGTTCTCCGGCAGCGACCAGCGCGCGGATCTGTCCGCCAACGGCCTCGGCATTGTCCGGCGCGATCTCGCTGATCTGCGCGAAAATGGAGAGGGCGCGGGCGGCGTCGCCACTCGCCAGCACATCCTCGGCCATGGCAAGCAAGGGCGCGATATCCTGCTCGCGCTGCCCCGCCTCGCTTTCGACAGGAAGCTGGGCCAGGATCTGGTCCAGCATCTGCCGATACTGGCTCTCCGTGCGCGCCTGTGTGAGATCGGCCACCGGCTGGCCCTGGAACACGGCGTAGACCGTGGGAATGGACTGCACGCGAAACTGGCTCGCTATGAACCGGTTCTCGTCCACGTTGATCTTGACGAGCAGCACGCCGCGATCAGCATATTCCGCCGCGATCTTCTCGATGATGGGGGAGAGCTGCTTGCACGGCCCGCACCATTCCGCCCAGAAATCGACCAGAACAAGCTTGGTTTGCGAAGGATCGACCACGTTACGGCGGAAATCCTCGACTGCCTGCTTGTCCTTCTCGCTCAACCCGAGGGTGGCCACGTCTCGTCTCCTGCTGCCTGTCGGTTCGATCCGACCATATGGGGTGGAACGCGGGCGTTCCGCAAGGGTGGCCGGGAATCTTTGAACCAATGGCAAAAGGGGCTTGCCGCCCCCCAAAGGCGATGCTAGGTGCGCGCCTCACCCGACCGGTAGGCATTGCCCCGGTCCGCCAGAGCGGGCGTAGCTCAGGGGTAGAGCACAACCTTGCCAAGGTTGGGGTCGAGGGTTCGAATCCCTTCGCCCGCTCCAGTTTTCTTCCTTATATCAATGTGTTGCAAGGCCTCCCATTTCGGGGAGTGCCTTCGCAGGCTCGCTGATATCCACCTGGTGTCCACGGGTTCGGAACCGCGAGCGTCGAGCTGCCAGCATATTGGCTCCGGATTCTTCATGGAGAGCTACGTTTCGTCGCCGAGTGTCGATGTTCCTGGCGAAAGCCTTTCCCTTGAGCGGGAGCCGACTCCCGCTACCGCTTCTGCGGGGATACCCCGCAACGCCGCACGAAACGCCGCCGTTCACAAGCGGCGGCGTTCTGTACTGAATCTCGATCCTAAGGATTTGTTCCCGCCGATCGTGACCGCCATGCCAACAAGCTCGTCGACCAGTCACGGCGCCTCATGACCATATAATGGTGCCGGTGAGGGCGGTAGAGGAGCGGATCGGGGATGGCCAGGCCACCCCCGGTCCTACAACAACTTAAAAATTCAGCTGATATTGCACGCCCATCTGACGTGGCTGGCTGACAACGCCGCGAGGCAAACGCTGATAACTGCCATCCTCGAGCAATTCCTGTCTCTCAAAGCCAGCTGAAGGCTGATTGCCGAAATTCAACCGCTTATCGAGCAGGTTTTTGACATAGAACATGAGCTGGGAGCTTCCGAAGCTCACGCCAATGTTGCCGTTGACCATGTTGATCGGTTTCCGGGTGTAAAATCCACTGTCACCGTCCGAGACTTTCACGGATCCGGTGTAGCTATAGTCCGCCGCCATGAACAACTGGACGGCATCGCTAAGCGGCACTTCATAATAGCCCGAGATTGTACCGGTCCATTTCGGCACCAGAGGAAGCGGGCTGTTTGCAGGCTGCGGAAGCAATCCCGGCTCCTGGAGTACGCCATCCGTATAGCCCAGACCCAATTGAATCGAGAACGGAACTCCGGCGAAGGGGCGTCCCGATAACTCGAACTCTCCCCCGCGAATGCGCGCTTTGCCTGCATTTGTCGTTACCGGTAGAGTGCAAGTAGGCAGGAATATGCTTTGCTGGATGTCGGACCAGTCAATCTGGAACGCCGCAACTGAGGCGCTGAGGCGGCCATTCGCCAGGCGACCTTTGACGCCAACTTCGTAGCTCCACAAGGTATCGGATTTATACTGTCTCAACTGTTCCGCATCGATGCCCAGGTTCTCAAGATCGGCCGAGCATATATCCGGCAGAAGCTGCTCGCTGCCCCCTACCCGGAATCCCTTTGACGCAGATGCGTAGATATTGCCCTGATCACCGATTTTGTAGGAAATCACGGCCTTGGGGATTAGGCCTGATTCACTGTTCTTGATTTCGGGATTAACGGAAATTCCTTCAGGCGCGAAGAGATACCCAGTATCGACTGACGCATCGGTCTTCTGGCGAATCCAGTATTTCCGCAGTCCCACTGTGAGGGTCAGCTTGGGCAGGACCTCGTAATATAGCTCACTGAACAGAGCGATATCGTCATTATGATTGACCAAATCAGTGCTGCCGAGATGGTCTGGTTCGATTCCTGCAGCTGTCAGTTCCGGGATCGAGACCGGGGGCATGTTCGTGCTCACGAACTCATGCTGGTAATATACACCAACCATGCCCGACAAGCGGGGCAGAATAGTCCCTTCGTCGAATGAAAGGCGATCCTCGTGCGTGAAAAGCCGGTTCGTGGCGATTGTATCCTGATAAACCGCCGGATTTCCTAAGTCGATATCTGGCTCGACCTCGGCAAAATACAGGTTGGTTCCCTCTGTATTGTCTTCCCGCTCCTTGATCCGGCGGGCAAAATAGCTGGTGGAGGAGACGATAGAAACGCCATCCGCCGCATAGTTCAGAACAAATGAGCCGATGCCCCAGCGGTCTTTCGAATACTCCTGCACATCGCGGTCGCGATCCACAATGTAGGAAACCGGCTCGTATCCCGGCAACGGCAAATATGCGGCTGGGAAGCCATGCAGGTGGCTTGTCTGCCCTATTCCGTTGATGCTTGCTTCCAGCGTGTCGGTCAGTTTCATCCGCAACGTCACCGACCCTGTGACGATGTCATTGCGCCCTTGTCCCTTTTTGGAGATCAACTGGCCGGAGGCATCAGGAAACCGCCTCGTAATGAAGCCTGAATCATGAGTGTAGCCTAAGGCGACATCAAGCCCGATGCGGTCAGGCACCAGAACGAAATTGGCCTGGCCATTCCCATCGAAATCAAAGCCACCGCCCTTTGTTCCGCCCCCCTGTACTTCTACCGTGCCGGAATTCTCGGTCAATGAAGCCTGGCGCGTGATGAAACGCAGATTGCCGCCCATGGAACTTGCGCCGAACAACGTCCCCTGAGGGCCTTTAAGCACTTCGATGCGATCAAGGTTGAGGGTAAGCGGGCTAACCGATGAAGGCACCGGCGTGTCATTAATGTAGTAAGCCGTCGTCCCGGTACCTGCGACACCGCGGATCGCTGTTTCACGGCTGCCGCCCCACAGCAGGTTTCCGCTCAGACCATATTGAAAGCTCAGGTTAGGAATGCGGGTGGCATAGTCTGTGAAATTCTGAATGTTCTGGGTTTTCAGATAGTCGGAGGAGTAGGCTGTGATGGAGGCGGGAACATCGACCAGCTTCTCATCCCTGCGGCGGGCCGACACGATGATCTCATCGGTGTTGACGGGCTCCTGATACTCGCTTTTTCTGGAGCTATTGTCTTGCGCATATGCAGCGCTTACCGGGAAGGCAAAAGCTGTTCCAGCCAGGAGGAGCGCTCCAAGAGACGCTAGACGCGCAGCTGGTGCTGGGCTAGCGGCGCCATCAAGCTGTATCGGCAAAGCTTTCAAGTATGTCATAAAACCCCCCATTTCCCTGTGTATGCATTGTTATGACCGATCGCACCGATCAGAGGCTCTCCGGCCGCTTGTGGAACGTCCGGTTGCAACACCGGAATTCCTGTTTCGAATCTGCTCGGTCGAGCCAAAATTGGCCGCGAATTTTCAGATTTCGCCTAGGTCAGAATCGCAGCGCATGGTTGCTTAGAAGAAACGCTGCAGCCCAATCGACGCAGTTTGTTACGCAGAAGTAAATATCAGGGGGCGGATTGAAACCGTGCGGAAACGTTCCTGGGTAGCAGGTAACGTCATGCGCGCGCGTGCCCGTTACCTCATAATTTAGGTGCCTCCTTGCAAGAATTTGGGAGGAAATATCAGGGATTTTGGCACTAATTCGCCAAACCTGGCTGCGGCTCGAGCGATGTGCGCGGCGATTAACGGTTTCGCGACCGCTTCGCCCTTCCGGCCCGTCTGGCACGGCACTAAATTTCCAAATGCATCGTTGCTGCCGGGTTCTCGCAAACATGAACCGCGCCCGGTCGACCGAATAACGACTCTGGCGACGAACGACTCTGGAATGCGATCGATCACACACTTGACGAACTTCGGCGCGATTTTGTCGAAGACAGGAGTTTCTGAATGAATAGACTCAAAACATGCGCCGCTGTTCTTTCCGCAGGTCTCCTGGCAATCAGTCTGCCTGCGCTGGCGCACCATTCATTTGCGATGTTCGATCAGACCAAGGCTACTGAACTCAAGGGCGTGACTGTCGTGCGATTTCAGTGGGCGAACCCGCATGTCTTCCTGGTGGTAAAAAGCGGTGGGGAGACGTTTGCCCTGGAGTGCAACAGCCCGTCGCTCATGACCCAAGCTGGCTGGAAGTTTAATACGCTCAAAGCCGGGGACAAGGTCGACATCTCCTTCTTCCCGCTGAGAAATGGGAAGCCGGGCGGAGCACTCACGGTCGTGACTCTGGGCAACGGCAAGAAGCTGGATGCATGGTGACACGCATTCCCGGCTGCAAGCCTGATCAGCAATCTGCAGCCATTGTCTTACTGCTTAAATGACTATGAATTTCCTGAAACGATAAAGAGGATCGAGGGGTCTGATGAACTTCAAAGAACTCGCAAGCCTTGCCCTTTGCTCCGCCTTGGCGTTGAGCGGCGCAAATCAGGTGGCGATCGCTGCTTCTTCTGATCCGGCCCAGCCGGCAAAAACTGCCGGTGTCCAAGCGGAACCCGACATAACGGGCGTATGGGAACGCGATCCCTTCCCCTATGGCGATGGCGACGAAACACAGCTGACTCCACCTCCTGGTGAGGGTCCGAACCTTAAAGAGCCCTATGCCAGCGAATGGAAGGCACTGCTGGACAAGCGGCAGGCGCTGCTCAAGGCCGGTACGCCACTTGTCGACGCCAGCACACAATGCCTTCCAGAAGGCACACCTGGCATCATGGAGGCTATTTATCCGATCCAGATTCTGCAGAATCCTGGCCAGATTACGGTGCTCGCCGAGCTGTTCATGCAGACACGCCGCATCTATCTAGACGCGCCTTTCCCTGCGCCGGACGATCTTGCGCCCTCTTACTACGGGTTCTCTTCTGCTCATTGGGAAGGTGATACCTTGATCGTCAAGACGCGCGGTGTGCAGCAAAGCGTTAGATTCTATGACATTCCCCATAGCGATGCGATGACGGTCATCGAGCACTATCGGCTGATCGGTCCGGACAGACTGCGGCTCGATGTTTCGGTTGAGGATCCGGAATATCTCGAAGAGCCTTATAAATTCACCTGGGAGTACAAGCGCAACCACGAGTATCGCATCCCGGAATATGTGTGCGATCATCGGCTTGACGTGATCAATCCGGATGGCACCGTCTCCTTTGGCGGGGCCAAATAAGCAGACTTCGTTCCGCTGAAGCGTTCCGGTTTTCCAGAGGCTCCGATTTGTGAGGGCGAGCATCCGGTACGCCGCAATGTCGTGGGGAGGCGGCTGATAGCAGCCTTCCAACATCATGCTCAGCCGTTGTTCAGCTTGCCGGCTCTATCCGCGCCGCATGAACGGTGGGTGCATTGACCAGCTTCCGGCACTGGTGTCGGGGCTCAGCAGCGTTGTGGTCCGGCCATGACGCTCCCCCCGATCCCGCCCGGTAACGGCACGGACCATAGGCCGAACATCCGGAAAACTCGGCGCCTTCACCCGCTGCTTTGGGCTGCGCTCGCGTTGCCATTGCTCGGCTGGGCGGGGCTTGCGGCCGGCGGCGCGCAGCTTTTGCGCGAGCCGATCGAGCGCCGCGCCAGTGAGGCGCTCGGGCGCGCGGTCAACATCGATGGCGGGATTCGCCTGCTGGTCACGCCTCTTTCGCTGCATCTCTCCGCAGACGATGTGCGCATCGCCAACGCGCCCTGGGCGCAAACGCCGGATCTGCTTGCAGTCCGTGCCATCACTGCGCGCTTTTCCACCTTCGATCTGCTGATCGGTCATTATGGCCCACGCACCTTGGGCCTGCACGGCGGCACGCTCGATCTCCAGCGTGATGCGGCGGACGGCGCGGCGAACTGGCGAGTCGGCAAGGCCGGTGCCTTGTTCGATCCCGCTATGGTCCAGCGCATCGATGCCGACGACCTGCTGCTGCGCTATCATGATCCGCGCGAGCGGATCGAGGGCTGGTTGAAGATTGTCGGCAGCGGGCCGGGCGCTGTGCGCGTCACCGGGCGCGCGCAGGTGGCGGAGGAGGATTTCCGCCTCAGCGGTCACGCCGCGTCCGCCGAGGGGCAGCCATTTCGCTTCGCGCTGGGTGCGGGCGCCGAGGCGCTGGACATCCGCCTGGAAGGAAGCAGCGAAGGCCCGTTCCGGCTGGCCGGGGCAGATCTCAATGCATCCGCCCGTGGCCCGGATCTGGCGGCACTGGCTGCGCTGGCCAGCATCGATCTTTCGGTCGCACCGGCCTTCGCTTTGAACGCCCGGCTTGGCCAGCGGCGTGGCGGCTGGCATTTCAGCCATATCTCCGGACAGATCGGTGAGACGGACCTCTCCGGCACGCTCACGCTCGATCAGCGCGGCGAGCGCCCGCGTGTCGTGGCGAAGCTCGCCTCGCAAGCGCTTCATGTCGGTGATGGCATGGCGCTGCTTGGCTTGCGCGCTGATGATCTGGGTGAGGGGGAGGACGATCCGGCCACCCGCCCCGTCGCACGCCTTATCCCCGACGCAGTCCTGTCGGCGGAGGCGTTGCGCAGTTTCGATGCGGTGATCGATTATACAGCCGAGAAGATCGAGGGCTTGCGCCCCGCAGCCGCGCCGCTCAGTCCGTCCCACCTCGCCATGCGCCTTGCTCTGCTCGACGGGCGCCTGATGCTCTCGCCTGCCAGTATCGACCTTGCCGGCGGCTTCATCTCGTCGGACATCTATATCGACGCGCGCAGCGGGCCGGCGCTTGCCCGCTATGACATCCGCCTGTCGCCTACGCCGATGGGGCGGCTGCTCGCGGGCTGGGGCATCGCGCCGCAGCAATCCACCGCTCTTGCGCGCGGTCGCATCCAACTCAGCGGGCGGGGCGAGACGCTGCGTGAGACGATCGGCAATGCCAATGGCCGCATCGCGCTTGTCCTCCCGGCGGGCAGCGTGGGGATGCAGCGGGCCAGCGCTTCTGAACTGGACATGGCTTTCCTGCGCACTGCCATGTTTGGCCGCGACGCGCGCGCTGATGATCTGACCGCTCTCAATTGCGGGCTTCTCGCCTTCTCCGTGCAGGATGGCCTGGCGATCGCCGACCCCATCCTGATCGATACCGACGGGTATGTGCTGAGCGGGCGCGGCCAGATCGATCTGCGCGGCGAGCGGCTCGATCTGCGGCTGGAAGCGGATGGCAAGCATCGCTCCTGGTTCGGCCGCCCTGCGCCGCTGCTTATCGGTGGCACGCTGGCCGATCCTGTGGTCGTGCGCGAGCCGGTTGCGTTGTTCCGCCCGCAGCGTCTGTTCGGCTTCTCGATGATGATGCCGGACCTGGGAGCGATCTTCGGCTTCGTCGATCCTGAACGCGCTGAGGCTCCCGCCTGTGGCACGCTGCTCCGTGGCGGTGCAACGGCGGATGTGGCCGAGATGGCGCAGACGGCTAAGCCCGCTGAACTCGCCTCCCTGCGCTGATCGTCCGAACGCCTGCGTTCAACCGTTACGCGCTCACGCCTCGCTCGCGCCCGGCGCCTCGCCATTCCGGCGTCCCGCAAGCCATAGCGACAGCCCGGTCAGGGCCTGCAGCAGCACGATCATCGTCAGCAGGAAGAAGGTGGAGCTGGCAAAGCGCGGCAGTGCCAGAAACTCCACTGCGCACAGCACGAATACCGCCATGGTCAGCATGTGGTTGATGATCGACGCCGAGCCCCGCCGGGTCGATTTCACCACTTCGACCAGCAGGAAAACGATGGCGAGCAACAGCAGCATGTCGCCCCAGGTCAGCAGCAGATCCACGCCGGATGCCATCGGCAGCAGAAAAGCCTCGCCGCGCAACGCGGCGGCCAGTGTGGGTTCCGTCTGATCGGCGGCGGGTGCGCCGGAGAGAGACGCCACCAGATTGTAGATCAGCACCGGAATGAGCAGCAGCGGGAAATTGTTGAGCAGGTCGAGTGCCTTGCCATTGTTGCGCGGTTCCATCTCCGTCTCCCTCAAGCCATCCTCTCTCGCCAAGATGGGCGCTTTCCGGCAGGAAGGCCAGAGCAGCCGGCCGAGAGGCGGAAAGGCACAGGAGAGGACAAGCAACATGAAACTGTTCACGCGCATTCCATTCGCTATCGCCCTGGTGGCCGCCAGCCTCGCCGGCGCCTCAACATCGGCTCAGGTCGTAGCAACGGCGGAGGGGCAGCAGGCGCTACTCGCCAGCTCGGACCCGAAGCTCGCGGCGAACAAAAAGCTGGTGTACGACATGTATCGCCACATCGTGCAGGGCGGCCATGCCGATCTGGTCGAGCGTTTCTTCACGCCCGAATATATCCAGCACAATCCTAATGTCGCCTCGGGGCGCGATGCGCTCGCCGCCTTCCTGCGCGGCTCGCGGCCTGTCCGACCGATCGCGCCGATCATCACGCTGCCCATCGTCAACATCATTGCCGAGGGCGATTATGTGCTGGTGATGAGCGAGCGGCCGATGAAGGACGAGGAGGGCAAACCCTATGTCACGAGCTGGTTCGATTTCTACCGGATCGAGAACGGCCTGATCGCCGAGCACTGGGACCCGGCGCTGAAAAGTGCGCAGATGCTGAAGTTCGATCCCAATGAAATGGGCAAGGACTGAGCTCAGGCGGCAGCCGACCCCAGCTCCCGCATCTCTGCCAGCCAGCTGGTGCGGTCCGCTTCGTCGCCTTCCACATTGCCGATCAGCGAGCTGGAGACCGGCTTGATGCCAACGAGCTTGAGGATGTTGCGCTCGAAGCTCTTCACGCTGTGGGCGCCGTAGAAGAAGCGGTAAAAAAAGGCCGGCATCCCCATCGTCACCACCAGCCGCGCCGAGCGGCCGCCGAGCAACGGCTTGGGCACGGTGCCTTGTTCCAGCGCGAAGCCGGGGCGCGCCACCTGTTCCAGAAAGGCCTTGAGCAGGGCCGGCATGTCGCCGAGCCAGAGCGGATAGAGAATCACCAGATGTTCGGCCCAATGGATATCCGCCTGCGCGTCCGCGATTGCAGGCGGCGGCGCGGCGTCGGTCCAGTCCGATCGCGTGCGCAGGAAAGGGATGTCCATCGTCGCGAGGTCGAGGCGGCGGACTTCGTGGCCAGCTATGGTCGCGCCATCAGCATAAGCCTGCGCCAGTGCGTGGATGAACCGGCCCGGATCGGGATCGGGGTGGCCGTCGATCAGGAGGATGCGTTTCATGCCGCCCTGTCTGCACCGAGGTCCCGGTCCGTGCCATGATCTGCATCAACGCTTGCGGCGATACGTTTTCAATCGCCCAACATCTCGGTCAGCACCGGGCTGATCCACTCGCGGGTCATTTCACCCTGCCGGGCCAGAATGTGCACGGCCAGATCCTCCCGGATCGCCAGCGCAGCGCCGGCGTGAAGCCCCAGGACGGTGAGCGCGCTTGCCCAGGCATCGGCTTCCATCGCACGGGTATGGAGCACGCTCACCGAGGCCACGCCATTCTCCACTCGCTGCCCGCTGCGTGGATCGAGCGTATGCGCCCCGCGCACATAATTGCCGGATGTCGCCACCGCCATCTGATGCAGCGCGATGCGGATGGGCCGTGCGCGCATTCCGGCGGGAATTTCGAGGTCCACCCACCACGGGTCGCCATCCGGGCGCATGCCCCGGCCCGACAGTTCTCCGCCGATCTCGACAAGGCAATGCCGAATGCCCTCGCGCGCCAGCAGGTCCGCCACCGCGTCCACGGCATAGCCCTTGGCGATGCCCGAGAGATCGAGCCAAAGTCCGCCCGGTTGACGCAGCCGCCGCATCGCGGGTTCGAAGGCGAGCCGGCGCCAGCCTGAAACCTCCAGAGCCTCCGCAACGGCTTGCGCGTCCGGCTCGCTCTCCGCAGGACGCGGTCCAAGTCCATACAGATCCGTCAATCGGCCGATAGCCGGATCGAACGCGCCGTCGCTTCGCTCGGCAATCGCGAGGCCTGCGGAAATCACGGCGGAAAAGTCCGGTGGCAATGTGGTCCAGCTGCCACCGGCCGACTCATCGAACTGGCTGAGCAGCGAGTCGGCCGCCCAATGGCTCATCTCTGCCACGATGCCGTCCAACCGCACTTGCACCAGCGCTTCGAGCGCCTGCGCATCGAAGCCCGGCGCCGCGCAGAAGCGTGCGCGCCAGACCGTTCCCATTGTCTCGCCGCCGATCTCCCGCACCGGCGCGCGCGCATCGAGCCCGACAAGCGCGCCGGGATCGATCCGTGGCACCACGATGCGAGGGACCGGCGCATCCATGCTCAGGGCGCCATGACTTCCAGCGTGGCCGTGTAGCTCAGCCGCCGCTGGGTTGCGCGCGGCGTGGTGGGCTTGTCGTCGCGCAGCGAGGCGTTGAGCCAGATCATGCCTGGCATCGGCCAGTTCACCGTCGCCACGCCATCGGCATCGGTCGTCACTTCAAACACACCCTCGGAATCGCGATAGCGCTTGCCGCCCGGCACCAGCGTCACCTTCAGGTCGGCGGCGGGCTGGCCATCGACCAGGAAGCGCAGCTGCGCCGACTCGCCCTGCACCAGCTCGGCAGGATGTGTGACGGGCACCATCTCCAGGCCCTGGCCCAGCGGCTTGATGGCACTTGGCGCGCCGAGCGTGGCGAAGAACTCGTTGCGCCCGCCCGTTTCGGTAATGGCGAGATCGGTCGCATTGGTCGGAATCTCTGCGACGGTCGCAACGCGATTGGGCGCATTGGCCGCCGGTCCGCGTGCAGGGCCAAGGCGCCATTCGACACCGTCCACCTTGAATGTGCCCATCACGCCGGATTGGGTGCTGCCGATCCGCCATGTCCCCGGCTGATCGAGTTGCACGTCGAACACGGAGCGATAGCGCCCGGTCGCGGCGTTCTTGAGTTCCGCTTCGGTGCCATCCGGGCGCCAGGCCTTCACATTGTCGAGCCGCATGGCGTTGTGGTCGGCATAGAAGAGGTCGTTTGAGCTTGCTGCGTCCACCGTCACCCACGGGCCTTCACCCGAGAAGATCGTGCCGGAGGGGAGCAGCCACTGGCGGTGCGCGGTGGCAGGCGTGGCGGCGGCGATGATCGCGGCGGCGGCGAGCAGGGCGGTCTTGATGCGCATGGGTTGAAGGCCTTTCGGTTCTTGAAAACTCAGCGAGCGGAAATGGTGATGGCGCCCAGTTCGGACTTGCCGGAGACAGAGCCGCCCTTTGCGGGAATGGCGAGCGGCATCGAGACGATCTCGCGCCCGCCCGTCTCGCGCGCAGCTTCCACATAGAGCGTGTACTGCCCCGGCTTGATGCTGGCGGGCAGGGCAATTTTATGCGTGCCCGGCGCACGGGTGGCGCTGCTCACGCCGTCTGCGGGGAGCTTGAGGCTGCGTCCGCCCTTGCGCCACCATGAGCGCAAATCGGAGAGCCATTTGGTGCCGGGTTCGCGGCCTTGCAGCTTCACGTCATACCAAACGAAGATGGTCTGCGCCGCGCCGCCGCCCGCCGGCTCCACCCATGCCGCGACATAGGGGCGGTGATATTCGGCCACATTGAGGCGGGGAATGGTGATGCTGATCGTGCCAGCACTGGCGGACGTCGCCGGCGCAGCGACCAGACCGGCGATCAGAAGGGAGGTCTTTTTCATGGGGAAGCGCAGCCTTTAGTGAATGAACAGGATGGCGATGATGAGCGGAATGAGCAGACCCAGCCCGACCATCGGCCAGGTCATGGGCCGGTGCCGCGCATGGAGCTGGAGCAGCAGCAGCCCGGTGAGGGTGAAGACGATGCAGGCGCCCGCGAAAATGTCGATGAACCAGCTCCACGCCGTGCCGGTGTTGCGGCCCTTGTGGAGATCATTGAAGTAGGAGATCCAGCCGCGCTCGGTCGTTTCGGCCAGTATGGCGCCGTTCTCCCGGTCGATGCTGATCCAGGCATCGCGCCCCGGTCCCGGCAGCGCGACGTAAACTTCCTCGTCAGTCCATTCCGCCGGCTTTCCCCGCGCATCGATCGAAACGGCCTCGCGCAGATGCTGCGCCACTGGTGGAGGCAGCGGCGAATCGTCTGCTTCCGGGGGCGCTTCCAGCAGGCCGAGCAGAGCGCCGGGCAAGGTCGCCGACGCCTCGTTCACGGTCGGCGCCGCGCCGATCGAGGCAGCATGGTTGAGCGTGATCCCGGTGATCGCAAAGAGCATCATGCCAATGAGCGAGATCGCCGCGCTCACCCAGTGCCAGCTGTGGAGTTGCTTGAGCCAGAAGGTGCGCGCCTTGCGATTGCTCTTGGTGGCGCGGGAAGGGGCGGGTGAGGCGCCAGCCGCAGATGAAGCGCGGGCAGCGGTGCCTCCGCCGGCCTGCTCTTCTGCTCCCTGTCCGTCCACCCGCTGCACGTCCACCTGTAACCCCCCGGATTCGGCTTCGAGCCACCGCAGCCGGCATCCCGAATCATCTGCCAGGCCCCAATTGCATATATTGAGAAGCATTCGCAAGAGTGAAGCGGCGGTGCGATCCCTTTCTGTTTCGCGCGCAGCATTGGGCGCTCACGTGTTCAGCCCAAGAAGACGAACTTCACATAATTGCGAAACTGCAGAATTTGGCGCGGCAGGATTTGCGGATCGGACAGGCTTTTCGAGAGGATGATGCCGCCATCGGCAACGGCGGAGAGCATGTCGGCCAGATCCTGAAGGTCAATTTCGACGCGGGGCGGATATTGCTCGGCAATCCCCGCAAGCCGCTCGCCGAACCGTCGCCGCCAGATGCGATGCCCCTCTGTAGTCATCGCGCGCACGTCGCGATTGAAGAGATAATCCTGATAAACATAGGAAGCGGCAAGGCAGCCGGGATGGCCGTTCGGCAAGTCGCCCATCTTGTCGGCAAACAGCTTGAGGAAGATGAGGAAGGCGTGGAGCGGGTCTTCGCTCAGCGCATCGGCCTGCTGAAAGAGCTCGTCGAAGATCATCCATTCGGTGTCGAGATAGCGCTGCAACATGCCCTTCGCGAGATCGTTCTTGTCGCGAAAATGGTAGAAGAAGCCGCTCTTCGTGATGCCGACCTCGCACAGAATCTCATCGATCGAGGTGCCGCCGAAGCCCTTGCGCAACACCGACGTCTGGGCGACGTCCAGAATGCGTTCCCGCGTTTGCGCCCCTTTGCTCTGAACGTTCACTGTCATTGCTGAAATCCCCCGTCGCAGAACTGTACCACGAGTGCGGTTTTTGCCCAAGAGACGTGCGTAGGTGCACGCTCAGCATCAGATAAATCACGCCTAAAATACGGAAACTATTGGGTAAGACTTGGCGTCTTCTTCCACAGTACCACAAGGTTTCTATCGTCCTGCGGCTGCGACCCTAGACTGCACATCATTCAGGCACGTCATCCGTGCCTTGAGCTGGCGTCGGAGCAAGTATTCCGGCCCCCAATATCGGAGCATGTCATGTTAAAAGACCGTTACGGAAATTCAGTCTCGACCACATCGTCTGCCGCCCTTGCGCATTACAATAAGGCGCTAGACCTTCTTCGCACCTATCGGGGTGACCCGATTGCCGCACTGGATGCGGCGCTTGCCGAGGACCCACAGTTCGGCGCCGCCTGGGCCGCGCGCGCCGGGCTGCTCGTGCAGCAGACGGACAAGGCCTATGCGGATGAAGCAATCCGCAGCGTGCGGGCAGGGCTGGCCGCCAACCTCAACGACCGCGAGCGCCTGCATCTGCAGGCAGCGCACGACTGGACCGAGGGGCGGTTTCATCAAGGAACTGCACGGCTCGGCCTTCTGGCCCGCGAGCACCCCCGTGATCTGGTGGCGCTGCAGTACGCGCATATTGGCTGCTTCTTCCTGGGCATGCAGCACGAGCTGCGTGACTGGCCATTGCAGGCATTGCGCGCTTTCTCGCCTGGTGAGGATGGCCGCAGCTACGCCCTCGGCATGGCGGCCTTTGGCCTCGAGGAATGCGGCGCCTATGCGCGCGCGGACCAGTATGGGCGGGAAGCGGTGGAGGTCGATCCGCGCGATGGCTGGGCGGTGCATGCCGTCGCGCATGTCAACGAAATGCGTGGCGATCTCGATGTGGGCATCCCCTGGCTGGCCGACAACGCCCGCTTCTGGGCGCCGGACAGCGGCTTTGCCTATCACAACTGGTGGCACCTCGCGCTGCTTCACCTCGATCGAGGCGACATCACGACGGTGCTCCAATTCTACGACGAGAATGTGCGGCCCGATCCGGACGCGCAGGTTCTGCTCGAATGGATCGATTCGTCTGCCCTGCTCTGGCGCCTCAAGCTCGAAGGGGTGGAGCTGGGTGATCGCTTCGACAGCCTTGCCGCGTGCTGGGCGCGCGCTGCCGAGGACGGCATTTACGCCTTCAACGATGTTCACGCGATGATGGCCTTTCTCGGCGCCGGCCGCACGGCCGATATCGAGCGTACGCTGCGCACCCTGCGCCGCGCTGCGGCCGAACCGAATGACAATGGCTATATGACCCGGACCGTCGGTCTCCCATTGGCGGAAGCGCTGATCGCATTCGAGGCCGGGCGCCATGGCGAATGCGTCGAGAAGATCGCGGCTGTTCGCGGCGTTGCCCAGCGCTTCGGCGGCAGCCATGCACAGCGGGATATCTTCTCGCTCACTGCAATTTATGCGGCATTGTGCGCAGGCATGACAGGACTCGCACAGTCCTTCGCCGCTGAACGTCTCGCGCACAAGCCGCACAGCCCTTGGGCGCAACGGCTGGGTCGGCGGGCGGCGAGCCTGAGTGAACGCCAGCAGGCGGCATGAGCGGAAGTGGTCGGGCGGGGGTCTTCTGACCGACCCGCCCGTCTGCGTCCCCTAGATCTCCAGCTGGCTCCCGAGCTCAACGACGCGGTTGGGCGGCAGCTTGAAGGACTCCATCGCGCTTTCGGAGCTTCGCATCATCCAGGCGAACAGGCGTTCGCGCCAGAGCGCCATGCCGGGATGATCCTTGGCAGCGATGAGCTTCTGTCGGCCGAGGAAGAAGCTCGTGCTCATCATGTCGAAGGGCTGGCCGATCGAGGAGATCCGCGCGAGGTCGCGGGGGATGTCCACCTCGTCCATGAAGCCGTAGCGCAGGATGATCCTGTAGAAACCCTGCGTCGCGTCATGCGCCTCGATGCGCGCGTCCTCGCCGATCGAGGGCACATCCTCGATCGAAACGGTGAGGATCAAAACGCGCTGGTGAAGCACCTGATTGTGCTTGAGATTATGCAGCAGCGCAGACGGCACCCCATCCGCCGAGGCCGAGAGGAAGACGGAGGTGCCGCGCGTTCTTGGCGTCGTGCTGGCTGCCGACTTGATGAACAGGGACAGCGCCATGGCAGATTCCGCCAGCCGATCGCGCATCAGCCGGCGTCCGGTGGACCAGGTCGTCAGCACGGTGAACAGCACGGCGGCGACCACGAGCGGGAACCAGCCGCCGTCCACCACCTTGGTGATGTTGGAGGCGAAATAGGTGCCGTCAACGACGAGGAAGAGGCCGATTGCACCGGAGGCCAGCAGGCGGTTCCAGCGCCACACCTGGAAGAGCAGGAAGGCCAGCATCAGCGTCGTGATCAGCATCGTGCCCGTGACCGCGATGCCATAGGCCGAGGCAAGCTTGCTGGATTCGCCAAAGCCCAGCACCAGAACGATGACCATCACGAGCAGCGCCCAGTTGACCGAGGGAATGTAGATCTGGCCCGAAGCCTTCTCGCTGGTGTGCAGCGTGCGCATGCGCGGCAGGAAGCCGAGCTGAATGGCCTGATGCGTGATCGAGAAAGCGCCGGAAATCACCGCCTGGCTCGCAATGATGGTCGCCGCCGTCGCAATGACAACAAGCGGCAGCCGCGCCCATTCCGGAGCCATGAGATAGAAGGGATTGCTGACCAGTTCGGGATTGCCGAGCAGCAGCGCGCCTTGGCCCAGATAATTGAGCATCAGGCAGGGATAGGCGATGCCAAGCCAGGAGAAGCCCACGGCCTTGCGCCCGAAATGCCCCATGTCGGCATAAAGCGTTTCCGCTCCGGTCACGGCGAGAAAGACCGAGCCCATCGCGAGGAAGGCCGTGCCGGGATCGGCGATGAAGAAGCGTGCCGCCCACATCGGACTGAGGGCGCCCAATATTTCGGGTTGCTGGAGGATGTTGCTGATGCCCAGCGTGGCGAGAACTGCCATATAGATAAGCACGACCGGCCCGAAGAGGGCGCCCACTCGCGCCGTGCCCCGCGCCTGCACCAGAAAGAGGCCGATGAGAATGACGACCGAGATCGGAACCACCAGCGGCTCCAGCCGCGCCTCCACCACCGTCAATCCTTCTACGGCGGAGAGCACGGAGATGGCCGGCGTGATCATCGCATCGCCGTAGAACAGGCATGTCGCCAGCACGCCCAGCATGATGAGTACGGCCTTGCGCCGATGGTCTTCAATGTGGCGCGAGATCAGTGAGAGCAACGCAAAGGAGCCGCCTTCTCCCTTGTTGTCCGCCCGCATGGCGACGAAGACATATTTCACCGTCACGATCAGCATCAGTGACCAGAAGATCAGCGAGAGAACGCCGAAGACGTGGAGTCCGTCCACCGCCATCGGGTGCGGCCCGATGAAGCTCTCCTTCATGGCATAGAGGGGGGAGGTGCCGATGTCGCCATAGACGACACCGAGCGCACCGAGCATCAGGACCGGCAGGCGTTCCTTTGGACCGGCTGGGGCTGTGCCGGTGGGGACGACCGGCGGCGTGTTGATGGTGGTTTGCATGGGCGCGACATGGCGTGGAACCGCATAAAGATTCCATGTGGATTGTATGGCGCGCCGGGCGGGGCTGCGTGGTTTTGCTCGACGGCTATCGCGGCCCGGTGCAATCTTTGGCCATGCAGATGAAGACCCTCGCGTTCAACGATCGCGCAACATCACCCGCGCTGCGATTTGGGCTTTATGCGGGTGCGCTGCTGATGGTGGCGACCGTGACGCTGATCGGACTCGGTCTCGCGCCCCGCTGGGGCAACACCCCTGTCGTGCTGCTCTATCTGCCTCCGGTGATCGGCATGGCCGTTTATGGTGGGCTCTGGCCGGCGCTGGTCGCGGCGGTGACGTCCACCATGGCCTATAATTACTATTTCACCGCGCCCTACCGCACTTTCCTCATTGCCAGCCCGGCGGACATCGTGACGGTGATCGTGCTGTTTCTGGTCGCGGCCGTCACCAGCCATCTGGCGGGCTCCTTGCGGGATCAGGCCCGGCTCACCGCTGCTCATGCGGCGCGCAATGCAACCATTGCCGGCTTCTCCCGTTCGCTCCTGTCATGCACCGGCGAGCAGGAAATCGCCGGGCAGACGGTTCGCGAACTGGCCGGTCTGTTCGATTGTCATGCGGTGTTCGCGACCGGCGCGGAGCAGCCGGAGATTGTGGCAACCCATCCGGCCCTGGGCTTGCCTCTCCAGCCCAATGATCTCGCGGCGGCGACGCTCGCGCTGACGACGGGCGAGCCGGCAGGGCGGGGCCTGCCGCGCGTGGGAATAGCAGAATGGCACTTCCGCGCGATTTCATCAGAACGAACAGTCATGGCAGCGGTGGGCCTTGCCCGCGCCGATGGCGCACCGCCGGTGTCGGAGGACAGACTGCCGTTGCTCGACAATCTGCTCGATCAGGCGGCGCTCGCGCTGGAGCGCGCAAAGCTGGAAAGCGAAGCACGGCAGGCCGCCAAGATGCGCGAACGCGATGCGCTGCGAGCCGTTCTGCTGGCTTCCATCGGCGAGGATGTGAAACCCCGGCTTCATGCGATTTCGGCGGCCGCCCGAGCCCTCCGGCGGGCCGGGACTGGCGACAAGGCGCTGATCGATGCCGTGGGGGCCGAGGCGTCCCGGCTGGATCGCTACATCGACAATCTGCTCGATCTTGCGCCCGGTTCGGATCAGGCACCGCTCCAGTTCGGCGCCCTGAGAATCGACCTTTTTCGGCGCATGGTTGAGCGCGACGGAGCTGAGGTTCACTTGACGCCGAAGGAATATGCCGTGCTGGCCGAACTGGCCCGGCATGCGGGCCGGGTGCTGACGCACGGGCATCTCCTTCGCGCCGTCTGGGGGGCAGCGCAGGAGACGCAGATCGATTATCTGCGCGTTGCGATCCGCGCCCTGCGTCAGAAGCTGGAGGACGACCCCGCCCATCCCGCGCTGATCATCAACGAACCGGCAGTCGGCTATCGCCTCGTCGCGCCGTGACGGGATCGGGCCGGCCCTCAAGCGGACTTGGGCTTCAATTTCCAGTAAGTCGCATAGCGTTCGTGCCGGATCTGGTAATAAGGGATCAGGCGGACTGGTCGTCCATCCTCGGCATCGATGAGAAATTCCAGCGGCCCCGCACCGGGTCGTAGCCGGGAGACGATGTTCCGGGCATCGCCAGCCAGCTGAGGGGGTGAGAAGGGCATGTCGTTATACGTCCCGTAAAGGCGCTCGTTGACGACGACATCGGCGCCTGGCGCCAGCCCTTCCGTTCCGAGCGCGCCTGCGAGCACGATCGGTCCGTAAGTGAAAGCAATGATGTCCGGTGCGGCAGGCGATCCTTCGGCACTCAGCTGCATCTCCAGATCTAACGTTATGACGTCGCCATCCAGCCATGTGCGTGCGAGTTCGATGTAGCTGCCCGGCGTGCTGGAAAGGGCAATGGGCGCGCCGTTCAGCAGCACGGCGGCTGAACGGCTCCAGCGGGGATGGCGCAGTTTGAGCGTCGCGGCGGTCGGTCGCGGGAGGCTCCAGCGCAGCATCGTGGACGGATCCTCGGGAAAGCGCGTGGTTTGCGTCAGCACCGCGTCCTTCTCCTGCCAGCGGACAGAGGAGGGGATGAACAGGTTGACGTAGAGCGCGTCCTCTTCGCGGAAATAAATGGAATCGCGGTATTTGGCGTGGTTCTCCATGCCCGTTCCGGTGCAGCACCAGAAGGAGTCCTCGGGCGTGCAGTAGAGCTTCATGTAGCCCGGGCGCGCGCCCTGAAAATATGTGACTAGTCCCGTCTCCGGGTCCTGTGAGGCGAGAATGCCGTTGTAGAGCGCACGTTCATAAAAGTCGGCCAGCTCGGCCTGCGGATCATGCAGGAAAAGCGACCGCGTGAGCTTGAGCATATTGTGCTGGCCGCACGTCTCCGATCCCTTGGCGGAGAAGACATGCGCCGCGAAATCGGCGGGCGGATAGAAGAACTCGGCATCGCCATGGCCGCCCGTGGCATAGGACCGGGTGCGCGCGACCGTTCGCCAGAAAAAGGCGGCCGCATCGCCATAGCTCTTGTCGCCATTGATTTCGTAGACGCGTTGGAAGCCCACGAACTTGGGCACCTGCGTGTTGGCGTGCATCCCGTCCAGCGTGTCGCGCGCTTTTGAAGCTGGCTCCATCACCGCCTTTTGCGAGAAGCGCTCCGAGAGTGTGCGATAGTCGGACTTGCCGGTCAGCACGTAGAGGTCCGCCAGCACTTCGTTCATGCCGCCATGTTCTGTCGCGAGCATGGTCTCGAACGCCGCATCACTCAGCTTCTGTGTCGCGACCACGGCCCAGTCGGCGAGGCGCAGCAGCACGGTGCGCGCAGTTTCGCTGCCACCGAGCTGCCAGGCATCGCGCAGGCCGGCGAAGATCTTGTGCAGCGTGTACCAGGGCACGCCCGTGATCTTCTCGCCCCCGATGTGTGCGGCCACGAGTGCAGCGCCGGCAGGAAAAGCACAGACCAGCCCGCTGCCCGCCGCTTTCTGGCAGGCCGCCAGTTCGCCTGCGATATAGTCGATCCGCTGCCGGAAGCGTCGGTCGCTGGTCGACCGGTACATGAGCGCGCAGGCTGAGAGATAATGCCCCAGCGTATGCCCGTGGCAATGAATGTCGGCCCAGGTCGGCTCGGACTCCCAGCCGCCATAAACCGGCGCTTTGGGCGTCAATCCGGCATTGGTCCGGAAATTGGCGAGCATCCGGTCTGGCGAAAGCGACAGGAGATAGGCTTCCGTTCCACGCTGGGCAGCGAGAAAGGGGCTGTCCAGCAGGGTAACATCAGCGAGGTCGAAGGGTTGAAGGCGCGGGGCAACCGTGAGGGGGCCGAGCGCCGCGCCGGATGCCGGAGCACGCGCCGAAGCGGGCGTACTGATCGCGCTGCACCAGCTCAGAAAAGCGCCCGATCCGGCAGAGGTCAGCAAATTGCGACGGGTTGTGGAAATCCCTTTCGCGCCGGAACAGCTATGCGTCTGTGCCACGTCATCCTCCCAAAATCGACCTGTAGGCCACGTTTTGGTAACGCTAACATAACTGGATCGGGGAGCAAGCCGCATTTGCGCGCTGCTCCTAGTCTCGTGAGCGGAGACCGAGGGAAGGGGCAGTGCGAGAGGCTTGCCCCGCGTGCTTAGTCCTTCGCCAGATCCTCGAACCAGGCTTCGACCTCGCCGGAGAGCTTGATGGTCAGCGGCTGGCCGTGGCGGTCGCGGGTCTTCCCGGCGGCGACGCGAATCCAGCCTTCCGAGATGGAATATTCCTCCACGTCGGTGCGCACCCGGCCTTTGAACCGGATGCCGATGCCGCGCTGGAGCGTCTCCATGTCGAAATGCGGGCTGCGCGGATTGGTGGAGAGGCGGTCCGGCGGGGTGTCCCCCTGCGGCGCTGCGGTGCCGGCGCCGTCGGCGGAGGGCGTCTCGGATGCGGGTGTATCGACCATGGGCTGTCCTTGCCCAAGAGCCTCCCGCCAGTCAACGCCTCTCCCGCCTCCGGTCAATCAGCACAGGCAGCGACGCGCTGCCGGATCAGCGGCAGATGCGCACGCGATAGCGCTCGCCGCGCCAGCGGTCCCAGCGCGTTTCGGTCCAGCAGCGACGCGGCGCGCGATACTGGTGGTGGCCATACCAGTTGCGATAACGCCGGTCGTGCCGCCGCCAGTTGTGACGCCTGCGATCATCGCGATAGCCACGATAATGCCGGTCCCGGCGTACATCGCGATACCCGTCGCGATAATGGCCGCGATCATAATCGCGATAGCTGATCGAGATGCTGCTCTGCGCCTGCGCCGGCGCGCTCGCCAGCGGCATGAGGCCGAAGGTGACAGCGGCGGCCACGGCGGCCGACGCGATGCGGGTGGTAAAGGTCATCGTCTTTCTCCTAAGTCCAGTACCGGAGAAGCGCGGCCTCCGCTTATCCGGCGTCCCCATCATTGCGGATTGGCCTGAACCCTGCCCAAACGTCCCGTTCATCTCCTCACCAGCCGTGCCGTCCATGCGACGATGCGTTGCGCCCTGCCCTTTGGCCCAGATTCTGCCCGGCGGCATTAAATGGGGGTTCAGCCTGGCCCGCCTACGCCATTCTCATGAACCGATTGACCCTCATGCCTCTTGTCGCTGCACCGCTCGCCGCTGCCGGCCTTCTGCTCCCTGCGCCGCTCTCCATGGTTGCGGCGCAAGCGCAGGATGCGGTTCGCCAGACCGCGCCCGTCTTCGATGATGCTGGCCGGCGCCTGCTGGCCGATCTCCAGAGCGCGGGCGAACAGGTCGCTGCCGAGGCCTTGGCCCGCTGGATCACCGCGTCCCGCGCGGATGCGATCTCAGCCGGCGTTCAGCCCATTCCACAAGCAATCCGCGCGCGCCTGACCGGCCACATGCCGGAGGCACTGCTGGACAGGGTACGCTACCGGGTCGGTAGCGGGCATGAATTCAGCCTTCAGACCAATGCCTTCCAGCGGAGCAGTGCTGCAGCCATCACGCTCGATGATGTCGTGCTGTTCCGTTCCGCGGAGGATGCGGCGTCCAATGTCGATCTTTGGGCGCATGAGCTGCACCATGTGCGCCAATATCAGCAATGGGGCGTGCAGGGGTTCGCCCAGCATTACACCCGCAATTATCAGGCCGTCGAAGCGCAGGCGCATGAGGAAGCCGCGCGTGTCGGCGCGGCTGTGCGCGTGGCGCAGGTGCGCAGCCCCCGCTGATCGCACCAGCCGGGCCCGCGGCAGCCAGATTTTCAGATTTTGGGGAACCTTCAAGGCTTTACCCCGTTCCGGAGCGAGCATAATATCGAAACAAGGGACGGACGCGGGCGCGGCCGATGGTCGCGTGTCCTCCTCAAAGCGATGGTTGCGAAGAGGAGGAGCGCTCTGGTGCCTGCCAAGCCCATAGTCCCTGTCACCTGCTTATCGGGCAGGGTGCGCCCGCCCGGGTTGCATACCGGATGACGCTTCCCGTGGCGGATGTCGGACGCACTCATGCGCAACCGTCCGCTGCGGGGCAGGGTGATTTGGGGACTCCACGCAGACTGCTCAAGGATCGCGATGTCCTGGCGCTGGTCATCGGCATCGTTGTGGGCGCAGGCATTTTCCGCACCCCGGCATTGGTGGCTGATGTCTCGGGAAGCGGACTCATCATGCTCTCCGCCTGGGCGCTGGGCGGTGTGCTCTCCATCATTGGCGCGCTTTGCTATGCGGAACTGGCATCGGCCTATCCCCATGTCGGCGGCGATCTTCATTTCCTGCGCCGCGCTTACGGGCCGCGCACGGCCTTTCTCTATGGCTGGGCGCGCTTCTCCGTTATCCAGACCGGCTCGCTGGCGCTGCTCGCTTATGTCTATGGCGATTACATCTCGACGCTCATTCCGCTCGGTCCTTATTCCAGCGCCATCCATGCGCTGCTTCTGGTTGTCGCGGTCAGCGGGACGAACTGGCTCGGCGTGCGCGTCGGGGCGGGAGCGCAGAGCTGGCTGACAGGCGCGGAGATCGCGGGGCTGGCCGCCGTGATCGTGGCGGGCCTGCTCATCGCACCGGCCGCTCCGACAATGCCCGTTGTCCCTTCTGATGGGGTGGGCGCCATTGGTCTGGTCATGGTCTTTGTGCTGCTTACCTACGGCGGCTGGAACGAAGCGGCCTATCTTTCGGCGGAGGTCGAGAAATCGCCCGGACGCATGGGCAGGCTGATGGTCATCGGCCTCGGCATGGTCACGGTGCTGTATCTGCTGGTGAATATCGCTTTCCTCCGTGTGCTCGGGCTGAGCGGCATGGCCGGCGAGGATGCGGTGGCTGCTGCGGTGATGGACGCTGCGTTTGGCGCGTCAGGCGCTGCGCTCATCAGCATCATCATTGCGGTGGCTGCGGTCACGTCGGCCAATGCCACGGTTATCACCGGCGCTCGCAGTACCTGTGCGCTCGCCCGCACTGTTCCGGCGCTGCGCTGGGCTGGCGTATGGCAGCGAGATCGGGATACGCCGGGCAATGCGATCCTCGCACAGGGTGCCATGGCGCTGGCGCTGGTCGGTGCCGGCGCCTTCGCACCAGACGGCTTCCGTCTCGCCGTCGAATATACCGCGCCGGTTTTCTGGGCCTTCCTGCTGCTTGTGGGACTAGGGCTGTTCGTCCTGCGCCGCCGTGACCCGGACCGGCCTCGCCCGTTCCGCGTGCCGCTCTACCCGGTGCTGCCAGCCATCTTCTGCGCCACCAGCGCTTATCTGCTGTATTCCAGCCTCGCCTATACGGGCCTTGGCGCGCTCGTCGGTGTCGCCATCCTCGGGCTGGGCGTCATCATGATGTTTGTCTTCAAACTGCAGACGACCACGGAGGAGTTGGACTGATGAAAAGGATGTTGATCGCCGCGACCCTGGCGCTTTCCGGCCTGGGTTCCACCACTGCTTGTGCTCAGGCTGAATCCCAGCAGGCCGAGCGTGATCCCGATGTCATTTACGTGCCCACGCCCCATGCGGTTGTGGATGCGATGCTGGAAATGGCGAACGTGCGGGATGGCGACGTACTTTACGATCTGGGTTCGGGCGATGGGCGCATTCCCATCGCAGCGGCCAAGAAATATGATGTGCGCGCCGTCGGTATCGATATCGATCCCCAGCGCATTCGTGAGGCGCGCGCGAATGCGCAGGAAGCCGGTGTGACGGATGAGGTCACCTTCCGTCAGGAAGATCTCTTCAAGACCGATTTCTCGGATGCCACCGTCGTCACGCTCTATCTGCTCGACCGGCTCAACGAGAAGCTGCGTCCCCGCTTGCTCGCCGAACTGAAGCCCGGCACCCGCATCGTCAGTCACGCTTTCCAGATGGGTGACTGGGAGCCCGAGGAGACGCGGGAAGTGGATGGCAGCTTCATCTATTTCTGGACCGTGCCGGAGCGGAACTGACCGGCGGAAAGAGAGGTCCGCCGCTCGAAAAGCGGCGGACCTCCCTGTTCACCGATTTCAGGCGAGCGAGACGCGCAGCGCGCGACGGCGCATGGCGGCGCCGGCAAGGCCGAAGCCGGCGATCATCATCGCCCAGGTGGCGGGCTCGGGCACCGGCGCGGAATTGAAGCGCACTTCCGAGAGGCCGGAGGCATAGGGGTCGTAGATCGTGCCTTCGGCATAGTTGCTCAGAATGTCGAACTTCACGAATTGCGCCGTGCTGTTGAACGCAATCGTCTGGGCAGCGAGGGGATCGCCATTGGCCTGCGCCAGCTGACCGTCGAACACCTCGGTGAAGGTGACGCCATCCAGCGAGGTGAGGATACGGAAATCCTTCACGCCGCGATCGATCGTGTTGATGATGTGAACGGGATTGACCGGATAGGGATCAGCGTAGTTGAACTGCCAGATATCGCTGCTCACCAGATCGAACACGCCGCCCAGGTCGAACACCAGCTCGGCCTTGGCCACGCCAAGCTGCGTCATCCACATGTTGCGGAAGTCGCGGTCGTGCAGGCCGTCGGTCAGGCCGCTGCCGTCGATGAGGTTCTCGGGGTTGTAAAAGCCGCCATGCGTCTGCGTGCTGGAGGCGGTGACCGAGACCGGCGTGATGACGGTCGCCTGAGCAGGCATGGCGATGACTACGGCGACCGCCAGAGCGGCGCCGCTAAGCGCGGTTTTAAACATGTGATTCTCCCACGAGACTGATTGATGATCCGGCGAAAGGTTAACGCCGGATAACCACATCTCTTGCGCGTGGGTGCGACAGTCTCATGACGATTATCGTCATATTTCCGTCATTTAGGATGAACGGAGTGCCGCCCGTCCCGCATCGGGACAAGGCGGCACGATCCGGTCAGGCAGCCTTGGTCCGCGAGGCGCGCTTGCGCTCATTCGGGTCGAGGTAGCGCTTGCGCAGACGGATGGTCTTGGGTGTCACCTCGACCAGCTCATCGTCGTCGATATAAGCGATGGCCTGCTCCAGCGTCAGCTTCCACGGCGGCGTCAGGCGGACGGCGTCGTCCTTGCCGCTGGCGCGGAAGTTGGTGAGCGCCTTGGACTTCATCGGGTTGACTTCGAGATCCTCAGGCTTGGCATTCTCGCCGATGATCATGCCTTCGTAGAGCGCCTCGCCCACGCCGACCATCAGCACGCCGCGTTCCTCGAGCGGACCGAGCGCATAGGCATTGGCCTCGCCTGCACCGTTGGAGATCAGCACGCCGTTCTTGCGGCCTTCGATCTTGCCCTTGTGAGGGCCGTATTTCTCGAACAGCCGATTCATGATGCCGGTGCCGCGCGTGTCGGAGAGGAACTCGCCGTGATAGCCGATGAGGCCGCGCGAAGGCGCCGAGAAGGTGATGCGCGTCTTGCCGCCACCGGAGGGCCGCATGTCCGTCATCTCGGCCTTGCGCTGGTTCATCTTGTCGACGACCGTGCCGGAGAATTCATCGTCCACGTCGATGACGACCGTCTCATAAGGCTCAGTCTTGTTGCCGTTCTCGTCTTCACCGAACAGCACGCGAGGACGGGAAATGCCAAGCTCGAAGCCTTCGCGCCGCATCGTCTCGATGAGCACGCCAAGCTGAAGCTCACCGCGCCCGGCAACCTCGAAGCTGTCCTTGTCGGCGCTTTCGGTCACCTTGATCGCGACATTGCTCTCGGCTTCGCGGAACAGGCGGTCGCGAATCATGCGGCTCGTCACCTTGTCGCCCTCGCGACCCGCCATTGGCGAATCGTTCACGGCAAAGCGCATGGAGAGCGTCGGTGGATCGATCGGCTGCGCCTGGATCGGCGTCGTTACCGAGGTGTCGGCGATCGTGTTCGCCACGGTCGCCACTGTGAGGCCGGCAAGGCTGATGATGTCGCCAGCGCGCGCTTCATCGACCGGCACGCGGTCGAGGCCCTGGAAGGTCATGATCTTGGAGGCGCGACCGGTCTCGATGACCTTGCCGTCCATGTCCAGGGCGTGGATCGGCTGGTTGATCTTCACCGTGCCGGAGGTCACGCGACCGGTCAGGATGCGGCCAAGGAAGTTGTCGCGGTCGAGCAGCGTCACCAGGAAGGTGAACGGCGCGTCGATGTCCAGCGCCGGCGGCGGAACGTGGTTGACGATCGTCTCGAACATCGGCGTGAGCGTGCCCTCGCGGCGGTTCGGGTCGGTGCTGGCATAGCCATTGCGGCCCGAAGCGTAGAGCACGGGGAAGTCGAGCTGCTCGTCCGTGGCGTCGAGGCTCACGAACAGATCGAATACCTCATCCAGCACTTCCTGGATGCGCTGGTCGGGCCGGTCCACCTTGTTGACCACGACGATAGGGCGCAGGCCCAGCGCCAGCGCCTTGCCGGTCACGAACTTGGTCTGCGGCATCGCGCCTTCAGAGCTGTCCACCAGCAGCACCACGCCATCGACCATGGAGAGGATGCGCTCCACCTCGCCGCCGAAGTCGGCGTGGCCGGGCGTGTCGACGATGTTGATGCGCGTGCCTTCCCACTCGATGGACGTCGGCTTGGCGAGAATCGTGATCCCGCGTTCCTTCTCCAGATCGTTGGAGTCCATCGCCCGCTCTTCCACGCGCTGATTGTCTCGGAACGTGCCGGACTGGCGGAAAAGCTGATCGACGAGGGTGGTCTTGCCATGATCGACGTGCGCGATGATGGCAACGTTCCGCAGAGCGTTGGGACGGGGGCTCATTATAATCTCTCTGGGCTTGTGGACGGCCGACACGGGTCATCCGGCCGGAATTCGCTCGCGCCCTTAGCGGAAAGCAGCGGGTGGTGCAA
The DNA here is from genome assembly GCA_018823325.1 of Alphaproteobacteria bacterium. Lineage (GTDB taxonomy): Bacteria > Pseudomonadota > Alphaproteobacteria > Sphingomonadales > Sphingomonadaceae > Sphingobium. The sequence goes on along the minus strand of JAHJIJ010000015.1, from coordinate 84,715 downwards.
CGGTCACCAATGCAGAGCGTGCACGCCTGACGGCCGGGAACGCAGCTTCGCTTATCGGGGCACGCGCCGTGTGCGTCGTTGCGTGGCCCCGGCAATGCGTTACATTCGCGCCTGAACACAAGGGGTTGCGGTGCCGCCGGGGCGTCGGACGAGGACCGCTTCCGCGCAATCCGGTTGCATGAACAGGGAACCGCTATACGCAATGCCTCATTACACGCCGCTCATTGCCACGATCGTTGCCGGTTTTGTCGTGGCTTTCTTCATGGGCGCGCTGGCGATGCGGCTGCGGGTGTCCCCCATTGCGGGCTACCTCATTGCCGGCGTGATGGTGGGGCCGTTTACGCCAGGCTTTGTTGCCGACCCGCATCTGGCGACCGAACTCGCTGAAATCGGCGTCATCCTGCTCATGTTCGGTGTCGGCCTGCATTTCTCGTTCAAGGATCTGCTGGCCGTCCGCCGGATCGCCGTGCCCGGTGCGCTTGTGCAGATCGGGACGGCGACTTTGCTCGGCATGGCGCTCTCGTGGTTGATGGGGTGGACGGTCCTCGCCGGCTTCGTCTTCGGCCTCGCGCTCTCGGTCGCGTCCACGGTCGTGCTGCTGCGCGCCCTGCAGGTGCGCGATCTGGTCGATACTGAGCGGGGGCGCATCGCGGTCGGCTGGCTGATCGTCGAGGATCTCGTGATGGTCCTTGCGCTGGTGCTGCTGCCCGTGCTGGCCAGCATCGCGCTCGATCCGCAAGGCAACGGCTTCTCCGCTCTCGCCTGGCCGGTGCTGGCGACTTTCCTCAAAGTAGGCGCTTTCGTGGTTCTGATGCTCGTGGTGGGTAGGCGGGTCATCCCCTGGGTACTTCACTGGGTTGTTCACACCGGCTCGCGCGAACTCTTCCGCCTCGCCGTTCTCGCCATCGCGCTGGGCGTTGCCGCCGGATCGGCATTCATCTTCGATGTGTCCTTCGCGCTCGGCGCCTTCTTCGCCGGCATGATCCTGGGCGAGACGCCGCTCAGCCGCCGCGCCGCCGAGGAAACCCTGCCGCTGCGCGATGCCTTTGCCGTGCTGTTCTTCGTCTCGGTGGGCATGCTGTTCGACCCCTCCGTGATCATCGATCAGCCCTTGCCCCTGCTGGTCACGGTCGCGATCATCACGGTCGGCAAGTCGCTTGCTGCCTACGCCATCGTCCGCTCGTTCGGCCATGCGCGGGAAACGTCGATGACCGTGGCCGCGAGCCTGGCGCAGATCGGCGAATTTTCCTTCATCCTCGTGACGCTGGGCTTCAGTCTCGGCGTGCTGCCCGTCGAAGGCCGGGACCTTGTCCTCGCGGGTGCGATTATCTCGATTTTCCTGCACCCCTTTCTCTTTTCCTACGCGGTCCACAAGGCGAGCGAGCATGCACCCGAAGAGGTCGAGCCGGTCGCGGCGCCATCGGCCGGCCTCGTTCATATCGTGCTTGTCGGCTACGGGCGCGTGGGTCGTCTGATTGCGCAGGCGCTGCGGGACCGGAGCAAGCCGGTCGTGGTGATCGAGACCAATGCCGAGTTGGCAGAGGCTGCGATGCGCGATGGCCATGAAGCGGTGGCCGGCAACGCGCTCGACAAGCGGGTTCTGGAGGCTGCCGGCATCGATCGGGCAACTAGTCTGCTCATCGCCATCCCGGAAGGGTTCGATGCTGGCGCCATTGCCGAGAAAGCGCGGGCCTTGAAGCCGGAGCTCCCCATCGTCGCACGCGCCCATTCGGATGGTGAGGTCGAGCATCTGACCCGGCTCGGCATCGGCGAAGTCGTCATGGGCGAACGGGAACTGGCCATGCGGATGCTGGAGCTCGGTTTGCGGGGAGATATGTCTGGCAGGCCCGTGTGAACTTTGTCGCTTCATTGCTCGACAGGGAGGCGGGACATTGTCATCTATGTTGCTAGCGGATGGCGGGGACCCACCCTGACCATGACGACATAAACGGGTCAGGAGACACGACATGGGAGCGAACGGCGCAGAGGCTGAATCCGGCATGGAGGCAGAAAGCTGGGCGGGCGAGATGGGGCGCAACTGGCTGGCCTCGCTCGACAGGTTCGAAGGCATGATCCAGCCCATTGGAGACGCAGCGCTCGACCGCGCTGCCTTCCAGCCCGGCGAGCGGGTGATCGACATTGGGTGCGGCGGCGGTGGGACCAGCATTGCCATCGCCAAGGCTGTCGCACCGGAGGGTCATGTGACGGGACTGGACATCTCGTCCGATCTCATTCTGTCCTGCGGCGCCCGTGCCAGCCTTCAGGGCCAATCCAACGTCACCTTCATCTGCGCGGATGCGGCCACCGCGCAGGTCAACGGCGCCCCGTTCGATCGGCTCTTCTCGCGCTTCGGCTCGATGTTTTTTGCCGATCCGAAGACAGCGTTCCGCAACCTGCGGGCGATGGTACGCGATGGTGGAAGGATGGATCTCGCCGTCTGGGCGAGGCCGGACGAAAATCCGTGGATGCAGGTGATGCAGCAGGCGCTCAAGGATGATCTCCCCGCGCCGGAAACACCGCCGGACCCCCACGCGCCCGGACCCTTCGCCTTTGCCGATACCGCCTGGCTGCGGGAAGTGCTCGAGCAAGCTGGCTTTGCTGACATCGAAATAGAGCCATGCCAGCGGGCGATGCCCGTCGGCGGTGCAGGGGCGAGCCCTGAGGAAGCCGCGACGTTCGTGCTGTCCGCAATGCATATCGGCAATCAGGTCGCGCCAGAGGCGCTGCCCCGCGCCCAAGCCCGGCTCGCTGCGGCCTTCGCGCCGCATTATGTGCCCGGGCAGGGCATCATGCTCGCCGGCAAGGCGCTGTTGGCAAGGGCCGCCGCAGCCTAAGTCTCTTCACCGCAGCAGAAAGTCTCCCGCTGCAGCGCATTCATTGCTGCATCAGCGGTTGAACTTGTGCATTAGGATCGCAGATGCTCACTATCCTGCTGATCTCCTTCCTCGGCGCCTGCCTGATGCCATTGCTGGCCTATGTGATCGGGCGCGGGGCGGGGCTGGTGATTGCGCTCTTCCCATTTGGTCTGCTGGCGGCGTTCGTAAGCATGGCGCCGTTCGTCGAGCGCGGCTGGGTGAAGGGCGAGGCGGCGGAATGGGCGCCCTGGCTGGGGCTTGATTTCACGCTGCGGCTGGATGGCTTCTCGTTTCTCCTGTGCCTGCTGATTACGGGACTAGGCGGCCTCGTGGTCATCTATGCGGGCGGCTATCTGACCAACAAGTCACCCGCCGAACGGGCGCGCTTCTTCTGCTATATCCTGCTGTTCCTCAGCGCGATGCTCGGCGCTGTGCTGGCCGAGAATCTGCTGGTCTTCCTGGTCTTCTGGGAAGCGACCAGCATCCTTTCCTTCCTGCTCATCGGCTTCGAGGGGCGCAGCGCGCGTGCGCGGCGGGCTGCGCTCATGTCACTGCAGGTGACGGCCTTTGGCGGCCTCGCCCTGTTGCTGGCTGTCGTGATGATCGGCCATGTGCTCGGCACCTATTCCATGGCGCAGGCGATCGATCGCGCGGGCGAACTTCATGCCAGCCCGTGGAGCACTGCGATCGTCATCTGCATTCTGATAGCCGGCTTCACCAAATCCGCGCAGTTCCCGTTCCACTTCTGGCTGCCGAACGCGATGCAGGCGCCTACCCCGGCCTCCGCATTCCTGCATTCGGCGACAATGGTGAAGTTGGGCATCTATCTGCTCTCGCGGTTCGAGCCGGTGATCGGCGCGGAAAGCTGGGGGCGCGGCGCGCTCATCACCGTGGCTTGCATCACCATGCTCGTCGCGGCCTTGCAGGCGCTGCGGGCCGAGAACTTCAAATCCGCGCTGGCCTATTCCACCGTGGCTTCGCTCGGCATTCTCGTGCTGCTCGTCGGGCTGGACGGGCCGGCGGCGTCGGTGGCGATGATCGGCTTCCTCTTCGCGCACGCGCTCTACAAGGCCGCGCTATTCTTCTGCGCCGGATCGGTGCTGCACGCGACGGGCCTCTACAGCTTGCGCGCCATGGGCGGCCTTGCGCGGCACCTGCCGCTGACGGCGCTGGCCTGCGCGGGCGCAAGCCTCTCCATGGCCGGCATTCCGCCATTTATCGGCTTCATCTCCAAGGAATTCCTCTTCCAGGCGCAGCTCGAGAGTAGCTGGGAAGCGATTCCACTGGCCATCGCCGTCATCGTCAACGCGGTGATGGTCGGCGTGGCCGGTGTGGTGACGCTGCGTCCCTTTTTCATGGGCCATGGAAAGGTGAACAAGGTGCAGCATGGCGAGACCTTTTCGCTGGTCATGCCGCCGCTGCTGCTCGCGTGTGCTGGCCTGTTCATGAGCCTTGCACCGGACTGGATCACGCGGGTGGCGATCCGCCCGGCAGTGGCCTCCGTCTATGGCCGGGCGGTCGAGGTCGATCTGACCGTCTGGCACGGCCTCACGCCCATGCTGCTGCTGAGTTTTGTCGTCGTCTCCATTGGTGCGGTGATCGTGATCTTCTGGCGGAAGATCCACGTGTGGCTGCGGCAAAGAACGCGCTTCAACACCTATGAGATCGAATCATTGTGGGAAGCCAGCCTCCGCAATCTGATCCTCTCGTCCCGACAGCTGACCGAGCTGCTCCAGCATGGCGACCTGCGCCGCTACCTGCTCGCCGTGGTCGGCGGCACGGGGTTGCTGGTCGCCTGGTCAGTGGCCGGTGCGGGCGTCGCACCGGATATTCCTCTTCTCGGCGAATTGCGACCGGGGGAAGCGCTGGTCGCGCTCGGCGGGCTGGGCGGCGCGATCGTGGCTGCGCGGGCGCGGACACTGCTCAGCGCGATGATCGCCACCGGCCTCACCGGCTTTGCCATCGCCATCACCTTCCTGATGAATGGCGCGCCGGACCTGGCGCTTACCCAGTTCACGGTGGAGGCGCTGCTGGTCGTGCTGCTCTCCGCGCTGCTGCTGGCGGTGCCGCTTGCCAGCCCGCCAACCCGCACCAAGGCCATGCGCGGCCGCGATGCGCTGCTGGCGTTCGGCGTGGGCGCGCTGCTGTTCCTTGGCATGATGGACATGGCGGCGCGCGAGCATGTTTCCATCGCCAGCGATTTCTTTGGCCGGATGAGCCTGACGTCGGCGCACGGGCACAATGTCGTCAACGTGATCCTCGTCGACTTCCGCGCGATCGATACGCTGGGCGAGACAATCGTGATTGCCATCGCGGCGGTCATGGCCCGGTCTCTGCTACGCAGCCGGGGCAGCGAAGGGCCGGTGCCGGGGCCTGAGCCGGTCCACTTCTCCTTGCAGATGACCGGGCGCTGGCTCAGCCTGCTGCTCCTGCTCGCCTCGATGGTCATTCTGTTCCGCGGCCATAACCAGCCCGGTGGCGGCTTTGTCGGCGGACTCGTCGCGGCGCTCAGCTTTGCGCTGCTGGCACTGGCTTATGGCGTCAATCATGCCCAGCGGGTGCTACGCCTGCGCACGCTGACGCTGGTCGGCCTTGGCATGCTGTGTGTGCTGCTGGCCGGAGTGCCGGGGCTACTCACGGGCGAACCCTTCCTGACTCATCTCTGGTGGGAACCGGGCGGTGTGATGCCCGCGCTTTCGACCACTTTGCTCTTCGATCTCGGCGTCTATCTCGTCGTGCTGGGCGCCGTGCTGGCCTTCCACTTCGGCCTCCAGCGGGAGGCAACGCGATGACGCTGCTCTATGGCTTTGTCGGCGCGGGCATATTCGCCTGTGCGCTCTACATGATCCTCTCGCGCAATCTGGTGCGGATGCTGCTCGGCTTCTCGATGCTGGCGACCGGGGTGAACCTTCTGCTGTTTCTCGCCGGGCGGATCGAGAGCCGCCAGCCGCCGATCATCGCAGATAGCGCGCGCGCGCTGGGCGAGGCGGCAGACCCGATCACGCAGGCGATGATCCTCACTGCCATCGTCATTGGCTTTGCCCTCACGGTGATGCTCGCGGTGCTCGTGTTGCGCGCCTGGCGCCACGCGCACAGCATCGATTCGCGCAATGTGGATTCGGCAGAATCGCTGGGCACGCCGCAGGAGCGGGAGCCGGCGGATGACTGAGACCGTCCTGCTTACCGCACCCGTCATTCTACCCTTCGTTGCTGCCGCGCTGGTGCTCATCCTGCGTGCGCGGCTGGCGGTCACCCGCGCCATCGGGCTGATCGCGAACGGCGCGCTGCTGGTCGCCTCGCTGCTGCTCTTCTTCTACGCCAATGGCGGCCATCTTGTGCCGCTCGCCGTTTTCGGCGGCTGGCCGCAGGGCATCTCGATCAGCTTTTCGGCCACGATGCCGGGACTGATGCTTGTCGTCGTCACGGCACTGCTGGCGCTGGCGGCAAGCATCTACGCGCTTGTCGACGTCGGGCCGCGTCGGCGCCGGGCAGGCTATGATGCGCTGATGCTGGCGATGACCGGTGCGGTGAACGGCGCTTTCCTCACCGACGATCTCTTCAATCTGTATGTCTGGTTCGAGCTGGCGCTGATTGCGGCGCTCGGGCTGCTGACGCTGGACCGGCGGCCGGCGCAGATCGATGGCGCCATTCGCTATGCCAGCTTTTCGATGCTGGCAGCGACGTTCATCCTGCTTGGTGTCGGCATGATCTACGGCATCACCGGCACGCTGGATGTCGGGCGCGCTGCGGCAACGCTTGCCAGCCAGCCGCCGACTTTCGCCTCCGCAACCGCTGCGGCCTTGCTGCTGGGCGGTTTCGCGCTCAAGGCCGGGTTGTTCCCCTTCCACCTCTGGCTGCCGGCCTCCTACCATACCGGCCCGATCACGGCGGTGGCAGTGTTTGCCGGCCTGCTCACCAAAATGGGTTTTTACGCGCTGCTACTCATTTTCGCCGGGATGTTCGGTGTGGGTGCGGGCGGGATCGGGGCGACCCAGCTGGTGCCGGTCTTCGGTTGGATCGCCGCCGCCACGATCCTTATCTGCTGCGCCGGTGCGCTGGCCCATACCGACATGCGCCGCATGCTGGCTTATCATATCGTCGCGCAGGTGGGCTACATGACCATCGGTCTGGCGCTTGCCACGCGCGAAGGCATCGCCGCGGCCGTCTTCTACATGGTTCATTCCATCGTCGTGCAGGCCAATCTGTTCTTCGGCGCGGGCCTCATCCGCCGGGCGAGCGGCAGCTGGGACCTGACGCGTGCCGGCGGCATGGCGCGTACCAACCCGCTGTTCGCGCTGGTGCTCGCGGTGCCGGTGCTCTCGCTGGCGGGCATTCCGCCGCTTTCCGGCTTCTGGGCCAAGTTCATCATCATTCGCGAGAGCTTCGACGCGGACATGGCGTGGATCGGGGTCGTCGCGCTGATCGGCGGATTGCTCACGATCGTCTCCATGTCGAGCTTCTGGTCCGACGCCTGCTGGAAGGAGCCGCGGGGAAAGCCCGTGCGACGGGTCCCGCTCGCCGGGCTGATCGCGATGACCATTCTCTCCGGCGCCACGCTGGCGATTGGCCTCATGCCGCAAGGACTGTGGACACTCTCGCTGCTCTCCAGCCGGGCGCTGGCGTCCATCGCAGGGGGCGGCGGATGAGGGTGACAAGAGGCATTCGGGCCGCGATCGCGCTGGCGGCGATCTTCCTGTGGGACCTGGTCGTCGCATCTCTCGGGGTCGCGAGAATCGTCCTGTCTCCGCGCGTTCGGACGGCGCCTGCCATCATCCTGGTGCCGACCGTTCTGGAGCGACCCTGGGCGGTTGCGCTATTCGCCTATTTCATGTCGCTCACGCCCGGATCGACCTGCCTGCATGTGTCGGACGATCGGCGCAGCCTGTATGTGCATGTGCTCGACACTGCGGACACCGGCACAACCATCGCTCGCTTCAAAAATGTGTATGAACGCTGGATCGGGGAGCTGGAGCGATGATCGATCTGGCCGATCTGACCACGATTCTGGCTGTGCCGATGGCCGTCGCGTTCCTGCTGGCCGGCTGGCGGATGGTCGTTGGGCCCAGTTTTGCTGACCGCTTCGTGGCGCTGGACATGCTCACGGCCATCGCCGTGGGTTTCGCCGCCCTGACGACGCTGACGACGGGGCGCGGCGCATTCCTCGATATCGCGCTCGGCATCGTGCTCATCAACTTCGTGGCAACGGCAGCCTTTGCCGTGTTTCTCGAGCGCAAGCGGAGGCGGCAATGACCTATGTCGCCATGGCCCTGCTGATCGCGGGCACGGTCTTTCTGCTCATCGCCGCCATCGGCATCGTGCGGCTGCCCGATCCCTTGCAGCGCATGCACAGCGCCACCAAGGCCGGCACCCTCGGCGCCACGCTGATGCTGCTGGGCGTGGTGATCGCCTCCGACTGGTCTGAACTGAGCTCGACCAGTGGGCTGACGATCCTCTTCCTGCTCATTACATTGCCGATCGGCGCGCAATTGCTGGGCCGAGCAAGCTATGTCTCCGGCACCCGCCTGCAGGGGCTGGAGGAAGACCCGCTGGCCGAGGAACTGGAGCGCCAGCCCGGCAAGCCGGACGAAATGACGCGGGACGCTTAGCCGGCGTGCCGTTTAGCGAACGCCGGCTATGAGAAGGAAAGCGGCTCGGCTCGGCTCCACGTTATACAGACTTGGCAGTATCGCTGGGCAAGCTTGCGTCCCCGCCTCGCCACTCTTTCTTCAAAATCGCAAACTGGAGTGTGTCGACGTAGATCGGCGCGCCCGCGTCATCCGTTTCAAATGAGATAAACTCCCGAAACAGGCCTTCCTGCCTCATGCCCAGGCGCATACAGAGGCGCTGCGAGGGAAGATTGTCAGTCTCGACATAAGCATAGATGCGTCGGATGCCGCGCGCCTCGAAGAGATGATCCATCACCGCTCGCGCAGCCTCCAGAGCAAAGCCCTGGCCAGCGAAATCGGCGTTCATCTGCCAGGCGATCGAGAATGTATCTGGCGGCTCGAGATGGCCGAACACTTCCCCGATAACGCGACCGCTCTCGCGATGCTCGATTGCAAAAACGTCTTCAGAATTCGCGCGCTTTATTGCTTCGGCACGGGCCGCCGCGAGGTCCTCAAGCTTCATTGAGAGGAAGCAGCTCGCCCCGGGGTGTTGCAAATAGGCGAAGAGATCCTCCGCATCGCGTTCCCTGAAGCCTCGCAGGACCAGCCGGTCGGTTTCGAGCGCAATCATGGAGGCCTCCCGTCGATCTTCCGCCCGGCCATAGTGTGGCAACCGGCCAGCTCCAAGGGAAATGGGCCGCAGTTAGGTGGTCCGATCTTTCGCGAAATTGAAGATTGGAGCGGTCGCGGTCGTCCGGGATTCTAGTCCACGAACGCCCGCTCGATCACATAGTCCCCCGGCTTGGCATTGGAGCCCTCCGCAAAGCCCAGCCCGTCGAGGCGCGCCGCGAAGTCGCGGATCATCGCCATGGAGCCGCACATCATCACCCGGTCCGTTTCGGGGTCGAGCCGCGCCGGGCCGCTCATGCCGCGGAACAGCGTGCCGTCCTCCAGCAGCGCGTCGATGCGCCCGGTGGTGCGGAAGGGTTCGCGCGTCACTGTCGGGCAATAATGGAATTGCAGCAGCGCCTGGTCCTGCACCAGCGGATCGCCGGCAAGCTGGCTTTCCAGTTCCGTGCGGCAGGCGAGGTCGGCGACCTGGCGCACGCTGTGGACGAGCATCACCTGACCGAAGAACTCATAGACGTCCGGGTCGCGCACCAGGCTGAGGAACGGGGCGAGCCCCGTGCCGGTTGAGAGCAGGAACAGCCGGCTGCCAGGCCGCAGCGCGTCCATCACCAGCGTACCGGTGGGCTTGCGGCCGAGATAGAGCTGGTCGCCCTCGCGGATCTGGCACAGGCGCGAGGTAAGCGGGCCGCCTTCCACGCGGATGGAAAGGAATTCCAGCTCCTCGGCATAAGCGGGGCTGGCGATGGAATAGGCGCGCAGCAACGGGCGCCCGTTCTCGCCCGGCAGGCCGAGCATCACGAACTCGCCCGAGCGGAAGCGGAAGCTGGCCGGCCGGGTGATCGCGAAGCTGAAGAGATGGTCGTTCCAGTGCTTCACCCAGCGCACGGTCTCCACGCTGAGGGCACCGGTCGGTTCGAGCGCGAAGCCTTGGTGGGTCATGTCATTCATGGGGAAAACTCGCATTGTCGGGGTCGAACATCGGAAGGGCAGGCCACAGGTCGGCCTGGGCAAGCGCGCCGGCCAGCGAATCGAGTGCCATGAGCAGCGGCGGAACTGCCGTGGGCTGGATCACCAGCGCGGCGGCGCTCGCCAGATGCTCCGGGCTGTCCTCGCCGGCCATGCGGATCAGGCTCAGCAGCAGCGCCTCGCCATCGCTGATGCGGGGGCAGTCAATATCGGCAAAGGCCAGCTTGTCCAGCGCATGTCGGTTGAGCAGTGCCATCATCATGTGGAAATGCGGGAAGCCGGGCATCAGCTTCGCTTTGAGGAACCCTGGGCCGACATCGCCGCACGGGCAGCGACCGGCGCCCACGGCGCGGGTCCAGTGGCGCATGGCCCAGACCATCATCTGGCCGCCCCGGCTCAGCATGATGACGGGCTGGTCGAGAAAGGCGTACATCACGGGTCTCCTGTGCCGGGCGAGTGATCTTCCTGAACGCGCGAGTGGCCCGAAAAGCCGCGCCCGGTGTTCGGCGCCGGGTCAAATGGAGCGCTCCCGGCCCGCTGCACCTGCAGGCCGGGAGCGCTCGCGCCGCGCAGGGGAGGGCCCACGCGAAATCCGGCGTCCGGATCGATCTCATATGCTAATGACAATGAATCGCATTAAGGCTCTAATGCCCGCGTGCGGCGGTCGGGTCAAGCGGCGATTGGCAGGATCGGCTGGCATCCCCGCTCCGGGCTCGCTATGCGCGGCCCGACGGTGGCCGCCGTGAGTCCAGCCGCTGCCGCAGACGTGCTGCCGCCGCGCGGCCCGAAGCTAGGAGAAAGACATGCCCGCCCTGCGCCCCGATATCGATCCCGATGGCCTGCTCGAATATTCGGTCGTCTTCACGGACCGCTCGCTCAATCACATGAGCCAGGCCTTCCAGGGCGTGATGCGGGACATTCATGCGACCTTGCGCGAGGTCTACGGGGCGGAGCGCGCGGTGGTCGTCCCCGGCGGCGGCACCTACGCCATGGAAGCGGTGGCGCGCCAGTTCGCCACCGGCGAGAAGGTGCTCGTCATCCGCAACGGCTTCTTCTCCTATCGCTGGACACAGATTTTCGAGGCGGGATCGATCCCCGCGTCGGAGACGGTGATGAAGGCCCGCCGCATCGGCAATGGCGGCGCGGACCAGCCCTTCGCGCCCGCGCCGGTCGACGAGGTGGTGGCCGCCATCCGCGCCGAACGGCCCGCCGTCGTCTTCGCCCCGCATGTCGAGACCGCCTCGGGCATGATCCTGCCGGACAATTATATCCGCGCCGTGGCGGATGCCGTGCATGAGGTCGGCGGCCTGTTCGTGCTGGATTGCATCGCATCGGGCTGCATCTGGGTGGACATGGCGGTCTGCGGCGTCGACATCCTCATTTCCGCCCCGCAAAAGGGCTGGTCCGCGCCGCCCTCGGCCGGTCTGGTGATGATGAACGCCGCCGCGCTCGAGCGCTGCCGCGCCCGCCAGTCGACCAGCTTCGCGATCGATCTCGCCAAGTGGAACAGCATCATGGAAGCCTATCTGAACGGCGGCCATGCTTATCACGCCACCATGCCCACCGATGCGCTGCGCACCTTCCACAAGGCGATGATGGAAACCAGGCAGATCGGCTTCGAGACGCTGCGCGCCGCGCAATGGGAGCAGGGCAACGCCGTGCGCGCCATGCTGGCTGACCGGGGCGTTAAATCCGTCGCCGCCGATGGCTTCGCCGCGCCCGGCGTGGTCGTGGTGTTCACCGAGGATCCGGCCATGCAGACCGGCAAGCCCTTCGCCGCCCTCGGCCTGCAGGTCGCCGGCGGCGTCCCCCTCATGGTCGATGAAGGCCCGGACTATCGCAGCTTCCGCATCGGCCTCTTCGGGCTCGACAAGCTCAAGGACGTGCCGGCGAGTTTGAAGCGGCTGGAAACGGCGTTCGATCAGCTGTTCTGAGCGGGCCCGTCAGCCCTATCCCGCGAACGGGGACGGTTGGGTCGCGCGGAAAATCAGATGCCCGCTCTTCATAAGGGAGCGCCAAAAGCTGCCTGTTTGGACAGGACGACATAGCGACCATTTCCCCACCTTCCGTTCGCCCTGAGCTTGTCGAAGGGCTGTCCTTCTTCTGCCAGCGTTTCAAAGGAGAAGGACGGGGCTTCGACAAGCTCAGCCCGAACGGAGTGGGTAGGAGAACAACCGCTCTCCACAACTGTTCAGACGTACCGTGCTCTAACCACCGCGCATGAAAGCGGCGGTCCGATCAGGCCGCCTCCGTCCACACCGGCCAACCAGCTGCACTCACAACTCCCGCAGCGCCCGTGAGGGCCGCAGCGACATCAGCGGGATCGAGCCGGCGAGGCCGATGCCCAGCGTGATGATGGCGCCGCCGGCCAGCGTGGCGAGCACCACGCCCCAGTCCGGCGCCCAGCCGAACTCGAAGACCTGCACGATCACATACCACGCCGCGCCCATGCCGAGCGCCAGCGAGACCAGCGCCAGCGTCGCGGCGAGCAGGGCATATTCCATCGCCTGCGTGCCGAGGATCTGCCAGCGCGTCGCGCCCAAGGTCTTCAGGATCACGCTGTCATAGCTGCGCGCCTGGCGGGAGGCGGCGATGGCGCCGATCAGCACCGCCACGCCCGCGAAGATGGCGATGGAGGCCGCCGCCACGATGGCGCCGGACATCTGCTCCAGCAACCCGCTGATCTGTTCGACCACCTCTGCCACCGCGATCACGGAGACGCCGGGGAAGGCCGCCAGCAGCGCCCGCGTCACGCCCGGGCCTTGTGCCTCGTCCATGGTGATGGTGGCGGTGAGGCTGTGCGGCGCGCTCGCCAGGGCGCTGGGAGAGAAGACCATGACGTAATTGAACCCCATGCTGTCCCAGTTCACCTTGCGCAGCGAGGCGATCTTCGCCTCGATCTCGCGGCCGAGCACGCTCACCGTCATGCTGTCGCCGATCTTGAGGTTGAGGGTCTTGGCAGCCTCCTCGTCCAGCGAGATGAGCGGCGGCCCGGCATAATCGGGCGCCCACCATTGCCCCGCGACCAGATCGCTCCCTTCCGGCAGGGTGGCGCTGTAGGTCACGCCGCGCTCGCCGCGCAGGAACCAGGCGCCTTCGGGCGGCGTCTCCATGTCGGCGACGCGCTGCCCGGCATAGGCGACGATGCGCCCGCGCAGCGCCGGGACGACGTTCAGCTCAGCCGCCGGCGCCTGCTGCGCGACAATGGCGCGGAAGCGCGCTTCCTGATCGGAGGGAATATCGAGCACGAACTGGTTGGGCGCCTTTTGCGGCACCGTCCGGTCGATCTCGGCGGTGAGGCTGGTCTGCACGCCCGCCAGCGTCACGAACAAGGTGAGCGCAAGGCCGAGCGCAATAACCAGCGCGCTGGTCTGCGCGCCCGGCCGGTAGAGATTGGCGATGGCGAGGCGCCAGAGCGGCCGGCGCGGGCGCGGCACGCGCCGGGCAATCGCGCTGATCCCCCAGCCGAGCAGCAGCAGCAGGCCGAGCACCGCCGCCGTCGCACCCAGCACTGCGGCGGAGAACAGGGGCTCGCGCGCCGTGCCGAGCGCAATGGCCAGCACCGCCAGCACGCCCAGCACCACGCCGGCGACGCTGCGCCGGTCCAGCCGGCTACGCGGCTCGACATGCGCGCGCAGGATCGCGGCAACCGGCAGCGTCCGTGCCCGGTCGAGCGGAGGCAGGGTGAAGATATAGGCGATCAGCAGCCCATAGGCCGCGCTCGTCACCAGCGGCAGCGGATGGATGCGGAACCCCGGCTGCACCGGCAGCACATCGCCCAGCACGGCGATCAGCGCCGGCGGCAGCAGCGCGCCCGCGATCAGCCCGCAGGCAATGGCCATCGCCGCCACCGTGCCGATCTGCATGAGGTAGATGCGCTCGATATCCGCCGAGGTCGCGCCCAGCACCTTGAAGGTCGCGATGCCGCCGCGCTTGATCGCGAGGTAAGAGGAGACGCCGTTGCTCACCCCGATGCCCGCGATGACCAGCGCGGTGAGGCCGATCAGGCTGAGGAACTGCCCCATCCGCTCGATGAACCGGCTGGTGCCCGGCGCCGCATTCTCCCGGTCGCGGAACGACCAGCCCGCCTCGGCATGCTCGTCCTCCAGCCGCTCGCGCAGCGCCTCGACATCGGTGCCGGGCGCCACACGGATGCGATATTTGCTCTCATAGAGGCTGCCCGGCTGGATCAGCCCGGTGCGCCGCAGCCCGTCGAGCGAGACGATGGCCACCGGCCCGAGCGTAAAGCCCTCGCCCACCCGGTCCGGCTCCTCGGCGATGAGACCGGATATGGTGAACGTCGCCGTGCCATAGCGCAGCGCGTCGCCGGGCTTGACCTCCAGCCGCTCCGCCAGCGCCTCGCCGATCAGGATGCGGTCGGGCGCGAGCGGCGCATAGGTCCCCGCGCGCAGCAGCAGCTTGCCATAAAGCGGATAGGCGCCGTCGACGCCCTTGAGTTCGGTCAGCACCGCCGCAGGCCCATCGCTGCCCGGCCCCCCCACCGCATTGGACCCTACCGCATTCGCCATCGCCCGCAGCCGGATCGTCTCGCTCATCGGCCCGAGCGCGCGCAGCGTCTGCTTCTCGGCCTCGCTCGCCTCGCGCTGGCTCATCCGCGCCTCGATGTCGCCGCCCAGGATCGTCTGCCCCCGCGCGCTGATCTCGCTGGTGATGGAGGTCGTCAGGCTGCCGATTGCCGCCAGCGTCGCCACGCCCAGGAACAGGCAGACGAACAGCAGCCGCAATCCCCGCAGGCCCGCATTCAGGTCGCGCCGGGCAATCGACCAGCTCGCCCCCAGGCCCAAAGTCCTCATCGGCGCCCTCATGCGGGCGCGCCCTCCACGATCAGCCCGTCGCGCATCTCGACGATGCGGTCGCAGCGCTGCGCCAGGTCGGGATCATGGGTGATGATAATCAGCGTCGCCCCGCTCGCCTGCTGCCGCGTGAACAGCAGATCAATGATCGCCGCGCCAGTATGCCCGTCCAGATTGCCCGTCGGCTCATCGGCAAAGATGATCTGCGGCCCCGGCGCCACCGCGCGGGCAATCGCCACGCGCTGCTGCTCCCCGCCGGAAAGCTGGGCGGGATAATGATCCACCCGATGCCCCAGCCCCACGGCGGTCAGCTCTTCGCGCGCGCGCCCAAAGGCATCCTCAAGCCCCGCCAGCTCCAGCGGCACCGCGACATTCTCCACCGCCGTCATCGTCGGTAGCAGGTGGAAGGCCTGCAGCACGATGCCGATCTGCCCCCGCCGCGCTCGCGCCAGCCCATCCTCATCCAGCGTGCTGAAATCCGTGCCCGCCACGCTCACGCTGCCCCCGCTCGCCTGCTCCAGGCCGGAGAGCACCGCCATCAGCGAGGATTTGCCCGATCCGGACGCACCGAGGATCGCAATGCTTTCCCCACGCATTATGTCCAGGTCCACGCCTTTCAAGATGTCCACCTTCGCCTCGCCCGTGCCGAGCGAGAGGGTGACATTGCGGGCGCGGATCGCGATATGGGAGGCATCAATGGGTGCATGCATGCGGAAAGGGCCTCGCGTGGCTAAGGATTTTTATCGTTATGGTGTCTCATTGGCGCTTGGCCAAGCACTGCTGGCCTGCTCTCCACAAAGTTCCGACAATCAGGCCCAGCCCGCGCCGGTCGCCAACACGGCACAGAACGCCGCCAATGCAGCCGCGCCGGTCGCGGATCGCAAGCTGGTGCTGGTGTTCGGGGACAGTCTCTATGCCGGCTATAATCTCGGCGCGCGGGAGGGCTTTGCCCCGGTTCTTGAACGCGCGCTGGAAGGGCAGGGCGTTCCGGCTGAAGTGATCAATGCCGGCGTCTCGGGCGATACCACCGCGGCAGGCCGCCAGCGCCTCGCCTTCACGCTCGACGGGCTGGAGCGCAAGCCGGACCTCGTGATCGTCGGCCTCGGCGGCAACGACATGCTGCGCGGCCTGGAGCCGAAGGAAACGCGCGCCAATCTCGACGCGATCCTCGCCGAGCTGCAAAAGCGCGGCATCCCCGCCCTGCTCACCGGCATGGTCTCCGCTCCCAACATGGGGACGGACTATGCCAGCGCCTTCAATCCGATCTTCACCGATCTCGCGAAGAAGTATGACGCGCCGCTCTACCCCTTCTTCCTCGATGGCGTGATCGGCGACCGCACCCTCATGCTGCCCGACGGCATCCACCCCAACCCGCAAGGCGTGGAGAAGATTGTGGGACGGGTCGGACCGCTGGTGGCGGAGACGTTGAAAGGTGAGGGGGAGTAGGGCGCACCCGCGCAACGGCTCCGCCACTCCTCAGCGGTTGTTGTCTCTAGCCATCTTCACTGCCCACTGGACGAGCAATCCCACGCACACTGCAATCACGGACGAGGGCAGCAGAACTTGGGTCAAAAAGCCCTTCTTGCATGGAATATCTTGTACGCAATCGCCCAAGGCATCGGCGAGAAGAAGAAACATGAAGACGGGAGTCCCTACGAGGACCGAGGCAAAGCAGCCCCATCGTCCCTCCACAGTTGGTCCGCCCTTATAGCCGCTCTCAGTCATGAATATTGGATAGATCAAAGTCCGGTTCTCGCAAAGCCGCTGCTCGCCGCTGACGAGGCCAATCCAACACCCCATTCCCCTCCCGCCTCACACGCGCTAGGGCCGCTTTATGATCCGCCTGACCGGCCTTACCCTTCCCATCGATCACCCGGACGACGCTCTCGCGCCCGCCATCGCCGCGCGCCTTGGTATTCCGCAGGCCGATCTGCTCAACCATGAGGTCGTGCGGCGGGGCAATGATGCGCGGCGCAAGAGCGCGATCCTGCTCGTGTATTCCGTGGACGTCGCCCTGCGGGATGAAGCCGCCGTGCTGGCGCGGTTCGCGGGCGACAAGGATGTGCGCCCGCGCCCGGATACGGATTATCGCTTCGTCGCCCGCGCGCCGGAGGGCTGGTCTGGCCTGCGCCCGGTCGTCATTGGCGCCGGGCCGTGCGGGCTGTTCGCGGGGCTGATCCTCGCGCAGATGGGCTTCCGCCCGATCATCGTGGATCGCGGCAAGGTGGTGCGGGAGCGGACCAAGGATACCTGGGGCCTGTGGCGCCGCTCGCAACTGAACCCGGACAGCAATGTCCAGTTCGGCGAGGGCGGGGCGGGCACCTTCTCGGACGGCAAGCTCTATTGCCGGGTGAAAGACCCGCGCTTCCTCGGCCGCAAGGTGCTGGAGGAGTTCGTCCGCGCCGGTGCGCCGGAGGACATCCTCACCGAGGCGCATCCGCACATCGGCACCTTCCGCCTCGTCACCATGGTCGAATCCATGCGCCGCACCATCGAGGGGCTTGGCGGCGAATATCGCTGGCAGACGCGGGTGGACGGGCTGGAGCTGGATCGCAGCCCGGATGGCAACATGGCCCTGCGCGGGCTGCATCTGCACGATGGCAGCTTTCTGGAGGCCGATCATGTCGTCCTCGCCGTCGGCCACAGCGCTCGGCCGACCTTCGAGATGCTGCACGAGCGCGGCGTGTTCATCGAGCCCAAGCCTTTCTCCATCGGCGTGCGCATCGAGCATCCGCAGGCCTGGGTGGATGAGGCGCGCTATGGGCGTTATGCCAAACATCCGGTGCTCGGCGCAGCGGCCTATAGCCTCAGCCATCACTGCGCCAACGGACGCACCGTCTACAGCTTCTGCATGTGCCCGGGCGGCCGGGTAGTCGCGGCGACCTCCGAGGAAGGCCGCGTGGTCACCAATGGCATGAGCCAATATTCCCGCGCCGAGTTCAATGCCAATTCGGGCCTTGTGGTCGGCATCGATCCCGCGCGCGATTATCCGGACGGACCGCTGGCGGGCATCGCGCTGCAGCGCCACTGGGAGTCGCTGGCCTTCGTCGCGGGCGGCTCCAACTATTGCGCGCCGGGGCAGAAGGTGGGGGATTTCCTGGCCGGGCGCGCCTCGACGGAACTGGGCAGCATCACGCCCTCCTACAAGCCGGGCGTCAGGATGACGGACCTCGCCGCCTGCCTGCCGGATTTCGTGCTGGAGTCCTTCCACGAGGCGATCCCCGCCTTCGGCCGCCAGATCGCGCGCTACGATCACCCGGACGTGGTGATGACCGGCGTGGAGACGCGCACCTCCTCGCCGATCCGCATCACCCGCGGCAAGGATTATCAGAGCCTCAATGTCGCGCGTCTGTTCCCCGCCGGCGAGGGCGCAGGCTATGCCGGCGGCATCCTCTCGGCCGCGATGGACGGCATCAAGGTCGCCGAAGCGGTGGCGCAGAGCATCATGGCCCGGCGGTAAAGCGGGAGCGGGCGGCTAACCTAAGCTGCGGGCAGCGTCGAAACGCCGACATCCCCTATTCTTTTCTCGTCATTCCCGCGAACGCGGGAATCCAGGTCCACGTCTGCGCTACGGATGCAATGTCGAAGCTGGATTCCCGCGTTCGCGGGAATGACGGGGAGGAACGCTGACCTCGCCGTCTACCGCTCACCCCGGCTTGCGGTCCCACACCGTAATCGTCCCGGCATCGCCATCCACGCGCAACCAGTCGCCGGTGCGGATGGCGTCGAGCGGGTCCTGATCGCACTCGGTCACCGTCGGCGTGCGCATCACCACGGCGCCCAGCGCGGCCTTGGTGGTCATGATGTTGAACACCATCGCCACCGGCGAGGCGCCCCGCAGCTTGGACATGTGGAAGATGCTCGACCAGCCCGAGGAGCCTTTCGCGCCGGGGAAGACCAGCACCTTGCCGGCGAAGCTCTGGCCCCTGAGCTCGTGGCGGCTCTCGATCACCGTGCCGGTCATCGGGTTGACGCCGCCCCAGCCGGAGATCGTCTCGCGGGTCACCAGCGCCTCGCCCTCGGCAATGCCCGGCACCACGGCGCGGCCGCGGATGACGAGGCGGGGCTTGTCCAGAACGTCGCTCATGCCAGCCTTCCTTTCCACTTGCCGGTACACGCCGCCTCCACGCAGTCGGCGGTCGTGCCGTACCAGCCTTCGATGCCCATCATCGCGGGCAGATAATGGACCTGCTTGGCGCTATCGAGCGCGGCGACCCTGGTGCCCTTCGGCACCGCCTGGCTGATCGCCGAGCAGGTGTCGGTCATCAGGTAAGCGCCCGCGTCACGCAGGATCTTGGTGTAGCCGTTGGCGTCCGCCGTGGCCTTCACCGCGCGGCTGGTGAATACCCACAAGGCGCTGTTCGGGCTAACCTTGCGCCCCTCGATGAGCGCGCAGACCTGCGCGATCTGCTCGATCGAATAATGCGGGCAGCCGAGCATGACATAATCGACATCCTCGCTGGCGCCGACACTGTTCAGCGTCTCGTAGATGCGCCTGCGGGCGGCGGCGTCATAGACGAACCGCTCGCCCTTGGGCGCGTCCCCGAACGCCACCTCCACGCTCGGCGCCTCGGGCGTGATGCCGACCATGTGATACATCTCGACCCCGCCAGAGGAGGCCGCCGCCGCGCCGAAATGCTTGTGGCGAATGAGGCTTGCCTCGCTGATGTCGCCGGTGATCACGGGGATCGTGTCCTGCACTGCATCGCCCACGAAATAGCCGAGCATCCCCCATTCGAAGATGCTGTCCACCGGCACCTGCACGTCCACGCTGTGCTGCCCCTTGCGGAAGTCGTCGCGGTGGAAGCCCCAATCCGGAATGCGCTTGGCCAGCATCGCCGCGCTGGTCGACTCGCGCCCTTCGCAGTTGGTCCGCGCCCCGATCACGCTGTTGGCGAAGACCACGGCGCTGCTCTCCATCCACGCGCAATGCTCGCCCATCACCGGCACATTGCCGGCGAGATAGGGCGTGCAGGTCTTGAGGATCTGGATGCCGTGGGCCGCCACTTCCGCCTCGTCGGAGACGAAATTGTCGTGCGCCTCCGCCGTCATGCCCTGCTCCTGCCAGAGCATCGGGTCCATGCCGCCTTGCAGATGGCAGGAGAAGGCGTTCATGCGCGGCACGTGCACCACTTCGTCGCTGTCGAGATCGAAGCGCGAGAAGACAGCGCGATAATCGCCGCCGTCGGCCGCGTAATAGTCCTTCACCCACTGCGGCGCGGAGCCGGGCACGCCCGCGACATTGTTGGTTTCCACGAACCGCTCGGCGCCCAGCGCGTCGGCATAGCGGATCAGCAACTCCATGGCCTTCTGCGTGGCCGCGCCGGAGGCACCGTCCAGCATCGCTTGTTCGGCATCGGTCAGCATCACCATGGCACGGCTCTCCATTATTCGTTACCTTACTATCGATCAGGATGGCGCGAGAAGCAAGGCTCCTGATTGTGGTTCGGGCAGGATGTGCGCCCATCGGACGCAGAAAAATCCGTGGTAAATGCTCTTTTCACACTGGAACGATAGAGGCATAGTCCACTGAGCCGTTGAATCATGGGTCTTTCGTCTAGCCGCTGGGAGTTGATGTGAGCGCTGCCTTCCGCTTTCCGCGGTTCTTCATGACGAACGCCGGCCCGTGCCCCTATCTTCCGGGGCGCACGGAACGAAAGGTCTTTACCGAGCTCACCGGCGAGCATGCCTCTGAACTGAATGACGCGCTCGGGCGCATCGGCTTCCGCCGCAGCCAGAATGTCGCTTATCGACCCAGCTGCGCGGATTGCACGGCCTGCGTCTCCGTCCGCATCGTCGCCAATGAGTTCAAGCCCAATGCCACGCAGCGCCGCCTCGTGCGCCGCAACAGCGATCTGGTGGTGCGGGCCTGCAAGCCCTGGTCGACGGATGAGCAATTCTTGCTGCTCCAGCGCTATCTCGCTGCACGCCACCCGACCGGTGGCATGACGGAGATGGACGAGATCGACTTTGCCGACATGGTCGAGCAGACGCCCGTCGAGACCTATCTCATCGAATATCGCGAGCCTGGCGTCGATGGCCGGCCCGGCCCGCTGGTCGGCGCCTGCCTGACCGACAAGCAGGGTGACGGGCTCTCGATGATCTACAGCTTCTTCGAGCCCGATCGGGAGGGGCGCAACGGGCTCGGCAGCTATATCATCGTCGATCACATCCTGCGCGCCCAGCGTTCGGGCTTGCCCTATGTCTATCTCGGCTACTGGGTCGAGGGGTCGGACCGGATGAATTACAAGGTCCGCTATCAGCCGATCGAAAAGCTCGGGCGCGCTGGGTGGGAGCGGCTGCATCTGCCTGCCGGGCAAGCGGCCAGCCATGAGGGCGAACGCCGCGAGCAGAGCCTGACGCGGGACCACGAGGGCCGCGTTCTCAAATAATCGCGTTTTTGACGGACGCTGAAAAGCTTAGGGTCCAGCCGCTCGAAAGCTGCCGGACCCTTGCTGGAAAGCCCCCCGGTTCCAGATCGCCTGTAGCGCTCGGCTGCAATGTTGCGCCTCGCGGCCATGCGCTTGAGTGCAGGCGATTTGCGAAGATTATCAGCGCCTCAGCCTCTTGGCGAGTCTGCGTGAATTGAGCGTGAGTCCCGAAGTGGGGCAGTTCCTCGGCAGTGTCTCAGCCTTGCAGGGCAGGGGCAATGGCAGCGCACACGGCCTCCATACCCGCGGCATCTGCCTCGTCGAAACGTGCGGGCAACGGGGTGTCGAGATCGAGTACGGCAATCAGCCTCCCGTCATGAACCACCGGTACGACCAGTTCCGAAGCGGAAGCGGCATCACAGGCGATGTGGCCGGGAAAGGCATGCACATCCTCCACCCGCTGGGTGGCGCGCGTGGCGGCCGCCGTTCCGCAGACTCCGCTGCCGAGCGCAATGCGGATGCAGGCCGCCTTGCCCTGGAAGGGGCCAAGGACCAGCTCGTCTCCGACCAGCCGGTAGAAGCCTGCCCAGTTGAGGTCCGGCACATATTGCCAGATCAGCGCGGCAACATTCGCCATGTTGGCGATGGCATCCGGCTCACCATCCGTAATGGCGCGGGCGGCGGCGATCAGATCGGCGTAGAGGGCGGGTTTGTCGCTGCCGGCGAGGGGAGAAAAATCATGCATAAGCGCCCATCTAGGGCCGCGATGGGGCCTGTGCCACCCTGTTCTCTCTTGCGGATCGCGCCGCCTCATGGTCTTCAGGCCGCTAGGTGACGAGCGGAGTGTGGGCATGGAGCCAATAAGTCAGAGCAGCGATGCCGATACGCAGGACATGCAGGCGCTGGGCCGGGAAGTCGGCCGTCGCAGCGTCGAGCGCCTGGGGAGCGGACTTACGCGGCTCGTCGAGGAGAGCTCGGCACTGTATCGTTGGGCGCTCACGATGCTCGTGCTGCTCAATGCGGGTGGTCTCTATCTGAGCGTCGTCGCGCGCGAGAGCGTTGGCGCCGATATGTTCCCGCATATTGCCCTCACATTTTTCGGGGGCGTGATGATGGCGCTGCTCGCCGCGCTTGTCGGTCTCGCGCTCACCGTGCCCATGGCTGGATCGATGCGGCGCGCCCTGACCGACTGGACGGACGTCTCGATGTCCGGCGCGCTCAGCGAGGAAGCGATGGAGTCCGCGCGTCGTGTCCGCCGGATGGGAACGCTCTGGCTCGCCGCCATGAGCATCGTTGGGCTGATGTCGCTGGCGTTTTTTGCTGCCGGTTCACTCATGCTGGGCGAACGGCTCGGCATCGTGGGGCCGCCGGGGCAGGTAGAGGCAGTGACGGAAAGTCCGGAGGCGGTCGTGCCGGTCAACGCCTCAGAACCGGTCGCGCCCGAGACAAGCGAAGCGCCAGATGCCGCTGCAGCTGAAGCGACGAAGGGCCGAGCTTCTGCAGCTACCCCTGCCTCTTCTGCCGCAGCCCCCGCGCGGTCGGCTTCATCGGCTCCCGCAACGCGCCCCGCGCAGGCGGCTTCCCGTCCTGCCTCCCCGCAGCAGCGGCAGCCGCAGCAGCAGAGCACGCCTGCGCGAGCGCAGCGAGAGGCTTCACCCGCAGCTCGGGCAATAAGCCCCGCGTCTTCATCCTCACCTTCCGCGGGTTCACCGGCGGCCGCCGAGCCGGCACCCCAGCCTGTTCAGGCCCAGCCCTCACCGGCTGCCGCGCCGATCCTCTCTCTTCCGGTGTCATCAAACGCGGAATAACATGTGGCATGCGCGAGCCTGGCTTCGCAAATGAGAGTGACGCCGGAATCTATACGGACCGAAAATGGGGAGGCGATCCGGGACGGATATCGTCGTTCAGTCCGGGCGGCCTTTTGATCCTTTGCGCATCCGGAAAGGCATTCGGCACTTGCGAAACGGCCCGGCGTCGGGCGATGACAGGCCATGCCGCGCATTCAGATAACCCGCTCGATCAGCATAGACGAGGACGAGCTTCTCGAGAGCGCCACGCGTGCGTCCGGTGCGGGGGGGCAGCATGTCAACACGACGGACAGTGCCGTTGTGCTGCGCTTCGATGTTGCGGGGTCACCGTCCTTGCCGGAAGCGGTGAAGCGTCGGCTCGCGGAGCTGGCGGGATCCCGGATGACGGGGGAGGGCGTGTTGATCCTGCGCAGTGAAGGCTCGCGCTCGCAATTCGAGAACCGCCGCGAGGTCCGCCAGCGACTTTGTGACCTCATTGCGCAGGCGACGATCGTGCCCAAGAAGCGCAAGCCGACCAAGCCGACCAAGGCCTCGCAGGTCCGCCGGGTCGAGGGCAAGACCAAACGCGCGTCGGTGAAGGCCGGGCGCGGCAAGTGGCGAGAATAGACCTCCGCAGCCTTGCCCGAAGCCTCACGCCTCAAAGCCGCACGCAGCCCCGCAACGTCGTGCGCAGAACTGCCGTGGAATTGCTGAGCGAGGCCTCGCCTTCCAGTCGCCCGTTCAGGCGCAGCATGACTGTCCCGCTCTGCTGCATCAGCAGCGGCACAAGCGGCGTGCCGGTTACGCCGCCGATCCACTGCGTGCCGCTGGTGTTGGCGCGTTGGACTGGAATATTCACCAGCCGGCCCGCGAAATTCCAGGTCATCGTCACGGCGCGCCCGGCTGTGGGCTTGTTGAGCAGCATCGCCATGTAGGGCTTGCCGCCTTCGCAATAGAGGCTGAGTGACTCAATATTTGGTGATCCGGCAGCACTCACATAAGCGATCGGCGCGCGGCCTGAGACTGGCACCACTTCCCATGGCGTGCCGGGCAGGGCCACTGCCGTCTCGGGCGGGCTGTTGTCCAGCAGGGTCTTGATCTCCGGCGCGACCGGCAGGCGCGCACCCGTTGGCGGCGCATAGACGGTCAGCTTGCCCCGCTCCCACAAGCCCACCTGCACTGCGCGGCGCGCCGGGTCGATCATCACATAGGCCTGCTCCTCGCCGCCCTTGTGCTGAGCATTGCCGGACAGATAGTAATAGTTGCCCACCCGCTTGAGGGGGGTAACCACAGAGAGGTTGGTCTTCAGCGCGTCCATCTTCGGCCCCAGGCGCGCCTTGAGCGCTGCGGCGATGGCGCCCCGGTTGAACAGATCGATATTGTCCTTGGCGTAGGTGCCCGGATATTTGCCGACGAGGCTGGCGAGATTGGTCCATTCTGCCGGAATGCCCTGCACGGCCACGGCCGGCTCCGGGCGCGGCGGCGGCGGGGTGCCGGCAGGGGCGCTGCCCTTGCAGAGCGTGAAGAGGCCGGCGCCGGTGAACGCTGCGTGGAAGGGATCGGCCCGCTGGCCGCGTGGCACATCGGCCTCGAAGCGGATCACGCCGGGTTTTTCGTCGTCGTTGACGAACATGTAGACCGGCCCGAAATTGCTGCTGCTGACCGGGAAAGGCATGAAAGCGGCGGTGATGCCCTCATAGCTTTGGCCGAAAAAAGTAAGGGAATATTCCACGCGTGGCGGGGTGACCGTGCGACCGTTGGCACGGAAGGTCATGCCCCTGTCATCTATGGTAACGCGTGGTTCCTTCGTGCAGTCACCACGTGGCGCATAGCTGCCATAGATGTGGTCGAGACCCTGACCCTTGAAACTGCTGATCGTGAGCGCTTGGGCGCTGGCCCCCTGAAGGAGCGCAACAGCGCAGATGGCAAGACCTGCACCGGAACGGCGCAACGCGGACGGCACGGAAAATGGCAATGTCATGTCAACTCCCCCACGAAGTGGACGCCTTCCCAGAAGTGAGCGGACTCGGGCGGGAAGGGCTGAGACAATCATCGCCGAACTAACCTGAACCGTCGATTAGTTAAAAGTGATCTTTCGTCAGGTGGCCGCGAACTGGAAGGTTACGAAGGTTACGGGGTAGATAAATTTCTTCGGTTCGTGCGTACTCGCTGACAATGGCGGTTTTCAGCAAATGGCGGCGATGTCCATCCATGTCCAAAGCCTTGCAGAAGCGACGCCCTGTAGGACAGCGTTTTTTGATCTGCGGATTCATGGGCGGCGTGGACAAATTCAGGCAACGGGCAGTGTCCGGTTTTAGGGCGCCTCAAGGGAGATCGGGACCGCTGATTTGTCGTGGGGAGCAGACGTTCAAACCGGTCCGCGTTTGTCGAAGAATGAAGAAGGGTCAGGGATTTTGATAAGTGGGCTGAAATCGACCTTCCAAATATCAAGTTCGAACAAATCCCCGTCTTGGTCCAGAATCAAGCCAGCCCAGACCTGCATGCCGTCTTCGTCGTAGAAGCCGCAAGAGCCTGCCTCGCCCCCATATTTGCGTTCGAGTTTTTGTGATAGAAATGACAGGCTTCCCATACCGCCGTCGGGTAGCTCCTCAACAAGAAGCTCAGGCGGCAAGGCGTTACTGCACTCGTTTACTTCCCAAAGGTAGGCAATCAGCGCTCGCTCTTCAGGCTTAAGAGGGCGAGGTCTCGAGCGCATTTGACGTCAAATAAAGGATTCAATGCTGGCCGCAATGTCGCCGTGTCCGAACTGTCCGCTTTCAGATGCAAATCCTCAAAAACCGACGTTCATCTGGTCGACGAATTTGTCCACGCCGCCTAAGAAACACTAGGTATCGCCAGTTGCTCAATCCGGCCAGCGGAAGCGAAGCTCTGTCTCGCCCGTGCCGCCCCCATCCGCTCCGAACCGGCGCTCGATGATCCGCCCGTGCCCCGTCGCGTCAATGAGTACGATTGTGCTGCAGCGCGTGCCATAGACCGGGTTCTCGATGAAGATCGGGGATAGGGGCGGTTCCTGAGGCACGTCCGAGGGCGTGCGGGGCGCCATGCCGATCTCGGGTAGCGTGCGGCTGGCGAGCGCGACGAATAGCGGCTGCACATCCTCTTCGTCCCGCATCAGCCAGTCGAGCATCGCGGATTTGAGCTGCATGGTTTTCGGCCATGGCTCATCGAGTGCGCCGTTCGAGAGGCCGTATACGCCGGGAGCGAGTTGGGCGCGCGTTAGCTCGGGCTGGTTGGTGAGATAAAGCGCCCGCCTGCGGTCTGCGACGATCAGGTTGAACGGATTGAAGCGAGCAAGGTCAAGCCCGGCAAGCTGCGGAGTGTCCAGCCCCGGATCACCGTTGCCGGACAGCAGATCTGTGACAAGTGCGCCACGCGATGCGGCATCGGGACGCGGGGGACCATAGCCGCGCCGGTTCGTGATGACCGCGAGGCGCCCCTGTTCGGAAACACCGAGCCATGTCCCTCCTGCTTGCAGGTCACGCCCGGCCAGCAGATGCGGGGGCGCTTTCCATCGCGCGAGGGGCGCAGCGGGGCGGACGTGGAATTCGTCGCGATTGCCGGCCAGCACGAGTTGCCAGTGCGGATGGGCTTGCCAGGCAAGAGCGAGGACGCACATCGCCCCGCCTCAACTCGCGACCACGATTTCGGGCAGAATGGCGTCGAGCAGCAGCATGCCCGCCGGCGTGACGCGCAGGTGTGCGCCCGCCTCCTCCAGCAGGCCATGACCTGCGAGCCGCGCGATGGCCGCGCCATCCACGAGCGCGGTGCGATCCAGCCCCGTACGCGCACTCAGCGCCGCCAGATCCACCCCTTCGGCCAGACGCAGGCCCATCATCAGCGCTTCGGAAGCCTGCTCGCCCGACGCAAGATCGCGCTCTTCGGCAAGGCCATGGCCATTGCGCTCGATTGCCGCCATCCAGTTCTCCGGCTTGCGATGGCGCACCGTCGCCATGTCGCCGCGCCGGCCATGGGCGCCGGGCCCCACGCCGGCATAATCGGCATAGCGCCAGTAAGCGAGGTTGTGCCGGCTCTCTTGCCCGGGTGCGGCGTGGTTGGATATTTCATAGGCCGGGCGGCGCGCGGCCAGCGTCATTGCCTGCGTCAGCTCGAAGAGCGTGGCGGCATGATCGGCGTCGGCCGGCACCAGCGCGCCGCGGCGCACGTCCGTCTCGAACCGCGTGCCTGGCTCGATGGTCAGCTGGTAGAGCGAGAGATGATCGGTGCCGAAGCTCAGTGCACGGGCCAGCTCATGCTCCCAATCCGCCTCGCTCTGGCCGGGCCGGGCGTAGATCAGATCGATGCTGACCCGCGGCACGCAGGCTTGCGCTGCTTCGAGTGCCTTTAGCCCTTCGTCCACATCGTGCGCGCGGCCGAGGAAATGCAGGGCTTTATCATCCAGAGCCTGCAACCCCAGCGACAGCCGGTTGACGCCCGCCGCTGCGACCTGCGCGAACCGCGCTGCTTCCGCGCTGTTCGGATTGGCCTCCATGGTGATCTCGATGTCGTCCGCCATGGTCCAATGGCCTGCTGCCGCATCGATCAGCGCCGCCACTGTCTCGGGCGGCATCAGCGAGGGCGTGCCGCCGCCGAAGAAGATGCTGCCCAGCGTGCGGCCCGGCAACAGGGCGGCTTCATGCGCCAGATCGGTGAGCAGCGCCGCGCGCCAGGCGGCCTGATCGACGCGCTCGCGGACATGGCTGTTGAAGTCGCAATAAGGGCATTTGGCCACGCAGAACGGCCAATGAATGTAGAGGGCAAGCGGCGCGGGGGAGGCCATGGCTGCCGCTATAGCGCGCGCCGTGGGAAAGTCAGCCCGCCTCGCGACCGGGCGGATATGCCCGGCGAGCGGCAGAGCGTGTGTTTCCGCCGTTCAAGTCGCGATTTTCCCTATAGAATCCGTTTTTACGGCCGTTAATGTAGTCAAAGGTTCCCGATCGGAACCGAGGGGGAATGGCAGACGCGAATGACGGCGAGCGCGGCGGAACAGGCACGAGGAAGCCGCCTGCTGTCAGTGATGTGCCTGTTCATGGCCTGCGTCCTGCCGTCCGCGCCACTTTATGCCGGAGAGGCCGAGGGCCGTCCGGCCGCACAGGGCGCATCTCACTTCCGCGACGTCATGTTGGCCGCACATAATAGCGAGCGCATCGCTCAGGGTGTGGCGCCGCTGGTCTGGAGCGAAGCACTCGCCGCCGATGCAGCGCAAAGCGCGGCACATCTGGCTCAGCAGCCGGACCCGGTCGCTGCCCATGGCAAGACAGGTGATTCAGGCAGCCATGGCGAGAATATGTGGGCCGGCACGCGCGGCGCTTATGCCTTTGAAGAGATGACCGGGAGCTGGCTGGAGGAGCGCGCGCTCTACCTCGATGGCCCGGTGCCGGAGATTTCGCGCAGCGGCAACTGGGCGGATGTGGGCCATTATTCGCAGATCATCTGGGCCGGCACCCGCCGAATTGGTTGCGCACTGGCGGTCAACGCCAAGGTGGACGTGCTCGTCTGCCGCTATGATCCCGCGGGGAATATCTACGGCCACCATGCGCGGGCGGATTACGCCCGGCGCTGAGCGGCTCGCATCGGCTCAGAACAGCGCTGCGACCAGCTTCTCGAACGCACGGGCGCGATGGCTGACGGCCTGCTTGGCCTCGATCGGCATTTCACCGAAGGTTTGCGTGGCGCCGCCCGGCAGAAACACCGGATCGTAGCCAAAGCCGCGCTCGCCACGCGGCGGCCAGACCAGACTGCCGGTGACACGGCCCTCGAACAGCGCCGTCTCGCCATCGGGCCAGGCGAGGCACAGCGTGCAGACGAAGGCGGCGCTGCGGTCCACCTGCGGGCCCTGCGCGCAGAGCAGGCCTTCCACCTTGCCCATCGCCATGTACCAGTCACGGCCCGGCTCGCCTTCGAACCATCGGCGCTCCGCCCAGTCCGCGGTGTAGACGCCCGGCCGTCCGCCGAGCGCGGCCACGTCGAGGCCGCTGTCATCGGCCAGCGCGGGCAGGCCGGAGGCTGTGGCGGAAGCAAGTGCCTTGAGCGCGGCATTTTCCGCGAAGGTCGTGCCCGTTTCTTCCGGCTCGGGCAGGCCGAGCGATCCGGCGGAGACCGGCGCCATGCCATAAGGCCCGAGCAGCGCGCTGATCTCCCGCACCTTGCCTTCATTGTGGCTCGCGATGACGAGCTTGCCGGGTGTGAGCTTTCTCATCTCGTCAAAATCCCGTTCGCCCTGAGCCTGTCGAAGGGCCGTATTTCTGAAGAAGGGCAGGGCTTCGACAGGCTCAGCCCGAACGGCTTATGGAGGCGTCACCGCCCCGTGGCGCGGTCCTGCGCGGCGAAGATCTGCGTGCAGCCGATGCGGGCGAGGCGCAGCAGGCGCAGCAGCGCTTCCTCGTCATAGGTCGCGCCTTCCGCCGTCGCCTGCGCCTCGGCAATGTTGCCATCGGAGAGCAGCACGAAGTTTGCGTCGGCATGGGCATTGCTGTCCTCGATATAATCGAGGTCGAGCACCGGATTGCCCTGATAGATGCCGCAGGAGACGGCGGCGACCTTCGCCTGAATCGGGTCGGTCGTCAGCGCGCCGCTGGCGATCAGCTTGTCCACCGCGATGCGCAGCGCGACCCAGGCGCCGGAGATGCTGGCGGTGCGGGTGCCGCCATCGGCCTGGATCACGTCGCAATCGAGCGTGATTTGCCGCTCACCGAGCGCCTTCAAGTCCACCACGGCGCGCAGCGAGCGGCCGATGAGCCGCTGGATTTCCTGCGTGCGGCCGGACTGCTTGCCCTTGGCCGCCTCACGCGATCCGCGTGTGTGCGTGGCGCGGGGCAGCATGCCATATTCCGCCGTCACCCAACCCTCGCCCTTGCCGCGCAGGAACGGCGGCACGCGCTCCTCGACGCTGGCCGTGCAGAGCACGCGCGTATCGCCGAAGGAGATGAGGCAGCTTCCCTCCGCATGAACGGTGAAGCCGGGTTCCATGGTGATTGCCCGCATTTCGTCGGGGGCGCGGCCGGATGGGCGCATGAGCATGTCCTTTTTGTATCGCTGAGATTTGCCCGCGCTCTAGCGCCACTCTTGCGACTTGGCCAGCGCCGCGCGCCGTCCTACATACAGTCCATGTCAGGCCCGCCCATCAATCTGCTGAGCGATCGCGCGCGCGATATCTTTCGCGTCGTCGTCGAATCCTACATCGGCACCGGCGCGCCTGTGGGTTCGCGCACGATCAGCCGGCTGAGTGGGCTCAATCTGTCGCCGGCGTCGATCCGAAATGTGATGCAGGATCTGGAGGAAGCGGGGCTGCTTGCCGCGCCGCACACCTCGGCGGGGCGCATGCCGACTGAATCGGGGCTGCGCCTGTTCGTGGATGCCATGATGCAGGTCGCCGAGCCATCGGAGGACGAGAAGCGCGCCATCGAGCGCCAGCTGACTGGCGAGGGGCCGATCGAGGACGCGCTCAACGCTGCCTCGGCGCTGCTGTCTGGCCTCTCGGCCTGCGCGGGCCTGGTGATGGTCCCGCGCCGCGAAACCTTGCTCAAGCAGTTCGGTTTTGCCTGGCTCTCGGATCGGCAGGCGCTCGCCGTGCTGGTCGGGCAGGATGGCACGGTCGAGAACCGCATTGTCGATCTGCCGCCGGGCACGACGCCATCCATGCTCGTGGAAGCCGCCAATTATCTCTCTTCCCATGCCACGGGCCGCACGCTCAGCGAAGTGCAGGCCTGGCTGGCCGGGCAGATCGAGGCGGAGGAAAGCGCGCTCGATGAGGCTTCGCGTCATCTGGTCGAGCGCGGTGTCGCGGCGTGGAGCCGGGACCCGGAGGACCGCCCGGTGCTCATCGTGCGGGGGCAGGCCAATCTGCTGGATGAGCAGTCCGCCGTTGATCTGGAGCGCGTCCGCCAGCTGCTCGATGAGCTGGAAGGCAAGAGCGAGATTGCGCGCCTGCTGGACAGTGCCCGTGCCGGCGCGGCGACCAAGATCTTCATCGGATCGGAGAACAAGCTCTTTTCCCTGAGCGGCTCTTCGGTCATAGCGGCGCCTTATCGCGGCCCCGGCGGCCAGGTGGTCGGCGTGGTCGGTGTGATCGGCCCAACCCGGTTGAACTACGCCCGTGTCGTCCCCATGGTGGATTTCACGGCACAAACGCTCAGTAAATTGATGAAATGACGGAAGCCCATGACTGATCAGACCAATAACGAAAATGAAACGCTGGCCGCTGACATTGCCGAGGGCAAAGGCGAGGCACTGACGCCGGAGGAGATTGCGGCCGGGCGCATCGCGGTGCTGGAAGAGGAACTGGCGACCGCGAAGCAGGAAACGCTCTACGCTGTTGCCGACACCCAGAATGTCCGCCGCCGGCTCGAGAAGGAACTGGCCGATACGCGCGCTTATGCCGCGACGGCCTTCGCGCGCGATATTCTCTCGGTTGCGGACAATCTCACGCGTGCGCTGGAGGCCATTCCGGCCGAGCTGCGCGAGGACGAGAAGGTGAAGGGGCTGATCGCCGGCCTCGATGCCACCGGCAAGGAAATGGAAAGCGCGCTGCGCAAGCATGGCGTCGAGAAGTTCAAGTCGGTCGGTGAAGCGCTCGATCCCAACAAGCATCAGGCCATGATCGAAATGCCCACCAGCGAAGCCGCTCCGGGTACGATCGTGCATGAAATGCAGGCCGGCTACATGATCAAGGATCGCCTGCTGCGCCCCGCCCTCGTGGGTGTGGCCAAGGCGCCGGAGTAACGTAGCGATGCGCAGCGCGGCCCCCGGCATTCCTATCGGGCTGGCCGCGCTCGCTTTTTTGATGGCATCGCCATTGATGGCGCAGGCCGGGTCGTCAGCGCCCAGCCCGCAGGCCCTGTCCGACGCGATCCGCGTTCATGGCAGCGGCGAGATTGCGGTTGAGGACATTCGCGGCGTTGCATGCGAGACTGTCAGCCATGCGCCGGGTGCGCTGGATTGCCGGTGGGAGCAGCGCACCGGCGGCAACTGGCATCTTTATACAAGCTGGCTGGCAATGGTTGGCACGCAATGGACGATGCTCGACGCGCCGATTGCCGTTCCGGATTTCGAACGCGGGCAGCTCAAGCCGCTCGCGCCCTGAGCGGCGTCACGCCGGATCGTTCAGATACACCGCCGTGCCGGTGGCGGAAACCATCAGCATGGAACCGCCGGACCCCAGCACTTCATAATCCAGATCGACACCGATGATGGCATTGCCGCCAAGCGCCGCAGCGCGCTGGCGCATTTCGGCCATAGCTTCCTCGCGGGCGCGGCTCAGCACTTCTTCATAAGCGCCGGAGCGCCCGCCGACGATGTCCCGCACGCTGGCGAAGAGATCGCGGAAGAGATTGGCGCCCACGATCACCTCGCCCGTCACCACGCCGCAATAGCGCTGCACGGGGCGGCCATCGATGTTGTTGGTGGTCGTGACGATCATCTCGGTCGGGGCGTTGCCCCAGGGATTTTCGGCCATCTCTCCGCTCCTCTTTCCACCCTCGGGGCTTACTCCATACCAAGTGCAGCCAGATAGGTCTGCAGGATTGCTTCCATCTCCTGGCGGTCATGGGCCGGCATTTTCCGCAGCCTGACGATCTGGCGCAGGATCTTCACGTCATAGCCGGTCGCCTTGGCTTCACCATAGACGTCCTTGATGTCGTCCGCGATGCCCTTCTTCTCTTCCTCAAGGCGCTCGATGCGTTCGATGAGAAGGCGCAACTGGTCGGCGGCGATGTTGTCGCTCATGTCTGCAGGTCTCCGATGGAATGGTGTCAGAATCGAATGCGCGGTCCTAGCCAGCCCCCGGCCCCCCTGTCTAGGCATCGATCGCTTCGGATCGGGTAGCCACTGTGCGGGCGGCAGAAAAATATCGCGCGCATGTCACAATCCCCGGTGGCTGGCTCGTCATGCCTGTGCAAACCCCATGAACAGGAGCTCTGCCATGACTGCTCGTCTCGATCCCTTCGCCGCCGCCCCCGCTCTCGTGAAACAGTGGATGGGCACGTCTATCGCCATCAATGACAGCCTGGAACCCACGCTGGTCGAGCTGGTGAAGATCCGCGCCTCACAGATCAACCAGTGCGCTAACTGCATCAACATGCACACCGGCGAAGCGCGCGAGAAAGGCGAAAGCGAGCAGCGCATCTACATGCTCTCGGCGTGGCGGGAAGCACCATGCTATAGCGCGCGCGAACGGGCCGCGCTGGCCTGGACCGAAGCGCTCACGCGCATTTCGGAAGGGCATGGCGGAAAGGCTGAAGCCTATGCGCAGCTTGCCGCCCAGTTCAGTGAGGAAGAGCAAGTGAAGCTGACGCTGATCATCAACATCATCAACGGCTGGAACCGACTGGCGGTCGGCTTCGATCTGTGGATCGAAACGCCGGCGAGCCGCAAGCTGGCGGCCTGATGGCGTCGGGGCATCTCACGTCCCCGGATCTACCGGAAGACGCAGCGATCACCTTCGATCCGCTGCGTCCCCGGCTGGTGCGTGTTGCCTATCGCATGCTCGGGTCAGTCGCCGATGCTGAGGATGTGGTGCAGGAGGCCTTCATCCGCTGGATGGGGGCCGACCGCGCCTCAGTGCGCGAGCCGGAGGCATTCTTGCGTCGCACGGTCACGCGCTTGTGTCTCGATCTGCTCAAGTCGGCGCGGATGCAGCGGGAGAGCTATGTCGGCCCCTGGCTGCCTGAACCGATGATCGAGGATGAGGACGAAGACGAGGACGTCACCCTGCCGCTGATGCTGGCGCTGGAGCGTCTCTCACCGCTCGAACGCGCCGCGTTCCTGCTGCATGATGTGTTCGGCGTGTCGTTCGAGGAAATTGCCGTCACCATCGATCGCGATCCGGCGGCCTGCCGTCAGCTTGCGGCGCGGGCACGTGGTCATGTCCGTGCGGAGCGACCTCGCTTCAATGTCGAGAAGCAGCGCGGGCTGGAGATTGCCGGCGCTTTCTTCGCAGCTTCGCGCACGGGTGACATGAGTGCGCTTGGCGCTCTGCTGGCTGCCGATGTCAGCATGCATGCCGATGGCGGAGGCAAACGTTCTGCTGCCGTTGCGGAGGTTCTTGGACTGCGCAACGTCCTGCAGTTTCACAAAGCGCTGGCCGTGCTGTTCCGCAAGCATGGCTCGCAGCTGGTGCGCACTGTGATGATCAACGGCCTGCCGGGCTTCGTCACGCGGGAAGCCGATGGCGAATTGCAGACCACCGCCCTCGAGATCGAGGGCGATCGTATCGTGGCGATTTATGTGATGCGCAACCCGGACAAGCTGCGCCATCTGCACTGAGGGGGAAGCAGCGCTCCCCCCTCATGCAATCTCATTGGTTCAGTTGGAGCGACCGGCGCTGCTGCGCCGTCCGCCACCGCCCTGATTGCCTTGCGGACGTCCGCCGCCGGCACCACCGCCGCCGAAGCGACGAGGGCGCTGCGGGCCGCCCGGCTTGCGGGTGCGATCACCCTCGGGGCGCGTGTCCTGCGAGCGCTGGTCGCCGGAGGCCGTATTGTAGACCGGGCGCAGACGCTTGGGCATCGGCTCGCTGGACGGCGCGCGAGCGGCATCGCCATGCGCGGCCAGTGGATCGAAGTTGGTGCGTACGCCAGGCTCACGCTGCACGTGATGGCGCGGATTGCCCTGGCCACGCTGGCGCTCGCCTTCCGGGCGACGACCATCCTGGCCTCGCGCCGGGCGGTCGCCACGACCGCGGCCATTGCCACGGCCAGCGCCGCCGACGGCCTCTTCAACGGCCTTCTTGGAAGGCAGGGGAAGGCGCTTTGCTTCCACCACGAAATCTTCCGGCAGCGGCTGCATTTCGAGCTTCACGCGCGTCAGCTTCTCGATGTCGCGCAGATAAGGCCGCTCGTCAGGCGCGACGAAGCTGATCGCAATGCCGTCCGCGCCCGCGCGCGCTGTCCGCCCGATGCGGTGGACATATTGCTCGGGCACATTGGGCAGCTCGTAATTGAACACATGGCTGACGCCGGAAACGTCAATGCCGCGCGCGGCGATGTCGGTCGCCACCAGCACCTGAATGCTGCCGCTGCGGAAGCCCTGCAAGGCAGCTGTGCGCTGGCCCTGGCTCTTGTTGCCGTGGATCGCGGCCGTGCCGATGCCCGCAGCCACCAGATGGCGCGCGACGCGATCGGCGCCATGCTTGGTGCGGGAGAAGACCAGTGCGCGGTCCAGCGCGCCGGAGGCGATGGCTTCACGCAGGCGGAGAGTGAGCAGGGCCTGCTTTTCCGCCTGATTGACGAACACGCCATATTGCTCGACGCGCTCGGCCGTGGTGGACTGGGGCGCGACCTCGACCTTCACCGGGTCGGTGATGAAGCGCTTGCCCAATTCCGCGATCGCCTTGGGCATGGTCGCGGAGAAGAACAGGCTCTGGCGCTCGGCGGGCAGCATCTTGGCGATCTGCGTGAGCGGCTTGATGAAGCCCAGGTCCATCATCTGGTCGGCCTCATCGAGCACGAAGATCTCGACATTGCGCAGCGTCAGCGCGCGCTGATCGATGAGGTCGAGCAGGCGGCCCGGCGTCGCGACGAGAATGTCGGTGCCCGGTACGAGTGCGCGGGCCTGTTTGCCCACCGGCACGCCGCCGAAGACGACCTGCACGTTGAGGCTGAGATATTTCGCATAGCCGCGCATGTTGTCGGCAATCTGCGCCGCCAGCTCGCGGGTGGGCGAGAGCACCAGCATCCGGCAGGAGGCCGGCTTGCGGGGCTGCGGATTGTTCATCAGCCGGTGGAGCGAGGGAAGGGAGAAGGCGGCGGTCTTGCCGGTGCCGGTCTGGGCGATGCCCAGCAGGTCACGGCCCTTCATGAGTGCCGGAATGGCCTGCTGCTGAATGGGCGTGGGGTCCGCATAACCCTTGGTTTCAAGCGCGCGGAGGATAGGCTCGGCAAGGCCAAGCTCACTGAAAAATGACATGAATATACTTTCGATATGACGTGCGTGGCCCTCGCGTCTGTCGCGGGCGGGCGCAGCAGTGGTCTCCAAACGGGCGACCCTGCGTGAATAAGGAAGCTGAGCGGTTCTCGCATCCGTCCGTCCCGGCGGCCCTGGTGCAAGATGCGGGGCCTCACGCTGCTCGGGATTGCGCCGGATCACTAATCCTTGCGCCGAATGCTGCGGTGCACATAGGGGGTGTTTGCGCGGAACGCAAGAAAATTGCGCGGGCGGTGCTTCTTGTCCGTCACGGCGCGACCTGATCCCCGGCGCGAACCGGGGATCAGTCTCAAATCAGACGAGCGTCATGCGCGCCCGCAGAGCACTTCGCCGATCTGCACGGCGTTGAGCGCGGCGCCCTTGCGCAGGTTGTCGCCAACGACGAACATCGCGAGGCCATGGTCCACCGTGCGGTCGGGGCGCACGCGGCCGACGAACACCGGGTCGGCGCCCGTCGCATCGAGGGCATTGGGGACATCGCTCACCACCACGCCCGGCGCCTTGCCGAGCAGGGTCAGGGCGGTCTCGACATCGATCGGCCGCTCGAACTCGGCATTGATCGAAAGGCCGTGGCCGGTGAACACCGGCACGCGCACGCAGGTGCCGGAGACGGGCAGGCCGGGGATCTCCAGGATCTTGCGGCTTTCGTCGCGCAGCTTGAGCTCTTCCTCGGTGTAGCCGTCCTCGCCCAGCACATAATTGAGCGGCACGAAATTGTTGGTGATCGGCACCGCCCACTTCTCCGGCTGCGGCACGAAGTCGGCCTTGCCGTTGAAGGCGAGGGCTGCACCCTGGTCGCCGACGGCGGCGATCTGGCGGGCCAGCACGTCGATGCCTTCCATGCCGCCACCCGAGACGGCCTGATAGGTCGCCACGATCAGCCGCTTGAGGCCGGCAGCCTCATGCAGGGGCTTGAGCACCGGCATGGCGGCCATGGTCGTGCAGTTGGGGTTGGCGACGATGCCCTTGGGCAGGTTCGCCAGCGCATGCGGGTTCACCTCGGAGACAACCAGCGGCACCTCCGGATCGGAGCGATAGGCCGAGCTGTTGTCGATCACGATCGCGCCCGCTGCGGCGACCTTCGGCGCCAGCGCCTTGCTGGTGGAGCCGCCAGCGGAGAAGAACACGATGTCGAGCCCGGCGAAGTCGGCAGTCGCGGCGTCTTCCACGGTCACCTGCTGGCCCTTGAACTCGACCTGCGAGCCGGCGGAGCGCGCCGAGGCGAAGAGGCGCAGCGTGCCGACCGGGAAGTCGCGCTCGGCGAGCAACTGGCGCATCATCGAGCCGACCAGGCCGGTAGCGCCGACCACGCCGACATTCAGGCGGGCATCGGGGGAAAAACGGGCAACCATCTATACGTTCCTTCCTGTTGGTTGAAGGACGCGGCGGTCAGGCTTTCGTCTGGAAAGTCGGCCCCGCGCACTTCGCGGGGCTTCCTGTCCGGCTGATCGTGGCCCTCAGGCCGCGCGCATCCGAACCGCCCCGCACATGCGGGTCGGTTTGGTAATAATCGGCGATGCAATCATCGGGGCGATCATCATGGACATGGCGGGCGCCTCTAGCGAGACAGGCGCGCGCTGTAAATGGCAAAGATGCCCGTTCCGGGGCTGGGATTGGGCATCCTGAGGGTGACGGAAGGGCGTGGCGAATAGGCGGAACCTTGATCCGTTAGTCACTCCGTTCGCCCTGAGCTTGTCGAAGGGCCGTCCTTCTACCCTGAACCGCAAACAGAAAAGGACAGGGCTTCGACAGGCTCAGCCCGAACGGAGTCGGACATGTCGAATCCTAGCGGCAGCGCAGAGCACCCCGTTCAATTTCGCGCCCCAGCAGGCCACCACCGACGGCGCCCAGCACGGTGCCGAGCGTCC
Organism: Alphaproteobacteria bacterium; assembly: GCA_018823325.1. Taxonomy (GTDB): domain Bacteria; phylum Pseudomonadota; class Alphaproteobacteria; order Sphingomonadales; family Sphingomonadaceae; genus Sphingobium. The sequence goes on along the minus strand of JAHJIJ010000015.1, from coordinate 46,879 downwards.
GGTCGCCGCGCGTGTCGACCATCCGCCCTGCCAGCGCGCCCACGCCTGCACCGATCAGAAGGCCAGTCGTGCCGTCATTGCGCTTGCAGTGATAGCGGCCATCGTCCCCGCGCCAAATGCGGTCGTTGTGACTCAACACGCGGCCGTAGTCGCGGTCCTTGGCACGCTTGCCGTGAGCGGGTGCCCAAGGCGGCGGGTCCGCCATGGCCGGTGCCATCGGCGTGGCAAGCGCCACGAGCGCAGTGGCGATCAAGATCTTTTTCATCGAACTTGTCCTTTGTCATTCCGAACTCGGCCGGCGGGTTTCATGCGCCGGAACCTCGAACTAACGCGAAAATGCCTGCGCTGTTCCCCTCTGGCAACGGCTCGTCGCGGCTTCAGGTCGGGACACCCGCTTTGCTCCGCCCGCGCATGACCAGCGCATCGACCAGAAGCGCGCCCAGCACGGTGAGGCCGGTGAGCGGCAGACACAGGCCGACGGCCAACATCATTGCCGCCACGCCCCGCGCCTTGCGGCGATCGACGGGCCGTGCCGGGGCATCCAGCCGGCCACCGCGTCGGCGTTTCCACCAGAGCACGGGCGCCGTCGCGCAAAGCATTATGATGGCAAGGCAGCCGAGCAGCATGAGCGTGCGGTTGATCTCGCCATATTGCTGGCCCTGATGCGTTGCGATGCCCCATTCGATGGCGCGCGCGCCGATGCCGAAATGCGCAAAGCGCGCATCCTGCATGTCCGCGCCGCTCGCGGTATCGATATAGATGACCCGCGCATCCTGCGCCCGCGTGACGGTCTGCGAGACGAGATAGGGCGCGCTGTTCGTCAGGGGCCGGGTGAGCGACCATGGCGCGCTCAACCCCCGTGTACTGGCGACCTCCACCACCTGATCCACGCCAATGTCATGGCCGGCTGATGCGACCGGTGGCGCGGCTTCCTGCATCGACCAGGGCAGGCTGTCTTTCACGGCATGGTCATGGGCTTGATGCGCCTGTGTTGCCGGGGCTTCCCAGGGATTGGGACCGGGCGATTTAGGCCGCCCAAGCTCCGCGCGCGCCACCCAGCCCTGCAACTGCTTGCCTGCAAAACCCGACCATGGAAGGCCGGTGATTGCGAGGAAGAGGATGACCGCGCTCGCCAGCAGTCCGGTCGAGGCATGGAGGTCACGCCAGAACAGACGCCCGCTGGCGCCGCCGCGCACGCCAACCACGGGGCTGCCACGCCGGGGCCACCAGAGATAGAGGCCGGTCAGCACCAGCAGGATCGCCCAGCCCGCCACGATCTCCACGACCGCGTTGCCGATTGGCCCGGCGATGATCAGGCTGTGCAGATCGCGCACGGTCTGCATGATGCCGCCTGCCTGCGTTGTGCCGAGCAGGGCGCCGCGATAGGGGTCGACAAAGGCGAGGCTCCGGGTGCTATCGGGCGCCTGCAACGTCATCCGCCAGCTTGTCGCGGGGTCGGCGGGGCGCATGATCTGGCTGACGCGCTGGCCGGATGCGCGCTCCACGCCAGCGATGATCGCGCTCAGCGCCAACGGCTCGCCGCGTGGCTCGACATGCGACCAGTCGGCATAGACCAGCCGCTCGATCTCGGGCTTGTAGAGGTAAAGCGCGCCGGTGATCGCCATCCAGAGCAGCACCGGCAGCACGATCAGCCCGGCATAGAAATGCCAGCGCCAGACGGCCTGATAGAAGCCGCTGCCCGTTGCGGACCGCGCGCTCATCGGGTGGCTCCATCAGCAACAGGGGAGGGGGAAGGGAAGGAGAGCAGATGCCGCGCAGGCGCGCGGGCCGAGATGTGTCGGATCATGGATGGGTCAGCCTGGACGGGCAGCGCGCGGGGCGTGCCGGAAAACACGTGTCGCGCAGGGCGACAGCGATCGAACGTCAGGGCTGGGGAGGCGGGCCGGTCTGCGGCGGTGGCGGGGCAGCAAGCCCGCGTCCAATGGTGACAGCCGTGATCGTCGCGAGGGGCAAGGCCGGGCCGATGCTGCCGACCGCCCGCATGATGGCGGGCGAAACGCCGTCCAGCGACGCGCCGACGCCCGCAAAGGCGCAGGGCGCATCCGTTGCGCTCTTCTGCTCGTCCTGCTTCTCGTGAACGGTCCCGTCCGCATCGATCCAGCCGACAATCATGCCTCCGCCGGTGCACAGCACCACGGCAGGGCCACTCTGCGCGGCGGGCATGAAACCGGCGGGCACAAGCAGGCGGGTGAGCAGCACAAGCACCAGCAGCGCGGCCATCAGGCCGCGTATGCTGCCCGATCTGACATGTGTGCTGGTGCTGCGCGCGAACATGCCCGCGCCTTTACGCGATCGCCTTCTGCTTGGGAAACGGCTTTTGCGGCGCAGGTTGGCTCACTGCGCGTTCTTCGCCACGCTGGCTTTCATCCGGGCGAGTTGCTCGTCCGTGGCCTCGGTCTGGTAGCGTGCTTTCCATTCATCCTGCGGCATGCCGTAGATGATCTCGCGCGCCTGCGCCTTGTCCAGCGTGCCATCCGCTTCGGCCACCCAGTCGGCCAGGCAATTGCGGCAGAAGCCGGCCAGACCCATCAGATCGACATTCTGGGCATCGGTGCGGTGGCGCAGATGGTGGACGAGCCGGCGAAAAGCTTCTGCCGCCGTCTTGTCATCGAGGCTCTCTATCGTCATTGCTTGCACCTTCATTTCCGGTTCGAACATCAGGCCACGCCGCGTGGCCGCCACGGCACCAGCCATGTGGGCAGAGATCGCACCGAGGCAAGAGGACATATGAAGAAGCTCACGCCCCGCACCCGCAAGGTCCGCATTCTGGCGACGCTCGGCCCATCGAGCAGCAGCGAAGCGATGATCCGCAAGCTGTTCCTCGCCGGCGCGGACGCCTTCCGCCTCAACATGAGCCACGGCACGCACGAGGTTCATGCCGCCAATCTGGCGATCATCCGGGGGCTGGAGAAGGAATTTGGCCGTCCGACCACCATCCTCGCCGATTTACAGGGACCCAAACTGCGCATCGGTACATTCGCGACAGATACGGTCGTGCTGGAGAAGGGCGCGCCGTTCCGGCTGGACCGTGACACCGCGCCCGGTGACACCACGCGCGTCGCCTTGCCGCATCCGGAGATCTTCGCAGCGGCGCATGCGGGCACCCGGCTGCTGCTGGATGACGGCAAGCTCGTGCTCCGCGTCCAGTCGGTCAGCGACGATGCGATCGAGACACTGGTCGAGGTCGGCGGTGCGCTGTCGGCGCGCAAGGGCGTCAATGTGCCGGATGTCGTTCTGCCTATGGCGGCCATGACGGACAAGGACCGCCGCGATCTCGCTTTCGCAGTGGAGGCGGGCGTGGACTGGATCGCGCTCAGCTTCGTCCAGCGGCCGGACGATCTGGCCGAGGCGCGCAAGCTGATGGGCGGCTATGGCCATCTGCTCGCCAAGATCGAGAAGCCTGCTGCTTTGGGCCGGCTGGAAGAAATTCTGGAAATGTCCGACGCGGTGATGGTCGCGCGCGGTGATCTCGGCGTCGAGCTGCCTCCTTATGAGGTGCCGCCATTGCAGAAGCAGATCGTCGAGAGCGCCCGGCGGCTCGGCAAGCCGGTCGTCGTCGCAACGCAGATGCTGGAATCGATGATCAAGGCGCCCACGCCGACCCGCGCGGAAGTCTCGGACGTCGCCACGGCCGTCTATGACGGCGCGGATGCTGTCATGCTCTCGGCAGAAACGGCGGCGGGCGACTGGCCCGAGGAAGCGGTGACGATGATGGACAACATCGCCCACAGCGTCGAGCATGATCCGGGCTATCTGGATCGACTGCACTTCACCAAGACGATGCCGGACCCGACCACATCGGACGCGCTTGCCGGGGCCAGCCAGCACATCACCCGCACCGTCTCGGCCAAGGTGATCGTGTGCTTCACCACATCGGGCAGCACGGTGCGTCGTGTCGCGCGCGAGCGGCCGACCGCGCCGATCCTCGCGCTCACCCCGCGGATGGATACCGCCCGCCGCATGGGCCTCATGTGGGGCGTCCACGCCGTGCGGACGAAGGATATCGGCAGTTTTGAGGAAATGATCGGCAAGGCCAAGCGCATGGCCATGCGCCATGGTTTTGCGGGCGCAGGCGACAAGATCATCGTTCTGGCTGGCGTTCCCTTCGGTACGCCGGGCTCCACGAACGTGCTGCATGTGGCGACCATCCGTGGGGATGAGCTGCGCAATCATCGCGAGGAATAAGCGATCTGCTTTGCCTGAACGGAAAAAGGGCGCGGTGTTGGCCGCGCCCTTTTTCGTTTGTCGGTGGTGGGGCTCAGAAGCTGTAGGAGAAGCCCAGCTTTACGCCATGGTCCTTCCACTGGTCGCCGATGTTGCCGACATAAGTGGCGCCGATGGAGCCGCCCGGCATGATGTTGGCCTGCAGGCCGCCTTCCAGCCGCAGCGTATCGCGGGTCGTGGGCAGACCGGCGACCGAGAAGGCCTCCCCGGTCGAGAGGATGTGCCGGCTGGTCGTATCGACATCGCCGAAGCTGCGCAGCCAGGCTGCCGAGACACGCGGGGTGAGCACTGATGTCGCGCTGATCGGCATCGCTCCGCCAAGGCGCAGACCTAGCGTCGTGTAGGTGACGTTGCGGGTGCTGTCCTCGACACCCAGCGCGGTGAGGGTGCTTCCGGTCTCGGTGAAGCCATCGGACTTGAGGTGGACATGGTTCACCCCGGCGAAGGGTTCCCCTGTCACGGCGCCCAGCGAGAGTGCGTAGCTCAGCTCACCGAAGGCCGACGCGCTTTTCGCGTTATAGTCACCCGCAAGCGCATCGTTCACGCCCGGGAACACCACCTTGCGCGTGCCGTTCACGTCCAGCCAGCTGTAGGAAGCGCCGACCCGCGCGCGCAGGGCGCCCCAGCCACCGCCGGCGTAGGCCGCGATGCTGTTGCTGTTCACCGTTGCCTCGCTGCTGCGCCCGTCGACACGGATCTTGTCCTGCCCATGGCTGAACGCCGCGCCCAGGCGCCAGTCGCCCAGCGCCGTGTCGATGCCGGTGATGAAGCCGAATGTGCTCTGCGTCGCCTTGATCGCATTGCCATTGCTCTTGAGCGTGCTCCACGATCCGATGCCCTGGCCCCAGACCGCCGTGCTGCCATCGCGCAGGGTGCGGGACGATGTGCCGGAGTTGGCCAGCGCCCGGCTCACGATGTCGGCCTGTTCGAGGCGGCCGGTGACCATCTCGCCCATGCGGCGCGTGCCATCGATCATGAGCGTGCCGGTGGTGGCCCACAGTTCGCCGGAGAGCGCATCGAAGGCCCGGACGGCGCCGGCTTCCTCGATCTGGCCGGCCACTGCGCGCGGCAGGCTGGCCTCCTGATCGCTGGCATCGAGCGCCAGCGCGACCGCGATCTGATTTGGCGTCACGGCCACACTCTCGAAGCTGCGATCATTGCGCTGGAGCGTCAGCACCACCTCATTGGCGTCATAGCGCAGATAAGGGGTGAGGAAGGGAAGGTCGACATCGGTATCGTCGAACGTGCCCGTCACACCACCTTCGGCGCTGATGATCACATAGTCGCCCGTGAAGCGGTAATTGCCCGCCGCGGCCAAAACGGAGACGGTGCCACCCTCGATGGTGGCGGTGCCGCCGACGAGCAGCTTGTCGCTTTCACCCTCGGCATTCACCTCGACTTCGTAGGCCGATCCGGCCTCGAAGATGACGTTGCCTTCCGCCGTGAGCGTGCCGATCGAGTTGCCCGGCAGTAATGTGCCGCCCGAGCCGACCACGATGTCATTCGTCTGTCCGCTGCCACCCAGAGCGGCATTGTTGCCGACGAAGATCGATCCGCCCATCGAACCGTTGACGCGCACCTGGACGCTGTGCAGGTCAATCCCGCCGGTGAAATCGACGCTCGCTCCCGTCAGGTGGAAGATGACCGGTGCGCCAGGATCGAAGACCGGTGACTGCAGCACGATCTGCCCGCCGCCGGTGAAGACGCCACCAAAGGTGGTGCTTGCGCCCTGATTGACGGTCAGCGTGCTCGTGCCGATGTTCACCGTCCCGCCCGTGCCGCTCAGGCCGGCGACGGTCTGGTCGGTGCCGCTCAGGTCGAACTCGCCGTCGTTGACAACAAGATCGGTGTCGCTGTCCAGCTCGGCGAGCAGGCGGACCTTGCCGGCTTCCACAATGGTCGAGCCGGTGTAGCCATAGTCGCCGGAGAGCAGCAGCGTGCCGCTGCCCTGCTTGACGAGGCCGCCATTGCCCGAGAGCGCGCCCGTGTAATCATAGTCGCCGATCTGGTTGAAGATCAGCGTGCCATCATTGACCGTGCTGGCTGTCAGGTCGCCATTGGTCACGCCATCGCCCACGATCATCGTGCCCTGCGCGTTGATCGTCACAGCGCCGTCGAGCGATCCGGTGAGAAGAACGGAGCCCGCATCGATCCGCGTCGTGCCGGCAAAGTCGCTGCCGTCTCCGGCGAGGGCGAACCGGCCCGTTCCGCTCTTGATGAGCGTTCCGCTGCCGGTCAGCGCGCCATCATGTGTGATGGTGGTGGCGGTATTGATCGTTGTGCTGCCGGATGCGATGTTCAGTTCGCCAAGGCCCTGCAGGGCGGTGACGGTCCACAGCGCGCCGTCCAACGTCAGCCTGGAGACGTTGGAGATCGCGCCCTCAAGGCTGGATTCGCTTACGAGAACATCGAGCTGGCCGTCGCCGATGCCGATGATGCTGCCCTTGGCCGCACTGCCATCGAGCAGCGAAAGGCTCGCCGCGCCGCTGCCGTCGCCATCGCTCTGATGTGCTACGGCCAGCAATGTGCCGTTGTTCTTCGTCAGGTCCGTGCCACTGAAGCGGAATGTGGCCGTCACGTCATCGCTGGTGGAGGCTTCGAGAGACGCGCCGGCACTTTCGATGTCTCCGCCGGTCATGTCGATCGAACCGGCGTTGGCGATGCCCATGCCGATGGCGCCCGAGACAATGGACGCATTGCTGACCACCAGCGCGCCATTGGTCCTGGCGTAGAGGCCATAGCTGTCTTCGCCGCTGGTCGTCACGCTGCTGTCGGTGAGGCTCAGCAGGCCGCCTGCTTCCGCCAATCCACCAAAGGCGCTGGCCCCGCTGGTGGTCACGGTGAGGCCGGACGCGGTGATCACACCGCCGCCAGTCATGCCGCCGTCAAACTGCTGGGCATGGAGGGCATGACCCTCAAGACCCGAGGTCGAGACGCTGCCGCCGTTCAGCGTGATGATACCGCCGACTGCGGCATACACGCCATTGGCCTGATCGCCCTCGACCGCGAGCGCGACATTCTCGCCCGTGATCGTTGCGATCTGGTTGCCGGTCGAGCCGCCATCGCGCTTGGCGAAGAGGCCGTGCGCGCTCGTGCCGCTCGCGTTGATCGTGACGTCCGCGAGCGTCACGCTGCCTGCCGCATTGCTGTCCGCATTGGCATAGACGCCGCGTGCCTGCTCACCGGAGGTGGAGATGGTCAGGCCCTGCGCACTCACCGAGCCGCTGTTATAGGCGAAGATGCCATTGGCGCGCTTGCCGCTTGCGGTGGCGGTGCCGCCGGTGATGGTGATGCTGCTGCCCTCATCCATCGCATAGGCGACGCCGGTCACATAGGGGCTGCTGTCCAGCATCGTGAGCGAAAGGTCGACATTGGTCGCGCTGATCGATCCGCCGTCCTTGGCCAGCAGGGCCCAGACCGCTGCAGGATTTTCCGCGTTCACTGTCGCGGAGACCGATCCCCCGGTAAGATCGACGGCACCGCTGTTGCGGGCCACGACCGCTGCCGTCTGGATGCCTGTGGTCTCGATCGTCGTGTCCGTGGCGCTGATCAGGCTGCCGTTGCCATCGGAAACCAGCGCGTCGGCCACAAGCCCGGAGGTCGCGATCGTGCTGTTTGCGAGCGTGATCGTCCCGCCGTTGCTGGCATAGGCGGCGTAGGCGTCCGTGCCTTCGGTCTCGATGGTGGTGCCGCTGATCGCCAGCGCGCCGCCGTCGCGCGCCAGTGCGCCAATCGCGGCCTGGCCCGTCGTCGTGATCGTGCTGTCGGCCACTGTGAGCGTGTTGCCGGCATCGACGACCACGCCATAGGTGTTCGCGCTGCCAACGGTGAAGGTGGTGCCGGTGACCCAGGCGTTGCCTGATTGCAGATGCACGCCCGCCGAGCCTTCAGAGCTGCCGACCCTGATGGAGCCGCCATTGATGGCAAGCGAGCCGCCGTCCCGCACGAGATAGACCGTGTTGGTGGCGCGCGCGCCCACATTGGTGACATTGAGCTGCGCGTGATCGCCTTCCACGACGATGCCAGCGCCTTCACCGAACAGCGCGACCAGCCCGCCGATCTGGTTGACTGTGCCGTTCTCGACAATCAGATGATTGCCGCTGAGGCCGCCGGTCAGGTTCGTGGTGCCCGATCCTGTGTGGACGATCTCGCCGCGACCGGTAATGGCGCCCGCGTAGGTCCATTCGTTGCTACGATCGAAGATCAGTGTGCCGTAATTGAGCGTGCTGGCCGTGATCGATCCCGTCGTGCCGCCATCGCCGATCCGCACAGTGGCGTCGCCAATCCCCAGGCCGCTGGCAAAGTCGTTCTCTCCGGTGAGGGTGAGCGTGCCTGCGTTGACGTACAGCCCGCCGCTCCCGGTGATCTGGCCGGAGAAGACATGCGAGGCGTTGTCGATCTGGATTCCGGGGTCGCCCAGCAACACCGTGCCGCTGCCGGCGATGTCGTTGATCCGGGGTGCGCTGCCCTCGGTCACATCGAACGTGCCGTTGACCGTCACCAGGCTGGACTGGTTCACCCGGCCCTGATTGGAGAGGGCCAGCGTGGCACCCGTGTCAATCGTCGTGGCGCCTGTGAATGTGTTCATCCCGCTCAGCGTGATGATGCCACCCGCGATGGTCAGATCGCCCGTGCCGGAAATGACCCGGTTATGGTGAAGCGCGTCCGAGCGGTCGAAGACCAGCGACCCGTTGTTCACGATGTCGCCATTGAGCGAGCCGCTGGTGCCGCCATTGCCGATTTGCAGCGTCCCTTCGGTGCCGACAGTGGTGGAGACAGCGTTGGTGACGCTGGCAAGGATCAGCTTGCCGCCCTCGATCGAGAAGCCGCCAGCGAAGGCGCTGTTATCGCCGGAGAGCAGCGTCGTGCCTGCCAGCACATCCACATCGCCAGTGCCGGTGAAGTTCGCGGCGATCTCATAATCGCTGTGGATGTGGTTGAGCACTAGGAGGCTCTCACCGCTGCCGAGGACGATCTCGCCGGCATCGATCGTGCCGGCAGTAGCAGCCGTCTCGCCTGTCGCTGCTCCGATGTTCAGCGTGCCTGTCGATCCGGAGAGATAGCCGACCTTGATGGCCTCCGCCTCGATGTGCGCGCCATCGGTGAGCGTCAGCGTACCAGCCCCTTCTGCTCCAATATACAGGCCTTGCTGCGTGCGGACTGTTGAGCCTTCGCCGCTCAGCAGCACGGTGCCGGTCGATCCCACGTCATTGCCGACGTAGAGACGCACGGCTTCCACCGTGCCGCCATCAGTGACGTTGAGCGTACTGCTGCCGAACAGGCCGACATTCATGAAGCCGGCCCAGGCAGTCACGCCATCATCATAGGCGCTCCAGGTCGATCCTGCGCCGGTGACGGTCATCGTCGCGTTCGATCCGGCAAGGTTGCCCAGCGTGCCCTGCACGGCGCGCAGGGTGCCGCCATCCGAGATCGTGATGGTGGATTCAGCATCCGCCTCATTGCCGGCGATGAACAGGCCGCTCATATCCCAGATCAGTCCGTGCCGCTGATGTCCACCGTGCCTTTCGATCCGGCGACTGTGCCGACATAGCCGTCCGTGCTGGTCACGCGGCCACCCTCGGCGATGTTGAGCGTGCCTTCGCCGACATTGCCGACATAGAGGGTTCCGTCATTGGCCCATTCGCTGCCCGCGCCGGTCACGGTTGCCGTGCCCTTGCCGGTGGCTTCCCAGCCGATGATCGCGCCATCCGAGCTGGCGGAACCGCCATTACTCACCATCAGCGTGCCTTCGCCGCTGACGCCCACGCCAATCCGGCGGCTGCCGATCTGGAGTGTGGAGCCCGTGCCATCGACGCTCACGCTGCCGACAGCTGTTTCCGCGCCGCCGATCCGCATGGATTCGCCGGAAACCTGCCCGCCATTTTCGATGATCAGCGTGCCGCTGCTGCCCTCCTGGCTAGCCACGTCGATCAGCGCCGTCGCCGCCAGCAAGGCGCCATCGGAGACCGTGGCAGTGCCGGTGCCGCTGTAGCCGACGCGCATGTTTCCGGCGAAGCCATCGCGGGCGAGCACGGTGTAGGTCGTGCCTTCGCCGGTCAGCGTCAGCGTCCCGGTGGAGCCGGTATCGACCCCCAGCGCGCTGGTGTAGGACGTGACGGTTGCGCCGCCCGAGACGGTGACGTCGCCATGGCCGATCGTGCCATTTCCCGTGCCGCCGATGTAGAGCGACAGGCCGTTGGACCAAACCGTCTCGGTGCCACTGACGACCATCGTCGCAGTGCCTTCACCGCCCCCGCCGATGTAGCTTCCGTCAGCATCCAGCAGGCCGCCGTCGGTGATCGTGATGCTGCCTTCATCTGCGCTGAACCAGCCGTCAGCCGAGACCCAGTCGGCGGGCAGCTCCGGGTGAAGCGTTCCGATGCGCAGTGCCGATCCCTCGCCGCTGACCGTGATCGCGCCGCCGGCCCCCATATAGAGTCCGCCCTGGACCGTCTCGAATGCGCCGCCCTCGGTGATGGTCAGCGAACCCGATGAACCGGGATCGCGGCCGATCTGGATACCCCCGCCGTTCACCCATTCGGCACCTGCCCCGGTGATCGTGACGCTTCCCGTCGTGCCGCTCATGCCGATGGACGCCGTGTCGGACTCCAGGGAGCCACCGGAAAGGATATTCAGCTGCGCGCTCTCGGCGCCGCCAACCGTCACCTGGGCAGCGGTTTGCGATCCGGTGATCTGCGTGGTGCCGTTGGTGATTGCGAGCGTGCCGGAGAAGTCGGCGCTGGCACCCGTGAGGCTCAGCGTTCCCGCGCCAGCCATCTCGATCGTTCCGGTGCCGCTGAAGGCGCCCGCATAGCTGCTGGTCGCATCCTCGGTGATCGTGACCGCCCCGGCCGTGGCAACCGTGCCGCCTTCGCTGCCGTTCAACGAGCCAAGACTGACTGAATGGCTGCCTCCGTCAACTGTGCCGCCATTGACGACATAGGCCTGGCCAACGCCGAACGCCGTATCACTGCCCGCTGTCAGCGTGCCCTCTTCCACGGTCCAGCCCGTGCTGCCTTCGCCGGTCAGCATCCAGTTGCTTTCCCCGGTTTTCAGGAACGTCTCGAAGTCGCGATATTGCGCCTGCGCCCCAATGCTGCCTGCGTCGAACGAGGCGTCCGTGCCGCCACCGAGCACCAGAGCATTGGTGCCGCTCTCCGGGGCGCTATCGCGCACGAGACCTTCGATGGTGGATCCAGCATGAAGCTCCAGCGTTACATCGCCCGAGCCCATGACGATCGCCGCGCCGCCATCGGTCCCGCTGATTGTGCCGGAATTGACGATGGTCGTCGCCGCGGCGTTCGTGACGATGCCATCGACCCCACCGATCGTACCGCTGTTGGTGATCGCGACGGTGCCGTTCGCGCTGTCGAGATCGAGGCCGCTGGCGGTGCTCGAGAGTTGCCCACTGTTGATCAGCGTCACGTCGCCTTCAGGCGTGCGGGCATAGACGCCGCTGCCTGCCGTGGCCGTCAACGTGCCGCTGCCCGGTTCTTGCTCATCAAAACCGGCGATCGCGGTGATGCCCACTGTGCCGGTGGCCTGACCCTGATTGGTGACGGTGATATCGCCGATTTGCGAGGCGCCCTGAATGGCAGGGCCTGATTGGGATGAAACGTCGCCCTGCGCGTTGTTAACGATCACCACCTCGCCGTTTGGCGTCCAGGCAATGAGCGCCTGATTGTTGACGGATGTGACGGTGCCGCTGTTCTCGATCTTGGAGAGGCCGCTGTAATTCACGGTGCGGATGCCAGCGGCCTGTGCATTCACTGTGCCGCTGTTCGTTACCGTCACTTCGCCTGGCTCGGTGTTACCAAACCCGCCGTCGGCATAGATGCCGCGCTGGGTGAAGTCGGCAGCATTGGGCGTTTCGAGCACAGTGATGTCGCCGCTGTTGCCGATGTGCACGAAGCCGGCGTTGGTCGTTGCGGAAATACCGCCCGTTTCCGTGCCGGAGACGGTCAGATTGGCGCCGCTCGTGATGTCGACGTCGCCGGCGATTTCATTGCGCACCCATATGCCGCCATAGCCAGCGCTGCTGGTGATCGACACGTCCTCACCCAGCGTCACCTGAACATTGGTGCCGCCACTGTTGCCGGAATAGATGTTCAGGCCGCCATAGTCGGTGGAGTTCACGACTGAATCCGTCACCGTGAGCGCCATGTCCAGTGGACCGTTCGCGGCGCTGTTCGGATTGTAGTTGATGTTGCCGTTGGTCAGGTTGGCGCCCGTGACGGTCAGGCTCGTCTCGCCCGATTCCGCTCGCGCGGCGATCGAGGTGTCGCAGGCAAAGAGGGTGAGGTCACCTGTCGTTTCACACACGCCAGGCTCGGCTCTCAGGGCGGACGCGCCAGCCAGCAGGCCGACGATACCTGCACTGGTGAAGAGACCGGCCCTTATAGCCTGCCGAACGGTAGCGCGCGCGTTGAGATGCTTGACCTGCATAACCTAACCCCCTGTGAGACCGACGTCCAAAATCTACAGAGGGCAAACCGGCGGCAGGCGCGGTTCGGTCAGAGGAAGCGGCATGATCTTGCAGCGCGACCGCGCGCACGAGAAGCTTCGGTCAGGCTGCCCGGGCGGGCCGCATGATCCTCAACTGTGGTCGTGCACGATGTCTGCGATTGCTCAGGCGCTTCCTCCGGTAGCCCCGCTACCCCGATGGGGCCGGAAGCTTTGCGTCCCGCCGTTGCCGACGGTTTGCCCTTATCGAAGGCAACGAGCGCCCAATGGAGGAGCCGTCGACTTCTTAAACGGAGCGTTAACGATGTTTGGGCGGATCAGCAATCGGCCGGGGAAGTCTTTTGCATTCCATTTTGGAGGCAATTTTGGGTGTTTTGTTGAGCCCCGCGATGGTGCCCCATGCCGGACCGGCAGTGAGGCAAGCGCCATCGCGGAGCCGGGGCTTCAGGGCTTGACGACGCCCTGCAGCTGCGGTGGCGGCGCAGGGCGCTCGGGATTGTCGCCATCGCGCCAGGGAATGACGCCATGGCTGGTGCGGGTCTTGATCTTCCAGGCGCCGTTCTCCCGCACGAAATGGTCGACATAGCGCCCGGCAAGCGTCGTCACCGGACGATTTTCGGCATCGGCGGTGTAGAAAATGTAGCGCGAGCGGGCGATTGCGTTGTCGCCTTTCACGTCGATCACTTCGGTCGTGACGAGATGGAAGTTGCGCTTGTTGATGAAGCCGGGCTCGGGCTTGCCGAGCTTCTCTTCGAGCAGTGCCTGAATGGCAGCCGGGCCGGTGGCGCTGCCAAGGCCGCCCGACCATGTGCCGTCGCTCGCGAAGAGACCGGCATAGCCGGCATAATCGCGTGCATCGAGATATTCGCCATAGGCAATGATCGCCCGGCGAATCTCCTCCCGGTCCTCCAGCGTCTGCACGCGCTGGGCGAGCGCCTTGTCGCTGGCGGTTTGTTGGGCGAGGGCACCGGCCGGCGTCATCAGCACGAGAGCCAGCGCAAGGCGGGTGAAAGGCAGTGGCGTTCTGCCCTTGCGCATCCCGCTCATGAGTTGGGTGCCTTCAGGTTGCGGCTTGCGATGGTCCAGTCCGGATCGGTGCACAGCGTGCAATCTTCGCCGACAAACCATTTGGCGGCGTCTTCGTCCCCCCGCAGCTGCCATTGCAGCCAGGCAACGACGGGTTCAGCCGCGCGTCCGCCGTTGGGCTGGTTGTAGGTGCCGTCATGGCCGACATCGATGTTCACCACGGCCGAGGGCACGTGCGTGAGCCGGGCGTAATCGTCCATGCCATTGGCATAGGCGATGTCCTTCTCGCCGCCGAGCACGTAGAGGATCGGCTTGTCGATCTTGTCGAGCAGGCTCTTCTCCCCGGCCATCTCGCCGGAGAGTTGCGGGCCGTCAGCAGGTAACAGGCCGCTGTTCATGATTACGAATGTGCTCACGCGCGGATCGCCGGCATATTTGAGCGCCTGAATGCCACCGCATGAATATCCCGAGACGGCGACATGATCGGCATCGATCTTGCCGTTGAAGGGGCTGCCCTCGCGCTTGTTCTCGGCAATTGCCCAGTCAATGGCCTGGCCAAGCTGCTGGTAGCGCGTCTTGTCGCGATGCTGCTCCCAGGTTTCGGCGGTCACCGTGAGGCCGGGTCCGCTATAAATGCCGCCCGGCACGATCACGAGATAGCCATGGGAAGCCACCTCGAGCAGATGCTGGCGAGAGTGGGCGGCGTCCTCCGTGCACGCGCCGTTGCCGAAGACGTAGACCGGCATCTTGAGCGCGCCAAGCGCCGTCAGATCTTCCGGCTGATAAACGACGAAGCCCGGGAAGCTCTCATATTGCCGTTTGATGGCCTTGTAGGGACCCGAGCCGACGCTGTCGGGCGCCTTGCTGTCTTCGATATATTGGGCGGCGGAGGCCGCAATCTGATCGGCAGTGACGCCGTCTGGTGCCTGCGCTGCTGCATTTGTCGCGCTGGCGTCGTTGCCGCCGCAGGCCGCCAGAACGGCCAGTGACAGCAATGCCAGGCCTCGCGCACGTCTCAATTTGATCATGGTATATCCCTTCACCATCCGCTCCAACGAAATGAGGAGAGGGGCACCGTTGACCCCTCTCCTCCCTATGTTTCAAAGCTGGCGCCGGTCCGCAATCAGAAGCGGCGGCGGACGCTCACGGCCCACTGGCGGGGCAGGCCGGGCTGGGCGGTCGCATACCAGGCGTTCGTGAACTTGTTGATATAGACCAGCTTGTCGAACAGGTTGGTCACTTCCAGCGCCACGGACCAGTCCTTGTCCAGCGTCTCATAGGTCAGCCGGGCATTGGCCAGCGTGTAGCTGTCCACCACGGCAATCGGCGTGCAGAGGAAGTCGCCGCAATAACCGTCCGTGTAGGAGACGTCGACGCGCGGCGTCAGCGTGCCGGCATCGCCCAGATCGGCCTGATATTGGGCGCCCAGGCTCCACTTCCACTTGCCGACGCCAGGACGGCTGGCGCCAACGACGATGGATGTCGTGGGATAGTTGATGGAGGTGAACTTGAAGTCGGTGAGGCTAAGCGATCCGTCGATCGTGAAGCCTTCCGCCGGCCGCAGGGTCGTCTCCAGCTCGAAGCCGTTCACGCGCGCATTGCCGATGTTGAGATACTGCCCGCACAGGCCGGGAATGCCGCCCTGGTCTGGCGGCAACGGATTGTTGTTGAGATCGAGGCAGACCTGCGGAATGCCTTGATAATCCGTGTAGTCCATGCGGAAGCCGCTGGCGTTCACTCGCAGCAGCCGGTCGAACAAGTCAGCCTTGAAGCCGATCTCGTAGGACTTCAGCCGCTCCGCGCCGAATGGGCGGATCTGCTGGAAGCTGTACGGACGCGGTGCGACGCCACCGCCCTTGAAGCCCGTCGCGAACTGCGCATAGGCCATGATGTCCGGCGTGATCTTGTAGGAGAGCGCCAGACGATAATCGGTCAGCGTCTCCTTGTACGTGCCGATCTGACCGGTCAGCGGATTGGTTGCGTTGCTGAGTGGCAGATAGTCGCCGATCCCGTCCGGGTTGAGGCGGTTGTAGAGATAGTCCTTCTTCTCATGGCTCACGCGGATGCCCGCTTCCAGAGTCAGCGCCTGCGTGATGTTCCAGGCGACGTTACCAAAGCCTGCATAAGTGCTCAGGCTCGCCGTATCGTCGTTGATGAACGAGAAGGTCGGCTTGGCGACGACGCAGGCCGGCAGCGCGCCACCGCAGGGGGTGACAGCCCACTCTCCGAAGCCCGAGAACGGCGTGTGGATGCGCGCATTGTAGCGTGTGTCCGCATCGTAATAGAAGCCACCGATGGTGAACTGGATGGCTTCATCCATCAGATTGCCGGAGAGGCGCAGTTCCTGGCTGAACTGCTTGTGCGAGAAGTCGCTGTAAACACCGCCGATGAAGGCAATGGGCGAGTTGTCGTTGTCGTCGGAGCTTCTGGAATCATAGGTGCGATAGCCGGTGATCGACTTGATCGCGAGATTCTCGGCGAGCTGGAAATTGATCTCGCCGGAGATGCCCCAACCTTCCACGCCGGCAGCGGGCTCGGCGAACACAGGGCCATTGGGCGCGCCTGCCGTGCCGGGACCACCGGTGGTTGTGGTGGTGGCCGCGCGGTAGGTTACGCCGGGGTCGTAGAAATTGGCGTAGGTCGCATAAGGATCGTTCAGCACGGCGCCAGAGCGGCGATACTGGCCATAGGTCACGAAGCGGTTGTCGAACGGCGCGCCCTGGAAGGCGATGCTGCTGTTCTGCCGGCCAGTCAATTCGGCGCTGGCGATCAGAACGGAAGCCTGCGTGGGCGATGTGTCCTTGGTGTAGTCTGCCGAAATATTCATATCGAGCGGGCTGCCAACCGGCGCGATGCGGATCGTGCCGCGGATGGCATGCATTTGCTGGCCACCCAATGTGCCAAGCTTGCAGTTGCTGCCTGAGGCAAGGCTCGGGATCGCAGCGGCGTCAGGCTGAACGACGCCGGTGCCCGGCTGCACATAGGGGTCGTTCGGGTTGAGGCAGGCATAGTCGTAGCGGGTAACGTGGCCATCGCGGTTGCGCGTCACGCCGGTGATGCGGGCGAAGACGGCATCGGGCAGTACGGTGAAATCGGCGCTGGCCTTCACGTCGCGGCGGTTGAGCGAGCCGGCGGTCACTTCAACATAGCCGCCTTCGCCTTCCGGCTTGCGGGAGTAGAGCTTCACCGCGCCGCCCAGCGAGTTCATGCCGGCGAGCGTGCCCTGCGGACCGCGCAGCACTTCGATGCGCTCCAGATCGGTAAGGTCGAAGGCCGAGGCCGTGACCGTGCCGAAGTAGATGTCATCGACATAGATGCCCACGCCCGGCTCGACCGAGGGGCTCTGGTCAGACTGGCCAACGCCACGAATGAACGCGCGCATCGAGTTGCCGCCGCCGGAGGGGTTCTGCTGCAGAATGACGTTCGGCGCCTGCGCCGTGATGTCGGTCAGCCGGGTCTGGCTGCGTGCTTCCAGCAGATCGCCGCTGATGGCGGTGATGGCCAGCGGAATGTCCTGCACATTCTGCTCGCGCATCTGCGCGGTAACGACGATCTCGGCAACATTGTTGTCGGACGCACCCTGAGGCGCGGCATCCTGCGCAATCGCGGGCATGGCGACCAAGAGCGCGCCGGACAATATTGTGCCGGTCGCAAGGCTGACGCGCGACAAAGCGGACGCACGGTCGTGACGAAATGTCTTCATCTTAGAGACTCCCCTCCTACTGGCTCTGCCAGTCATCTCTTTCTCTCTCCGTGGAGGCCGCGCGCCCCGCCTCTACCAGGCGGAAATGTCGGGCGGCATCAACGATGAGATCGATGACCAACAGCCAAGCAAACGGGGGCAAGACTCCCATTCAGTGCCTGCCCCGTTTCATTGGCTAGTAAGCTCACTATCCTTTCGCCGGGACCGAGGCTTTGACTGAGCTAGAGCCACGCTTTGACGCAAACGGAAAACGGCAGTCCCCGCCGCACTGTGGCTTTTCCGCATCTTGCGGGCTGGGCACAGGCCTTCGGTCGCGTTGACAAACGCGCAGATGAACGACTGGCAACTGAACGGCGGTGGTTTAGAGTAATCGGAATACGCGAATGTTGTGGAATGAGGTCATCGTTCAAACCCTCTCCCCTTGAGGGAGAGGGATGCGCAGACTTGGCAGCGTGCTGCCTTAGTCGAAGCTGGGAGAGGGGTAGCGATCCGCAGGATCGCGCGGATCAACGATCCGCACCCCTCATCCAACTGCGCCTAGCCGCCTCACGGCGGCAAGGCTGCGTATCCTTCTCCCTCAAGGGGAGAAGGTCGAAGGAACGTCCGAAGAGTCGTCGTGTCGGGATTGTTCGCTGCCGAACCACGCAACCAGTATCGTGGTCGGCTGACTTGTTGTTGAGAGCGGTTGCTCTCCTGCCCATCCCGTATCGAAGCATCCAGCCGCTGGGGCCCTGCGATCCGCCCTAAAGCTTGCCGTTGCCGGCGCTCCACCGGACACTGAGTTCAATCCCCTGGCCGATCGGCAGCAGGACGCTCTGCAGGTCGCCCTTTGCGGTGACGGCGGCCCGGTAAGCGCGCACGCTCGGGCGGGATGAAGGTGGATCGATCATGTTGTCCGCTGCGATCACCGCTTCCTCGGAAAGCTTGGGGTAGAAGGCCTCGAAACAGGGGAGGTAGAGATCCTTCCAGATGTCCAGCAGCACCAGGTCGAATGGGCCTTCGTCGGCCTCGATCAACGCTACGGCATCGCCCAGCCGCAGGTCGACGACATCGCCCAGGCCCGCCCGGGTGAGCTGTTCGCGCGCATAGGCCTGTTTATAATCGGCTACGTCCATGCTGATCAGGCGTGCGCCCACCTTGCGCGCGGCATCGGCCATGACCAGCGTGGAATAGCCGTAGCTCGTGCCCAGTTCGAGGATGCGTGCCGGACGCCGGCCAAGGATGAGGGCGTGGAGAAACGCCGCGGCTTCCGGCCCGACCGAGAGCAGCACCTCGTCCCGCGTCGCCGCGCCGCTGGCCAGCAGGCCGGTCTCGGATTTCGCGCGCGCCTCATAATCGGCGAAGACGGCGCTGACGGCGGGGTCATCGAAGATCACGGGCTCTCTCCTGCAAGGGCGTTCGTTTCCCGAGCGTCGACCATATGGCTTCCAGATGCCATCCCAAAATCGGCGTGCTGGCGCTTGAACGCGAGGGTGCGAGCAGGGCTCACTCCTTATCGGCTCCGATCGTCCGCAGGCCCCGGTCGCGCTGCCCCGTCACGGCGGCACCCGTGTCCTTGGCCATGCGGGCATAGAAGGGCGCAGCGCTCAGGGCGAGAACCGCAAAGGCGATCATGGCGATCCGGAAATCCCACAGCGTCGGCTCGACCAGTCCTTGCGAGAGCAGGTTGAGCAGGGCCGCGGCTGCCGAGATCCCAAGTGCCTGGGAAATCTGGTTGGCGATGTTGCCGAGCACCGTGGCGCCGCCCACGTCGGCCTGCTGCACGTCGGCAAAGCGAAGCGCCATGATGGCCGTCATGTGGATCGAGCGCGCCATGCCGACGAAGAACATGATGGTGAGCAGTAGCCAGAGCGGCATGTCCTCAGTCAGCACGGCGCAGATGGCGAAGGAAATGGCCATGGTCACCACGCCGCTGGTCAATGCCATGCGGATGCCGAGGAATCGCACGGATGGCGTGGCGACCGCCTTGAGCAGCAGATCGCCGGCATTCTGGGCAAGTAGCAGCAGGCCTGCATAAAAGGCGCTGAGACCGAGCCCGACCTGGAACATGAGCGGAAGGATGAAGGCCGTCGCCATGAACGCGGTGCGCGCCGGCATGCCTGCGCCGATCGTGGAGGCGAAGAAGCTCCGATAACGCAGGGCATTCAGCGGCACAATCGGGTGCGGCGTCGTGCGAATGTGCCGCCAGCACAGCCAGCCCAGGCCCATGCCGAGCGCGATCAGTGGCAGGCCCTGCTCCCATCCACCGCCTTTGGCGCCGAGCCGGTCGAAACCGGCAATGACGCAGCTGAGGAAGCCGCCCACCAGCACGAAGCCCTTGCCGTCAAAGGGTTTGCGCTCCTTTGCGTGGATGTTGGGCACGTAACGCAGGGTGAGCAGCAGGGCCAAAATCCCGGTGGGGACATTGAGGAAGAATACCCAGCGCCAGTCGAGGAACGTCGTGATCAGGCCGCCAATGGGTGGCCCGATCACCGGCGCGATCAGAGCCGGCGTGGAGCTGATCGTCATGGCGGTGACGAGATAGCGCTTGGGCGTGATGGTGAGGAGCACGATGCTGCCAACCGGCACGATCAGGGTTCCGAACGCCGCCTGGCAGACACGCATCGCCAGGAACATCGGCAGGTTCTGGGAGAGGCCCGCGCCGAGCGAGGCCAGCACGAAGCCCAATATGGCAACGGTGCATACGCGCCGGGTGCCGAAGCGCTGGCCGACCCAGTCGCTGATCGGCAGCACCAGGATCGTGACGAGAATGTAGATGGTGATCGTGGCGCTGAGCAGAGTTACGGGAACCGCGAAATCCTGCGCCATGCGCGGGAGCGCCGTGAGCAGCACCATCAGGTCGATCGCGACCATGAAGGATGTTGCGGCCAGCACGATTGCGGCGAGCCGGGAACGGCGCAGCGCGTCCTCGTCGTCCGACGGAACGCCTGAATCACTCTCCCACGGATTGTTAGTCAAACTCATGCTTCGCTGCCATGACAGCCGCGCAGGCATTCGCCAAGTGCGCGCGATGAAATCTTGCCGCGTACACACTTTATCGGCATCGCTTGCCGGAAAGGTCGGAGGCCTGCCATGCTGTGTCAAAAGACTCAGCATGCGCTGAAGGAGAGGCAATAGAATGAGCGTTCAACAGATGGACCCCGAGGAGAGTGTCCGCAGTGTCGAAGCGCAACTCCAATATCTTCTGCCCGGACCTGCGATAAACCGGCGGTTCGTCTCTGCGGGTGTCGAGGTAAACACGGGCCGCTATGGTCCGTTTCCAATGACGATCCGCGATGCCCGACCCATCCGCGAGCACTTCACACTGGATCGGCAAGGCTTCGTTCTGCTCGACGCGCCGAGTGCGGTCGCCGATTTTACGGACAGCGAGGAGGTCAATCGCGTCTATCCGGACGAGGTGTCGCACTATGTGCAGCAGGCTACGGACGCCGATTTCGTGGTGGTGGGCGGCTGGATGATCCGCACCTCTGGCGAGCTGGCGAGCCGGCAGAAGAAGCTGGACGAGCCCTATCGCCACGCCGGTGGGGTTCAGCCGCCGGCCGGTGAAGTGCATGTCGATACCGATCCCGCGCGACAGCAGCGGGCGGCCGAGGCGGCTTATCGCAAGGCGCGACCCGATGGCCCGGGCTTCCGCCGGTTCATCGTCTCCAGCTTCTGGCGCGCTTATTCGCCGCCGCCGCAGGATTGCCCGCTTGCGCTGTGCGACGGCCGCAGCGTGGGCGATGATGAAGGGACGACCAACATTCTGTGGATCGTCGACAAGATCCCCGAGGGCGAGGCGATGTTCGCGCCAATGGACGATGACAAGCAGCCGGCCGCGCACATCTTTCGCCACAATCCGGCGCATCGCTGGTGGTATTTCTCGAACATGGTCCGGGATGAGGCCTTGCTGTTCAAGTTCCATGACAGCGATCGCAGCGGGGCCTGGCGGGTGCCGCATACGGCCTTCTGGGACAAGGGCATGGCCGGCGCCAACCCACGGGAAAGCATCGAATGCCGGAGCATCGCCTTCTTCGAATGAGGGGCGAGCGCGACCGGTGCAAATGGTCCAGTGTGACAATCATTGAAATTGACCGGTTGCTGGGCCACTAGTCTTTGGATGGGCAAAGTGATCGAAGAAAGTACCACCATGAGCGAGGGCAGCGATCCGCAGGATTCCCTGGCGCAGCAGGGAATGGACTGGGGCGAGTTGAGCCATGCGGTCGGCACGGTGGTCCGCTTGCTGCGGAATGAGCTGACCACGCGCATCGTCGATGCTTATGCGCCTTTCGGCCTGCGTTCCGGCGCCTTGTCCACCATGGCGCTGATCAAGGCCAACCCGGATTGCTCGCAGTCCGAGATCGCCCGCGAAGTGGCGATGGACGATTCCGCCATGGTCGCAATCATTGACGATCTGGAAGCACGGGGGCTGGCGCGGCGCAGCCGCTCAACCCGTGATAGGCGGCGCAACAGCCTGTCGCTCACGCCGGATGGCGAACGCGTAATGGCAGAGATGATCGGACGGGCGATGGCAGTCGAACGGCCCATCCACGAAGCCTTGTCCGAGCAGGAGCTGAAGACGTTGATGACGCTCCTGCGCCGCTCCTACAATGCGATGCTGGCGACACCCCCTGACGCGACATAACATCTTGCGGCGCACCTAGCGTCGCTTTGGTTCGTCTGTCGGCGCCGAGTCTGTCCGGCCGTGGTTGATCAAAAATTTACGCTTGTGCAGCATGACGGGCCTTTCCTCGCAAAGGGGCCGTTTGCATGTTTCGTTTGCCGACCATCCTCATGATGTTGTGCGCTGCAATATTCTGCGGTGCCCCGGCGCAGGCCGGGTGGATGGACGCGGACAAAAGCCCGCTGGATTATACCTGGTTGATCATCGCCGCCCTGCTGGTGGCCATCATGCAGATCGGTTTTCTGTTTCTGGAAGCCGGCATGGTGCGTTCGAAGAACAGCATCAACGTGGCGATGAAGAATTTCGCTGATTTTATCGTTGCCGGGCTCTGCTTCGCGCTGATCGGTTTCGCGCTCATGTTCGGCCCCAGCCAGGGCGGACTCATCGGCTGGAGCAGCGATCTCGCGCTGGGTTCCTTCGCCGGTTCCGGTGTCATTGCCTTCTTCTTTTTTCAGGTCATGTTCTGCGGCACTGCGGCCACCATCGTGTCGGGCGCTGTGGCCGAGCGCATGCGCTTCAGCGCCTACCTCGCCTTTTCCGCGCTGCTCGCGGGACTCGTCTATCCGATTGCCGGCCATTGGGGCTGGGGCAGCCTGCTCGCGGATACCGGCGCTGGCTGGCTCGAGACGCTCGGCTTCATCGATTTCGCCGGGTCGACCATGGTGCATCTCGTCGGCGGCGTTGCTGCCCTGTCTGCCGTGATGGCGATCGGCCCGCGCATCGGCCGCTATAATGCGGATGGGGAGCCGGTACGCATTCAGGGGCACAGCCCGGTGCTCACGGCGTCCGGCGCATTGCTGCTCTGGATCGGCTGGTTCGGTTTCAATGCAGGTGGGGCGATCGCAGGCACCGCGACATTCGAGCAGATCCTGCTCAACACCCTCATGGCAGGTGCCGCAGGCGGCTTCACGACGCTGCTGCTCGGGCGCCTGCTCGACCGCTATTATGTCTATGACCGCCTGACCAACGGCGTTCTGGCGGGCCTCGTGGGCATCACCGCCGGATGCGCCACGTCCACGACACTTGGCGCGCTCTTCACGGGCATCGTCGCTGCCTTGGCGGCCATGGGTGCGCAGAACCTGATGGAGCGGCGCTGGAAGCTGGATGATGCTGTCAGCGCCGTGCCGGTCCATGCGGTCGGCGGCGTGGTGGGGACGTTGTGCGTCGCCTTTACCGCCGCGCCCGGCGCGCTGAACCACGACATGTGGACGCAGGCTGTCATTCAACTCATTGGCGTCATGGCCGTCGGCGGGTTCACGTTCCTGTGCTGCTATCCCTTCGCTCGGCTGCTGCATCATTTCCACTTGCTCCGCGTCACGCGCGAGGAGGAAATGGCCGGCCTCAACGAAGCGGAGCACCGCACGCGGCTGGGCACCGCGGACCTGCAGGCCGTGCTCATGCAGCTCGTCAATGGTCAGGGTGGGCTGGACAGTCGCGTTTCCACGGAGGCAGGCGCGGAGAGCGAGGATCTGGCCGGCGCGTTCAACCAGCTCCTCGAAAAGCTGGAAACCGACCAGCAGATGCTGAACGAGCGCCTGATGGCGACCCACGCCAAGGCCGAGCTTGAGTTTACCCGGCGGGAACGTGCCGAGATCGAGCGCGCCATCGGCGAAGAGCAGAGATTGCGGGCGGACGCGCGCGCGGCCGGGCGGCGGGCCGAACAACTGGAAGCAGTGCTTTCATCGTTCGACCAGACGATCGCCAAGGCCGTCGAAACGGTCCTGCAGGCATCCAGCGCGCTGAATGCCACGGCCGATGCGTTGTCCACAGAGGCGGAGCATACCGACCAGCAGACGATCGCGGCCTCTGAAAATGCGCGCGAGGCGCTCGACCGGTCGATGGCGGTCGCCTCGGCCACCGAGCAGATGTCACAGAGCGTCCGCGAAATTGCCGGGCAGATGGACCTCATGCGCCGCGCGGCAATCGAAACGGCGGATACCGGCAAGGACGGCATGACGCTCTTCGCCTCCCTGCATGACAGCGCCGCCCAGATTTCGCAGATCGTGGACTTCATCCAGGGCATGGCCAAGCAGACCAACCTTTTGGCGCTCAATGCCGGAATCGAGGCTGCCCGCGCGGGGGATGCCGGCCGGGGCTTTGCCGTCGTGGCCTCCGAAGTGAAGGGTCTTGCCCAGCAGACCAGCGAGGCGGCAGGCAACATCATGACGTGGATCAATGATGTGACCCGCGCCATCGACATGGCCATGTCTGCGATGACCAGCATCGCCGGATCGATCGACAAGACCGAGAGCGCTGCCGTGTCTGTCGCCGCCATTGTCTCGCAGCAGGCGGACGCCACGCAGGATATCAGCCATCATGCTTCGCAGGCGGCGCGTGTCTCGCAGGATTTCACCAGCCAGATGGCCGATCTCTCGTCGACGACCCGTGCTACCAGGGTTTCGGCGGAAGACGTGCGCAGGGCAGCGGCCCGCCTGTCCGACACCGCGCGCAACCTGAGCGATTCACTCACCAGCGAATTCAGCACGTTCAAGAAGCGCGTCGGCGAAATCTGAAGCCTGTCAGGCTTCGGCAGGCGCCGTCGTCAGCCCCAGTTCCGGAATGCCGACCGATCGGCGACCGCCGAAATCGGTCCGCACGACGATGAGGTCGCCCTTCTCGAGATAATCGAGCAGCCGCCTGATCCGTCCGACCGAGCGCGTGCCATAGGCGCGAGCCAATACCTCGTCGTCCGGGCAGGGCTGGCCCTTGATGGCCGCACGGGCGATGAGCAGAAAGGGTGCCAGCACATCGTCCTGGACCTGGCTTGCGAGGCCGAGCGCGGCTTGCCAGCGTGGGTCCTCATCATCTTCGCCCCCGGCGACAGCAACGGCAAAACGACGGCGGAAGCTGAGCAGATCGATGCCGGGATCGCCGATCCGCTGCATCCGGCAACGCACCGAGAAATCCTGGAAGAGTGCTGCGGTCGCGCGATAGGTGCAGCCTTCCTCGGCGGCCATATCCGCCAGCACTGCGCGGATCACGGCCTCGCGAGCCTGGCGATCTGGCGCCTCCGGCGTGCGCCTTTCGCTGCGGGCGTCGGTGCTGACGTTCCCCGCAGGTGAGGGAGCTTCGGTTTCTGCCTCATCCCGCTCCAGCCGCGCGCTGTTGTCCACCGCAGGCGGGGGAGCGATCAGCGCGGCGAACAGTTCCGGCTGTTCCTCGCCGGGCTGGGGCGCCAGCAGATCCTCCAGATCGCTGGTTGGCTCGCCGGGCAAGGGGATGAGCGAGTGCGAGGAGGTGCGCGCACTGGTCTTCACCGCGCCGATCTTCACGGAGACCGGCCGCCGGCTGATCGCCGGTCCCAGCGCGAGGAAGCGGCCACGCTCCAGATCGCGGATCTGCTCGGCCTGCCGCCGCTCCATGCCCAGAAGGTCGGCGGCGCGCGCCATGTCGATGTCGAGGAAGGTCCGGCCCATCAGGAAGTTGGAGGCCTCCGCCGCGACATTCTTTGCCAGCTTGGCGAGGCGCTGCGTCGCGATCACGCCCGCGAGACCCCGTTTGCGGCCCCTGCACATGAGGTTGGTCATGGCGGCCAGCGACATGCGGCGAATGTCGTCTGCGACTTCGCCCGCCGCCGCCGGGGCGAACATCTGCGCCTCGTCCACCACCACCAGCGCCGGGAACCAGTGCTCGCGCGGCGCATCGAACAAAGCGGCGATGAACTGGGCGGCGCAGCGCATCTGCGCTTCCAGTTCCAGCTCGTCCAGTGCCAGCACCACCGAGGCGCGGCGCGCCCGCACCTTGGCGGCGAGCTTCTCGATCTCGCCCGGATTATGTGCCGCGCCGTTGATGACGATGTGGCCGAACGGCTCGGCCAGCGTCACGAAATCGCCTTCGGGGTCGATCACGACCTGCTGCACGAGTCCCGCGCTTTCCTCCAGCATCCGGCGGAGCAGGTGCGACTTTCCGGACCCGCTGTTGCCCTGCACGAGCAGCCGGGTGGCCAGCAGTTCTTCCATGTCCATGGGCACCGGCGCGCCGTTGGCGTCCGTCCCGATCACGATTGAAGAGGTCACCGGGTCGTCATAGCCATGGACAGCTCCGGAGCAAGGGCTGTGGCGGCATTCGCCAAGCGATCAGTGCATCGCAGTCCGTATTGCAATTGCGAGGCCTTCCTACTAAGCGATCATGCAAATCGCTCGCAATATCAGGGTTTCATCTCGTTGAACACGCGCAGGATCCGCATCTGGTATCTCGTCCACAAATGGACGAGCCTGATTTGCACGGCCTTCCTGCTGATGCTCTGCCTGACCGGCTTGCCGCTCATCTTCCATGACGAGATCGAGGTGCTGACCGGCGAGGCGCTGGCGATGGAGGGCGCAGCTTCGTCGGGAGATGGGCCGGGCCTGCAGCCGCTCGATGCCATGCTGGGCAAGGCGCTGGCCGCGCGCCCCGGCGAGG
Source organism: Alphaproteobacteria bacterium (assembly GCA_018823325.1). Classification (GTDB taxonomy): domain Bacteria; phylum Pseudomonadota; class Alphaproteobacteria; order Sphingomonadales; family Sphingomonadaceae; genus Sphingobium. The sequence goes on along the minus strand of JAHJIJ010000015.1, from coordinate 20,378 downwards.
TCCCGGTCTTCATGGCCTTCGACAATGAGTCGCCGATCCTCACCGTGACGACCGCCCCGGCACCGGATTCCCCGGCCGGCGCCATGACCATCCAGCTGTTCAACCGCGCGACCGGTGAGCCGGCGGGGCAGGTGGTGGAGGAAGGCGTCATGCATTTCCTCCTCCAGCTGCATACGGATATGTTCCTGGGCCTGCCGGGCATGCTGTTCCTCGGCGCCATGGGCGTGCTGTTCTTCGCCGCGATCGTCTCCGGCGTGGTTCTCTACGCGCCGTTCATGCGCAAGCTCGATTTTGGCACCGTCCGCACGACCCGCAGCCGCCGGCTCAAATGGCTCGATTATCACAACCTGCTCGGCATCGTCGCGCTGGCGTGGATGAGCGTGGTCGGTCTCACCGGCGTCATCAACGCGCTTGCCACGCCAATCATCCAGGTCTGGCAGATGAGCGAGCTGGCGGACATGACGCAGGCCTATGCGGGCAAGGGCGCGCTCCCGCCCGAGCGTTACGGCTCGCTGGACAAGGCCATGGCCGCCGCGCGGCAGGCACTGCCCGGCAACAATCCGCAGTTCATTGCCTTTCCAGGCGGCTCCTTCAGCAGCAAGCACCATTATGCCGTGTTCTTTCAGGGCAACACGCCGCTCACGGAGCGCGCGCTCACCCCGGCGCTGATTGATGCCGAGACCGGCGTGCTGACCGATGTGCGCCCGATGCCCTGGTACACGCTCGCGCTGCTTTATTCGCAGCCACTGCACTTCGGCGATTATGGCGGTCTGCCGCTCAAGCTGCTCTGGGCGGTGCTCACCGTCTTCACCATCGTCGTGCTCGGCTCGGGCCTCTATCTCTGGCTCGGCAAGCGCAGTGCGCCGCTCGCGGCACGCGTGCGGGAAGTCGAGAGCGGCGGCGTGGTGGCGCCCGCCGAATGAAGCGCCGCAAGTCCCTTGGCGCGATCTTCGCGATGCCGCTGGCGCTCGCCCTGCTCAGCATCGTCGGCCTGGTCAGCGCCCTTGCCGGAGACGGATTGGCCGATGCGCTTTCCTGGGCCGCGCTCGCCGCGCCCGTCGCCGCCACCGCCTGGGCCATCCGGTTTCGCCAATCATGACAACAAGCCGCGCAGGCAAGCGCGCCTCAAAGGGAAGAAAAGCATGAAGTTTGCACGTTCGAGTAAAGTGCTGAAGGCGGCCTTGATCGCCTCTGCTGCCGGTGTTGCCATGCCCGCGCTCGCGCAGGAGGCCAGTGAGATCGTCATCACCGCCCAGCGTGAGAATCGGAGCGAAGTGACGCTTGGCGGCTCGGTCGGGGTCTTGGGCGAGAAGCCCGCCGAAAACGTCCCCTTCAGCGTGAAAAGCTACAACGCGGCGCTCATCCTCAATCAGCAACCGCAGACGCTCGGGCAGGTGCTGGAGAACGATCCCTCCGTTCGGACCACCTATGGCTTCGGCAACGCCGCCGAGCAATTCGTCATCCGCGGCTTTCCCCTTTTCGGTGACGATGTCGGGCTGGACGGCCTCTACGGCATCACGCCGCGCCAGCTTGTGGCCCCCGAGCTCTATGAATCGGTTCAGGTGTTAAATGGCGCCAGCGCGTTCCTCAACGGCGCGGCGCCGGGCGGGTCGGGCATTGGCGGCAGCGTCAACCTCGTGCCCAAGCGGGCCACCGGGCGCCTCAACCGCGCGACACTCAATTACACGTCGAGCGAACATTTCGGCGGATCGCTGGATGTAGCGCGCCGCTTTCCCGCTGGCGCCGGCAGCGTCGGCATGCGGATCAATGGAGTTGCGCGCGGTGGCGATGTCGCGATCGACGGGGAGTATCGCAGCACCTACGCACTCGGCGCTGCGTTCGATTATGATGGCGGGCCGCTGCGGCTCTCGCTCGATCTCGCATACAATCGCGTGCATGTGCGCGGCCTGCGGCCAAAGGTGACCGTCGGGTCGGCAACCATCCCGGCGGTGCCGGAGGCGGATGCCAACTATGCCCAGCCCTGGACCTACACGACGATGCGGGACATCTTCGGTCTGGCTCGGCTGGAATATGACCTCGCGGACAATGCCATGGTCTACGTCATGGGCGGCGCGCGCGACGGGATGGAAGACGGCATTTATGGCGGCATCACCGTGTCGGACGCCGCCACCGGCGCGGCCAACGGCAATGGACTGTACGTGCCGCGCACGGACAATAACGAAGCGGTGCAGGCCGGCATACGTATCAATCTGGCGGCCGGCGGGATCAGCCATGAGTTCAACATTGGAGGTTCAGCCACCTGGCAGGTCAATCGCAACGCCTATGACTTTCTCTACGGCCCCGGCTTCGCGGGATTTGCGACGAATCTCTACGATGCCCAGCCGGTCGCCATTCCCAGCTCGGCCCTCGTTGGCGGCGATCTGGACGATCCGTTCCCAATCAGCCGCACCAAGCTGCTGAGTGTCTTTGCGTCCGATACCATCGGCCTTTTGGGCGACCGCGTTCTGCTCACGGTCGGCGGTCGCATCCAGCAGATCAGGAGCAGCAGCTACGCGTACGCCGATGGCGCGCTGGACTCGGCGTACAAGAACAGTGCCCTCACGCCGGTCGTCGGTCTGGTGGTGAAACCGGTGGACGGCCTTTCGCTGTTCGCCAATCGCATCGAGAGCCTGGCTCAGGGACCGGTCGCGCCTCTCTCCGGCTTCTATCCGGGCCTTGGCACTTTGCCGGTCAGCAATGCGGGAGAGATTTTCCAGCCCTATCGCTCCGTGCAGTATGAGGTCGGCGGCAAGCTCGTCCTCGGGTCGGTCAGCGCCAGCCTGGCTGCTTTCCAGATCGAGAAGCCCATCGGGCAGGTGGCGCCCGACCCGACAAATTCCGCCGCGCTGGTCTATGATCTGTTCGGCACCCAGCGGAACCGAGGCCTTGAACTCAGCCTGAGCGGCGAGCTGACGCAGGGCCTGCGGATCATTGCCGGCGGCTCCGTGCTCGAGGCTGAGCTTCAGGATACGCCGGGCGGCCTGCAGGATGGAAACGGGGCGCAGGGCGTTCCGGATTATATGCTCAACGCCAATGTGGAATGGGATATTCCATTCCTCCCCGCGCTCACGCTGACCGGGCGTGTCGTGCAGACGGGCAAGCAATGGCTCAACACGGCAAACACGCTGCGTCTGCCGGAGTGGACCCGTGTCGACCTTGGCATGCGTTATGTTGCCGTGGTTGCGCAGCGGCCTCTTACGCTGCGCTTCAATGTCGATAACGTAGCGAACGAGCGCTACTGGGCGTCGGCTTATGATGCATTTGGCCAGACGCTGCTCCAGGGCGCCCCGCGCACCTACAAGGCGTCGCTGTCGGTCGATTTCTGACCTGATCGCGGATCACTGCACGCAACAAGGGCCGGACGTCCACGACGCCCGGCCCTTGTTGCTGTCCTATGCCGCTCGCCTCAGTCGTTCAGCGGCGCGATGTGGAAGATGCGCTCGGCATTGCCGTGGTAGAGCGCGTGGCGCTCTGCCTCGGTCACCGGCGCGGCATCCATGAAGTCGACTGCCGGCTGCTGCGGCTGATAGGGATAGTCGATCGCCCAGAGCACATTGTCGATGCCCAGCTTGTCGATGGTGTAGCGCAGCGCCAGCGGGTCCTCGACGCCGCTCGTCGTCACCACGAAATTCTGTTGGAAATATTCGGCGATACTCAGCTTCGTCTTGCGCGCGCGGCCGATCTTCTGGGCGCGACTGTTCATGAAGTTGATGCGCCAGATCCAGAAGGGGATCGCCTCGCCCATATGCCCGATGCAGATCTTGAGCTTGGGGAAGGCATCGAACACGCCGCCGGCCATCATGCGCACGACATGGGTGCCGACCTCGACACCATAGCCCCACATCGCGCTGTCCATGCCATAGTCCTGCAGAGGACCCTTGAGCGTATCGGAGGCGGCGCGCGGGTGGATGTATATGCAGGCATCCAGCGCCTCGGCCGCTTCGAGACAGGGCCAGTATTTCGGATCGTCGAGATATTCGCCATTGGTGTGGCTGTTGAGGATGAAGCCGTTGAGCTTGAGGTCGTTGATCGCCCGCTCCATTTCCTTCGCCGCGCGCTTGGGGCTGTGCGGAGCGAAGCTGGCGAGGCCGGCGAACCGATCCGGGCGCTTGTGGCAGATCTCGGCGAGCCGGTCATTGGCGAGCGCCGCCAGGTCCGTCGCGGTATCGGCATCGAACATCTGCACACCCGGCGCGGTGAGCGAAAGCAGGTGCATGTCGACGCCGAGCGCTTCCATTTCCGGCAGCCGCTTCTCCTCGATGTCGAGCAGGCCATCGAGGAAGTTCATCGCGGAATAGCCGCTGGCGTCCGCCGGCGGATCGTAGATGCCGCCGACGAGCAGCTTGTCGAGGCTCTGCGAAGGTCCGCGCGAGACGTCCCGCAGGGCATGGGCGACTTCCGGAATCGTCCAGGCTTCCTCAGTCGCGATCTTGCGCATCTTCGTCATCGTGCAGTCTCCATGGCAGGGGCAGAGGGGGAAGTGAGGATCGCATCGGAAGGGTCCGTATCCGGACCCGCCTCGGGTATCGCGGGGCCGGCCCGGCGCGCCAGCCACAGGGCGAACGCCGCAGCGATCAGCAGAGGGATCACGGGCAGGATGAAGAAGGTGCGGGGTGCCGAGAGGCCGAGCAGAATGGCGAGTGAACCCACCAGCGGTCCCAGGATCGAGCCGACGCGCCCCATGCCCAGCGCCCAGCCGAGGCCGGAAGCGCGCATGCTGGCGGGGTAGGTTGCGCCGCACGAGCCGTTGAGGCCGTTCTGCGTGCCGACGCTGAACAGTCCGACGAGGACGAGCAGGATGGTCAGGCCCACAATGCCCCAGTCGCGCGTTGTGATGATCGCCAACGTCACCGCGCCGAGCGCCGCGAACAGCGCCACGACCGACCAGCTCCGGCGCACGAGCAGCAGGCTGGCGATCACGCCACCCAGCACACCACCGGCATGCGTGCCGGTCGCGATCCATGAGGCGGTCGTGGTGGAATAGCCCTGATCCTTGACCAGCAGCGGGATCCAGCCCGCCAGCAGATAGACGACCATCAACACCAGCGCGAAGATGATCCAGATAGCGATCGTCTGCGCGCGTTGCGCGGGCGCGAGAATGGCGCGAACGCCCGTCTTGCCTTGCTCATGCTCGCGGACCCGATTGAGTATGGGGCTCTCGGGCAAACCAAGCCAGAGCAATGCAGCGATGGCGAGCGGCAAAATCCCGCCGGTGATGAACAGGCTTTGCCAGCCATAAGGCGCGAGCAACTGCGCGGCGGCAATGCCGGCCAGAACCCCGCCGAAGGTGATGCCAATGCCGACCAGTGCCGTCGCGCGGGCGAGATATTTCCGTGGAGCGAGCTCACCGGCCAGTGCCAGCGCGTTGGGCAGCACGGCGCCCAGGCCGATGCCGATGAAAAACCGCACGACAATCAGCTGCGTAAGGTTTGTCGCAAACGCGCCGATGAGCGACATGATGCCATAGCCCACACAGCAACTGATCAGAATCGTCCGCCGCCCGATTCTGTCGCCTTGTGGGCCGATGAAAACGGCACCGATGAGAACGCCGAACAGGCTGGCCGAGAGCAGAGGGCCGATTTCCGCACGGCTGACGCCGAAGTCTTCGAGAATCGAGGGCGCTGCGAAATTCGCGGCCTGCAGGTCGAACCCTTCCACGACGAGCGCGAGCAGGATCAGCACGAAACCACCCCAGCCGCGTGCCGCTTGTGCTCCGCTTTCGCCTGTCATGCACTCTCCTATGATCCGCTTTGCTGGTTGCCCCATAGGCCGCCTTGAAGAAGCCGATGCAAGCGCAAAGAGCAGGATATTTAGCAGGGTACCGCAATTTGCTATAAGGCGGCGTGGGGGACGCGCCATATACGAAATGGTTCGGAGAGCGACATGAACTGGCGTGGAAACCCAACTGACTGGGCGTCGGGCGGCAGGCGCCGGCCTTTGCAGCCCTGTCCGACTTGCGGGCCGGAGCATTACGAAATCACACAGGAAGCGGGTCTCTTCGTTGCCCATTGTCCTGACTGTGGACGGCAGGGGCCGGAGGAGGAATCGGTTTACGATGCGGCAATGGCATGGCGCCGCCTGAACGGAACGCCTGCCTTGTCCAACGGCAAAATCGTCATCGCCATAGCGGGGTTGTTGTGCGCCGCAGTCTCTATTTCCGTCCTTGTCGACTGGCTCGCCGGCTGAGCGCTGTCATTCACCCTTCCGTCGCGTGCGGACCCACTCGGTTTCCCGCTTGCTCGCCAGGCGTAAATACACCGGTATCTTCCAGAGAATGTAGAGCGGTATGCGCGCGAGCGTTGCGGCCGAGACGGTCTGCCGCCCGTCGCGCATCCAGGCCAAAGCGAGAAGCAAAGCGATCAGGAAAAACGCTGCGGCGAGGATGAGCGCCGGCAGCAAGCTGGCGCCGAACAGGGCGAGCAATCCGCTCGCGGCCAGCGCGAGCAGGCTCAGGCTCATCAGCAGCGCAAGTGGCGGCACGAGCAGGCTGAGGCCGAACCAGGCAAGGCTGGGCCTTAGTTTCAAGAGGCCTTCGAGCAACACCGGAACGCCGTGGCGAAGGGCCGTCTGGATGTAGCCCTGCTCCCAGCGGGTCCGCTGCGTGAGCGTGTCTTGCTGACTGGCGGGGTCACTCCAGGTCGTCGCGGCTTCGAGGTAAACTGGTGCGGCGCCGGCGCGCGCGAAGTGCAGGCCAAGCACCAGGTCTTCGACGAGGTGACTGGTGGCGAGCGGCGCCGTTTCGATCAGCGTCCATGGAAAAGCCATGCCGGTGCCGCCAAGGATTGCGGGTGACCCGAGAGCTGCCGCGCCGCGCTGGCGCACCCGGTTCTTGATGAGCATGGCAAAGTTGGAGATCTGCGTCATGGCGCCGTCATCGGCTGCCGAGCGCAGCAGATAGCAACTCTGTACCGGACGCTGGCTCGTGCAGGCCGTCTCGATGAGCAGGCGCAGTCCGGCACCATCGATTTCGCAATCCGCGTCCACCACGACGATGCAGTCGGGAATGGAGCAATCGGGAGCGGACTGGCTCGCCTGCGCCTTAATCCAGTCCCTGCCGAAAGCCAACGCATGACCTTTGCCCCGAAGGGCCGTGTCGTGCCGCTCGATAACCGTCGCTCCGGCCGCCCGCGCGATGGCAGCTGTATCGTCCGAGCAATTGTCGGCGATGACGATCAGGCGGAGGTTGTCGTCCAGAGCCGGACGGAGAAGCGCAATCGTGCGGGAAATGCCCGCCGCCTCGTTGTGCGCCGGCATCAGGATTGCCGCCTTGTGGAGCGTGCCGGGCGGCAGTGATGCCGCGCGTCGCGAAACCAGACCAAGGAGCAGTTCGACCGCCAGCGCGGTCAACAGCAGCAGGGGAATGGCAACGATGAACCAGGCCAGACTGTCGAGGATCATCGTGCCTCTACCCCGGCCTTCCATTGCCGGAAGGCCAATGCTGCAGGATCAGGAGAGGAGGTCATTCGCCGCCTCCTCTCCTCATTCGAATGTTTTACTCAGCGGCAGGCACGGCCGGCGCGACTGGCGCCGCCGCATTGCCGGCTGCGCCGGGCGCGGGGAGGGCGGGCGCCTTCGCATCATCCTTGGGCTCGTAGCCGGGCTGATACTCGATCTTCGCCTGGGCCTTCGCTTCCTTGAGCCGCGATTCGCCGATCTTGTTCAGCTCTTCGTTGCGCATCGCCTGCGCCGCGATCTGACGGGCCTGCTCGGGCGGAACCGGTATGGCCTCGCTGCCGGTGATGACACTGACGACCAGCTTGCCATTGGCGGGAACGATGAACGGTTCGCCATCGGGCAGGGCCTCGATGCGCTCCAGCATCTGGGGCGCAACGACAGCCGTGTCGAGCGTGCCACGGCCGCGCTCGAAGGCAATGCCCATGGCAGTCAGGCGCGATGCGACTTCATCGAGGGTCTTGGCGCTTTCCAGTTCCTTCAGGCGCTCAGGATCGGACGGCGGATCCATCTGGAGCTGATTCAGCACATAGCGCTTGCGCTCGGCAAAAGCATTCGGACGCTCCGAGATGTAGCGATCGATCGCCGCTGCATCGGGCACCTTGACCGTATCCATGGTCTTGCGACCATACATATTGACCAGAAGCTGCTCGCGCATGCGGCGCTCCTGCGTCAGATATTCGGGATCGCGATCAAGACCGGCTTCCTTGGCAGCCTGCACCAGCAGCCGGCGATCGACCATCCGCTGCAACACGCGGCTCCGCACCAGCTCCTTGTCGGCGCTTTCCGGGACATTCAGCTCCGAGATTTCGGCATTCAGCTCGGTCAGGGTAATCTCTTCCCCATTGACCACAGCGACGACCTGACCTTCCGCCTTCTTCTGGCAGCCGGCGATCGTGAGCGAAACGGAAGCGAGCGCAATGAGCGAGACGTTCCTCAACAGTGACATCAATAGTCTCCAGACAGGCGTGAATTGGTGAGTTGGGTTCTTGGTCGGTGCCCCCGGCGATGTCCCGGAACAGGCGCCTCATCCTCGAAAGCGGTGAGTGAGGCAAGATGCCTACAAATCATTACAAGTTCGTCAGAAGGAAATTGAGAGGAGCAGGAAGACATCGGCCGCTTCAACATTCCCCCCATCTTGTCGAGCAACGCGGACGAGCTCATCTCTCTACGACCACACTATTAACTCGGCGCAGGAAGGTGAACAAGTCTCAACCATGGCTGCGCCTCCGTTGGTCGATCAATCAGGCGTGTATCGGCGGGCAGTTAATATTGAGTGGATCGGTTCAACGGTGCAATTGCTGTGCAAAAGTTCGTTTGGCGGAGGAATCGTGAACGACATGGCGGCTGATATTCGCAGACTTGCGGCAGGCGACCTCCCTTTGATGCGGGATCTCAACCGGCTGTTCGCTGCCGTTTTCGACGATCATCAGAGCTATGGTTCCGCGGTTCCGCCGGACGGGTGGCTGGAGGATCTGCTCGGTCAGGAGCATGTCATTGCGCTTGTGGCGTTGGTCGATGGTGAGGTGAAGGGCGGCCTCGTGGCCTATGAACTCATGAAGTTCGAGCAGGCACGCAGGGAGATCTACATTTACGATCTGGCGGTTGACGGTGCGTATCGACGGCGGGGCATGGCCACCGCCCTTATCGAACAGCTGCGCCAGATCGCACACGAACGCGGCGTCTGGGTCGTCTATGTGCAGGCAGATTACGGCGATGACCCGGCCGTCGCCTTATACACCAAGCTCGGCTCCCGTGAGGACGTGATGCATTTCGACATCACGCCCTGAGCGCCGGGAGCGGTCAGGGATTCTGCTGCGCGCCAGTACCGGCGGCTCCGGCGATCGGCACGTCCGGCAAGGCGGCAATCTGCTCACGGGAGAGGCTGGTCACGATGTTCCAGTCATTGCCATCCTGTTGCGGGGACAATCCATCCAGAGCGACGCTGACGAACCGGTCGGGGTTGCTGTCTTCCACCTCGACAAGCAGCCCTTCCACAGCGCCGGTCGATCCGCGGGTGAGCGCCGTCACGTCGCCCAATTCGGTCCCGTCGGTGCCGACGAGGTCGGCATCGAGCAATTGCCTTTCGGTGAGATTGAGGGCGGCGATCGCATTGCCTGTCTGATCGGCGGATTGCTCCGCAGCCTGCTCGATCTGATCCTCCACCTGCTCGCGGGCCTGCTCTTCGGGGCTGGAGCAGGCGGCAAGCCATAGGGTCGCCCCAAATGCCAGCGGGTGCATAGATTTCATGTATTCTCTCCGGGCTTTGTGTCGCTCTGACAGGTTGAAAGAGCAACGCCCGGGGTCAAGCCGCCGTTCCTGCAACGGGATGAATCGTTTGGATCAGGCCGCTTCGCGCGCCTTCACCGGGAGGCCCGCGAGGCGCATGAAATTTGCGAGCATGGCGTGGCCGTGCTCGGTCGCGATGCTCTCGGGATGGAACTGGACGCTGTGGATCGGCAGGCTCGCGTGGCGGAACGCCATGACAGAGCCGTCCTCACTCGTCGCATTGACCAGCAGGCAGTCGGGAATGTCCTCGACGATCAGCGAATGGTAGCGGGTGGCGGTGAACGGGGAGGGCAGGCCCTCGAACAATCCCGTTCCGTCATGCGTCACCGGCGAGGTCTTGCCGTGCATCAGGCCGCCGCGCACCACTTTGCCGCCGAAATGCTGGCCGATCGTCTGATGGCCAAGGCACACACCGAGCAGCGGCTTGCCGGCATCGGCGCAGGCCGCCACCAGATCGAGGCTGATCCCGGCCTCGTTGGGCGTGCAAGGGCCCGGCGAGAGCAGGAACGCATCCGCACCGGATGAGAGCGCCTGCCCGGCGGACATGGCGTCATTGCGCACCACTTCGACCTGCGCGCCCAGCTCCATCAGATAATGGACGAGGTTCCAGGTGAAGCTGTCGTAATTGTCGATGACGAGGATCATGGCCCGCTTCTAAGGTTCGCCGCTCCCGCGCGCAAGCGAGGACACAAGCGAGGACAGGGGCTGCGGCCTGCGCTATGAGGCGCTCATGACCGACAGCGACCAGCCTATCCACGTCCTCACCACGGGCGGCACCATCGACAAGCTCTATTTCGATGCGTTGAGCGAATATCAGATCGGCGAGTCGATCCTCGCGCGCGTGCTGGAGATCGCGCGCGTGACCATCCCGGTCGAGATCGAGGAAGTGACCCGCAAGGACAGCCTCGAACTGACCGACGAGGACCGCGCGCGCATCGCCGCCCGCGTCGCGGCCTCTACGGCCCGCCGCATCGTCATCACCCACGGCACGGACACGATGACGGACACGGCCCAGACGCTCGGCGATGGAGCGGGCAAGACCATCGTGCTGGTCGGGGCGCTGGCTCCCGCGCGCTTCTCGGAAAGCGACGCCACCTTCAATCTCGGCATGGCCTTCGCCACCGCCCAGATCGCGCCGCCGGGTGTCTATATCACCATGAACGGCACCGTGTTCCGCGCCGATGAAGTGGTGAAGGATCGCGCGCGCGGGGCGTTTGTGGCGCGGTCATAGGTCTGATCTGGGCGTATGATTACTCCCGTGTTCCTGCGGAAGCAGGAACCCAGGGTCCAACCGACGAACCCGGGCGCCCTGGGCTCCTGCCTTCGCAGGAGCACGGTTCCCGTTGATTGGGATCACTCAGCGGTAGCGATTGCGCCCCGTTACTGCCCGAAGCGCCCGTCCTGCGCGACCTTCACCGCTTCGCGCGCCGCGGCGAACAGCGCCCCCGCCTTGTGCTGGCACTCGCGCTGCTCATAGGCCGGGTCCGAGTCCGCCACGATGCCCGCGCCCGCCTGCGCATGGAGCACGCCGTCCTTCACCAGCGCGGTGCGCAGGACGATGCAGCTGTCCATGTTTCCGTCCGGCGAGAAATAGCCGACGCCGCCCGCATAAGGCCCTCGCGTTTCCGGCTCGAGTTCGGCGATGATCTGGCAGGCCCGTACCTTGGGCGCGCCGGACACCGTGCCTGCCGGAAACCCCGCGAACAGCGCATCGATCGGATCGTGCTTCGGGTCCAGCCTGCCGACCACATTCGAGACGATGTGCATCACATGGCTGTAGAATTCGACGGTGTAGCTGTCCGTCACCTTCACCGATCCGGCGCTGGCGACGCGGCCCACATCATTGCGGCCAAGGTCCAGCAGCATCAGATGCTCGGCGCGCTCCTTGGGGTCGGCGAGCAGCGAATCGCGATTCTCCGCGTCCTCGCTTGCCGTCTTGCCGCGCGGGCGGGTGCCGGCGATCGGGCGGATCGTCACTTCCCCGTCGCGCACGCGCACGAGGATCTCGGGGCTCGATCCGGTGAGCGCAAAGCCCGGCAGATCGAGATGATAAAGGAAGGGCGACGGGTTGATCCGCCGCAGCGCGCGGTAGAGGTCGATCGCCGGAAGCGGGAAGGGCGTGGTGAAGCGCTGCGCCAGCACCACCTGAAAAATGTCGCCCGCGACGATATAGTCCTTCGCCTTGAGGACCATCTGGGCATAATCCTCGGGCTTCATCACCGCAGTCGGCGTGATCTCGTCGAGGTCGATATCCGGGGCCTGCGCAATGGCCGCCGGCAGCGGGCGCGCCAGTTGCGCAGCGGCATCCTCGATGCGCCCTTGCGCAGCCTCGATCAGCGCGTCCGCAGAGCGTTCGCTCAACCGGTCAGCCCAGGCCGGAGCGACGATATACAGCGCATCGGCGAGCCGATCGAACACCAGCACGACCGTTGGTCGCACGAACAGCATGTCCGGCGTGCCGAGACCATTGTCGGCGGGGCGGGGCAGCTTCTCGACAAGGCCGAACGTCTCATAAGCGAAATAGCCGACAAGGCAGGCGAGCGCCGGGGGCAGGGCCGGGTCCACATCCGCCCGGCATTCCGCGACCAGCGCGCGCAGTGCGGTGAGCGGGTCGCTTTCCAGCGGCGTGAAGGCGGTGCGGTCCGTGCGCCAGTTCCGGTTGACCTCGGCACTGCGGCCGGTCGCGCGGAACACCAGATCGGGCGCGATGCCGATCAGGCTGTAGCGCCCGCGCACGGCGCCACCTTCCACGGATTCGAGGACGAAATCGCCCCGCTCCGGCTCTATGAGCTTGAGTGCGGCGGAGACCGGCGTCTCGGTATCCGCGATCAGCCGCGCCCAGATGAGCGCCGAGCGCCCGTCAGACAGCGCCTTGCGCGCGGCGGCGATGCTATGCTGCGCGATGGTCAAGCGGCGACCTACTCTGCGCTACCGCCATAGGCGCGGCGCAGTTCCTGCTCCACCGCAGCCATGGCCGCATCGCTGCGCGTCACGCCCAGTTCCTGCCGGATGGCGGTGAGGAACTGCTGTGCATATTCGCCACCAAGCACATTGCTGAGGCCCGCGGCGGTGGACTGCATGAGTTGCGGTACTTCCTCGGGGTCGTTCTGCTTGATCTCGTCGAGCCGCACGACAACGAAGCCCTGATTATTCTCCAGCGGCACCATGCGGGTCGCGCCCTTGCGGATGCTGAACAGCGCTTGCAGCGGCGGCGGAATGCGGCCGCCTTGCTGGTTGATGTCGGCCCGGCGGGCAGACAGGCTCTGGCGCGGCGCATCGGCAATGCCGAGCTTGGCGAGCAACGGACCCGGTTCGGCGCCCTTGCCCAATTCTGCGGCAAGCTGCGTGGCGACTTCGCGGGCCTTGCTGATGCCCTGCGCCAGCTTCCACGCCGTCTCGACCGCCGGCTTGACCTCGGCAAAAGGCGGCGGGCCGGCAGGCACCACGTCGCCGACCGCCAGAATGGCTGCTTCCTCGTCCGGCTTGACCTGAACAATTTGCGGATCGTCATCTTCGCGGGCGGCAAAGCCGCCTTCGAGCAGAGCCTGCACGGTTTCATCGGGCTGGAACGCCGGATCGCGCAGCGCTTGACCATTGCTCACGATCAGCGGCGTCTCAACCACAGTGAGGTTGTGTTCCTTGGCGAGGTCATCCAGCGTCGCGCCGGCACCCAGCCGCCCGTCGATGTCGTTCAGGAACTCGCTGAACAGCTGGCGTTCCTTGATCTGGCGGATTTCGGCGGAAAGCTCCTCGCGTGCCTGATCAAGCGTCTTGCCCGGCACATCGCGCACATCTTCCACCCGCAGGATGGCCCAGCCGGCGGGCGAGCGAACCGGGCCGACGATTCCGCCCTTTTCGGCGGCAAAGCTGGCCTTGGCAATGTCTGCATTCATTTGCGTCGCGAGCTGGCTTTCATCCACTCCATCCACGCGCAGTGCGGCAAGGCCGAGGCTCTTGGCAACATCCTGGAGGGATTGCCCGGTCCGCGCCTTGGCGGCGGCATCCTTCGCCATAGCCTCATTGGCGAGAATGAGCTGGCTGAAGTCGCGTGTCTTGCGGCTCGCGAACTGCTTCTCGCGGCTCTTGTAGAGATCCGCGATTTCCGCCTCGGTCGGCGCGGCCTGCGGCTCGAAGCGCGCGAGATTGATGAGCGCGTAGCGCAGCTGGCGCTGCTCGGGGATGGCAAATTGGCTGGCGTTCTGCTTGAAAAAGGCCTGCAGCTGGGCATCGCTCGGCGCGGCTTCCGGCGCAAAGGTCGCCGCCGGGATGGCGAACATCTCACCCGAGCGCTCCTCGATCAGCATGGCGGCATAAGGCGGCACCATGCTGGAAGGCGCCTTGGTGCCCACGCCGACCGGCTGAAGAATATGCTGCTGGATGATCTGCGCCGCGATGTCGTCACGCAGGTCCTGTTCTGCGATCCGCTGCTGCGCCAGCATTTGGCGGAACACTGTCTCGCTGAAATTGCCGGTGGCGTCGGTGAAGGCTGAATTGCGGGCGATCTCGGCATCGATCAACGCCTTGCTCACGCGCATGCCGTGCTTCTCGCCATAAGCGATCAGCGAACGGGCGGAGATCAGCTCGTCCGCAACGCGCGTGAGGCCGCCGTCTGCCAGAAACTGGTCGATGGTCAGTTCCGGATTCTCCTGCCGCTGCCGCTCGAACACCATCTGGGCGCGGCTCTGCAGCTCTGCCGCTGTCAGGGCGCGGTCCCCAATCTTCGCCACTTCGGTGGAAGACGAGCCGCCGAAGGTAAAGTTGCTGCCGCTCATGTCGCCGGCGACGAACGCAAAGGCGATCAGCGCCAGAAATCCGATTGCGAACACGCCGCCAAATTTCGATCCGAGAAGACGACGGAAAATCTGCATGTGGGTCTCAGTCCAGAAAGGCGGGCGAAAGGCTGGGGGCTGCTTTAGGGCGGGCATCCGATGGCATCAAGTCTTTGCGCGTCCGTGTGATTGCAGGGGTGCGGGGCAGTCTGGACAAAGCCGCCTCGTCCGTTCATCCGGGCGCCCAGATCATCGATCACCTGTGCAGGAGAGTGAAGCTATGACCGTCCGCCGCAAATTCGTTGCAGGCAATTGGAAGATGAACGGCCTGAAGGCGCAGCTTGGCGAGGTGTCCGCCATTGCCGAGCTTGCCGCCGGCCGCGGCGACATCGACGTCGCTCTCTACCTTCCCGCCACGCTGATCGCGCCCGCCGCGCCGCTTGCCGGCGCCGTGCTGATCGGCGCGCAGGATTGCCATCAGGCCGAATCCGGCGCCTTCACCGGCAATCTCTCCGCCGCCATGCTGGCCGAGGCGGGCGCGCGCGGCACGCTCGTCGGCCATAGCGAGCGGCGGCAATATCAGCATGAGAGCAACCAGGATGTCGCGGCCAAGGCGCTGGCCGCGCACAAGGGCGGGCTGTCGGTCGTGCTCTGCGTCGGCGAGACGCTGGAGACGCGCGAGCAGGGCGACGACGTCGCGCATGGCTTTGTGGCGGATCAGCTGGTCGCTTCGCTGCCGGAAGGCGCCGATCCCGCCTGGCTGACGATTGCCTATGAACCGGTCTGGGCGATCGGCACCGGCAAGGTCGCCACCCCGGCGCAGATCGCCGCCATGCACGCCGCCCTGCGCGCCGCGCTGGTCAGGGCACTGGGCGAGCCGGCGGGCAATGCCATGCGCATTCTTTATGGCGGCTCCGTGAGCGGCGACAATGCGGCGGACATTCTCCACACCGAGAATGTTGATGGCGCGCTGGTCGGCGGAGCGAGCCTGACGGCTGCCAAGTTCGGCCTGATCATTGCGGCGGCCTGATCCCGAAGACCCATATCGCCATCGCTAAACCAGCCATGAGCCGGTAGACAGCGCCCATGTCCACGCTCGCCGCCACTGCCATCGTCTGCGCCGTCCGGGCGCATGGCGAGCATGGCGCGATCGTGCGCGCGCTCACGCAGGAGGCGGGCCTCACGGCCGGCTATGTGCAGGGCGGGCGATCCAGCCGGATGCGCCCGGTCCTCATGCCGGGCAACATCGTGCGCGCGACGTTCCGCGCCCGCACGGCGGATCAGCTCGCCAGCCTCTCGGTCGAGCTGGAGCACAGCCGCGGCCCTTTGCTGGCCGAGCCGCTGCCTTCCGCTGCGATTGACTGGGCCTGCGCCTTCACGGCCGTCTCGCTGCCGGAAGGCCATCCCTATCCCGCACTGTATGGCGCACTCGGCGCCGTGCTCGATGCCGTGGAAGCCGCGCCCGCCGCGCGCGGATGGGCCGTGGCGATGGTGCGTTATGAGCTGCTGCTGCTCGCCGAGTTGGGCTTTGGGCTGGATCTGGCGGAATGTGCCGTCACTGGCGCGCGCGAGGGGCTGGCCTATGTCAGCCCGCGCACAGGTCGCGCCGTCACCGAGGAGGCCGCCGGACTGCATCGCGACCGCCTGCTGCCGCTGCCGGCGTTCCTGACCGAAGGGGGCGAGGCCGGCTGGGCGGACATTCTCGCCGGATTTGACGTGACCGGCCATTTCCTCGTCCAGTCCCTGTTCGATCCCCGCCGTTCTGATGTGCTGGCCGCGCGCGAGCGGCTGATCGAACGGCTCAAAAGAGCGGTTGCGTGACCCGGCCCGCTTGAGGCAATGGCTCAGCCCACATCCTCAGGGCCGCCGCGCCTTTCCGGCAGCATCGCCCGTCTTCAGATTGAGAAAGGGAATTCCATGCTCGTAGCGATCCTGCCCGGAGACGGCATTGGCCCGGAAGTCACTGCGCAGGCCAAGCGCGTGCTCGATGCGCTGGCCATCCCCGGCATGACCTATGAGGAAGCGCCGGTCGGCGGCGCGGCCTACAAGGCGCAGGGCCATCCGCTGCCGCCCGCCACGCTCGATCTGGCGAGGCGCGCCGATGCCATTCTGTTCGGCGCGGTGGGCGATCCCGATTGCGATTCGCTCGAGCGCGCGCTGCGGCCCGAACAGGCGATCCTCGGCCTGCGCAAGGAGCTGACGCTGTTCTCCAACCTGCGCCCGGCAAAGATGTTCGCTGAGCTGGCGGATGCCTCGACCCTGCGCAAGGAGGTCGCCGAGCAGATCGATCTCCTCATCGTCCGCGAGCTGAATGGCGACGTCTATTTCGGCGAGAAGGGCATGCGCAAGACCGCCGAGGGGCTGCGCGAGGGCTATGACATCATGTCCTACAACGAGGCAGAGGTGCGCCGCATCGCGCACAGCGCCTTCCGCGCCGCACAGGCCCGCCGCGGCAAGCTCTGCTCGGTGGACAAGGCCAATGTGCTGGAGACGAGCCAGCTGTGGCGTGACGTGGTGATCGAAGTCGCCGCCGATTATCCCGATGTTGAGCTGTCCCACATGTATGTCGACAATGCCGCCATGCAGCTCGTGCGCAATCCGGGCCAATTCGACGTGATCGTCACCGGCAATCTCTTCGGCGACATTCTCTCCGATCAGGCGAGCATGTGCGTCGGCTCGATTGGCATGCTGGCTTCCGCCTCGCTGGATGCGAACGGCAAGGGGCTTTACGAGCCGATCCACGGTTCCGCGCCGGACATCGCCGAGCAGGGCAAGGCCAATCCGCTCGCCACCATCCTCTCCGCCGCAATGATGCTGCGCTTCTCGCTCGGCCTGCCGGAAGTAGCGGACCGCATCGAGGTCGCCGTGGCGAAAGCCCTCGCCGGGGGTGCCCGCTCCGCCGATCTCGGCGGCACGATGAGCACGTCGGCCATGGGCGACGCGGTGCTCGCCGCGCTCTGACACCATTGGATTGACCGCGCACCCGCAAGGTCTAGAAGGCAGCGCCATGAAGAGAGATACCGGACAGGACCGTTCCCGCACCAGCCGCTGGCGCCCCGCGACCCAGGCGGTGCGTGGCGGCACCTGGCGTTCCGAGCAGGGCGAGACGAGCGAGGCGATCTTCCTCACCTCGGGCTACACCTATGACAGCGCCGAGGAAGTCGCCGCCCGCTTCGCCGGAGAAGCAAGCGGAATGCAATATTCCCGCTTCCAGAACCCCACGGTGCAGATGCTGGAAGAGCGCATCGCGCTGATGGAAGGTGCCGAGGCGTGCAAGGTGCAGGCAAGCGGCATGGCGGCGATGACCAGCGCGCTGCTGTGTATGCTCAGCGCAGGCGATCATGTCGTCGCCGGGCGCGCGGCCTTCGGCTCATGCCGCTGGATTCTCTCCAACGTGCTCAATCGCTTCGGCATCACCCACAGCGTCGTCGATGCGCGAGACAATGATGCGTGGGAAAAGGCGATCCTGCCGAACACCAAGGTGTTCTTCTTCGAGACGCCGGCCAATCCGACAATGGACATCGTCGATCTCGAGCATGTCTGCGGTCTCGCCCGCGCCCACGGCATCACCACCGTGGTGGACAATGCCTTCGCGACGCCGGTCCTCCAGCGTCCGCTCGATTTCGGCGCCGATGTCGTCGCCTACAGCGCCACCAAGCTGATGGACGGGCAGGGCCGCGTGCTCGCCGGCGCCATCTGCGGCACAGACGCATGGATCAACGGCGTCCTCTCTCCCTATCAGCGCAACACCGGGCCGATCTGCTCGCCCTTCAATGCCTGGGTCGTGCTCAAGGGGCTGGAGACGCTGGACCTGCGCGCCCATCGCCAGTCCGAGAATGCGCTCAAGGTCGCGCGCTTCATGGAGCAGCGCGGCGTGGATGTGCTCTATCCCGGCCTGCCGAGCCACCCGCAACACAATCTCGCGATGAAGCAGATGAGCGCCGCCGGGCCGATCTTCTCCTTCAACCTCGCCGATCGCGGGCAGGCGATGGCGATGCTAAACGCGATGGAACTGTGTGACATCTCCAACAACATCGGCGATTCGCGCACCTTGCTGTGCCACCCCGCCTCCACCACCCACAACAATATGGGGCCGGAGGGCCGCGCCGAAGCGGGCGTGGGCGATGGCATGGTGCGCATCAATGTGGGGCTTGAAGATCCCGAGGACATCATCGTCGATCTGGATCAGGCATTGACCGCTGTCGGGCTTTGAGTAGGGTCATTATCCGGGCGGGCGAGACAGGACTGGTCGTAGCATGAATGCCTTGATGAACGCCCTATTCTCCTATGCCGAGACCACGCACGACGTGACCGTGCGCGTGTCCGTCAATTTCCTCTCCGAGCAATCGGAGCCGGACATGGGCAAGTGGTTCTGGGCCTATCACATCCGCATCGAGAATGGCCGCGCGGCGCCGGTGCAATTGCTCACGCGTCATTGGACCATCGCGGACGGGCGCGGCGCGCTCTACAAGCGCGAGGGCAAGGGCGTCGTCGGTGAGGAACCGGTGATCCACCCCGGCTCGGCCTATGATTATGTTTCTGGCTGCCCGCTCTCCACGCCGACCGGCTGGATGGAAGGCAGCTACCAGATGCTCGATGCCGGCGGCAGCATCCTTGAGGTGCGCATTCCCCGCTTCGCGCTGCAGGCGCCGGCGGTCTCGGGATGAAGCGCACCCATCTGCCGCTCAACGGCCTGCGCGTGTTCGATGCGGCGGCGCGGCACCTTTCCTTCACCCGCGCGGCGGACGAACTGGCGGTGACGCCCGCTGCCGTCGGCCAGCAGATCCGCGCGCTGGAGGATATGCTCGGCGTCGTCCTCTTCCGCCGTACGCCTCGTGGGCTGGAGCTGACGCCGGAAGCCGAAGCAGGCCTGCCAGCCCTGCGCAGCGCTTTCCTCGAGCTGGAGGAATCGGTCCGCGCCATGCAGGCGGGGCAGAGCAGCCAGCATCTTACCATCGCCGCCCCGCGCGATCTCACCGCGAAATGGCTGAGCGCGCGTCTCGCCGCCTATGCGGCGAAGGAGCCGGGCGTCCAGTTCATGCTCGTCGCTGCCGACGACGCGCTCGATTTCACCGAGGCCAATCTCGATCTCGCCCTGCGCCTCACTGATGGCGCCGGCGAGCATGAGGGCGTGCCGCTCGGCGAACCGCGCTTCGTGACGGTCGGCGCACCCGACGGCGCGGGCCTCGATTCCATCATCGGCTGGCCGGGTTGTCCCGTCGAGGATGGCAAGGCCGTCATGCGCGTTGCGGATGCTGGCCTCGCCATTGATGCCGCCGCCAACGGTCTCGGCCGCGCGCATGTCCCGGCGCTGCTTGCGGAGGCGGATATCGCATCGGGCCGCGTCACCGTCCTTGGCGAGCCGCGCGACGGACAGGGCTACTGGCTTATAGCCCCGCTGCCGCAATGGCGGCAGAAGAAGGTGAAGGCACTGGTGGCTGCGCTGAGCGAGGGCTGAGCCTCTTCGCATTCCCGGCACATGATCCTCTTCCCCCGTTCGCCCTGAGCCTGTCGAAGGGCTGTCCTTCTCTTTGCCCGTTCGGGAAGTAAGTACGGCCCTTCGACAAGCTCAGGGTGCACGGAGGAGGGAGGCAAGGGCTTCTTCTCGATCAGTCTCAAGCCCCAAAACCCAAGCCCCGTTCGTGTCGAGCGAAGCCGAGACACGCGAGCACCGCCCTTGGTGTCTCGACTTCGCGCGACACGAACGGAGGGTGGAGCAATCGGATATGCCTCACTCCCCTCAGCCTTCCTCCGCCTTCTGCGGCGGAAAGAAAGGCTCCGGCTCAGGCGTCACCATATTGCCGCGCATCAGCGAGCGGCCCGCGGTAAGCCCGCCGACCAGTTGCAGCTCCACCCGCTGCGCATCCC
>JAHJIJ010000014.1 GCA_018823325.1 Alphaproteobacteria bacterium | reverse complement strand
GAATTCGAGACACGTTCAGCGCTGTGCCAGCGTGTCTCGACTTCGCTCGACACGAACGGGAAGGTGGCCGCAGGCACTGAAAACCAGGGATCACCCCCAGACGTCTTCCGCCACGCGCACGACCAGCTCCAGCTTCGCCTTCTCGTGCTCGATGTCCATCATGTTCCCACCAATGCCGCTGGAGAAGCCGCATTGCGGGGACAAAGCGAGCTGGTCGATATCGGCATATTTCGCCGCATCCTCGATCCGCCGCTTGAGTTCGTCTGGGCTTTCCATGGTCCCGCGCTTGGTCGTCACGAGGCCCAGCACCACGGTCTTGCCTTTGGGCAGGAAGCGCAGCGGCTCGAAACCGCCGGCGCGATCGGAATCATATTCCAGGAAATAGCCGTCGATGTTCATCTCGTTGAACATGACTTCCGCCACCGGATCGTAACCACCCTCGGCGACCCAGCGGCCGGCGAAGTTGCCGCGGCAGACGTGCATGCACACGGCCATGTCATCCGGCTTGCCGGCGATCGCCGCGTTGATGAGCTTGGCATAGACGTGCGGCAGCTTGTCCGGGTCCTCGCCGATGCTGGTCGGCACCTGCGCGCGCAGGGTGGGATCGCAGAGATAGGCGAAGTTCGTCTCGTCGATCTGCAGATAACGGCAGCCAGCGTCGATCAGGTCGCCAATCTCCTCGGCATAGACCGCCGCGAGATCCGCGTAGAACGCGTCCATCGTCGGATAGGCCTCGGCATCGATGGCATCGCGGCCGCCGCGGAAGTGCATGATCGAGGGCGAGGGAATGGTGATCTTGGGCGTTTCCTTGGTCACCGTCTTGAGAAACTTGAAGTCCTCCACGAAGATCGGCTTGGGGCGGCTGAGCTTGCCGGTGATGCGCACCGTGTGCGGCTTGCTCTCGACCGTGCCATGCTCGTTGCGGAAGGTGGTGCGGTGGCTGGATTGCCAAGGCTCGACATTGGCGAAGCGCAGCAGGAAATCGGTGTGCCAGCTGCCGCGATTATACTCGCCGTCGGTGATCGACTTGAGGCCGACTCCTTCCTGCAGCGCCACGACCTCGCGGATCGCGTCCTGCTGGATGGTCAGCAGCTCGTCTGCACTGATCTCGCCCGCAGCCTTCTTCGTCCGGGCCTCGATGAGGTATTCGGGGCGGATCAGGCTGCCCACATGATCGGCGCGAAACGGGGCTGGCTTCATGCAATCTCTCCACTCGGCTTAGATGTTCTGGATAACGATTCCGCTGGCGTACAATGACGGTCCGATAGCATGATTCCTTGTCACAACCACCGATTTCGTTATCTATGACAACAAAAATACCCTGACCGGAAGAGGAATGCCTGTCATGCCGACCGCCCCGCAGCCCGCCGCTCCCGACAACGCGCCGGAGGAGATCGAGGCTTCCGCGGGCGAGATCTTCCTGCGGCGGCTGGCGGCCAACGGCATCGATTATCTGTTCGCCAATGGCGGCACGGACTTTGCGCCGGTGATCGAGGGCTTTGCCCATGCGCAGGTGGCGGACTTCAAGGTGCCCACGCCCATCCTCATCCCGCACGAGACCGCCGCGCTCGGCATGGCGCATGGCTATTATCTGGCGACCGGACGCCCGCAGGCGGTGATGGTCCACACCAATGTGGGCCTGGCCAATTGCGTGATGGGCGTGCTCAACGCGGCCTCCGACCAGGTGCCGATGATCCTCGCCAGCGGCATCACCCCGCACACGGAGCATGGCGCGCTCGGCCACCGCAACTCGCCGATCAACTGGGGCCAGAACATGCGCGACCAGACCGCGATGGTGCGCGAGCCGGTGAAGTGGGACGCCACCCTCTCCCGCCCCGAGCAGATCGCGCCGCTGGTCGACCGCGCGGTGGCCATCGCCACCTCCAGCCCGCGCGGCCCGGTGTATCTCGGCCTGCCGCGCGAGGCACTGTGCGAGGTCACGACCTATCGCGACAGCAAGCCGCGCAATGCCGCCGCCCGCGCCGCGCCGCACCCGGAGGATCTGGCGCAGGCCGCGCGGCTGCTCGATGCCGCGGAGCGCCCGCTGATCGTCGCCTTCCGGACGGGGGCGCGGGGCGGCGGGTTCGACGCGCTCACCGCCTTTGCGGAGCGCCACGCGATCCCCGTGGTGGAGTTCTGGCCCTCGCAGCTTTCCATCGACGGCGCCTCGCCCATGCACGCCGGGTTCGACCCCGGCGAGGACCTGGCGGCGGCGGACGTGGTGCTGGTGCTCGATGCCATCGTGCCCTGGCTGCCGTACCGCCACGGCTTTGCCGAGCAGGCAACGGTGATCCAGGCCGGGGCCGATCCGCACCAGCTGGAAGTGCCCCTGCGTGGCTTCGCCACCGATCTGGCGCTGACCGGCGAATCCGCCGATGTGATCGCCGCGCTCGATGCGGCGATGCAGGCCATGACGCCGGCTCGCGACCGCTCCGCCCGCTTCGCCCGGCTGGCCGAGCGCCACGCCGCGCGGCGCGCGCAGATCGACAGTGCCGTGCGCGCCGGGCCGCCCATGTCCGCCGCCTTCGTCACCCGCGCGGTGGTCGAGCTGATCGGCGCGGAGGGCTGCATCGTCAGCGAGCTGGGCGCCAAGCCGGAATTCGTGACCGGCCTGCGCGGCGACCAGTTCTTCCAGAACCCGATTTCGGGCGGGCTTGGCTGGGGGCTGCCGGCGGCGCTGGGCGTGCAACTGGCGGACCGCGACCGGCTCGTCGTCGCGACGGTGGGCGATGGCAGCTACATGTTCGCCAATCCGGTCGCCTGCCACCAGATCGCCGAGGCGCACGGCCTGCCGCTGCTCACCATCGTCTATAATAACGGCATCTGGGGCGCGGTGCGCGGATCGACCCTGGGCATCTACCCCCAGGGCCACGCGGCGCGCGCCAATGTGATGCCCATCACCTCGCTCGAGCCGCTGCCCGACTTCTGCAAGATCGCGCAGGCCTCACGCGCCTGGACCGCGCGCGTGGCGGACCCGGCGGCGCTGGCCGACACGCTGCGCGAGGCGGCGCGAGTGATCCGGGAGGAGAAGCGGCAGGCGCTGGTGGAGGTGAAGGTGGGGCGGGGTTAGGATTATGTCCCTGCCCCTTGCCGATAGTGATCGTTCGGATCATTATCCGCGGCATGGCCCCCACATGTCTTTTCATAGCCGGAGTATGTTTGACGAGGGCACCGACGAGTACGGACAGCTTATTCGGATACGCCGATTTCTTGACCGGACTGGCCTTGCTAGCGTTAGTATTTACCCAGTCTGACCCCGTTTACCGTTTTCGTATCAGCATCGCGCCGCTGCCATTGGGAGCAATCGCGTTCGCTGCCGTGGGCGCGGTAGGAGGCGGCTCACTTGTTACCGATCTTTGGTTTGCGCTTGGATGGTATTCGCTGCCTTGGGGCGTTTCAAAAGCGCTGATTCAAGGCATATTGGCTAGCTTCTTATTTCTTACCATCCTGCTGTGGTTGACTTTTGCGTTCGCCCTACCGCCGAGGTTTGGCCGAACGAACAGTGAAAAATTCCTGGCCGCCATCTATCGTGGCTTGGCGTTTGGTGGAGACGGTGCTTTATCTGCGATCGCATTTGAACTTCGCCGTTCCTGCTCGACGATTATCGCCTCGTGTAACAAACCGGGAAACCTTTTGCCCGGCTCCGCTAAAAGCTGGGCATCCAAAGAGAAGGCTTGCGCGGTCGATGTGTTGCGCCTGATTGCTGATCGTCGGCTATGTCGCCACATAGTCGCTGCCTCGCCCGGTACTGCAATAGGATTGATGCAAGAGGCTACGCAACAGAGAGTATTTCGTGCGCCGTTGGGCCAATTTTCTCAGAACATCACTATCGAAGCACTGAAAAACCGTGAATCCCCCTTGCATTACGAAGACGACCTAAGCAACTCAGGATTGCTAAGTCGAATTCAGCCATTCACCAGAGCAATGTATGGGAGCTTCGAACTAGTTGAGGGCTCTTCAGAAGCCATGTGCTCTGCCCTCGATTTAGATTATCGAGAAACAGACGACCTAAAGGCTAATGAATGGGAAGCGTACGGTCGCGCCCTTACGACAACAACCGCAGATTTCTTCAAATCAAAGAATTGCGATTCTAAATCTTATGTCTTGAATAGATCAATCGAAAATATCGTAACATCAACAAATAAAATATATATGATCAACGGTTTATCTGATTGGCAACTTTGGCGAGACGAGTGGTCCAAACTCAGATCCGCAATGTCGGTGATCGAAACGATAATTCGACAAATCGACGAAAATCAGAAAACTCCAGACCGAAAGTACATAAACATAGAAAAAAAGCATTATCAGCGTGATTTTGTCGATATAATTTGTGAAGCACTTTTTGAAATTATGTTTAACGTCGCCAGTGTCAAACATCCTACCGATACAGCATGGAGCATTCAACATAACACATTTTGGACGAAAATAGATCGGTCTTCGAGAAATTCTAAGACATGGAAAGTCGTAAATGCTCGTTTCAGCAGACTAGCGATTAAAGAAATCTCAGGCATGAGAAAGTACGCGAATTTCAGACAGATAAAGATTGTTGGTTTGTTGCTTAATGTTTTCGGCGTACACGAAAAACTAGAGAACCCTTGGAATTCTGATTTTGCATTCTTGCGACGCTACGTGATTGCTCTCACAAAGAAAACGTACTTGAAAATTGTTGCCGAGCAGCCCCACGTAGCAGAGGCAGCTCTGATAGGCAGCGTAACTTTTGATGCCGAGAGGAAGCGGCTGATCAAGACCTATGCTCAGGGCCTAAGCTTTGAACCCTCACGTGAGTACCTCGATTTGGACGATTGGGACCCGTCACGCGGAGAAAAACTCTAGCCTCTCTTATTCATCAGCGTGTGCCTAATTGGGTGGCGGGAGTGGCATAAAGCACTGACTTGTTGTAGGAAATTGGGTGTCTAGACCAACCTGCAACGAGACAAAGAATGCCACAGACCACACCCGCCGCGAATGAT
>JAHJIJ010000013.1 GCA_018823325.1 Alphaproteobacteria bacterium | reverse complement strand
TTCTTGGCTTCATCGGTGAGGAAGCTGGAGACGGGCACGCTCATGGCGGGCACGTGAACGGTGCCGTCGGCATCGATCTGCACCGGATTGGCGTCGGGCTTTTCCTCTGCCTGCGCGAGGGCTGTGGCGGGGAGGACCAGCGCCATGAGCGACGTGCCCGCGATCATGCCCAGCCGCGGGAACAGGCTCTTCGCGGCGCGCGGGGTGCGTGATTCTTTCATGTAAACCTCTCGTTTTTAGGCGATTTTCTGTGCCGCATCGCAAATTGGCATCTAGAATTGTTAGACTCACATGAATACAATCGATTGTAAATAGGGTGCTGATTGCCCTTGATTCCCGAGTGTGGAAGGAGAGTGCGAGCATGCCATTAAGTCCCGGAAATTGCCGAACAGGCGCGTGGCTGGTTTGCGCATCGGCTTTCGCCCTGCTGTCAGCTTGCCAGCCCGGGGATGAAGTGCAGCCCGAACCACAAGCAGATGCCGTGGCGGTGCAGGCGCTGAGTACAGGCGGCACGGCCTTCTCGGCCTCGGTCCCGGAGATCGCGGTTGATCCTTCCAATTCGCAGAGGGTCGCCATCATCTGGCGCGATCTGGCAATGACCCGGCCCGGCGAGCCTGCCGGCGAGCGCGGGATGAGTTGCCATCTCTCGCTCTCCGAGGATGGCGGGCGCAGCTTCACGACGCGCAAGCTGGAATGGAACATGCCGGACACGCCGGTGTGCAATTCGCCTTATGTGGATATCGGCCCCGATGGCGAACTGCTGATGGGCGCCACGCTTGCCGGCGTTTTGCCGCAGAATGCGCCTGAGGGTGAGCATGCTGCGGGCCGGGTGGTGATGCGCCTCTCGACCGATTGGGGCGCAAGCTGGTCGCCAATTTCGAGCGGGATTGCGACCGGCGATGAAGAACGGTTTGAAGCCAATCCGACCGTTCCCGCCGAAGCGACGCATGTGCCTTGGGACGGTGGGCGCGGGGTCATCGACGCGTCCAGCGGCGCGATCATCCTGTCCGGCGGCTATCCGGCGCCGCCGGGCGAGGACCTTCGCTCCCAGCGCTTCTACACGGTCTCGCCGGATCGCGGCCAAAGCTGGGGTCCGATCCGGGCCTTCGGCGCGCCGGGCTGGCCGCAGCGGTGGGACGGACATTATGTGGTCGCGCACGGCGTGCTGGCGTTCAGCTATCTGGCCGAGGCGGTGCCGGTGGAGGGCGCCAAGTGCCTGTGCGTGGTCTTTGCGAGCAGCCCGGACGGCGGCGCCACGGTCGAGCGGCATCTGGTGGCGCAGGTCGATTTTTTCGACCGGCTTGTCCACTATCCGCCGATTGCTGCCCATCCCGCGCGCAAGGGCGCCTATGTGCTGGCGCTCGCATCGGACAAGCTGGGTTATCCATCCGTGCGCGTCACGAGCGACGGGGGCAAAAGCTGGCGGGAGATGGGCGGCCTCGTCGCGCCCGATGGCGTCGTCCGGTCCTCCCGGCCCGCGCTGGCCTATGCGCCGGACGGCACGCTCGCACTGCTCTGGCGCGGCTATCATGCCGATGGCAGCTACGACATGTACATGGCCGCCTCGACTGACGGCGAGCGGTTCGGCGCGGCGCGGCGTATCTTGGAAGCGTCCTCGCTGGTCCCCGAAGAACTGACGAAGGATTATTCTTCGGGCGGTGACTTCATCAGCAGCCTGGGTGCCGGGACCGATGCCTTCCATGCTGCGTGGACGGGTTGGCGCGAAGGGGAGGCGGGGCAAGTGCTCTACGCGCGGGTGCCGCTGGCGCAGCTCTTGCCGGAGCGCTGATCCGTTCGACCCCCTCTCGTTCAAAATGTTTAGTCAAAACTGCATTCAAAATGTTGACACGATGTTGTTGCCCGCCCTAGCATCGTGACCAGCGAGAGGGTTCCGGCGGGTGCATGTGCGCGCCTTGCGTCCTGAGGGCCCGCAGGAGGGAATGCATGGGGAGGCTGGAGGGCAAGATTGCCCTGATTACCGGGACGGCCGGAGGGCAAGGGCGTGCCGCCGCGCTGGCCTTCGCGCGTGAAGGCGCCCGGGTAGTCGGTTGCGATCTGAATAGCGCAAAGGCTGACGAGACCGTTGCCATGGTGCGCGCGGCTGGGGGCGAGATGACCTCCATGGCGCCCGTCGATCTCTCCGTCGAGGAAGAGGCCGAGCGCTGGGTCGCGCAGGCGGCGCAGGTCTATGGCGGCATCGACATCCTCTACAACAATGCCTCGCATGGCCGGATCGGCCCGCTCAGCTCGATGAGCACGGCGACCTGGCATGCCAATATGCGCAACGAACTGGACATCATCTTCTACGTCACGCGCGCGGCCTGGCCGCATCTGGTGGCGCGGGGCGGTGGCTCGATCATCAATACCGGTTCGATCATCGGCGCGCGGGGCAGCGACATGCCCATGGCGGCGCATGGTGCAGCCAAGGCGGGCGTCATTGGCCTCACTGCGCATCTGGCGCTGGAAGGCGGGCCGCTGGGCATTCGCGCGAACTGCATCAGCCCCGGCCTCATTTCCAACGAAACCTTTGCTGATCTGCTGCGCGACCCCAATGACAATATGCAAAAGCAGGTGCGCACGTCGCCGCTCGGACGTGTCGGCCGACCGGAGGATGTCGCGCCGCTCGCAGTGTTCCTTGCCTCGGACGAATCCGGCTACATCACCGGCGCCAACATCGTCGTTGATGGCGGGCAGACACTGGGTATCGGCATGTCTTTCGGGGAGGCGCCGAGCGTTGCGGCACCTCAGGCGGCTGATCTCCCGGCGGCCGAAGGCGAGCATCTGCGGATCGGTACGCCGGACGGGCCATCGGACGCCTGGCTGTTCACGCCACGCGGTAGTGCCGGGCCGCATCCGGCGGTGCTGCTCTATACCGACATCATGGGAGTGCGCCCGCTGTTCAAGGCGATGGCGCAGCGGCTGGCGGATGAGGGCCATGCGGTGCTGCTGCCCAATCTCTTTCACCGGCTCGGGCCGCCGCTTGATCCGCCCTTGTCAGTCAAGAACTCTGCTGACTTCGGCAGGCTGCTCAGCATGGCCGGAACGCTCACGCGTGAGACGATCGAGCGTGATTCCGGGGCTTGGCTGGCGGCTTTGGCGGCCCGGCCGGACGTGGCGCCCGGTCCGGCGTCCTGCGTCGGCTATTGCATGAGCGGCCCAATGGCGGTGTGGACGGCAGCGGCACATCCCGATCGCGTTGGCGCCGTCGCCGTGTTCCATGGCGGGCATCTCGTCATGGGGCGGCCCGACAGTCCGCACCGCAGCCTCGCCGCGAGCAAGGCGCGCTATTATTTCGGCTGTGCGGAGACGGACGCCTTCATGACCGACGATCACATCGCCACGCTCAAGGCGTCGCTGGAGGAAGCCGGGCTCGATTACCGTATCGAGGTCTATCCCGGCACCTATCATGGCTTCGCCATCGCGGATGCCTCCTATCATGAGGAAGGCGCGGCGCGGCACTGGGCGGCCCTGCGGGAATGGCTCGCATGAACCGGCTCAAGCTCGGCATCTTCGGCTCAAACCTGGATGGCGGCTTCACCGCCACCACCGCGCCCGAGCGCCATCGCCTTGATTGGCCCACGGTCAAGCGGGTCGCTGGACTGGCCGAACAGGCGGGCTTTGAGATTCAGGTGCCGCTGGCCCGCTGGAAGGGCCTCGGCGGCGTGACCGATTATTGCGGCACCAATTATGAAGGGCTGAGCTGGGCCACCGGCGTGGGCGCGGTGACCGAGCGGGCGCAGATCTTCGCGACCGTGCATGTGCCCGTCATCCATCCGATCGTCGCGGCCAAGCAGATGGTCACCGCCGATCATGTCTCCGGCGGGCGCTTTGGCCTTAACCTCGTGTGCGGCTGGTTTCCGCCCGAGTTCGCCATGTTCGGCTCGCCGATGATGGATCATGACAGCCGCTATCGCTACGCTGCCGAGTGGCTGGACATCGTGAAGCTGCTGTGGACGCGCGATGAGCCGTTCGACTTCGAGGGCGATTTCTTCCGCATCGAGAAGGGCGAGTCCAACCCCAAGCCGCTTGGCAAACCCCATCCACCCATTATGCAGGCGGGCCAGTCCGGCACCGGCGCGCGCTTCGCCGCCAAATATGCCGACATGGCCTTCCAGAGCGTGAGCGAGGGCGAGCCGATGGAGGACATCCGCCGGCGCTTTGCCGATCTGCGCAAATTGGGGCGTGAGGAATTCGGCCGCAGCTTCGAGATCTGGCTGGCGGCCTGGGTGATCTGCCGCCCGACCGAGGCGGAGGCCAATCGCTTCCGCGATTATGTGCTGGAGGAGCAGGGCGATCTGGCGGTGCTGGATGCCATGCCGCCCAATCTGGTGCCGCGCGGTGACGATCCGGCATCCCGGCTCGCCCGGCAGAAGGTGCTGGGCGGCTTTGGTGGTGTCCATCTGGTGGGCACGCCGGCGCAGATCGTGGATCGCCTCGCGGAGTTCTCGGCGGCTGGTGCGGACGGCGTGGTGCTCACGTTCGTCAATTACGAGGAGGGGCTGGCGACGTGGATGCGCGATGTCGCCCCGCTGATGGTGCAGGCGGGCTTGAGAAGCGTCTGAGCCGCAAGCGCAGGGGGGAGAGACGAATGAGTGGCAGTGCCAAGATCATGGCAGCGGTGCTGATCTGCATCGCGGGCGTTTCGTTCAATCTGTTGAGTTTCGATTCTTTCCTCTTCTTCGGGCTGCCGATGGTTGCGGGCGTCGCGGTCGCGGTCGTGAATACGCGCAACAACCCCGATTGGCGGACCATCGATCAAGCCACGGATGTGATGCGCATTTATTTCGGCGGGCATCTGCTCTGGTCGTGCATCCGCTTCTGGTTCACCGAAATGCAGCCCTCGGGCGCGCCGCAGCACCCCATTGCCGGGCCGTTTCTGGAATCGCTCTTCGCGACGGGTATCTTCCCTGCGGTCAAGGTGGTGGAAGGTATCGTGGGCGTGCTGCTGCTCAGCAATCGCTTCGTGCCGCTGGCGCTCGTGCTGGAAGTGCCGACCAGCGTCACGATCTTCTATCTCAACACGTTCGTGACGGCGCGGCTGAGCGGCTTGCTGACCGGGCCGACCGAGCTTGGCGTCAATGTGCTGCTGATGCTGGCCTATTTCCACCATTACCGGCCGATGTTGCGCGGCAAGGTGCGTGCTGCTCCGCCCTGGGAGCGGCAGGATCACCTTGACGACAATTTTCGATATGGTTATACAAAATCAAATAACATTTAATATACCTATGGTTTTTCAGCGATCTGGCGAGGTGCCGGTCGCTCAAGTTTCCGGCCAATGATCCGGACGCAAGGGGAGGGAGAGATGATGAACACGAGGATTTTGTCTGTCCGGGAACGGCTCGGCACGAAACTGGCGGTTTCGGTGTCTGCTTTGGTCCTGGGTATCGCGAGTGTTTCGCCCGCGATGGCGCAGGAGGCGGAAGCCCCGCAGCAGTCCGAAGAGGCTGATGATGCAGCAATCATCATCACCGGCACGCGCATCAAGGGCGTCGCTCCGGTGGGTTCGCCGGTTATCCCGGTCGGGCGCGCGGAGATCGAGAAGCTCGGCGTCAGCACCACGAATGACGCGCTGCGCAAGCTGCCCCAGGTTGTGAACTTCGGCGGCAATAACGAGCAGCAAGGCGGCTCGATCATCCAGAATACCTCGCTCAATTCCTTCGCTGCGAAGTCGATCAACCTGCGCGGTCTCGGCACCGCATCCACGCTCAGCCTGGTGAACGGCCATCGCGTTGCGCCGCAGGGTGCCAACGGCCAGCTGTTCGATGCGGACAACATTCCGTCCATCGCCCTTGAGCGGATCGAGGTCGTCGCCGACGGCGGCTCGGCAATTTACGGCTCGGATGCGGTCGGCGGCGTCGTCAACTTCATCATGCGGCGGCCCGAGAATGTCTTTGAAGTTCAGGC
The DNA here is from genome assembly GCA_018823325.1 of Alphaproteobacteria bacterium. Classification (GTDB taxonomy): domain Bacteria; phylum Pseudomonadota; class Alphaproteobacteria; order Sphingomonadales; family Sphingomonadaceae; genus Sphingobium. The sequence continues at coordinate 34,194 of JAHJIJ010000013.1, read as the reverse complement.
GCGCGCCGGCTTTGCCGATTCCGTTGAGGAATATATCGGCTCGGTGGCGCTGGGGCGTCGCTGGTCCACAGGCGGCTTCTTCCTGGCCTATGAATATCAGAACCGCACGGCGCTGGAGGCGGCGGATCGCCCCAATCTCTACAACAGCGATCTCTCGCCTTATGGTGGCGCGCCCAATCCGGTGCTCACCAATCCGGGCAATGTCCAGTTCGCGCCCGGTTCCATCTTCGGCATCCCGGCAGGGCAGGACGGCACCTCCGTTACGCTCGGCGATCTGACGTCCACAGCCAATCGCGAGAATGCGTGGATCGGTGCGGATGCCATTCCGTCCGGCGAGCGCCACACGGTTGTCGGTACGTTCCGTCAGGATTTCGACGATTCGGTGACCTTCGTCGCCGACGGTCTGTTCTCGCGGCGCGAGCTGACCAATCGCGGCATTGCCTCCACGGCGACGCTGTCCGTCCCGAACACCAACCCGTTCAGTCCTTGCGCGCCAGGCAAGGTAGATGACAGCGCCACGCTCGATTGCCCGGAAAGCGGTACGCTGACGGTGCCCTACAGCTTCCTTGAGGATCTGGGGCCGCTGACCATTAAAGGCTATGAGCAGATCTGGGCCATTTCCGGTGGCCTGGAGATGGAGTTGAGCAGCAACTGGAACGCCAACGTCAATGCTTATTACAGCGAGAACAAGGGCTACAGCCTCGCGACGAACCAGCTCAACACCAACGGTCTCAACCGGGCGTTGGGCGCGACCGTCGCGGGCACAACGAAGCCTGCGGACGTGCCGTTCTTCAATCCCTTCTGCGACGGGGAGCAGTTCAACTGCAATTCGGAGGCCACGCTGGCCTTATTCCGTGCCCAGACCGAACTTGAGGTGTTTAACCAGACCTATGGCGGTTCGGCGAACATAGGCGGTTCGCTCTTCTCACTGCCTGGTGGCGACGTGCGCGTCTCGGTCGGTGGCGAAGTTCGCTTCGACTATCTCTTCGGCAACGGCCAGCTTTCCAATACGCGCACTGCGAACGTGAACGTCTTCGGGGGTATCCCGACCTCGAACGAGCGAGACGTCCGCTCGGTCTACGCCGAGGCTTATATACCGCTGTTCGGTGGAGATAACGCGCGTCCCGGCCTCGAACGGCTCGAGTTCAACGCCGCTGTCCGCTACGATCGGTACAGCGATGTGGGATCGACCACGAACCCTCGCTTCGGCCTCACTTATGCGCCGATGATGGGGCTCCAGTTCCGCGGCAGCTACGGCACATCGTTCCGTGCCCCCTCGCTCGTGGACGTGAACAAATATGCCACGGCCGGTTTCCTGCCGCGCACGGGCAGCGGCTCTGCGGTTGGCCTCTCGCCTGCCGACGGTTCGTTCCAATATGTCTATCCGATTGGGGGTAACCCGGACCTCAAGCCGGAAACCGCCACGACCTGGTCCGTCGGTTTTGACGTGACGCCGGAGTTGGTGCGTGGGCTCAACTTCAGTGTCACTTATTACAACATCGTCTATGAGGATAAGGTCGACACGGCGGCTTATAACGCGCCGATCGGTGCGGTGCTGAACTCGGGTAATTATGACGACTTCATCGTCTTCAACCCGGTCTACTTCCCGGACAAGGCGACGCTCACGCTTCCCGAATATGTTGCCTACTGGAACCAGATCACGGCGGACCCACAGCTGCCGGTGCTCGGCCTCGTCGATCCGACGACGATGATCGCCATCGTCGATGCCCGCCGCAACAACAGCGGTATTGTGGAGACGGACGGGTTCGACATCTCGCTCGATTATACGCTCTACGGCGATGGCGTGGACTTCCGCTTCGGCGCGCGGGCCAACTATGTTCTCCACTACAAGACCTCGCCGGTTCCGGGTGTGGCGCTCAAGGATGAAGTGAACCACTTCGGCTATCCCGCGCGCTTCACCGGCAGACTGGAAGCAGGGGTGGACATCGGCGGCTTCTCGGGCACCGGCATCCTCAACTATGTGAATTCGCGCACGATTACGCGGGACTTCCTGCCCGCTGCCGTGCCGGATCAGTATACCGACATCGATGCGATCACGACGTTCGATCTCAGCCTGCGCTACAATTTCGGCGAGAACGGATCGATGATCACCGATGGGCTGGCCATGTCGCTGAACGTGCTCAACCTGTTCGATGCCGAGCCGCCGCTGGTCGTCAATGCGGGCGGTGCGACACCGATCCGGTTTGACTCGAGCTATTCCAGCTCGATGGGGCGGTACATCTCCTTCCAGATCTCCAAGAAGTTCTGAGGATATCCATCGCCGGGCGGGGCAACAGGCTCCGCCCGGCGTCTTGGCCGACAATACGGACGGGGCTGACATGCAGCTGAGCAGAAGCGATCCGCATACCGGCGAGCGCACGGCGTTTGCCGGTTTCGTGTATGCCTGCCAGTTCCTTTATGGCGGCTGGTTCCTGTTCCATGGCCTCAATTACTGGTTTGAATTCTACTTCGACCGCTCGATCCAGCCGGGTCCGGGCCTTGTGCCCGCGCTGGCTGAATCCGGCGTGATGGCCATGGTGAAGGCGCTCGAGGTCGTCATTGGCCTGGCACTGTTGCTCGATCTCTTTGCAGCGCTCGCCGTGGTCGCGGCCTGGCCGATCACGCTGATGATCGCCTTCGTGACAGCATCGCATGGCAGGCCCTTCGGCATGGGCGTAGCGGCGGTGATCATTGGGCTGAACGCAATCATGTCCCTGGGCTATCTCGACCGCTACCGGCCGATGCTGGTCTGGAGTGCCGGTCCGCCGGGCGGAACCATAGCGTCATCCGTGCCGACGCCCGTCCGCTTGCGGCCGACGATCCACGGGATCGCGGCACTCGCGGGGACGGCTGCGGCGATCGGCATCACTTATCTCACAGTCTATTTGCGGAGCTGACGGCACGATGAAGGCGAGATTTCTCTCGGCGCTTGCGCTGGCAACCGCGGTGGTTTCGCTTTGCCCGACTGCATGGGCGAGTGAGGGAGAATCGGCAGCATCGCGCGCGCCGCTCGTCATTGCGAAGCAGGGCAATTTCTATGTCGGCGGGCGGGAAGCGGCAACGCCATCCGGCCCGGTGATCTCCGGGGCGATGTACGTCGAATTCCAGATCCCGGCCGAGCAGAAGCATCCCTATCCCTTGGTCTTCTTCCATGGCGGCGCCTCGAGCGGGGCAAGCTTCTGGAGCACGCCGGACGGACGCGAGGGCTGGGCCACGATGTTCCTGCGCAAGGGCTATGCCGTCTATGTCGTGGATCGGCCGACCCTCGGGCGCTCGCCGCATTATGAGGTTGTGGACGGCGCGAAGCTGATGCCGCCAACCAGCCTGCCCAAGCGGGAAGGCGAGGCCGCGCCGCCGCCTGCGACGAGCCAGCCGGCGCATCTGCCGGGCACCAATCAGCCCGGCGATCCGGCCTATGAGCATATGCGGCGCGCCCGCCAATCGAGCATCGAGGTACCCTTTGGCGCCCCGGATGATGCGCTGGCGACAAGCATCTATGTGGATCGGCTGGACCGTGAGGCCGGCGCGGCGCTGCTGGACCGGATCGGCCCAGCCATTCTGGTTACGCATTCCCGTGCAGGAACAAGCGGTTGGCAGATCGCGGACGCAAGGCCAGATCTCGTCAAGGCGATCATCGCGGCAGAGCCGAACGGGCCGCCCTTCTACAACGCCCCGCCGATGGGCGCACCGGGCGATCCCGTGGTTCGTCCCTTCGGAATCACCTATGAGGGCCTGCAATTCGATCCGCCGGTCTCGCGCCTGCGCGATTTCGGGCCGATCGAGCAGCAACCGCCGCAGGATGCGCACAAGGTCGGCTGCTGGACCGTGAAGGGCGAGATGCCCCGCCTCGTCAATCTGGCGCGGGTGCCGGTGATGGTGCTGGTCGGCGGCGCGTCCTATCATTCAAGCTACGATCACTGCACCGCGCAATTCCTTGAGCGCGCGGGCGTGCCCGTCGATCTCGTGCCGCTCGATGAGCATGGCTTCGTCGGCAATACGCACGGCTTCCCGACCGAGACGAACAATCATCTGATCGCCGATTTCATCGCCCGGTGGCTGGCGGAACGCGACTTCTAGTTGGGAGGGGGGTGGGCGGCGTACTTCGGCGCGCCGCCCGATAATTTCAGCGACGCTTGTCGAAATAGTCGTCGAGAAAGGCCTGCGCCTCTGCGCGCGGGGTGCCGATGACCGCCGGCTCAGGCGATAGGCGCATGACCTTGGGATCAGCATCATCATAGCGCGGCCATTCCGGCAGGCCGGGGCCATTGGGATTGCCGTTGCGGGCAAAATTCACCCAGTAGTTCGCCACCAGTTCCGAAAGCCTGTGGTCTTCAGCCTGCCAGGGCTGATCCTCGACCTGCAGGTTGCGGAACACATAGACGATCTCATTGCCGTGAAAAGCGCCCAGCTCCGGCTTGCCCGGCCAGGGCTGGTCGAACCAGTAGAGCCACGCGCCTGCCTTGCCGGTCTCCGCCTGCAGCTTGGCCCAGCTGCGCATCTGCCACTGGACGGCATCGGTGGATGACTGGCGCAGCTGATCCTCGAAGCCGCCATAGATGCGGTCATAATCGGCGGCGTTCTCGTCGGTCCGCTTGACCCAGTCCTTGCGGATCGTGGAGCCTTCCATCGAATTGGCGCCGACCAGCGTCGGCACGTCATTCTGCTTTCCTGCTGCGAAGATGTTGTAGACGATGTCCGGCAGAACATGGCCGTCGCGCTCGGTGGGCCAGAAGAAGGTCAGTTCCTTGGTGAAGGCGTCCATCGGCAGGGCGCGAAGCTGGGCGACTGTTTCCGCACCGAGCTTCTTGCCATAGTCCGCGCCATAGGTTTCCGCTTCGCGCATATCCTTGCGCCCGACGAGGCCGCCATCCGGATCGAATTGCGAGGTGCTCTCGCCAATTGCGCGGTGGAACAGACCCTTCGCGAGTGGCGAGGCCTGAAGAATGCTGATCGCGGTGCTGCCGGCGGACTCGCCGAATACGGTCACATTGCCCGGATCGCCGCCGAAGGCCGCGATATTGTCCCGCACCCATTTCAGCCCCTCGATCTGGTCGAGAATGCCGTAATTGCCCGAGGCCTTGTAGGGCGCTTCGGCCGTCAGCCCTGGATGCGCCATGAAGCCGAGCGGCCCGATGCGGTAATTGAGCGTCACCAGCACCACGCCCATTTTTGCCAGCGCCGTGCCGTCATAGGCCGGCTCGCGGTTGGAGCCGCCAAGAAAGCCGCCGCCATAGATCCAGACCATCACCGGCAGTGGGCCTTTGCGGTCCGCCGGCGTCCAGACGTTCACCGAAAGACAGTCCTCGCTCATCGGTCGCTGATCGACTGGCGGGCGCCATTGCGGGCAGATCGGGCCGAACTGCGTCGCATCGCGCACGCCGCTCCAGCCGGAGGCGGGGGCAGGGGCTTTCCAGCGGCGCTCCCCGGCCGTGGATGCGCCGAACGGGATGTTGAGGAACTTGCGCACGCCATCCTCTTGCACACCGCGCAAGGCTCCCTGGCCAATCTCGACCTGAGGCGCAGCATTGCCCTGCGCCGCCAGCGGCGTGGCGCCAGCGAGGAGCAGCGCGGTCAGCATAACGCGGCGCAGGCCTTTGTTCGTGAGCGATGTCATGCGAGCCTCCTTGGTCGAATGGGCAAGGTTTCCGGGCCGATCAAGCGAGGGCGGCCTTGCGTTTGGCGCGGGCGGCGTAGCCGGCGAGGCCGCAGAGCGCGAGCAGCACGGCAACCACCGCGAAGAAGGCGAAGGAACCGCCCAGATCGAGCGAGATCACGCCGGTGAAGGAGCTGAGCACTGCGCCCAGCCGCCCCGTGGCCGACGCGACGCCGACACCGGTCGCACGCGCATCGGTTGGGTAGGATGTCGCCGCCAGCGTGTAGAGCGTGTTGTGCAGCCCGGCGATGCAGAAGCCGAGCGCCATCATCACCGGCAGGATGATGAGCGCAGACACGACATCGCTGCCCAGCATGATGGCCAATATGGCGGCCAGCACGGCAGCCCCGCCTGCCAGTGCCATGTGCGTGCGGCTGAAGCCGACGCGATCAAGGATGATGCCGCTGATCAGCGCCCCGACCACGCCGCCCATGTGGAAGGTGGTAATGCCAAGGCTGGTCATGGTGAGGTCGAAGCCGAGCGTACTCAGCATCGTCGGCACCCAGCTGAAGATCGTGTAGGAGGCCATCAGGCAGGTGAAGAAGCCGCCCCACAGCAGCAGCGTCTGGTGGCGCAGGGCAGGTGAAAGCAGCAGGCGCAGCGGCGCGGTCATGGTGGTGGCCGGTGGCGGCGCATCGAAGCGATGGGCCGGATCGTAGGAGATCCGGCAGCGCTTGAGCAGCCGTGCCAGCTCTTCATGCCGGCCGGCACGGAGCAGGAAGCTCGGCGATTCCGGCAGGAAGGTGACGAAGGCAAGCGCGACAAGGATCGGCAGGCTGCCGGCGACGAAGAACAAGGTGCGCCAGCCGAACAGCTCCAGCAGTGTGGCCCCCAGGCCGCCGGCGATGATGCCGCCGATGGGGATGAACACCATGCCGATGGCGATGGCCCGGCCGCGCCGCTTCTCGGGCGTGAATTCCGCGATCAGGGCTGCGCCGTTGGGGATGGCCGCACCGATGCCGAGGCCGTCAACGAAGCGCACCAGTAGCAGCTGCGTCGCGTCCTGCGTCAGGCCGCCCGCCACCGTCATCAGGCCGAAGAGGAAGATCGCGGCGATCAACGCCCAGCGCCGCCCGATCTTGTCGCCCAGCATGCCGCCGATGACGGAGCCGAATGCCACGCCGGCGAGATTGGCCGCCGTGACCGGCGCGAAAGACGCGCGCGGCGTGCCCCAATCCTCGATGAGAGCGGGCAGCACGATGCCGAGCGACTGATTGGCAAGGCCATCAACCGCGAAGACCAAAGCGAAGCAGCCGAGCAGCAGCTTCTGGAACGGACTCCAGGGTGCATCGTCGATCGCCGTGCCGAGATCAGTGGAGACCGTGCCCGGTGCTGGGCCCTGCGCTGGCGTGCCGGCTCCGGCTGCGTCGGTATAGGATGCCATTCTGGTCTCTCTCTCCGTAAGTCAGGCGTTCTGTCGATCTTGTGTCGGCTTTTGCGGGTTCAGGATTGCGTGGTCAGGACGTCGCGTCGCGCGCGTCGATGGCGCTTTCCCCCATGAAGCGGGGCGGCGCCGCATAAGCGCGCGCAGTGAGGAAAGGCTGATAGTAGCGGAAATAGGCGAGCAGCAGCGCGCAGTTCACGCCGATCTCCAGCGGCCCGGTGATGAGCTGGCGCGGCGCGCCGGTAATGAAGGTGTTGAGATAGAAGATCGTGAAGCTGGTCGGCACCTGCAGCACGAGCATCAGCGGCACGAACCGGTTGGTCAGCAGAATGATCCCGACAACGCCCTCCATTGCCTTGATGCCGGGGAACAGGCCCATGTCGAGCAACGACTGGATGAACGGCCCGCCGATCGGGTGAGGGACGACCGGCTGCATGTCAGTGAGCCAGTAGCGCGAGGACGACCAGATGAGGTGCAGGCCAAAATAGATGCGCATGGCGTCGGTCACATGGTCCGCCGTCGTGCGCTTCGGGTCGAGGCGTCTCAGAATGAGCGCACCCGCAATGCCCGCCAGGATCGGGAAGCCGAAGAACATGAACGTGTCGAACTGGCCGAGGGCGAGATAGATCGCGATCGCGCCCGTGATGGCGGCCGGGACAAGGAACGCGGCTTTAAGCGGCTTGGGAGACGACGACATTACTGGTTCTTTCTGATTGGCGAGCGCGTTTTGCATTCTCCGGCCCTTGCGAGCCGCCTAATCAATCGATGTAGCCCATCTCCCGATAATAGCGGGCAGCGCCGGGATGCAGGGGCACGCCCTTGCCATCGCCCACCGTGCGCGGATCGATGGAATAAGGCCGCACGAACCATTTGAGCTCGCCACGGGCGCGGTCGATGCCGCGGGCGGCGGCATAAGCGATCTCGTCCGGCATGTCGGCGCGTGCGAAGACGACTTCGCCCGAGCGGCCGACGGTCTTGATCGAGCGATCGACGCCGCGCAACACGCCCCAGCGCGCCGTGGTGCGGACCATGTCGGCCTCCTTCACCAGCCGGTCGAGCAGTTCTTCCGGCAGATCGAGGAACTTGAGGTCATGGGCGACCATGATCGTCGTCCAGAAGGAGGATTCAGGGTTATTAGCGGGGCTTGCGAGGCTGGAAATGACGACGTCGAACGGCGTTTCCGCGGTCACGTCATGCGGGCGATCGATCGATCCGCCCCAGCTTTCCACGCTGGCTTTGTCCAGCCCGTAATGTTCGAGCACCGGCGCCTCGCTCGGCTGCATGTCCGTGAGAATGCGCACCGGCAGCTTGCGCTCGCGGATCTCCGCGAGGCTGGTGATGCCCAGCTCAGGCTTGATCGCCACGAGCAGATAGGTCGGGTCCTCGATCCGCGCGATCAGGCGCAGATGCGGGGCAGGGCCGTCCTTCTGGTAGATATGCTCGCCGCGATAGGCCCAGGCCATCATCGAGGCTTCGGTAATGCCGAAATCGATGGGTGCGTTGATCCGCTCCGTCGTGCCATGGCGAATGTCGCCTTCCTTGAGCGGCGGCGGCAGCGAGGCCTTGGCGACCACGCGCGGGCCCTCGGTGCGGTTGCAATTGCGGCACAGGATGATCTCATAGCCCTCGGGCGCCATCGCATCGCGCACGAACTCGCCCAGCTCGCCCCAAGGGCAGGCTTCCGGGCAGGCGGAGGCGAGGACAAGGCGCTTCGTGGCGTATCCGGTCTCGCCGACATCGGTCCAGCCGGTGTCGACGATCTTCTCCTGTTCGGCAGCATGGGCCGGCCCGGCAAAGGCGAGGCCCGCCAGGCTCAGGGCGATTGCGGACAGCAAATTGCGAATCAAGATTGTCTCCCCTCACTCTGTCCGCCCGTGACTGTCGCGACATGCGAACGAACGGCAGCCGCTGACTTGCCCCTGCGCTCTTCTGCGGAGCGCTTCGTCTGGCCAGCGAAACAATATAAAAAATAGTATACTAATCTGGTGACGTCAACTGCCTCCGGCGGAAGGCCGCTGAATTATCAAGATGATGAAGGGGGTTGCGAATGGCGCTGAGACCCGTGGTGGCGTCCTAGCCCAGTCATATGCTCGCTATCGATCAACCCACCAGCGCCGTTTTTGCCGGAGCGGGCTCTGGCGGCGCGGCCAGTTCCTCGGCCCGTTCGCGCGCGATCAGGTCGGCGAGCATGCGGCGCGCTGAGACAGGTGCGGTATCGGTCGCCAGGAGAATGGGGTTCAATTCATTGATGTCGCTGACATCGCCCATATTCTCCTGCACCATTTCGATCATCGGCTCGTCCTGCTGGCGGAAGGCCATGTCGAAGAAATCGAGCAGGGCCTGATCCACTTCCGGCTCGTCGCGCCGACGGTTGCGGCCGTTGACGAAGAAATAGTGCGAGGTGAACTCGGTTTCCGGCGTGATGACATGCAATTGCGGGATATGCGCGCCACTTTCGCGCGGTTGGCCGACCTCCCAGCTGCCGAGCTTGAAATCCAGCATGGCGGGCGGATGCCAGGTCATCGTCGTGTCGGTCTCGACCACGACCTTCGGGTCCATGCCGAACAGGCGGACATGTGCCGAGGAGGGGCCAAGCCCGCTGCGGATGCGGTGATTGGTGATCCAGCGATCCCCGCGCTCCAGCCGCTGCGTGGTGGCGGCGAGCAGTTCCTCGGGCGTGTAATTGCCGCCGCTGAATTGCGGGTGGATGAAAGCGGCGTGGCTCAGATCAAGCAGATTGTCGACGACCAGCTCATAATGGCCTTTCACGTTCAGCAGGCCATGGATGACAGCATATTCGTCCGGCTTCTCCAGGAAGTCGATGGCGGGTAGCAGGGTCGGATCGGCCTTGGCGGCATCGCCGGGCCAGAACCAGATGATCCCGTAGCGCTCCATGAGCGGCCATGCGCGAATATTGGCGGCAGGAAGCGCCGCCTTGGTCTTGCTGTGCGGATTGAGCACGCACTCGCCATCCCGGTTGAAGCGCAGCCCATGATAGGGGCACTCCAGCGTATCCTCGATGATGCGGCCAGCCGAAAGCGGCGCAAAACGGTGCGGGCAACGGTTGAGGATCATCGCGGCGTCGCCATTGCTGTCGCGGAACAGCACGACCTTCTGGTCGATCAGCGTGCGGGCCAGCGTGCCTTCGCCAAGCTCATGCGAATAGGCTGCGGCGTACCAGGTGTTTTTCAGGATCGAGAGCACTCACCACTCCATCAACTTGATATCGGCAACCAGGGTTGCCTGCATATGATCAGGATGCGGGCGCAGCAAACCTCTCCTGATCCATTGGTAGACGATTGTGTATACCATGTGCTGTCCTAGCTGTCATCCGCCAAGTCGCTCCATGGCTAAAGGTCCAGAACGAGGCGGTCGGTCAGCGCGCCTGAGCAGCAGATCATCATCACCTTGCCCTCCCGCTTCTCCTGCGGGCTGAGCACGGCATCGAAATGATCCGGGGTGCCCTCGAGCACTTCGGTCGCGCAGGCGCCGCATGTCCCCTGTTCGCAGCTCGAGCTCGCGGCAATGCCCGCCTCGCGCACCGCATCGAGGATCGACTGGCCGGGCGACACGGTGAGCACAATCCCCGAACGCGCCAGTTCGACAATGATTGTGCCATCCGGAAGGGGCTGTTCTTCACTCGCCATTGCGCGCCTGTATCATGATTTGGATCGCGCCAGCATAAGCGAAAAATATCTTAGCGCTAAGATATATTGACAGCGACCCGTCGGAAAAATACCCTCAAGCTCAATCAACTGGCGCGCGCTGTGCTGTGCCCCGGTGCTCCATCATATCGTTTTCAGGAGAAGCGCATGCCCCGCGAAGTCGTGACGGATGTTCTGGTGATCGGCGGCGGCTCTGCCGCCACGCGTGCAGCGCTGGAGGCGGCTGCGGCCGGCGTGAGCGTGCTGCTGGTGGACAAGGGCAAAGTCGGCGATAGCGGCTCCAGCCCGCATGCGCTCGTCGGCTTCAGCGTTCCGCTGCTCGATGAGGCAGACAGTCCCGAGCTGTTCGTGGAGGACTGGGCGAAAGCCAGCGGCGGCATCTGCGACCGCGATCTGGTGGCGAAATGCGCCGAGCATGGCCGCTTTCTGGCCGAAGACATGGAAAAGCGCGGCGTGCCTTTCATTCGCAATGCGGATGGCAGCTGGTTCATCTCGCGCCGCGCCGGCCATTCCGTGCGCCGCACGCTGCAGGCGCAGGGGCTCGGCAAGGGCAAGCACGCCAATGTCATCGCGCCGATGCGTGAGGGGCTGATCGAGGCCGGCGTCACGCTGCAGGAAAATACGATGATCACGCGCCTGCTGCTCAGCAATGGCGCCGTCGTCGGCGCTTATGCGGTCGGACCGGACGGCGAGCATTTCACCATCCGCGCCAAGGCGGTGGTGCTGGCATCGGGCGGCGTGAACCGGCTTTACACCAAGCTGTGCGACGAAGTGGTCGATCATGGCAGCCGCACGACGGGTGATTCCTACAGTCTCGCTTTCCATGCCGGCGCGCCGCTCATCGACATGGAGTTCGTCCAGTTCCGCGATTCCCCGCCCGCCGGGCCGATCTACGGCGCGGCTTATGTGAACGCACTGGGCGAGCGGATCATGGAGAAATATGATCCCGAGAACATGGAATGCGCCCCGCGCTACATGATGGCGCGCGCGGTCTATACCGAGAATTTCGAGGGGCGCGGCCCGGTCGTCTGGCATGTCGAGGAAGGGCAGGTCGCCCGCTCGCGCGCGCCGGTCGGCAATTATGAGGGCGGGCAGATCGTCGAGATCACGCTCATGTTCCAGCGCCTGATGGGCGGCGCGCGCATTGACGTAAACGCCGCGACGGCAGTGCCGGGGCTGTTTGCCGCCGGCGAGGCCTCGGGCGGCATTCATGGCGGCGACCGCATGCAGGGCTGCGGCTTTCTCGAGACGCAGACCTTCGGCCGCATTGCCGGGCAAAGCGCGGCACAGCGCGCAAGGTCGGTAGACCTGCCGGCGCTCCATCCCGCTGCCGTTACCGCCGAGGCCGAGCGTCTCGCGCGCAGCACGGGCACGCAGGATCCGGCTGCCCTGTTCGAGAAGGTGCGCGAGATCATGTGGGCGCAGGCCGGCGTTGTCTCGAACCAGGCGCAGCTCACCGATGCGATCGCCAAGTTCCAGCACATCCAGCGCATTGCCGCGAGTGACATTGATCAGTCCGATCTGACGGCTGCGGAAGAACTGCGCAATCTCGCGCTCACGGCGGAACTGGTCGCGACCGCCAAGCTGGCCCGCGAGGAAACCCGCAGCGGCCATGGGCGCACGGACTTCCCGCAGGAAGACCCGGCCTGGGTGCGCCATGTCCGCCTCGCCAATGCTGGCAATGGGCAGGTGGCCGTCGACAGCATCCCTGTGGTGGAACTCGCCGACGCCTGACCGGCGCCGCGCCGCCCACGCTCAGGGCAGCGCGGCCTCGATCGAGTGCAGCAGCTTGCGCAGAATCGCATTGCAGCGCTTGCGGTCGGCCTCGGAGAGGCCGCCCATCAGGCCCTGCTCTGCGTGGGTGAACTGCGCAATCGTCCGCTCGGCCAGTGCGATGCCCTCAGGCGTGAGTTCGATCAGCATCGAGCGCTGATCGCTGGCGTGTGAGACACGGCGAATGAGCCCACGCTGCTCCAGCCGCCGCGCAAGGCCAGTCAGCCCGCCGGACGTCACCGGCACATAACGCCCTGCCAGATCGGTCGGCGCCGCGCGATACGGCGCGCCGATCCGCATCAGCCCGGCAAGCAGGCGAAACTCATTGTCGGAAAGCCCGGAGGCCTTCAGCACCGCTGCCGTCGCGGCCCGCAGCCGGTCATCGATGCGCGCGATCCGTGCCGCAATCGCCCGCACATCCTCATCGAGCGCCGGAATGACCGACTGCCATTCCCCCACGAGCGCATCCACCGCCGCATCCAGCCGATGCGCCTCGCTCACCGCCCGCAACTGCGCGAGGCTTTGCGGGGCGGGGTGGGTGTCCGGCACCTTCGGGGTGGACCTGGATGTCATCTGTCGGGGCAGGGCTGCAAGGGAACGGGCATAAGCGCGAGCATAAGGCCCCCGTCGCGATCAGTCCGCAGGATTATGCTTGGCCAGGAAGTTTTCCATCGCGTTCAGCAATGTCAGCCGGTCGGCTTCGCGGGTGAAATAATGGTCGGCCAGCGGGATGGAGACCATCTCGACCGTCTTTCCGGCCCGATTCATGGCCGCATGCATGCGCGTGGACTGGTTGTGATCGACGCGGACGTCCTTCTTGCCGTGAATAAGCAGCAGCGGAGCCTTTATGCGCTCGACGGCATTGAAGGGCGAGATCGCGTCGAAATCAGCGGCCATCCGCTGCCACTGACCTTTGAAGAGACGTGCGTGGGTGGACCCGCCGAAGTCATTCACATCGCGCCGGACATTTGAGACACCGCTGATCGAAATGGCGCAGCGATACAGATCGGGATCTTTCGCGATTCCCCACATCGCCGCATAGCCGCCATACGAGGCGCCAACGATGCAGAGTCGCTTGGGATCGGCGATGCCTTCCTCCACGGCCCAGAGCACCCCGTCTGTCACATCATCCTGCATCGCGAGGCCCATCTGGCCCTCGCCGGCCTTCTCGAAGGCCTCGCCATAGCCGGTCGATCCTCGGAAATTCGGTTGCAGAACGGCATAGCCGCGCTCGGCGAGGAACTGCGCCCAATAGTCATAGGTCAGCGTGTCATGCGCCCAGGGGCCGCCATGGGGCAGCACGATGAAGGGCAGGTTCTTGTCAGCCCGCCCGCGCGGCACGGTGAGGATGGCTTCGATGTTCAGCCCGTCTCGCGCCTTGTACTGGACATAGCGCGCGCGAGACAGCCGCTTGCCCTCGATCTGGGAATTGAGCGACGCAAGCTTCGAGAGACTGCCGCTCGGGGCATCGAGATAATAGAGCAGGCCGGGATTGTCAGGCGTGCTGAACCGGACCAGCAGCTTGGACCGGTCACTGCTGAAGCTGACAATTTCTACATTGGAGCCGGGGGACGCGTTCTGAAGATCGGCCTGATGCGACCGGAGAACCGGGTCGAACCAATGAATGGGAGCCTCCCGGACATTGGTTCTCACGCCCAGCAGCTCGGATGTCTGCCAGTCGAGAATCACGTCATCGACATTCGCCTTATCGAAAACGGTACGCACATCTTTGCCATTGGTAAGATTTATCTCGGCGATGATTGCGCGCCCTTCGGCGTTCGATTTGAGAACATAGCCATGGTCGCTGTCCGGCACGAAATAGAAGGGCACCGTCAGCTCTTCATCCTCGCTCAGCTTCGCGGTGTCGATCGTGCGGAGCGCCTTTTCGCTGATGCTCCGGAAAAGCAGGTTCGATTTGGTAGTCTGGTCGTTGTAGCCGATGCCGATGCGGACGCGCCCCTGCGGGTCTGCCCCCCAGCTGGACACGAAGTGGCGGCTTTTCTCGACGAGGCTTTTGCGACCGGTGGTCACGTCCACGCTGTAAACGCCTGGCCAGAAATCCGGGTCGTTCCCATAGATGCTGTTCTGCGCAGCTACGAGGATTTTGGTGCTGCCGTCCGAAGGCACCCAGAGGACATCGGAAGCATGCTGGCCGCCCATTTCCCACAGCAATTGCGTGGTTTTTCCGGTTGAGCGGTTTACCGCGATGAGGCGGCTCAAATACCAGTTATCGCCTTGGACAGGCGCGAGGGCGACCACGCTGACCAGAATATTATCGTTTCCGACCCAGCGGATCGAGGACACGTCCATAAGGTCTGGAACACTGAAGCGGATTGCCTTGGTACGATCCCCCAGAACGGGGACGATGGCGATCATCTGCTTGCCCTCAATGGCAAAGAGGCCCGCCATATGCGCGCCATCCGGTGACAGCTGGACCTTCTCGACAAAGGGGAGAGAGGCAAAGGCTTCCGTGGGCAGTGCTGTGCTGACAGGCGGAGAGGCTACTGGCGTCGTGCTAACCGCTATTTGCGGCATCATGATCGTGAACAGAACTGCTCCGGCGGCCAGATATGCAGCGGCGCGGGCTCGCGAGCCATATGTAGTCCCCATGTACCCCCCAAAGGCGATGGGGCGCATCACTCCAACCCCGATACCAGCTTAATAAAGATTAGGGGGCAGGCAACCGCCAATCAGGCCGCGGGGAGGGTATTTGCGTGCTCGCGCCGTCTCAGACCGGTACTGCGGCTTCGAGTCCGGCCCGTGCCTTCCATGCCGCCAGCGCTTCGCGCGCGCGGTCGGTATAGGCCTGCTTGCGCTGCTTCTTGCGCACGGTCTCGTCCTCGATGGGCGGGAAGAGGCCGAAGTTGACGTTCATCGGCTGGTAGCCCTCCGCATCGGCGCCGCCGGTGATGTGGCCGAGCAGTGCGCCAAGTGCGGTTTGCGGTGGGGGCAGGGGCATGTCACGCCCGGCAATCTCCGCAGCGCAGAGCAGGCCGGCGAGCATGCCCACGGCCGCGCTTTCCACATAGCCCTCGCAGCCGGTGATCTGCCCGGCGAAGCGCACATGGGGCAGGGCGCGCAGGCGCAGCCGCTCGTCGAGCAGTTCCGGGCTCTTGATGAAGGTGTTGCGATGCAGCCCGCCCAGCCGCGCGAACTGCGCATTTTCAAGTGCAGGAATGGTCCTGAACAGAGCGACTTGCGCCTCATATTTCAGTTTTGTCTGGAAGCCGACCATGTTCCACAGCGTGCCCAGCGCATTGTCCTGCCGCAGCTGCACCACCGCATAGGGCCAGCGGCCGGTGCGGGGATTGTCGAGGCCGACAGGCTTCATCGGCCCGTGCCGCAGCGTCTCGCGTCCGCGCTCGGCCATCACCTCGATGGGCATGCAGCCATCGAAGTAAGGTGTGTCCTTCTCCCACTGCTTGAACTCGGTCTTGGGGCCGTCCAGCAGGCCTTGAACGAAGGTATCATACTGATCCTTGTCCATCGGGCAGTTGATGTAATCCTTGCCGTCGCCGTCGGGCGAACCCTTGTCCCAGCGGCTGGCTTTCCAGGCTATCGACATGTCGATGCTGTCGCCATGGACGATGGGTGCGATGGCATCGAAGAAGGCGAGCTGGTCCTTGCCCGTGGTGCGCGCAATGGCCTCGGCGAGCGGTGCGGCGGTAAGCGGGCCGGTGGCGATGATCGTCGGGCCATCGGCCGGAATGCCGTCGACGCGTTCGCGCACCAGTTCGATCAGTGGATGCGCCTCGATCGCCGTCGTCACGCCCTGCGCAAAAATGTCGCGGTCCACCGCCAGCGCGGACCCTGCCGGCAGCTTGCACTTGTCCGCCTGCGCCATGATCAGCGAGCCGAGCGCGCGCATTTCCTGATGCAGCAGGCCCACGGCATTGCTGTTGGCGTCGTCCGAGCGGAAGCTGTTGGAGCAGACCATTTCGGCCAGCGCGTCGGTTTCATGCGCCGGGGTCATCTCGCCGCTGCCGCGCATCTCTGAGAGGCGCACGCGCACACCCGCCTGCGCGAGCTGCCATGCGGCCTCGCTGCCGGCCAGACCGCCGCCGATGATGTGGACCTGATGCGTCATCTCACTCGAACCCTGCCGGAAATGCATGTGTTCCGTCAGCCCCTAGCCGCAGCTTGCTGTGGCCGGCAACCGCGCTCATCGGGATGGTGCCGTAGACATGGGGAAAGAGCGCGCCACGACGCGAGACTTCCCAGCGCACGGTGTCGCCCAGCGGTGGCAGATCGACCATCACGAGAATGACCGGATCGACATCGCTGAACCATTTGGCAGCGGTTTCCCGCACCTGCTCGCGCGCCGAGAGGTGAATGTAGCCATCGGCCAGGTCCACCGGCGCACCGGCGAAAACACCCGACTCGCGCCACGCGGTCCATTCCTCGGGGCGCAGCAGTTTGAAAGCGAAGAGATCCGTCATCTTTCGACGCTACGGCATGGGCAGGGCGCCGTCCAGCACTTGCCTTGCTTGCGGAAATGCGCGCATCTGGCAGCAGGATCGGCCAGAACAGAAGCGGGAAACACTTGGCTCATGGCGAGCGCGGACATGGATATTCAGATGCTCACGGCAGGCCTCATTCGCCTGCTGGACGTGGAACCCGCCGGTGAGGCGGGACACTTCCTCGGCCACCGCAAGCCGGGGGGCGTGGGGCGCGTTTACGGCGGTCAGGTCGTGGGTCAGGCGCTGGCAGCGGCGGCCAAGACCGTAGCGGAGGATCGCCCCGTTCACTCACTCCATTGCTATTTCATGCGACCGGGCAGTGAGGATTATCCGATCGACTATCATGTCGAGGCGGACATGGATGGGCGCGCTTTTTCAAACCGGCGCATCGTGGCGCGCCAGCAGGGCAAGGCGATCTTCAACATGATCGCGTCCTTCCACCGCCCGGAGCGCGGCCCCGCGCATCAAAGCGACGTGCCGCCCGTGGCGGACCCGGATGGCCTCAAGGATCTGGGCGACCTGATCCGGGAATTCGATCTGCCGGCAGGGCCGGTGCTGCGGTGGATCGCCGGGAGCTCCAGCCCGGTCCGCTTTCGCCCTGTCGGTGCGATTCAGTCGGGCATTGTGGTGCCGAACGACAGAGAGCCGCAAATGTGCTGGATGCGGGTTGGCGGCGGCGATCCGCTTGGCCTTGGCCAGCCCATGCAGCGCGCCATGCTGGGCTTCATCAGCGACATGCTGCTGCTGGCCACCGCCTACCGCCCGCACGGCTTGCATATCGGTTCGGCGGGCGTGACCAGCGCGAGCATCGATCATAGCGTCTGGTTCCACGACGATGTCGAATGCGGCGACTGGCTGCTCTATGTCACGGACAGTCCTTGGGCGGCCCATGGTCGCGGCTTTGCGCGCGGGCATTTCTATGCGCGGGACGGGCGCCTGGTCGCCAGCGTGGCGCAGGAAGGGCTCATTCGTTTCCGCGATTCCGATTGAGCAAGATCGAATAGCGCGCCTGCCGAGGCGCCGCTATTCAGGCTGTCCTACAGGCCCTTGTCCATGTCATGAGCCTGTGCAGAAAGACGCGGTTGCGCGTGCCGGTCATGCCGTGCCAGTTGTTCGAAGGAAATTTGTCTACCCTGTAACCTTCGTAACCTTTCGTTTTAACAAGCCATTGAAAATAAGCCGATTTGGCGGAATCGAAGGTGGGTTGCAGGATTGAACGAACAAGGCGTGGAGGACAGGATGAAAAAGGCTCAGGCCGATCGGCCGACGGTGACAATCAACTATGTTGCCCGGACGCCGGAGCGGCCGCGCTATTATGCGAATGATCACAGCCGCGACACGGTGGTGATCGAGCAGCATAGCATGTCTGCGCGCGACGCCCGGCATGAGGCGCTCGATCTGGATGGTGCCGGCGTGAAACTGGTTCAGGCCTCCACGTCCGTGAGCGACTTCACGGACAAGGCGAACAATCCGGTTTATGCTGCGGAAATCGAACAGCTTCTGCTGCGTGAAACCGGCGCGGACATCGTGATCGTCACGGGCGCGCCTATCCTGCGATTTTCTGAACGGTCCGGCAAGGCGGGGACCAGTGACAACAGCTATCCCGCGCGCTTCGCTCATGTCGATGTCAGCGATGCGACGGCGCGAGGCTTCTCGGAGCAGCGTCAGCCGGAGGGGGAGGACATCGTCCGCGCCGCGCATTACAATGTCTGGCGCGTCCTTTCTCCCGCGCCGCAGGATGTGCCGCTTGCCTTGTGCGACGCCCGGTCCGTCACCGGGCGGGAGTTGCTTCCCGCTGATGCGATTTTCGACAGCCCGTCTGGCGACTGGAGCTTCGAGGGCTATGTCGTGGCGCATGACCCCGCGCACCGCTGGCTGTGGTTCCCTGATATGGGGGCGGACGAGGCCATCATCTTCAAGACGCATGACAGCCGTGAGGACGTGGCCCGCTGCGTGCCGCATGTCGCATTCGATGATCCCGATTGTCCCGAAACCGCACCGCCCCGGGTCAGCGTGGAAGCGCGGGCCATTGCATACTGGCGGCAGGGCGGCGATGCGGTTAATGGTAAAAAAGGTTGAAGCAATTTACCTTGGTCACCAGAGATATGATCATCAGCTCTTAACCTGAAGGGGTTAGGCGCGGGACAAAGAGCTGAGAGTACACATGGCGACAGATGCATCCGTGATGACCGAAAAGAAGACCAGGTTCGATCTGGTGAACTGGATGATCGCGAATCCCGTGCTCGGAGCCGGTATTCTTGCGATCCTCATTCCGACGCTGCTGCTGGTGGCGCGTGAGAGCTGGTCGACCGAACAGGGCGCGCATGGCCCCATCGTGCTGGCGACCGGGCTTTGGCTGCTGTGGCGTGAGTGGAAGAATGCTGCGCCGCTGGCCCGCCCGGCACCCGGCCTGCCGGTTGCGCTGCTGTTCGCCGTGATGTTGCCACTCTATTTCATCTCGCGGGTGAGCAACATCGTCGAGACTGAAGGCTATTTGATGTACGGCCTGATCGTGGCCGTGCTGTTCAGCGTCATCGGCTGGGATGCGCTCAAGAAGCTCTGGTTTCCGCTGCTTTACCTGCTGTTCGTGCTTCCGCCGCCGGAGACGGTGGTGGCCATGGTCACCAATCCGCTGAAGATCATTCTCTCGGAATCAGCTGTCGGCTTCCTGTATCTGTTCGGCTATCCCATTGCTTCGTCCGGTGTCACCATTCAGGTCGGCCAGTATCAGCTTCTCGTGGCGGAGGCCTGTGCGGGGCTCAACTCGCTGATCTCCCTCTCCGCGATCTCGCTCTTTTACGTGTATCTGCGCCACCACGCCAATCTGCGCTATTCGCTGCTGATGATCCTGGCGATCGTACCGGTCGCCGTGTTCGCGAATTTCGTGCGCATCATCCTGCTGGTGCTGCTCACTTATCATGGCGGCGAGGCGGCGGCGCAGGGCTTCCTGCATGATTTCGCCGGCCTGACGATGTTCATGACCGCGTTGATCACCATCTTCGCGATCGATCATCTCTTCGGCCTGCTGTTCCCTGGCCTCAAGCGCAGCAAGGACCAGGCCGAAAGAGCGGCGCCGTAAGCGACCGGCCCGGCCGCGTGCCGGGGCTGCCGATTTTTGTTCTGATGAGGGGTCAGCCGCGCTGCTTTGTGATCAGACCGGCCATCTCGTCGAGGATCGCCAGGCGCTCCTTCTTCAGGTCCTCCAGCCGTTCGTCGCTGGCCGGTTCGATATCGGTCTCGATCCGGTAGATCTGACGGGTGAGCACATGGTGGCGCTCAGCGAGATTGCGGAAATGCTCGTGGTGGACTTTCAGCTCGTGGAGCACGTCCCGGTCATGGGGGAAAAGGTCATCGAGCGTCTCGCGGGTATCAAGGGTCATGATGCTCTCCTTGCTCTGGTCGATTTGACAATTGGGCGAGTGTGTCCTCCGGATCGGGAGCGCCGCATTGCGCAAGATCAATTCGCCGCTGCGGTCCGGCGCATGAACCGGCCAATTGCCCGCGCCCCTTGCCGATCTGCGCCAACACGGCTAGAGGGCGCACCGGCTCTTTCCATCCTTGAAGAAGACAGGCGCGACCCATGAAGATCAGCGGCGTGGATATTCGTCCCGGCAATAATATCGAATATGAAGGCGGCCTGTGGCGCGCCGTGAAGATTCAGCACACCCAGCCCGGCAAGGGCGGCGCCTATATGCAGGTGGAGCTGAAGAACCTGATCGACGGGCGCAAGAACAACGTTCGCTTCCGGTCCGCCGAGACGGTCGAGCGCATTCGCCTCGACACCAAGGATTTCCAGTATCTCTATCCTGAGGGCGACATGCTCGTCTTCATGGATGTCGAGACGTACGACCAGATCAACCTGCCGACCGATCTCGTCGGCGATGCTGCCGCGTTCCTGCAGGACGGCATGATGGTCCAGCTCGAAATGTATGAGGAGCGCCCGATCAGCGTCGCGCTGCCCGAGACGGTCGAGGCGACCGTGGTCGAGGCCGACGCTGTTGTGAAGGGTCAGACGGCTTCGGCCAGCTACAAGCCGGCCATTCTCGACAACGGCGTGCGCGTGATGGTGCCGCCGCATATCGTGAGCGGTACGCGGATCGTCGTTGACGTCTACGAGCGCGAATATGTGAAGCGGGCCGACTGATGCGGATGTTCCGCCTCGTAACGGCTCCCGTGCTGGCGCTCGGTCTCTGCTGGTCTGCGCCGCTGCTGGCGCAGGCAAAGCCGGCGGCGCCGACGCAGGCCCAGCTTCAGCACGCGGCGGAGAATTTCCGGATCATGGTAAGCGCCCTGCAGTCCGACAAGGTGCCGCAGGCGGTGAAGAGCATCCTCTTCACCTGCAGCTACAGCAACCCGTTCAGCAAGATCAGTGAAGGCACGGACAAGCTGATCGCCGACAAGAAGCTGGACCGGAAGAACCCGACGCAGGTGCTGAGCGCCATGGCCGCAGTTTGCGGCTTCCGTCCCGAAATGGCGAATCCGCCGAAGAAGTGATTTCATTCCCTGACCGGCCGCTCTTCCGCGCCGGAGGAGACAAATTAACATGGTATCCCATTCCGGCCTGCTGACCGTTATCGAGCGCGCCGCCCGCAAGGTGGCACCGCAGCTTCGCCGCGACTTCGGCGAGGTCCAGCATCTTCAGGTCAGCCGCAAGGGGCCGGCGGATTTCGTCACCATCGCCGACAAGAAGGCGGAGGACACGCTGGTTGCCGAGTTGCGCAAGGCCCGGCCAGACTGGGGTTTCCTGCTGGAGGAAGGCGGCGAGATCGAGGGCGATCCGATGAAGCCGCGCTGGGTGATCGATCCGCTCGACGGCACGACGAACTTTCTTCACGGCATCCCGCATTTCGCGATCTCCATCGCGGTGCAGGAGCCGCATCGCTCCGGGCAGGGCTGGGGAGAGGTCACGACTGGTCTTATCTATCAGCCCATTCTCGATGAAACTTACTGGGCCGAGAAATCGCGCGGCGCATGGCGTCATGACCAGCGTTTGCGCGTTTCAGCCCGTCGCGACCTGACCGAGGCTGTGATCGCGACCGGTATTCCGTTCATCGGGCATGGCGATTTCAGCGAATGGAGCCGCATCTTTGGCGCGGTTGCACCGTCCATTGCCGGTATCCGCCGCTTCGGGTCCGCCGCGCTGGATCTCGCATGGGTTGCCTCCGGGCGCTATGATGGCTTCTGGGAAAGCGGCCTTTCCCCTTGGGACGTGCAGGCGGGTATTCTGCTCGTGCGCGAAGCCGGTGGGTTCGTTACCGATTTCCGTGGCGGGGCTGAGGTTGTGGAGCGGCGCCAGGTGCTGGCGGCCAATGATGTGCTCCACAGCAAGCTGCACAAGCTGGTGGCTGGCGCCTTGCGGAACGCCTGAGCCGGAGCGCGTTCCAAGCCTTGCTCAATAGAAACGCCCGCTCAAACCGTCGGTCTGGAGCGGGCGCTGAAATGTCTCGGTATGGGGTATGTCAGCCCTCGACAGCCTCGCTGTTGAGCTGGATATAATTCGCCAGCCCCATGCGCTCGATCATCTCGAACTGCGTTTCGAGCTTGTCGACATGCTCTTCCTCATTATCGAGGATATGCTGAAACAGATCGCGGCTCACATAATCGCGCACGCTCTCGCAATGCTGGATGGCGTCGCGCAGGAGCGGGATGGCTTCCATTTCCGTCTCAAGATCAGCCTTGAGCACTTCCTCTACAGTCGAGCCGATCCGCAGGCGGCCAAGCAGCTGGAAATTGGGCAGCCCATCGAGAAACAGGATGCGCTCCGCCAGCTTGTCGGCGTGCTTCATCTCGTCAATCGACTCCTCATATTCGAATTTGGCAAGCTTCGAGATGCCCCAATGATCGAGAAGGCGATAATGCAGGAAATACTGATTGATCGCCGTCAGCTCATTCTTGAGTGCGACATTGAGAAATTCGATGACTTTTTCGTCACCCTTCATGATCTTGCTCCGTCCTGTCAGTTGATGGACGGTTACTAGCAGCGGAGGAACGGAATTTCACGCGCGAACGTCTCGCAGCTGGTTGCGCGACTTATTCTTAATAGCGTAGAACTTCTTCGCTATTGCCAATGACAGTCATGAAGAGCTTCCGGGAAGCCGCGCCCTAAGGGGTTACGCTGTTGCCCAGCCATTGTTCGACGGGGCGGGCGCGCCCTGGCTCTTGCAGCGAAGGCGGCAGCCGGAGCGCTCTTCCAGCATCACATCTTCTGCGTGATCCAGGCAGATGCGGCACTGAGGGGTTTTACCCAGCGCACGATATGCGCTCTCCGGGCACGTCACGCCTTCCCGCGCGATACTGCGCAGTTCCTGTTCCGTTATCGCGTTGCAGATACAGACAAGCATGATTCGCTGATACTGTTGTTGCGAGGCATTTGCAATCCCGCGCATGCAGAAATTGAGACGAATGGTTGCCGGTTCGGCATCCGGGGAGGCTGACTCGGCACGCCGAAAAGCCCGTTGTTTGTTGCGATTCATTCTCAATCCGGCGAAGGGTTGCCTCGCAAGTGCAGCAGTCCTAAAGCGCCCCGATCAAAGGCTATTTAGCCTAGGGGATTCAAGTGGTCGATCTGTCGCAATATCTGCCGATCCTGCTGTTTCTGGTTGTCGCTTTGGGCTTGTCGTGCGCGTTCGTGTTCCTGCCCATGGCCGTCGGCCGGCTGACGGGATCGCACAAGCCGGACCCGGAGAAGCTGAGCGAGTATGAATGCGGATTCCCCGCGTTCGAGGACCCGCGCAGCCAGTTCGACGTGCGCTTCTATCTGGTCGCGATCCTGTTCATCATCTTCGACCTTGAAGCGGCGTTCCTCTTCCCGTGGGCTGTGAGCCTCGGCGAGATCGGCTGGGCCGGCTGGACCGCGATGATGATCTTCATATTCGAGCTGGTGCTCGGTCTCGTCTATGCCTGGAAGAAGGGAGCGCTCGATTGGGAGTAGAACTTGAACGGCCGGGCACGCTGGGCGCTCCGCTGATCGGGGTCCCGCCGGCTACGCAGCCAGATCCGGAATTCTTCAAGGCGCTCTCCAGCGAGGTGAGCGACAAGGGCTTTCTCGTCACCTCGACAGAGGACCTGTTCAACTGGGCGCGCACCGGCTCGCTCTGGTGGATGACCTTCGGACTCGCCTGCTGCGCGGTCGAGATGATCCACGTGAACATGCCGCGCTACGACATGGAGCGCTTCGGCGCTGCGCCGCGCGCGTCCCCGCGCCAGAGCGACGTGATGATTGTCGCCGGCACGCTCTGCAACAAGATGGCCCCGGCGCTGCGCAAGGTCTACGACCAGATGAGCGAGCCGAAATACGTCATTTCCATGGGCTCGTGCGCCAATGGCGGCGGCTATTATCATTATAGCTACAGCGTCGTGCGCGGCTGCGACCGGATCGTGCCGGTGGACATCTACGTCCCCGGCTGCCCGCCGACCGCCGAGGCGTTGCTTTATGGCATCATGCAGCTCCAGCGGAAAATCCGCCGGGTCGGCACGATAGAGCGTTGAGGGGGCAGGCATGGTGACAGCCGTTCATTCCGCCCCGCGGGTCGAGCCGATCGAGGGCCTTGCCGAGGCGATCCGGTCTGCGCTTGGCGATGCTGTGTTCGCGGTCAAGGACGCGCATTTCGAGCTCAGCATCGGCGTTGAGCGCGAGCGTGTGGCCGAAGTGCTGCAGACCCTGCGCGATCGCTTCGACTATCAGCAGCTCATGGAGATCGCCGGGGTCGACTATCCCGAGCGCGCCGAGCGCTTCGAGATCTGCTACCATCTGCTCTCGGTGACGAAGAATCATCGTCTGCGCGTGAAAGTGCGCACGGACGAGGATCATGCCGTGCCGACCGTCACGCATCTCTGGCCGGTTGCCGGCTGGCTCGAGCGCGAAGTGTTCGACATGTATGGCGTGCTGTTCGAGGGAAATACGGACCTGCGCCGCATCCTCACTGATTATGGCTTCAAGGGCTATCCGTTCCGCAAGGATTTCCCGCTCACCGGCTATGTCGAGCTCCGCTATTCGGAAGAGCAGAAGCGCGTCGTCTATGAGCCGGTGCAGCTCGCCCAGGATTTCCGCAGCTTTGATTTCATGAGCCCGTGGGAAGGCGCGCAATATGTGCTGCCGGGCGACGAGAAGGCCCATGGTGAGGCGCCGGGCGCGCCCACGCCGCCACCGCCTTCGCCGCCGGCTCCCCCGGCAGCTGCTTCTCCGGAAGCCAGGACGCCCAAGACGACTGAGAAGCCCGAGGATACCGGCGCCGGCAAGCCGGCCGACGCGGTCGCGACCAAGCGCAGCCGGGCCAAGAAGGGCGATGCCGAGGCGGTAGAAGCCGAGACGGTGAAGCCCGCTCGTGCAAAAAGCGCCACGGCGGGCTCCGACACCGCAGAGACGAAGCCCAAGCGCACGCGCAAGCCCAAGACACCCGAGGGTGACGCCTGATGTCCGATCATTTCCAGACGCTCGATCATGTTTCTGAGGCGGTGGATCCCGCGCTCGGCGATACGGCGATCCAGAACTACACGATCAACTTCGGGCCCCAGCACCCGGCCGCGCACGGCGTGCTGCGCCTCGTTATGGAGCTGGAAGGCGAGATCGTTGAACGCTGCGATCCGCATGTCGGCCTGCTCCATCGCGGCACCGAGAAGCTGATCGAGTACAAGACCTATCTGCAGGCGCTGCCTTATTTCGACCGGCTGGACTATTGCTCGCCGCTCGGCATGGAGCACAGCTATGTGCTGGCGATCGAGAAGCTGCTCAACCTCGAGGTGCCACTGCGCGCGCAATATCTGCGCGTGTTCTTCGCGGAGCTGACGCGGATCAGCAATCACATGCTGAACCTCGGTTCGCACGTGATGGACGTCGGCGCGATGACGCCCAACCTGTGGATGTTCGAGATCCGCGAGGACTGCCTCAACTTCTTCGAGCGCGCGTCCGGCGCGCGCATGCACTCGGCCTATTTCCGGCCCGGCGGCGTGCATCAGGACGTGCCGCTCAAGCTGCTCACCGACATCGGCGACTGGCTCGACAATCGCCTGCCGCGCCTCTTCGAGGACGCGATCAGCCTGGTGGCGGACAACCGCATCTTCAAGCAGCGCAATGTCGACATTGCGGTCTGCTCCAAGGAAGACGCGCTGCGCTGGGGCTTCTCCGGCCCGATGCTGCGCGGTTCGGGCATTCCGTGGGACATCCGCAAGGCGCAGCCTTACGACGTCTATGACCGCATGGAGTTCGACGTCCCCGTCGGCACGAACTATGACTGCTACGACCGGTTCATGGTGCGCGTAGAGGAGGTCCGCCAGTCGGCGCGGATCATGAAGCAGTGCCTCAACGAAATGCCGGACGGACCGGTGGCTTCGCTCGACCGCAAGGTCGTCCCGCCCAAGCGCGGCGAGATGAAGCAGTCGATGGAAGCGCTGATCCACCACTTCAAGCTCTACACCGAGGGCTTCCATGTGCCCGAGGGCGAGGTTTACGTGGCGACGGAGAGCCCGAAGGGCGAGTTCGGCGTGTATCTGGTGAGCGACGGGACCAACAAGCCCTATCGGTGCAAGATCCGCCCGACGGCGTTCAGCCACTTGCAGGCGATGGACTTCCTGATGAAGGGCCACATGCTCGCCGACACCACCGCCGTGCTTGGCGCGATGGACATCGTATTCGGGGAGTGCGACCGGTGAGCGTCGAGACGATGCTCACCGCCGACGCGCGCATCGCCATCGCGCGCGAGATGATCGCGGCCTACAACGCGCAGGACGTCGACACCTATGTCTCGTACATGACCGATGATGCCTGCGAGGCGAACTATCGCGGCGTTGTGGTGCGCGAGGGCATGGAAGGGACCCGTTCGGGTCTCGCTGCCGCGTTCGCCAAGTGGCCGCAGAACCATGCCGAGATCGTCGAGGCGCAGGCGATCAGCAATTACGTGCTGTTTCGCGAGCATGTCACGCGCGGACCGGCCAGCGACGGCTCGGAACTGATCGAGCCGTTCGACGTGATCGCTGTTTATTCATTCGAGGGCGACAAGGTGTCGCGCGTGGAGTTCATTCGATGAGGGGCGACGCAACACCCGTCTGGTTGCACATCCTGGTGCTGAGCCTTGCCGGCATGGTGCTGATCGTGCTGGCGCGCATGGGCGACCTGCCCGATGGCGTGGTCGCCGGCCTGGCCTCGGCCACCGTCTATTTCTGGCTGACCTTCGGGGCGCCGGCTCTCAGCAAGCGGATCCAGCAGCATGGCTGATGCACCCCAGATCCCCGATGAAGCGGAAGTCCGCGCCCGCTGGGGCGGCTTTGCATGGACGGCGGAGAATGCCGAGCAGGCGAAGAAGGTCATCGCGCGTTATCCGGAAGGCCGCCAGCAATCGGCGGTGATGCCGCTGCTCGATCTCGCCCAGCGGCAGGTCGGCGCGGAGACGAACACGCAGGGCTGGCTGCCGATCCCCGTGATCGAATATGTCGCGGCTCAGCTCGATATGCCGTTCATGCGGGCCTATGAGGTCGCGACCTTCTACACCATGTATAATCTTGCGCCGGTCGGCCGCTTCCATGTGCAGGTTTGCGGCACCACGCCGTGCATGCTGCGTGGGAGCGACGATGTGCTGGACGCCTGCTACAAGCGTGGCCTGAAGAAGGGCGCGACCACGGCGGACGGGCTCTTCACGCTCACCGAGGTCGAGTGCCTGGGCGCGTGCGCTAATGCGCCGATGGTGCAGATCAACGACGACAATTACGAAGACCTCACCTTCGAGAGCATGTCCGCGATCCTCGACGATCTCGCTGCGGGCAAGCAACCCAAGATCGGCCCGCAGGTCGACCGCCAGACCAGCGCGCCCGAGGGCGGCCCGACGGCGACGAAGGCGATGGTCACTGAAAATCATGATTATCGGGGGGAATGGTAATGGCTGACGAAACGCCCGCCGCACCCGCACCCTTTGTCGGCCCGCTGGAAGACAAGGACCGCATCTTCACCAACGTCCACGGCTATCAGGACTGGCGCGTCGACGCGGCCATGCAACGGGGCGACTGGGACAATACCAAGAAGCTGCTCGAAATCGGGCAGGACGGCATCATCGACATCATGAAGGCCTCGGGCCTGCGCGGTCGCGGTGGCGCCGGCTTCCCGACCGGCATGAAGTGGAGCTTCATGCCCAAGGAAAGCAAGGACGGACGCCCGAGCTTCCTGGTCATCAATGCCGACGAATCCGAGCCGGGCTCGTGCAAGGACCGCGAGATCATCCGCCACGATCCGCACAAGCTGATCGAGGGCGCGCTGGTCGCGGGCTTCGCGATGCGCGCGCGGGCGGCCTATATCTACATCCGCGGCGAGTTCATCTACGAGGCGAAGGTGCTCTTCGCCGCCGTGGAAGAGGCCTATGCAAAGGGCTTCATCGGCAAGAATGCCTGCGGCTCTGGCTATGATTTCGACGTGTTCGTGCATCGCGGCGCCGGGGCTTATATCTGCGGCGAGGAAACCGCGCAGATCGAGAGCCTCGAGGGCAAGAAGGGTCAGCCGCGCCTCAAGCCGCCGTTCCCGGCCGGCGCGGGGCTTTATGGCTGCCCGACCACGGTCAACAATGTCGAGAGCATTGCCGTCGCGCCGACGATTCTGCGGCGCGGGGCGGCGTGGTTCTCGAGCTTCGGGCGCGAGAACAATCGGGGCACCAAGCTCTTCCAGGTCAGCGGCCATGTGAACAAGCCGTGCGTGATCGAGGAGAGCATGAGCATCCCGTTCCGCGAACTGATCGACCGCCATTGCGGCGGCATTCGTGGCGGCTGGGACAATCTGCTCGCGGTCATCCCCGGCGGCTCCTCGGTGCCACTGGTGCCGGCCGCCGAGATCATGGACGCGCCGATGGACTTTGACGGCCTGCGCGCGCTGGGCTCGGGTCTGGGCACGGCAGCTGTGATCGTCATGGACAAGTCCACCGACATCGTGCGGGCGATCGCGCGGCTCTCCTACTTCTACAAGCATGAGAGTTGCGGCCAGTGCACGCCCTGTCGCGAGGGCACCGGCTGGATGTGGCGCGTGATGGAGCGCCTGGTGACGGGCGATGCCGATCCCGAAGAGATCGACATGCTCTTCCAGGTCACCAAGCAGGTCGAGGGCCACACCATCTGCGCGCTCGGCGACGCGGCGGCCTGGCCGATCCAAGGCCTCATTCGCCATTTCCGCCCCGAGATCGAGCGCCGCATCGCGGCCAAGCGCGGCGGCGCCCCTGTGCTGGAGGCAGCGGAGTAATCATGCCCACAGTCAAAGTAGACGGCATCGACATCGAGGTTCCCGCCGGAGCGACCGTGCTTCAGGCGTGCGAGCTGGCGGGCAAGGAAATTCCGCGCTTCTGCTATCATGAGCGCCTGTCCATCGCCGGCAATTGCCGCATGTGCCTCGTCGAGGTGAAGCCGGGGCCGCCCAAGCCGCAGGCCAGCTGCGCGCTGCCGGCCGCTGACGGCCAGGAAATCCGCACCGACAGCGAGATGGTGAAGAAGGCCCGTGAGGGCGTGATGGAGTTTCTACTCATCAATCACCCGCTCGATTGCCCGATCTGCGATCAGGGCGGCGAGTGCGACCTGCAGGACCAGTCCATCGCCTATGGCCGTGGCCAGAGCCGCTATGACGAGAACAAGCGGGCGGTCACCGAGAAGTATATGGGCCCCATCGTCAAGACGGTGATGACCCGCTGCATCCAGTGCACCCGCTGTGTGCGCTTTGCCGAGGAAATTGCCGGCGTGCCGGAGATCGGCGCGATCTATCGCGGCGAGAACATGCAGATCACCACCTATCTGGAACATGCCGCCAAGAGCGAGCTTTCCGGCAATGTGGTCGATCTTTGCCCGGTCGGCGCGCTGACCTCCAAGCCCTATGCCTTCGAGGCGCGGCCTTGGGAGCTGAAGAAAACGCTCGGCATCGACGTGATGGATGCCGTTGGTACCAACATCCGCATCGATAGCCGCGGCCGCGCCGTGCTGCGCGTGCTGCCGCGCATCAATGATGACGTGAACGAGGAGTGGGCGAGCGACAAGA
The DNA here is from genome assembly GCA_018823325.1 of Alphaproteobacteria bacterium. Classification (GTDB taxonomy): domain Bacteria; phylum Pseudomonadota; class Alphaproteobacteria; order Sphingomonadales; family Sphingomonadaceae; genus Sphingobium. Next base: position 4,268 of record JAHJIJ010000013.1, on the reverse strand, counting down.
CCCGCCACGCCGTCGATGGCCTGATGCGCAAGCGTCTCGACAAGCCTTTCATCCGCAAGGATGGCAAGCTGGTGCCCGCGACGTGGGACGAGGCGTTCGCCGCGATCGCCAAGGTTGCGAAGGGCGCCAAGGGATCGGTCGCTGCGATTGCCGGTGATCAGCTCGATTGCGAGACGATGTTCGCGGCGCGCGAACTGGTGCACGCACTGGGCGGTTCGCAGCTCGAAGGCCGTCAGGGTGGTCTCGATTATGACGTTTCCAGCCTCTCGGCGGTGAATTTCAATTCCACGCTGGCGGGGATCGAGACGGCTGACGCCATCCTGCTCGTCGGCACGAACCTGCGCTGGGAAGCGCCGTTAATCAACACGCGCATCCGCAAGGCGATCAAGAAAGGCGCCAAGGTCTGGACCATCGGACCGGACGTGGACCTGACTTACAAGGTCACTTCGCTCGGCAATGATGCCGCGCTGCTCGCCAATCTGCCCAAGGATCTGGTCGACCATTTCCGCGCTTCGCACCGCCCCGCCATTATCATGGGCGGCGGCGCGCTGGCCGCGCCGGGCGTGCATGGCGCCGCGCTGGCGGCCGTGGAGCCGTTGGATCTCATCCGCGATGGCTGGAACGGCTTCAATGTCGTCCACATGGCGGCGGCGCGCATGGGCGGGCTGATGCTCGGCTACGCAACGCAGGGCGGGGTGAAGGCCATTGTGCAAAGCGAGCCCAAGCTGCTGTTCCTGATGGGCGCGGACGATGTCCCGTTCGATCTCTTCGGCAAAAGCTTCAAGGTCTATGTTGGCCATCATGGCGACAAGGGCGCGCATGCGGCGGACGTGATCCTGCCCGGCGCGGCTTACACTGAGAAGGCCGGCACTTATGTGAACACGGAAGGCCGCGTGCAGCGCGGCGACAAGGCCGTGTTCGCGCCGGGCGATGCCCGCGAGGACTGGACGATACTGCGTGCGCTCTCCGATGTGCTGGGCAAGCCGCTGCCGTTCGACAGCTTCGAGCAGCTGCGCGCCGCGATGTATGCGGCGGTTCCGGCGCTGGCCGAGGAAGGGCTCGTTGATTTCGGCTGGTCGGCCCCATCGCTGGCGGCCAATCCGGGCGGCGCAATCAATCTGCCGATCAAGGATTTCTACCTCACCAACGCCATTTGCCGCGCCAGCCCGACCATGAAGCGCTGCTCGGCGGAGCTGGTCTTGGGTGAAGACTTCGCGGAGGCCGCGGAATGACCGAGTTTTTCCAGACCTATCTCGGCACGGGCTTTGGCTGGTTCGTCGCGAACCTGATCCTCATCCTGCTCATCGCGCTGCCGCTGATGCTGGCCGTGGCGATGATCATCTACGCCGACCGCAAGATCTGGGCGGCGATTGCGCTGCGTCGCGGCCCCAACGTCGTCGGCCCCTTCGGTCTGCTCCAGTCCTTCGCAGACGGTCTCAAGGTCTTCCTGCAGGAAACGATCATCCCGAGCGCGGCCAACAAGGGGCTGTTCATTCTCGCGCCGATCATCACCTTCACGGTGGCGCTGCTGGCCTGGGCCGTCGTCCCATTCGATGCGGGCATGGTGCTGGCGGACATCAATGTCGGCCTGCTCTACATTCTCGCGATCAGCTCGCTCGGCGTTTACGGCGTGGTGATCTCCGGCTGGGCGTCCAACTCCAAATATCCGTTCTTCTCGGCCATGCGCGCCAGTGCGCAGATGATCTCCTATGAGGTCTCGATCGGCTTCGTGCTGATCAGCGTCGTGCTCTGGTCGGGCAGCTTCAATCTCTCGACCATCGTCGAAACGCAGCGCGGCTATTATGGCTTCCTCAATGGCCATGGCTTCAATCCGCTGCTCTTCCCCATGGCGGTGGTGTTCCTCATCTCGTCGATGGCCGAGACGGCGCGCGCGCCCTTCGACCTGACCGAAGCGGAATCCGAGCTGGTCGCCGGTTACCAGACCGAATATTCGTCGATGAGTTTCGCACTCTTCTGGCTCGGCGAATATGCCAACGTCATTTTGATGTGCCTGCTCAATGCGCTGCTTTTCTGGGGTGGCTATCTGCCGCCGGTGGACTGGGCGCCGCTCTATTACGTGCCGGGGATCATCTGGCTGCTGGTCAAGACCTTCGTCTTCTTCTTCATCTTCTCGTGGGTGAAGGCGACGGTGCCCCGCTTCCGCTATGACCAGCTCATGCGGCTGGGCTGGAAGGTCTTCCTGCCGCTTTCGCTCTTCTTCGTATTCCTCGTGTCCGGGTTCCTGATGTTGACCCGCTATGGAGGCGGCGCATGATTGCGCATCTCGTCAAATCCTTCACCCTCTGGGAGTTTCTGAAGGCGCACTGGCTGACCTTGAAGTATTTCTTCAAGCCCAAGGCGACCATCAATTACCCCTATGAGAAGAACCCGATCTCGCCGCGGTTCCGTGGCGAGCATGCGCTGCGCCGCTATCCCAATGGGGAAGAGCGCTGCATCGCGTGCAAGCTGTGCGAGGCGGTCTGCCCGGCGCAGGCGATCACCATCGAGGCGCTGCCGCGCGACGATGGCTCGCGCCGCACGACGCGCTACGACATCGACATGGTGAAGTGCATCTATTGCGGCTTCTGCCAGGAAGCCTGCCCGGTCGATGCGATCGTGGAAGGCCCGAATTTCGAGTTCGCCACGGAAACGCGTGAGGAACTCTATTACGACAAGGCGAAACTGCTCGCCAATGGTGACAAATGGGAGCGGGCGATCGCGGCAAACCTTGCCGCCGATGCCCCCTACCGTTAAGGCGCCGCGCAGGGACCAGAGGGGGACGTTTTGACCGTTCAAGTTCTCGCCTTTTATTTGTTCGCGAGCATCGTCGTGGCTTCGGCCGTGATGGTCATTCTCGCGCGTAATCCGGTGCACAGCGTGCTCTGGCTCATCCTGGCGTTCTTCAACGCCGCGGGCCTCATGGTGCTGCTTGGCGCCGAGTTCGTCGCGATGCTGCTGGTGATCGTTTATGTCGGCGCGGTCGCCGTGCTCTTCCTCTTCGTGGTGATGATGCTCGACATCGACTTCGCGGAGTTGCGTGCCGGCTTCGTCAGTTATTTCCCGTTGGGAGGCGCGATTGCGCTGATCCTGCTGGTCGAGCTGGTGCTGGGCATCGCCATCTGGCAGGCCGGTGAAATCACCCTGGCGCAACGCGTTGCGCCGACCCCTGAGGATGTCCCCAACATAGAGGCGATCGGCCAGATTCTTTACAGCCGCTACATCTTCCTGTTTGAGGCAGCCGGCCTCATCCTGCTCGTTGCCATGATCGGCGCGATCGTCCTCACGCACCGCGCCCGTGGCGGCGTGCGCTCGCAGGATATCGGCAAGCAGGTGCGCCGTCGTCCGCAGGATGCCGTTCGCAATATCGATCAGCCGGTGGGCAAGGGGGTAGAGCTGTGATCGGCCTGGGCCATTATGTCGTCGTCAGCGCGATCCTGTTCGTGCTTGGCGTGCTCGGCATCTTCATCAACCGCAAGAACATCATCGTCATCCTGATGGCGATCGAGCTGATCCTGCTGGCGGTGAACATCAATCTCGTCGCGTTCAGCGCCTATCTGGGCGATCTGGTCGGGCAGGTCTTCGCCATGTTCGTCCTGACGGTGGCCGCCGGTGAAGCGGCGATCGGTCTGGCGATCCTCGTCATCTACTTCCGTCAGCGTGGCACCATCGCTGTCGATGACGTCAACCAGATGAAGGGCTGATCGCGTGATCTCAATCATCGTCTTCGGTCCGCTGCTGGCCGCGATCATCGCGGGACTGGGTCAGCGCGTTATCGGCAATGTGCCGTCCAAGATCATCACGACGGGCGCATTGTTCCTTTCCTGTGCGCTCTCCTGGCCGATCTTCATTTCCTATCTCATGGGCAATGCGCAGCCGGAAGTGGTCGAGCTGTTCACCTGGATGCGCTCGGGCACGCTCGACGTCAGCTGGGCGCTGCGGGTGGACTCGCTCACCGCGACCATGCTGGTGGTGATCACCAGCGTCTCGGCGCTCGTTCACCTCTACAGCTGGGGCTATATGGAGGAGGACCCGGACCAGCCGCGCTTCTTCGCCTATCTCTCGCTGTTCACCTTCGCGATGCTGATGCTCGTGACCGCCAACAACCTGCTGCAGATGTTCTTCGGCTGGGAAGGCGTGGGCCTGGCATCCTATCTGCTGATCGGTTTCTGGTACAAGAAGCCCTCGGCGGGCGCCGCGGCGATCAAGGCGTTCGTGGTCAACCGCGTCGGCGACCTCGGCTTCATGCTTGGCATCTTCGGCATCTATCT
>JAHJIJ010000012.1 GCA_018823325.1 Alphaproteobacteria bacterium | reverse complement strand
GCGCGCAGCCTCCCAGGGCGTCGTGGCGAACGAAGTGGACACGGTCGCTGATACTGTTGAAAGACCCCCGTGACCGCAAGCCTTTCGTCATCACACTGGACACAGTTTACATGGACAGTTGCGGTATCGCTATTAACATAATATATATTATCGGACTTAACGATTGACCAAAACGCCGGCGGATATTGCCCCTCTTCAGGAGATCATGGCGCGGCTTCGCAGCCAGGACGGTGGTTGTCCGTGGGACATCGAGCAGACGTTCGCAACGATCGCGCCCTACACAATCGAAGAAGCTTATGAGGTGGCGGACGCAATCGAAGCCAACGACCTCACTGCACTGAAGGATGAGCTCGGCGACCTTTTGTTCCAGGTTGTCTTCCACAGCCAGATGGCATCCGAAGCCGGCATCTTTGATCTTTCGGACGTGATTTCCGTCATTTGCGATAAAATGATCAGACGGCATCCTCATGTTTTCGCGGAGCCTGGATCAACCTCGCCCGGTTGGGACGAGATCAAGGCTGCAGAACGCGCCGGCAAGGCAGCCGACGATCGCTCGGCGCTGGCCGGCGTGGCGGTTTCAATCCCGGCTCTTTCCCGTGCCGAGAAAATCCAGAAGCGCGCCGCGCGCGTCGGTTTTGATTGGGATGATGTCGAAGATGTGCGTACCAAGATACTGGAAGAAATAGAGGAAATCGATCAGGCGGTGGGGCATGCCGCGCTCGAGGACGAGATCGGCGATCTGCTCTTTGCGGCGGTCAATCTTGCGCGCCATCACGGCGTCGATCCCGAGACAGCACTGCGCCGGGCGACACGAAAGTTCGAACGTCGTTTCCGCGCAATGGAAGCCAGCGCCGGAGCGGACTTCCCCGGCTTGTCACTGGATGCGAAAGAAGCGCTGTGGCAGCAAGTGAAACGGACTGAAACGGATTGAACGGTCCCGCAAATTAGCAGAGCCGGTGCCGCAACAACGGTCAGTCCGAATTCTCCCCCTGCGCTTCCCCATGAATCCGCAGGAAGCGCTCATGGTCGGCCGGCTCCATGCGGACGGAAACATGAATCCTCACCCTGTCGTCCTCAGCCTCGGATATTTCCGAGAGGACTTCGCCATGGGCGTGGAGCCAGGCGAGCGCTGCTCCCTCGTTCCCGCTGAGCTCGAACTCATAGCGACGATGACCCTGCCCCAGAATATCCGCCAGACGCCGGCGTAGTGCCTCAATCCCCTCGCCTGTCAGCGCAGAGACAATTGCAACATTCTGCTGCTGTTCCGCACGCGCCCGGATCGCGGCGGCGTGATCGGGGTCATCGATGAGGTCCACCTTGTTCCAGACCTCGAGTACCGGCACGGCATTCTCAAGAGGTGCCTCCTCCCCCTCGCCTCCCACCGCACCGAGTTCGGCCAGTACGTCGAGCACATCGGCTCTTTGCGCTTCGCTGTCCGGATGAGCGATATCGCGCACATGAAGAATGAGGTCCGCCGAGAGCACTTCTTCCAACGTGGCGCGAAACGCCGCGACAAGCTGGTGAGGCAGATCGGAGACGAACCCTACGGTGTCCGACAGAATGGCCTTGTCGATGCCCGGCAGACTGATCTGGCGCATGGTCGGGTCTAGCGTGGCGAACAGCATATCCTGTGCGGCCACGGTCGACCCGGTCAATCGATTGAAAAGAGTGGATTTTCCTGCATTTGTATAGCCGGCAAGGGCAATCACCGGCCAAGGCGCGCGCTGACGTCGCGCCCTGTGCAGACCACGGGTGCGCGTGACTTGCTCCAGCTCACGACGAATACGCGCCATGCGATCGCGGATCATCCTTCGGTCGGCTTCGATCTGCGTTTCGCCTGGCCCCCCAAGAAAGCCGAAGCCGCCGCGCTGACGCTCAAGGTGAGTCCAGCTCCGCACGAGGCGTCCGGCCTGATAATCCAGATGCGCCAGCTCGACCTGCAACCGGCCTTCAGCCGTGGCGGCCCGCTCGCCAAAAATCTCGAGAATGAGGCCGGTGCGATCAATGACCTTTGCTGAGCAGGCCTTTTCGAGGTTGCTCTGCTGCACGGGTGTCAGATTATTGTCGACCACGATGAGCTCAGCCTGCTCGTGGGAAGCGAAAGCGGCAATCTCCTCGACCTGCCCGGATCCGAACAGCGTGGCAGGGCGCGACTGCCGTATCCGGAATGCCTCGGTGCCGCAGACATCGAGGCCGATCGCCAAAGCGAGCCCCTTGGCTTCCTCAAGGCGAGCGGACACGTCGCGGCGTTGACGCTTCCCGAGATCGGCATGCACCACCACAGCTCGAGTGCCGCGCGTAACTTCCTCTTGGTCCAGGTGATAGCTAATCGTTCATCCCCGCAGGTCAGCCCTGCCCATCAGTCATCGTCCTGCTCGCTCTCACCGGAGAGGTCGAGCGGGTGGGAAGGCTGAACCGTCGAAATTGCGTGCTTGTAGACCAGCTGCACCAGGCCATCGCGCTGAAGCAGCATGCAGAAGAGATCGTAGGCCGCGATTTCGCCCTGAAGCATCACACCGTTGACCAGGAACATGGTGACTGGATCACCCGACTTGTGAACGGCGGAAAGGAAAATTTCCTGCAAGAGCTTGGGCTTGCGCTCGTTAGCGGAGAAAGCGGATTCGATCTTGGCGAGATCCATCGGATGCGCGGGCATGACCGTGGAGATTGCATGCTTGTAGACAAGCTGGGTCTGCCCGTCCCGGCGAAGGAGCACCGAGAAATTGTCGAACCACGTCACGATGCCCTGGAGCTTGACACCTTTCACCAGGAACATCGTCACCGGGGTTTTGCTCTTCCGGAGACTGTTAAGGAAAATGTCCTGAAGATTGTTGAGTTTATCGGCCATTTTTTTACTCCATTATTGGCGGATCGCTGTCCGCGTCGCGCTTTCTGGAAGCGTCGATTTCCTGTTGGGTATCGTTATCAACCGCAAGCTATGTGATTCGTTAGCGGAAATCCAGTCACACCTTGTTGCACCGCACAAATAACAGCCGCTCTCCCGTCTTCAACTTTCTCGCTCTTCTCCCAGCCCGAGGGATTTGAGCTTCCGGTGGAGGGCAGAGCGCTCCATTCCGATAAAGGCAGCAGTGCGGGAAATGTTCCCCGAGAAGCGTTTGATCTGGATGCGCAGATACTCCCGCTCGAAATTTTCGCGGGCTTCGCGCAGTGGCGCACCCATGATTGCGGTGGACATGCCGTTTTCCTCGCCGGTCCCGGTCGCCTCGGCGGGAAGCATATCCAGTTCGATCACGCCGCCCGAATTCATCGGTGCGAGAATGACCGTGCGCTCCACGACGTTGCGAAGCTGGCGAACATTGCCCGGCCAATCCGCCGATTGCAGCGCGGCCATGGCATTGGGCGCCATGGTCGGCGCTGCCATACTCCGCTCTGCCGCGAAGCGCGCGAGATAATGCTCGACGAGACCTGGAATGTCGTCCCGGCGCTCAGCAAGCGGCGGCAGGCTTAGCGGCACGACATTCAGCCGATAATAGAGGTCCTCCCGGAAACGCCTTTCGGCAATCTCTTCCTTCAAATCGCGGGCCGTCGAGGAAATGACCCGGATATCGACCTTGACCTGTCGTTGCCCACCAATGCGTGTGAAGCTCTGGTCGGTCAGCACACGCAGGATCTTGCCCTGCGTCGTCAAGGGCATGTCCGCGATTTCGTCCAGGAACAATGTGCCGCCATGGGCTTGTTCAAGCAAGCCGGGCCGGATTACGCCATCGGCGCCTTCCACACCGAACAGCGCTTCTTCTGCGCGTTCAGGCTCGATCCGAGCGGCCGTGACGATGACGAACGGGCCACTCACCCGGGGCGACCAATTGTGGAGCATGCGCGCGGCAACCTCCTTGCCGACGCCTGCCGGGCCGGTGATCAGGACGCGACTGCCCGTGCCCGCGACTTTCTTGATCGTGGCGCGGACGGCATTGATGGCGTTGCTGGTGCCGGTCAGCTCCTCCTCTTGTCCGAAGCGGGCGCGCAGAACCTGATTCTCGCGACGCAATCGCTCCGTCTCGGTGGCGCGATTGACGATGTGGAGCAGCTGATCCGATTCAAACGGCTTCTCGATGAAGTCCACCGCGCCTCGGCGGATCGCCGCGACCGCAGTGTCGATATTGCCGTGGCCGGAAATCATGAGCACAGGAATGCTGGGGTCTCGCTCCTTGATCAGCTCGAGCAATTCGAGCCCGTCCAACCGCGAACCCTGCAGCCAGACATCAAGCAACACCAGCGACGGACGGCGCGCGGCAAGTGCCTCAAGCGTTTCATCGCTATTGGCGGCAAGCCGCGTCTCGAACCCCTCATCCTCCAGGACACCAGCAACAAGTTCGCGGATATCGGCTTCGTCATCGACAATCAGAACATCAAGCGCCATTCAACGTCTCTTTCATATTGTCTCCGCTTTCTCTTCGCCTTCGGCGAGGCGGGCCAGCCGTTCTACATCGAACCGGAGCGTTACAACCGTTCCCCCGCTAGCGGCGTCGCCAAAGCTGATGGAGCCGAAATGCTCCTCTACGATTTTCTTCACGATTGCGAGGCCCAGGCCCGTGCCTTTCGCTCGCGTTGTCATATAAGGTTCGATTATCCGTTCGCGCTGTTCCGGCAGGCCGACGCCGTCGTCCGTCACCGAGACGACAATCTCGCCCTCCTCGTGGAGCACGAGCATCGTGATGTGACCGAGCGGAACGGCGGCCGCGGCCTCCTCGCTCCCCTCGCCCTTCGGCTTCTCCGCCAGATGCCGCTGCTCAATGGCTTCCACTGCATTCTTGACGATATTGGTGAGCGCCTGCCCGATCTGCCGGCGATCGCAGACCAGTTGCGGATCAGCCTCCTCGCTGAGGAAAGTGAAGCTGATCTCGGGATGCGCAACCTCGTGGAGGAACATCGCATGGCGGGCGATATCGATCACCGCTTCCTCGCGGAACACCGGCTTGGGCATGCGCGCGAAGGACGTGAATTCGTCGACGATGCGCCGCAGATCGCCGACCTGACGGACGATCGTTTCGGTCAGGCGACGGAAGGTGCCGGGATCGGATTCGATCTCCTTGGCGTAGCGGCGCTGCAGGCGTTCGGCGGCAAGCTGGATAGGCGTCAGCGGATTCTTGATCTCGTGCGCGATCCGTCGCGCGACGTCAGACCATGCCGCGCGGCGCTGATCGAGCAGTTGCTCGGTGATGTCATCGAAGGTCAGGACCTGATTGCCATCCTCCACGACCACACGGACAGCGAGCGTCCGCACCTCTCCTCTTGCACGAAGTTGGATGATGTCGGCGCCCGTGCCTGCTTCCATCAGCTCTGCCAGCTCTTCGGAAACTTCCGCCAGCGGGCGCCCGACCGCCTGTTCACCGGGACGCACCAGCAGCGCCGCGGCCGAACTGTTGAGGATCTGGATTGTGCCGTCGCGGTCGACAGAGACAACGCCGGCACTTACGCCCGAGAGCACAGCCTCGATGAGGGCGCGCCGGTCGGCCAGCTGGCTATTTGCCGAGACGAGTGCACCGGTCTGAGCTTCGAGACGCTGGGTCATGCGGTTGAAGGCACTGGCCAGTGTGCCCAGCTCGTCACGCGAATGGGAATCGGTGACGCGTGCAGCGAGGTCGCCAGCGGTGACTCGTCGTGCCGCGTCCACAAGCTCGCCAACGGGCCGCACAAGACGGTCGGCAACGGCGAGCGCGATCCAGACGGCGGTGCCGACGAGCATCAAGGTCCCGATGAACAGAGCGATGTTGAAGCGCAGCTGCAATTGTCGCGAGCGTGCGGCGAACTCGTCGTAATCGGCAAGGACAGCCTGAGCGCGTTCCATCTCGCTGAAAGCCGAGACAGCCGAATCCCGCGTTGCGTAGAGGAAAGTGTCCGATTCCGGGTAGAGCAATACAAAGGCTTCGATCTGGTTCGGCTTGGCCTGCACCACGACAGCCTGGCCATTGCGAAGCTCGCGGATAATCTCAGGCGTCAGCATGTCCGTTGCCGTCCGCTCTTCCGGGTCTACCGTCGCAGCCGTGCGCGCGACGCCATCCTTGCCGATCTCGATGATGGCCGAGCGGTTCAGCTTCCGCGTAACGACCTGATAAATATAACCTTCGGCAAAGGACGGGCTCGATATGCTCGACTGCGAGAGATAGTTGCGGAGATCCCCCGCCATGGTGACGGTTTCGTCGCTGAGTTCCTTGAGGTTCGACTGATAATAGCCGCGCGCGAGGTCGGAAGCGTTCTGAAGCATCCCGCGCGCATCGGCTGAGAACCAGAACTGCACGCCATACTGGAACAGCAGGGAAGCGAAGATCACGACCAGCAGCAACGGGACGCTTGCGATCATCGAGAACAGCGCGACCAGGCGTACGTGGAGACGACCGCTGCCGCCGACGAGACTGCGATTGGCTCGCTGCCGGGCGATGCGCTGCCCCAGGAGAACAAGCAATATGATCGCGGGCAGCAAATTGAGGATGAGCAGTAGGGCCACGACGGGCGCACTGAGCAGCGTATCGTCGTCCTGCGGCCGACTGAGCAACCACCAGGTGAATCCAGCGGTGGCCAGGAACGTCGCGGCAACGACGGGCTCTGCAAGCCGCGCCATCCTCTGCCACCTCGACATGGCAGACGGAGCCTGGCTCTGTTCCCCCGCCATACTTACTCTCTGATCCATCGTGGCACCAATACAACATCAGCGTGGCTGAGCAAACACGCTTAATGCAGGATGGTCCTCCGGCGTAGTGCCGTCACCGCTCTTTCCACTCGCTTTGGCTTCAGCGTTCCCTGAGCGGCATGCTGGGGTCAATATCGTAGTGATTGAGCTTCTTGCGCAACGTATTGCGATTGAGACCCAGCGTTGCAGCTGCCCGGATCTGGTTGCCATCCATGGCCGCCAACACTTCGCTCAGCAGAACGGGCTCGATGACGTCAAGCAGCCGGTCGTAGAGCTCACATGGATTGGTGGCTGCACCGACGGCCAGATTGTCGCGCACCCACCGACGTGCGGCATCCGCAAGGTCTGCGCCGCTGCTGCCAGCCGGAACTCCAGCCGACTCTGGTACGCGCAACACCTGGCGCAGATGCTGCACCTGAATTTCCTGGTCGCGCGTGAGCACTGTCAGGCGCTTCATCAGGTTCTGCAGCTCCCGGACGTTGCCCGGCCAGTCATACAGCTCGAGAAGCGCGGCCGCTTCTTCTGACAACAGCTTGCTTGGCAAACCTTCGAGAACGGCCTGATCGAGAAAATGCCGCGCCAGAAGCGCAACGTCACCCGTGCGTTCCCGCAAGGAAGGCAGACGAATCGGCACGACATTGAGCCGATAGAAGAGGTCTTCGCGAAAGCGCCCCTCGCTGATCAGGGTTGGCAAATCCTGATTGGTCGCGGCAATGATACGGACGTTCACCCGTACGGGCCGGGTTCCACCGACAGTCGTGATCTCTCCCGATTGCAGTACCCGGAGCAGGCGCGTTTGCGCATCCATCGGCATGTCGCCGATTTCGTCCAGAAACAGCGTGCCGCGTTCCGCCTGCTCGAACTTGCCCGCGGTGCGGGCGACGGCGCCCGTGAAAGCTCCTTTCTCATAGCCGAATAATTCGGCCTCGATCAGTTCACGCGGAATGGCCGCCATGTTGATTGCCACAAATGGCTCGTTCCGGCGAGGGCCCAGACTGTGAATCGCCTCGGCGACCAGCTCCTTGCCCGTGCCCGACTCGCCAAGGACGAGAATATTGAGATCATTGCCGACGACCCGGGCGATCGTGCGATAGACCTCCTGCATCTGTGGCGAGCGGCCGATCAGCGGCAAGCCATCGTCGGCCCCCTCATTGCCTGCCGGTCCAACCGGCTTGCCTTTGGCCCGGACGCTGAGCGCCTCGGTCACGGCTCGACTGAGTTCGTTGAGATCGAACGGCTTGGGGAGATATTCGAAGGCTCCCTGCCCTGTCGCTCGCACCGCCGTATTCAAGGTATTCTGCGCAGAGAGGATGATGACCTTGAGGTCCGGTTCGGACGCCAGAATGCCGCCGACATCGTCCAGGCCATCGCCGTCAGGCAGAATGACGTCGGTAATGAGGACATCGGGCATGAAGCTGGCCAGCGCCTCATGTCGTTCGGCGATAGATCCGGCGGTGCGGATGATGTGGCCCTGGCGCTTCAACGCCTCACTGACGACGACGCAGATCGCCGGATCATCATCAACGACGAGAATCTTTCCGGTCAGGCGTGTCATGCGGCTGCCCCCATTGGCAAAAGAACCCGGAAGATCGAACGGCCAGCCAACTTGTCGCGCTCATATTGCACCAGCCCGTTCATGTCCCGAACCAGCTTGTCCACCAGCGCGAGACCAAGCCCCTGCCCGCTGCGCTTGTTGGAAATGAAGGGATTGAACAGCACGTCGCGGATGTTGTCCGGCACGCCCGGGCCATTGTCGATGACCTGGATCTCGATCTGCAGCGGCGCCGTGCCCTTGCCTCGCGCGCCCAACACGGAAAGCCCGTGTCGGTATGCCGTGGCAACCTGGACAGCGCCTTCCGCCATGCCGTCTACCGCTTCCACGGCGTTCTTGACGAGATTGAGCATGATCTGGACCAGTGCATCGCCATTCACCTGTGCGAAGGGCAATGAGGGATCGTAGGTCCGCGTGATCGGGCAATTGCGGGCGAAGCCGGCGCAGGCGAGTTCCACCGCGCGATCGAGCAGCGGGTAGATGTTCTCGGGCCGGCATTCGAGCGGCTGATTGCTGGTGAAGTGCTGCATCCGATCGATGAGCGCGGCGATACGGTCGACCTCGTCGCAGATCAGCTTGGTGAGCGGGCGCGTGGCTTCGCTGGCATCGCCTTCCAGCAGCTGTGCCGCGCCGCGGATGCCGGAGAGCGGATTCTTGATCTCGTGCGCCAGCATCGCTGCCGCGCCCGTGGCCGAGCGCACGCCCATGGACGTGCGCCGCGTGCCGAGCGCTTGCGACTGGCCATGGACATGGAGCGCGACGATCCGCCAGCGGTCATCCTCCAGCAGCGGATGGATGAGGATGTCCATTTCCACCGCCTCGTTGCGGCCGGCATGGACCTGGATGTCGTAGGCGGAGAGTGGCTTGTCCGTCATCCAGATCGCCGCATCGACCCGGGGATCGGCGATACGAAGTACACGCCCGATGGCGCTGCCGACCAGCGCCGAGCGCGCCATGTTGAGCAGCGTCTCGGCGCGAGCATTGGCGGAGACGATCCGGCCGTCCGGATCGATCACCAACGTCGCGACCGGATGTGCGGAAACGATCTCTGCAGGAGCCGGTAAGGATCGAGCGGGCGAAGGTGGGTTGCCCGCATGGAGCCTGTCGGCCTCAGGCAGCATTCCTGGCCTGCTCCATGGGCCTGTGCCGCGCCATTTCCAGATAGCCAGGATCGGCGATGAACGGCGCGTAGAAGCGCTCCAGCATGTCGAGCACGGTGGCGGCGTCCGGCACCTGGTTGACCATGTTGCGGAACTCCGCCGAACCCGGCAGGCCCTTGGTGTACCAGCCCAAATGCTTGCGGGCCATGTTGACGCCAGTCGTCTCGCCATAATGGTCCAGCATGGCGCGATAATGCTCCACGATGACGGCATATTGTTCAGCAATGCCCGGATCGTCGACCGAGCGGCCGCTGACCAGCCCCTGCATGACCTGTCCTAGCAGCCATGGCTTTCCATAGGCCCCGCGACCAATCATCACGCCATCCGCGCCACTCAGCGTTAGCGCGGTGCGGGCATCCTCCAGCGAGCAGATGTCGCCATTGACGATGACTGGCAGGCTCACGGCGTCCTTGACGCGGCGCACGAAGGCCCAGTCGGCGCTACCCTTGTACATCTGGTTGCGCGTACGACCATGCACGGTGATCAGCTTCGCCCCCAGATCCTCGGCAATGCGGGCCAGTTCCGGGGCGTTCAGGCTGTCATGGCACCAGCCCATCCGCATCTTCACGGTAACCGGCACGTCAACGGCCTTGACCGTCGCCTCGATGAGCCGGGCGGCCAGCGGCAAATCGCGCATCAGCGCCGAGCCGGCATCGCCATTGACCACCTTCTTGACCGGGCAACCCATGTTGATGTCAATGATTGCCGCGCCGCGATCGGCATTGAGCTTCGCCGCTTCGGCCATCTCGGCAGGCTGGCAGCCGGCGAGCTGCAGCGAGACCGGCTCCTCCACCGGGTGCCAGGCAGCCTTCTGCAGCGACTGCCGCGTCTCGCGGATCATCGCGGGCGAGGCGATCATTTCGGTGACATTAAGACCGGAGCCATAGCGCCGCACCAGCGTGCGGAAGGGCATGTCCGTCACGCCCGTCATGGGCGCGAGGACGACCGGTGTCTCGATCCGCACCGGACCGATCTGGATGGGCTTGAGCAGCGTCATGAGTGGAATATGCCTAAAAAACAGGCAGCCTTTACAGCGAATGATGCTGGCGGGCAAGCAAACCGTGAGCTAAGCGCGCCATCATGCCCGATCATGCTCATGCTGCCCCCCTCCCCGCGGCCATCGTGCTGGCTGCCGGAGCAGGTTTGCGCACCGGACACGAGACGCCCAAACAATGCCGCTCGCTAGGCGGCAAGCTCGTGCTGGCCCATGCGCTGGACGCGCTCGGAACGCATCCGGGGATCGGTGCTGTTGTTCTGGTCGTGCCACCCGGGCAGGAGGCAGACATCCGGAATGCGTTGGGTGATCGGGCGCAGGGCCTCCATATCGTCGCGGGCGGCAGCAGCCGGAGGCTTTCGGTTCTGGCCGGGCTGGAAGCCATCGCCGCAAGCCAAACATTGCCGGAGCATGTGCTCGTCCACGACAGCGCTCGCCCTCTCCTTCCGCACGCCGTCATTGACCGGGTGCTTGAGGCACTGACTGGAGGTGCCGCCTGCACGATCCCTGTGCTGCCGGTCGTCGACACGCTGGTGGCGACCGGGCGTGCGAATGCCGGGCAGGTGGTCGACAGGTCGGCGCTCGCCCGCGTGCAGACGCCTCAGGGCTTTGCTTTCGCGGCGCTCCTTTCCGCGCATCGTGGCTGGAGCGAGCCCGACGAGCCGACGGACGACGCCCAGATGCTGCGGCGCCAGGGTGTCGATGCGTTTTTGGTGGAGGGCGATAGCCGCCTTGAAAAGATCACGCGCGCAGGAGATCACGAGCGCATGGAACGGATGCTCTCTGCTGGCATGGTGGCCAAAGTCGGTCTTGGCTTTGACGTACATCGCCTTGTGGAAGGCAGTGCGCTCTGGCTTTGCGGCGTGCGCGTGCCGCATACGCATGGTCTGTCCGGCCATAGTGATGCGGATGTGGCCATCCATGCGCTGGTCGATGCCATGCTCGGTGCATTGGCCGAAGGGGACATCGGCAGTCATTTCCCGCCCAGCGACCCGCAATGGAAGGGCGCGCCTTCGGAGCGATTCCTCACCTTTGCCTGCGAGCGGGTGAGCGCGCGTGGCGGTGTCGTCGATCATGTCGATGTCACGATCATCTGCGAGGCGCCCAAGATCGGACCGCACCGCGATGCCATGCGAGCGCGATTGGCGGCCATCATGAACCTGCCCGAGATGAAGATCAGCGTGAAGGCAACCACCACCGAGCGGCTCGGCCTGACCGGGCGCGGGGAAGGCATCGCCGCGCAGGCTGCTGTTACCCTGAGAGTGCCCAATGGCTTGGATGGCTGAGAAATCGGGAACCCTTTTGGTGCTCCTCCCCTTTCCACCGTGCCGGGAGCAGCGTTAACGGCGTTGGCTTTTCAGGCCGATGCGCTCATGCGTGGAAGACTATGACAGATTCGTCTTCGAAAAATTCAGATTGCATCCTGCCTGCCGAGCTGGTGTCGCTCGCTAGGAGGGTGGTCGCCGAGAATCGCGCCATCGGTCGAAAGGTCGCGATCGCGGAAAGCTGCACCGGCGGACTCGTGTCTGCCGCCTTGACTGAAATCCCGGGATCGTCAGCGGTCTTCGAAGCCGGGTTCGTCACTTACTCCAACGCGCAAAAGGTCAGACTTCTGGGCGTCAGCGAAGACGTGCTGGATGCATTCGGCGCGGTCTCGATCGCAACGGCTTGGGCGATGGCCCAGGGCGCACTCGAGCGAAGCCAAGCCGACGTTGCCGTTTCCATCACGGGTGTCGCCGGACCTGATGGCGGCACCGAACTCAAACCCGTCGGAACGGTCGTTTTCGCCCGCGCGGAAAAAGGGATGAGCGATTCCGATGCCGTCGCTGATCTTCGTCGTTTTGAGGATGAAGGCCGCGCGAAAATCCGCCTTCAGGCAGCGCTATGTGCGCTCGAATTGCTGCTTCCAGAGCCGCCTTCGCCATAAAGTTGCGTTGCGCGCTCCTCGAACGCGCCGATCATCTTGCGGAGCGCGCGGTCGAACACCTGCCCGGCCAGCATCTCGAACATGCGGTTCTTGAAAGCGAAATCGACCTCGAAGTTGATCAGAACACCGCCCTCCCCGTCGGGCTGGAACCGCCAGTCGTTGGAGAGATGGCGCAGCGGCCCATCCACATAATCCACGTGAACATGATGGGGCCGCTCCTTCACCACGCGTGACGTGAACGTCTCGCGCAGCCCCTTGAAGCCGACGATCATGTCCGCCAACATCTCGGTTTCGCTGTTCGAGCGGACCCGGATAGCGCTCACCCATGGCAGGAATTGCGGATAAGCACCGACATCGGCGACCAGATCGAACATCTGCTCGGGAGAATAAGGCAGCCGTCGGGTTTCGTTGTGCTTGGGCATGAATGTTTAGACTGTATCTTTGCGCGCGGCCTTCGCCAGCGCAGCCTCGCGAGCGGCGCGCATCTGCGCGAAATCGTCCCCAGCGTGGTAGCTTGAGCGCGTCAGGGGGCTGGAGGCGACCTGCAGGAATCCCTTGGCGCGTGCGATGGCCGCATAGGCCTTGAACGCCTGCGGCGTCACGAACTCCGCTACAGGTGCATGCTTTGGCGTCGGTCGCAGATACTGGCCCATCGTCAGGAAATCGATATCGGCCGAGCGCATGTCGTCCATCACCTGATGGACTTCCAGACGCTCCTCGCCAAGGCCGAGCATGATCCCCGATTTGGTGAAGATGGACGGGTCGAGCCGCTTGACCGTCTCCAGCAAACGAAGGGACGCATAATAGCGCGCGCCGGGCCGGATGGTGGGATAGAGCCGAGGCACGGTCTCCAAATTGTGATTGTACACGTCCGGCCGCGCCGCAACGATCGCCTCCACGGCGGCCTCATGCTTGTTGCGGAAGTCGGGCGTCAGAATCTCGATGGTGGTGTTCGGCGTCGTGCGACGCAGCGCTTCGATCACCTTCACGAACTGCCCCGCCCCGCCGTCGGCGAGATCGTCGCGGTCGACCGAGGTCACGACGATATGCTCAAGGCCCATTTCGGCACAGGCATCGGCAAGATTTTGAGGCTCGTGAGGGTCAACGGCTCGCGGCATCCCGGTCTTGACGTTGCAGAAGGCGCAGGCCCGGGTGCAGGTGTCTCCAAGAATCATGACGGTCGCGTGCTTCTTCGTCCAGCACTCGCCGATGTTCGGGCAGGCAGCTTCCTCGCAAACCGTCGCGAGTCCCTTCTCGCGCATGAGCTTGCGCGTGGCTTCATAGCCGGCGCTGACAGGCGCCTTGACCCGGATCCAGTCGGGCTTGCGCGGGCGGAAGCCTGCGGGATCGGACGATAGATCATTCATGCCGCCCAGATAGCGACCGCGATGCCCGCTTGCCAGCCCCAACGAGATTCGGCAGAGAATTTGGCATGGTCCAGTTTTCAGACATGCTTGAGGGATATCGCCGGTTCCGCAATCAGGACTGGTCGGAGCAACGCACGCGTTGGGCAGAACTGCGCGACGGCCAAAATCCGCGCGTGATGGTGATTGCCTGCTCGGACAGCCGGGTCGATCCGACGCAGATTTTCGACACCAGCCCGGGTGAAATCTTCGTCGTGCGTAACGTGGCTGCGCTGGTGCCCCCGTTCGAGACGAATCCGGGGCGTCACGGCGTGTCCGCTGCGGTCGAGTTCGCCGTGCAGTTTCTTGGCGTCGAGGAAATTCTCGTGATGGGCCACGGCATGTGCGGCGGCTGCAATGCAGCCCTCACGCGCGCCATGCATGATGCAGCACCCGGTGAAGGCGGATTTATCGCAAACTGGATATCCCTTCTTGATGATGCCCGCGCGGAGGTCGTCGCCGTGCACGGCACCGATCATGGCGCCGCCGCCGGTCGCGCGATGGAGCTTGCGGCCGTCAAGGTCAGCCTCGCCAATCTGCGGACCTTCCCCTGGATCGCATCGAAGGAAGCGAGCGGCACGCTGGCGCTCAAGGGTGCGTTCTTCGCCATCTCGGACGGCCTGTTGCATGTCCTCGATGAAACAAGTGGTCAGTTCGCGCCGGTCGAATGACGTATGGAAGACTGGTTCCAGTTCTTCGTTTACGGGCTTTTGATGACCGGTGGGCAGGGATTTCGCGCGCTTGATCTCGGTGCGAGTATCCGCCGCTTCGGCCCTGACCGAATTGCGGGGCGCCTTTACCATCTTGGGGAATATCCCGGATTGATCACGGGCGGTCCGGGTATTGTTCATGGCGAGGTGATCGGCGTGCGCGATGCAGCGCTCGTCGAGAAGATGGATGCCTATGAACTCTACGATCCGGAGAACCCTTCGGCGTCCGAATATCGACGCATCGAAGTGGATTTGCTGGATAGTGGCAAGCGCGTCTGGACCTACGAATATAATCGCTCGGTCCGCAATCTGCCCGTGATCGCAACCGGGAACTGGCGCCACCGGTAACGCAGGCAGCCGGAACGCCGGCACCCCCTCCCCAGCTCAGGAATCGGCAGGATAATCCTGCCAGGCATTGTTGGGCCAAAGAAAATTGATGCAAGTCATCATCACACTGAAGTCGAGCGAACGGACCTGGTGCCACCAGCCAACCGGGATGAAGAGCATGTCACCGGCCTCCAGCGTCACGACATAGGGCTGGACCTGCTGCGCGAGCGGGTGACGCTTCATGCAGGCCTCATCCTCCAGGTCATGGACGTCACTAAACACGTGCCGATGGTGCGAAAGGAGCCGGGTTTGCGAGGGCGGCACGAGCAAGACGCGTTTACGCCCGGTGATCTGAATCAGCAGGTTGTTGGTGAGATCGAAATGAAGCGGCGTGAATGTGCCCGCTGGCCCCACCCAGAGCATCCCCTCGCCTGGCCCGAGCAGATTAGGCAGAGGCCTTACGTCCCTCATGAGCGGTGCAAAGGCAGCCCGATTGGCGGAGCTGTTGTAGGCGGTCACATAGGCGTCATTGCCCGGATTGGCTTCGATCAGGTCCAGATAGGCCGAAAAGGGCAGTGTCTGCTTGTGGCGATCCTTTGCCAGTTCGAAATCCCCTGCCGCTTCCCGCCGCCCTTGAAACTCGACTGGCGCATCGCCGACCGTGTCGCGCAGATATTCCGGCGTCCAGAGCTGCAGGGCTGGCCAGTCTGCCAGAGCCCCGGCAATCACGCAGGGACGGCTCGGGGCATAGAAATGCTCGAGAAACTGCTCAGCGGTAATCCCCTCGCAACGGATGAGAGCGGAGGCGGCTGTCGACAGGCTGCGCTGACGCTCCATAACCGAGAGGAGCCAATCCCGCCGGGCCAGCGCGGTTTCGGCCGTGCGATTCGGCCGGGGAGATTGGGCAGGTGAGCCGGTAAAGCTGCTTGTCTGGATGGCAGGTGCGGTGCCGACCCGCTGGCCATCGAAACCCATGCGCCGCAGCACCAGATCGGTCTGATGCGCCTGCGGCGAAGGACGGCTGACGAACGGCGCTGCGGGGCCTGGGGGTTTGCCAGGACCGTTGCGCTTCCCGTTCATAGCCCGCCCCCGTTTCCGTCTGCCGGATGATCGTCCAGCGTTAGCGCGTCAGCTTCTTGTAGGCGAGTCGAGTCGGCCGATCGGCAGCCTCCCCAAGACGACGGCGCTTGTCTTCCTCGTAGGATTCAAAGTTTCCTTCGAACCATTCGACATGGCTGTTGCCCTCGAATGCGAGGATGTGAGTCGCAAGGCGATCGAGGAAGAAGCGATCGTGGCTGATGACCACGGCGCAGCCGGCAAAATTCTCGAGGGCATCTTCGAGCGCGCGTAGCGTCTCGACGTCGAGGTCGTTGGTCGGCTCGTCAAGCAGCAGGACGTTGCCGCCCTCCTTGAGCATCTTGGCCATGTGCACGCGATTGCGCTCACCGCCGGAGAGCTGGCCCACCTTCTTCTGCTGATCCGGCCCCTTGAAGTTGAAGGCGCCGACATAGGCACGGGTCTGGATCTCGTGTTTGCCGATCGTCATGAGGTCATGACCGCCGGAAATCTCTTCCCATACATTATGGTTCGGATCGAGCGAGTCGCGGCTTTGATCGACAAAGCCAAGCCGCACGGTAGGCCCCACCTCAATGGTGCCCGAATCGGGCTGTTCCTGCCCGGTGATCAGCCGGAACAGCGTGGACTTGCCAGCGCCGTTCGGCCCGATGACGCCCACAATGCCGCCGGGCGGCAGAATGAACGAGAGATCCTCGAACAGCAGCTTGTCGCCATAGGCCTTGGTGAGGTTCTTCGCCTCGATGACCTTTCCGCCGAGGCGCTCAGGCGTCTGGATGACGATCTGCGCCTTGCCGGGTGCGCGATTTTCCTGCTTCTCCACCAGTTCGTCGAACGCCCGGATACGCGCCTTGCTCTTGGTCTGCCGAGCTTTGGGGGACTGCCGAATCCACTCCAGCTCCTCCTTGATGGCCTTTTGCCGGCCTGCGTCCTCGCGCTCTTCCTGCGCCATGCGCTTGGCCTTGGCTTCGAGCCAGTTCGAGTAATTGCCCTCAAAAGGAATGCCGCGGCCACGGTCGAGCTCAAGCACCCATCCCACGACATTGTCGAGGAAGTAGCGATCGTGAGTCACCAGGATCACGTTTCCGGCGTAGTTGATGAGATGCTGCTCCAGCCACTGGACGCTTTCGGCGTCGAGATGGTTGGTCGGTTCGTCGAGCAGCAGGATATCAGGCTTTTCCAGCAGCAGCCGGCACAGTGCGATGCGGCGCTTCTCACCGCCCGATAAGTTCTCAACGCTCCAGTCGCCGGGTGGGCAGCGGAGCGCTTCCATCGCGATTTCCAGCTGATTATCGAGCGTCCAGCCGTCGACGGCGTCGATCTTCTCCTGAAGCTCGCCCATTTCCGTCATCAGTGCATCGAAGTCGCAATCTTCTGGCGGATCGCCCATGATCGCGCTGATCTCGTTGAAGCGATCGACCAGATCGGCGACTCCGCGAACGCCGTCCTTCACATTCTCGATGACGGTCTTGTTCGGATCGAGCTGCGGCTCCTGCGGCAGATAGCCGACGCGAATCCCTTCCGCGGCCCAGGCCTCGCCCTGATACTCGTTGTCGATGCCGGCCATCACCTTCATCAGAGTCGACTTGCCCGCACCGTTGACGCCGATGATGGCGATCTTCGTGCCGGGCAGGAACTGAAGGTGGATATTGTTGAAAAGCGGCTTGTTGGCGCCGGGGAAGGTCTTGGTGAGACCTTTCATGACAAAGCTGTACTGGACGGCCATTTTAAAAGGGTCCTCTTGAGCGGAAACGGCATGGGATTGATTTGGCGCCCGGTTAGCTCACAGCGCCTGCCTTGGCAAATCCGGCTTTCGGCCTGTCGCTTTCATTCGCTCCTGCCGCCCCTCGTTCTGCGCTTTATGATGTCGTTACGGTGCCGCTTTTTGAATGGATATTGCCAAGCACTTTGGTTGATAAGGCTATTGATTTCCCCGCAACATGCGTTAATTGGGCGGCTCGTGCCCTGCTGGAGCACGACCTTTGCTATGGGAGCCAAATAATATGAAGAAGTTTGCTGTGGCCGGCGCCGCGATCGCGCTCATGAGCCTTGCAGCGTGCGGCGAGCAGCCGGCTGCTGAGACCAACGAAGTCTCCAATGAACTGGTTGTTAACGAGCTGGACGCTGCTGCGAACGCTGCTGACAATGCGGCGAACGCGATGGACAACCTCGCCAACGTCACGAACAACACGGCGAACGTCGCAGAGTAATCTGCGATTGCGCTTTTGCGCGATGGTCAAAGGCGGCGTCGGTTCTCCGGCGCCGCCTTTACATTTAGGGGTTGGAGAACTGGCAAGAGGCGGAAATGCCAGAAGGCCGGTGATACGGTTTCAACCTGCTCTTTCCGGAATCCGTATCTTCATCGATCCAGTTGAGGCCTTTCTGCTTGCATGAAGGCCGAACCGAAAGCTAAGGCCAGCCTTGGCTCGGGGAGTGGCGCAGGCTGGTAGCGCACCTGGTTTGGGACCAGGGGGTCGCAGGTTCGAATCCTGTCTCCCCGACCACAAAAACTAATCGAATGAGAGGTAAGACTTAGGGGTGATGCGGAAGCGTTCTTCAACCGCCCTTGTAAGCGCTCTCATCAGTGCGGCGATCCTTGCTGGAGTCGCTTCGGCGGGCTTGTCTGACCGCTGGTGGTCGCCCGGTGAAGATCGGGATCTGCCTGCCAGCATCAGCTACGAAAACGAATATGGCAGCCTCACCATCTTGAATGCGAACGGCGCTGTACGCACCAAGGGGCATCCGTTTTTCGAGCCCATCGGTCATAACGGCCGCGCCTGTGTCACGTGTCACCAGCCGTCCGATGCGATGAGCATATCGGTCACCACACTGCGCGACCGTTGGGCTCAAACGGGCGGTAAGGACCCCGTCTTCGCTGCGATCGACGGCTCCAACTGCCCGAACTTGCCACAAAATGAGCGCGCCAGCCACTCGTTGCTGCTGGATAAGGGGCTCTTCCGAATCTTCCTGCCATGGCCGCTAAAGGCGCCGGACGGGAAGGCGATTACGCCTGAGTTTACGATAGAGGTCGTCAAGGACCCGACCGGCTGCAATCTCCATCCCGTCTATGGACTGCAAAGCAAGAATCCCACCATCTCGGTGTTTCGCCGTCCGCGCGTCGTCGGAAATCTCAAATATGTGACTCAGGTCGACCGGATTGCGATGCCGTTTGAGGTTAAATCGGGGGAACCTCTGGCCGTTGATCCATCTACCGGCGAGCGTGTCAGCATGAATATCATGAGCGACAGCCGCGAGCCGACCTTGCGCACGCAAGCGGCCAACGCCGCTCTGACTCACCTCCAGGCCCATCAGGGCCTGACGGATGCGCAGTTGCAGCAGATTATCGACTTCGAGCAGCAGCTCTATGTCGCCCAGAGTTTCGATCGGCGGGCTGGCGACCTCACCAAAGCCGAAGGTCCGCCGGGTCTCGGCCCCGCAGCCATGCTGCGCGGAACGCCGGGAATCCTCGCAAATGGCGCCACGAACCATCTGTTCGGTTCGTTCGAGGCCTGGTCTGGCAGCGGTGCGGACAGCGCCGATCCAGGTGCGGCCTTCAAGGCGTCAGTCAGTCGCGGCGCGGCCCTGTTCCAGACGCGGACTATCTGGGTGCGCGATGTTTATAATTTCAACACGCTCGGCGTCGGCAATCCGCAGAAGCGCAATTGCGTGGGCTGTCACAACATGAGCATGACCGGCCTTGATGTCGCTCCCGGCTATATGGACCTCGGCACCGCCAACCTGCCGCATTCAGAAGCCGGGGATGACCTTCCCCTGTTCAAGCTGACTTGCTCGCCGAAAGCCGCACCCCACCCCTATCTCGGCCGAGTGATCTTCACGCACGATCCAGGCCGGGCTCTTGTCACCGGGCGCTGCCGCGAGATCGGCGCCATCACGATGCAGCAGTTTCGTGGCCTGGCTGCGCGAGCACCCTATTTCTCCAATGGCTCCGCCGCGACATTGCGCGATGTGATCGAGATTTATGATCGCCGGTTCGACATGAAGCTCACCGAGCAGGAAATTCAGGATCTCACCAACTTCATGAGCGTGCTATGATCCGCCTCAGCCTCATGCTGCTGTTGATGATCAACGCTGCGCCAGCGAGTGCGCGCAATCTCAGCTTCCTGGCGTGTCCGCAACTTCATGACACCAGCCCCAATTGCTGGACGGCCATTTATGAGGGCGAGACATATTTCATTGGCGCGCAGCGCGGGCCGAACGACAGCTATCTGCCGCAAATGAAGCATCAGGTTTTGGTGGAAGGTGTCGTGACCGATGAGCCTCGCATCTGCGGCGGACTGGTGATGAAGCCGCTGCGAGTTTCCGTCATGCCGGAATTGGACCTTTCTTGTGATGGTCCGGTGCTTTCTGGCGAAGGGCTGACACCGCCCGTGCTGCCTGCTCGGCGCCCCCTCGCCTCGCGCCCGCGCGACGTGGTTGATGGGATCGGCAGCTTCATGCGCTCCGAACCACCCTCTCCACCCTACGGCGTCCGCGAATTCCGGATCGAGTTCGATTACGGCACGGACATCCTCGTCGATCAGATGCAGAAAAGGGTGGTTGAGATTCTGATCTACGCGACCGTGTCCGAGGCGCGCAGGATCAGCATCACCGGTTATTCCGCGACAAGCCTGCTATCCAACGGCACATTGCTCGCCGAGGCGGAGGGGCTAGGCGAACAGCGCGCTCGGAAGATCGGCGCCATTCTGTCAAACCTGGGTTTGACTGAGCCGAAAATCGAGCTTGCCTGGGT
Organism: Alphaproteobacteria bacterium; assembly: GCA_018823325.1. Taxonomy (GTDB): domain Bacteria; phylum Pseudomonadota; class Alphaproteobacteria; order Sphingomonadales; family Sphingomonadaceae; genus Sphingobium. The sequence continues at coordinate 41,199 of JAHJIJ010000012.1, read as the reverse complement.
TGAGGCTGAGGAAGCGCCCAACGGAATCGACGACGCCCAGCGACGCCGTGTTACGGTGGTGGTGACGCCCGCCGGAGAATGAGACGCGGGCAACCGTGTTGCAGGCCGCAAGCCTGGATGGATGGTGGGCCCGGCAGGACTCGAACCCGCAACCTAGCCGTTATGAGCGGCCAGCTCTAACCATTGAGCTACAGGCCCCATTCTCCATCACCGGACATTGCCGGCAGTCTGGCCGTTAGCTCGCCGCGATCCTGATTGGCAAGTCTTGATGCGGAACGCTGACTAAAGCGTCGATTGCGACCGTCGGCGGTCAGGCGTTGTGTTCCTGCCCTTGCTGTGTCTCTGGGGCGGTCGGCAGTACGATCCCGAACGCCTGCGGCGTCATAGCGAATTCGCCGCCCAAATGGCGCACGATGCCGCGGATCAGCCTGAGCGTGAAGGGAATTCCGAGTGGCAGTGCCGGCCCGCGCAACTGTTGCTCGACGACATAGCCTTGCTCCATCAATTCGCGGTCCGTGATTCCGCCGAGCGCTGCCGGGCGGCTCATGGTCAGGCTTACCGATCCGCCTGCCGGGTCCGAACAGAGGCACAGGACCAACTGCTCGTCGTCAGCCAGGCCCGCACGGCCGACACGGATCAGATGGCTCAGCATCCGCTCGATCTGGCCCCTGTCCCCTTCGACAATGCACAGGCCGCTCTCAACCGACAAGCTGACGCGATTGTCTCGATCGCAGTCTAGCCCGACCAGAACGGATTGAAGCACGTCCCCCAGGTTGACCTCGCTCCCATGCGATGGCGCGTCGCCACGCTCAAGCCGGCTCGCCGTATCCAGATCGTCGAACGTCGACAGGAGCGAGCGCGCGTCCGCAAGAATTGACCGGGCGATCTCGCGATAGGCGTCAGGGACTGGACCGAGAATTTGGGCCTCGATCATCTCACCATAGCCATGCACAGCGTTAAGAGGTGTCCGTAGTTCGTGGATCAACTGACGCGTGTCGGACGCCGAGACATTCCCCCGTTCGTCGACCTGCTCAGCCGATTTCGGACGCACCGGCCCTTCAAAACGACGCTCACGTCGGGCAGTGCCGGTATAGCCAAGAAATCGACCGCTCTGCCTGTCAAAATGCGGTTCGCCCGAGATACGCCATTCGCCAGCCAGCGGTCCATCGTTCAGAACCATTCGATTGCCCTCGAATGCAGCGCGATGTCGGAATGCCCCCAGGGTAGCGCCGTCGACGCCTTGACTGCCCCCCAGCCCCGGTGTGGCGATGCTGAGGCCGATGACTGCTGCAGGTCGTGCGCCATCAGCCACACGCACAAGCCCCGATGCATCGGTTTCGAACTGGAAGTGGTCGAGAGATTCTTCGACAGGTGTTTCGGACTGCACGGGCTCATCGGCCCACTCGGATGCCGGTTTAGCCACATCGGCCTGCTGAAAGGGATGCGACTTCTTGAAGCGCTCGATCCGAGCCACGATACGACCGATCTGGCTGGGTTCGTCCGACGATCCCTGATCCGCCTCCCGATCTGCATGTGGCGCAGCTTCATGCACGTTGATCGAGGGGCTGTCAGCGGGCACCTGCTGATATTCTCTCGCTTCCGCCGCCATGGGAAGCGATGCCGGAAGCGAGAGATCGATTTCGCCAAAGCGCTTCAGCGCAGACAATGCCATGGGATCCAGGCCGGCTCGCCGCCGCAGCACGCTGCGAGCAAGTGGCCCGATCTCGGGGATGACCGAGGTCCAGTCTTCCCCGCTCAGAGCTACGGACTTCATCATCGCCACGACGAGCGACGGGTGATCCCGAGACAGAAACCGTACGAGCGTCGGAGAGCGCAACCGTGGACCGAGCTCAATGACGGAGGCAATCCGCCGCTCAAGGCTGATCTGCGGGCGGGCGCCTTCCATGATTGCCAGGATCGCTTCTTTTTCTTCTGTCGAGATCGAAGGCTTGCCCGAACCGGACACATCATACTGGGCAAGCAGATCCATGCACTGACGCCAGCGCGTAACAGCGGCACCAGCACCTTCGCCGCTGTTGCCGAGCACTGTGCGCAGAAGATCGTTGAAACGCATGCCTGTCGGTCCCCGTGTGAAAACAGCGCTTAATGCCGGGAATTCACCGCGGCTAGCTGCAAAAATTGGGACGTTGCATTGTGGGACAATTGCGGTGTAGCGACATTATGTTCCGACCTGCAAAGGCTCAGCGAAAGGAAATGTCTCATATGCCCGGCGCTGTGATCGATGAGACGGATATCAAGATACTGGAAGCGCTGCAGGAAGACGGTCGCATGACCAACGTCGACCTGGCCCGGCGCGTCGGGCTGACCGCTCCGCCCTGTCTCCGTCGGGTTCGAAGCCTGGAGGAGCGCGGCTACATCGCATCCTATCATGCGCATCTTGATCCGGTGGCATTGGGATACACGACGACCGTCTTTGCAATGGTAAGCCTGAAGAGCCAGGCAGAGGAGGACTTGCAGGCTTTCGAGGCCCATGTCGCGGAGCTCCCCGAGGTCCGCGAATGTCACATGCTCAACGGCGAGATAGATTTCATTCTGAAAGTCGTGGCGCAGGATCTTCGCAGTTTCCAGCAGTTCCTTACGTCAAAGTTGACGCAGGCGCCGAATGTCGCGAGCGTCAAGACGTCGCTCACAATTCGAACGTCCAAGAACCTTCCCGGCGTTCCTGTTTGAGATCAGCTGTAATCGCGTTCGGCCGGCCTTCCTCACAGAAATGCCGGCGACCCGTGGCCGCCGGCATAAGCATTTCCGACAATTTTTAGCGCATCAAGCAGCGGAATTATTCACCCACACCGTCCAGAGATCTGCAATCCTCTTGCGAACTCCGGTGCCGCTGACCTTGCTGAACGCCTCGATAGCGCCGGCCTTGTCTCCAGACCGAGCGAGAGCAATGCCCAAGCGCGTGTTGACTTCGTCAGCATCGACTCCGCCCTTTTCGAGGGCAAGCCGATAGAGTTGGGCCGCCTTGGCATTCTCGCCATAGCCTAGAAAAGCATTGCCCGTGTTGGCCGCCGGCCGACCGGTTGCCGCGCCAGCAGCGCTTTTTTCCGACGACGCAAGGGACGCCTTGTCCTGCGCCATTCCGGTGTTTGCGATCTGATAGAGATCCGACAAGAAGTTGGCGCCGATTTCGCCGCTCGCCCGGCCTTGATCGATGATCGCCTTCACCTCGCCAGGCAAACCCACGCGATTGGCGGTCTCAGCATACTCATTGTAGCTGTAATCGTTCTGAAGCGATTTCGTCGCGGCCATCAAGCGCAGGATGTCGAGATTCTCATCGCGCGAAATGTTCGGATACTCGTCCTGCAGCATACGCAGAACCAGGCGCCAGTTGTCCGGCGTGCCGCTCTTCGCAAGAGCAATCTTGGTCCATTCCGGAGCGCTGGGCGACTTGGCGAACGTGGCCATGCTCAGGCCCTTGTTATACCAGCTCGCATCAACAGCTTCGCCTGAAGCTTCCTGCAACTCGATTGCCCTCTTCAGATGGGGCAGTCCCTGCTCCACCTTGGCCTTGCCGGCATCGGTGAACTGGTTGTTGACGATCTGCTCCTGCGCTTCGTTAAAGTACGTGTTTGCGATCAGAACCTCAGGGAGCGCGCCACCATAATTGGCGTCAATTGCCTGCTGGAAATGCGTGCGCGCCTGATCATACTGCTTGGCGTTGAAGGCAAATTGACCGACGAAATAATGAAATTTCGGCAGCTCGGTGGCCGGGGTCATCCCTGATTCGATCATCGTCTCGAGGGCGCGCCGCTGCAGCGCCTCATCCTTCAGGTTGATCCCGACTTGAAGCAGCAAGCTCGCAAAGAAATAATGGTCATCAGGCTTGGTTGCCGATGCCTGAATCTCGTCGAGCTTCGCCTTGGCTCCCGCAAAATCCTGCTTCTGCACCAGTTCCTGCGCCTCAACCGCGCCCTTCTGGAAACCGCGGCTCAGCGAAATCTTGGGAGCAGCGTTCTGCTCTTGCTGCTGCTCCTTCTTCTCCTTGCGGCTCTGCGCTGATGCTGCAGACGGGGCGAAGGCACCCGCCGCAACGGCCGCGAGCGCGATGGAGAGGGCAGTGGTGTTGAACAGACGCATCAAAGATATCCTCCAAACTAAGATCTCGGCCGGTCACCGACGGGTCCCGGCAAATCTCGTAACGTGACACTGCCGGAACGCGAGTGAACACGAATTGAACGCTCCTATAACCAGCCTTCGAAAGCTTGTCATCGGCCGCCGATTATTCTGTTGCAGCGAATTTTGCAGGCGGTCGCGAGGATGAACCAACTCAGCGTCGGTCCCGCTTCAGGAAAGCAGAACGAAGCCCTTTTTGCTGGTATTTCCCATGCCTGGAAGCTAGTCAGGGACCTTCGAGTTCCCACCACGCAATCATAAGAGAAAAAGCTTGAGCGACGAGACACTCCTCGCCGAACCCTCGGACATCAGCCCGATCAACATCGTCGACGAGATGAAGTCGAGCTATCTCGACTATGCCATGTCGGTCATCGTCTCGCGTGCGCTTCCGGACGTGCGCGACGGCCTCAAGCCTGTGCATCGCCGGATCCTGTTCGGCGCCCACGAGATGGGCTTCACCTACAACAAGCCCTATCGCAAATCGGCGCGCATTGTCGGCGATGTGATGGGTAAATATCACCCGCACGGCGACAGCTCGATTTATGATGCCCTTGCGCGCATGACGCAGGACTGGTCGATGCGCGTGCCGCTTATCGACGGTCAGGGCAACTTCGGCTCGATGGACCCGGATTCGCCGGCGGCCATGCGTTATACCGAGGCACGCCTTGCCAAGGTGGCCAATGCGCTGCTTGACGATCTCGACAAGAACACCGTCGATTTCCTGCCCAATTATGACGGCAGCGAGAGTGAGCCGCAGGTCCTCCCTGCCCGCTTCCCCAATCTGCTGGTCAATGGCGCCGGCGGCATTGCGGTCGGCATGGCGACGAACATTCCGCCGCACAATCTCGGCGAAGTGCTGCGCGCCTGCAAAGCCTATATGGATAACGGCGCAATAACCGCCGAGGAACTGATGGAGATCGTGCCGGGACCGGACTTCCCGACCGGCGCGCTAATCCTGGGCCAGTCCGGCGCTCGCTCCGCTTATACGACGGGGCGCGGATCCATCATCATGCGCTCGCGGCATGAGATCGAGACGCTGCGTGGAGACCGCCAGCAGATCGTCCTGACCGAAATCCCTTATCAGGTCGGCAAGGCGGGCCTGGTCGAGAAAATCGCCGAAGCCGCGAAGGACAAGCGGATCGAGGGTATCTCCGACATCCGCGACGAATCAAACCGCGAAGGCGTTCGCGTCGTCATCGAACTCAAGCGCGATGCCACGCCTGACGTGGTGCTGAACCAGTTGTGGCGGCACACGCCAGCGCAGTCCAGCTTCCCGGCCAACATGCTCGCCATCCGTGGCGGCCGACCCGAACTGCTCACGCTACGTGACATCATCGAGGCCTTCGTGCGCTTCCGCGAGGAAGTGATTACCCGGCGGACGAAGTTCGAGCTGGCGAAGGCGCGGGACCGCGCGCACATCTTGCTCGGCCTCGTGATCGCCGTCAGCAATCTCGACGAAGTCGTGCGGATGATCCGGGGGGCAAGCAGCCCGGCAGCGGCGCGCGAGGCGCTGTTGGCACGTGCCTGGCCCATCGGGGACATCGCGCCTTATCTCAAGCTGGTCGAGGCTGCCGATGATGAGCCCTCGGGCAGCGTTTATCATCTGTCTGACGCGCAGGTCCGCGCCATTCTCGATCTGCGCTTGCACCGTTTGACGGCGCTGGGTCGCGACGAGATCGGCAATGAACTCAAGGGATTGGCCGACGCGATCGCCGGCTATCTGGAGATCCTTGCGAGCCGAGTCCGCTTGTTCGAAGTGATGCGCGCGGAGTTCGATGCAATCGAGGCCGAGTTTGCGACGCCGCGACGGTCAACCCTTGCACCCGCTGCTGACGGCATCGAGGACGAGGACCTGATCGAGCGCGAGGACATGGTCGTGACCGTCACCATGTCCGGCTACATCAAGCGCACGCCGCTCGACACCTTCCGCGCCCAGAATCGCGGCGGCAAGGGCCGGGCCGGTATGGCGACGAAGGAAGAGGATGTGGTGACGGAGCTGTTCGTCACCTCGACGCACACGCCGGTGCTGTTCTTCTCCACCCTCGGCAAGGTCTATCGCCTGAAGGTCTGGCGCTTGCCGGAGGGCGGGCCTGCCACGCGCGGGCGGCCGATGGTCAACCTTTTGCCGCTGGCCGAGGGCGAGACCATCCAGACCGTATTGCCCCTTCCCGAGGACGAGGCGGAATGGGCCAAGCTGCATGTCATGTTCGCGACCGCCAAGGGCAGTGTTCGGCGCAACGGCATGGATGCCTTCACCAACATTCCCTCGAACGGCAAGATTGCCATGAAGTTCGAAGGTGAGGATGCCGACGACCGCCTCATTGGCGTCGCGCTGCTTACCGAGGAAGATGATGTGCTGCTCGCGTCCCGTCAGGGCAAGGCGATCCGCTTCCGTGGTGATGATGTGCGTGAGTTCCAGAGCCGCAACTCCACTGGCGTCCGCGGCATGACACTCAAGGAAGGAGACGAGGTCATCTCGCTCTCTATCCTCCAGCGTGCCGGCATCCAGGATACTGAGGAGCGTGAGGAGTATATCCGGTTCGCGCCCTGGAAGGGCGAAAAGGAAGGCGAGCCCAATATGCCCGCCGAACGGTATGAGGAGTTGCGCGCCAAGGAGCAGTTCATTCTGACCGTCTGCGCCAATGGTTATGGCAAGCTCTCCTCCGCGTTCGAATATCGCCGGACCGGTCGTGGCGGTCAGGGCATCACCAATATCGACAATATCGAGCGCAATGGTCCGGTCGTTGCCAGCTTCCCCGCGACACGTGAGCATCAGCTCATGCTGGTCACCGATCAGGCGAAACTCATCCGCATGGGGCTGAGCAGCCTGCGGGTGATCGGACGCGGATCGGCCGGTGTTCGGCTATTCGACGTTGCGCCCAACGAACATGTCGTCAGCGCGGCACGGATCGAAGAGAGCGCCGAAGAGGCAGACGGAGACATAGCAGTCGAGGCAGAAGGCCCCGGCACGGAAGCCTGATAGGAACCAGGGAGAGGCGGCAGGCCCACTTCGGTCTGCGGCCTCTCCAACCATGATTAGCAATGAGCGAAATCGGCGTGGTTCGCTATTGCTCTATCCAGCGCCTTTCAAACCGTCGGCCAAGGCCGGTCAGCAGCTCATATTGTGACAGACCTGATTGGGCGGATGCCGTCGGCAGATCATATTCGACCTCAAGCCAATCCCCTTCACGCAATTCGGGTGCAAGGGTTACGTCGACGACCGTTAGGTCCATCGAGACCCGCCCCAGCAAGGGCAGGCGCAGACCATCTTTCAGCATCGCGCCCGAACCGGCAAATGCCCGCAGATAGCCATCGGCATAACCGAGATTTACGACGGCTGCCTCAATCGGGCGATCCGCTGTAAAGGTAGCGCCATACCCAACCGTTTCACCGCGCCTGATCTCTCGACGCTGCAAAATCTGCGCGTGCGGCCGCACAACTTGCTTGATGTGCTCGGACGCTGCGGGCCGTGGAAGACCACCATAAAGCGCGAGGCCTGGCCGGGTGAGATCGAACGCAAAGTCCGCACCGAGGAGGATTCCTGCACTGTTCGCCAGACTATATCTCCGCGCAGAAACCCGCCTGGTTAGCGCACTGAAGGTTGCGAGCTGCAAGGCGTTCAGCGCATGATCCTCATCAGCGCAAGCCAGATGACTGCAGAGCGTTTCGATTTCCAGCCCCTCCAGCAGGGAGGGGGCAAGATCGTCCGCCCGCAGTCCCAGTCGGTTCATCCCGGTATCGATCATCACATCGCACGGACCACCGCCCGAACGCTTCCAACGTGCCACCTGTTCAGCGCTATTGAGCACTGGTCTCGCGGGCGTTCGCAGCGCAAAATCCAGATCCTCGTCGCGTACGCCATGCAGCACGCTCAGTGAGGCCCCGTTCAGGTCCGGCAAGACCTCTGCCGCTTCTGCCCAGGTGGCCACGAAGAAATCCCGACAGCCAGCATCGAGAAGGTGACGCAGAACCTCCCGCGCGCCCAGTCCATAGCCGTTCGCCTTGATTGCAGCACCGCATTGCGCCTTGCCGCTTTGTCGCGCCAGCCAGTTCCAATTGGCGCGCAGCGCGGCGCCATCCAGATGCAATGCCAACGGCGCGGAAAGATTATCGGTCATAGTGGCCGGGTAGCGCGTGGGACCGACCTCGTCGAGATCATTCCAGATGTTAGGTGAATGGTCGTTTTACGATCGGCCTTAGCCAACCCAATATCCCCGAGTCTCCTGAGTTTGAAGGCGCGGGGATATTCAGTTAAATGAGCGATGGGGCTCGTAGACGAAGCGTCAGAAGCCCTTCCGAACGGTGAACGACACGAAGCGTCCCAAGGGATTGGCAACGGTAGAATCGTAGATCTGATTGTTGGCGATCGCCGCAAAAGGAGGTGCCGCGTCGAGCAGGTTGAGGGCGCTCAGAGAGAACGAAACGCCGCTCAACGCACCGTTAGTCATAGGCAGATCGTATGTCAGTGTCAGATCAACGGTCGTATAAGCATCCACGCGTTGTGACGGCGCGATCGTCCCCACAGCGTTGGTGTAGCCATTGGTATAATTCACGAACATCGTTGCGCCGAAGTTGTCGCCGCGCCACCCGAGATTTGCGCGGCCGCGGAACCGGAGCGGGAAGTTGGCGAGGTTGAGCCGGTCCACTGTCGGCGAAGTCGGACCGGTCGCCCGGCCATAGTTGAACAGATAGGTACCCGATACGCCCAAATTGGCCGATCCGTCGCCCAATCCAAACTCATAATTGGCCGCGAAATCAAGCCCATCCATTTTTATGCGCCCGACATTGTTGCGGCGCGCATCCACGATCGCATCAACGTCGGACGCGGCGATGATGGGCGGAGGCGCCCAGGGGAGGTCGTAGATCGCGTTGACCTGATCGACGGTGGGATTGAGGATCACGAACGGCGCGTATGCCGGATCGGTGAAGACCTGCACGCTGAACACCGGTGCGGTGTCGATCACGTCCTTGTAATCGATGTTGAAATAATCGAGCGAGGCGGTGAAACCGCTGCTTGGCGGGGTGAACTTGACACCGACCGACCACGTCGTCGCCTGCTCCGGCTCAAGATCGGGATTGCCACCGACATATTCGATGACGTTGCCGAATGGCCCGAAATTGGGGATCGAGAACACGGTCGCGGTGCTCGCCGGATTGGTATCCGACAGCGTGGGTGCCCGGAACGAGGTGCCGTAACTGGCGCGCGCTGAAACGCCGCGCACGGGATCGTAGCGGATTCCGAACTTGGGGTTCGTCGTGCCCCCGACATCGCTGTAATGATCGTAGCGGCCAGCGACGTTGAGCTCGAGCCGCTCGATTCCCGGCATGGCATTTGCCGCACCGACGAGAGGGATGTTAACTTCCGCAAAGGCCGACCAGACATCGCGCGAGCTGGCGGTGTCGCCGAACAGATTGACCTGCGAGAGCGAGGGGCCGTTGATGTTCTCGGCAGCGGTGTTCCGATAATAATCGTGGTGGTATTCGCCGCCCACGGCCATGCGCACGGCCCCGCCCCCGATCTCGAACAGCGCGCCATCCGTCTTAACATTGACGAGATCGACGGTGTAGAGGCCGGTCACGTCGAAGAACGCGACAAGCTGGTCGATCTGGTCGCGGCTGTTCTGGCCCGTGCCATAGACGTTGAGCGCGGTTGCCGGATTGGAATCTGCCAACGCGGCGGAGAGCAGTGCGGTGTTCAGGAAGCCGTCCGTCTTCGCGCCGCCTTCCGTGGCACCGTGCGAGCCGTAGATCGAAATCTGCCAGTTACCGTCCAGCGAATAATCGAAGCCCGTCGCGAGCTGATAGGAGCTCTCGTAGATATTGCCCTGGATCGCGCCATATTCATTGAACGCATATTCCACGACCTGCGACGTCTGGCCGGGCGCGAACTCGATAAAATAGGGATTGCTGCTCGGCACCGGCGTGGCCGCACCGACCGTGAGGGAGCCGGCACGCTGATTGAGCGTGCGCTTCGAGTAGAAGCCGCTGGCCCACATCTTGAGCGAGGGCGACAATTCCTGATCGAAGCGACCGATGACGCTCCAGCGCTTGAGCTCCGGCAGCAGATCGTTGTTCACGTAGCTCTGCTGGAAGTTGGGTGTGGTCGACAGGTCGGCGGGCGTAAGATTCTCGCCGCTTCCACCCGGAAGCCCATAACGGGTTCCCGCACCGGGATCGATCACATTTCCCGGCGAGCTGGTGAACGCGCAATTGTTCAGGCCGCCAAATTCACGCTGGTTACACTGGAACAGCTCGGCGCGATCTTCCTGACGCAGCCGACTGTGATAATAATAGTCGCCGGCTAGCATGATCGAACCGGTATCCCAGGTCTGGCCGATGATCGCATTGCCCTGCCACTCGTCATAATCGTCAGCAAAACCATAGCGTGCGCTTGCCTCGACGCCGTCGAAGTTGCGGCGCAGGATTAGGTTAGCGACGCCTGCAACGGCATCAGACCCATAAGTTGCCGATGCTCCGTCCGCGACGATGTCGATGCGCTCAAGGGCAATCGCAGGAATGACCGAGGCGTCGAAAAGCTGGCCAGCCACGCCCCCCGGAGGCGCACGGCGTCCATCCAGAAGCGTGAGCGTCGCCTGGGTGCCTAGGCCACGAAGATTGACGCCATTCGCGCGGGTGCTGTTCAGCGTGGCGCTGTTGACGTTGGTTCCCAGCGTCGCTTCGCCAGGCCCGAGTGAGGAAACCTGCGGGATGGTCTTGAGGATGTCGGCCGTGGTTGCCAGGCCGGTATCGCGGATTTCCTGCTGCCCGATCGCGATTACCGATGAGCCGACCGGCGCAACACCGCGCAGCTGGGTGCCCGTCACGACGATTTCGGTGTCTTCGGTCTGGCTATTCTCGGATTGCGGAGAGGCTGCGACGGTTGTCTGGGCATGGGCCGTCTGCGACATGACAAGCGCGGTGAACGAAACGAAGCAGAGCGCGGAGGTGCGCCCGAAGCCAGTGTTGGCCATGATCCTCCCCTTTATTTTGACAGCGCGACCGGCCCAATGTCGATCGACGAGATCGGGCTACGAAAATGAATACATTTTGTCTAGCCTTTTTTTGCAATCGATTGCTTGGATAAACGCAACAACCTATGAATATAGGGAAATCACGGGCTGATGGCGAATCAGGGCTTTTCGAACACGATCTACGGACAACGAGTCGCACGGCTCGAAAGACGCGGGACTTGGCCCTGCTCCGCCCCTTTGGTCCGACTTCCATTTGTGAGATCTGGCGGCGGGCGAAACGCAATGTCGAGCCGCGGCGGGCGAGGTGACCGTCAGCTTCGTACTAGCGACCCAACCTAGGCTCCGCCGAATCCTTCCGCCAGCTCCGCCCCTCTCCCCAGAGGACGACGAGGAAGGCAAAAGCGACGACGGCCAATGTATAGCCTAAGCCGGCATAGGGATTGCCGGTGCGCGCGACGATGTAGCTGGCAATGAACGGCAGAAAGCCGCCGAAATATCCCGTGCCGATATGATAGGGAATGGAAAGAGAACTGTAGCGCACAGCCGGCGGGAACATCTCGCTGAGCAGCGCGGCAACAGGGCCGTACGTCATCCCCGATAGGAAGCTCAGTGCAATGACCCCGAGGAAGAGCACGATGAGATTTGTCATGGGCGGTGTCTGCGGAGTGAGGTCATAGCCTGCAGACTCAAGCGCGGTAGCAAGATCACCGGGCTGCGGCTCGGCGAGGACAGTCGCGCCGACCGTGACCGTCAGTTCTTGGCCTTTTACAACCGTATAGCGCAGCCCCTTCCCAGTGAGCTCGCCCAGCACGCGCCCGCAGGCGGTCGACTGCTCATTGGCGAACGGGTCAAAGCTGCAATTGGGCCCGGCCACAGTGATCGGCGCGCGTTCGCTGGCGGCCGACAGGCCAGGATTGGCCTGACTGCCAATCAACCAGAAGATTGGCATGAGAAGCAGCAGGGTCAACGCGTAGCCCGTACCGATGACGCGGCGGCGGCCATAGCGGTCCGAGAGATGGCCGAACAGGATGAACCAGGCCGAGCCAACGAGCGCGCCTGCCGCCACCACGATCTGCGCTGTCGTGCCGGCAACCTTCATCGGCCCCTGCAGGAACGACAGCACCGAGAACATGGCGGTATACCAGATAACGGTCAAACCTGCCGCGACGCCGAACAGTGCGACGAAAAGGCGCCGTCCGTTGCCGGGATAAGTGAAGCTCTCGACAAAGGGATTGCGCGCCATCTTCCCTTCGCGCCGCATCTCCTCGAACACCGGGCTTTCCTTGAGCCGCGTACGCATCCAGACCGAGATGACGAGGAGCACGATGGAGAGCAGGAACGGCACGCGCCAGCCCCAGGCGTCCCATGTCTCGGCCGACATTCCCCATTGCACGCCGAGGACCACCAGCAGTGAGAGGACGAAACCGCCTGCGACCGAGGCCTGGATGAAACTGGTGTAGAAACCCGCACGCCCATCTGGCGCATGTTCGGCGACATAAATGGCGGCACCTCCGTATTCGCCACCCAGCGCGAGGCCCTGGCAGATGCGCAGCAGGATGATCAGGATCGGGGCAGCCAGACCGATCGTTTCGGCGGACGGCACCATCCCCACCCCGGCTGTTGCGATGCCCATCAGCACGATGGTGACGAGGAAGGTGTATTTGCGGCCAAGCTTGTCACCGAGATAGCCGAAGATGATTGCCCCGAGGGGTCGGAAGCCGAAGCCGATGGCAAAGCCGGCCCACGCCAGCAGCATTTGCAGGGTCTCGCTGCCGGACGGAAAGAAGGTCCGGCCGATGATGCCGCTGGCCGCCAGCGTTCCGTAAATGAAGAAATCATACCATTCGAAGATGGTGCCGGCAGACGAAGCCCCGATCACCATCGGGATGGATTGCTTCTCGCCCTTGCTATTTTCGCCCGCCACCACCGTCGCCATGCATGCTCCCCCGAGACTTTATCGTGGATGCTATTAAGCGAGTCGCAGGGCCTTGGGAACTGGTTGCTCGCCCAAGTGATGCGGACTTGCGCGCGCGGACGCTTCCTCGGCAAGGATCGCGGCGATGCGGTCGGCAGCCCGGCCGTCACCGAACGGGCTGTGAGCCCGCGCCATGGCGGTATAAGCCAGTGGATCGTCCAGCAACCGCGTGACTTCCTTCACGATCAGAGCAGGGTCGGTCCCCACCAATCGCGCCGTGCCTGCCGCCAGCCCTTCCGGGCGCTCGGTGGTCTCCCGCATGACGAGCACAGGCTTGCCAAACGCTGGAGCTTCCTCCTGAACGCCGCCGCTGTCGGTCAGGATGAGCGTGCAGGCATCGAGCAGAGCAACGAAATTGGGATAGTCCAGTGGCTCGATGAGCGCGACGTTTGCAAGGTCTGCGAGCTGCGGCATGATGGACGCGCGGACATGGGGGTTCGGATGGATTGGATAGATCACGGCTACGTCCTCGCGTGCCGCAATCTCGCGGATCGCACTCGCGGCATTCACCATGCCCTGCCCCAAATTCTCCCGTCTGTGGCTGGTCACGACAATGATCTGCTTTCCCTCGAAGCCGCTGATGACCGGAGCGATAGCCTCGCCGAGGGCGGGTCTCTCCCGGAGCTTTGCGCGTGTGGCGAGCAGTGCATCGACAACCGTGTTGCCTGTGATGATGATCCGGCCATCCTGCCCCTCGGCTTGGAGGGCATCCGCGGCGGCCTGTGTCGGCGCGAAGTGGAGATCGGCGCTGCATGAAATAAGGCGGCGGTTCACTTCCTCGGGCCAGGGTTGAAGAATATCGCCGCTGCGCAGCCCCGCCTCGACATGGCCGACGGGTATACGGCGATAATAGGCCGCAAGTGTAGCCACCATGGCAGTCAGTGTATCGCCATGCACCAATATGCGATGAGGCCGTTCGGCGTCGAATACTTCCCCAAGCGCGAGGATGAGGCGCGCAGTCAGCTTATCGAGGGATTGGTCCGGCGCCATGACATCGAGATCGAAATCCGGAACGATGTCAGCGAGATCCAGTACCTGATCCAGCAATGCGCGATGCTGAGCCGTGACGCAGAGCTTAACCTCGATGCCAGGCTCTGCCTGAAGGGCGTGGACGACAGGGAACATCTTGATCGCCTCGGGCCGCGTGCCGAAGACCAGAAGGATCTTGTACCTGGACATGCGCGCCTCGCTTCTGGACGGCGAGCAGCGCTAAACGGGGATCGTGAACTTCGGGTAAACCACCAATCAGCCGTGCAAAGCAAAGGCCCGCCCGGGAATGTCCGGACGGGCCATGCTATTTGATCGGCGTAGCGGAAGGCTGCGCCAGAACCCGAAAATCAGAACAGACCTTCGATCTGGCCCTTGTCGTCCAGCCGGATGAAATCGGCCGACGGTGTCTTGGGCAGACCGGGCATGCGCATGATGTCACCACAGACTGCCACCACGAACTCCGCACCGGCCGACAGGATCACATCGCGCACGGGCACGACGTGGTTGGTGGGAGCACCGCGCAGGCTCGGATCGGTCGAGAAGCTGTACTGTGTCTTGGCCATGCAGACCGGCAGGTGGCCATAGCCATCGGCTTCCCAGCCCTTGAGCTTGTTGCGCACGCTGCCGTCCGCCGTCGCTTCGGTGGCGCGGTAGATGCGCTTGGCGATCGTATCGATCTTGTCGAACAGCGAGAGGCTGTCCTCATAGATCGGCGCGAAGTTGGACGCGCCACCTTCGGCAAGGGCGACGACCTTGTGAGCCAGTTCCTCGGTGCCCTTGGAGCCATTGGCCCAGTGGCTGCACTCGACCGCTTCGGCACCGGCGGCCTCGGCGATCTCCTTGACGACAGCCATTTCCTCGGCGGTGTCGGTGACGAACTGGTTGATCGCGACCACAACGGGCACGCCGAACTGACGGACGTTCTCGATGTGGCGGGCCAGATTGACGCCGCCCTTGCGCACGGCCTCGGGATTGGCGGTGCCGAGATCGGCCTTCTCAACCCCACCGTGCATCTTAAGCGCGCGGATGGTGGCGACGATAACGGCTGCGGAGGGCTTGAGACCCGCCTTGCGGCACTTGATGTCGAAGAACTTCTCGGCGCCCAGGTCAGCGCCGAAGCCGGCCTCGGTCACCACATAGTCTGCGATCTTCAGCGCAGTCTTGGTGGCAAGCACCGAGTTACAGCCATGCGCGATGTTGGCGAACGGACCGCCGTGGATCAGCACGGGGTTGTTCTCGAGCGTCTGCACGATGTTGGGCTGCAGCGCGTCCTTGAGCAGGACCGTCATGGCGCCGGAGGCATTGAGCTCGCGAGCGAGCACGGCCTTGCGATCCCGCGTGTAGCCGGCGTGGATGTTGCCGAGGCGACGCTCCAGATCCTTGAGGTCCGAGGCGAGGCACAGAATGGCCATCACTTCGGACGCGACGGTGATGTCGAAGCCGTCCTCGCGGGGATAGCCGTTCGACACGCCGCCGAGCGAGCCGACGATCGAGCGCAGGGCGCGGTCGTTCATGTCGAGCACGCGGCGCCAGGCGATGCGGCGCGGATCGAGGCCGAGCTTGTTGCCCCAGTAGATGTGGTTGTCGATCAGCGCAGCGAGCAGGTTGTTCGCCGAGGTGATGGCGTGGAAGTCGCCTGTGAAGTGGAGGTTGATGTCCTCCATAGGCACGACCTGCGCATAGCCGCCGCCGGCCGCGCCACCCTTGACGCCGAAGCAGGGGCCGAGCGAAGGTTCGCGCAGCGCCGCAACCGTTTTCTTGCCGATGGCGTTGAGGCCGTCAGCGAGACCGACCGTCGTGGTGGTCTTGCCTTCACCAGCGGGCGTCGGGTTGATGGCGGTGACGAGGATGAGCTTGCCATCCTTGTTGCCCTGCACGCTGTTGATGAAGTCCCAGGAGAGCTTGGCCTTGTAGGGGCCGTAGTTCAGCAGCGCTTCCTGCGGAATGCCGACCTTTGCGCCGACCTCGGCAATATTCTGCATCTTTGCTGCGCGTGCGACTTCAATGTCGGAGCCTTGAGCCATGATTCTCCTAGTCCTTTCCCTGATCCGACCCGGAACGGGCCGACCGCATGTAGCTGGAAGTCATTGGGCAATTGAGCGCACGGGGCGCGTCAGATGCCCTGCTTGCTCTTGAAATTGACGATCCATTCGTTGGTCTTCACCAGCCCACCGAACGGGTAGAAATGCAGGTGCACCTTGCCATGCTCCTCGCCCAGCGTGGGGACGAGGTCGTCAATGACCGGGTCGGGCCCTGCGCTGCCGATGAGGCTGGTGATCGACAGGCCATACTTCTTCACGACCTTGGCCGATGTGCCGACGCCGCAGCGCGCCGCGAAGCGCAGCAGGGTCTTGATCGAGGCAGGCCCCGCCAGACCGATGCGCACCGGGCCTTCAATGCCCTCGGCGCGGATCTGCTTGAGCCAGTCGAGAACCGGATCGGCATCGAAACCGAATTGGGTCATGATCGAATAGTCGATGCCCTGCTCCTTGAGCGAGGCGACCTTGTCATGCATCGCCTTGGCGAGCTTCTCGTTGGTGATGTCGGGATGGCCTTCCGGATAGCCTGAAATGCCGACATGCTGAATGCCATATTCCTTGAGCGTGCCCGAGGAGATGACGGCGAGCGCATCGTCATAGGGTCCAAGCGGCTCGGAGGGATCACCGGCGATCACGAAGACGTGCTTGAGGTCGATCTGCGCGGCCAGCATGTCGAGGAAGCGGTTGAGGTCTTCCTTGACCAGCAGGCGCCGGGCGGAAATGTGCGGGACCGGCTTGAAGCCGAGGTCCTGAATGGCTCGAGCCGCGCGCACGCGATCCTCGAACTCGGCACCGGGAAGGAAGGTGCAGGAAATGAGCGTGCCCTGCGGGATCATGTGCGCAGCATTCTGCAGCGCTTCCACGTCCTTGGGCGTGATCTCGAGCGAGTAATCTTCAAACAACCGCGCCAGTGCGGTTTTGTCCAGGGTCGCAGTAGCCATGAATGTCCTCGCCTTCGGAATGCAAACGGTTGGAGGGGCGGCCTCCATAAGGAAGCCGCCCTGCCAATATCATCAGGCCGTGACGGACGCCTTGCGCCAGCCGCCTTCGTAGGTCTCGCGCGCAGTCACCGAGTAGGGAACCGGGCTCACGACGGCACGAACGGCGATCTGCTTGTGCGGCTCGACCGTGGTCTTGCGCGTACCGCCATTGGACTCGCCCCACAGAACCGTCAGCTCGGTGCCGACCGGAATCTCGTGGTCGATCGTCGCGAGCGAAAGCGCGCGCTTCTCGTTGTAGGAGTAGCCGGTGAACATCGAAAGGCCGACCGTGTTGCCAGCGGCGTCCATGACGGCGTCGGCATTGGTGTTGGCGTAGTTCGCCAGCGGCAGATCGAAGAACTTGTAGTGCGCATCGGCCTCGGTGTCGAAGAGCGAAGCGTAGATCTTCGCCATGTCGTCGCCGTTCCACGCCAGCGTAACCTTCTTGCGCTGCGTGGAAGGATCGATGGCTTCGAGAGCCTCACGACCGATGAAGTCATGGTCGAACTTCACGAACGGACCATAGCCGATCTCGTAAGGATTGACGTAGTAATCCTCAATGTTGCTCGATTCAAACGAACCGCCGATGGCGCCCGTTGCTTCATAGCTGTTGGCCGGCAGCCACTCGCGATAGGCCTTGAGCTTCTCGCCCGTGTACACGGCAGGCAGCGGGCTCGGGATCCAGCCGGATTCCAGCGTGTTCGACGGATAAGCGCGCGAACCGACGGGAACGAGCCCGAATTCCTTACCAGCCTCTAGGATGGCGCCACGGGCGTCTTCCTGCGTCTCATAAGGACCCCAGATTTCGAGGCCCGGCGCGCCGGCCATGCCGTGACGCAGCGTGCGGATCTTCATGCCGGCGATGTTCATCTCGGCCATGTTGAAGAACTTCAGCTTCTCGAGCGAGCCACCATGCAGCTTCTCAATCACGTCCCAGGCCTTGGGCCCCTGGATCTGGAAACGCCAGGAGATGCGCTTCACTGGCTTGCCCATCGGGCGGCTCGGCGAGCGGTCGTCATTGACGATGTCGACATCATAACCGCCGGTGGCGGCGTGATACATCAGCCAGTTTGCGGCAGGTGCGCGGCCGACATACACGAATTCTTCGGGAGCGAGATAGAACAGGATGCCGTCGCCGATGACATGGCCGTAAGGCGTGACGGGAACGTACTGCTTGGCCTGATTGACCTGGAACTTGGCAGTGGAGTTGATCGCCGTGTCGGTGATCAGCTTCAGCGCGTCCTTGCCGCGAATGTAGAGGTCAACCATGTGGTGCGTCTGGTCGAACAGGACGGCGGTGTTGCGCCATGCCCACTGCTCGGAGCGCCAGTTGGAAAATTCAGGGGCAACGACCGGATACACATAAGCGCCGATCTGGCTGTTGCGCAGCATTTCCACCGGATTGCCGGCGGCGGCGAGCACTTGCTCGAGATTGGTAGGGTTGGACATCAGAGAGCCTCTCCATTGGTGACGCGAGAAACGGGGTCTGCGTTCGACAAACGTCGAATCGATGGACGCGCAGAACATACGAAATTTTGTATGTTACACAAACGAAAAATTGGCGGGGTCGTTTAACCATAGGCCGCGGAAAATCGGGGAATAGCAACAATATCCCCCGATCAAAACACGCCACCAACGCGCTTCGCTATGCTGCACATGCGAAACCAATTTACACGTGGGGCAGCAGCCGTGAACTTCAACAAGGGATGACCGGGGTTTGTGTGGATATCCCCTCTGATGCTGCCATGTTGCTGCGCAGCAAATCGGCGATGATCCCGTTACAGGAATTGACGGACAGGATCGCGCCCGTCCCATTCCCGGGTCTGCTCCCAGAAAGACGTGAACCCTGCGTCCATCCCTTCAGTTGCAGGAATTAGCTCTACGAAGCCGGGTGCAGTCGGGCCACCCTCGAAAAAGGCAACGGATCCGCCGGTTGGCACTGGTGCGCGCTGGATCAGGACTTCCCCCCGCGCGATCCGCCGTTCCACTTCCTCCTCGATGTCGTCACGAGCGATGCCGATATGGTGGAAGCCGTAACCGACCCGGTCGATCGTTTCTTTGTAGACTGAAGGATTGTCGTCGAGTGGCTGCACCAGCTCGATATTCGTCGATCCGGCGAAGCTCATCGCGATCGCAGAACTGCTGGTGCACGGCCCGCCTCGATAAATATGATCGGGTCCGCCAAAATTCGGCAGAACGAACCACGGGCCGATGCCCGTCCGTTCGATCCACCAGTCGATGGCCTCGTGAATATCCTTCACCACATAGGCCATCTGGCAGATCGTGCCGATCTCTCCGCCGAAGCGCATTTTCTTGATCATTGCTCTTTCCTCTCCACGCTGTTCGCGATTGTTGTCAGGGCCATGGCCAGTCGGTCCGGCATGCAGATGAACGGGCTGTGGTCGCTCTCCAATGTCGTGACTGTCTCGCATGGCAGTTCAGCCTGCATGGCGCGCTGAACGGCGAGCGGGAATGTGTTGTCATCCACGCATTCGACATAATGGCGGGGAACACGGCCAAAGCCTTCTGTCGTCAGGCGCAGGTTGGTTGTCAGGGGCCGTACCGGTTCGTCGATGAGCCGCGCCGCGCAGGCCGTCTGATCGCTGACCTCACAGCGATTGTAGAAGAATGCCACTGCATTGTCGGACGAAAAGCGCAGGCCAAGCCCATCATTGACCGGTGACAGGGAGGCTCCGAACGCCCCCTCCCCCATGACCCTGCCGATCACATCATGGAGGCTGCGCCGGTTCGGAATGAGCGCGCCGCTGATGTAGACCAGCGCCGCCACGTCATCCGGCGCCATTTCGGCTGCCTGACTTGCAACAATGCCGCCCCGGCTGTGTGCGCAGAGGATCACCGGCCCGGGAAGACGGCGCATCTCATCCACGATGAACTTCCCCCAGCGCTCAAGCGAAACACGAGCCATCGCCCGTGCGTCACCCCCAGCCCCCGGCAGATCAGGCGCGAACATCGCGTGCCCGCCTCTCTCCAGCGGCTCGCGCAGGCGATCGAAACACCAGCTGCCGTGCCAGGCGCCGGGGATCATCAGGAAGCTGGCCATGGGGTCTAGCGGACCTGGATGACCACCTTGCTGAAGTGATCGGGCGAGCTGCCATGATCGAACGCCTTCTTCGCCTCCTCGAAGGAATAGGTGGCCCCGATGACTGGCTTGATACCGTTGGCGTCGACCGCTGCCGCAAGTCTGCGCGCCATGCCACGGGACCCGACGAAAATGCCGCGCAACGTGCCGCCGATGAACATGAGGCCTGAGGGGTTCGGGCCGCCGACAGGATTAAGCACGCCGATGAGCGCGACCTCGCCATTATAGCGAAGCGCGGAGAAGCTTTGCTGCAGCGTGCCTGCGCCGCCGACTTCCACGACCTTGTCGACACCGCCCAGCGTCGTGGAGACATGCCGCCCCCACTCCTCGATCTCGCGATAGTTGACGAGATGGTCGGCACCCAAGCTCCGCGCCCGCTCAAGCTTGGCGTCGCTGGACGAGGTGATCACCACCTCGCAGCCGGCCGCCTTGGCCAGTTGCAGTGCCAGGATCGAGACCCCGCCGGTGCCGAGCAGCAGCACCCGCTCCCCGGGCTTGACCGGCCTCGGCCCCTCGAACAGGGCGTTCCAGGCTGTGACGCCCGCGCAGGGAAGGCAGGCTGCCTCTGCGTAGCTCAGCGATTTGGCGATATGGACCACGCCTTGCTCGGGGAGCACCACGACCTCCGCCAGCATCCCGTCCGCGCCTGCGGCCCCCAATGCGAGGCCCGCCTCGGCATTCGGCGGACCATCGTCCCAGCTCTGGAAGAAGGTGCCGGCCACCCGATCCCCCGGCTTGAACTGCGTGACGCCGGCGCCGACGGCAATCACCTCGCCCGCGCCATCAGACAGCGGAATGGTCGGGGCGGGAACGGGGCCGCCAAGATAGCGGCCAAGAACGACCGCCTGATCGCGATAATTGAGGGAGCAGGCATGCACGCGGATCGCGACCTGGCCGGGACCCGGCTCCGGCTGGTCTAGCTCAACGAGGTGCAGATCCTCCAGCGAGGTGGCGCCTTTTGCCAATTGCCATGCACGCATTACCAGACTCCTTCATTCATGACATTCTGCCGAGCAGTCATGGTACTCCGCCGCTGCCCTGACTGCCAGATCAAGCGGGCACGCGTTCACCTCTAACGATCCCCCGACCATGTCCGCAGCCCCGGCGCTGTGCGGTCCTCGCTTGCCAGTGCTTCCGCGACGGCGGGCCGAGCCTTTACGCGCTCGCGCCAGTCGACCAGCCGAGGATAATTGCTGGTGACTTCGAGATCCGGGAACATCCGCTCGACCATCGCGCCGCAATGGCTGAAGAAGTTGATGTCCGCAGTGGTGTACATCTCGCCGGCGAGCCATGGCGTTTCGCCCAGCTGCGACTCGATCTTGCGCAGCGCATAGACGATCTTGTCGGTGGCGTTGGCGAGATCGGCCTCGGAAAAGCCCGAGCGGGCGGTTGCCCATTTCTTGCGCTGATCGGGCAGCGGAATATGCTCCAGCAGCTTTTCGAACTCGCCGCTCTCGATGTTGCGCGCGATGACGCCGACGAGCCGATGCCAGCCATGCATGGAAACATAGTTCATGACATGTTCGTCCACGAACTTGTTCCAGTAGCGCACCTTCGTCTTGCCGAGCGGATCATAGGGCATCAGCGGGATTTCGGGGAAAACGTCGTCGAGATACTCGTTGATGACCGTCGTGTGGGTGATAACATGGCCGTTGTGCACCAGCACCGGCACCTGCCCCTCGGGGTTGATCGCCTTGAACCAGTCCGAGTGCTGCTCGAACTTGTGGAGATCGACGTAGATGGACTCGTAGGCGAGGCCCTTCTCCTTCAACGGGATCATCGACTTGAGAGAGTTGGCCAGCGGCTCGGCATGGTAATATTTGAGGGTCATCGCTTCTCTTCTCAGACTTCGAGGGTATCGAGCACGCCGCCATCGACGGCCCAGTTTTGTGCGGTCACATGGCTGGCAGCGGGCGAGAGCATGAAGCAGGCAACTTCGGCCAGCTCTTCGGCGCTGCCCATGCGGCGTTGCGGCACGCGCTGGTTGATGCGGGCGGCCTGCTCCGGCGGGATGAGATCGAAGGCCGGGGTCTCGATGAAGCCGGGGACGATGCAATTGCAGCGCACCCCCTGCGGTGCGAGCTCGACGGCGATGGCGCGCGAGAGGCCGAGCACCCCATGCTTGGACGCGACATAGGCCGGGTTCATTGCCATCCCTCGCTTGCTCGCCATCGATCCGGTGACGAGGATGCTCCCCTCCCCCGCCTCGATCATTGCCGGGGCGAGCGCCTGAATGGCCCAGAAGACGCTGGTGAGATTGACGCGCAGAACCTCGTCGAACAGTTCGGACGAATAGCCGAGCGCCGGCGCGAAATTGCCTGCTAGACCGGCATTCGCGAAGAGACCATATGCCGGGCCGAAATGGGCGGTGGCCTGTCCAAGCGCCTGCTCCAGCGCGGCCTTGTCGCCGACATCGGCAGTGAAGGCAGCGGCGTTCGGGCCGATTTTGCCGGCCTCCTCATCCAGCGCTTCCTTCCGCCGCGCCAGCATCGAGACTCTGGCGCCCCGGCTGGCGAGCATTCGCGCCGTCGCGAGGCCAATGCCGCTGGATGCTCCCGTGACGATCACATGCCGCCCTGAAAAGTCACTCATTCACGCTTTCCTCTCGCTTGAACCACGGTTTCAGCGCGCTTTGTTGTCGAGTCCCGACTGGCATCGATTTCAATCAGCTGAGCTAAGCTGTTGAATAAAGGCTGGTTTTGATCGGAACTTCTCGAACATCGCGCATAGAAGCAATGGTGATTGAATGTTTATCCTTATATTATAGCAACTTACGTTACGAACTACGCGCAAAAGTTGACAATAGGACAGGGTTTTCGGTCCGCATGTCAGGGCGCCGCAATGATCGAGATCCAGGGGCTGACATCCGGCTCGCTGCCCCGCGCTGCCATTTCCTCCGGCTTCCAGATACGCTCCATGTCCGCCCGCGCCTGCGCCTCCTCGATGCCCAGCACATCGCGGCGATAGCGATAAAGCAGAGCCGACACGCGCCAGTTCATGATGCAGTGGATGTGGACCGGCTCATCGTCGCGCTCCAGCGCCTCCACCAGCGCCGCGTAATGCGCTTGCGTCGGGGCATCGAACGGGATGGGGATATGGGTGTAGCGCAGGCCGGCAGCCGCCATTTCCTTCTGCGCATCGGGCAGAGCCTCCGGGTGGCTGTCCAGCGCGAGATTGATGACATGGCGCACACCCATGTCCGCCAGCCTCGCCGGATCGCCGCTCTGGAGCCGACCCGAAGTGGTGATCCGCGCATCGATGCGCAGGAAGTTACGGATATCCTCCGGGTCAGCCATCGTCTCGCCCAACTGCAACCCCTCCCCTGACGGGGAGGGGCCGCTTCAATAGCCAATCAGAGCGCGATGATGACCGACTTGAGCTCGGTATAGGCTTCCACGCCCTGCCGGCCCTGCTCGCGACCGAGGCCGCTTTCCTTGTAACCGCCAAAGGGCAGCGCCGGATCGATCATCGAGTGGCAATTGCCCCAGATGGTCCCGGCCTTGAGCTTGGCGGCGAGCTTGTGCATTGCCGAGAGGTCCTTGGTCCAGATGCCGGCGGCAAGGCCGAAGCTGGTGTCGTTGGCCTGACGGGCGACATCGTCCAGATCGTCGAAGCGCTGCGCCACCACGACGGGGCCGAAGATCTCCTCGCGCACCACCCGCATGTCGGGCTTTACGTCCACGAGCACGGTCGGGTTCACATAATAGCCGCCATCGGAGCTGGGCGTATCGCCACCGACCATGACGCTGGCACCGGCCTTCTTGCCATCCTCGATATAGCCCATCACGCGATTGAACTGCTCATCGCTGACCAGCGGCCCCATGTGACCGGCGGGATCGAGACTGGCGCGCGGCTGCCAGAAGGCAGACGCCTCGACGAAATTCTCCAGTACGCTGTCGAACACGCTCTTGTGCGCATAAAGCCGCGAACCGGCGACGCAGACCTGCCCGGAATTGAAGAAGATCGCTTGGGCTGTGCCGGGGCCGGCGACCTTGGGGTCGACGTCTGGCAGGACGATGACCGGCGACTTGCCGCCCAGCTCCAGCGTGACGCGCTTGAGACTGTCGGTCGCGGTCTTGTTGATGATCTTGCCGACCTCGGTGGAGCCGGTGAAGGCGACCTTGTCCACACCCGGATGCCGGACAAGCCGATCGCCTGACGTGTGGCCATTGCCGGTGATGATGTTCACGACGCCTGCCGGAATGCCGGACTCGGCAATGAAGTCAGCCAGACGCAGCGCGGTGAGCGAGGTCTGCTCGGCGGGCTTGAGGATGACGGTGCAGCCTGCGGCCAGCGCGGGGCTGATCTTCAGCACGGCCATGAGCAGCGGGAAATTCCACGGCACGATCTGCGCGGCAACGCCGACCGGCTCGCGGCGCACGTAGCTGTGGAACGCGCCGCGCGGCGTGGACATGGGTTCGATCATCTCGCCGCCGAGCTTCGTCGCCCAGCCGGCCATGTAGCGGATCATCCCGATGGAACCGGGGATATCAATGGCACCGGCCATGCCCTTGGGCTTGCCATTGTCGATGGCTTCGAGTTCGGCCAGCTCATCGGCATGGGCCTCGAGAATGTCCGCCAACTTGTGCATCATGCCTTCGCGAACGATCGGCGGCAGATCGGACCAGCGGCCATCATCGAACGCGCGGCGGGCGGCGGCAACGGCCTTGTCGACATCGGCATCGGTTGCATCGACGAAGCGGCTGACTTCCTTACCCGAGCTGGGATCGATCACGCCCAGCGTCTCTCCGCCGGTCGAATCCACCCACTGGCCATCGATGAACAATTGCGGCTTGCGGGCGAGCGCCTTCTTGGCGGCCTCCGAATAAGGGAATTGTTCCAGCTTCACGTTGGTCATCTGGTTCATGCATCCAGCTCCTCTCGTTGGCACCCGGCGCGGAATGCCGGGCATGCCGTCCCTCTCTCCTCCCTGCGGCACGGCTGACCGGCAAGGCGTGGCGATCTCAAAATTGCGATCTCAGGAGATGGTTTAGGACAAAGTCATGATCGGAGTCGATGGGGATGATGGGGTGTTTGGGGGCGCGCCCGCAACACGCAGCGAAGTGCGGATGCGAACGCAATCAGCCTCATCACTATTCGTCATTCCCGCGAACGCGGGAATCCAGGAGCGCGATGGCAATGCGGCTGGGTTTCTGGATTCCCGCGTTCGCGGGAATGACGGATTTGCTAGCCTTTAGGGCGTTTGACCTTCGGTCAGATCTCGTTGGCGCGTGCGAATCTGGCGATGTGCTCGCCGGCGCGGAAAGCCAGTGCCTCGATGGTCTGGGTCGGTTGCCCACGGCCCGATGTGACCATGCTGGATCCATCGCACAGGAAGAGATTCCGCACATCATGCGTGCGGTGATATTTGTCGATCACCGAGGTCTGGGGATCATTGCCCATGCGGCAGGTGCCGAGCAGGTGGACGCCACCGCTTGCCTCGCCGACATGGCCGCGGACGACCTGACTGGCGCCGGCCGCCTCCATGATCTCCACGGCGCGATCGGCCTGCCAGTTCGCGTGCTTGATGTCGTCCGGGTGGTCCTTGTAGGTCACACGGATCGCCGGCACGCCCCAGGCATCCTTCAATTCGGGATCGATGTCGACGCGGTTGGTCTCCTGCGCCAGCGAGGTGCCGTGGCCTGCGCAGTTCATCCAGTAGGTGTAGGATTCCAGATATTCCTTAAAGCCCGGCCCCCAGGTCGGCGTACCCTCTGGAACGCTCTGTCCCCAGGTCAGCGGGCCGCCCGAGCGCGCCGTGTATCCGCCGCCGCCATAAAAGCCGCGCTTGGGATCGGAATCGTAGAAATCATGGAGGACGCGCGTGACGTTGGCGCCCTTATATTCGTTGAGCGGATGCTCGAACCGGGCCTGCGCGCTGCCGCCCTTGTTGAACATGAGGTAGCGCCCGACCTTGCCGCTGGAATTGGCCAGCCCGTCCGGAAAGGCATTCGTGGCGGAGTTGAGCAGCAGCCGGGGCGTCTCGGCGCCATTGGCGCACACCACCACGGCGCGGGCATTCTGGAACTGTTCATTACGGTCAGCATCGTAATAATACACGCCGGTTGCGCGACCCGCCGCATTCATGCCGATGCGGAAGACGTAGCTTTCCGAGCGGGTCTCGCAATTGCCCGTGGCTTCCGCCTCGGGAATGACGGTCCACACCGATGACGACTTGGCCATGACTTCGCAGCCGAAACCGCCGCAGAGGCCGCATTGCGCGCAGGGCGGGCGGTTTTTGTAGATGGTCGAGTTGATCGCCAGCGGGGCGGGATAGGGATGCAGGCCCAGCTTGCGGGCGCCGCGCTCGAAGAGGACGCCGGATGATTTCACCGGCAGCGGCGGCATGGGATAGGGCTTGCTGCGCCAAGGATCATTGGGGTTGGCGCCGGCAAGGCCGGAGACGCCGACTTCCCATTCCACCATCGTGTAATAAGGCTCCAGCTCGGCGTAGGTGATCGGCCAGTCCTGGAGATCCGCGCCGGGAATGCCGCCGAGCTTGCTGCGTTCGATGAAATCGATCTCGTGCAGGCGCCAGAAATTGGCATTGAAGTGCGAACTGCTGCCCCCGACGACGCGGGCATAAGTGAGCGGGTTTCTCCCGGCGACCTGCTTGGCTGGCTCGTTAGGGTCACGCCGGAAGCTTTGCGGACTGGCTGTCGGGCTGTTGGTGATGCCGGCGAGGTGGCGGTATTTCAGCTCATCATGCTCATAGTCCCAGGGCTCCATGCGCGGCCCCTGTTCCATGATGACGACGCTGTTGCCGGCGCGGGCCAGTTCCCGCGCGACGATGCCGCCGGAAGCGCCGGAGCCAACGACGATGAAATCGACCGTCTCGCTGGTCTTGAATGTCTTGCGATCCATGAGGCGGCTCCGTCAGGCTGTGTAGGGCTTGGTGCCGGGATAGGGCTCGAAGCCCGGATAATCCCGGTCGTAATAGCCAAAGGGCGGCTCCCAATAATGGCTGTCGATCACGCCGATCATCTTCGTGCCGATGCCCTCATAGTTGCCGCCATATTTGGGCAGCGCGATGAGACCGAGGACGGTCAGGCGCCGCACGGCCATGAAGAAGGGGGTCTCGTCGACCTCCTGCAACCATGCGATCTGCTGTGCCTCGGGCGCGGCGGAGAAAGGCGTTTCGCTGCCGTAGCGCGCGGCATAGCCGCTCTCGAACTCGGCGAGGCCCTTGCGAAAGGACGGCAATTGCGTTGCGAAGAAGCTGCCGAGCGCATTGTCGATAAAGTAGATGGCGTGGGCGTCACGCGCACCCGGGCTATCGCCGCCCGGCACGATCAGGTTCGTGATCGCATCGACCTGCGCCGCCTCCGTGGGACTTAGCGTAGTGAGTTGAGCTGCTCCCGCTGGTGCTTGATGCGCGGCGTGGTCCGCATGCTGGGCGGCAAACGCAATTTGCGGCCAGTTGACGGTGATCCATGCCGCACTGGCAAGGTTGCCAACGGCTGCAAGAAACTGGCGACGCGACGGGATCGGCTTTTCCATGTGTCACTCCGAAACGGGCCGGAAAGTGACGCAATTCAGCGCCGCTAAGGTCGACGAGGGAATACGGCAAACTACGCATTGCGAGCAGGCGCGCCGCCCGGAAACATAGCCTCCCGTCCGAACGCCCAATCAGCGTGGAGCAGCGGAACCGGCTGCCCTCGCTTTGATGTCCGCCATTGATGTGCGCTTCGTCCGCAGGCACAATGGGGCGCGTTGGACAAGGGAGCGCCCATGGCAGACGCATTTCCCCATGGCACCGTGCATCAGGCTGGTGCCGATCTGCAGGCGGCGATACAGGCCGACGCCGAGATTCTGGCGCTCTGGGAGGCGCTGACACCGCTTGGGCGAAACGAGTTCATCTGCTGGGTGGATGATGCCAAGCAGGCGAAGACCCGCGAGCGCCGCATTCAGCGCACAGGCGAAGAACTCATGGAAGGCAAGAAGCGCCCGTGCTGCTGGGCTGGCTGCATCCATCGCACGGACAAGGCGCCGGGCAAGTGGCAGCAGGCGGTACTGATCGACGGCAAGGCACGGAAAAAAGCGCAGGCCTGACGCGGGGCTTTGGGCTTATGCCGTTCCTGTCGTCATCGCGTAAAGCAGATCGCGGAACTGGTCGTCCGTTGTTCTCGCGTAAGACTGCATGGCCTTTAGCGCGTCGTGCACACGGTGGCGTTCGAGCCGTTGAGCGATTGCCACGGCTGCCTCGAGAGATACTTCGTCTGCGACAAGCGCTTTGCGAACAGCCCCGATGATGGCGATGTCACGCAGGGCGCCGGCATTGATCGTTTCGGTATCGCGCCGGGCGTCTCGCATGATGCCCGCCATCCAGAGATTGTCCGCGGGATCGACAATGTCTTCCAGAGACCCGATATCACGCGCCTGGTCGCGATAAGCCTGCGCAATCGCATTGACGGCGTCAGAGAGCTGCTTTCCCACGGAAGCGCCAATAGGCGGCAGCGCCTCCGCCGCGAGACATCGGCCTGCGTAGAGATCCTCAAGACATGTGCTGAGCAAAGCGCTCAGATCGCTGGTTCCCGTGCTCATGCCAGAATTCTCGCATCATGAGTGAGACGGCGAAAATTCCAGCGGCAGGACTCTGCCAAGCATTCGCATGACATGTTCAGGCGCTGTACCGTCGATCACCCTAACGCTGCACCCGGCGCGGCGTTCCCGTTTGTTCAGCCCCAGCGATTGATCTCAGGCCCCGGCGCAAAGGCGTGAGCAGGTTCAGCACTGCGCGCCTGTGCGAAGGCCCTTTGCACGCTCGGGCGGGCCTCGACCCGCTCGAGCCATGCGGCAAGGCGCGGCTTGTCCGCGAAGGCATCGGGGAGCAGATCGCGCATCGGCGCCACCCAGGCATAGCTCTCCAGATCGGCGAGGGAGAAGGCTCCCATCAGCCAGTCGCGGCCCTCAAGGCGGTCCTCGATCTTCTGCGTGGCTTCGCGAACCCGGGCCTCGCTTGCCGCGCGATGCTCGTCCGAGAGGCTACCCGCGCGCGTATCCCGCCAGCGGACGGCGAGGTCCTGCGAGGCAATAGGCGCAACCATTTGCTCGAAGCTAGCGTCGTCCAGTGCGGCGAGGCGCGGCGTCGTCCAGGCGATGTTGGCAAGGGCAGCGGCGCCAGGTGCAACGCGCTCGATCATCCAGCGGCACCAGGCCATCATTTCCCAGCGCGCATAGGGATCGGTGGGGCGGAGGCCGCAGCCCGGCGCGGCATCGTCAAGATAGCAGCCGATGAAGACGCTGTCGGACATGGCCTGCCCGCCCACGACGAGCACCGACCCCTCGCCCTCGACGCTATAATCCACCTCAAACGCGCGCGGGACGGCGCCGCCATGGCGCTCTGCCATAGCGAGGTCGATCGGGTGCAGGTCTGCCTGAAGCCCGCTCTCGAACAAGGCGGCGAGCACAGTAAGCGACGGCCCGGTGGGCTCGCCATGGTAAAGCGTCAGGGCCATCAGGCGGCCTCCTCGATCAGCGGGATGATGCGCTCGGCGAAGCGCGGCACCCGGCTGTAGGTCCAGGTCTCGCGAACGGCGGGGCGGCGTGCGACGGCGCGCAACCAACGCATGATGTTGGGTGTCTTGGCGTCATTCACGTCATCGGGCTGCATGGACGGCAAGCCGTAGGCCGAGTTGAAGCAATTGATATCCGCCAGCGAATATTGGTCGGAGCCGAGATATTCGCGCTGGCCGAGCGCTTCCTCCAGCTTGGCGATGCCGAGCATGACGCGGCGCGTGGATTCGGCCAATTCTTCCTCGCTGAACAGGCCGTAGATCGCCTTGCGCCATGCGGTGCGGCGCTCAGGAAGCGGAATGCGATCAATGGCAGCCTTGAGTTCCTCGGGATCGCGGGCGCGAACTTGCGGGCCAATGAAGATGCTCCAGCCGATCATGCTGAAGGAGGGGCACAGCCACTGGTCGAGATATTTCATCCACCAGCGCACGCGCCAGCGGTCCACCGGATCGTCCGGCATCATGGATGGGCCAGGGAAGGCCTCCTCCACATATTCCATCATCGCCGTGGATTCATTGAGCAGGCGGCCGCCATGCGTCATGGCGGGAATCGTGCCCATCGGGTTGATCGCGAGATACTCAGGCTTGTGCTGATCGAAGGACAGAAGATCGAGATAGTGGCTGTTGAAGGCCACCCCTTTCTCGATCAGCGTGAGCATGGGCTTGCCCGAATTGGCATTGGGCTCCCAGTGGTAGAGCGTGACGTCGCTGCTGGTCATGGCGTGCGGGCGAAGCGCCCTCTCCTTCTTTCGGGCGCCTCAGGCCATCGCCCAGGCAATCAGATCGTGCGTGGGATCGCGCTGCTCGGAGCGCAGGCGCAGCCCCCGCTCCTCCAGCCAGCTGCGCGCGGCGACATAGTCATTCCAGCTGGTCATGCCTGCAACCGGGCCATCGCGCCGGATTGCCCGAACGCTGCTCCAGTTGCGGCTATGCTCACCGGCAAGGTCGATCTGGCGCACGCCGGCGAAGCCATGCGCAAAGGCGCGGCTCGTGGGCTTGCGGCTATCATAGATGACGATCCTCGGCACCTTCTCCGGCCCCACGAACTGCCGCACGCCGAGCGCACCGACTGCACCGGCCAGCGCGACGCCGCCCAGAACCTGCCGCCGGGAGACTGCGCTCATTTGCCCTTCCCCAGATAGGCGGCGACCTTCTCCAGCTCGGCATCGGTGATGTCGACGCGGGTCTGGCGCGGCATGGCCCCTTTCCCCATTCGCACGACCGCTTTGACGTAATCGGCGGTCAAATCCTCGCGATTGGTGAGCAGGCCCATCGCAGGTGGGTTGCCAAATGCCAGCTGCTGCTTGGTGACGAGGTTGGTGCCCATTCCGAAATCAAAGTGGCAGGCGCCGCATCGATTGGAGTACAGCGCTTCACCGCTCATCCCGCTGCTGAGCCGATCGCCCTCCACCATTTCTGCGCGCATGGTGTGCGGCGGTGGTGGCGGCGGTCCGCCGGCAGGTGGTCCGCCGGCGGGCGCGGGCTGATTTTCGGAGGCGACGACGTCGCACGCCGTAACCACGATGCCAATGGCCATCAGAACCATCAGGCTCGCTGCTTGCCCCACTCTCATGCCAGAGCCTTTCCACGCTGGGCGGCATAGGCGCTGGGCCAGATGCCGTTCTTGCCGGGGGAGAGAATGCCGTTTGGATCGAGCGTGTCCTTCACCTTCTCGGTCATGCGGCGCATGGCATGATCGTTGAAGCCGAAGGTGTCGGAGATCGCGTCCATCCAGCCGAGATGCGTGCGGTACTCGGCATAACCATGTGCAGCCGCATCGGCGATCAGCGCGTTGAACAGCGTCTTGATCGTTTCGACCTGCTTCTCATTGTCGCGATCATACATCAGCATGTTCACATTGTTGCAGAAGCGCCCGCCAATGGTGAAGCTGGCGTAGAAATCCACATCATGATCATTGATGATCTTGCGGCTGCGGCGCATCTGATCGAGCACATGCTTGCCCGTCGCCGGGACGACTGGCGAGAAGCCCATATGGGCGCTGCGTCCGCCCACCCAGTCGCCCATCTGCAGCGGCACGGCCGAAGGCACGCCCAGCGTCAGGTCCATGACATTGGTCGGATCGCCCTTGCGCCACCAGCGCTCGCCGATCGGCGTCTTGAGATGTTTGGCGAAGGCGGCCTTCACCACCTCGGCCTTGGCCTTCGTCACCGATTCCTCGCCATAGAGGCGCAGCTGCATATTCCAGTAGCTGAGCTTGTGTTCCTTGAGCAGCTCCTGCACGCGCCACTCCGGAATGGCGCCCGGCTTGTCCCAGAAGTCCTTGCGCTGGCCCAGGATCGTCATCTTGCCGAGCCAGCTGGGGATGAAGATCGACTGGTCGATGATGCGATTGAGGCGCAAGGGCGTGAGCGTGTCGATCACCCAGCCGATGTCCTCCGCATTGGGAATTTCGAGGTTCAACTCCACCGAGGTCTCGGGCTCCGGCATGAGCCACATGCCCGCCTTGGTGACGACGCCCAGATTGGACTGGGTGAACATCTGGTCCCAGCTCGGGCCATAGCTGAACGGGAAGAGATGCGCGGCCTTGTTGTTCTCCATGGCGCCAAGGCCGGTGCGGACCAGCTCGCCATTGGCCAGCACCACTTCCATGCCGCACAGATTGCTCGCATGGACGCCATAGGGCGTATAGCCGATGCCATGATCGAGCGCGTTGCCGAGCACCGAGCCCCAGCCATTGCCGGGGACGGACATCATCAGCGGCAGCTTCTCGCGCTGGATATGCTCGTATAGATCGAGGAAGCCAACGCCGGGTTCGATCACGCAATAGCCAAGCTCGGGATCGATCTCGATGATCCTGTCCATGCGGCCAAGATCCAGCACCATGGAGCCGGGCATGCGTGGCGCGGCCGTGCCGTAGCCCAGGTTCTTGCCGCGCGCGACGATCCACAGTGGCAGCTTGTGTTCATTGGCGATCCGCACGACCGCCTGCACTTCCTCGACATTGGCCGGGGCGACCGCACCGGATGCACCCCAGAGTGTCTCAGGACCGGGCGCGTAGATGTCCGCATAAGCATCACGATCTTCATCGCTGGTCATCACCCAACCGGCGCCGACGGCACCCTGCAGGGCCTTGACCGCGCCATCGAACCCTTGCGGTGACAAACCCGGCGGCAAAACTAGCTTCATGTGCTCACCTCTCCCATGGCCATTTGCGGCCTTTGGTTTTCGTGTTCATTGCTATTGTCTGTCGGCTGGCCGGTCAAAGAAAATGAGGGCGACACATGCCGCCCTCAAGTTTATCTCGCCCATGGGAGGGGCGTCAGAAGTCCTTCTTGATCGACACGCGCCATTCGCGCGGCGCCCCCACGACGGCGTAAGCCGTGCCGGCAAAGGCGTAGACCGCATCAAAGCGCGACGGCGTGTAATATTTGTCGAAGAGGTTCGTGACTTCGAACGCGATCGACAGATCCCGGTCGGCGTTACGCCAGGTCAGTCGGGTACTTCCGAGCACATAGGACGGGTAATATTCAAAGTCCGGATTGACGGCATTCAGGGTGGTCCCTGCAAATTCGCGACCTCGATACGCCACGTCGAAGCGCGGCGTGATCGAACCGGACTCCAGCATGTCGATCTCATACTGGATGCCCGCGCTCCACTGGACCTCCGGCGAGACAATCGGGCTGCCGGCGGTGATCGTGCCGCCAACGGCCGGCGAGATCGTGCTATATTCCGAACCAATGAGGCTGAGCGAGGCGTCGATCATCAGATTATCGACGGGCGTCGCCGAAAGCTCTGCCTCAAAACCCCACATCTTGCCGTCGCCGGCATTCGCAACGACTGCGCAGGGGCCGCCGCCATAAGCCGAGCAATCGGAGAGCGGGAGCTGGATCTGCTTATAGTCATTGTAGAAGCCGGCCAGGTTCACACGCAGGCGACGATCGAACAGATCGGTCTTCAGGCCGACTTCATAAGCTGTAACGGTCTCCGGGCCGAAGGTTCCCTGCGTTGCGTGGGTCGGCAGGAACGGACGCGCCGTGACACCGCCGCCCTTGAAGCCTGTGCCCACCGTTCCATAAAGCAGCACTTCCGGGGAGAAGCGATAATCAACCGACAGGCGCCAGTCGAGGCGATCGCCATCATACACCGCCGTCAGATTGTTGAGCGCGCCAAGACCGAACGGATCGGGCGAGAGCGGCGAGGTGTTGTCCAGATTGCGGCGGATGAACGTGTAGTCCTTGTGCTCCTCCGTGTAGCGCAGGCCGCCGGTGATCGTCATGCCTTCGACCGGACGCACGATAGCCGTACCGAACACGGCCTTGCTGTCTGCGTTGATCGGATCGTTGCCAAGGAATTGCAGCGGCAGGCCGGGCACGATGTAGCGGATATCCTGGATCGTGAAATAGGTACTGCGTTGATCCGAATAATAGCCGCCCACGGTGATGTCCGCCAGGTCACCCAGCTTGGCGTTCAGGCGGAGCTCCTGGCTGACAAACCAGAAATCGAGATCGTTGAAGCCACCGGCTGCGCGGGTGAGCGTCGGCGAGAAATCATCGTCCGTGCCCCAGCGGTTATTGTAGGACCGGTACGCCGTGATCGACTGGAGCTGGATATTGTCGGTCAGATCGAAATCGATGTGGCCCGACACGCCCCAGCCGCTGAAGCGGTTGCGGCTGCCCGTGTTCCAGTTGCCGGCCTGCCCCTGCGCAGGGAGCGCCCAGCTCGCATAGGTGCACCATTTCCCGCACAGGAAGTTGGCTGCGTCACCCTGCGCGACGATGGGGACTTCCGCCGCATTGGGACGATCGGAATATTGATAGTCGCCAACGATCTGCACATCGATCCGCTCGCCCTCATAGCGCAGGGCGCCGCGCACGCCGGAATAGTTGGTTCCGCCCAGCTTATCGACCACGCAATCGGTGTTGGTCGGCACGGCAGGCAGGATGCCTTCCGGATTGCCGGGGTTGGCGCAGCCATAGTCGATCTGGTCGACATAGCCGCGCTGACTCTTGTGGACGCCGGACACGCGGGCATAGAGCGACTCGGTCAGCGGGAAATTGGCGCCAGCGCGCACTTCCAGGCGGTTTCTGGAGCCGTAGCTGAACTCAGCAAAGGCACTCGGTACTGCGTCTGGCTTCTTGGAGAAGAGCTTGATTGCGCCGCCAATCGAGTTGCGGCCGGTCAACGTGCCCTGCGGGCCACGCAGAATTTCGACGCGTTCCAGATCGAGCAGGTCGAAATTCGCGCCGGTGAGCGTGGGGTAATAGACATCGTCAACGTAAAGGCCGACGCCGGGCTCATAAGCGGGGTTGAAGTCGAACTGGCCGATGCCGCGGATCGAGGCGCCCATCGAATCGCCAAAGGCGCCGCCCATTGGCGTCAGCGTGACGCTGGGTGCCTGGCGGGCGACGGCGGCAATGTCATCCTGATTGCGCGCTTCGAGCAGTGCGGCGTCAACAGCGGTGATCGCGAGCGGCGTGTCCTGCAGGCGCTGTGACCGGAATTGTGCGGTTACGATGATGTCCGGCGTGCTGTCGGCCTGCGGCGCTGCGCTCTCCTGCGCAAGTGCCGGCATGGCGCCGGCGACGGCTAAAACGGACGCGGACCCCGCACATAGTAAAGCGCGGACGGTGGAATTCCTTCTCATTGCTTTTTTACTCCTCTCCTGTGCAGGCTTTTTGCTGCACAGTTTGCGCGGGTCTTTTCGACCTCTCGCAGTGCATGCAGAGCCCTTCCACGGTCCGTCGATATAGGCAGGATTTTCGGACAGGATCAACTTAAAGCAGCATGACGCCCCAAAATCGCGCACTTCTCGATGAAAGCGTGGGACAAATGCATCAGTTGACTTTGTTCGGAAGCGCAGAAACGTGTCCCAATGTGCATGCGGAAAGGCGCTGCAGGCGTGCAGGCCCGCGCCATCGGCCGCACAAGCACACGAGTGGCCAAGCGGCGTCGCTGCGAGTCGGCGCCCAGATGCGATATCGCCTTGCTCTTCAGCAGGTGCGCTACGATCAGTCGGATGCCCTATCCGGCGGCACGATCGTCGAACCGGCGTCTGGCCGTGTCCACCTTTTCAAGATGGGTTTCCGCCCAGGTCCACACACCGCAGAACGCCTCGCCAAGGCTCTCTCCGAGATCCGTGAGCCGATATTCGACGCGCGGCGGCACCACCGGATGGACCGTCCGGTGAACCAGCCCGTTGCGTTCCATCTGGCGCAAGGTCTGCGTGAGCATCTTCTGGCTGATCCCGGGGATCTTCTTGAAGATGCGGGTAAAGCGCTGCTCGCCATGATCGTGCAGGATCTCGATGAGCAGCATCGTCCATTTGTCGGCCACCTGACCGATGAGATCATGGACCAGCGCTTCCACGCGGGGATCGATCTCGTCGTAGCGCTTCGGGCTGGTCAGGCCGTCCGGCTGGTTGGCAATGGCGGGCATTCTACACTCTCTTTCCGGTAAGTATAAATCTTTTCGGTGTCTTCTTTCGTTCGGAGAGTTAAGGCGTAGATGAGCGGTCGTCCACTACCCCCTTTTCGGAGACGACAGCCATGAAGACCAAGGACAACTGCATTCTCATCACCGGCGGCGGCTCGGGCATTGGCCGTGAGCTGGCACGGCGTTTCCATGATCTGGGCAATCAAGTGATCGTGGCCGGCCGGACTGCAGAGACACTGGCGGAGACGATCGACGGTCGCGCCGACATGCAGGCTCTCACCGTCGATGTCAGCGACGCCACCAGCATCGAGGCCTTCGTGGCCCAGGCACTGGCGCGCTTCCCCGCCATCAACATCCTCTTCAACAATGCCGGCATCATGAGGCACGAAGACCTGACGACCCGCGGCGACACGGCGGTTGCCGAGCAGACCTTCATCACCAATGTGCTGGGGCCGATCCGCCTCACCAACGCGCTGATTGACCATCTTCGCGCGCAGGACGACGCGGCGATTATCAACACCACCTCCGGCCTGGCGTTTGTGCCGCTGATCGGCACGCCCAGCTACAGCGCGAGCAAGGCGGCGCTCCACAGCTGGACCGTGTCCCTTCGCGAGCAACTGCGTGGCAAGGTGGACGTGATCGAGCTGGTGCCGCCGGCCGTCCGCACGGAACTGACGCCCGGGCAGTCCACCCGGGAAAGCTACATGCCGCTGGATGACTATGCTGCGGAAGTGATGGCGCTCTTCCAGCAGGTGCCGACGCCGGAGGAAATTCTCGTGGAGAAGGTGCGCTTCCTGCGTCTGGCGGAGCGAGAAGGCCGGTTCGACGAGACGGTGCGGATGATCAGCGCGCTTTGAGAGAGCAGCGGGAGGGTTTCGCACCCTCCCGCTTAACCCTCCTCAGAAAGGCGCGGATATAACCGCTGTCAGGCGGCTGCCTGATAGGCCTGCATCGGCACCCACCAACCGTGGACCTGCGGGCGCATGCGCGTCGGCACCGGCACCTTGGCGACAGGCCCGGCGGGCAGATCGCCTGCGTTCCAGATCCACACGGCGTGCTCATACTGCTCAGGCGCAACTTCATGATCGACGACGCCGAGCAGCCAGCCCTCATGCCCGGGCTCGTTGGATGGCACATGGACGGTCTCGCTCATGCCGTGCGCCGGCGGCAGATTGTAGCCGCTGATCGCGCCGGTCTCGAAATCCTTGCGCAGCAAGGCGGTGAACATGGCGCCGACGACACCGCCCATGAGCGGCGGCCCCATGGGCTGCGGGTTCATGCTGCAATACCAGCCGCGCTTGTAGGGCCGGCCCTGGTCGGCATCGGCGATGCGCGGCATGTCGCCCGGAGGGCCGAGCGGAGCCACTTCCACGCCGTCGCCCTCTCCGTTCATGTCGACCGTCCAGCGCTGGAATCCGCCGCCAAGCTCCCACGGCGCCACATCGATGCCGCTGTCCGCGCGAATGTGCGGGAAGGCGATGGTGTCGGTGATGTGATGATCGATATGGACCTTGCCGTCCGGGGTCTCGAAGGCATTCATCATGTGGAAGCTGGAGGCGCCCTTGGGCCCCTTGAACCAGCGGATCTCCGAGACATCGCCATAACGCGGCATCACGCCGATATGATATTCAAGGTCCTGCTGGTGAACCCAGTGCGCGCCCTTGGCCTTCACCCGCTCGAGATCGGCGGTGGTTGGCTGCAGCGGGAAGATCGCGTAATTCTCCGTGATCACGAAGTCATGGACGAGGCTGCAGAAAGGCGCCTCGAACCACTGCTCCTTGACGAGCTTGCCGTCCTTGTCCGTCCACCAATAGGCAATGGTCTTCGAGCAAAGCCCATCAGCCTCATAGCCATAGACGAACATTTCCTTCGTCTGCGGGTCGATGCGGACATGCGCCGTCATCGTCTTGGACTTGAGGACGCCGCCGAAATCATAGGCGCCGATTGTCTCCAGCGTGTGCGGATCGATCTGGTGGCCCGGGCCGTCCTCCTTGGTCATGATGAGCTTGCCGGCATGCCAGACCGGCGTGGTGTTCGAGACCGTGCCCTCGACCCCCTCGACACTGGGATCATTGGTGTAAGGATTGCGATAACGACCGAACAGGCGCTTGCCGGCGGCCTTCTCGGCCTTCCAGCGCGGCGTCTGCACATATTTGATATCGTAATCGACCGTGCCGTCCTCGTTGAAGAGGATGCGGCTGATCATGCCATCGTCGGAGAGCGCCGTGTCCGGCTGGAAGAAGGGCTCGAACTGAGGGTCCGGCACGGCGCGGAAGAAGGCGCCGCGCACCTCCGCCGGGATCGTCCCTTCCGAGGGCTTGAGACCCGTGATCGAGACTTCCTGACGGACCGGCGTGTTGAGGCCCATATAGTCCGGCGTCGCGGGAAACGGCATTCTTCTCTCCAGTCAGCTTGCGGTTTCGGGCCTGTTTGGTCTCTCGTTCTCGAGCTGGCTATGACCCAGCGCGAAGTTCTTCAGGCCAGTATAGACGCATCGGGTTGGTGACGAGCAGCTTCTGTTGCAACTCTTCCGTCGGCGCGATGCGGGGGATCACGTCAACGAGCAGGCCATCATCGGGGATGGCGTCCTGCATGTTCGGGTGCGGCCAGTCGGTGCCCCAGATCACGCGATCCTGATAATCTGCGACCAGCGGAGCGACCGCGCGCGCGAAATCGTCCCAGGGTGCGCCGGCAGGATCGAGGCGGTCCGGGCAGGTGGCCTTGAACCAGATGTCCTCGCGGCTGTCGAGCAGGTTGCGGAAGGCCTTCATATCCGCGCCGTCGGGTCCCTGGCGGACATCGGGCCGGCCCATGTGATCGATAACGAGAGGCACCGGGATCGCGTCCATGAACGGACGCAGCTCTTCGAGAATGTCGGCCTCGAAGTAGATGACGACATGCCAGCCTTCGGGCAGGCGGCTGGCGACTTCCAGGAACTTGTCTTTCGGGGCATCGTCAACGAGGCGCTTGAGGAAGTTGAAGCGTATGCCACGCATGCCGCCCTGGTGCAGCGCCTCCAGCTCGGCTTCGCTGATTGCCGGATCGACCACCGCCACGCCGCGTGCCTTGCCTTCCGAGACCGCAATGCCGTGCAGGGTCGCGGCATTGTCCGTGCCGTGGCAGCTCGCCTGCACGATTACGTTGCGGGAAAAGCCGAGATGATCGCGCAGGGCAAAGAGCATGTCCGGCCCGGCATCCTGCGGCAGATACTTGGCCTTGGCGCTGAACGGGAACTGCGCCATCGGCCCGAAGACGTGGCAATGGGCATCCACGGCACCCGGCGGCGGGGTGTAGCGCGGCTTGCTGGGATTGCTGTGCCAGGAAAGAATGCGGTCTTCACTCATTCTGCTTCACTCCGTTCGCCCTGAGCTTGTCGAAGGGCTGCTTTTCTTGTTGCACTTGATATCTGAAAGAAAAAGAACGGCCCTTCGACAAGCTCAGGGCGAACGGTTCATTCAGCCGAACACCACCCCGTCCATCAGCTTGCGGGCTGTGCGCAGCATGCCGGCCTCTATCGGCTGGCCATCGGCATCGACGGTCACGACGCACTCGGTGACGCCGGTTGGATGCTCGACGCCGAGGGTCTTGGTCGCGCCTTCCGGCACTTTTGCCACCGAGGCAGCCGGCGAACCCTCGATGAGGCAGGCGGTGGCCACGCTGACTGCACCGAGCACACCGAT
Organism: Alphaproteobacteria bacterium; assembly: GCA_018823325.1. Taxonomy (GTDB): domain Bacteria; phylum Pseudomonadota; class Alphaproteobacteria; order Sphingomonadales; family Sphingomonadaceae; genus Sphingobium. The sequence continues at coordinate 1,422 of JAHJIJ010000012.1, read as the reverse complement.
CGAGGCATGGACGCGGTGCGGAATGAGCGAGCGGACAGTGATTGCCCCGCCGTCACGCGGCGGCGCAACGAGCATCATCTTGGGGACGGACTTTTCCTTCACGTCACCCAGGTTCATCATCTCGCCGACCTTGAGGCGGATGGCCTCGACCTTCGCTTTCATCTCGGTGTTGGCGTCGAGCGTGTCGCGATCCTCATAGCCGGTGACACCGACATCGCTGGCAAGCATGACGACGCAGGGCATGCCATTGTCGATCATCGTCACTTTGACGCCGTCGATCTCGTCGACGCCATTCCCGGTGGGGAGCAGCGCCCCGCAGGATGAACCGGCGGTATCGCGGAACAGCAGTGGGATCGGTGCGGACGTACCCGGAACGCCGCTGATCGTCGCATCGCCGTCATAGCGGACCGTGCCGCCGGGGGTCTGCACCGTGGCGACAGCGACTTGCCCCGTATTCTCCATGAAGATGGCGACACGCGTCTCGTCGCCAGTCGGCTCCACAAGGCCGCGCTCGATGGCGAACGGGCCGATGCCCGCAAGGATGTTGCCGCAATTCTGCGCATCCGTGACGATTGCCTGATCGACGAACACCTGCAGGAAGAGATAGTCGACATCGACGCCTTCGCGGCTCGACTTCTTGACGATCCCTACCTTGCTGGTGAGCGGATCGGCGCCACCCATGCCGTCAATCTGGCGCGGATCGGGCGACCCCATGACACGCAACAGAAAGGCATCGCGCTCGGCCGTGTCGGCGGGCAGATCCTCGGCGAGGAAATAGCCCCCCTTGGACGTGCCGCCGCGCATCCACATGCAGGGAGCGCCGTTCATTATATCCTCCCGTTCGTGTCGAGCGAAGTCGAGACACGCTGGGCACGATGCTTCTCGACTTCGCTCGAAGCGAACGGAGAGGCGTTCCGAGCCGGAAGTGGCTCACACATATTTGAGCCCTTCCTTCTCGAGGCGCTCGCGCATCTTGTACATGTCGAGGCCGAGGACGCCGGAAGCCAGCTTCTCGCGCTTCTCGCCCTCGTTGGCTTCGCGGGCGCGGGCGGCTTCGAGGACCTTGGCGGCATTGGCGCGGGGCACGACGCACACGCCATCGTCATCGGCGACGATCACGTCACCCGGATTGACCGCCGCATTGGCGCACACCACCGGAATGTTCACGCTGCCCAGCGTGTTCTTGACCGTACCCTGCGCATAGATCGCCTTGGACCAGACCGGGAAGTTCATCTCGGTGAGGTCACGCACATCGCGTACGCCGGCATCGATGATGAGGCCACGGCAGCCGCGCGCCTGCGCCGAGGTCGCCAGCAGATCGCCAAAATAGCCATCATCGCACGGGCTGGTCGGCGCCAGCAGCAGCACGTCGCCTGCCTTCAGCTGTTCGATCGCCACGTGCACCATCCAGTTGTCACCCGG
>JAHJIJ010000011.1 GCA_018823325.1 Alphaproteobacteria bacterium | reverse complement strand
GTGCTCGCGTGTCTCGACTTCGCTCGACACGAACGGGAGGTGGGAGAATGGGCAGCTTAGTTCGCTCGCGCAAACGCTCCCTTCCACGCCGGCTTCACTGCGCCCAGCACCGCCGCATCCACCGGCACTTCGATCTCGTAGATGCCTTCCGCATAGGGGCCGGCCTCATAGGGCATGATGACGAAGTGCAGGCGGTTGAGCACGCCGCCGCCCGATGATGCCGCGATGATGGTCTGCTTGGTCGGATCGACGCACTGGTCGAACTCCGGGATGGGGCTGCCCTCGCCGCTGCCGACGGGCTCGCCGCGCTTCTCGGCGCGCTGGGCATCGAGGGCGGTGCAGAAGCGATCCTTTACCGCACGACCGAGCGCGGCGATGTCGAACAGGTCGCCGGCTTCGAGCGCCTTGTTGCCCGCCTTGTCCCAGTAAAGCACCTTGACCAGCGGCATGCCGTGCGCGCCGCCGGTGTAGCTATAGCCCTCGCTGCGCAGCACGAGCAGCGCGGGCACGTCCGCCGCGACTGACCAGTCCTCGGTGTAGCTGTAGCCGCGGAAGGGATAGCCGCCTTCCTTCGAGGCGGCCTGCTCGGCGCGGATGCCGTCTTCGGTCTCCTTGCGCCGGGCCTTCGCGCCTTCGCGCAGCATCGCGTCGAGCGGGGCAATGGCGGCGGCCGTGGCGGGCCAGCTGATGCGAAACTCGGATTCGCCCTGCGTGAACGCGACCGATCCGCCTTCAGCGAGATTGGCCTGCGCGGCATTGGCCGGCTCGGCCTCGTTCGCCGCATTGGCGGCGGGCGCCTGCGTGTTGTTGGCGATCGTCTCGCCCCCGCAAGCAGCCAGCGCGAGGGAGAGGCCGATGAGCGTTACCGTCTTGAGGGGAGCCATGAGCGCGTCCTTTTTTACGCAATGCCGATGCTGCCAGCCTAACCCATGAGCCTTTGCTTGCCGAGGGCTCTTGCGCGCTCTAACCCTGCATTATGACGGACCCAGCCGATCTCGTGCGCCCCGACGGGGGCCAGACCGCCCGCCCCATCCACCTCATCGATGCCGCGAGCCATGAGGCGTGGCTGGCGAGCCGGACGGAGCGCGAGCGCGCCGCCCTTGCGGCGCAGGATTTCCAGCCCAAGGCCTATGCCCACGGCATCCTGCCGGGCGAGAAGGCCGATGAGTGGAGCGTGGTGAGCTTCGTCGCCAATGTCCATTCGCTCTCCAGCTGGTGTCTTTCCAAGCTGCCATCCGTGCTGCCGGCGGGCACCTATCGGCTGGCGGAGCGTGAGCCGGGCCCGGCGATCTTCGGCTGGATGACCGCGCAATATCGCTTCGAGCGCTACAAGGCGAAGAAGGACGACAAAGGCCCGCGCGTGTTGCTGACCGGCAAGCCGGGCGCAATCGATGCCGCTGCCGCGCAAGCCCGCGCCACGGCGCTGGTGCGCGACATGGTCAATACGCCGACCGCCGAGATGGGGCCGGATGAGATTGAGGCGCAGGCGCGCAGGATCGCCGAGCGCAACGGCGCGGCGCTGAGCGTGACGCGCGGCGATGCGCTCGAATCGGGCTATCCGATGATCCACGCTGTCGGGCGCGCGGCTGACAGGGCCAATGCGCCCCGGCTGATCGAACTGGCCTGGGGTCGCGAGGATCATCCGCGCGTGGCGCTGGTCGGCAAGGGTGTGACCTTCGATACGGGCGGGCTGGACATCAAGCCGGCCTCGGGCATGCGGCTGATGAAGAAGGACATGGGCGGTGCAGCCCATGCGCTGGCGCTGGCCGATCTGGTGATGGGCGCCGGGTTGCCGGTGCGCCTGCACCTGCTGCTGCCGGTTGCGGAAAATGCCATTGCCGGCAATGCCTTCCGCCCCGGCGACGTGCTGCGCAGCCGCAAGGGGCTGACAGTCGAGATCGGCAATACCGATGCGGAAGGCCGCCTGATCCTGGGCGATGCGCTGACGCGCGCGGGTGAAGAAAAGCCCGAGCTGATCGTGGATTTCGCTACGCTCACCGGCGCGGCGCGTGTGGCGCTGGGGCCGGACCTGCCGGCACTGTTCACCAATGACGATGCGCTGGCCGACGAACTCGCGAGCTGCGCCAAGGACGTGGACGATCCGCTCTGGCGGCTGCCCCTGTGGGCGCCGTATAATGACCTGTTCAAGAGCGACATTGCCGACCTCTCCAACAGCGGCGACAGCCCCTTTGCTGGCGCGACGACAGCGGCTTTGTTCCTGCAGCGCTTTGTGCCGGACAAGACGGTCTGGGCGCATTTCGACACCTTCGCCTGGCGACCGACCGCCAAGCCGGGGCGGCCCAAGGGCGGCGAGGCGCTGGGCCTGCGCGCGACCTTCACCCTGTTGCAGAAGCGCTACGGATCGAAAGCGGAGTGATCCCCAGGACGCCCGCGATGCGGGCAACAGCGATGCGGCGGCCACCGGTATCCCTTGACCTTTCCGCCCGTTTTGCCGCAGGGGGCGCCGATGCATCAGACCATCGCCGGGGTTAAAGTGGCGTCGTCGCCCGAACGCAAAAGCGTGAAGCTGGATGGGACCTCCCACAGCTACGATCCGCGCGTGCGCGCGATCCGCGCCGATCTGGCCGACGTTGCGCTGGCCGATCTCTACTTCGCGCCGCATTATGCTGCACCGGTCGCCCGCAACTGCACTGCCGCTTCCGCGATGCTGCGGGGCGCCCCTGACGCTGCTGCCAGCGCGGTGAGCGAACTGCTGCATGGCGAGGCCTTCCACATGCTCGATGCGCGCAGCGGCTGGGCCTGGGGCTATTGCGGGCACGATCACTATGTCGGCTATGTGCCGCTCGATGCACTCGGCGAGCCCGTTGCGCCGACCCATGTCACGCGCGGCGTGACGCCGGTGTTCGCGGCGGCGGACATCAAGACGCCGGTGCAGCAGATGCTGCCCGCCGGCGCGCGTGTTTCCGGCACTGCCGAGGGTGACTTTCTCGCGGTGGACGACGGGTTCGTCCACCAGCGCCATGTCCGCGCCATCGACGACACCGAGCATGACTGGGTGGCCGTAGCCGAGCGCTATCTGGGCGCTCCTTATGTGTGGGGCGGTCGGGGCCTGGGCGTCGACTGCTCCGGGCTGGTGCAGATGGCGCTCGCCGCCTGCGGCATCGCCGCGCCGCGCGACACCGACCAGCAGACCGAAGCCATTGGCGAAGCGCTGGGCGACAATGCTGCGCTCCGACGAGGCGACATCATCTTCTTCCCCGGTCATGTGGGGCTGATGGTGGATGGCGAACGCCTGATCCATGCCAATGCCCACGCGATGGCCGTGACCATCGAGCCGCTGGACGACGTCGTCGCGCGGCTCCGCGACACGCATGAGCAGCCGGTGACTGGCCGGCGCAGGATTACGACATGACAAAGATTTTCATTGACGGCGCCGCCGGGACCACCGGCATCCAGATCCGGGAACGGCTGGACCGGCGCAGCGAATTTGATCTCATCACGCTGAGCGACGAAGCCCGCAAGGACGATGGCGCGCGCGCCGAGGCGATCAACGCGGCGGATATCGTCATTCTCTGCCTGCCCGACGATGCGGCGCGGCAATCAGTGCAGATGATCGCCAATGAGCGTACGCGGGTGATCGACGCCTCAACCGCGCACCGCGTGGCGGACGGGTGGGTTTTTGGCCTGCCGGAAATCTTCGGGCACGAGGCCGTGGCGCAGGCGCGGTTCGTGAGCAATCCGGGCTGCTACTCGACCGGCTTCATCGCGCTGGTCGCGCCACTGGTGAAGGCCGGGCTGATCCCGGCAGACGCGCCCCTCACCTGCAATGCCGCCTCGGGCTATTCGGGCGGCGGCAAGGCGATGATCGCGGAGTATGAAGGCGCGGATGGGGCGCCAAGCGCGTATCGCACCTATGCCCTGACCCTTGGCCACAAGCATGTGCCGGAGATGCAGGCGCGCTGCGGCTTGGCGCATCGCCCGCTTTTCTCGCCCGCTGTCGTCCCGGTTTATTCCGGCATGATCGTGGACGTGCCGCTGCATCGGGACATGATCTCCGGCGATGCGCAGAGCCTGCGCGCGGCGCTGGCGGACCATTATGCTGGATCGCCGATCATCAGCATGGCGGATGGATATGAGCCGGCGACGCTGCCGATCGAGCTGCTGCAGGACAAGGACACCATGCGGCTGTTCGTCTTCGCCGACCAGGCGAGCGCGCAGATCCGCCTGGTGGCGGCGCTCGACAATCTCGGCAAGGGCGCCTCGGGCGCGGCGGTGCAGAACCTCAACCTGATGGCGGGTCTGCCAGAGACGACCGGACTGCGACTTTAGGTTCAACGTTGCCGTTCGTGTCGAGCCCTTCGACTGCCCGCAGGGCGGGCGCTCAGGGTAAACTTCAGCCAAAGGCTGAAGTCGAGACACGGCCAGCGCAGTTCTCGCGTGTCTCGACTTCGCTCGACACAAACGGATGGCGGGGATTGGTCGCACTACGGATGCAGGCAACCCCTTTGCGCAATGCCGCCGGCTTCCTATCTCTGGGGCATCCCATCACTCCTCGAAAGGACGCCCCCAAATGAGCGCGACTGCAACGCTGGCCGGCGGCTGCTTCTGGTGCACGGAAGCGGTTTATCAGAACCTTGCGGGCGTCGAAGCCGTCGAAAGCGGCTATATCGGCGGGAGCAAGGCGAACCCAACCTATGAGGAAGTCTGCTCCGGCAGTACCGGCCACGCCGAAGCGATCCGTATCACCTACGATCCGGCAGTGATTGGCTATGGCGACCTGCTCGACATCTTCTTTGCCACCCACGATCCGACGACGCTGAACCGCCAGGGTAATGACGTGGGCACGCAGTATCGCTCGGCCATCTTCCCGCACGATGCGGGTCAGGAGGCCGAGGCGCGCGCGGCCATCGAGCGGGCGCAGGCGGATTGGCCGAGCCCGATCGTCACCACCATCGAGCCGCTCGCCACATGGCATCCGGCCGAGGACTATCACCAAAAGTACTGGGAGCGGGTCGGCGACCGGAACCCCTATTGCATGGCGGTGATCCCGCCCAAGCTGCAGAAGCTGCGCAAGGGCTTTGCCGAGCGCCTGCGCGCCTGAGCACCCGCAGGGACAAGCGGTTAAGCGGCAATTCCGAGCCTGCCCGGCGCAGCGATGTTGCGCGCGCCGCCAGCGCGGCCCAGAAAGCCCTCTCCATGGCCATGGGAGACGCCGCCATGATTCGATCTGCCGTCCTGATCGCCGGAACTGCCCTCTTGCCGCTCGCCCTGCAGGGCTGCGTGGCGCGCACGGCCTATAATGTCGCGCGCGCGCCGATCCAGGCGGGCTCCAAGGCGGCGGACTGGGCGACCGTCAGCGGCGACGAAGCCGATCGCGAGCGCGGGCGTGAACTTCGGCGCAAATGTAAGGAACGCTACGACCCCTATTATTGCGAGTGAAGCGGGAGGGCCGGCACGCCGCCCTCCCCTTCATGACAGCCCTCAGCCTTACCAGACCCGGCTGACCACCACGCGGGCATCGCGGGGGATGTAGCGCGGCCGATTGGGCCGCGCGACCGGCCGGGAGGAGCGGATCGCCAGCGCCGCCATCAGCGGCGCGCAGAAGAAGCGCGCGGCCAGCGAAACGAAGGCGACGAAGCTCAGCAGCGCAACGCCGGTGCCCAGCAGGCCGGTCGCCAGCAGGCAGAAGATCGCCAGCGCCAGCGATACGCTGCCTGCAATTGTCTCGGGCCGGGTCGCGGCAAATGGCGATTCGTCGGCAAGGCCCGCGAACTTGGGCGTGCGCCGCCAAGCCAGGGGCTTGTTGGAGAGGCCCGCCAAACCGGCGACCAGCACCACATAGCTGAGCGAGGCGCGGGCGATCTCGCCCCAGAGCATCGCCTCGGTATCGTGGCATCCGGAAAGGCGGTAGCGATGCACCAGCCGCACCCACCAAGTCGCTGCACCGATGAGCATCAGCAGCCCGGCAATGGAGGGAACTTTCACTGGTTCCATAAGGCCGGTCGCCAGCGCGACGATCATCGTGAGCATGGCGCCCACGCCCACGACCATGCCGGCCAGCGTCTGCAGCGGCGCGAGGCAGCGGACGACCTCCAGCAGCTTGGTCCAGCCCGGCAGCGGCGGCGCGAAGGGCGCGGGCAGGAACAGGCGCCAGTGGCGGCGCAACTGCTGCACTGGACCGGCCGTCCACCGGAAGCGCTGCTTCTTGTAGTCGTCGAAGGTCTCGGGGATCAGGCCGCGCCCGAAGGTCTCGCCGAAATAGAGCCCCTCATAGCCGACCTTGCGCAGGCGAACGGAGACTTCCGAATCCTCGGTGAGGCACCATTCCGCCCAGCCCCCCGCCTTCTCCAAGGCTTCCTTGCGCATCAGGCACATGGTGCCGATGGTGAAGGCCCCGCCATATTCGCTGACGCCGGGATAATCGACCTTGTTGACCGGCATATATTCCCAATAGCAGGCGGTCAGATAGTCATTGCCTTCATAGTCGCGATAGTCGTGCGGGGTCTGGATGTAGCCGAGCTTCGGGTTGGCGAAGAAGGGCAGCAGGCGCGAGAGGAAATCGCTGCGGGAATAATAATCGGCATCGATCACGCCGATGATCTGTGCGTCCGGCGCAGTCAGCGGAAGCAGAAAGTTGAGCGCGCCGGCCTTGGCGCCGGGCAGCGGATCGACATGGAAGAAGCGGAAACACTCCTTGCCGAGCTGGGCGTTCAGCCGCGCGCAATGAGCTTCGAGCGGGCGCCAGAGCGCTTCATCCTTGGTGTTGTTGTCGCACACCAGAACCTCGAAATTGTCGTAATCCTGCGCGGCGAGGCGGTTCATCGTCTCCATGACGATCTCCGGCGGCTCGGCATAGCAGGCGAGGTGCAGCGAAACCTTCAGCCGGGCCGCACGCGGGTCCGACGTCGGAATGGCCACGGGCAGGCGCCAGCGCTCATGGGTCAACACCGCCTCACGGGCGATGCTCGCGACGAGATTGGCGAGGAAAGCGAAGAGCGTCAGCGCCAGCGCCGCGAAAGCGAGCGCGGTGAGCAGCGGCGGCAGGCCGGCCTCAACGATGAACAACGTGCCCCACAGGCTCGTCATCACGCAGCCCAGACCAGCGCCGGTCAGCCAGAGAATGCCGGGCATGCTGAACCGCACGAGAAAGTAGCGCGCCACGGCGGCGAGCGTGATCGTGGCTAGGAAGACCGGGATCACCGACGCGAGGCTCCAGGTGACCAGCGCCGTCGCAACCAGCGCGCCGAAGGACGCACCGAAAAACTCATGCACTTCCTGAGAAACGGGACGGGCTAGCCGGTGCGGCGCCGAAACCGCGCGTAACGTCATAAGTGCTGCCGCGAGTGTGAAAAACGCGACGAAGATCAGCGAAGAATCAAGATCAGATCTGGACAAGACGACCAATTATTCAGCCCTCAATTTACTGCCTGCGCGGCAACTCGATTTGGCGCGCGCAGGCATAACGCATTAACTAGACATTGGAGCCTCTACGGTGTCTTGCGACGCCTCAAAGCAGCCAGCGGCAGGCCGTGCATCAGCCGCCGCTGAGTGCCTGCATTTGAACACATTCGATTGCGGCGCTCATGTCATCATGTCGCTGCCCCGGCAAGCACGGGAGCATGATTCAGCTTTTTGCCCCGAGACTCAGGCCGCCGCGCGGCGCAGCCGATCGTTGATCGCGAGCCCGAGACCCGTTCTGGGGATCGGCGCGATGGAGATCCGGGTCGCCGCGCTCTCATCCGCCTCGTGAAGCAAGGCGAAAAGATTAGCCGCCGCTTCCACCAGATCGCCGCCTACACTCAGATTGCGCTGACACGGGCCGGGGCCGAAACCGATATGAAACGCGCCGGGCGCTGGCACATCGCAATTCAGCATCAGTGGTTTGGATGGCGCATAATGGCTCTCGAGCTGGCCCGGCGCCGTGATGCCCGCGCCAGCCTCCGGATCGCGAACCGGCAGCCCGGTGGCCGTCTCCAGCTGTGCGGGCGTGACGGGGCCGGGTCGCAGCAGAATGATGGCATCATCGAGCGGGCGCACGATGGTCGATTCCAGCCCGTCGCGGGCCGGGCCGGCATCGAGAATGAACGGAATTCTGCCGCCAAGGCTGGCAAGGACATGAGCCGCCCGCGTGGGGCTGATGCCGCCGGACCGATTGGCCGAGGGTGCCGCGAGCGGCACACCCGCAGCGCTGATCAGCGCCCGCATGGCCGGATGTGACGGCAGGCGCACGGCGAGCGTAGGCAGGCCCGCGCTCGCAAGCCCCGCCACGGGGCAATCGGGCAGGCGCGGCAGGACCATGGTGAGCGCACCCGGCCAGAAAGCGGCAGCGAGCCTCTCCGCCGTGGCGTTGAACGACACCAGCCGGCGCGCCATGGCGAGATCGCTCACATGCACGATCAACGGATTGAAGGATGGCCGCCCCTTGGCATCGTAGATCCGGGCCACGGCCAGATCGTTGGTGGCATCCGCCGCGAGGCCATAGACCGTCTCCGTCGGCACCGCGACTGGCTCCCCGGCGGCGATCAGCGCCGCGGCTTCGGCGAGGCCGGCGCTGTCATAGCTGCGAATGCGGGTTTCGGCGGACCGGGCGGGGCGGGACATGTCCGGCCTATAGCGGCGGCTCATGACACATTGAAGCGCGATGATGGGGAAGCGCGATGATGGCGAAGTGCGATGATTGGTTCTCGCGGGAGGCCCGGTGCGGCGGACCGGACGGCCCGTCTCGCCTTGACCTCGCGCTGACCACCCTGCACGGGAGGACGCATGACGACCGAGGGAAATCTCATGTCCACATCTGCCACGGAAGATGCTCTCGCACGGATCGCCGCAGCGCTTGAGCGCCTTGTGCCCCCTGCCCCCGCCACGGCCGATCTGGATGCCCACCCGGCCTATCGCTGGGATGGAAAGGCGCTCAGCGCCATCGAAGCATTCGAGCCGATCGATTATGCGCTGCTCACCGGCATTGAGGCACAGAAGGCCGCCTGCCTCGAAAACACGCGCCGGCTCGCGAAGGGCCATGCCGCGCATGATATTCTGCTCTGGGGTGCGCGCGGCACCGGCAAGTCCGCCACCGTCGCGGCTTGCGTAGGGCAGGTTCAGAAGGAAGGCCTGCCGCTCGCCATGGTGGAGATCGCCACGGACGATCTGCGCAGCCTTGCGCTGCTGTTCTCGCTGCTGCGGCAATCCAGTCGGCCGATCGTCCTCTACATCGACGATCTTGGCTTCGACGGGGATTTCGGCGCAGATGCGCGGGCGCTGCGCTCGCTGCTGCAGGGCGGCGCGAGCGCACGCGGCAGTCATGTGCGGCTCTACGCCACCTCCAACCGCCGCCATATCGTCCCGAGATCGATGGGCGAGCAGGACGACCCGATCAATCCGCGCGACGTGGTGGACGACCGCCTTGCGCTCTCGGATCGCTTCGGGCTGTCGCTGGGCTTCCATGCCCTCGATCAGGACGCCTATGTCGCCATCGTGCGCCGCTATGCCGAGCGTTACGGGCTGGAGGTCGAGCCACTGGCGGCGATCCAGTGGGCCACCCAGCGCGGAAGCCGCTCGGGGCGCGTGGCGTGGCAATATGTGGTGGAACTGGCCGGGCGTGCGGGGCGCACGCTGGAGAACTGAGCAAGGCTAGAACGACACGGCTCGACTGGTGGCGCCAGAAGGGGCATTTAGGGATGAGTAGCAGCCCTTGACCAGACCCCCGTTCGGGCTGAGCCTGTCGAAGCCCTGTCCTTCTCTGTCGCCTGGAAGAAAAGGACGGCCCTTCGACAAGCTCAGGGCGAACGGTTTCAAGATTACAGCAGATTTCGGCTGGGATGCGAACGTTCGAGTTTGCCCCGCCGCAATGCCCCGTGCTTACGATCCGGTCTGACCCTCCGGCGCCGGTGCTGCGGCAGGCTTGGCCGGATTGCTCACGCGCCAGATGATGCCGCCGACATCGTCGCTGACCAGCAGCGATCCGTCCGCGGCGACGATGACATCGACCGGACGCCCCTGTGCTTCGCCTTCCCCGTTGAGGAAGCCGGTCAGCACGTCGACGAGCTTGCCTTGCGGGCGACCGCTATCGTCAAAGGCGACGTAGGACACCTTGTAGCCGCTCGGCGGCTTGCGGTTCCAGCTGCCGTGCAGCGCCACGAATGCCCCCTGATCGAACGGCGCGCCGAGCGCCGAGCCGGGGGTGAAGGCCAGCCCGAGCGGCGCAGTGTGTGCGCCAAGGCCAAAGGCCGGGCGGCGGGTATATTCGCGCAGGTCATTGCGCTGCGGCTGCACGCGCTTGTCGATATAGCCGCCCCAGTAATTCCACGGCCAACCGTAGAAAGCGGCGAACTCGACGTCGGTGAGGAAGTCCGGCACCAGATCGGAGCCGAGCATGTCACGCTCGTTCACCACCGCCCAGAGCTTGCCGGTCCAGGGATTCCAGGCAAGATCGGTCGGGTTGCGCAGGCCGCTCGCGAAGATGTTGGATTCGCCCGCGCGCGGATCAATCTCCAGCACGACGGCGCGATAGTCTTCCGCATCGAGACCGTTCTCGGCGATGTTGCTGTTCGAGCCGATGCCGACATAGAGCTTGCCATCCGGGCTGGCGGCAAGGCTGCGTGTCCAGTGATTATTGGGAGCATTGGCAGGCAGATTGCTGACCTTGCGCCCTTCCGCGCCGATCCGCGTCTCACCTTCCTTGTAGGAGAAAGCCATCAGGCTGTCCGTGTTGGCGACGTAGAGCGTCTCCCCGACCAGCGCCATGCCATAGGGCGAATTCAGCCCCTCAAGAAACACGTGCCGCTGCTCCGCGACGCCATCGCCATTGCCATCCCGCAGCAGGGTGATGCGGTTGGCAGAAACGCCCCCGGCCCCGGCAAAGCCGATGAGCTTGCCCATGATCCAGTCGCGGATGCCTCCGGCCTCGCGCGGGGGACTGTTGGTCTCGGTGATCAGCACATCGCCGTTCGGGAGGCGCAGCATCTGGCGAGGATGATCGAGATCGACGGCAAAACGCTGGACGACGAGACCCCCGGTCGCGACCGGCGCAGCGCCATCTGCCCATCCCACCGGCTTGGCGATGACTACCGTGGGGATGATCTGCTTGCGGGCTGGCGTGAACTCCGGCTCGCGGCCTTCAAGCGCCGAATCCGGCAAGCGCGCGACATCCGGACGGGACAGATAATAGAAGATCCCACCAGCGATGAGGATCAGCGCGGCGAGCGTCAGCAGAATGATCTTTTTCATGTTGCCGATCTTACGGAGCGCACTGCGCCGACGCAACAAAGACCGGGCGTTGTCGGCCTTAGCGCGGTGCCTTCAGCCAGATTGCGATGGCCACGATCACGCCGAGCGCAAGACCCGCCAATATGCCGATGGACGGCTGGCCGAAGACAAGACCCACGAGGGTGCCAAGGAGAATGAGTGCAGCAAGCGGCGCACCGCCGCCCATTGGAGATTTGCCGCCAGAAGAAGTCGGATCAGTCATGCAGACGCCCATGCCATGTCCCGCGCGCGGATGCCAGCCGAACCCGCAAACTGCCCCACGCGTGCCAGTTCCGGACGAAATGTGCCGCAGGGGGATTGGCTAAGATGCTCTTCACCAGCGAAGCCCGCAGCTGTGCAAACCAGCGACAAACTGGCACGGTCCTTGGTTGTAAACCGTCGGACCAGAATGAACAGCAGCCCGGGGTCAAGGGATTCGAATCTGAATGCATCTCCCCATATTGGTTAATCGTCGTAGCTATGACGATGCCACTGCCCTGATCGAGGCCTTTGGCGAGCATGCCGGCGTCGAAGCGGCTCTGCGCGCCGATCGCAGCCGCGATGTCGGCAATCATGTCCGCTTCTGCCACTGGCGTCAGGTGGAGCGGATGCTGTTTCTGCTTCAGGTCGAACATAGCGTGGGAACGGTCCACTGAAACGGACGTTGAGAGGATGATCGCGGCGCCCCCGCATATGCCGCTATCCTCTCTCCCGGCTTGCTCGACAGTCCCCCCACAGCGAGCCGGGAGAGACTAGAAGTCACGGCTGGTCCGGGCTTTACCCTCTCAGCTCAACCCCGCTTTGGCGCGCTCCTCTGCAACAAGCTCTTTGCGCGACAGTTTGCCGACCAGCGTGCGCGGCAGGCTTTCACGGATTTCCACCGCACAGACGCGCTCATGCTTGCCGAGCTGCGGATTGAGCCAGTCTTTCAGCCGTTCGCCATCAATGTCTTCTGCTGCCTCTGGCCGCAAAGTGACGAAGGCCTTGGGCATTTCCCCCAGATAGTCGTCCGGAATGCCGATGACGAGCGCCTCGCGCACCGCCGGGTGCCGATAAAGCACATCCTCGACCTGACTGGGGAACACCTTGAAGCCGCCGACCGCGATCATGTCCTTGATCCGATCGACCACGCGCAGATAGCCCTCGGCATCGATGGTGCCAACGTCGCCTGTGCGCAGATAGCCATCGAAGAAGACCTCACGGTCCGCATCGGGATTTTGCCAGTAGCCCTGCATCGTCTGTGGCCCGGCAAAGGCGATCTCACCGGGCTCTCCAGGGTGCGCGAGGCGGGTGTGATCCTCCCTGTCAAGCAAGCGCACCCGCGTTCCTGGAATGGGCTGACCGATCGAGCCGGCTTTGCCGGGCTTGTCATAGGGATTGGCTGAGACGACGCCGCTGCTCTCGGTCAGGCCATAGCCTTCGACCAGCTTTGCACCCGTGACCGCCTCGAAGCGTTGCTTGAGCGGCAGCGGCAACGGGGCACCGCCCGATATGCAGATGCGCAGCGAGGACAGATCGGCCCGCGCCAGATAGGGGCTGTCGAGCAATGCCTGAAACATGGTGGGCACGCCGGGTAGCGATGTGACGCCCGTCCGCGCAATCGCAGCGACGGCCTGCCGCGCATCGAAGCGGGGCAGGATCACGATCTCGCCACCGCGCACCACCGTGCGATTGAGCACGGCTGTGTTCGCAAAGACATGGAAGAAAGGCAGCACGCCGAGAATGCGATCTTCCTGGTCATGCCAGGGATCGAGCAGATCCACTTGCCGGGCATTGGCCGAGAGATTCTGGTGCGTCAGCATCGCGCCCTTGGGGCGGCCGGTGGTGCCGCCGGTATATTGCAGCAAAGCAAGGTCCCGCATCGGATCGATAGGCGGCAGATTCTCCGGCTCGTCCGCCAGCACACTGCCGAAGGGCAAGATGCGCGGATCGGACGGGACATGCTCGTCTGCCGACCGCTTGAAGAGCCGATACAGCAGGCCCTTGCCCAGCGGCAGGCCGCCCGCCACCGAGCCAACCACCAGTCGATCGACACAGGAGCAATCCAGCACCTTGCAGGCATTGCCGAACAGAGGCTTGGCGGAAATGGTCACGAGCAGGGTCGTGCCGCTGTCCTCGGCCTGATGCGCCAGCTCCTCGACGGTGTAGAGCGGCGAGAAATTGACCGCGATGGCCCCGGCCATCATGGCGCCATAATAAGCCACGACATAATGCGGCACATTGGGGAGATAGAGCCCCACCCGGTCGCCCGGCTGGATGCCGAGCGCGATCAGCCCGGCAGCGAAGCGGCGCGCGTTGCGATAACATTCCGCATAGCTGAATTTGCGCCCGTAGAAATCGAGCATTGGCCGGGTGCCATCCTGCTCGACGGCGGCCCGAAGCATGTCCGGCAGGGACAAGGGCGCAAAGTCCTGCACCCAGTCCACGGGGTGGTCATAATGGTCCTGCCAGGCGGGTTTTTCGCTCTCCATGCAGAGAGGCTATGCCATCGCGCGAAGCATGGCAACGCCGTGCCGGGCGACGCTACGTCGCCCGGATCAGTGCGATCTCAGGAAGGTGCGAATCAGGCCAGAACCGGACGAATCGCAGGGAAGGATCAGTCTTCCTCGCGCGGACGGCTCGCGAACAGCGCAGCCTCTTCCGCCAGCATCGCCTCGGAGGCGCGACGCTGGGCGTCCTCACGCTCCTGACGCAGTTCGGCAATGAGTGCCTCGCGGTCGCCGTCCAGCCGGTTATCGGTCGGCGCTTCGATGCCGGCCTTTTTCGCGGCCTTGGTGACCAGTGCGTCCAGCTCCCGCTGCGAGCACAGGCCGAGCGTCACCGGATCCTTGGGCTGGATGTTGCTGATGTTCCAGTGCGTGCGCTCGCGGATCGCCTGAATGGTGGTCCGCGTGGTGCCGATCAGCTTGCCGATCGCCCCATCCGAAACCTCGGGATGGTGGCGCAGAATCCACGCGATGCCATCCGGCTTGTCCTGACGCTTGGAGACCGGCGTGTAGCGCGGCCCCTTGGTGCGGCGCACCGGGTCCGGCCCCTTGAGCATCTGCAGCTTGTAATCCGGGTTCTGCTCGCCCTTGTGAATCTCCTCCACGGAGATTTCATGTGCGCGAACCGGATCACGACCGGTATATTTCGTGCTGGCGGTGTCATCCGCAATTGCCTGCACTTCAAGAATGTGCAGGCCGCAGAATTCGGCGATCTGCTCGAAGCTGAGCGCAGTGTTGTCGACCAGCCAGCTGGCGGTGGCGTGGGGCATGAGCGGCTGTGCCACGGGACAAGTCCTTCTGTGCAAAATAGAAGGGCCACCCCTCGCGGGATGGCCTTGATCGTTCCCACAGATAAGCCATTCGGGCGTAATCGGCAAGCGTTCGCGCACGAGGCGCTGTCTGCCATCGCGAATTATGGGATGCCCAGCGTCCTAACTCATGCCGCGCGGGGCAGTGCCGCCCTGTCCAGCCAGTGCAGGCTATCGAGAAACTGCTCGGCACTGCGCCGCCAGGTGAAGCTGCCCGCATGGGCAACGCAGGCGGCTGGAGACAGAGCGAGCGCCTGCGCGACGGCCTGATCCAACTGCTCGCTCATGGCGCCGGTCTGCTCGGTGAGCACGTCGACTGGCCCCATGACCGGATAGGCCGCCACGGGCGTGCCGCAGGCCAGCGCCTCGATCATCACCAGCCCGAAGGTATCGGTGCGGCTAGGGAAGACAAACACGTCGGCGGATCGATATGCCGCGGCCAGCACTTGCCCGCTCAACATGCCAAGGAAATGCACATCGGGATGCCGCGCCTCCAGCGCAGAGCGCGCCGGACCATCCCCGACCACCACTTTGCTGCCCGGCGTTTCAAGTGCCATAAACGCATCGATATTCTTCTCCACGGCCACGCGGCCGACGTAGAGGAGAATGGGTCGCGGCAAATCGGCAAATGCGGGATGGCTCTCCCCATCCGGCGAGAATTGGGCGAGATCAACGCCGCGTCCCCAATGGTGCGTCTGGCGAATGCCCGCGCGGTGCAGTTCGGCCCGCACGGATGGCGTGGCGGTGAGCACGGCCTGCGCGGGCCCATGGAACCAACGGAAATATGGCCAGAACCAGTCCGCGGACAGACCGGTGCGCCGCTCGACATAATCGGGGAAATTGGTGTGGAACGCCGTGGTGAAAGGCCGACCATGGCGCAGACACCAGCGCCGCGCGGAAAGGCAGAGCGGTCCCTCGGTCGCGAGGTGAATGGCATCGGGCTCGAAGGCCGAGATCATCCGACCGATCGCGCCGGGCGCCGGCATGGCGAGACGGATTTCGGGATAGGTCGGGCAAGGCAGCGTGAGGAAGCGATCCGGGGCGATCACATCGACCACATAGCCCATCTCGGTCAGCTCGCCCCGCACCGACTGGAGCGTGCGCACCACGCCATTGACCTGCGGTGGCCAGGCATCGGTGACGATGAGGATGCGCCGGCCAGTGCGACCAGGCTCGTTGCGGATCAAGCCGCGAACTCCATGGCCTCAGCCGCCGCACTGCTCCGCGCCGCCATCACCTCGGCCCAATGCAGAATTTCCATGTGGCCGTCATGATGCTCGACCAGCGCCGTGCAGCCTTCCACCCAGTCGCCGTCATTATAATAAGTGACATCACCGAACTGGCGGATTTCCGCCGTATGGATATGCCCGCAGACAACGCCGTCGACGTGCCGCCGCCCAGCCTCATGCGCCACGATCTCCTCGAAGCGGGTGATAAACGCGACGGCATTCTTGACCTTGTGCTTGGCGATCTTGGAAAGCGACCAATAGGGCAGGCCGAACAGGCGCCGCACCTGATTGACGCGCCGGTTGAGCGACATCAGCATTGTGTACGCCGCATCACCCACGAAGGCGAGCCAGCGATGCGCCAGCATCACCGCATCGAACTCGTCGCCATGCAGCACCAGCAACTTGCGCCCGTCGGCGGTCGTGTGGATCATCTTGCGGCGGATCTCGACGCCGCCGAAGCTCATGCCGGTGAACTGGCGAAAAATCTCGTCGTGATTGCCGGGAATATAGATGACCCGCGTGCCGCGCCGTGCCCGCTTCATCACGCGCCAGACGACGTCATTATGCGCGGTCGGCCAGTAGACGCGCTTCTTGAGCTGCCATCCATCGACGATATCGCCGACGAGATAGAGCGTATCGCTGTCCACGCTGTCCAGAAAATCGACCAGCATCCCGGCATTGCACCCCTTGGTGCCGAGATGGATGTCGCTGATCCAGATGGTACGATAATGTGGGCGCGGATGGCCGCTGCGGACTGCCCGTTCCTGCGCAATTGAGCTGATGGCGTTCATGGCTTTCTCGACCCCCGGGGACACCATTTCCCCGAGGGCGCACTAGCCGAACAATGTGACAGTTTTTCTCGGAATATGACGGATTTGCGTCACTTTCCGGCTAATTATCGCACCTTGAGCGCTATCTTTCCGACATGTTCGCCCGCTTCCATCAGGGCATGGGCCTGCGCGGCGTGCGCGAGCGGGAAGGTGCGGTCGAGGGCCGGGCGAAGCTCGCCATCGGTGACCATCGGCCACACCGTCTGCCTGATCTCGTCCACCAGCAGCGCCTTGAATCCGGCACTGCGCGGTCGCAATGTCGATCCGGTCAGGGTGAGCCGTCGCGTCATGACCTTGGGGATGAAAATCTCCGCCTTTGCGCCGCCCAGCACCGCGATCGAGACATGTCGCCCATCCTCGGCAAGGCACTCCAGATTGCGCGGCAGATAATCGCCGCCCACCATATCCAGCACCGCCGTCACGCCGGCGCCGGCGGTGACGCGCTTGACCGCCTCGACGAAATCCTCGCTGCGATAATTGATTGCATGGCCCGCGCCCCAGTCGAGCGCGGCGCGGCACTTCTCATCACTGCCGCAGGTGACGATGGTGGTGATGCCGAACAGCCGACACAGGGCGACCGCCATGGTGCCGATGCCGCTTGTGCCGCCATGAATGAGCACGCTGTCGCCATTCACGACATAGGCGCGCTCGAACAGATTGTGCCAGACCGTCATCAGCGTCTCGGGCATGGCGGCCGCTTCTTCCATGGAGAGGGCGGCGGGCACGGTCAGGCACTGGCCATAATCTGCGCAGGCATATTCGGCATAGCCGCCGCCCGCGACGAGCGAACAGACCCGCTCGCCAATCACGCCGGGATCGACGCCCTCCCCCACGGCCACGATCATGCCGGCGACCTCCAGCCCCGGCAGCGGCGATGCGCCGGGCGGTGGCGGATAGCGGCCCTGCCGCTGCAGCACGTCCGGGCGATTGACCCCCGCCGCCGCGACCTCGATCAACACCTCACCGGGCGCTGGAACCGGAAGCGGCAGTTGCGTTTCGATGAGGACCTCCGGCCCGCCCGGTTCGCTTATGGTGATCGCGCGCATCGTTTCCGGCAGGTTCATGGCTCTTCCTTGCTCCCCCTTGGCTGGCCGTGATGTGGCCTGTGTCTAGAGTCCAGCGCGGAAAAGACCAGCCCTGGAAAGCAATAAGGCGATCTGCGCCGACCTGACCCAACGTCCGGTTGACTTGCGCGGGCTTTGCGGCAAGCATGGCGCCAATGGACTTTGACGACGCCTCTCCCCGGGCGCGGCCCGGTGACCTGATCGCCCAGCTTATCCGCGAGGATCTGGACCGACTGTCCGTTGACGAACTCGACGAACGCATCACCCTTCTTGCCGCCGAGATCGAGCGGACCCGCGCTAAAAAATCCAGCGCGGTTAATCACAAGGCAAGCGCTGAAGCGCTATTCAGGAAATGAGGAGAGTGGGGGCAGGATCGCCTTCGGGCAGACATCGGCCTCCGGCAAATCGGATGATGGCAAGGGCGCTCTTGAAGGCGGCTCGCGGCATCCCGACATTGATCACAAGCCGGCCCCGCCCGGGGCCGCAGGAGTAGAATAACATGCCCTCTTTCGCGTCCGCCCTGGAAACCACTCTGCACAATGCCCTGGCACATGCCACGGAGCGCGCGCACGAATATGCGACGCTCGAGCATCTGCTGCTGGCGCTGATCGACGATGAACATGCCGCCAAGGTCATGCAGGCCTGTGGTGTGGATCTCGGCGAGCTTGGCGACACCGTCACCCATTATCTCGACACCGAGCTGGAAAGCCTGAAGGTCTCCGGCGGCGTCGATCCCTCGCCGACCAGCGGGTTCCAGCGCGTCGTCCAGCGCGCGATCCTGCACGTCCAGTCCTCCGGCAAGGAGGAAGTGACCGGTGCAAACGTGCTCGTCGCGCTCTTCTCCGAGCGGGAGAGCTATGCCGTCTATTTCCTGCAGCAGCAGGACATGAGCCGCCTCGACGCGGTTTCTTATCTCTCGCACGGCGTCGGCAAGGGGGCGTCCTCGCCTGAGCCTGCCAAGCCGGCGCAGGCCGAGGAAGAGAAGAAGCCGGAGAGCAAGAAGAAGGAAGGCGCGCTCGACCAGTTCACCGTCAACCTCAACGAGAAGGCCAAGGAAGGGAAGGTCGACCCGCTGATCGGCCGCGATTCCGAGGTCGACCGGACGATCCAGATCCTCTGCCGCCGCTCGAAGAACAACCCGCTCTATGTGGGTGATCCGGGCGTGGGCAAGACGGCGATCGCCGAGGGACTGGCCCGCAAGATCGTCAATGGCGAAGTGCCGGACGTGCTCAAGGAAGCGGTGATCTACTCGCTCGACATGGGCGCGCTGCTCGCCGGCACGCGCTATCGCGGCGACTTCGAGGAGCGGCTCAAGGCCGTCGTCACCGAGTTGGAAAAGATGCCGCACGCGGTGCTGTTCATCGACGAGATTCACACGGTGATTGGCGCCGGTGCCACCTCCGGCGGCGCCATGGATGCCTCGAACCTCCTGAAGCCTGCGCTCTCGGGCGGCTCGATCCGCTGCATCGGCTCGACGACGTACAAAGAGTTCCGCAACCACTTCGAGAAGGATCGCGCTTTGCTGCGCCGCTTCCAGAAGATCGACGTGAACGAGCCGACCGTGGAGGATACCGTCAAGATCCTCATGGGCCTGCGCTCGGCGTTCGAGGAGCACCATTCGGTCAAATACACGCCGGACGCCATCAAGGCGGCGGTGGATCTCTCGGCGCGCTACATCAATGATCGCAAACTGCCGGACAAGGCGATCGACGTGATCGACGAGGTGGGCGCGATGCAGATGCTGGTGCCGCCCTCGCGTCGCAAGAAGATGATCACGCCCAAGGAAATCGAGTCCGTGATCGCGACGATGGCGCGCATTCCGCCCAAGACGGTGTCGAGCGACGACAAGACCGTGCTGGAAACCCTCCAGACCGATCTCAAGCGCGTCGTCTTCGGTCAGGACAAGGCGATCGAGGTGCTCAGCTCCGCGATCAAGCTGTCGCGTGCCGGCCTGCGCGATCCGGATAAGCCGATCGGCAACTATCTGTTCTCCGGCCCAACCGGCGTCGGCAAGACGGAGGTTGCCCGCCAGCTGGCGACGCTGCTCGGCATTCCGCTCCAGCGTTTCGACATGTCGGAATATATGGAGCGGCATTCGGTCAGCCGCCTGATCGGCGCGCCTCCGGGCTATGTCGGCTACGATCAGGGCGGCCTGCTCACCGACGCCATCGACCAGAACCCGCATTGCGTGCTGCTGCTCGACGAGATCGAGAAGGCCCATCCGGACCTGTTCAACATCCTGTTGCAGGTGATGGACAATGGCCGCCTGACCGATCACCACGGCAAGACGGTCGACTTCCGCAACGTCATCCTGATCATGACGACCAATGCCGGCGCATCCGACATGGCGAAGGAATCGATCGGCTTCGGAGAATCGACACGCGAGGACGTGCAGGAAGAGGCGGTGAAGAAGCTCTTCACCCCCGAGTTCCGCAACCGCCTCGATGCCATCGTGCCATTCGACTATCTGCCGAGCAGTGTCGTTGCCCGCGTGGTCGACAAGTTCGTCATTCAGCTGGAGCTTCAGCTGGCCGACCGCGATGTTCACATCACGCTCGATGACGAGGCACGCAACTGGCTGACGGCGCGCGGCTACGACAAGCTCTATGGTGCACGCCCGATGGGTCGGCTCATGCAGGAGAAGATCAAGCAGCCACTGGCCGAGGAACTGCTGTTCGGCAAGCTCGTCCATGGTGGCGAAGTGCATGTTCGCCTCAAAGACGATGCACTCACCTTCGAGATCACACCCGCCGCGCCGAAGCGGAAGGGGGGCCCGGCTCGCAAGGCAAAGAGTGGCGCCGCCAAGGTGTCCGAGCAGCCCAAAAGCTGAAGCTCAGGCACTGAACAGGACGCTCCCGAGAACAGACGACCGGCCCCGGGCTTCAGCTCGGGGCCGGCCTGCTTCCAAGGCACGATGCAATGATGCTGCATCAGATGCGGGATCGGACATCCCCCGTAATGCGTTAAAGCCGGCGATGAAGCAGACTGTCGTCCTCCTCCATGGCTTTGCGGGGTTCGCCGTGATGAACCGCCCACTCGGAGCCATGCTGCGCAGGGCGGGCTATCGCTCCGTCGATTTCGGCTACGATAGTTGGCGCCTGTCGCTAAGGAATATTTGCGAAAACCTAGCGCCTCGCCTGGAAGAGATCGACGCGGCCTGCGGACCTGGCCGCTTGCACATCGTCTGCCATTCCATGGGGGGCCTTGTCGCCCGTGCGCTCATCAATCTGCGGCGGCCTGAGCGGCTGGGCCACGTCGTGATGCTCGGCACACCTAATGGAGGCAGCGAGATTGCCGACGTACTCGATCGCACCGCATTGCTGCGCCCGATCCTCGGCAAGGCAGCACCGGCTCTCGTGACGCAAAGGACCGCAGAGGTCGAGGCACTGCTTGGCAAGGTGGACTACCCTGTGGGCATCATTGCCGGGAGCCGCCCGATCATGCCTTATGGGGCTGCCCGTCTCGTCCCCAGCCCGAGCGACGGAAAGGTGAGCGTTGCATCGACCCGCCTCGCTGAGGCCGCCGATCACATCGTGCTACCCCTGCCTCACATGCTCTTGCCCTACCACGCAGCGGCGCATGAGCAGATCAGGCACTTCCTCAGCAAGGGCCGGTTTGCGCACGATCAGGCACTTTGACTCATAGCTGGAATTTGTTCATGATATGTTTCTCTGATGCGGGAGGGCAGCATGAGTAAGCTTCAATTCTACACCAACCCCATGTCGCGCGGACAGATTGTCCGCTGGATGCTGGAAGAAGCCGGCGTCCCCTATGAGACACATATTCTCGATTACGAAAGCAGCATGAAGGCGCCGGACTATCTGGCGATCAATCCCATGGGCAAGGTCCCGGCGGTGGCGCATGACGGCGCGGTGGTCACGGAATGTGCTGCCATCTGCGCCTGGCTTGCCGATCGCTTTCCTGAGGCGGGCCTTGCCCCCGCCCTGCCCGATCGCGCTGACTATTATCGCTGGCTGTTCTTTGCTGCGGGCCCGCTGGAAGCAGCGGTCACCAATAAGGCGATGGGCTTCGTTGCACAGCCGGGCCGCGAGAAAATGCTGGGATACGGCAGCTTCGATCAGGCGATCGATGCCCTCGAATCCGCTCTTGCCGGCAAGACTTTCATCTGCGGCGACAGATTTACAGCAACTGATGTGTATGTGGGCTCACAGGTGGATTGGGGCCTGCAATTCGGGACGATCCCTGAACGGCCCGCCTTCGCGGCTTATGCCGCGCGGCTGAGGGAGAGGCCGGCCTACCGCCGCGCCAAGGAGATCGACAATGCGCTGATCGCGCAGATGAATGCGGGGAACACCGCGTCGTAAATTGCCGCTTTCAGGGCACCTTGCGCGCCCATGGAAAAGGGTCCGGAGATCGATCTCCGGACCCTTTCCTGTTTGTTGTCGAGGCTGTGCGATTATTCGCGGTTGCCCAGAAGCTGGAGGAGGAACGTGAACATGTTCACGAAGTCCAGATAGAGGCTCAGCGCACCCATGATCACGGCCTTGCCCATCATGTCGGTGCCGGCGATCTGGGCGTACATGCTCTTGAGGCGCTGCGTATCATAAGCCGTCAGACCTGCGAAGATCAGAACACCCAGGATGCTGATCGCCAGCTGAAGAGCCGTCGACTGCACGAAGATGTTGATCACCATCGCGACCAGAATGCCGATCACGCCCATGATCAGGAACGTGCCGAAGCCCGAGAGATCCTTCTTGGTCGTGTAGCCATAGAGGCTCAGGCCCACGAATGCCGCAGCCGTCGCGAAGAAAGTCTGCGCGATCGATACGCCCGTGAAGACGAGGAAGATCGAGGACATGGAAAGACCCATGACCACCGCAAACGCCCAGTAAAGCATCTGTGCGGTGCTCGTCTGGAGCTTGTGGATGCCGAAGCTGAGCACCATCACGAAGGCCAGCGGGGCAAGCATGATCAGCCAGCGCAGCGGGGTAACAAGTACCTGCTCGGCAAGGCCGGAGCTGGCGAACAGCAGCGCCACGATGCCGGTGACGAGCACGCCACTGGCCATGTAGTTGTAGATCGACAGCATGTAGGAGCGCAGGCCCGCGTCGAAAGCGACCTCGCTCGCATTCGTTGAGGCGCCGCCATAACCTGTAGCGGACGTCCGGGGATCTGGCCAATTCGCCATCTCAATCATCTCCTTGTTCCGGCACCAGTGCCGGGGTTTCAGTTGCATAATATCGGGCTATGCCTTTCGATTTCAAGTGAAACCGGTCAACGCGCACCCGCAATCGGCATCCGGAGAACCAAAGGGCAGCCTTCCGGCCCCCGGGATCGGGAGAAAACAAAAAAAAGGGGCCGGACGAGCCGACCCCTTTCCTTTTCGTCCCGCCGAAGCGGAAAGCTCTTAGTTGCCCGAACCCGGACCGTAGGTGATTTCCACGCGACGGTTCTGCAGCTCGCGAACACCGTCGGCGGTGTCAACGCGCGGACGCGATTCACCGAAGGCTTCGGTCGAGATGACGCCGTCCGAGATACCACGCGAGGTGAGGTAACCACGGACCGATGCGTTACGACGCTCGGACAGACCCATGTTGTAGGTGGCCGAACCCGAACGGTCAGCGTGACCGGCAAGCATGACCTGGGCGCTGCCGCAGTTCGCATAAGCCGAAACCGCGTTGTCGAGGATCGAGGCGGCGTCCGGCGTAATGTCGGCGCTATCCCACTCGAAGAACACGATATACGGACCCGGCTGGCACTGCGCGACCGGCGGAGGCGGCGGAGGCGGAGGCGGAGGCGGCGGGGGCGGCGGGGGCGGCGGCGGGGGAGGCGGCGGCGGAGCCGGCTCTTCACCACCGAAGTTGAACACCAGACCGGCGAGAATGCTGTGGCTGCGAACCTCAGTCTCGAGCGCCGTGCCAGCCGTGTTCATCAGGTCGATGTTGTCATGGTTGAAGAAGCGATACTTCAACGACAGATCGACGCTGTTGCTCACCGGATAGCGAACGCCGGCAATTGCCTGCCAGGCAAAGCCCGTGTCGGAATCACGCGTGTCGGGCAGCGAGATCTTCGAACGAGCAACGCCGACACCACCGCCGACAAAGCCCTGAAGGCCGTCATCGGGACCGAAGTCGAGCATGCCGTTCAGCATGATGCTGTCAACACGAGCCTGACCGCCCGGCAGATCGCCGGCCGTCACGTTCGAGTAGGACGTGTTCTTGTTCATCGCCTTCTTGTGCGAGTATTCGGCTTCCAGGCGGAACGCGCCGAAGTCGTAACCCACATAACCCGCAGCGTCGTAGCCGACCTTATGCGGGGTGTTGGCCGTCACACCAGTGGTGGACGCAAGACCGGCAACGGTGCCGGGCTCGTAGGTGGATTCAGAGTCCTCGACGATGATCGCGCCAACGTCGCCGCCCAGATACCAGGCGCCGTCCTTGGCGAGCGATGGAGAGGCCATCGCGGTCGAAGCGAGTGCTATGGCGAGGCCAAGCTTCCGCATATCATTCCCCTTTCAGGTTGATCGTAAAATGCTGCAGGGTGTTTTTAGTGTCGGTCCGCAAAGGATACAAGCATGCATTCACTGCATGTTGCGTAAATGCCGCATTGTTTACAGCTAATGCATCATCGTCGCGAAATATTCCGCTGGCACCACGTATGTTGGGAACCGACTGCGTCTTTGTGTTTTATGCCGGGTTACGATCCGATCAAGCCGTGAGCCCGCAGCGCGTCCAGCATTGCATTGATGGCCGCCCTGGCCTCGGGGTCGGCAGTCGCTCCCCCGCCAGGATTTGCAATAGCCGGCTGACGAGTGCCAACGACGCGCTGCTCGCCCACATAAAAGCCGTCAAGGCGCGCACTCTCGGCAATCCACGAAAAGCCATCGAAGCGGACGCAGTGCTGAATATCGCTTACCCAGCAAATTAGCCCGTTGAAGGGATCAAGTAAACGCCATCCACTGGCGGTCCACCCCGCTATCGCATGGTCTCGACCCGCCCATGCCCCCTCGCCGCCGCTTGCGACGATCCAGCACTGGCCGGGCTCCGGTGACGTGGGCGGGGAGGCAAGTGCCACACTTTCCACAGTCCGGCCCATGGCGAGGTCGACCAGCGACAGGGCTTCATTATGCGTCAGTTCCTTCTGCGCTTGACCCGCAGCGAGCAGCGGCAGGCGAAATCGGTCGGTCTGAGCCATGCGTTCGTCCTTCTGTGTTCATTGATATGCGCCGGCAGGTCCGCCGGCTCAGCCGATCGGAAGCAACAACGGGCGGCTGGCTCCCCAGCTTCCCGTCTGCCTGATCTCGATGTGCGGGAAGCCGGGTGCCGCCGTTGCCAGATCGGCAGCTATGTCACCGGCCGCATAGATCGCGACAGGTTCAGTCGGCTCCCATCGCCGCAGAACGCGTCCCGCGGCCACCACGTTCACGACATAGGCTTCCCGCTCCTCGCCAAGCGGTGCATCGGAGCCATCGATCCATCCCCAGCCGAGGCGGCTCCTGCGGACCCAGCCGATTTCAAGATCGCCGCCCGGCAATTGCGTGATCCGCCCATGGACCGGCGCCAGCGGCATCATCGCGCGGCCATCGATAAAGCGGCTGTCCTGCGCCGGCACTGTGTCGCCACTGCCGATCGCGCGCAAGATGAGCGTCGTGCCCGCAGCGGCCGCATCCGCCGGCACGGGAACCAGGCGGTCTTGCTCCAACAGCACGAACCGCTCGTCGGGAGCGTGCGTTGCCGCCGCCCACTCAGTGCCCAGCCGTCCCCGCACAAGTCGGGAAAGACGATAATGCCCCGGCGCCACGGCATCGGCCTGCCCGAACTGCAGCAGCTCCTCACCGATCTGGCAGAGATTCGCCCCGCCCGGCAGCAGATCGTCCGCCACGCCCGTGAGCACGTCGCTCGGGTCGTCGAGAATAACCTCGATGCTGCTGCGCAGATCCAACCGCCAGGGCTCACCCTGAGGAAGCACGCCGATTGTCCGCCCGATCACCGCCCGCGGCGCTGTGCTGCCAATCGGCTCGGCCAGTTCCAGCGCCGGATCGTAGCGGAAGAGCGCCGCACGCCGCCACCCGGCGCTGCTCCCGCAGGCTGCCGCCATGATGAGTGGTACCGACGCGGCCGATACGCCGTCTCCCGGCATTTCCACAATCGCTAGCGAGGTCGGCCCCTGCACCAGATCCGGCTGCTGGATCGGCTCGCCCGATTCGCCCGATGCCGAAATTGCCCGCGTACCGCTCATGAAAGCGCGCAGGCTCAGGCGCACGGCCATGTCGTCCCATTCGCTTGCCTCCACCAGCCAGCGCCCCGGCTCGCCCGCCAGCGTCACGATATCGCCCGTCCCGACCAGCAGAGCGCGCCAATCGGCGCTGACTTTCAGACTCCTGCGCCGCTGCAACATCGAGCGCAGCTTCTGGTCGGCCAGCCGCCGCACATCGTCAGCGCTCATCACCGCCGGCAGGTCCATCTCCTCGATGCGCATGCCGGGGCCGGGCCGTGAAGCTGTCTGCAAACCAAGCTGATAATCGCGTGCGGAGTCATGATGACGGATCGCCAGCCGCGCCGCGATGGTTTCAATCGGCGCACGCAGATGCTGTGCTTCGGCCTGCCGCTCGCAATCGACGCTGCGCACCGCCCGCGCGGGATCGATCACATGCGTCGCCTCGACACCAGCCGACAGCGCCAGCGCGCCCCCGCTGTCCTTCCATCGCAGGTCATTCAGCGCCACCACGTCGCGCATCGCATCATCCAGCGTGCCCTCTGCGGCGAAGCCCTGCACACTCACCGGACCACCCGTGCCTTCGTAGGTTACAGAGCGCCCGGCAAGGTCAGATGCGATGGCCGCGAGGCTCACCGGCCCGTGATCCGCGATCACCTCAAAAGTCAGCGATGGGATACGATTGCCGAAGTCCGCCAGTTGCATCCCCTCGAACACAGCATAGGCGCAATCGCGGTACGCCGGGCACTGCCCCGTCCCCACAGCCGAGGCAATCAGCGGATCAACCGCCTGATCCGCGCCACCCGTGTGCAGCCGGAATGCGCCCATCGGCGATTTGAAGTCGCCCGCCGCCCCGCGCAACAGATTGCCATCCGCCCAGATCCGGCCGATGCCGGCAATGGCGCGCGAAGACAGCGCCACCGCAAGGCTCGCCGAATAGCTGTAGGTGGTCACGCTCGGCTTCCCCTTGCCGCCGCCGCTGGTCGATTGGCTTTCCTTGAGGTCCGTTGCCCAGATCACCGTCCCAGCGACGCGAATGGCGCCGTACAAACGCGGAATCGGCGCGCCGTAGCGCGATGTCTGCACCTGCAGATCGCTCAGTCGTGGCCCGGTCCTCCCACCCGGTCGGAAAATCAGCCCGTCGATGGACCGCCCCGCCAATGCCCCCACAGCGCCGCCCACCGCCGCCCCGACAGCCCCCAACGTCCCGCCGAGCGCGCTGCCCACGGCAGTCAGAACCAAAGTCGCCATTGTCTCACTCCTGAAAACGCCACGCACCAAGCAGCGGCCAGGGCGATGGTCCCGGCGTCAGCACCACCCGGCCCAGCCCGGCATGTGCGTGGACGATCCCGGCCCGAGTCACGATCATCAGATGGAGCTGCATCGGCCCACTCTCGACGAGCAGCACATCCCCCGCGCCGGCGTGATCCACCGACAACAGGCCGCAGCGGGCCAACCACTGCACCGCCTTTGCCGAGCCCATGCCGCGCAGGCCATAAGCCGGCAGCGGCGGCACCCGCAGCCCGGCTCCCTTGGCCGCCAGCGCAACAAGTCCCACGCAATCCACGCCCGTCGCCGCGCTGCGTCCATGCAAACGGAATGGCACGCCAACCAGCGCCTGAGCCTGCGCCGCCACCCTTTCCCGAGCGTCCATCGCTCAGCTCCCCGGATAGCGAGTCAGCAGGTCCATGCCGGGCAAATGCGGCTCACCGCGAAAATTCACGGCATTGCCAAAGCGCCCGGCACAGGTGGCCAGCCGCTTGTCGCAGCCCTCGGTCAGCAATGCGCGCGTGCCTGGTGTCACCGGAAAAGCCGGCGGCTCCGAGAGGAAAAGCGTGTCGCCATCCTGATCCACAATCGGCTGAACCAAACCGCAATTTGGTCCTTCCAGCCAGCGCAGTCGCCCAAAGGGATAGCGCCCCGCCACCAGCCCCGCACATAGTACAGCCTCATCGGCCACCTCGCTCACCGAAACAATCCGCTGGTGCCGCCGCAGATCCACGCTGCAATCCCGGTCGCCAAGCGCCGCCCGGCACGTTGCGCTGGTCACGGGCGCCACCGCGCGTTCCAGCACGTTCGCAAGCCCCGAACGCAAGCCCACCGAATAAGCTGCACCGCTGCGCTCGATGCCGCCGAACTCACCACGCGCCAGCTCCACCCAGAGCACGCCGGGATCAGTCCATTCGGTGAGATGCAGCAGCAGCGTCGCCCCGTCCCAGCGTCCCGCGTCGAGATCGGCCTCGCTGATCGCGGCACTGCTGATCGCGCCCTGCAGCTCGGTCAGTTCCTGCTCGCCGCCGCCGCGCAGGATCGCGCTCGGCGTAATCCCCGGCGTCGCGGCGTATAGCAGCCCATCTATCGTCAAAGCCCGGTCATGACTCGTAAGCCCGATGGTGACTCCATCGCGCCGCTCCAGCCGCCAGCAAAAGGCCAGCGCGCAGAGCGGCTTGCCCAGGATTTCCGCGGCGCTCACTCGCGCACCTCCACCAGCGGCACCGAGGGCACGATCCCGGCCGCAAAGGTCTCCCGGTCGATCTCCAGCCGGTCTTCGGCAAAGCGCACCGGCACATCGAACAGGAAGCCCGCCGTCACCACCGCGCCCGGGGCGGGCGCCTCTTCGAAGGCGATCTCGCCCATGCCGACATGCGCCCAGCCGGCAAACCGCTCAGCGCCATCCACGGCGATGCGAATGCTTCCCGCCACCGGCCGCCTAATGCGCCGCTGCTGCGGATCGTCCGCGCCGTAGTTCTTGCGCAGCTGGAAGTTGGTGGTCACCCCGTCTCCGGTCCCGATCCACTGGTCGACCGGTCCGGGCGGCACGCCGAACGCGCCCGATGCGTGATCGAACGGATCGCGAAAGCGGAAGCCGCGCGCAGCGCCGCGCCGGGCACGGAAGAATGCGATCAGCGTCGCGATGTCCGCTTCGGATCGTATCCCGGGTCCCGCATCGAACGCCAGCCGCGCATCGGCCCATTGCGTGCTGCGCTGTTCATGGCCTGACATGCTCTCCACGATCCGGGTGGAGAACGCCGGCGCCACTTGCGCGCGCTGGCCGATGTCGAGCGGAAAGGCGAGGTCGTCGAAATGCTGCACGTCCGCATCTCCTGAAAGCCGGAAATAGGTGAAGCCATCGCGCGCCACCTGCGGCAGCGCCCAGACGAAAGTCGCGGCATGACCGCGCGCCTGCGCCGCCTCCGCCGCTGCCGCAATCCGCGCCCAGCCGGTCTGCGTCGCCTCGGCGCTCCAGCCGGCCGGTAGAAATCCGGCGAAATAATGCTGCTCCTCCGCCGGATAGCCCAGCCGTGCATTGATGGCAGCGCGACCGGCGGCGGATCGGGCCGTGCGGCCTTCCGTTACCCAGTCATAATCCTCGATCTGGAGCCGGTCGAAAGCTGGCGCGGCCCAGCCGATCGGTACATTGGCGCGCTTGAGCTCCGGCGCGGCGGGGTCGAGCACCGTCGGCAGATAGACCAGCAGCAGCAACTCGGCTCCGGGCGCTTCTGCCCGCACCGCATCCGCCAGCGCCGCCGTCGAAGACGCGAGCAACGCGCCCGCTGCGTCGAGCAGCGCAATCTGCGCGCCGTCGAGCGGCCCGCGCACGGTCTCGATCTCCGGCGGCGCTCCGCCGAAGGCAGCGCGCGCGGCCTCGTCATAGAGGCAGGGCCGCCCATCGGCCGTGATCCACCACCAGGGCTCGCCGATCTGGAACCGCACTGGCAGCCCGGCATCGCGCGCAATGCCCGCAAAGGCTCGCGCCACCGCCCGCAGATAGCCGTTCGCGTCCGCCTGCACGGGCGAAAGCAGCGTAGAGGGCGGCGTCCAGCCGGTCAGTGCCGGCGTGCCATCCCACGCCCGCTGCTTCCACGCGTCCGGGCAATAGGCATCGAGCAGTTCGTAGGAGAGGGACAGGATCAGGTCGAACCCCAGCGTCTTGCAGCGCGCGGCGAAATCCTCATGCCAGCGTCGGCATGGGGTCGCCAGCGCGCCGCCCGCCAAAGTCACCCGAAACGCGTCCCCTTCCGGCGCGAGCCGCATGAAGTGGCTCATGCCGACATAATGGTTGATCGCCCCGCGATAGCCGAGCGCCAGCGCCTGCCGCAGCAGCCGCTCGGGTGTCTGGTTGTAGGCATCGTCAAAGCCAGTCGCGATCGACAGCCCGTGCTCGGGCAGCATGGCATCGCCGATGGCGATGACCGATCCCGCCCCGTCGCAGGCCATGTCGCTGACCTCCACCCAGCCCTCGCGCGCCACCGGGAAGATCGTGTCGCCCTGATCGTAGTCGGTCGGCACGATGGAGAAGAACAGCCGGTCGATGTCGCGGACGTCCACCGGGTCTGCATCGGCCGGCAGCGCGAAGCCGCCCGTCAGCGCATCGAAATCGAGCGTGATGACGGCATCCTCCGGGTTGCCATCGGCGTAATTCCACAGCCGCACATACCAGGCGCGCGACGTGCCTGTTGCGTCCCTCCCCTCGATGGTCAGCGTCGGCCCGTGGACCGCGTCGAGCCGCTTGATGCCCCCGCTGCGCCAGCGGAAGCGCAATCGACACCCGCGATAGTCCCGCCGCGTCTCGTACCGCAGCAGCGGATGATCCCAAGTGTCGGCGGAGTCCCAGATGAGCCCGGCCAGATCGCCCGAGCCATGGAACACCGCATCCACCCGCAGCCCGTCCACTCCGGTCGTGACGACCGAAGCCATCATCGGTCGCGGGAAATTGACCGTCCAGAACGGCGGCGAGAAGCGCTTGACCACGCCACTCTCCTGATCGCGCCGCTCGCTCGCAAGCCAGTGAGGCATGTTGATTGTCCTTTGTCGATTGGCTGCAGCTCGCCGCCGCCAGCAGCGGCGCGTATCAAGTGAGGCGCCCCCTGCGCCCCCCCCCCCGAAGAGAAGATGAAGAGCCCCCTAGTCCCCCAGCGCGCCGCGGACCGCCCGCGCCACCTGGCGTGCACTGCGCGCGAGCGCGCGCGGCGCCTCCTGCCCGCTGCCGTTGACGGTGATCGAGACGCGCACGTCGCGCCCGCCCTGCGCCCCGCCCCCGGGGACGATCTGCCCGCTGTTCGTCGGCACGAACACTTCCGGCCCGCGCTCGCCGACCAGATAGGCGCGCCCCGGCGCCACCGGCCCGCCGGTCGCGCGACCGGGCAGCCCAAGCGCGCCGGTGATGAGGCTTGTCCCCAGCGCCAGCAGTCCGTCCGATCCACCGCCGCCGAGGATCGCGCCCAGCCCGTCGCGCACCGCTGCCCGGGCGATCTGGTCCATGACCGAGAGGGCGATCTTCCCCAGATCCTCAAAGCCGATCTTCCCGGTCCGCACCGCCCGCAACAGCCCCGCCTCGATCAACCGGCTCGCCCGCTCGGCGCCGCTCGCCAGGAGGTCGAGTTCATCCCTCAGCCCGCTCGCATCCTCGCGCAGTTGCGCCATATCACTGCTCATCGGCGCGAGCGCCGCCGGCATGTCCTCATCCATCGGGATGCATCTCCATCATTCGGGTCATGACCGCCCGGTCGAAGGCCGCGGCAGGGGGCGCCGCCAGATCGCGCAGGGCGCCCAGCGCGTCCGCCAGCTCGGACGGCGTGGCGCGCCAGAAGTCGTCGGGCCGCCAGCCGAGCAGCAGCCCGGCTTGCCCGGC
This sequence comes from Alphaproteobacteria bacterium, assembly GCA_018823325.1. Lineage (GTDB taxonomy): Bacteria > Pseudomonadota > Alphaproteobacteria > Sphingomonadales > Sphingomonadaceae > Sphingobium. The sequence goes on along the minus strand of JAHJIJ010000011.1, from coordinate 263,902 downwards.
CAACGTCCGCGCCACCTCTGCGAAGGACGTCCTGGTCACGATCCGCCTTCCACCAGCTGCCGCAGGATCATGCGCAGCGCCGGCAGCGCCGCGCCGATGCCCTGCGCCACCAGCGCGGCGCCCAACTCTGCGCGTGCCATGCCTTCGGGGCGCTCGGCCAGGCAATGCCAGAGCACTGCCTCGATCTCGGCCAGCGTCACCCGGCCCTCCGCTGCCCGCTCGACCAGCGCCAGCAACGGCCCGGTCTCGCCTTCCGCCGCGACCAGCGCCGCAAAGCTCGGCCGCACCAGCAGGCAGTGCGCGCCGATCAGGATCGTTGCTTCCCCGCGTGCTTCGTTCGCCCCGCGCTCCACGCCTCCGCTCATAGCGCGCTCACCACGCCGGAGCTTTCGAGCGCCAGCGTGTAGGTGCGCTCGCCGTTATAATCGCCGGCATAGTCCAGCCGGGTGACGAGGAAGCGCCCGCGCAGCTTCTCGCCGCTCTCGAAGCTTAGCTCATAATCGTCGATGGCACCGGCGAGCGCATGATTGCGCAGCCGTGTCTCCGCCGCCGATCCGGTGAAGATCCCCGAGCCCGAGACGCTCACCGAGCGCACCCCCGCGCCCGGCAGCAGCTCGCGCCACCCGCCGGAATCCTTGGAGGTGATGTTCACGGCCTCGCCATTCACGGAGAGCTGCGTCGCGCGCAGCCCCGCCACCGTCGCATAACTCACCGGCGCGCCGCCATTGCCGATCTTGAGCAGAAACGCGCTGCCCTTCTCCACTGCCATCGTCTTGATCCTTTCGAAGAAATTTGTCGTCAGTTCACCCGCGCCGCCCGCGCGGCATAATCGACACTCGCGCGCCACGCCGTGCGGCCGCGCAGGATGCGCGAGCGCTCGAAGCGCAGGCTGGTGATCCGCCAATCTCCCGCATCGCCGCCCAGATCGCCATCGATCCCGGCCAGCACCGCGTCCACGCGCGCCAGCACGTCGGTCACGCGGGCAAGGTCGTCACCGCGCACGACGAGCTGGATCGGCAGGCGCAAGGCCAGGCCGCTCACGCCGCGCGCGCCCCAGCCGCTTGCCACTGCCTCGCCGAGCTGGAGCCAGGGCGGGCTCGCCTTCAGCGGCTCGCCGTCACTCACCAGATTGACCAGGTTCATGAGCGCGGCATCGCTCCGCAGCGCCGTGAGGACCGCGCCGCGCACCGCCATCTCGCCGCTCATGCCAGCACCATCCGCCGCCAGGGCCGCAGCAGCGCCGCGACGGAGGCCGGCAATTCACTCTCCAGCCCCTCGCGCCGCGCATGCCACTCGCCCGCCAAGCGGACGATCGCATGCTGGATCGTGTCCGGCACCTCGTCCGTCGCCACCGCCATCCCGGCCTGATAGCTCGCCCGAATGCGCCCCGCCGATCCGGGATTGAGCACGCGCACGAGGCCGATGCCCTGCCCGTCGATGTCGATGGCATAGGCCTCCACCGGCAACGCAAAGGCCGCGCCATCGGCCGGCAGTCCTTCCACGGCACCAATGGCGCGCACCGGCGCCATCGTCAGCCGGCCCCACGCGCTGCTGGCCGGCCGCACTTCGCTCACGCTTCGCGCGATCAGCATGAGGCCGAGGTAGCGCTCCACCGCCTCGCTCGCCGCGCGCAGCAGGTCGGTGAGCGCCGCGTCCTCGTCCGCCAGGCTGATGCCCAGATAGCGCTTCAGATCCTCGAGCGGCACCGCGAGCGGTCCGCCCTTTTCAATCGTCACGGTCATGTTCGCAGCCGCCCTTGAAGTCTCGCCAGAAAATGGCGCCATGCCGGCGGGGAGAAACCGGCATGGCGCCGCTCAGTCGTTCGCAGCGCCCTAGGAGGCGGCGAACTTCATGAGCTTGATCGCTTCGCTGTTCGCCACTGCCCCGCCGATCCGCTTCACTGCGTAAAAGTGGACGAAAGGCTTGTTGGTGAACGGGTCGCGCAGGATGCTCGTCTCGTTGCGCTCGGCAATCACATAGCCATGAGCAAAGTTACCGAAGGCGATGGAGAGGCTGTTGGCGGCGATGTCCGGCATGTCTTCGGCCTCGATCACCGGATAGCCGAGCAGCGTCGCCGGCTGGCCGGCGGTGAGGCTCGGCTGCCAGAGGAAGGCGCCGTCGCTCGTCTTGAACTTGCGGATCGTGGCCAGTGTCGCCGCGTTCATCACGAACACCGCGCCCTGCCGATAAGGCGCGCGCAACGACTGGACGAGGTCGATCAGCCGGTCCTGCGGATTGCTGGCCGGAAAGCCGCCTGCCGCCCCGGAGGCGACATATTGCAGCGATCCGAACGAGCGCGCGCTGTCGGCCTGATTGGTGGTGGCATAGGTCAGGAAGCCCTTGGGCTTGCTGGTGCCGTCGCCGTTGATGAACGCGGCGCCTTCCGCCCGCGCGAACTCGCGCGCAATCTCGTCCGCCAGCCAGCGCTCCACGTCGAACTGCGCGTCCTCCAGCATGGCCTGGCTGGCCGAGGGATTGGCGTAAAGCTCGCCCGAAGGCGGCGCGATTTCCTGGAAGGTCGGCGTCGCGGTTTCAGGCCGCGCGGCCGTCTCCGCTGCCCAGCCGGAAACCACGCCGCCGGTCGTCACCAGCTTGCGATAGCCCGCCGAGCCGGTGCGCACGACATTGGCGACCGCGCGGATCGGCGAGATGGACTTGAGCGCCGTCTCGATCATCTGGTCGATCTCGCGCGGCACGGCGTAGCCGCCGCTCCCGCCCGTGGCGCCGGAGAAACTCTTGAGCTCCACCCCGGCCTCGATTCCGCGGCGCAGATAGCGCTCAGTGAACGCCGCACGGGCCGGGTCGCTCTCGCCTCCCTTGGCGCCATCGAGCGGCGGCCGCCCCGCCAGCGCCGCCGCCCGATCCGCCTGCTTGCGCAAGGCTTCGTCGAAGGCGTCCATCCGCGCCTCCATGCCCATCAGCCGGTCCGTCTGCAGGATCGCGTCGAAGCTCTCCTCCAGACCCTTGGTTTGCACATCCTGCATTGCGTCAGTCTCCTGCGTTGAAAAGAAAAAGGGGCCGAAGAGGCCCCTCGAAATCAGCTGTCTCTGAAGCGATCTCACCCCGACTCCACCGCATGCACCCGCGCCAGCGGTTGCATCGGGTGCGAAACGAGGCTCACCTCCACCAGATCGAGCGCCTCCAATCTGCGGGGTCGCCCTCCCTGCGCCGCCATCACCCGGTAACCGAACGACACCGCGCCGCGCGCAGCATCGCGCCCGCCTGCCGCCCGGTCGCGTCGGCAGCGCTGATCGACCCGATCACGCGCAGCCCTCGTACGTCTTCTTCGACCCGCTCGATATGCCCGATCACCGCGCCCGCGCGATGCTGCCACAGCAATGGCAGCCCCCGCCCTCCACTCCGGGACAGGCTCGCCGCAAACGCGCCCGGCGCAATAATGTCGCCGCCCTGATCCAGCCGGTTGAAGATCGCCGCATAGCCCGCGAACCGAACCGGCCCACCCTGCGCGCTCATACCCGGCTGGCATCCAGCCCCAGCATTGTGCGCTTCTCCTCGGTCGAGAGAAAGTCGGCCTTCTCCACGCGATCCCAGAGCAGCATCCGGTCCTCGGCCAGGGCCGGCAGCCGGTTGAGATCGACATCCAGCGTCAGTTCCGGCCAGAAATCGCGTAGCCCCTGCCCCAGCGCGCCAAGCAGCTTTGCGAGCAACGGCAGCACGGTCTGCCGCCAGAGCGCCTTGTTGGCCTCGCGATAGTTGGCGTAAGTGCTGTCGCCCGGCATCCCGATCAACACCGGCGGCACGCCGAAGGCCAGAGCGATGTCCCGTGCCGCCGCTGCCTTCAATTCCACGAAATCCATCTCGTTGGGCGAGAGGCTCATTGATTGCCAACTGAGGCCGCCTTCCAGCAGCATCGGCCGTCCGGCATTCTCAGCTCCTTGAAACGCGCTCTCCAGCTCTTCCTTCAACCGCGCGAACTGTTCCGGTGCCAGCACGCTGCCGTCGCCCGGCGCATAAAGGAGCGCCCCGGAGGGCCGCGCCGCATTGTCGAGCAAGGCCTTGTTCCATTGCGTCGCCGCATTGTGGATCGCCACTGCACCTGCCGCCGCGCCCAGGCACCCAAGGCCATAATGATCATCGGCGGGATTGATCGCCTTTACATGGATGATTGCCGTGCGCCCCGCCGCGTCCTCGCTCGCATAGCGCACCTCGCTCTCCCCAGCCCGGTAGCGATAGGCGACCGGCCAGCCCGCAGCATCCTGCTCAATCGCCACGCGGTCAGGCCGCAGCGCATAGAGGCGCGCGGGCAATCCGTCCGCGCCATGGCCGATCTGCGCGTAGCCATTGCCGTGGAGCAGCACATGCGCAGCCAGCGTTTCGATTAGGCTCTGTCCCGCCACCCGCTGCCGCAGCAGCGCCAACGCCGCCTCCGCATCCTGGGTCCGCGCCGCCATGGCATGCAGCGCCGCACTGCCCGCAGCCTCACTGACCAGCCGCACCGCGCGCTGCGCCACCGGATTGGCGAGCACACCCGCCTTGAGCTGCGCTTCATAGCTTTGCGGCCAATCGCCCGCCCCGGCCCACCCCAGCCCTAACCAGGCGCGCGCCAGCGGCGGCCGCGCCGGAGCCGCCGCAGCTTTTCGTCCAAACCATCTCACCTGATCGTCTCCTTGGCAGACATGAAAAAGCCGCCGGCTCACGGGGAGCGGCGGCTGTAACTCGATCTCGATTGTAGTTCTTCAGCGCACCGTCATGTCACGCTTAGATCCTCGTTCGTCCTGAGCTTGTCGAAGGACCGCTTTTCCTTTTCTCAACGAACGAGAAGAAGAACAGCCCTTCGACAAGCTCAAGGCGAACGGCAGGGAGGGAGCAAGCGCAAGCCGGCGACTCTCCAGCCCTCAAGCCGCGATCAATCCCATCCCCACACCTTTCACCGCTGCAGACGTCCGGTCGGAGACCTCCAGCTTCTCGTAGATCCGCCGCATATAGGTATCCACCGTCCCCGGTGAGATCTCCAGAATTTCGGCAATCACATTGTTGCTCTTGCCGCGCGCGACCCAGTGCAGGATTTCTTTCTCCCGCGCCGAAAGCTGGCGATCACGCACCCCATCCTCGGAGAACATCCGGCAGATCCGCAGATGTGCCGATTGCGCGGCGAAGTGCATCTGGATCAGATGCTCATGGCTGAGGTCCGCGTCCGGCTTGATCTTGCCAAGGCCGACCACAGCGTTGCGGTTGCCGGGACCATAGCAGGGCAACGAATAGCCATCCTCGAAATCGATGGATTGCATAGCCTCCAGAAAGGCTCGTTCTTCCGCTGTCAGTTCCGTGTTGGCCCAGGCGTCTCGCCAGCGGATCGCAATCCCCGCCGCCAGCGCCGCGCGTGGCACGATATCGAGCCGCTGAAAATCGAAAGAGGCGTAGAGCGCGACTTCTTTCTTCGAAAAGCCGTACTGCAGGGGCATCGTTGCAGGCATGTTGGTGCCCGACTTCACCCAGTAGTAGCTCACCGCCCCAAAACCGTTGCGAGCGTAATAGCGAGTCATCCGCCGCCAGAGCAGCGGCAGGCTGGGAGCCTCAGCAATCTTCTCCAAAATATCGTTCACCCGTGGAAGCTCCCGGACAGCTTCATGGGACGATCATGCTGTGCCTGATATGAGACAATAGCAAGCGAATCCGTACGTTCCCGAAACGGGACGAGCCGAGTCCTCGCAGACGGCGCGCGCCCGCACGCCGCCGGATTGTCGAAACATCAATGCAATGACGCGCCAGACCAGCGCGCTGACCTTTGCTGGCGGTCATGAACGATCAATCTGCAAAGCTGATCCTTCAGCCCTGCCGAGGTGGCTTCGAAGCACCGCGCCGTTAAACGAGTCGAATTGCGATGATGCCTTCCTCTAACCAAACAGCGTGACGCTGTCAAATAAAATTTACCTATTTGGTTATTCAGGCTTCCGGCGATACCGGAAATACCACACTATAGGTATTAAAATCCATTAAGATATGGATAAATAAAGGAAATTTACTCCATTCTGTGAGGGTTTGTAGTAGAAGTAATCACCGGGTAATCACTGATTTTCTGACCAAATCGCTTGTTTTCGATGGTATCGCACCCTTCATTGGCAGCGCTCGATAAGGCTTGGCGACGCGCAGGCATTTTTCCGCAGTCGCGCCGGGATACTGTCAGGCGTCCCGGTATGATTAATCCACCGTCCGATGTCGCACGATAGATTCAGTGTTTGCAATCAGCGCTTGTCCCTTGTCCGTCATCTTACCGGGCCAAGCCCTAAGAATATCGAGATCAGCGCGCCGGGCGTTGTCCTCTAAGATTTCAGCGGCAAGGCAAAGCGCGTCCTCGTGGGGCCGCTCCTTGATCCAATTTTTCAGCGCGGCAGCCACCGCCGGCCATGACAAGCCAGTCTCCAAGACGCGCTCGATGTCGAGCGAGGCGAAGCGTTTCTCTTCCGCCAACCGGTCAAACAGACCGGGAAGGCGCGCTTCGGTCCAGCATTCCGAAGAGTTGGGGATTTTTGGGTCGAACAAACGTCGCCGCAGATTGAACCATCCAACCGCGTTGCAGCCCTCAGCCAACCAGTCGAGGTCCTTTTCCTCAATGAAATCAAAATAAGGGGCTAGGCCGACAATCTGTTCTGGTCGCGTAAGGCCAGGATGCCCTCGTTGTTTCACCCCAAAGTGCATTGTCAGAAACTTGAATATTTCGGTGGGGTTGGGCGACGCAGCGATGGCCGTTGCCGCACGTTGGAGCAAGGGTGGGGTCGCAAGATAGAGCGCGGCCTGAACAAGCTCGGGCGAGGTCGATACCGACTCCCAATACTCCTGCAGCAATGCCTCAGCTGTTGCCAACGGTAGCCGGATGAGGGCTTCAAAAAGCGCGTGATCGATGTCGGAGCGAAGATCCGTGGACTGCGCGATTTGGGCCGCGCGCTGCTCGAAAGCATCCCGTAACGCGTCGGTGAGGTCATCCGACCAGACCGTTCGGGTGAACTGCCACCAGTAGCGTTGCTGTTCCCCCTGCAACTTTGGCAGCAGAAGCGGAATTGCGTCAGCGTCGCCGCGCTCAAGCCGCCGCCTCAGAATCCGATCGCTCAGCAGCTCATCATCCTGATGCGCGCGCATATGACCGAGATCGTCATCGCCCCAGCTGGAAACCCATAGATCGAAGGCGGCGATGCGCTCATGGGAATCACCGGAGCCGTTCTGCCAGTGCTCGCGCAGCCAAGCGCGATTTTCCGCCGACATATGAATGCCGAATTCATCGGCGTAACGTTGCCAGTGATCCGATCCGTTGCGGAAATTGACATAGTACCATTGCTCTGACTTCGCCCGAGCCTTTGCCATGGCGCGGATCGAAAACCGGACAGCGGCCGGGTGGTCAACACCATGCAGCAGATAGTAGATTTGCCACTCAAGATCGCCTTGTTCGCCGCGTTTGACCAGATAATCGATTGCCGGCCCTGGAGGCCGACGTTCGAACGACCAGCGGATACCGCTATCGGCGAGATCGTCGCGCGGTGATGGCATCCCGCCATTTCGTTCCTGCGGCAAGGCTCCCCAGGCCGCGCAGATTGGGCGAAGAACGGCCTCAGCGTTTTCCGACGTGCAGCAATAAGCGAAGGCCCAAAGGTAATCGTCAAGCCGATCAATACGCGCTTCGTCGGATTCCCAGCTCGCGCTTATCGCCGGTAAGAGGCGCGGATCGGCCATGCTCCCTGCGAGATTCAGCAGCGCCGCTCGAACATCTCCATCTATCTTAGGCTCTCGCAACCTCGCAGACAGCGCGTCAGATAGAGTGGTGGCATGCGTGAACTTGGCGTGCTCGATCTGTCTCTCACGCCATTGCGCTCGGTTGTAAAATTGCCGTTGGAGGCAATCCTCGACGCCCGCTTCGATCTCGCCATTCCGCAGGCGCGCCATCCGGCTATGCGGGGTGCTGTCCGGAAACGACTTGGCGAGCGTGATGATATCCGGCCCTTCTGCGTCCATGAGGACCACTGTCATTTCGGCCCGCAACGCGCTTTTGTCTCTGCCGCGATTTTCCACTGCCGCGAGCCACTGCGCTGCGATCGCCGTCAGAGTTGACCTGTTTTCTGTCCCATGATGCGCGCGCTTCAGCGCATGGAAAATCGCCAATGGGCTGCCAGCGCAAACACGCTCGACAAGCGCGCGCTCGCCGAGGCGATCGAGCAGCAGCGACCCGAAGATTTCCGCCAGAAAAGGGTCGGTTATCATATCGTCAGCAAGTGCCGCGGCGTCATGCAGCGCTGCAGCCGCCGCGACCAGCAAGTGATCGCGAACGCGATCGTGGCGAAAGCCGACTTTCTGTCTCGCGGTACTTCCCTCGAGGCGAATGATCTCGCCATGCGCGAATAGCTGACGCAGGGCGTCGACCTGCGCATGAAGGGACGGCCAACTCGAAACATCGCTCCAGGTTGGCGACAGCAAGCGCCTTTGGAGCATGTGCTTTGCCATCTCCACCAAGGCGACACGCAGTTCGCTGGCAGGCGTCCCAGTACGGTTCTCGCAACGAAGCAACGAGCGCTCCACAAAGTCAGCGATGACCGTATCGGCAGTCGATGTCGTGCCAAGGTCGTGCAGGCCTATCAAAAGCGGATCGTGTGCCAGTGCGGTTGACAGCGCATAGGCGGCCATTGTGCTGATCGGATATCCGATCATCTGCGCCTTGACTTCCAAGGCGGCGATGCCGTCATGCTCGGTAAATGGCTTGGGCTGCACGAGCAGCGGCTCGACCAAGCGGCGGCTTTGTTCGGAGAGACCGTTTAGGAAGCGTGGCCAGACCGGACACAAAATCCGCCATGCCGGTACGCCACGTCGCTCGTCCGAGACCGGATCGCCGGCCCATCGCGCTACCTTCTCGATTGCGCGACCGGGATTGGCGGAATGGTTGATATCCTCGATCACCAGAAGGAGGGGTTGGGTTGCGGTGGCAAGCGAAAGGGCGCCGGGCGTGTCGGCAAGCTCGGGATGAAGACGCCGCAACCCGGTCAGAACGGCGCCGCTGAGCGACGTGGCCGTATCGATGATATCTTCGGAAAGAATGAGCGCGAAACCGCCGGCGGTGATCCAATGCGTCATGGCCCGGAGGCATGCGACCGTTTTCCCAGAGCCGGACTCGCCAATCACGAAGCTCACTGGCCGTCGAGACTGTAGAAATTGTCGGTCGACGTCCCGTGCGATCCAACTGACCGATAGCTCCGGCGGCGCCAGCGCGCCGAGGCTCATTCTGGACAGGTCGGACAAAAGGTCGGGCGACAACAGTTCCTGCTCGATCCCGAGAAACGTGCGTCGGATCGACTGGCCAATCCGATCAAGATCGAGCACTCGCGCCAATCGTACCCGTGACCAGATATCGATGGTGATCCCAAATTGTGCGCCGAGCGACACAGCATCGCGCACGAGCTTTTCGTCCGGTTCGCGATTTGTTGTCAGGAACAGGGTCGCGGCGAGTTCGGGTTTTCTATCCCGCTCCTCCGCGACAATCTTGGCGGTTTTCGCGATATCGCCGATCCTGATGCTCCTGACATCGGACGGCTCGGTCATCCACTTTGCGCGAAGATCTCTCTCGATCGCGGTTGTGTGGTGAATGGCGACTAGATGTGGCGGTGTTGCTCCCCGCACGAATCCGATATTGTCGACGGGCGATGCACGGGTTTTGCCGCTCGCGTTAACACCTTGCTGCGACAGGCATGCGCAGAGCGGCTCAGCATGGTGGAGGATGGCAAGCGCCATTTGCTCGAAGCGACCTTCGTCGGTCATCTCGGCCAGCGCCCTTATGGTGCGCGGGTCCATCTTCAGCGCCCTCGCTCGGCCTGAGATCCGAGAGCAAGCCAAAGCGGCTCGGCCGCGGTGGGCCAGGCATGACCGTTTTCAATATCGGGATGATAGGGCTCGGTGACGGGCTTGCCATATTCGTCACGCAGATGATCGATCGCTTGCAGGCAGGACCGCAACACCGAATGCTCCGGGTTCGCGAGGAGCCGGCTGAAGGCCAATTGCCGCAATCGCGGCAAAGGCGCACCCTCCAGCTCAAATGTGTTCGACATGCCCTCGATCGGAAGCCGCGACACCGCCGCGTGCTCAAGTCTGTCGATCAGCACCCCCGCAATCACGCCGCCGTCGGGCTCGGCGGCATAGGTCAGCAGCTCAATGGCATCCGGCTCATCCATCGTCTGCGCCAGCGCGTCGGCCAGAGCCGCCCTTTTGGCTGGATGGCGGGTCTCACGAAGCATCGTCATCGCTCGCGTCCGCACCGCTCCCGGTCGCGCCGCGACCGAGGCGAGCGCCTGTCGGAGCGCATAGGTGTTGCGCCATTCTTTGGCATCACCTGGCGCTGTTTCGATGGCGTCGAGCAGGGCGTGGCCGGCCTCTGGGCTGCCGATCCTGGCGATAGCCTCCGGCCAACCCTCGTTGAACAAGTCTGGTGACCGTCGCAGCAGTTCCACGAGCGCGGCGACCGCTTTCGGCGATGTCGAGTAGCCGATTTTGTAAACCAGATCGCGCAGCCGGTATCGGCGCACCAGCTCGGCTGGCAGTTCATCGAACGGCGGCAGCGCTGCCTCTGCATCATCGGCATAGGCGATGAGACGCAACCAGTCTTCGACGCGCCAATAATCGTTCTCGTGAACCCATTTCATCGCGCCCAGGGCGGCGACACCGAGTGCGATTCCGTGGCGAACGATATGAGCCGGAAGAAACTCGCCCCGATCTGTAAATGCCTTGCAGAAATCCCGCAGCAGACCGTTGTTCTTGCCCACTTCGATCAGGTTCAACAGGCTTGGGCGGCGATTGCCGTAATTCATGAGAGTGACCGGACCGGCGAGCTGAAACGCGCGCGCAATCGAATCCATGTCGCCGAGAGCAACCAGTGCATCGATCCTGTCGATCAATCTTGCAGCGACAGGGTGCGGCGTACTGGCACTGCGTTCGCGCAGGCGCGCATGGCGTGTGGCCAGGTCGTTCATTTTAGGACCCATCGGACCGCGCTCGACCGGATCGACCTCCAGCAACTGCCCGAGCACAATTGCGGCATCATGTTCCCAAACAGGATCATCGAGCCGCGCGATCATGGTGTTGATCATCTCGCCGCCGCCGATCGCGAGCGCCGCTGCACGATACTGATTATCGTAGCCCATAAAGGCTTCACTCGCGCGCGGTCCATGCGGGTCCAGTGCACGCGCAGCGCGTTCTTCGGCCTGCTGGGAGCGATCCCGGTCCCAGATTTTCATCAAGGTGGGCAGCAGTGATACATCGGTAAGTCGGCCGATTAGGCGGCCCAGCTCGGCCAGATCGTGGCGCCGCAGATCAGGATGCGCGAGGAGCAATGCCGCCCAGTTGTGCGCGCGCTCAATCAACGATGCGCGCTCCTCAGCCGTGACAGTGAAACGCCGCTCTTCGTCCGCGCCGCGCCAATCGGCCAGGAGCGAAATGAGGACCGCCGCTTGGTCGGCATCGGCCACGGACCGTCCGATGACGTCCGGCACCAGCAGATTGAGGCGGACGCTGCGCAAGGCATCGCGCACCTCTTGCGTGTCGGGGGTGCGCAGTGCATCGCGATTTCCCGCGCAGGCGATCATATGATCGATCAGCCCCGCGACAAGCTCGGGCGCCAGTAGTTGCGCGGCCAGCTGGCGGCGAGGGAAATGCGCATCTTTGGAAAGAGCGATAGCGCGAAGTGCTGTCTGTTCGGCTGGTTCGACATCGATGAGATATTGCGACGCTCGATAGGGTAGTTTGCCGTCTCTCAGCAGCCTTGACACCAGCGCTGCCTGGAAGTTTGACGGGAAGCGCTCAAATAGTCGCTGTTCCAGTTCGTAGCTGGACCAATGGTTGTCCGACTTGAGATCCAATGCTGCATCAATGATCGCCGCTGGTTTGGCGCAGTCGAATTCCAGCGCCAGATTGATCCATTCAAAGCCCTCGGCTCGCTTGAACCGCTTGCGGCGTTGGCGCAGCCAGCGTGTACGATGCCGATCGGCAAGATTGTCCGGTATGCGGCCACGGGCGAGTTCGGCCCAAATCGCCTTTGGTAACTTGTCCAGCAGGTGGTCCAGCGATGCGCGTTCGTCCCGAAAATCGAGATAGTCGATAACGCCCGCCACCACGTCGACACTCTGGTCTTTTGCCGCAGCTTCTACGCTGAGCGCCAGACTGGCAGCGTCGCCTTGCTCGACAAGGTCGATCAGCAGAAGGCGGCGTGTCTCGCTATCAAGTCCGGGAAACTCCCGGTCCCAGTTTTCCGTCAGCGCGCCGATCGGGAAACTGCGGCCGGATCGACGCAGATCGAAGGCGAGTGCCCTGCTCGCCTTCAAAGTCGCCCAAAGGTGATCGGCGAACTGCGTCATTCCAGTCGCGAGCATGAATTTTGTCGCCCGCGTTGAATCGAGTTCAAGCCACCGATTGGCGAAGGCGATAATCTGCTCATCCAGCGCCGCATCGATGCGGTCACGTGCCAGAAGAAGGAAATCGGCGGCCAGGAATGGTTCGATACCGATCGTCGTCAGAATCAGTGTTCGTAGTGGTGCTTCTGCGGCTGCCGACCGGCTCAGACGATCGACAGCGAAGAGGATCGTCACGGACCAGAACGGCGCATCGATCAGGTTGCGTAGCGTGGTGTCGATCGCGCCATCGGTCTGATAAAGGATGAGGGTCTCGACGCTCTGCGATGCAAACCATTCCTGGATGAGCTGATGCTGAAAACTGATCGTTCGTTCGCCGAGGGCGCCGGTGCCAACCAGCAAATGATGGCTGACAAGAAGATCGAGCACGCCTTGGGCGGAGATCGGCTGCGCAAGCAGCTGGCGCGCCTTCAAATCAGCAGCGACTGCGCCGAGGACCTGGAAAAGCGCGGATTCTGCGGCGAAGGTCGTCCCCGCGGTCATCAGGTGATCGGCGATCGCCTGTAAAAACACGTTCTGCTGGCCATCGAGCGCGATGCGTAATTGTTCTCGTCGGGCCGGGGCGCCGCCCGCATCCGCAACGAGCCCGGCGATGGCGGTTTCACGATCGGCCGGGAGCGTTCCCGAGGCGCCTTGCCGGAGGATCGCTGATAGGAAGATCGGAGTTCGCAGTAGAGGGCGAAGCGCCGGGATGGCGCGGGCACGGATGACGAGATCGTGCCCTATCGGACCGATCAAGCGTGCTGCTGTTTCAAGCTGTCGATCGCGGTCGAACGGTTGGATTTCAAGTAAGGCCGCCTGCGCGAACGGGCTCGCGGTCCCTGCTCGGGTGGCAATGACAAGCAGCAGGTTGGCATAGTCGCGCCGAAGCGTTTCAAGCTCGGACCAGGCCCATTGCCGCTGCTCCGGGTTCAGTTCATTCCAACCATCGAAAAGCAAGACGGCCTGACTGCTTCGTGCCAGCGTCGCGAAATGTGCCTCGGAAAAGTCGGAGAAGTTTCCCTTCCCGCACAGCTGCGAGACGATGGCGGTTTTGTGCAGGGCGAGCGACGGCAGGCTTCGGACGATCGGGACCAGCCCGGGTTGCCCCAAGAGCGACACGGCGATCTGGGCGAGCGCGTTCGACTTGCCGGCACCAGGCTCGCCAACCACGACGAGCGAGCGGGAGGCCCTCAATTCAGCTTCGACCCCGTCGAGGTGGACCAGCCTTTCTGTCGCTTTTCGCCCTTCGCCGTCTTGTGTCGCAAAGAGCGGATCGATCAACTGCGCTACGGCTTGATCTCGAAATCCCTCAAGCTCCAGAGCCGCACCGCGGCGGCCTGCTTCCAATGCATCGGGAAGGCCGCCTGGCAAAGGCGATACTCGTGTTCCAAAGCGCTCCTCCAACAAGCTGACCAGCATTTTGCGATCGACATGCGCCGCATGGACGTTGAGCTGCCTCGCCAGGGCTTCGAGCACAGCGAACAATTGGGTCGGATTGGCACCGTCGGGTGGCGCGATCTGGCTCAACAGGTCGATCGCACGCAGCCGGTCGATCCCGAGTTGTGCAGTTGTTTCCATCCGCCCAACGACGAAATTGCGCCAGAAGAAAAGCATGTCGGCGCTGGACGGTGCCGCTCCGAGCGATCGTGTCAGGACTTCCAGCACCGCGGTGCTAGCCTTTCGCGCCGCACCATCTACCTGGGTCGCGACAGCCTTCGCAAAACCGGCCGGATCACTTTCGGCAGCGAGGTCCCGCAGCTTTTGGCAGGCATAGTGATTGGCCGACGAGATCAATTCGCTCAGCCCGCCGGCGAGGTCTCGCCGATCGACGAAGTCGGAGAGCTTCATCGTCTCCCACGCGTCGGCTACGATTCTGGCGAAATCCGACTTTTCTCCGGCCGAAACCGGAAGACGGCGCTTCAGTTGAAGATCAACCGTTCCCTTGCGACCGGCATCGTCCTCCCAGCCGATCACGACATCGTCCAATGGACGTCCATTCGCTTTTTGTTGAAGGGCAATGCTGGTGACGACGCCGGGGCACACCGGGGCATGCGATCGCGTCAGCAATGCGGCGAGATAGGCCGCGATACAAACATGCTCATAGCTCGTGCCGATTCCGCCGGTGGCCTCGGGCGAGGCATCCCGGCGGGGCGGATTATCATCCACCGCATCCTCGTCCTCTCTCACCCGGCGGCCCCCGCACGCAATTGTTCGACCAATGCCAGCGCCTCGTCGCGCAGTTGCCCTCGTGCGTCGGCGACAAGGGCACGCTCGGCATCGGTAAGTTGGCCGAGAAACTGAAATCCCTCGATCACCCGGCCGGTGAGAGCTTTCAGATCAGGGTTTTCGTCGCGCCGCAGAAGCATGCGCAAGTCGTCGACGTCGTAGTCCGCGGTTTCGATGCGCTCGCGGAAACGGCCGAAGGACAATGCATCGTCGACGCCCCATAGCTTCAACACCGCCAGTGACCGGATGAGGTCACGATTGATCGCGCGCTTGGCGATCTCGGATAGATCATGGAGATCGCGCACCTTCGATCGTTGGCTGGCGGCGCGAATCTTCTCGCCGACGATCTCTTCAAAGGCGAGGCAGGGAATCGCGGCGGGTTCGAACGGCAGCAGCTTGAAATAGTCTTGTTCGAGCTGGGCGAGCGGCAGCACCGGCAAAATCGGCATCTCGCGTGTGCTGACCTGAATTTTGATGCGCACGCCGATCTTGTTGGCTTCGTGAGTGCATAGCGGATTGGCCGACAGGCCGTCGGCGATGCGATACCAATCCTTGTCACGCTCCAACAGGAATGTGATGTCGTGATAAGGCGCGTCGTGGAGGGTCGCGGCGATTTCGAGAAGAAGATCGTCGCCGTCGATATCGCTGCATTTGGTGAAGTCGAGGTCGGTCGACAGCCGCCCGCGCGGACCGAATACCATCTTGCGCAGCATCGTCCCGCCCTTGAACGCGAGGTGTTCAAGCAGGCCGCGCTCGTGGAACAGCTGAAGAATATGGGTGAGAAGGACGTCGATCTCGACATTGCCGATGTCGCGGGCGCCCGAGCGCCTGGCCACATTGCGAAGCTCGGCTGTGGTTAGCATTAGCGTGACCCTGACGACATTCTGGGAACATCAGCGAGTAGGTCGTTTTCCGTAGCGTGTACGAACAAGCCCCAGTCGCTGACATAGCCGATGTCGTCCGGCCGCCGTTCCTTGCGACCAAAGGTCGATCGCGCCGACGGCGTAATCGCCGCGCGGATTTGGGCACGGTCGGTGTCCGGTAAATGCCAGCCTACGAGATCGGCAAGAAAGCCGAGGCGCTGCAACAACGATTGTGACTGCATTCGTAGCGCGTCCGCAACGAGATCGATGGTCTCCACGCTGCGGGAGGCGCCAAATACGATGCGCGCGACCTCGGAGGGGCCACCAGCGAGCGCCGGCCGGTCGATGCAATCGATGACGGTCTTGGCCGGCGTCGAGAGACGGACAGTGCGGCCGTAGATTTCGATTTCGGCGAAACCGAAGAATTTGCGTGGGGCGATCTGAACGAACCGGACGGCATGCCCCTCGATCGTCACGTCATCGCGCTGCTTGAGAACCGCGACTGTGGCGACGCGCGGCCGCTGGGTCGTCAGCCCATGAAAAGATGCCGCTGACCACCATCCGACATAGGATTGCTCGACAGCCGCGGAGGCTAGCGCGAGGACATTATTCTCGCCCATATTTTCAGGCCCGTGCGAGGGCGGGAGCACCATGTATCGCCCGCCGACCAGGCGCGTGAGCCAGCCCTTGCGCAGCAAGCTGCGAATGACGGAGCGTGCCGTGGCTTCCGAACCGAGCAAATCTATCACCTCGGTCGCAGACACGATGTCGCGGTCATCCTCCGCGAGCGACAGCATCAGCCGAGTCTCGTTAGGGCCGAGGGTGCGGAGATTAGATTCCATGCCGCTTTGTAGCTTCCATGCACAAACTGGCATAGAGATTAATCGGATCGAGATTAGAAAATATCTAAAATTTGTAGCCCAGCAGCTAAAATGCTTTGAAAATTAATCGCTCTCTTTGGGTGTCGCATTGTGTTCCTTCCCCTGCCGGATCAGCCCAATGCGCAGATCGATGACTGACTTGCGCGCGACCAACACCGATTCATCTCCCGGCAGGTCCACGATCTCGAGCCAATGGCTATGGCTTTCGACCTGGGGGGCATGGAACAGCAGATAATTGACGTGCCGCGACAGCAGCATCCGCAGATACTGCGCCATCACGCGCAGGTCGTCGTCATTGTCACCGGCGTGGACGTATTCGTTGCGGATGCGCGATATGTGACCGAGCTTCCAGCGCGCAATCTGCTTGTCATGCTCGGCAAAGGATGCGCGCTGGATGATGCGTGAATAACTTTTCTCTCGTCCATGCGGATCGCCATAAAGCTGCTCCAGCGCTGACCAGTATCGCAGCAGGCTGTAACTCTGGTCACGCGAACTCATCGCATTCTGCATCAGGCGAAGAACTTTGATCAGCAGATCACGCAGCGGGTGCCTGTCCAAGGCGGAAAGCGCCCGCCGGACACGCGGGATGAAACGCAAAACGGCGGGCATATCGATGGGGTGAATACCCCAGGCCTCTTCGTCGAAGTTGGGGCTATACCAGACGTGCTCTTCACCGAGAAAGCGCTGACCCTCGAACACGAAATGATAAGGGCCGTGCCAAAGCTTGCCCTCGGCCCATTGCTCACCGCCTTTCGACCAACGTCCCCACATCTCGTACATGTTGAACAGCGCCATGAAGAGGTCGGTCGCATCCAGCATCTGATCGACAGCATTCTCCTCGTGCCGGGCCTCGCATCTTGCGATTAAATGGCAGAAGAAAACGGGGCGACTGGGATCGATACGACCATGGCCGTTCAGAAAATACTCGCCCTTTGCCATGTAGCCCGGCAGATGGTTGGCGCTCTCCAGCAAGACGCCATTCCAGTTTAGTCGAAAGCCGGGTGAGAATGGCATCTGTCGCGCGCGAAACTTGGTCCACATTGCATAGCGTTTCTGGGGCTGCGCCAGCTGCTTCTTGGCAATGCGGTGCGCTTCGGCCACGAGCGAGTCGATGGTAAGCGGCCCCTTCTTTCGGCTGCTCCACAGGGCTTCGCGCAATAAACAGCGGACTTGGCGACCCGTGAAGCCTGGGTCCGCCTCGAAGGCATCAGGCAAGATCCGCTCCAGTTCGTCCGAGTCCAAATGGTGAAAGTGGATCGTCTTGTTGACATCGATAGTGGTGCCAGCCTCGAAGCGTCGAAGCAGTTTGGTCAACTCCACATCTGAAACAATTTTTGAGAAACGACGAATCGGCATTGCGGACCCTGAGCAAAGACAGACTGTCTTTATCGCACGGCATGTGTCGTGTCCGTAAGCGTAGGAAAGCACGCGACGTGTGTCACGCTTATGGTACCGGATGTGTTGATTTCCTTGTGAGAGTGAGAGTGAGAGGGCGGCGGCTTTCGCCGTGACGGTTCAAGTGTCGGGAGAGAGGCTCCTGGCCGGACCGTCGCGGAGACATGCCATGACACAAGTTCAAGTTCTCGACTCGAGCCCCGACTGGAGCGGTGGTTACAAGGTCGATGTCGGTCGCGGCCAGCGGGTCGGTCGGGTTTCGTCGGAATGGTTCAGCCGCCCTGCTGACGAGCGCTATCTGTCGCTCGATGCGCTGATGGCATCGGTGAAAGGCCGGGCCGAGCGCAGCCGAACGCGGACGGTAGAGAGCGCCGCCGTCCGGGTCGAAGCCAGCCGCGACAATGCCGAACAGCTCGACTTGATCCTGCCCGGTGCCGAACAGCCGATTTCACCAACACATTGGAGCTTCGGCCAGTTGGCGGCATTGGTCGGCGCGCCAGCGGCGTACCTGCGCCAGCTTCCGGCACCGCTGGCGGGCATCAACCTCCAGTATGGCCTCACCAACCACCGCGCCGAGCAGGTCAAGACGCTGGAGACCGATGATGGCCGCATGGAATTGCGAGCCGTCACCGGCCCGGATTATGGCCGCATCTACGACCATGAACTGGTTGCCGCCGTGCAGCGGATCGCTGGAAACGGCACAGGCGATACCCGCTGGAAAGTGCCCGGCGTGCTCGACTGGTCGA
Organism: Alphaproteobacteria bacterium; assembly: GCA_018823325.1. GTDB lineage: Bacteria > Pseudomonadota > Alphaproteobacteria > Sphingomonadales > Sphingomonadaceae > Sphingobium. The sequence continues at coordinate 245,417 of JAHJIJ010000011.1, read as the reverse complement.
CTGGCATTTACAACCCGATGGTCGATATCAGCGCCGACACGACCACGCTTTATGCGTCCGACCGCGACGTGTTCCTGTTCCTGGTCGACGACCTCAACCCGATCGAAGCGGGCAAGCTGCCCGATGGATCGCCCGACCTCTACTTCCGGGGCTTCTACTGCTGGAACAGCGAGGTGGGCGCCAAAACGCTCGGCATCGCCAGCTTCTACCTTCGCGCAGTTTGCCAGAACCGCAATCTCTGGGGTGTCGAGGATTTCGAAGAAATCAGCATCAGGCACAGCAAATACGCCGCCAATCGCTTCGCGCATGAGGCCGCACCGGCGCTGACGCAGTTCGCGGATTCCTCGCCGCTACCCTTCGTCAACGGCATCCGGCAGGCACGCGAGCGCATCGTCGCGCGCTCGGACGAAGATCGCACCGATTTCCTGCGCAAGCGCGGGTTCGGCAAGGCCGAGACCGCCAGGATCATCGACACGGTGCTCGCGGAAGAAGGACGCCCGCCCGAGTCCGTGTTCGACTTTGTGCAGGGCATCACCGCTTTCGCGCGCGGCAAGACGCAGCAGGACGCCCGGCTTGATCTGGAGGCGCGCGCCAAGAAGCTGTTCGACCGGGTCGCGGCGTAAGACTTCGTCTCCACCGTCGTTCCGATACGCGGCGTCGCTCTCTTGAGAGGAAGAGGGCGGCGCTGCGCTTCGTGACGGTTCGAGGTGTCGGGAGAGAGGCTCCCGGCCGGGCCGTCCGGAGAAGTATCATGCCCAAGTCCAATCCCAAGCTCGCGCTCAGCGTCAGCCAAGACATCCCGTTCGACAAGCTGGTGCTGTCGCAGTCCAACGTCCGCCGCATCAAGGCGGGAGTCGGCATCGAGGATCTTGCCGAGGACATCGCGCGGCGCACGCTGTTGCAGTCGCTCACCGTCCGCGCCGTCGTCGATGCCGATGGCAACGAGACCGGCATGTTCGAAGTGCCGTCGGGCGGCCGTCGCTACCGCGCGCTCGAATTGCTGGTGAAGCGCAAGCAGCTGCCGCGCAACGCGCCGGTGCCGTGCATTATCCGCACCGAGGGCGATGCCGAGGAAGACAGCCTGGCCGAGAACATCCAGCGGGCACCGCTGCACCCGCTCGACCAGTTCCGTGCCTTTCTGACGCTCCGCGAGAAGGGCCAGTCCGAGGAAGAAATCGCCGCGCACCAGTTCGTGTCGGTGGCCGTGGTCAAGCAGCGTCTGAAGCTTGCCAGCGTGTCGCCGAAGATCCTTGACGCCTATGCCGAGGACGAGATCACGCTCGACCAGTTGATGGCGTTCACCGTCAACGGCGACCATGAGCGTCAGGAGCAGGTCTATGAGTGGCTCGCCGGCTCCTACGACCACCAGCCTTACGCGATCCGCCGGATGCTGACCGAAGGCGCCGTGCGTGCATGCGACAAGCGCGCCCGGTTCATCGACATCGACGCCTATATCGAGGCGGGCGGCGGCGTCATGCGCGACCTGTTCCAGGGCGATGATGGCGGCTGGCTGCAGGATGTCGGCCTCGTCGACCTGATGGTTTCCGAGCGCCTGCACGAGGAGGCGATGAAGGTGCAGGCCGAAGGCTGGCGCTGGATCGATGCAGCGCCCGACTTCCCCTATGGCCACAGCTATGGGCTTCGCCAGTTGCGCGGCACGCCGGTGGAGATCAGCGCGGAGGAACAGGCCACGCGCGACGCCCTCCAAGCCGAATATGACGCGCTGATGGCCGAGCATGAGGACTCGCCCGAACTTCCCGACGAGATCGATGAGCGCCTCGGCGAACTGGAAACCGCGATCGAGGCGCTCGACCAGCGACCGCTGGCCTATGACGCCGACGAGGTTGCGCGGGCCGGTGCGTTCGCCAGCATTGCGCCGGATGGCAGCTTGCGGATCGAGCGCGGTTTCGTCCGGCCCGAGGACGAACTGCCCATCGAGCCCGAGCAGGGCGCCGTTAGCGGGGACCATAACAGCCACGCCGACAACGGCACCAGCCACGAAGGCGCTCAGGTCGACATTGAAAGCAACAATGTCGAGGTGGCAGCTGAGCCGGAGGAGGATGAAAGCCTGCGCCCGATCCCCGACCGGCTGATGTCCGAACTGACCGCGCATCGCACGCTGGCGCTGCGTGACGCAGTGGCCCGGTCGCCAGAGGTGGCGTTCCACGCCTGCCTCCATGCGCTCGTCTTGCGGCTGTTCTACCGCTACGCGCTCGACAGCTGCCTCGAACTCGACGCCAAGCATGTCGGGTTTGGTCAGCAGGCACCCGGGCTTGGCGACACGGCCTCTGCACAGGCGATCGATGCGCGGCACCAGGCGCTTGCCGATCTGCTGCCCGCGCAACCCGAGGCGCTGTGGGATGCGCTTGGCGACATGGATGGCGAGCAGCAGAAGTCGCTGTTCGCCCACTGCGTCGCCTGCACGGTCAACGCCACGTTCGAGGCATACAACCGCAGACCGCGTGCGCTTATCCATGCCGACCAGCTTGCCCAAGCGGTCGATCTCGACATGGCGGCGGCGGGTTGGAAGCCGACGGCCGACACATTCCTTGGCCGGGTGACCAAGGCGCGCATCATGCAGGCGGTGGCAGAAGCGAAGGGCGAACGGACGGCTGACAGCATCGCCCACCTCAAGAAGCCGGACATGGCGGCGCGTGCGGCTGTGCTGCTCGAGGGCAGCGGCTGGTTGCCCGAGCCGCTCCGCACGCCGGGTCGCGCCATACCAACACCGACCGAACGCGAGGTCGAGTCGCCCACCGATGAGGCCATTGTCGATGCCGATGCCATTGGCGAAGCGAAGCCGACGGCAGATGACGGCGCACGGTCCGTGGCGGACGAAGCGCCGATCGACGACAATGCCGAGGCCGAGGGCGAGACCCACTTCGCCGTCGCCGCCGAGTAGGTCGCGCTCCCCAGACCCGCTCGCAACTGAGGGTCCGCCGTGCATCGGGGTCCCCGCGAAGCCTGCTTCGTGGGGATTGCTTGGGCGCGGCGGACCCTCTTCTTTTCTCAGGAGGATCAGATGTCCGATGCATCCGACCTTGCCCGGCAGCTTGCCCGCAATGCTGAAAGTGTCTGCCGCCACTATCTTCCCCAAGGCCGCCGACAGGGGCGCTACTGGCTGATCGGCGATGTCGAAGGCACACCGGGGCGCAGCCTGTTCGTGCGACTGACCGGACCCGACGCCGGCAAGGGTGCTGCGGGCAAATGGACCGATGCGGCGACCGGCGAGCATGGCGACCTGCTCGACCTCATCGCTGCCAACCAGCGATTGGCTTCGCTCGCCGACACGCTCGGCGAAGCGCAGCGCTTTCTGTCTCTGCCGCCGCCAGAGCCAATGGCATTTGAACCGCTGCCGCCCGCACCGATCGGATCGCCGGAAGCTGCACGACGGCTATGGGCGATATCGCAGCCGATCCATGGCACGCTTGCCGAGAGCTATCTGCGCCAGCGTGGCATTACCGACCTGCGCGAGTGCGGCTCGCTGCGGTTCTATCCCCACTGCTGGTATCGCGCCGACGAAGACGATTCACCCGGCACGCCGAGCGCGTTTCCGGCATTGATTGCAGCCGTCCGCAGTGATGACGGATCTTTGACCGGCATCCACCGCACCTGGCTCGATCCGAACGGCAGCGGAAAGGCACCCGTTTCCACCCCGCGCCGCGCCATGGGTAATATCCTTGGCAACGGCTTGCGGTTCGGTCGGGCCGGATCAGTCTTGGTCGCCGGAGAGGGCATCGAAACGATATTGTCGCTCCGTCAGATCATGCCGAGCATGCCCATGATTGCCGGTCTCTCAGCAGGTCACCTGTCCGCGTTGCAAATCGCGCCTTCGCTGCGCCGCCTCTACATTGCGCGCGATAACGATCCCGCTGGACAACATGCGGCTGGCACGCTGGCCGAGCGCGCGATCAGGGCTGGTATCGAGCCGCTGATGCTGACTGCCAGCCTTGGTGACTTCAACGACGATTTGCAGCGGCTTGGCCGAGACGAGATGCGGGCAGCGGTGCGAGTGCAGCTTGCCCCCGAGGATGCCGAACGGTTCATCGGCTGAGCATAGACGGTGACGTCTGTGCGCCAGAGCTATGTTCGCCATGATCCGTCACTTCCCTGACAGAGCCGCGCCTCTGCCTTCGAGAGGGGCGAGAGAAGCGGAAGCCGACCGGGCCGGCAATGGCTGTGCGCGACTTTCTTCCCCGCCGCGACCACCCCACGCGTCAAGCCGCGCGGGGACCCCGGATGCGCGGCTCCTCGCGCGCCAAGAAAGTCGTGCTCGCCATCCTCCGCTGCGCTTCGGCCACAAGGGTGCCGACCCGCTCCGCCCCCGCTCTTTGCTCGCCCATGAAGGCCGCGAGAGGCGCGGTCCAACAACCGAGCGACCGCCATGACCGATCCCGACGAACCGCAGGAGCAATCCGCCACCGCGCATATTCTCGATGAACTGCAACTCTACGGCTTCCGGCCATTCCATGACGAACCCGACCCGCGACCGTTACCTGATGGCGACCGTGTCGCAGGTGCGGTTGCAGATATTTTCGACGCCCTGATCGGTACGCTTGCCGACACCCGGCTCGAACCCGATCTCGACGATCTGCTCTGGTCGACGGTCAATCTGTTCCACCGTGCCGCCGAGCGGGTTGAACGCGAGCTCGACGACAACGAGCAGGCACAGCGTCGATCGCAGCGCGAACAGGACGGCTCCGAGGTCGCATCGGTCGAACTGGAACGATTGTTGGCCCAGGGCCTTACGCTGATCGAACGGCGCAACGCCCATGAACTGATGCGCGATGCGGCCTGCGATCTCTATCGCACCCATACCGGTTCGGCCTGGCATCCCCGCCATGGCAGCCTCGTCAACCGCGGCGCCCTGACCGCAGCGATGGTCGACAGCCGCGACTTCATCGCCGCCCGCCGCCGTGCCGAAACCGAGATCATGCTGCCCACTGGCCCCAAGGTCGCATTTACCGGCGGCAAGGACTGCAACGATACCGATGCCATCTGGGGGGCATTGGACCGCGTCCGCGCCAAACATCCAAACATGGTGCTGCTGCACGGCGGTGCGCCGGCCGGCGCCGAGCGCATTGCCGCCTGCTGGGCCGACAATCGCAAGGTAACGCAGGTGGCCTTCAAGCCCGACTGGGCAAAACATGCCAAGGCAGCGCCGTTCAAGCGCAACGATGCGATGCTGGACGTCCTGCCGATCGGCGTTGTGGTGTTCTCCGGCACCGGCATTCAGGACAACCTTGCCGACAAGGCCCGCAAGCTCGGCATTCCCGTGTTCGACTTTCGCAAGATTCAGCCCCTGACCTGAGCGGGGCATACCCGACCGCTGGTGGGAGCAATGCCCCGACAGTCAACTGTGTGAGCGACACGACGACAAACTTCCGGGCGGTGAATCGACGCTGCATCCCGTTCCGAACCGGGAACGCCCCGCTCTCTCTAGCTTACTTCTGACCTCTGCGCAGCCTTGTGACGATCAACCCGCAAGGGGTCCGCTGAGCACAGCTTGCGGCCTTCAGCTTCGCTTTCGGTGATCGCGGCCGCGCGTCGGTCGCCCGTGCGCCTGTCGAGCGGGGACGGTCCCCGCTCCGGAAACAGGGGCAAAGATCATGTCGCTTCCCACCGCCCAAAAGTTCGCCTGGAGCCTCGCCAAGACGCTGATGACCTGTGTGGTTCTCATCCAGACTAGCGACGGCTACGCCGTCATGACCGATGCCGATTACGATGGTGATCCGATGCTGATCGTTCGGGTATACGATCCGTTTTGAAGCAATTCGGTATAGCTCGCCCGCTCCTTAGACGCGTGCAAGGTCAAGGACTTCAACGGAATCAGGCCGAGAGCAGGCAGCCATTGATCGAGCGCCGCGACCCCTTGACATTGGCGGTGGTAAGCATATCTTACTACCCGTAAGAAATGGAGGGTCGTGATGGACGCTAACTTTATCAAAGCCAAGCTGATCGAGGTGCTGCAATCTGTGCAGACGTTGAGCGGCGAAGACTGTCCTGTAATCGACGGCGGCACGAAACCAGCCGAGGCTCTGCCGAAGTTCACAAGCAAAGTTTGGCCTGTCGCGGCCGGCATGCTTGGTATCGCTCTCGGGAAATCGATCCCCTGCGAAACCAACATCTTCGTCGACGACGACACAAAGATTCCGCTCGCGATCAACCAGACGGTCGCACTCGTCCTCAAGATCCTTGAAGCGCAGGATGCCGAAGAAGCCGAAAAGGTCGGCGCGAAATGAGCGACGCTCCGTTGGACAAGGCGATGACGCTTCCGACACGGCTCCGCGCTGCGCGAGAGACCGCCGGCCTCTCTCAAGGGCAGGTCGCGAAATTGATGAATATGCACCGCCCGACCGTTTCGGAAATGGAAGCTGGCAATCGCCGGATCACAGCTGACGAACTCGCAAAGCTTGCTGACCTCTACGACACGAAGCTGTCATGGCTGCTGGGAGATGCCCCCGAACGCGCAGCGACAGACGATCCTAAACTGCAACTCGCTGCTCGCGAACTGAGCAAACTTAAGCCCGATGACCTTGACCGCCTCCTGAAGCTCATCGCCGCGATGAAGTCCGACGATGACGAGAAGGGAGCCTAACCTATGAAAGCGCATGCCAAGACGATGATGCACAACCGCCGCGCCTTGGCAGACAAGGCCATGAAGGCAGCAATCACCGCGCGACTGAAAGTCGGTAAGGACTTGGTCAGCCCTGTCTGCATCTATTCGATTGCAGAAGCGCACGGGGTTCGCGTGACCTTCAACGACATCAATATGGAAGGAATGTACCAGCGTGGCTCACCGCCGCGTATCCATCTCTCCAGCAAGCGCCCGCTGCCCCGCCGCGCTTATAATTGCGCGCACGAGCTTGGCCATCATCTGCTCGGGCACGGGTCATCGATCGATGAGTTGCGCGAGAACCAATCGGTGCGGCCGTGGGACGTGCCCGAGGAGTATAGCGCCGACACGTTCGCTGCTTATGCGCTGATGCCGACCTTGGGCCTGCGCAATGCCTTCGCAATCCGTGGTCTCAAGCCGGAGACCGCGACCCCGATCGAAATTTACCGCATCGCCTGCCAGTTCGGCGTTGGGTACTCCACACTGGTCACGCATCTCCTATGGGGCGAGGCGATGATCAGCCGCGAGCGGGCTGATGCGTTGCGCACGATCACCCCGCGCACGCTGCGCGCTCAAATTCTAGGGTCACTGACGCCCAACCCACTCATTGTCGCTGACGAGGCCTCGGGCGGCCATGCGATTGATGCAGAGGTCGGGCATTTGCTGCTGCTTCCCTCGGGGACCGTCGCACATGGCGATGCCATCGCTCCGGTCGCCGATCTGGAGGGCGGGCGCTTGTTCGAAGCGAAGCGCCCGGGGCTGGCCCGCATTGACCGCCCGGGAACTGATTGGGCCGCATTCGGGCGTATCGCGCGAACGGCTTACGTCGGGCGCGCCGAATTCCGCCATTTGGAGGATGATGCAGATGACTAAGTTAGACCGACCGGACAACCCCGAACCGCTGATGATCACAGCCAAAAGCATTTCCGAAGCCTATTCGCGGACATTGCTCCATATTCTGGAGCATCCGGGTAATGAGATCGCCCCTCTTGTCCTCACGATCGAAGGCTTTGGCGACGGCTATGACGTCCCAGAAGATCCTTGGGTTCGGACCGCGCTCGATGCCCTATTGGGCAGTAAAAAGAAGCGCGACGTGGAGGACGTGGCCCATACCATCTTTCCGCAGCGGTTCTGGACGATGGCGCAGGGAGACCGCGCCAAGCTCTTCGAGTTCTACAAAATGGCATTCCCCTTCTATCGCGCGCAGAATCCCAAGGCTAATGGCAAAGGCCTCTATTTCGAGCGGCTGATGATGTACGGTCGCGGGCCGTGCGATGGTAATCAGTTGGAATGGATTCTGAGTCAGTATGAAAGCCGTCCGGGCGTGCGCCGGTCGATGTGGCAGGCGACTACCTTCGATCCCGCCCGCGACCACAGCGCGACCGCCCAGCTCGGTTTCCCATGCCTTCAGCATGTGAGCTTCGTGCCGACCAAGGCAGGTTTGGTTGCGAACGCCTTCTACGCGACGCAGCAGTTGTTCGATAAAGCCTATGGTAATTATCTCGGTCTTGCCCAGCTCGCCGCCTTCATGGCCCATGAAATGGACATTCCGCTCGCGCGCCTCAATGTTACGATCGGCGTGGCCAAGCTGGAACGGATCAGCAAGACGGACAGCGCGATGAAGCCGCTGATCGAGGCGGCCCGCGCCTCTCTTGCACCACCCGCTCCCGTTGCGCAGCGACCGTCCCCGCCGCTCCAGCTCGCCGCGCAGCTGGCCTGACGCGCTGTGACAAAGACTGGTACCACGAGCGGTCGCAAGCGCGGCCGCCCTGCCAAGATTCCTGCGGCTACGCCGCGGACTTTTGATTTCGATTATCCCGCGCCTTCTGCGCCCATGGCGCCTACAATCATATCTAGCCATCTCGCGCCGGCCAAGACGACGGCCGTATATGACAGTTACTGGCGCTTTGCTGCTGAACGGCAACGCGTCTTTTATCGCCGTGTGCTGGGTAACCCTTGGCCGTGGACTGACAATCCGGTCATGACGGTCTACAAATTTACAAACGCGTACCGCGCTTCGGATCGCGTCAGCCAGTATTTAATCCGTAAGGTGATCTACCGCGACGACCTGCCGAACTCGATAGATGAGGTTGTCTTCCGCATCCTGCTGTTCAAGCTGTTCAACAAGATTGAGACTTGGGAGCGGCTCGAACGGGCGCTGGGTCCGATCACCTACGCCGATTATCGCTTCGATCGCTATGATGCGGTTCTGACTAGGGCTATGGCCGAGGGGCACCGGGTATATTCGGCCGCCTATATCATGCCGCCGGGCAGCTCAGCCTTTGGATGGAAGGCCAAGCACCAGAATCATCTCAAGTTGCTAGAGATGATGATGGCGCAGGCGCTTCCAGAAAAGCTCGCAGCAGCCCGCACCATGCAAAAAGGGTTCGAGCTGCTGCGCGAATATCCGACCATCGGGGATTTCCTCGCCTATCAGTTCGTGACCGACGTCAACTACAGCGACGTCACCAATTTCTCAGAAATGGACTTCGTGATCCCGGGGCCTGGTGCCCGCGATGGCCTGCGCAAATGTTTCGCCGATACAGGCGGGCTGAGCGATGCCGAGCTTATCCGATTGATGGCTGATCGGCAGGAACAGGAGTGTGCGCGGCTAGGCCTCGAATTTGCGTCACTCTGGGGTCGGCCATTGCAGCTGATCGATTGTCAGAACTTGTTCTGCGAAGTCGATAAATATGCTCGGGTGGCTCATCCTGAAGCGGCGGGCCTGACGGGCCGCACCCGCATCAAGCAGAAGTTTGCAGCCCAAGCACAGCCTATCGAATTCTGGTATCCGCCCAAATGGGGTATCAATGATCGTATTGCCGCCGGTGCGGTGCCGAACGAAGCGTTCGAGGCATCTCGGCCTGGCACCGCGAACGCAAACAAGAAAGCGCCAAAGTCGGGAGTATATTGATGGATCTCAAGTCATATCAGGCGCAGGCGCTACTTACCGATCAGGTGCCAGGGACGAGCGACGACGAAATGGCCGCTGCGCTTATCGTGCCTATGCTTGGGCTAGCGGGCGAGACCGGCCAGTTGCTGAGCGAATATAAGAAACATCTGCGGGATGGTGCTGCGCACCGATTGTTCAAGGATCGGGTCGGCGAGGAGCTCGGCGATCTCCTATGGTACATCGCCAATGTCGCGAGCAAGTTCGGTCTCGACCTCGATCAGATCGCCGAAAAAAATCTCGACAAAGTGCGCGCGCGCTTCGCGCCGACAAGTGCGCAGGCGCCGGAGCGTGATTCCGAATTTCCTGACGTGGAAAGGCTTCCGCGGCAGATGGTCGTCCGATTGGTCGAGGAACCCGGGTCGAGTGCCTGGCCGAAAGTCCGGATGACGATCAATGGCGAGGGCATCGGAGCGTTGCTTGGCGACAATGCCTATGATCCGGACGGCTATCGCTTTCACGACGTGTTCCACCTGGCCTATGCCGCGATCCTCGGCTGGTCGCCAAACCTCCGGGCATTCCTGAAGCGCAAGCGCAAGAGCCGGCCGCTTCTCGACGAGGTGGAGGACGGTGGCCGCGCCCGGATCATCGAAGAGGGCGTGTCCGCCTTGGCGTTCGACTATGCGCGCAGACACAACTTCCTCGAAGGCGTCATCGAGGTCGATTATGGACTGCTGCGAACAATCCAGAGCATGACCTCGCACCTCGAGGTTGGCGAAGCCACCGCCGCCGATTGGGAGCGCGCGATTCTGGAAGGATTCGCGGTGTGGCGACAGGTTCTCGCCAATAATGGCGGCGAAATCTCGGTCGATCTCGACGCAAGGGCGATCCGCTACCTCAGCGCAGCCTGAGCAGCGAGGCCGATCACGCTGGCGATCGCCATGTCGCCCTCATGGCTGGTGCTGATAAGCCATGAACGGATACCGAGCATTTCGGCACGTTTCTGCGCCTCTCCATGCAAGACGATCGTGGGTGCGCCGGACGGGAGCGTGACCACCTCGATACTCAGAAAGCCGACGCTTGCAGAGAAGCCCGTGCCTAGCGCCTTCATCACGGCCTCTTTTACGGCGAGCCGTCCTGACAGCCGGGCGGCGCGATCAGCGCCGTTCCCGGCAGATTCCTGTTCCTGCTTCGTAAAGCATCGGGTCAGGAGCTGATCGGTCGGGTCGGTCAGCAGCCGCGCAGTGTGGGCGACATCGACTAAATCGATGCCGTGCGCGATAATCATAATGTCGGCTCGTTCAGCGAGCGTTGGAGCATATCGACGGTTTCGAGGACGGCATCGAAGTCGGGCACATCACCGAAGATCATGCCCGCCATGGCGGCATAGTCGCGGCGGAGGTCGGCGATCATCGCGTCAGTCGGCGTCAGGGAAAAGCTGCCCGGCTCGGCATGGGCGAGATCGAGGTCGCGGCTGTTGAAGAACATCCGTGCGTGCGCGACGCAATCCCTGCCGAGTTCAGGGTTAGCCAACGCTGAAGCGCCCGTTCCGGCGGCCATCAACTGATGCACGTCATAATAGTGGCGTGAGACCCGCTGCCCACCAGCACGCAAAACCTGCCGGGCGTCGAACCAGCGGCGCAAGCCGTGGAGAATGACGACCTTATCCCAGAAGGTGCGTTCCGCATCTACGATGGTAACGTTGCCGACGGTCAGATCAAGGTCGGGCAGATCGTCGGCCAGATAGGGTATGACGCTGTGGCGGGCATGCGGGTCAAGAGCGGATTTGGCGCCGGATTCGATTTTGACTGCTTTACGAATGTAGCCGTCGGACTCAGCGGTCACACTGGGATACCAGAGAAGCAGGCTTTGCGCGCTCTCGTCGTCGGGATCGAGTGCGACCTTCGCCTTGGCCGTATCTTCGCCCACCGCGCTGGCCAGCGTCTCCGAAAGCTGGGTGAGCAGCTCCCCGCCGATAAAGGCTTGGCATGCCGCCTTGATTGCATCGAGCTTGGCCTCTCGCTTCTTGCCGGACATCGCCTCCAGTGCCGCTACGCTCGCCCCTTCGCCAATGTCTTCGCGAAACACCGTGATGTCGATGTCCTCGGAGAAACGCTGAATTAGGCCGAAGCCCTTCGATAGCGATGTCCCCCCTTTGAAGAGAAAGCGTGGTCCGTGGGACGCCGGACCGTTGAACAGTGCGTCGAGGGTCCAACAGACCCAGAAATCCTTCTCGATATTCTGAGGCGCAGTGCCCAGCCGCTGGCCGGCACCAATGAACACATCGCGGCGATCGGCGGGGTCTGCCGCGAGAAAGCGGGCATGAGCGGGGCTCATTGTCATGCTCACTTGGTCTCCAGACGATCGGCTGACGACGTCGTCGGCATCGTATCGTGCAGGATGGTCTGCATCCAGAGCGGGAGCTTGAGCATGTCGCCACGGAGATCGTCGACGATCCGCGCACCGTGAACTGGATCGGCAAAGATGGTGTGCAGGCGCTTGGCGACAGCCTGATCGGTGTCGCCCCCGGCGTCATGCAGCCAGTGCAAGGCTTGAACGACACGCATGGCCGGCCGGCCGGCCCAGTGAAGCCGGCTCGGCGCAGTGGTTTTGAAATCGATCTGAAGATTTCCAAGTTTGATCGGTTTCAACCTCGCGTCGGTATGCACGACGATGCGCGCCGGTACGGCATCGGAGAGACCAAGATCGTTGGCGGCGGTCACGCCATCGACCAGGATGCGGGCTTGGTCGCGGCGCGCGAGCGCATCGACGACGGCACGCGGATCAGGGTGCGTTGCCTTGCCCGTAAGGCGGTTGAGGGCCGGTTTGTCATAGAGACCGCGGGCGATTCTGCGTACGTCACCATTGCGTGTCAGGCGGTGCAGCACCTGATCGACGGCATCGCGAGAGCCCAGGTCGAGGAAATCCTGCGGCGTCCAGACCAAAGGCACGCCTCCAGCGATCATACGATCCGATATGGCGCTTTTGAGATCGAGGCCAGGTCCACGCATGCTAGTTCCTTTGTCAGAAGCGTGTATACGCAGTTCTGACAAATCTGGAAAATGATTTGTCAGACTCATGCAGTAAATTTCTGACAAATAACCCGGGGGACAGGATGGTGGCGACAGGATTCTGGAGCGGGGAAACCCTCAAGGATCGACTTGCCACCTTGGTGACGCCCTTCGATCCCGAGCGGGTGGATTGCTCGGCCTATACGCTCTCCATGGGCCGAGAAGTCTACGTATCTCCCAACGACGCAATGCAGGACCCGCTGAACGTCACGATCCGACAACTCGGCGACGGCGAAGGTTTCACAATACCGCCGGGACAATTCGCCTTCCTACTGACGGAGGAAAAAATCGAGGTTCCGAACACCGCGCTTGCGCTCATTTCGATTAAGGCAAAGATCAAATGGCGCGGTCTCGTAAACGTCTCTGGCTTCCAAGTTGATCCAGGCTTCCGCGGCCGTCTTATTTTTTCGGTATACAATGCCGGTCCTGTAACCGTGCATCTTCGCCAAGGTCAGCCGATGTTCCTTATCTGGTTTGCCAGCCTAGACAAACCCACGGAACTCGCCCGCAAACAGCCGGTGCAGGAGTCTTTCCCACCTGATCTGATCTCCGGCATTTCCGGCGAACTACAGTCGCTCGCGGGTATCAACAAGAAAATCAAGGATCTCGACAAGACCCTGACCGACCGCGTTCATTCTATCGAACGCGAACAAACCTATTATCGACTGATCGGGGCCATTGTCTTGGCGGTATTCATCGCCATGACCGCCACATGGATCCGCGATGGTGGACCAAGCCGCCTTTTTTCACCACCCACAGTCATTTCGCTACCGGCGGCAACGCCAACACCCAATGCCGCGTCTAGAAAACCTGCGAACGTCGAGCGCCAGAAAGCCGCCAACGAATCACCAATATAAGCCCTGCTGGAGACAGTCGAATCGCCAGTTTAGTGGTCTGTTCGAACCCTCCTTTTCGAGCCGTATCGCCATTCATTACGTCCCTTACACTCACCACCCGACAGCGATCTCTTCGCGGGTTTGATCTGGCCGGGACCGGCTTCGCCTCGTCCGCCTAGCCGCAACGGCGGGCTGCAACTTTCTTCCCCTGACCTTCGGTCATTCCTCGCGAAACAAGAAACTCGCAGCCCGCCGTCCTCCGCTGACGCTGCGGCCGCAAGCGGTGCGGCGGCGTCCGTCCCGGCCTTTGGATCACCCATCGAGACCGCAATCGGGCGGTTCGATCCAAGGAAAGGAACTTCATCATGGCAACCATCGGCACCTTCAAGAAGACGGCTTCGGGCGAATACACCGGCGAAATCGTCACCCTCTCGGTTCAGGCCAAGGGCGTCCGCATCATCCCGCAGGACACCCGCACCAACGACAACGCACCATCGCACCGGGTTCTGGTCAACCGCGCCGAAATCGGTGCCGCCTGGAGCAAGACCTCGAACGACGGCCGCGACTATCTGGCGGTCAAGCTCGACGATCCCAGCTTCAACGCGCCGATCTACGCCAACCTCTTCGATGACGAAGGCGGCGAAACCTTCAGCCTCATCTGGTCGCGTCCCAACGGTCGCCGCAGCGACGGTTGAGCCGGCCAGACGCCCCGCCCGGACCACCGGGCGGGGCTCTTCGCTTTCTGAAGGGTGCACATCGGATCAAACCGCGACGGACGTTATTCCCCGTCACGATCGGGCCGGCGAAGCAAGTCGGCAGCTTCAAGCCCCAGTTCGCGTGCCAGTCGGTCGACAACGTCGATCCCCGCCGAATAAACGCACCGTTCGAGCGCGCTGATGTAGGTTCGGTCGATTTCCGCCCGATGCGCCAACTCTTCCTGCGACAGGCCAGCGACTCGGCGAGCGCGGCGCAAGTTTGCGGCCAAAACCTCTCGTATTTCCATGGATACGAAAGGCAATCATTGCAGAGCATTCAACCACGGAGTATTCTCTACAATGAGGACCTAAAGGGAGTCATGTCGGTGAAAAGGGCTGGCAAAACGACGCCGAGTGCGGCTTCGCACCATAGGAGCGCCGTCCCGATTTTGGTTCTGATGCTGCAAAAGGTGCGTTCAGCTATGCATGACTTGCAAGTATTTTCCGGCGGTAGTTCCGTTATTCCAGTTGCGGGCAAAAGGGGTGATTCGCTGCTATGAGCTGCCGCTTCGATGACATTGCGCCTGAGCTTCCGATGATCACACCCTATGACGAGGCGCACTTCACCGACTATCTGCGATTGCTCGACGCTGACGCCGACGGGGCCGATTGGCGAGAGGCGGTCGCGGTCATTTTCGACGTCGATCCTGCCCGCGAACCGGAACGCGCCGAGCGGATGCACGCCACTCACCTGGCCCGCGCACGGTGGATGACCGAGGTCGGCTACGCCCATTTGCTGGCGCGTGACGACGAGCTAAAGCATTAACGTTTCGATCCATTTTGGTGAGACGTCTGAGCATCACGTGCATGGCAGCATGCAGCTTTGACGCTTTTCGATACGCGACGGGTTTGCCACGCTCCGGTCCGCGGGCCGCGATGGTCGCGGCCGGGAGACTGTCATGCCCAGGTCGTCGAACAAGCGTACCACCGGCATTGAGAAGGCAACCGAGACGCTCGGTCGCGCCGAACTCGCCGCCGAATTTCTGAAGCGCAACCGCAACTATCGCGCCGAACATGCGCAGATGGAGCAGCGGATCGCGCGCAGTGCAATTTCACGCCAAGCCGCCGAAGCTGCATTCGTGCGGCGCTGGGGGTTGTCCTTTCGCCTATGCGCCGGGTGACCTTGCCGACACGGTTATCTGGCGGCCCGAGTTGACCGCCGTCACCGTTATTCTTGACGCAGCACCAGAGGGATTTGGCGATGCCAAAGCCGTCGATCCGCTGAATCTGGGCGCGCTGCTGGCCGATAAGGCGGGCGTCGAGGGTCGGCATGTCGTGGTGGCTGACCGGGACGGCGAACACTCACTGTGGCTGCGCGATCCTAGTCCCGGTCAACCGCTGGCGGCGATCATCCCGCTCGACAAGGATTTCACGACGCGGGTGACGAGCCTGCTGCGCTTCCATCGCCGATTGTTCGGTAAGCAATCGGGGCCACCGGCACGCGGATGGCCGCTTAGCCGCTACCGGCAAGCACGCCTGGCCATGATGCTTCAGGCGCTCGATTTGCGCATGTCGGGCGCGACCTATCGCCAGATTGCCGCCGCCTTGGGCCGCGAAGATGATGCCGAACTTCCAGCAACCGAATGGAAGACATCGGCCGGGCGATCGTTCGTAATCCGGCTCGTCCGCGACGCCACTGCGCAGATGAACGGCGATTATCGCAAGCTGCTGCGTATCCGCTGAGCGACAGCACTCAGGCATGCCGGGAGTGGCGGTCAGAGTGTCTGGGAAAGGGGAAGGATGTGGTCGCGGGTGAGCGGGGCAAGCGGCAGCATATGCGCCTCTGCATGGCTGACCCACACTGCTTCCTCGATCTCCGCCTGCGCTGTAATGCTTGAATCGACTCGGACATGAAAGACCTCGGCCTCGACAATGAACCCAGCCTCATTGGCGGCGGGCGCTGAAAAGCGGCCGAGGTGAAGGACATCTTTAGCGCAAATCAACAACCCGATCTCTTCGATCAGTTCGCGTTGAAGAGCCCTTAGCGCACTCTCGCCGTCCTCAATTTTTCCTCCGGCTTGCATAAACCAATTGGTGCCGACCTTGCGGACCAAGAGCAGCCGTCCAGCTTCGTCATCGATCAGCGCCGCAGCGATGCGAATTGTGCGTCTAACTACCTGTTCCATTGTCATACGCTAGCAGACGACCGTGTCGGTTCAACGGTCCAGTCTAGGAACTTGCTCTTCGAGATTCCGGAGATCGAACAGCGATGTAAGCCTGCTTTCGCGGGTGGTCACATCCCCGCGATCACAAATCTTCATACTCCACCTATCCGCCTGCGCTTCGTCATTTTCGCCTCCTGCCACCTCAGACCGCAGGAGCCGGACCTTGCCTGATACGACGCATAATCTGCCGCCCCGCTATCTTCGGACGCCGGAAGCCGCCCGCTTCCTGGGTTTGTCCGGACGGACGCTGGAGAAGCACCGCTATTTCGGGACCGGGCCGATCTACCGCCGCATCGGCGGGAGGGTGGTCTATTCGGTCGACGACCTTCAGGCTTGGGCCGATCTCGGCACCAAGCATTCGACCAGTGAGCCGGGCCAGAACGACCTGCTTCCGCGCGCCAATTCGCCCTTTGCGCGGAGCCGGCAATGACCGTCTCGCCAACAGAACAACGACACGGCGCTCTGCCGCCCGACAACATGACCCACGTTCAACTGACGTGGATCGAGAAACGGATCGAGCACTGGATCCGCTTCGGTCGGATCGCCAAGGACGAGATCCTCGACCGTCGTCGCCGCATCGTCAGCTTCCGTCCCGGGGCCGTCTTTGCGTTCGTTCGCTGGGCCGCCAACGACTATGGCACGGTCAGCTCGCGCATCGACATCGTGCGTGCCGTTGGTGCACGCGAACCGTTCACGACGCTGCCTTCCGTGCAGCCGGGCGGTGACATACTGCTCACCATCGAGACCTGGCCAAAGGTCTCCCAGGTGCTCAGCCATATCGACGCGGTGGAGAGCGCGGGCGTCGATCCCTGCGATGCAGCACCCGATCATTGGCGGCACGTCCACAACCGCATCGCCGCCGGACATCAGCCGCGCGCCTACACGATGGAGCGCCATTGGGCATGGCTAAAGCGGCGGGAGATCGAGGGATGACCCGCCGATTCTATGCCCGCGCGACAGCCATTGCTGCAGCTTCATTCGCCCTGTCATTCGCAGCGATTGTGGTGACTGATCCGCTGCCACGCATCGTCTGGAACGCAAGTGCGAGCGCACCGATTGGGCTTTATCGAATCCAGCCAGACCGCGATCCGCCGCTGGGTACGCTGGTTGCCGTGGCACCACCACAGCGCCTTGGCCGCTGGATGGCGGCGCGCGGATATCTCGGCGAAAACGTGCCGCTGTTGAAGCATGTTGCCGCCAAAGCAGGGCAGCGCGTCTGCCGGATCGGCGGCACAGTGACCGTCGACGGCCAAGCGGTCACGCTCGCGCTGACACACGACCGGCTTGCACGTCCGCTGCCTGTCTGGCGTGGCTGCCGGACGCTTGGAGGCGACGAGCTGTTGCTGCTCAACCCCGCGCATCCCGACAGCCTTGACGGCCGCTACTTTGGCCCTCTGCCGACAGCAACCGTGCTCGGCCGCGCGATCCCAATCCTCACCCGAAACACGCCCGATGCGCCGCTGATCTGGCGCTGACCTCCTGTCTCAAACTCCAACCAAAAGGACCATTCCCATGCAGATCGGCAGCTTCATCCGCACCGACAAGGGCTTCGAAGGCGTCATTGAGACCGCGACGCTCGATATTCGTATCTCGCTCGTCCCGGCTGAACCCGGTGGTGCCGACAAGGCACCCGACTGGCGCGTTTATCGCGGCAATGACGGCGAAGGGCCGGAAGTGGGTGCGGGCTGGAATGAGAGCGGCGAGCGGGCTGGGGATTACGTCTCGCTGCGCATCGACGATCCCAGCTTTCCGCAGCCGATCCGCGCGGCACTGTTCCAGAATGCCAACGATCCGGCGTCGTGGTCGCTGCGCTGGAGCCGCCCGCGCAAAGCCCGTGAGCAGGACTGAGTCGATGTGTCCTGCGGCGATCAATCGGCCGTTGAAGCTGCGCTTGCGCGCCGTAATGCTGACCGCGGCCGCACTGCTGGCCGCGTTGCCGATCAGCCAAGCACCGGCAGTGGCGCAGGAAACTAACCTGCCGCCCGCGCCGTCCGGCGTCACTCATCCCTATGCGCCGCATGTCGCGAACGCGGCGCGGCGGTTCGGCATACCGGAAGCGTGGATCTGGGCGGTCATGCGCGTTGAAAGTGCAGGCAATACCCGTGCCGTATCGCGCGCCGGGGCGATGGGCCTGATGCAGATCATGCCCGGAACCTGGGCGCAACTTCGTGCGCGCTATGGGCTCGGAACTGACCCGTTCGATCTACGTGACAACATTATGGCGGGCGCTGCCTATCTGCGCGAAATGCACGACCGCTACGGCAGTGCGAGCGCAATGCTGGCGGCGTACAATGCCGGACCAGGGCGCTACGACGACCACCTTTCGCGTGGCCGTCCGCTGCCCGCCGAGACGGTCGCATATCTGGCGCGGCTTGGGTCCGTCACCGGCACCGACAGCGTTGTTGAAGTTGCTGTCGTCGCGCCGCCTGATCACTTCGCGTGGCGTCGTTCGGCGCTGTTCGTCCTCACATCCGCGGCCACCGCAGAAGCCGACCTGGCGCGACCCGAAGACGAGATCGCCGCCGCCGACAAACCCACCGCTGAGCCCTCAGTCGGCAATTCAACGACGACTGGTCCGTCGCGTGCAACGCCCACCGACGGCCTCTTCGCTCCCCGCGCTGGCGCGGGTCGACCGCAATGATCGCCGCAGTGATCAAAGGGCTCACAAGAGAGGAACTGAGGATGGATCAGGAAGGAAAGTGCCTGAGAAGACGATTGCAAGATACAAGGCGCACCCCGTTTCGCCTGAAAATCGTTGATTTTCCGTGGCTTCATATGGGGGCGTCGGTCGACGAGCGTGCCGCTCGGAAGGAAAAAGCCAGCAATTTCAACGTATCTGATGGCACCATGCGCCTCTATGGCTGGAAATCGGCCAGGCCATGAGCGAGGACAGCGACTTCCGCATCCGACCAGGCAAAGTCAAGCGCAGCGAGGCGCAGGGCCGCAATGCGCGCGGCCTCGTAGCCGAGGTTCTCCGCGTTGCCGCGCTCCATGGCGGGACGAAGCGCGCAGGCTGGGGCGGGCCGCGCCACCGTGGCCAGTCCAGCTTCGGAAAGGGCCGCACCGCGTTTGCGCGCAGCCACCTGTTCAGTTCCGGACGGCGCGTGCTGGTGAAGGCGCTGCCGGTGCGTCATCGGATCGGCGGGCGTCGTGCTGCGCCGCTATCCGCGCACGTCGCCTATTTGAAGCGCGAGGGCGTGACCCGTGATGGCGCTCCGACACATATGTTCGACGCCGAATCCGACCGCGCCGACGATCGCGCCTTCGCCGAGCGCTGCAAAGACGACCGCCACCATTTCCGCATCATCGTCTCGCCCGAGGATGCGGCAGAGCTGACTGATCTTCGTGAATTCACGCGCGACCTCGTCCGGCAGATGGAATCTGACCTTGGCACACGGCTCGAATGGGTCGCTGTCGATCACTGGAACACAGACAATCCGCACGTCCATTTGTTGGTGCGGGGCGTCACCGATCAGGGCGCTGATCTCGTCATGGCGCGCGACTACATCAGCCATGGATTGCGCTCGCGGGCCGAGGAACTGGCGTTCGCAGAGTTGGGGCCAAAGCCCGAGCACGAAGTTCAGCGTGCCCTCGATCGCGACGTGACAGCGGAACGCTGGACCCGACTGGATACCGAGATTGGCCGTGCTGCCGACGAACTAGGCGTCATCGACCTGCGTCCCGAACGGCCCGGTCCTGACGATCCACAGCTCCGTCGGCTGATGGTCGGCCGCCTGCAGCATCTGGAGAAGATGGGGCTCGCCGCCGAAGGCGAGTCCGGACAGTGGGCTGTTGCGGAAGGTGCGCAAAACAAATTGCGCGAACTCGGTGACCGCGGCGACATCATACGGACCATCGGAAACGCGCTCAAGGATCGTGGGCAGGAGCGCCCGCTCGACAGCTACGCCGTCGTGAGTGGTGCACTCGAAAAGCCTATCGCCGGCCGGCTGATCGACAAGGGGTTGCACGACGAGCTGACCGGCACGGCCTATGCCGTGATCGACGGGACAGACGGACGAGCCCATCATGTGCGCTTGCCGGGCGTCGAGGCGCTGGATACCAGCCCGCCGCTTGGCGGCATCGTGGAGGTCCGCGCAATCGGCAGACAGGGCGAGCCGAAGCCAACGCTTATCCTCGCGGCGCGATCGGATCTGGACTTGTCCGCGCAAGTGAAAGCACGCGGCGCAACCTGGCTCGATCATCGGCTGATCGAGCGCGGCGCCGGCATCGCCAACGGCGGGTTTGGCGCCGAGGTGCGCCGGGCGATGGACGCCCGCACCGATCATCTTGTCCGGGAAGGGCTCGCGCAGCGCTTCGGCGAGCGCACGGTCTTCGAGCGCGGGATGCTCGATACGTTGCGCAAGCGCGAGCTGGACTCTGTTGGGTCCAGGATCGCGGGCGAGACGGGCTTGGCCTACCGACCGACTCAGACTGGCGAGAAAGTGGCTGGCGTCGTCCGCCAGCGCCTCGCGCTCAGCTCTGGCCGTTTTGCCATGATCGATGACGGCTTGGGGTTCCGCCTCGTGCCCTGGGCCAGCACTCTCGAACAGCAGCTTGGTCGTCAGGTGTCCGGCGTCATGCGCGCTGGCGGCGGCATCGACTGGACGCTGGGCCGCAAGCGCGGCCTCAGTCTCTGACCGGAAGGAGACTTCAATGTCCGCCACCAAGATCCTTTGGGGTCAGGTCATCACCGTATTCCTAATTGTGCTCGCTGCCGTGTGGGGCGCGACGCAGTGGACTGCCGCTGCGCTCGGCTATCAGCCAGAGCTTGGGCCGCCGTGGTTCATGGCTTTTGGATGGCCGATCTATCCGCCGCCCGCCTTCTTCTGGTGGTGGTTTAGCTTCGACGCCTATGCACCCGACATCTTCCAGACCGGTGCGTTCATCGCCGCGTCTGGCGGGTTCGTGTCTATTGCTGTGGCTATCGGCATGTCGGTGTGGCGCGCGCGCGAACTGAAGAATGCCGAAACCTATGGCTCGGCGCGCTGGGCGACCGAGAAGGAGGTGCGTTCTGCTGGTCTTCTCGGTCCGAACGGCGTGGTGCTCGGCAAGCTTGCCAACGATTATCTCCGCCACGATGGCCCGGAGCATGTGCTTTGCTTTGCGCCGACGCGCAGCGGCAAAGGCGTGGGGCTGGTCATCCCGTCGCTGCTGACATGGCCGGGTTCGGCGATCGTCCACGACATCAAGGGCGAGAACTGGACACTGACCGCTGGCTTTCGCGCCCAGCATGGCCGCGTGCTGCTGTTCGATCCAACCAACGCGGCGTCTGCCGCCTACAATCCGCTGCTGGAGGTAAGGCGCGGCCAGTGGGAGGTGCGCGATGTGCAGAACGTAGCCGACGTGCTGGTCGATCCCGAAGGCTCGCTGGAGCGTCGCAACCACTGGGAGAAGACCTCCCACTCGCTGCTGGTCGGCGCGATCCTCCACGTCCTTTATGCTGAGCCGGACAAGACGCTGGCGGGGGTGGCCGGATTTCTGTCGGACCCGTCGCGCGCGATTGAGGAGACGCTGGCGGCGATGATGGCGACGCCACATCTCGGCGAAGCCGGAGTTCATCCCGTGGTCGCTTCGGCCGCGCGCGAGCTGCTGAACAAATCCGACAACGAGCGGTCAGGTGTGCTCAGCACTGCCATGTCGTTCCTTGGCCTCTATCGTGATCCCGTTGTCGCGCAGGTCACGCGGGCATGCCAATGGCGCATATCGGATCTCGTCGAGAGCGAGCGGCCCGCAACGCTCTATTTGGTCGTCCCGCCCAGCGACATCTCGCGCACCAAGCCGCTGATCCGTCTCATCCTCAACCAGATTGGCCGCCGGCTGACCGAGGAGCTAACGCCCAAGGGCAACCGCCATCGCGTGCTGTTGATGCTGGACGAGTTCCCCGCGCTCGGCCGGCTCGATTTCTTCGAGTCCGCCTTGGCGTTTATGGCGGGCTATGGGCTGAAGGCGTTCCTTATCGCACAGAGCCTCAACCAGATCGAGAAGGCGTACGGTCCGAACAATGCGATCCTCGACAACTGCCATGTGCGCGTGAGCTTTGCCACCAATGACGAGCGCACCGCCAAGCGCGTTTCGGATGCGCTCGGCACCGCGACCGAGATGCGGGCGATGAAGAACTATGCCGGCCATCGCCTGTCGCCGTGGCTTGGTCATCTGATGGTGTCGCGCTCCGAGACTGCGCGCCAGCTCCTCACGCCGGGCGAAGTGATGCAACTCCCGCCCGACGACGAGATCGTCATGGTCGCGGGCGTACAACCGATCCGCGCGAAGAAGGCCCGCTACTTCCAAGATCGGCGTTTCGCCGAGCGGATCATGGCCGCGCCAGCGCCTGCCGTTTCTGCCGTGCGACCCGACGACTGGACCGGACGCGCCGCGGCGGCCGATCCGGCTGACATCGCCAAAATCGTGCGGGCGCAGGAGGACGCCGCCAATGGCGGGCTACGCCGAGAGCCGGAGCTACCCGAGCATGTCGCCATCGCGCCCGAAACGACCGCGCGCCCCGCCCAGGAGTTTTCAATCGTCGATGACGAGCAGGACGATGCAGCGCGGCAGGCAGCGGTTAGGCGCCGGATGCAGGGGCTCGCACGGCAGGCATCGCTCGACCCCGGCGACGGCATCCAGCTCTAGGAGATGATCTTGCGAACAAGGCTCAACGTCTATTTCCCGCCTGCGCTCGCAAAACAGGTCGATGAACTTGCGATCCGCCGGCGCATCTCCCGCTCCGCGATCGTCGAAGCGGCTGTCGCGTCCTATCTCTCGCCGGACGGAGCCGACCGAATGGAGGCGGCGTTCGCGCGGCGGCTCGACCGCCTGTCGCGCCAGGTCCAGCGGCTTGAGCGCAATACTGGACTGACGACTGAGGCGCTGACCTTGTTTGTGCGCTTCTGGCTATCGGTGACCCCGCCATTGCCAGACGAGGATCAGGCTGCGGCACAGGTAAAGGGTCGCAAGCGTTATGAGGGCTACGTCGAAACGCTCGGCCGGCGGTTCGCCAGCGGAAAGACATTGCTCGACGAGATACCAGAAGATGTCTGGCTGCGTCCACCCGCTAAAGAAAATGATTTGGAGTGAGGAGTGCGATGACCGCTTGCGGCGACTTTTTTGTCTTCGGCGCCCTATTACGACCATTTTCAAACGTGTTATTCGTTCATTACACCATCGGCCTCGAAGCGCCTCAGTCGATGCCTACTGGGTGCGATATTCCTCGATAAGCACGGGGTAGTCCGTCGGTTCGGGGAAGCGTTCAAACGAACGCCTGGCTGAAGTTGCCACCCAAGGAAGTTTCTCTGCGGTTTGCATTTCTGCAAACGGCACAAACCAGCTCGGATCGTCGAGCATCGTCGCCCGAACATTCACCGCCCCAAACTCTGCCGGTAGTCGCGTGAATACCCAACTTTTGCACCAGTCGCAATGGAAGTGACGGGCGATGTCCCCGTGCAGCCCACCCAAAACTGGTTCGCCTTCAGTCACTGTGAGGGCATCGGCGGGAACAGTCAGGGTGGTGGCAAAGGCGCTAGCCGTCATCAACTGACAACCGCGACAATGGCATACACTTGTGAACAGGGGAGCCTGATCAACGCGAAACCTGATCTTACCGCAGCGGCAGCCGCCTTTCCAAGGGAGAACTGGAATAGCCATTGCTTCAATCTAACGGACCTCTTCGTCGACCTCAACCGACGAGGTTCGGGTCGTTCTGCACCGATGTTGCAAGTGACAAATCGGCAATCAGATTATAGCCTGATAGAATGACTGGACGTGTGATCGTACTTAATGGCGTGGGCAGTGCCGGGAAAACTTCGGCGGCGAAGGCTTTCCAGCGTTGCGCAGCCGAACCTTGGCTTCATGTGTCGGGCGACGTGTTTCTGAACATGATCGCGCCCAAAATGTGGGGCGATCCAAGAGGCATCATCATCCGACAGTTTGAGGAGGAAGGAGTACCGTCGGTTGAAATCGAGATGGGCGTTGAACTCCAGCGCCTAATGGAGGGAATGCGCGCTTCCGTGGCTGCGCTCGCCAAAGCTGGTAATAACTGCGTGGTCGACGACGTGATGCTCTCTGCAGCCGATCAAGAGTCCTACCGGGCGTTTGCGGCCGATCTCACAATTCAATTCGTTGCTATCCACGCCCCGCTTGAAGTTCTAGAAGAGCGCGAGCGAGACCGAGGCGATAGATTGATAGGTCTATCGCGCTGGCAATTTCCTCGCGTGCATAACGGCATTCAATACGATTTCGAGATCGACACGTCCGACACCGATCCAAAGGCTGTCGCGGCAGCAATTGCGTCCGCTTTGCATGTCCCGGTCACCAATAGGTGACGGTCCGCTCCCCCCAACCTCTCAGCCATAGACGGAGCGGCCCTCATTCTGAGTTCTGCGCTATAAGGTGATTCGCCCAATCCGCGCGGCAAGGCGGGCCGGTTCGAGCGACAACGAGGTTGACCGTTCCGCCCTCGGGCACCTATCTGCCGCCGCTCGCGCTACCCCTCTAACAAGCTGTTGCAGCGACGGTAATTCTGCGTCTCTTGCTGTGCTCCTGACGCCGGGCAGCGGTTCGCCCGGTCCATTTCAGGGGCGGTTCCATGTCCGTTTACGTAATTCGATCAGAGACCAACTCACGCGGCGCGCGGATGCTGCGCACGGCGTTGGGCGCGTCGATTGCTGGCTGGCTCGACGACCCCGCCGTCATCGAAGTAATGCTGAACCCTGACGGCCGACTATGGCTCGACCGGCTTGGCGCAGGCATCAGTGACACCGGCGAACTACTGAGCGCCGCTGATGGCGAGCGCATCGTCCGCCTGGTGGCTCACCATGTCGGCGTAGAGGTTCACGCCCTAAGCCCGCGTGTCTCGGCCGAGTTACCGGAAGGCGGCGAGCGCTTCGAGGGGTTGCTACCGCCCGTCGTCGCCGCGCCAGCGTTCGCGATCCGCAAGCCGGCCGTCGCCGTCTTCACGCTCGACGATTATGCGGCCACAGGCATCATGTCGACAACAATGGCCGAGGCGCTTCGGCACGGCGTCGAAACCCGCGCGAACATCCTCGTCGCCGGCGGCACCGGCAGCGGCAAGACCACGCTGGTCAACGCGCTGCTCGCTGAGGTCGCCAAGACCTCAGACCGCATCGTGCTGATCGAAGATACGCGTGAGTTGCAATGCGCCGCGCCCAATCTCGTCGCGATGCGAACCAAGGATGGCGTTGTCTCGCTGTCCGACCTGGTCCGGTCGTCGCTGCGCCTGCGCCCTGATCGTATCCCCATCGGCGAGGTGCGCGGCGCGGAAGCTCTCGACCTTCTCAAAGCGTGGGGCACCGGCCACCCCGGCGGGATCGGCACGATTCACGCGGGTACGGCGCTTGGCGCGATGCACCGCATGGAGCAGCTTATCCAGGAGGCGGTCGTGACGGTCCCCCGCGCCCTACTCGCTGAGACCATCGACCTGATCGCCGTCCTCGTCCGCGACGGGCACGGCCGCCGTCTCGCCGAATTGGTCCGCGTCGATGGGCTCGACCCTATCAGCGGCGATTATCGTCTCACCCCGCTTCCCACCCCCCAGCCAGGAGACCTGCCATGATCCATGCTATCCGGCATGGCGCACGCCGCGCCATGTTTGCCGCCACTACGAGCCTGATCGCGCTGACCTTCGCCGTTCCCGCCCATGCAGGCGGCTCTTCCATGCCGTGGGAAGCGCCGCTCCAGTCGATCCTCGAAAGCATCGAGGGACCGGTCGCCAAGATCGTGGCGGTGATCATCATCATCGTGACCGGCCTGACGCTGGCATTCGGCGACACGTCGGGCGGCGCGCGGCGGATGATCCAGATCGTGTTCGGTCTGTCGATAGCCTTCGCCGCGTCGAGCTTTTTCCTGTCGTTCTTCAGCTTCGGCGGCGGGGCGCTGGTCTGATGGAAGGCAGCGAGCCGATCCCCGGCTATTTCGCGCCGGTCCACCGGGCGCTGACCGAGCAGATCCTGCTTGGCGGCGCCCCCCGGTCGCTCGCCATCGTCAACGGCACGCTGGCGGGCGCGATCGGCCTCGGTCTGCGCCTCTGGATCGTCGGCCTCGCCATCTGGGCCATCGGCCATGCGCTTTCGGTTTGGGCCGCACGCCGCGACCCGCAATTCGTGGACGTCGCCCGCCGCCACCTGCGTTACCCTAACTGGATGCGGCCATGATGAGCTTACGCGAATATCGTAGCAAAGCCGCTACCCTTGCCGACTTCCTGCCTTGGGCGGCATTGGTCGGCGAAGGTGTCGTGCTCAATAAGGACGGCAGCTTTCAAAGAACGGCCCGGTTTCGCGGCCCCGATCTCGACAGCGCCACCCCGGCCGAGCTTGTGGCGACCACTGCGCGCCTCAACAATGCGCTGCGCCGTTTGGGTTCCGGCTGGGCGATTTTCGTCGAGGCGCAGCGCACCCCTGCGCTCGACTATCCGGAAGGCCACTTTCCCGATCCCGTCTCGGCGCTGGTCGACATGGAGCGCCGCGAACAGTTCCGTGAGGAAGGCGTGCATTTCGAGAGCGCCTATTATCTGACGTTGCTGTGGATGCCGCCCGCCGAGGAAGCGACGCGTGCCGAAGGCTGGCTCTATGAGGGCCGGTCAACGTCTGGCGTCGATCCATGGGAACTGCTCAAAGGCTTCACCGATCGCGGCGACCGGGTGCTCAACCTGGTCGAAGGGTTTGTGCCCGAGGTCCGCTGGCTCGATGACGCCGAGACGCTGACCTACCTCCATTCGACCGTCTCGACCCGTCGCCAGCGTGTTCGTGTGCCGGAAACGCCGATGCACCTCGACGCGCTGCTGGCAGACGAGCCGCTGACCGGCGGCCTGGAACCCAAGCTCGGCGACCATCACCTCCGCATACTGACGATCACGGGGTTCCCCAGCGTTACGTTCCCGGGCCTGCTGGACGAACTGAACCGGCTCGCCTTCGCGTATCGCTGGTCCACCCGCGCGATCATGCTCGACAAGACCGACGCCACCAAGCTGCTGACCCGCATTCGCCGCCAATGGTTCGCGAAGCGCAAGTCGGTCGCAGCGATCCTCAAGGAGGTGATGACCAACGAGGCGAGCACTTTGCTCGACAGCGACGCCTCGAACAAAGCCGCCGACGCCGACATCGCCCTGCAGGAGCTGGGCGCCGACTATGCCGGTTTGGCCTATGTCACCGCGACGGTGACGGTATGGGACCGTGATCCCGCCATCGCCGCCGAGAAATTGCGGCTGGTCGAGAAGGTCATCCAAGGCCGCGACTTTACCGTTATCCCCGAGGGCATGAATGCGATCGAGGCTTGGCTGGGAAGCCTGCCCGGTCACACCTACGCCAATGTCCGCCAACCCCCGATATCCACCATCAATCTCGCCCACTTGATCCCCCTGTCAGCGGTATGGGCGGGGTCGGCATGGGACGAGCATTTCGGCGCTTCCCCCTTGCTTTACGGTAAGACCGAAGGCTCTACCCCGTTCCGGTTTTCGCTTCACGTCGGCGATGTCGGCCACACGCTGATCGTCGGCCCCACCGGCGCGGGCAAGTCCGTCCTGCTCGCCCTGATGGCGATTCAGTTCCGCCGCTACGAGGGCGCGCAGGTATTCGCCTTCGACTTCGGCGGTAGCATTCGCGCCGCGGCGATCGGCATGGGCGGTGACTGGCAGGATCTTGGCGGCATGCTCGCCGACGACAAGGGCGACGGGGTGCAGCTCCAGCCCTTGGCACGAATCGACGACCCGGCAGAACGCGCCTGGGCGGCCGAATGGCTGGCGGCGATCCTCGCGTCCGAAGGCGTCGCGGTCGATCCGCAGGCCAAGGAGCATCTGTGGTCGGCGCTCGGCTCGCTTGCGAGTGCGCCCGTGCCGGAACGCACGCTGACCGGGCTGGCCGTGCTGCTCCAGAGCCAGCAGCTCAAGCAGGCGCTTGCATCCTACTGCCTTGGGGGGCCTTGGGGCCGGTTGCTCGACGCCGAAGCCGAACGGCTTGGCGAGGCATCGGTCCAAGCATTCGAGACCGAGGGCTTAGTTGGCGCCGGATCGGCCGCTGCCGTCCTGTCCTACCTGTTCCACCGGATCGAAGGCCGGCTGGACGGCTCGCCGACCCTCATCATCATCGACGAGGGCTGGCTTGTCCTCGACAGCCCTGCCTTTGCGGCGCAGCTGCGCGAATGGCTGAAAACGCTCCGGAAGAAGAACGCCAGCGTGGTGTTTGCCACGCAGAGCCTCGCCGACATCGAGACCAGCAGCATCGCGCCGGCCATCATCGAGAGCTGCCCGACGCGCATCTTCCTGCCCAACGAGCGCGCAGCCGAACCGCAGATAGCGGCGATCTACGAACGGTTCGGGCTCAACGCTCGCCAGATCGAGATATTGAGCAAGGCGACCCCGAAGCGCGACTATTACTGCCAGTCGCGGCGCGGCAACCGGCTGTTCGAGCTCGGTCTGGGCGAAGTTGCGCTCGCCTTCGCCGCTGCTTCTTCCAAGACCGACCAGATCCGCATCGCCGAACTGGTCGAGGCTCACGGCCGCGAACGCTTCGCCGCCGAATGGCTGCGCCATCGCGGCCTCGCCTGGGCCGCCGATCTTCTTCCCCCCAGCCAACAGGAGTTAGCATTATGACGACGCATATCTTGCGCCGCGCCATCATGGCCGGCCTTCTTGCCGGAGCAGGTGTGATTGGCATGACCGCTGCGGCCCCAGCCTTTGCGCAATTGGTCGTGAAAGATCCGACGAACTACGCCCAGAACGTGTTGCAGGCGGCGCGGGCGCTGCAGCAGGTCAATAACCAGATCACCCAGATCCAGCAGCAAGCCCAAAGCCTGATCAATGAAGGCCGCAATCTCGCGACGCTGCCGTTCAACTCACTTCAGCAATTGCAGCAACAGGTACAACAGACCCAGCAGCTTTTGCGCGGGGCGCAACGCATCGCCTATGATGTCCAAAGCGTCCAGCAGGCATTCGAGCGCCGCTATCGGGGCACCGCCCTGACCGGCAATCACGCGACAATTGTCGCCAACGCCAATGCCCGCTGGGAAGATAGCGTCGGTGCGTTCGAGGATGCGCTGCGGGTCCAGGCAGGTGTTGTCGGCAATATCGACGGCGCGCGCACCGCGATGGACGGCCTAGTCTCGTCCAGCCAGTCGGCAACCGGCGCGCTGCAAGCCGCGCAGGCGGGAAACCAACTTCTCGCGCTCCAATCGCAGCAACTTGCCGACCTGACGGCATTGCTGGCTGCGCAAGGCCGGGCGCAGGCACTGGATTCAGCGCGCACCGCCGCGATCGAGGCAGAAGGCCGTGAGCGGTTCCGCCGTTTCCGTGGGCGTAACTGACATGGGCCGCACGACAAAAGTCGCGGGTGTCGCTGCGCTCGCCGGGATGATGGTGACCGTGGGTATCGTCTCTGTGTCGCAGCCAGAGCCTACGCCGGCGCCCGTCAAAGCCGCAGGCAAGCTGGCTACTGCGAGTTCGGCCGTAGATCTCCGCCGATGCCGCACCATCACCATGCCCGAGATCGGCTGCGAGGCGGCGTGGGAAGCCAAGCGCCGTCACTTCTTCGGACGGGACGACAAACAATGAATGACACCGGCGTGATCGACACCTTCCTTGGCATCTTTACCAGCTACATCGATAGCGGGTTCGGCCTGCTCGGCGGCGAGGTCGCGTTCCTGTCGACCACGCTCATCGCTATCGACCTGACGCTCGCGGGGCTGTTCTGGGCCTGGGGTGCGGACGAAGATGTGATGCAGCGCCTCGTCAAGAAGACGCTGTTCATCGGCACTTTCGCCTTCATCATTGGCAACTTCGGCACGCTGGCGACCATTGTGTTCGAGAGCTTTGCAGGGCTCGGGCTTCAGGCGAGCGGCGGAAGCCTGTCGCTGGCTGACTTCATGAAGCCTGGTGCGATTGCTGGGACCGGCCTCGATGCCGCCGATCCGTTGCTCGCGGCGACCGAAGATTTGCTCGGGCCGGTCGGCCTGTTCACCAACTTCGTCCAGATCCTGCTGTTGTTGCTGGCGTGGATCATTGTCGTCCTCGCCTTCTTCATCATCGCGATCCAGGTGTTTGTCACGCTCATCGAGTTCAAGCTCGTGACCCTTGCAGGGTTCGTGCTGCTGCCCTTTGCCTTTTTTAACAAGACCGCATTCATGGCTGAACGCGTGCTTGGCCATGTCGTTTCGAGCGGCATCAAGGTGCTGGTGCTCGCCGTCATCACCGGTATCGGCACCACCTTGTTCAGCCAGTTCACCAGCGCATCGATGGGTGCCGAGCCCAATCTTCAGCAGGTGATGGCGATCGCACTCGCCGCTCTCACCTTGCTTGGGCTCGCCATCTTCGGCCCCGGCATCGCAAACGGCATTGTTTCGGGGGGACCGGCGCTAGGCGCAGGCGCTGTGGCAGGCACCGCGCTGATGGCAGGCGGTGTTGTTGCGGGCGGCGCGGCGGCAGCGACGCTGGGCGCGGGCGCAGCAGCCGGTGCGCTCGCCGGAACGGCGCGCGGCGGTGCCTTTGCGTCCGGCGCTGCGAGCAGCGCCTATGCCCTCGGTTCGGCCGGGAGAACAGGTGGGGCGGCGGTCGCAGGCGGCGCCGCGGCAGTCGGCAAAGCCGCAGTCGGTGCTGCCTTGTCGCCGCTGCGTAAGGCGGCAGCTTCCCTGAAAGAGAGCTACCGCTCCGGCGGTCGCGCCGCTGTTACCGCAACCGGCGGGACTATCTCGGGCGGTAGCAGTGCCGCATCCCAGGATGCTCCCAGCGGCCAACCCGCATGGGCTGAAGCGATGAAGCGCCGTCAGACCATGACCCACGGCGCGACCGTCGCCGCCCACACGCTGCGCTCCGGCGATGGCGGCGGCAGCGGCGCATCGATCGACATCAGTCAGCAGGATTGATCCCATGTTTCGACGACCCTCTATCCGCTATGGCCAGACGCCCGAACCTGTGACTCCATACCAGCGCGCCGCGCAGGTCTGGGATGACAGGATCGGATCGGCGCGTGTGCAGGCGAAAAACTGGCGGCTCGCTTTCTTCGGCGCGCTGGCGCTCTCAGGCGGCTTGGCTGGTGGTCTTGTCTGGCAGTCGGCGCGCGGGCATATCGTGCCATGGGTTGTTCAGGTGGACAGGCTCGGCGAAGCGCAGGCAGTCGCACCCGCCGAAGCCGGTTACCGCCCGACCGATCCGCAAGTCGCGTTCCATCTCGCGCGCTTCATCGAGCAGGTACGTAGCATCCCGGCCGATCCCGTCGTCGTTCGTCAGAACTGGCTTCGGGCCTATGACTTCACGACCGACAAAGGCGCGTTGTTCCTCAACGACTATGCCCGCGCCAACGACCCGTTCACACAGGTCGGCAAGGTTCAGGTCGCTGTGGACGTATCGAGCGTCATCCGCGCATCCCCCGACAGCTTCCGCGTGGCCTGGACCGAGCGCCGCTATCAGGACGGCAGTCAGACCGCCACCGAGCGCTGGTCGGCGATCCTCACCGTTTTCGTGCAGCCACCGCGCACTCCCGACGCGCTGCGCAAGAATCCGCTCGGCGTCTTCGTCAACGCCCTCAACTGGTCGAAGGAGCTCTCACAATGACCGCCAGTACGTTTCGCCGTGCCGCATCGGCGGCGCTGCTTGTCTCCGCTTCAGCACTTGCCGGATGCGCCACCACATCGGCGAAGGCGCCCGCCATTGCATATGACGATCCACCGGTGGAGATCGCTGCGACACCGGCGCCGGAAGTGCCGCGCCCGGTCGAGGTGTTGGCAATTCCAGAGCCCTTGCCGCTTCCGGGCCAGTTGAAGCCAGTAACCGAAGCACCACGCGTGCCGGAGTCGTCCGATCCCCGTCAGCGCGTCGGCGTGGCGAATGCCGCTGCCCGCATTCAGCCGGTGCGGGACGGCTTCCTAAACGCGATCCAGCAATATCCGTGGACCGATGGCGCGCTTTATCAGGTCTATACCGCGCCCGGCCAAGTCACGGACATCGCGTTGCAGGAAGGCGAACAGCTCGTTGGGCCGGGGCCGGTCGCTGCCGGTGACACCGTGCGCTGGATCATCGGCGATACCATCAGCGGCAGTGGACCGGCGGCGAGGGTGCATATCCTCGTCAAGCCGACCCGGCCGGATCTTGCCACCAACCTCGTAATCAATACCGACAGGCGCACCTATCACCTGGAGCTGCGCGCCACGGCTTCGACCTACATGGCGTCGGTGAGCTGGACCTACCCGCAGGACGCGCTGATCGCACTGCAAGGCCGCAATTCCGCAGCAACCGCCGTCGCGCCTGTGGCGACAGGTGTGGACGTCACGGCGCTGAACTTCCGCTACCGGATCGAAGGCGATCGCGCGCCGTGGCGTCCGGCTCGCGCGTTCGACGACGGGCGGCAGGTGTTCGTGGAGTTTCCAGCCGGGATCGCGCAGGGCGAGATGCCGCCGCTGTTCGTAACTGGCGCGACGGGGGATGCGGAGCTGGTCAACTACCGCGTGCAGGGCCGCTACATGGTCGTCGATCGCCTCTTCGCCGCTGCCGAACTGCGCCTTGGGGACCGCCGCAGCGAACAGCGCGTGCGGATCGTGCGCGATGACAGACAGGAGCGGCGGCGGTGATGGACACGCAGAATCCGTCCGCACATGAGGCACAGACCACACGGGGTGCTCCTGCAGACCCAAAGCCGTTCCAGCTCAGAGGGGATCCACCCCGCGTCATGCGCCTGTCGCGAAAGGCCTTGGCGGTCGTCGGAGCTGGGGCTGGTCTCGGGGTCAGTGGCTTGCTCATTTATGCCTTGCAAGCTCCCGGTGAGAAGGCGGCCCCGGAACTTTACGGCACCGACGGCCGAGCGGCAGCCGAATCGATTACGTCAGGGCCGGGGGATTACGCCCAAGTGCCGAAACTCGGTCCGCCGCTTCCCGGCGATCTCGGCGGTCCGATCGTATCTGCGCAGCAACGCGGCGAGAATGTGCCGGTGCCCCCGGTTGGCGCGCAGGCGGGACGGGCCGATCCCCACGTCCAAGCGACCGAAGCCGCCCGCCAGCAGGCGGAAGAGGAGCGTGACGCAGCCCGCAAAAGCTCGGTGTTCCTTGGCAGCAATGATGCCGCCGCGGCATCGGCGGCGACGCTGCCTAGTTTGGCAGCCACTACCCCCCCAGTTCAAGTAACAGCAGCATCGACCGACGCAGCGGCGCAAAGCGAACAAGCCGCCAAGCGCGCCTTCTTGGCGCAGGCATCTACCCAGCGTACGGTAAGCGTCGAGCGGCTGACGGCCCCTGCATCGCCCAACATCGTGCAGGCCGGCAGCGTCATTCCGGCCGCGCTCATCACCGGTGTCCGGTCCGACCTGCCGGGCCAGATTATCGCCCAAGTTACCGCCAACGTCTATGACAGCCCAACAGGGCGCATCCTGCTCATCCCGCAAGGAGCGCGGCTCATCGGTGAGTATGACAGCGAGGTCGCCGCAGGGCAGACCCGCGTGCTGCTCGCCTGGGACCGGCTTTTACTGCCCGATGGCCGCTCGATCGTGCTCGATCGCCAGCCCGGAGCAGACGGTGCCGGGTTTGCGGGGTTGCAAGACCGGGTTGATCAGCATTGGGGCAATCTACTTCGCGCGGCCGCGATTTCTACGCTGCTCGGAGTCGGGACCGAACTGGCAGCTGATGATGATGGCGATCTTGTCCGGGCGCTTCGCCAAGGAGCCCAGCAGACGATTAACCAGGCCGGCCAGCAGATAGTCGGGCGTGAACTAAACGTGCAGCCGACGCTCACCATTCGGCCAGGCCATCCGTTGCGCGTGGTCATTACCCGCGATCTTGTGCTCGAACCCATCGGAGGAACGCAATGACGAGGTTGAAGCTGGGGCCGCTGGCCGACGATCGACCTGTAAAGCTGACGGTCGAATTGCCCGCCCCCGTGCACCGCGACTTGATCGCTTATGGCGCGGCGCTCGCCGCCGAGACCGGGAGCGACGCCGTGACGCCGGAGAAGCTGGTCGCGCCGATGCTGGCGCGGTTCATGGCCAGCGACCGTGGGTTTGTACGACGTCGCAACGGAAAAGCCGTCTGATCCTTACCGTTGGTCGGTACGGAAGCGCTTGAAGCGTTCCTTGGACTCGACGGTGACAATGGCGGTCTCGGCATTTGTGCATTCGTTGCCTCGGATTGTGCCCTTACGGCACGCCGCAACCACCTCTCGCGCTTCGCTGATGTTTGCCTCAAAATATTGTGTGCCCCGAGGTACCCCAGACCGGGTTGCTTGCTGCGTCGGGCTATTCGCGATTATCGTCTGGCTTGGGGGAAAGACTTTTGGGCGGAGCGCGAAACCCGCACCAAACCCGATCACGAGTGAGACGATCATAACGATGAGCAGGTTACTTCGTTTCATGCCGATCAACCTCCAATGACGACGAACCAGTGTCCGTCACGCGGCTTTGATGTCAAAGGACAACGCGAAGCGTTTCCGGATAAATGCCAGAAAACGCCTAAGCGGCGGGTTAGCATTGTCATCGCGCCAGTAGCCTGAGTAACAGGTCAGAGCGGGCCCCCGCTCTCCATGAATAGGCCGGTAGACGAGATCCGGATAGCGAACACCAGTTGAGCCTTCGCAAACAACTGAAAGGCGGTTCCCCGCGCCAAGCAGGCTTAGCACTGTTTCGCGACTGGTCTGGCTGAGCCGAATATCGGGCGGGGTGCCAGATTGCGAGAGCCTCCCTATCAGCATATCGCGGATATCGGGGCCTGGATCTGCCTGGGGCAAAAGGAATCGTTCCGAGCGCAGGTCAGTCCAATGCACAATCTCGCGCTCGGTCAGCGCATTGTGGCCAGGGACCGCAACGTGGATTCGCTCGCTCCAGAAGGGTTCGCGTCGATAGCCGTTATGGCTAGCATCACCGAGGAGTATTGCAATATCCACTTCCCCGGCATCCAATCCGGCGAGCAGCGTGCCGCGGTCGGTTTCCACGCTCTCGAAATCGACGTCAGGGTTTCGCTCCTGCCACGCCAATATTGTTGCGCGCATATTGCCCGCCGATACCGAGCTGTTGTGTCCCACGAAAAGCGACCCCGCCCGCCCTTGGCCCGCCGCCCGTGTGTTCGCGACCATACGGTCCGCATTCGCTACCATCGGCCGGGCGCTCCGGATAAAGCGCACACCTACGATCGTCGTCGTAACCCCGGCACGAGTGCGGTCGAACAGTTTGGCCCCGACCGCCCGCTCAAGCCGAACGATGCTGCGGCTCAACGTGGACTGTTCGATATCGAGCGCACGGGCCGCTCGATAGATGCTTCCATGATCCGCTGCCGCGATAGCATGTCGAAGTTGGCGAATGTCAAAGGGCAAGTCAGCAGCCCATAATCTGGGATGAAAACGTCCAAATCATCGGAACAACCTCATTTCGGACTGCGACAGTTGACCACACGCTCAGAGCAAAACCGGATGATCGTCCGATTCGTGCGGAGTCATGGGGAAAGTGCCGACAAACGATGGAGGGGCGATGGACAAAATGTGTATATAATTAGAGTGTGACGAAATTGGCGCCGCACTTGCCAATGGTCATTGACGAGGCTCGGTTGGGCCGCCGACAATCCCATCGACCTGACCGCTGTTTTTCCCTCGAGTTGGAGTTAGAGTCCGACCTTGCCGGAAGGGACGGACGAATGAAGCGGAAGCGGTCTTCGGAAGAACAGATCATTGGGATCTTGAAGGAGGCGGAGGCCGGCGCGGCGGTGGCGAATCTGCGCCGCACGCACGGGATGCGGAGCCCGACCTTCTAAGCGTGGAAGGCTAATCATGGCGGACTGGAGGTGTCGAGGCGCGACGGCTGAAGGCGATCGAAGACAAGCACATCCAGCTGAAGAAGCTGCGGGCCGATACGATGCTAAACAACGCAGGTTTGAAGGACTTGCTCGCAACAAAATGGGAGGCGCGGCTGCTCAGCGGGAGGTGGTCGCGTATTTACAGACGACGCTTTCGATGAGCGAGCGGTGGGCAGGTGCAGCGGTTGTCGCGGAACGCACGAAGATGCGCTAACGGTCGTGCAAGGCGGACGATGCGACGACGGTTAGGCTAGCCTTAGGTTAACTTGTTGAGCGCCCGCGCGATAGTTCGGCATACAATGTCGCCACCGGTTGGAGAGTTGACGACCAGTCGAAACGGGCGGAGTGCGCGCGGGCGGCATCGGCCAGGCGCTCACGGGTGGGAGATGACGCGGCGAGCATCAGAACCGCGTTCACGAGTTCGGTAAGAGTGGGTCCGCAGAGAACACCGGTCCTATTGTCGTCGATCAAGGCCCTGACGCTGGGGTCGTCGTTCGCGACAATTGCCAGTCCACTCGACATCGCCTCAAGGACTACGTTCGGAAACGCCTCCGTCCGGCTCGGATGCAACAGGATGTCGCAGCTGGCGACGGCGGTCGCAAGCGCGCCGCTCGACAAGTGGCCGGTGAACAGCGCGTCCGGGAGTAATCGCTCTAGCCGGGCTCGATGCGGACCGTCGCCGATCACGACCGGCTTCACCACCGCGCCACGCCGGCGGGCTTCGATCACCGCTCGCGCGTATTCATCCAGACCCTTCTCGCGAACCAGGCGGCCGAAGAAGAGCAACGTAATCTCGGCGGCCCAGATCCCATGCCGCTCGCGCCAGGACGAAGATCGCTGTCCGGGGTGGAAAAGGTCACGATCTACGCCGCGGCTCCAGAGCCGAGCTCGCCGCGCGGCGCCGCTGGCGACGAGTTGCTTAGTCAACGCCTCGGTGGGGGCGAGGACCACGTCAAACCGCGAGTAGAAGTATCGAAGCCAGCGCTCCAGGGGAGCTCCAAGCCAAGGCATGCCGTAATGCTCGGGATAGGTTTCGAAGCGCGTGTGCAGACTGGCGACGGTGGGAATTCCATGCCTGCGCGCCCATCCGGCGGCAGCGTGGCCGAGGAAATCGGGAGCGGATACGTGGACGACGTCAGGCGCGAAGGCTTCCAGGTCGCGTCTTAGACCCGGCGTCAGCCCCCGCGACAGCAGATAGTCCGAGCGACCCGGGATCGGCAGCGAAGGCGCGGAGACCAAGGTGCCCGCTGGCGAGAAGGCCGCGTTAGGGCGAGTCGGCGAGTAAATGCGAAACCGTGCGACGCCGTCCTGCTCGAGACGCGAGACAAGCCGATTCAACGCCTGATTGGCGCCGTCCCGAAGGTAATTGTAGTTGCCCGAGAACAATGCAACTCGGATAGCAGGATCCTGCACAGCGGCAATGTGGGCATGGCAGGTTTCGCCGAATGTGATCGATGGCGTTGGCATGCGATCGTGAATAAACTGAGTTCATGAGCGTCTCGTCGCGAAACGGTCGAGAGACGATGGACGCGCCGAATCCCGGATCCTCTCCAGGGTCGGAGAGCTTCCTTTATCATCACATCCTCGCCGCCCTCAGGTCGACCCAGCTCCGCAGCAACCACTCGTCGGGCCCGTAACGGAAACGGCGTTTCCAGACCGCGAAGACCGTGACGAGGCTCAGATACACCCCAAGCCCGACCGCGATGCAGGTTGCGGCGCTCACCTGCGCGTACCAGCCAAGCCCCCAGCCGCCGAACACGAAGGCGAGGATGACCGAGTGCAGAAGGTAACCGGTCAGCGTCATCTGTCCCGCGATCGCGAGTATGCGCACCCAAACGCTCTCGGGCGTGCGATCGGCCGCGGCAAGGAGCAGTAGGCCGTAACCGGCGGAAAGAAGCGGCGCAGCTGCGGAACGCGCCATGGCGGCGAAGAATTCCGCGCCGCTCGGGCCGCCCGGCGGGGCGACGTAGAGCGGGCCGACCCATGCAAGACTTGCGGCGCTGGCGCCAAGGCCGATCAGCAGGAGCGTCCAGCCCAGTCGCCAGCGGGCTCGCCGACCGCGCACGCCCGGAAACAGCCGCATTTTGGCGAGCGCGAGTCCGGCGAGGAACATGGCGAGCGCGGCAGGCCCGTTGAAGATGAGAATGAAGGGCTGGCCGAGCCAGATATCCTCCCGGAGCCGGAAATCGGCCGCGTCCAGGAACCCGCCGAGATACGCGGCCGCGGCGCGCGCCGTTCCCTCGGGATCGGTGCCGGTTGCCGTGAAGGCCGCCGCCTGTGCGAACACGGCGAGAAGATATGCCAGCACGGCGAGAACAAGCAGCGTGCGCGGCGCGAAATTGCGTGCGAACCACAGGAGCACGCCGAGCAGTGCGTACAGCATCAGAATGTCGCCGATGAAGAAGAACACTGCATGGAGCGCGCCGAATACGAACAGACCGGTCAATCGTCTCGCGAAGCGCGGCCCGCTTCGCCGGCCTTTCGCTTGGTCGGAAGCGATCGAAGTCGCGAAGCCGAACCCGAAGAGAAAGGAGAAGATGAGGAAGAACTTGCCGATGGCGAGCGTCATCAGCGCCCCGAAAGCCCACAGGTCTACGGGCCGCTCAACCCCGCCCAACGCACCGATCGGATAGGCGAAGAAGGGTACGTTGACGAGGATCACGCCAAGCAAAGCAAAGCCGCGGAGCGCGTCGACGGATCGGTCACGAGCTGGAGCGACACCGGCGGCTCGTTGGACCGAGGCGGAGGTGGTATCGTGGGTGTCCTGAACGGTCATGAAGCATCCTTGTAGTCTAGATCACCGTCGCAAGGCGCGATCCGCCATCGATCAGCAGGTAGACTGCGGCCAGCCCAGCGGCTGGGGGAAGGAGAACGCGGAACGCCCACTCGACCGCCAACTGAATCTTGCCGAAAAGCACGTCGCTACGCCGGGCAAAGATTGCTCTGACTAACAAGAGCATGATCAGAGGCGCGACGTAGATCACGGTGTAGAGGGCGATCAGCAGAGCTTCGCTGAGCCATGAAAGGTCGGCGGCGGCAACGCGGTCGACCGCCACGAATAGCGGCAAGGCCGTAGGCAGGTCGGACACGGCCGAGGCGAAAGCAAAAGCCAAGGTCGCCGGAACGCCGAGTGATTTCGGGGGCGTGAGCGGTTTGCCTTTGAGGCCTCGCGCCCAACACCACCATGCGAAGCCTGCCAGAACCAGCCCCAACGCAATCTGGCCGACACCCCAGCCCCAGGCGGGGAGGGTCGATGCCGCTGTGTCTCTGGCTGCGCCGAAGCCGCCAAGCAGGAGCATGCCAGAGACGAACACGGTGGCCGCCGTGCCGAGCAGAAACGCAAGTGAGCGCGGAAACGGGCGCGGCGTCGCAAGAAGATAGGCCTGCGCCGCGATGGTGAACGGATTCAGGCTGTCGGCAAGCGCGAGGCCGACGAGTATGGCGACGAGCGCGAACGTCATTCGGCAGGCTTCGCCGCGCCGTCACGAGCTGCCGCATCGCGCGAGACCGGCGTGACAAGCCTCGCCAGCTTGGGCGTGAGCCAGTTCTCGAAGTTCTCGATCAACTCATAGACAGCAGGTACAAGCACCAGCGTCAGCGCGGTCGAGCTGATCAACCCGCCGATCACGGCGACGGCCATCGGCTGGCGGAACTCGGCGCCAGAGGAGAAGGCGAGCGCGGTGGGCACCATGCCAGCAGCCATCGCGACGGTGGTCATGATGATCGGCCGCGCACGCTCTCGGCAGGCCTCGACGATCGCGTCATGCTGGCTCATGCCCTCGCGTTCGCGCTCGATCGCGAACTCGACGAGAAGGATCGAGTTCTTGGCGGC
Organism: Alphaproteobacteria bacterium; assembly: GCA_018823325.1. Taxonomy (GTDB): domain Bacteria; phylum Pseudomonadota; class Alphaproteobacteria; order Sphingomonadales; family Sphingomonadaceae; genus Sphingobium. The sequence goes on along the minus strand of JAHJIJ010000011.1, from coordinate 205,494 downwards.
GAGGCCCAGCAGCATGAGGATGCCGATCATCGCGGGCAGCGTCAGTGCGAGGCCGGCCACCAGCAACCCCGCGAACGCCCCGCCGATTGCCAGCGGCAACGCGGCGAGGATGGTGACCGGCTTGAAGAACGAGCGGAACAGCAGGATCAGCACCGCGAAGATCATGCCGACCCCTGCGAGCATCGCCCCGACGAAGCCCCCGAACAGCTCGTTGAACTGCTCGGACTCGCCCAAATTCGCCTGCGTGACGCCGGGCGGCAGCGCCCCCATCGTTGGAAGCGCGTTGACGCGGTCGAGCGCCTGGCCGAGCGTTAGCCCGTCGAGCTGCGCGCGGATCGAACCGCGCCGCGCGCGGTCGTAGCGATCGATCGTCGTCGGGCCGGGTTCGAAGGTGATGTCGGCGACCGCGTCGAGCCGGGTCGAGCCGCCCGCCGCCGTGGGCAGTTCGAGCGCGGCGATGGTCTGGAGGTCAGCGCGCGCCTCGCGCGGGAGTTGGACGCGGATAGGTATCCGGCGCTCGCCGGAAGGAAGCTTGGCGACGTTGGAATCGATGTCACCGATGGTGGCGACCCGTGCCGCATCGGCGATGGTCTGCGCCGAGACGCCGAGGCGCGCCGCGTCCTCCGGCCTGGGCCGGATCACGAGGTCGGCGACGGGTGGCGGGGTGGCGAGGCGGACCCCTGAGAAGCCGGGCAGCGCCGCCATCTCGGTGCGCACCCGCTCGAGCGCGAGGTCGAGCGTCGGGCCGTCGCGGCCGGTCAGCGTCAGCTCGAACTCGGCCGCCGCGCCGTCCGCGCCGCGTCCCGTCACGCGGACGCCGGGGATCGCATCGAGCGCAGGCTGTACCCGTTTCTCGAACTGGTCGATGGTGCCGTCGCGGTCCTTGCGGAACACGACCGTAAGCGAGCCCGCCGCACCGTCGACATTGGCGAACACGCGTTCGACGTCGGGATGCCGCCCGAGCACGCGCGAGGCCTCCCCGACGGCAACATCCATGTCGGCGATCGAGGTTCCGGCGGGCGCGTCGATACCCATGATGTGCGCGCGCGGATTGCCGGTTGGCAGGAAGCCCGACGGGATGAGGCTCGCCATCGCGATCGAGCCCGCGAAGATGCCGACACCGGCGAGGACCGCGAGCTTGGGATAGGACAGCGACCTCTCGAGCAGCCGGGCATACCAGCCGGTGAAGGGTCTGCGCTCGTGCGGCTTTTTGGAGGGCGAAAGAAAGTAGGCGGCGAGCAGCGGGGTGAGCAGCCGCGCGACGAGCAGCGAAAACAGCACCGCGACGGCAACGGTCAGGCCAAACTCGCGAAAATACTGGCCGACGACCCCGCCCATCAGCGAAACGGGTACGAACACCACCACGATCGCGAGCGTGATCGCCATGACCGCGAGGCCGATCTCGTCGGCACCGTGGATCGCAGCGCTATAGGGATCCTCGCCGCGCTCGATCCGCTTCTCAATGTTCTCGATCTCGACGATAGCGTCGTCGACCAGGATGCCGATCACCAGCGTCAGAGCGAGCAGTGTCACCATGTTGAGCGAGAAGCCCAAGGCATCCATCACCGCGAAGGTCGGGATGAGCGAGATCGGCATAGCGAGCGCGGCGATGATGGTGGAACGCCAGCTGCGCAGGAAAGCCCACACCACCAGCGCCGCGAGCAGCATGCCTTCCCACAAAACCGTGACGGTCGCCTTGAACTCGGACGCGGTCTCCGCTGCGCCCGAGTTGATCAAGGTCACGTCGAGGCCAGCAGTGGCGGCCTCGATCTCGGGCAGCGCGTCGGCCACTGCCTTGTCGACACGCACGTCGCTCGCCGCCTTGGTCTTGAGCACCTCGAAGCCGATCACCGGTCGCCCGTCGAGCCGTGCGATGCGCCGCACCTCGCCCGCGCCGTCGCCGATCGAGGCGACGTCGCCCAGCCGCACGTAGCGTCCGCCACCCGCGGCGATCGCGAGGTCGCGCAGCGCGTCGATCCGCGGCGTGGCGGCGAGCACCCGGATATTCTGTTCACCCCCGCCGATCTCGGAACGGCCACCGGGGGCGTCGACGAGGAAGTCGCGCAGCGCGTCGTTGATTGCTGGAGCCGTCACGTCATAGGCGGCCATGCGCGCGGGATCGAGCGTCACGTTGATCTCGCGCGCCACGCCGCCGACGCGCCGAACCGCCGAGACGCCCGGCAGCCCCTGGAGCTGGCGCGCGATCTTGTCGTCGACCAGCCATGACAGCTCGACCTCGCTCAGGCGGTCAGAGGCAACCGCGTAGGTCGCAACCGGGAATGCGTCGATGTCGACCCGCTCGACGATCGCCTGCTCCACTGCGCGCGGCAGGTCGGCGCGAATGCGGTCGACGGCGGCGCGCACCTGATCGGTCGCGCGCTGCTCGTCCTCGCCGACTTCGAATTCGACCGTGGTCACCGACGACCCGAGTGAGACCGAGGAAAAGACGTTCTTGACCCCGGCGATGCCCGCGACCGCGTTCTCGACAGGTTGGGTGACCTGGCTTTCAAGTTCGGCGGGTGCGGCCCCGGTCTGGAGGACGTTGACCGCGACGATCGGGAAGGAGGTGTCGGGCAGCGCCTTCACCGGCAACCGCAAGTAGGCGAACACTCCTGCGAGCAGCAGCGCGATGAACAGCACGCTGACCGGGATCGGATGGCGGATCGCCCAGGCAGAAACGCGAACGTTGATCATCGGGCGGCTCCCGGCCGGCGCGGGACCGCGCGGACCCGCTCGCCCGGCGTCACGATCCCCGTGCCGCTCAGCACCACGCGGGTTCCGACCGGTGGTCCGGAGACGACCTCGACACGCCCGTCGCCGCGCGCGCCTAGCCGGACGGGCGCCCGCTGCACGCGATCACGCTGGTCGAGGGCGAGCAGGTAGGTCGAACCCGCCGCATATTGGACGGCGCTCTCGGGTACGGTGGGCACAGGACGGGCACTGGCCGTCAGCGTCGCCTTGGCCGACCCGCCGACCCGCAGCTCGCTGTCGCGCGGCAGGCGAACGCGCACGCGGCCGAGGCGGGTAGACCCGTCTACCTCGGGCGAGAGGATCCGGACGTCACCGTTTAGCACTCTGCCCGACGGCAGGGTTACCTGCGCCGACGCGCCCCGGCCGATGCGCGCGAGGTCGGCTTCGGGCAGTTCCGCTTCCAGTTCGATCAGCCCGTCGCGCGCGATACGGAACAGCGGCTCGCCGCCCGATGATGCGATGTCGCCAGGCCGCAGCGCGCGCGCGATGACCGTGCCGCCGACCGGCGCGCGCAGTTGCAGGCGCGCTTGGCGCCGCTCGACGTCTCTGATGCCTTCGCGCGCCTCGCGCACCCGTGCCTCGGCCGCGCGCACCTCGAACCTGCGAGCGAGGATCGCCTCGTCGGCGAGCACGCCGGTGCCGTCGAGCCCGCGCACCCGGGCCGCTTCGCTCCGCGCGCGTTCGAGCAGCACCTCGGCGCTCGCCAGCGCGGCGCGCGCGCGAGCCGCATCGCCGCCCAGCAGCTCGCCATCGAGCACCGCCAGCACCTGGCCTCGCCGCACCGTGTCGCCGGCCTGGGCGAGCACGCGCTGAACGCGGTAGCCACCCACCTCCGCCCCGACGGCGGCTTCTTCGCGCGCGACGAGGCGGCCCGAGGCGGAAAGGCTCTGGCCGATGCTGGCGACCTCGACACGAGCCGCATAGACCGTGCGCACGGCCTGAGCGGGGGTGGCCGCGCCGGTCGGTGTGTCTGTTTCTTCTCCACCTCCACAGGCGGCGAGCAGGAGCAGGGCTGGCAGGATCAGATATCGCATTGGTCAGCGCTCCGTCGCTGGATAAGTGTCGGGCGACCAGCCGCCGCCCAGTGCCCGGAAAGCCGTCACGGTGCGGCGCAGAGTGTCGGCGCGCGCGGCCGACAGGGCCTCGCGCGCCGCCCGCTCGGCCCGCTCGGCGTCCAGCAAGGTGGTCAGGTCCTGGAGGCCGCGTCCGTAAAGCACGCCGGCGGCGTTGCGGGCGACCGCGGCCCGGCGCGCGCCTTCGGCCAGCTCGCGCACCCTTGCCCGGTCCGCCGCCAGACGCACGAGCGCGCCGTCTGCTTCCGAGAACGCGATCTGAACCGCGCGTTCGTAGCCGATTGCGGCCTGTTCAGCGCGCGCACCCTCTGCTTCAAGCTCGGCAAGAAGACGCGGACGATCAAGAATCGGCACCGCAAGGCCCGCCGCCAGGTTCCAGGTCGCCGTGAGCAAAGACTCAGGCCTAAAGTTTTTCGTTAGCGCACCGCCCGGGTTAAGGGTCAGGCGGGGAAAGAGTTCGAGCCGCGCCAGTGCGGTTCGAGCCGCCGCAGCGCGCAACCGCGCCTCGGCCTCGCGCACATCGGGACGACGGCGTAGCAGCTCTCCAGGCAGCGCCATTGGCGGTGTGGGTGGGTCGGCAAGATCGCCCGTGATCGGCAGTGCGACGAGCGGCGCGTCAGGTGCGCCAGTCAACACCAGCAGCGCGCGCCGCGCGGCATCGAGTTCGCCCGCCACGCCGGCCGCCTGTGCGCGTAGCGTGCGCAGGTCGGTGTCGACGCGCGCCAATTCGGCGTCGGCCGCAATGCCACGCGCGACGCGCACGACCAAGGCTTCGCGCAAGCGTACAGCCGTCCCGATCCCAGCCTCGGCGTCGCGCTGCTGAACGGCCAGCGCGCGGGCCGCGAACAGGTTATCGGCAACGTCGGCGGCCAGCATAGACCTGCTCGCTTCGGCGGCGAAGCGAGCGGCAAGAAGATCGGCATCAGCACCGCTCCGCGCTGCCTCGCGTCGTCCGAAGAGGTCGAGCTCGTAGCTGACGTTCAAGCCGGCGGTGGTCGAGAGAAACGTCCCAGGAAAGATGAAGGGTACCCCGCCGGCGCCCGGCGCTCCGGGCACAACCGCGTCGACGCCCCCTAAGACTTCGGTCCCTTGTGCGCTAGCGTTGCCCGTCAGATCGCCCTGTACGCGGAATCGTGAGAGCGCAGCACGGCGGATGGCGCGGGCCTCCAGCAGGCGCGCCTGCGCAAGCCTTGCGTCTGTGTTCCGTTCGAGCGCGCGCTCGATCAGCTCATCGAGTTGAGCATCGCTGAATAAGAGCCACCAGCGATCTAAAATGGCCAGTTCGGCATCCCCGCTGACGGGACTCGCATTGTAAGTCGCCGGCAGGGCCAACTCGGGTGCCCGCAGCGCGACGGAAGGCGCGCAGGCCGATAGCAGCGCGGCTCCCGCCAGCGCGAATAGGGGAAACAACTTTGACATGGGAGCTGTCTGGCTGGACTCTATTGATGCGCGATGTGCGAACGATGAAGGAAAGATGGAGGCGCATAGGCGAACATGAAGCAACGATCGCACCGTCTCGCTAAAGCGAAACAGAAACCCGCCGCCGCGGGGGGGGGGGGGGCGGCGGGGCACTTACGCCGGCCTGATTGGGTTTAAACTCGGCGCGGTGCTTGGATCAGAACGCCTGGCGCAAGCCGATCATCGCCGACCAGCTTGACAGGCGAGGCCGGAACGTATCGGCCAGCGCGGGGGGCGTTCCTGTTACAAGTCCGGTGCGCCCGTCGAACTCCAGCTTGGATGTCCGGCTGTAGCGCGCACCGATGTCGATGGTGGTCGAACGCCCCGCCGCGATACCGACGCCGGCATCCGCGTGCCAGTTCAAGCCCCAATCCTTGTCGTCGAATCGGCTGCCGGCCGAAGGTGTGCCGCCCAATCGCGACGAGCGCATGTCGACACGCGACGCTCCGATGCCGGCACCGACATAGGGCGTCACGGCCGAGCCCGTCTCGATGTCGAGATAGCCTGACAGGCCCAAAGTAAACGCTTTGGTGCGACCGTTGGTGACAAAGCCCCCGGCCGAAGCACGCGGGCTATCGAGCTTAGCCGTGGCATAGCCAGCCGTGCCTTCGAGCCGGAACGCGCCGAAATCGTAACCCATGCCGAGCTCGCCGGTGAAGCCGGGCTTGTGGTCGGTGTTGCGCTGGATTGTTGCCGGAGCAGTCGTGTCATTGGCGGGGAAGCGTGCGTCAGTATCGATCGCTACACCGGCGCGTACAACTCCGTATGCGCCTTTTGCAGGCTCGTCTTGCGCAAAGGCGACCGAGGGGATGGCTGCCAGAGTAAGGACCAAGGCGGTCCTGATGCGGTTCTTCATGATCATTCTCCTTCTCAGGGCGCGGTCAGTCTTGACCAGCCCAGTACGGATTAATTCGCACCGATGTGTGGACGCCTGTTGCGGAGGTCGTGGAGGGCAGATGGAGACAGATCTCGATGTAATCTCCACATTTTGCGCATAAGTTGGATTGCAGGAGAAATAGTCCGTGGATGCACCCATTCTTGTCGTGGAAGATGATCGCGAGATCGCCGATCTGCTTTGCGCCTATCTCGAGCGCGCCGGGTTCGCGACTGAGCGCGCAGCGAGCGTGGCCGATGCGCTCCGTCTCCATTCGCAACAGATGCCCCAGTTAGTGTTGCTCGATATTGGCCTCGTCGGGGGAGATGGCTTCGATGTGCTTGCAGGCATCCGCCGCCGCCACGATACCCCGGTCATCATGGTCACCGCCCAAGACGACGAAGTCACCAAGCTTTCGGGCCTCCGGATTGGAGCCGACGACTTCGTGGTGAAGCCTTTCAACCCGTCCGAAGTCGTGGAGCGCGTCCGCGCCGTGCTCCGCCGGGCGAGCGGAAACATGAGCCGGCGGGTACTTCATGTCGGTCCGGTCGAGGTCGACCTCGACGCGCGTGTCGTCAGTTGCCGCTGCAGCGATGGCACGAGCTTGCGCCTTTCGCTCACACCGACCGAGTTCGAGATTCTGGCGCATATGGCGCGTCATCCGCGCCGCGCTTTCTCGCGAGCCGAACTACTGGAAGCCGCCGCGCCGGATAGCGAAGCGTACGACCGGGTGATCGACTCTCATTTGTCGAAGCTGCGCGCCAAGCTTCTCGCGGCAGGCTGTGACGATCTTATCGAGCCCGTGCGCGGGATGGGGTATCGCCTGTGGCCGGGCTGAACCGCCTGTGGGTCCGGCTATGGATGCTCGCCGGCCTGTCGATCGTCCTGTCGGTGTCGCTGCTGGTGGGCGCATTTATCGCGCTTCAGGTGTGGCTGGAGCATGTCGCGCGCGACCGGATACCGCCGGAAGTCAGCGCGGAACTGAGGCGTCTGGAAGCGGCGGGTGAAACGGTCGGCGCGCGTTACGACCTACTCTATCAGCAATGGATCGCACCCCACAGCCCGATCAACGACTATGCGCTGCTGGCGGTGTTGGTCGCCGTGTCGGTCATCATCGCCGGTGCGGTGGCGTTCGTGGTCGCGCGCCGGATCAGCCGTCCGATCAGCGACGTCGCGGATGCAGCGGGGCGCATCGCCTCGGGCGAACTGGACGCGCGGGCGGATGGGATCGGCGCAAGTGGCGAGACCGCCGAACTGGTCACGCGGTTTAATGCGATGGCCGAAGAGATCGAACATTACGAGCGCGAACGCCGAGTTCTGACGGCGGGTATAGCTCACGAGCTGCGCACGCCGTTGACCGTGCTCAAGGGCCGCCTTCACGCGGTGCTCGACGGAGTGCTGCCGATGGAGCGTGCCGAGGCGAAGCGCCTGTTGCGCAGCGCCGACCAGCTCTCACACCTTGTCGAGGACTTGCGCACGCTCGCGCTCGCTGACGCCGATGCGCTCAGCCTCGACATGCAAGTCGTCGATCTCCATGCGATCGCCGGCACGGTCTGTTCGGACCTCACTCTCGAGGCAGAAGGAGCCTCAGCAACTCTGGCGCTCTGCGGCCGACCGACACTCGTATCAGGCGATCCTCATCGCGTCGCGCAGATCGTCACGAATCTCGTCACCAACGCGATCAAGCACGCGCCTTCGTCCAGCGTCGTGCGGGTGACCACCGAGGATATCGATGGCCGTGGCTGCGTGACGGTCGAAGACGAGGGAGACGGATTCGCCCCTGACGACGTCGAGCGGATGTTCATGCCGTTTTGGCGCGGCCAGGCCGATCGCGAGGCCCAGCGGCCGGGCAGCGGCATGGGGCTGGCACTCGCGGCAATCCTCGCCAAGGCACAGGGCGGCCGCGTGAGTGCCGCGAACCGCGACGGCGGCGGCGCGTCGTTCTGTCTGGAATTGCCGTTGGCTCACGTTGAGCGTCGCGCACGTGACGCATCGGCCATAGTCACGCTCGCGCCGCCCAGTTCCGAACCTTCTGTCGGAGAAAGCCAATGACACTTGATCGCCGCACTGTGATGGCTTCCTTCGCGGGCGCCGTCGCGCTTGCACCCTTTCTCGCGATCGAGACCGCTATGGCGCGGGCCGGGCCGCCGGCCAGCGATCCCCACGACCGCTTGACCGCCGTGCCCGGTCTCAAAATGCATGGCGACGAGCAGGTCGCGATGCTGCTCTATCCCGGCTTCACCGCACTCGATCTTGTCGGCCCGCATTACTTCTTCGCCAGCATGATGGGCGCCACGGTGCATCTCGTCACCAACGGCGTGGACCTCGCGCCCGTGGCGAGCGACCTCGGCTTGGCGATCGCGCCGACGATGCGCATGGCCGACGCACCGCGCGACCTGACCGTGCTGTTCGTGCCGGGCGGTTCGCGCGGAACCGCGACCGCCATGCGCGACCGGGCCACGATCGACTTCATCGCCGACCGCGGCGTACGGGCGAAGCACATCACCAGCGTGTGCACCGGGTCCATGCTGCTGGGCGCCGCGGGCCTCCTGCGCGGCAAGCGCGCGACCTCGCACTGGGTCGCGCGACCAGTGCTGGCCGAGTTCGGCGCGACGGCGGTCGATGCGCGGGTGGTGACCGACGGCAATGTGACGACAGGCGCGGGGGTTTCCGCAGGCTTGGACTTCGCGTTGGCGCTGGTCGCGCAACTGCGCGGACGCCCTTACGCCGAGGCATTGATGCTGCAAGCCGAATACGCGCCCGAGCCGCCGTTCCCCGGCGGCACCCTCGCGACGACGCCTCAAGCGGTAGCCGACGGCATGGCCGGCATCTTCGCCCCGCTCGCCGAACAATACCGCGCGGCGGCACGGGCGCTGCGGTGACACGAAAGAAGGAAATAAATCGATGAGCAAGACGGAACGGACCGGCGGCTGCCTGTGCGGAGCGATCCGGTTCAGCGCGCGGGGCGAGCCGCTGAAGCCGCACAGTTGCAGTTGCGGCATGTGCCGCCGCCATACTGGCGTGCCGTTCACCGCCTGGGTTGAGTTCCCGCGCGATGACGTGCGCTGGACGGGGCCGGGCGGCGCGCCCGCGACCTGGCGTTCGTCCCCCCAATCCTCGCGCGCATTCTGCCCGACCTGCGGTAGCTCGCTCGGTGCGATTGACGACGCGCCGATCGTAGCCCTTCTAGTGGGCGCGTTCGATCGAGCTGGCGACGCCGGGCTCATGCCGGTTGCACACGCCCATCGCTCCGCCCGCCCGAAACGCTGGGCACGGCTGCTCCAGCCGAGTCTTGGCGGGGAGGCGGGTTGAGCGCCTGGGCGTTCTTATTGGGAATTGGCGGGCGCCACAAACCGGCGCTCGCGTTCACGTATGGCCTGACGCTGACGGAGAATGTCGCGGTCCTGCTCTACCCCGCCATGATCGGCCGCGCGATCGACGGGTTACTGGCGGACGACCGGAGCGAGCTTGTCGTGCTGGCGGCCGTGATGGCGAGCCATCTGGCGATCGGCATCGGTCGGCACATGTTCGATACACGCGTGTTCAGCCGCATATATGCCGATCTCGCCGGCGACATGGTGCTGCGCCAGCGCGCAGGTGGCGCGAGCGTCGAGCAGGTCGCCGCGCGGGTTTTGCTCTCGCGCGAGATCATCGACTTTTGGCAGTCCGAAGTGCCCGCAATCGCCACCGCGCTCGTCAGCTTCATCGGGGCAGTCATGTTGCTCCCGCTGCTGAGCATTCCCGTAGGCGTGGCGGCGATCGCGACGCTGCTCCCGATCGCGGGCGCGAACTGGTGGTTCGCGCACCGCTCGCTCCGGCTTAATCGTGCGCTTAACGATGTGCTCGAACGCGAGGTGGCAGTGGTCGCCACCGCTCCGCCCCGACGTGTTCACGGGCATTTTGCGCGGCTGACCCGCTGGCGCGTGCGCGTGTCCGACGCCGAGGCCGCCACCTGGGGCATCGTCGAGCTGGCGACGATCGGGCTCGTGATCGCCGCGCTGCTTATCTTGGCGGAAGTGCCGGGGGCCACCGTCGGGACGATCTTCGCGGTGCTGGGCTACGTCCTCGCTTTTGGCGACGCCATCGACGACCTGCCGAACATCGTCCAGAACATCGCACGCGTGCGGGACATCGTGGGGCGCGTGCGGTCCATCAGCTGATGCGAGTGCCAATGAGAGACTGGTATCCTTTGAAAGGCTCTCATCTTGTGGAACTGCATTCCGCCCCACCATACATCAGCGGTCTAAGGGTAGTACGAACGGCGACACGTATTCGCTATGTTTATCCGGTGCGGGGCGGCGCGCCCCGCAGGATTCGAACTTGGTATGCGGTCTCATTCATCGCGTTGACATTGAATACGAAACGACCGTTGCCTTAACCGTTTAGGGTTACTTCTGCGCCGCCTCGATCGCACTTAAAAGGTGCTTGTTCCAGATTGCTAATGCCTCACGCTTCTCAGGCTTCCAGTCGTGGCGCTGATAAATTCCCGCCACTCCAGATCGCGAACCACCAACGTGGTTGAGGACTGCTTCGGTTACCTCAAACCGCACACCGAGCCTCTGAAAGCCTGTTGCCAGTGTTCGCCTGAGATCATGGAGCCGCCAAGGCGGCACGGGATTGCGGCCGTCGTTCGATAGCAGCTTATCAAGCTTCATTTTGCCCTTGTGATAGGCAGTGAAAGCGGCACCAGTCGCGGTTGGAAACACCCTGCCACGAGATGGCCACTTTTCGCTGCCCGCCACTTTGTCGAGTTCGGCAACCGCGAGATCATTGAGCGGGATCGTGGTTGGTTCGCCGTTCTTTGTCCGATCGCCGGACAACCGCATTTCGCGCTCCAAGCGATCCAATTCCTGCCATTGAAGACCGCCAATCTCTTCGCGCCGCTGGCCAGTGGCGATCAGCAGTCGAACGATGGGGCCGAAGCATCGGTGGCATTCCGCGGCTTGAATCCAGACCCTGGCCAACTCGCTGTCGCTCAGCCAGCGCTCGCGCGGTTTAACCGCCTTCGGCGTCTCCATGCCTTCCATCGGGCTTCTGTCGATGTCGCCACGGCTCACCGCCCAGCGAAACAACCGTCTCAGCACGGCGAACACATTGCGGCGATTGGCAGCCTGCTCCAAGGGCATACGATCGAACACGGCAACCACGTCGATACGCGTGATTGTGGGAAGCGCCTTGTCCCGCAACACTGGTTTGACGTGCAGTTGAAGCGATCGGGTTACGAGCGTCGACCAGCCTTTCCCTTTGCAGTCCGCTGCGAACCGATCGGCGTAGTTCGAAAAGGCAAGGTCGACAGCCTCGCGCCGCCTCTGCTTATCCGATTCGACGGGATCGATGCCCTGCGCGACCAGGCGGAGGAGCCTCGTCGCCTCCTCCCGAGCGGTGAAAGGCGTCCATGGCGAACCATGACCGCCGATGGTGTAGCGACGCGTCTTCGCCTCGCGGCCACCCATCCGATATTGGATGACGTAGGACGCCGAACCGCCTGCCGTTATCTTGAGCCCGAACCCCTTCAGTTCGTCATCCCAAAGGAAGCCGGTGACCGCGCCTGACTGAAGCGCGTCGAGGGTTCTCTTGGTGATTTTTCCGGTGGCCATGACGAACCTCATGTACCAGAAAAGTAATCACCGGGCAATCACCGTCGCGGAAATTGGCGGCGGCAGACGGCGGCGCGTTACGGTCTAAGCCATTGAAAAACAGATAATCTACGTGATACATGATTGATCTAAATTCGCCGGTATCGGAAGTACCAGACCTCATGCCCCTGCCGCCGCGCCTTGGCCTCGTAGCGCGTCTCCGGCCAACCGCCTGGCCGGGTGAGGAAATCGCGCGGGCTTTCGCACAGCCAGTCGAAGTCGGTCCGCTCCCGCATCACCATCAGGGCCCAGCGAAGATACACCGGATGATCGGTGCCGAAGCGGAACTCGCCGCCCGGCTTCAACTTGGCGGCGATCATGTCCACCGGCCCCTTGTTCATCATCCGCCTCTTGGCATGGCGCGCCTTGGGCCAGGGATCGGGGTGGAGCAGATAGACGAAGCTCAGCGCCCCATCGGGAATGCGCGCCAGCACCTCCAGCGCATTGCCCATGTGCAGCCGTACATTGCCAAGATGCTGGTCGCGCACATGCCCCAGCGCGCCGACCACGCCATTGAGGAACGGCTCGCAGCCTATAAAGCCATGGTCCGGCAGCATGTCCGCGCGATAGGCGAGATGCTCGCCTGCGCCGAAGCCGATCTCGAAATGCAGCGGGCGTTCCCCGAAGGCGGTTGGACCGAACAGCCGCTCCGCCGTGATCTCGCCTCCCTCGGGTACGCTGATCGCCGGCAGCAGCTCGTCCACCAGCGCCTGCTGCCCCTGCCGCAACTTATGGCCGGACTGGCGTCCGTAGAGGCGCTTGAGCGTGGTCGGATCACCGGATTTGTGCGCAGTCATGAGGGCAGCGCCTAGAGCATTTCATCCCAAAAGGGGAAGAGGCAAGGCGTCCATGTAGCGACAAAAGCGCTTCACAGCCGACGCTGTGTTCGTCCATCTGCTACCAAAGATCAAGTAAGACATGATATCCATCGACCGGGGCCTCATCTCAGTTAATTATAAAATAGATAGAAATTTACTATTGATAGCGGCGATTCATTCCCCATATCAGTGAAGTATTTATCAGAACATTTATTTGGTGATATTGAACTTCAAGGATATTTTCTTGAAGAGCCTTCGCTGTGAGAACAGGCGGGCAATGCCTCAAGAAGGATCATCTCCATGACAAGCCCATCATTCAAGCCGCTCACACTTGGCGCCACCGCTGTGGCTGCCCTGCTGCTGGGCGCCTGCTCTACAACCAGTTCCGGGCCGATGGATGCTGGCGAACGCATGTCCGCGCGGGGCGAGACGATTGCCGGCCGGGGCGCGGCATGGACCCAGGGTCAGCGCGAGATCGCCGAGGGCGAGAAGCTTGTCTCAAAGAGCGCCAGCAACACGGCCAGCGCCGAGAAGCGGCTCGAGCGGGCACAGGAAGCAGCCATGAAAGCGGAGCAGCAGATTCTGGCCGCGCAGGCTGATCGCGCCAGCGGCGAGCGGATGATCGCCGGCGGCACCGTGCGGATGCGCGAGGCAGAGGCGGCTTACAGCAATATCCGCAGCGGCCCGTCCGCCCTGCCACTGCAGTAACAGCGCAACAGGGCAGGCGCCGCTAGCGGCGCGGTCGCCCGGCAAGGAGAACCTGCCGCCTTCATAGGCGCCAAAGGAACGAGCAAGTCTGGTCGGTTGAGCCAGCCTGCGCCACGGCAATGTCGCCGCGGGAGCAGATCAGGGGCCAGTCCCCGGAGGAGCGCGCAATGGAAAACTCGTCACAAACGCCGGAACATGATCTCTCGGACGCCGATCTGATGACCCAATATGGCATCACCTGCGTTCCCACGGACCGGTTCCACTACAAGTCCTTCCGCTACTCGACCCTGTCCGATGCGCTCGCTCAGGCCAAGCGGGATCGGTCCGCCGGCAAAAAGGGCAGCAATGGCCGCGCTCAGGGTTCCGGCTTTTGCCGCGATCAGGAAGCGCATCACCGGGACAGAGCCTCCAGCACGGACCTTCCGAATGTGAAGGAGATATCTGCCCGCGCCGCCGATGCCTGGGGCCGTGAAGCGCAGCGCGTGGAAACCCGTGAAGCCAAGACAGCCGCCGCCCCGTCCGCGCGACCGGGCAGCGATGTGCGCGAGCATGACCGCCAGTTCAGCGAAAACCCGGATCGTGGTTTCGCGCGATGAGTGGCCTGCGCACCACGCGCGCGTCGGTCACCTTCAAGTCGCCCTTCCGCCTCTCGGTCTTCGATGAGCCCCTGCCCGCCGGGCAATATGACATCGATACCGAAGAGGAGGCGGTCGAGGGCAATGAGCGCACGGTCTATGTGCGCGTCGCAACCCTGCTTCAACTGCGCACCACCGGCAAGGTGCAGACGGTGACGATCGATCCGCAGGAGCTGGCCACGGCGCTTGCGGCAGACCGCGATCCGCGCCTGATGAGTCCGGCGCCCTCCTGATCGCACGTTGATGATCGACTCCAACCCGATCAGCCCTGACCCAATCGCCCACCTGCGCCCCGCCGCGCACCCTTCTGAAAAGGTCCATCTTATGAGCCGCGCCATAAACTTCGCCCTCGCCGACAGCACCCTCAGGCAGCGCTGCGCCAGCGCAGACGTCGGCATCAGCGTGCTCGAACCGCTCCCCGGCGGCGGCACGAGGCTGGTCTGCTCGACCGTGAGCGGTGCCGAGATCATGCGCGGCCTTTATGCAAGAACATCGTCAAAGGCGCGCGCCCACGTAGCCCGCAGTACACCTCCACGCTCCAGAGGTAGCCTCCATGCCCGCCCGAAATCACGCTGGCGCAAACCGCTCGGGCCAGAACCAGCCCGGCCGGAATCGCTCAGGCCGCCACCCCGATTCCCACGGCCGCCGCCCCGTGACCGAGGCCGACAATGATTCCGCCGGCGCCCATTTCGAGATTTACAACGTGCCCGACTCCCCCGCCCCCGCCATCCACGGCACCAGCGAAGACTGGCGCTGGCGCCTCTGTGCCCTCGACGGCCAGATCATGGCGATCAGCGGTGTGCATGAGTCCCTCGATGTTTGCCGAAATGCGGTGACCGCCCTCCAGACGCTAGCGAGCAATGCGCGGGTTGAGGAGCGTGAGTGATGACCGGGGGCATCTGTTCAGACAGACAATCGTGAAACGATTTGTCGGACGTGACCGCGCAAGAGATTGCTTCCAGCTGCCACCTTGTTGAGCTGACGATCGAACTCAAAAAAACAGCGCGGAGCCCAAAGACCCCGCGCCGCCCTAACTCTCAAATCCGTCCGCAGCAGCGCCCCCGCCGGAGCGCCACCTCAGCCGCGCCTTGAATCAGCCCAACGCGGCCTTCAGATCCTCCACCAGATCGGTCTTCTCCCACGGGAAGAAGTCGCCTTCCGCCTTGCGGCCGAAGTGGCCGTAAGCAGCGGTCTTGCGATAGATCGGCTTGTTGAGGCCCAGATGCATGCGGATGCCGCGCGGGGTCAGGCCGCCCAGCTTCTCGATCTTGCCGATGGCGGCTTCGATCTTGTCGTCGCCCACCGTGCCGGTGCCGTGCGTATCGACATAGAGCGAGAGCGGCTTGGAAACGCCGATGGCATAGGCCAGCTGGATGGTGCACTTGCTGGCAAGGCCGGCGGCTACGATGTTCTTGGCGAGGTAGCGCGTGATATAGGCCGCCGAGCGGTCCACCTTGGTCGGATCCTTGCCGCTGAACGCGCCGCCGCCATGCGGGGAAGCGCCGCCATAGGTGTCGACGATGATCTTGCGGCCGGTGAGCCCTGCGTCGCCGTCCGGTCCGCCAATCTCAAAGCTGCCGGTCGGGTTGATGTGATATTCAGTCGCGTCGCTCAGCAGCTCGGCAGGCAGAATGTCAGCCACCACACCCTTCACATAGGCATGAAGCTGCGCTTCCTTCTCGCCCGTGTCATAGCCCGGCGCATGCTGGGTGGAGACGACGATGGCCGTCGCCGCGACCGGCTTGCCGTTTTCGAACCTGAGCGTCACCTGGCTCTTGGCATCGGGCTCCAGAAACGGCGCCGCGCCGGAGTGGCGATCGGCGGCCATGCGCTGCAGGATCTTGTGGCTGTAGTCGAGCGTGGCCGGCATCAGGTCGGGCGTCTCGTTGCAGGCATAGCCGAACATGATGCCCTGGTCGCCCGCGCCTTCATCCTTGTTGCCATTGGCGTCCACGCCCTGCGCGATGTGCGCGCTCTGGCCGTGCAGATGGTTCTCGAAGGTCAGCGTCTCCCAGTGGAAGCCCGCCTGCTCGTAGCCGATGTCCTTCACCGTCTGGCGGACCGTCCGCTCGATCTCATCCAGCGCGCCGGGCGCCCACTGGCCATTCTCATACACGCCCTTGCAGCGGATCTCGCCCGCCAGCACAACCAGCTGCGTGGTCGTCAGCGTCTCGCAGGCAATCCGCGCCTCTGGGTCCTTGGAGAGGAACAGGTCAACGATCGAATCGCTGATCTGGTCCGAGACTTTATCGGGGTGGCCCTCCGAAACGGATTCAGACGTGAAGAGGTAGCTGGAACGCATGGGAGGAAAGCACCTTTCTTCTAGCGGCTCTCATCGCGAAAATTGACCGGCCGCAGTTCATATAAAGAAATGTTTATGTTGCGCGCTCCCTTAGCGGGTGCGCCGGGCGATGGCAACGCCGCTCACCAGCAGCAGCACGGCCAGGCCGAGGGGAATGAGGTTGCCAGCACGGGCAAACAATGTGGGCATGAGCGGCGGTGGCAGCGGTGCCTCGAACGCGCCGGCCTCATGCAGCGGAATATGCTTGACGACCTGTCCCGCCGGATTGACCAGTGCGGAGATGCCCGTCGGCGTCGAGCGGATGATTGGCAGCCCTTCCTCAATGGCCCGCAGCCGTGCCTGCGCCAGATGCTGCGGCGGACCCCAATTGCCGAACCACGCGTCGTTCGAGGGGTTGAACAGGAAATCCGGGCGATTGGTCGGATCGACCACCTGCCCGGAGAAGACAATTTCGTAACAGATCTGCACCGCCATGCGCAGCGGCCCGCGCGCCTGTCCGCCGTCCGGCGTGGCGGGCAGATCGAGCGTGCGCGGCCCCGGTCCAGGCCAGAAATCCACGCTACCCGGCACCAGCCGCGAGAGGCCGATCGCCTCCAGCACGGAGCGCATCGGCAGATACTCGCCGAATGGAACCAGATGTGCCTTATCGTAGCGACCCAACAGCTCCCCGCGGGCATCCAGCACCCAGAGGCTGTTGTTGGCGCCCTCCAGCGCCCGCGCATCAATCACCCCGCCCTGCTCGCGGAAGTGATATTTGTCCCCACCCAGCAGCAGTAGATCGTCCATGCCCAGCAATGAGGCAATCCGCCCCCGCCAGCGCGGTTCCATGTCCAGCACCGCCGGCACCGCCGCCTCAGGCCAGAAGATCAGCGCCGGCTTGCCGGATCGCCGCAGGCTGAGTTCCGCCAGCCGCTGGAAGTTCAGTTCCTCCAGCGCCGGATCGTACTTCTCGTTCTGATTGATGTTGGGCTGCACGACATGAACGTTAGCGACAGCGCCAGACTGGTCATTCCCGCCGATATAGCTCGCCCGCAGCAAGCCAAGCGCTGTCACCAGCGCCAGCCCTCCCAGCAGCAGTCCCGCCTGCCGCCACTGCCGATGGCCAAGCCACCACAGCGCGCCCGCCGCCAGCATCGCCACCAGCCCAAGCCCATAAGTGCCGATCACCGTCGCAACCTGCTCCACGCCAGTCCCCAGCCAGATCACCCCCAGCGGGTTCCAGGCAAAGCCGGTCAACAAACTCGCGCGCAGATACTCCGTCAGCAGCCAGGCACAGGCGAAGAACAGCGCAAAGAATTGTGGCCGCCCCCGGCCAAGCATCCAACCTATGATCGCGGCCACAGCCGGATAGAGCGCCAGGAACAGCGAAAGCAGAGCCACCGCCGGATAGCCCAGCCAGTGCGGCATGGAGTCCTGAAAAGTGAAGGCATGGGCGATCCAGTTCAGCCCGATGGTGAAGTGCCCCAGCCCGAAGGCATAGCCGACCTTCCCGGCCGCCTTGCGGTCCGGCGCCTGCCAGATCAGCTGCATCAGCAGCGCCAGCATCGCGAGCGTGATCGGCCAGAGCCCGAGCGGCGCAAAACCGGTCGCCGAGAGTGCCCCCGCCAGCAGCGCCGTCACGCCCGGCCGCTTCGCGATGAACGCGGCGCTCGTCCGACGGACCGTCTCGATGCCGTTCACGTCATCATACCAGATATTTCACTACCACGAATCCGCCGACCCCCAGCACGCCTACGACTGCAGTGAGCAGGCCGAAATGCCTATCGATGAACGCTTTCATAGGCTCGCCGAACTTCCACAGCAGGGCCGCGACCAGAAAGAAGCGCGCCGAGCGTGCAATGATGCTGGCGACAACCAGCACATAAAGCGGCATCGCCGTCGCCCCCGCCGCAATGGTGATCACCTTGAACGGCAGCGGCGTGAAACCGGCCAGCAGCACGATGAGCCAACCCTGCTCGTTGAAGCGCTGCGCAAAGCTCTCGAACTCGGCGGTCATCCCGTAAAAATCGAGGATCGCCTTGCCGATCGTGTCGAACAGGAACATGCCGATCACATAGCCGAGCAGTGCTCCAAGCACGGAGGCGACGGTGCAGATGAACGCGAAGCTGAACGCCCTGCGCGGCTGGGATAGGCACATCGGCCCGAGCAGCACGTCCGGCGGAATCGGAAAGAAGCTGCTTTCCATGAAGCTGATGCCGAACAGCCAGCGCGGCGCGGTGCGATGCCCGGCCTTTTCGAGAGTCCATTCATAAGTGCGTCGCAGCATTGGGGCTCCCCGGCGATGTCAGGCCGCTTGCGCCTGCCTGTCGCCGCCGCGTTCGTCAAGCACTGCCCACCGCAAGACAGGCGGCGAACATGAGAAGCCCGGCAAAGCGGTTGGACCGGAACTTGACGAGCGGGTCCGCGCCATCTTCCCGCAGCGTGCCCACCTGCCAGAGGAATTGCACCGCCAGCGGCGCCAGCGCCAGCAACGAGAGCCAGTGCGGCACCACCTGCCAAACCGCAGCGCCCCACAGCAGCAGGGCCAGCGCGAAGCAGAGCCCCACCCCGGCCCGCACATGCTGCCCCAAGGCCAGCGCACTGGAACGAATGCCGACGAGCGCGTCATCCTCCTTGTCCTGCAGCGCGTAGATGGTGTCATAGGCAATCACCCAGAAAAACGCGCCGCCGTAGAGCAGCAGCCCCGCCGCGCTCATGCCGCCACTAATCTCTACCCAGCCCACCGGCGCCGCCCAGGTGAACACCAGCCCCAGCCAGGCCTGCGGCCACCAGGTGATGCGCTTCATGAACGGATAGGCCGCGACCAGCGCAAGGCTCGCCAGCGCGACGATCTGCGCCTGCCAGCGCAATTGCAGCAGCACGATCAGCCCGACGAGGCACAGCGTCAGCAGCCAGGCCCAGGCCGCCTTGAGCGAAACCGCGCCGCTCGCAATCGGCCGGCTGGCCGTTCGTGCCACCTGGGCGTCAAGATCACGGTCCACAATGTCGTTATAGACACAGCCCGCCCCGCGCATTGCGATGCTGCCGAGCAGGAACCAGAGCAGCATCGTCCAGCGCTCCGGCACGCCCCCAGCAAGCGCAATCGCCCATGCGCCGGGCCAGAACAGCAGCCACCAGCCGATCGGCCGATCGAACCGCGCCAGCAGGGCATAAGGCCGCGCCGCTGCCGGCAGCAGACGCAGCAGGCCCTGCACTTCGGTATCCGGCACATATTGCGGCTCGCTGCGCTCCACTGGTCCGTCCGTCCTCATTTGCCTGCGCCTCTCGCCACACCCCTGCGCCAGGAACAACCATCCGATCAACCCTCCTCTCGCGCCCAGGCCCCTCCCGTGCCTGCTCTTGTAGGCCACCCTCCACTTGGCTAGGGCGATTTCATGCCCGCCACCCCCGCCTGGCCGCCCAAATCCGCGCCGCGCCTGTTCGTAGAGACGGCGCTCGGTGAGCAGATCGCCGTCCCGGTCGAGGGCAACAGCGCCCATTATCTGATTTCGGTCATGCGCGTCCGTGAGGGCGACGTCGTGCTCCTCTTCGATGGCCGCTCGGGCGAATGGAGCGCCACGGCCGAGCAGGTCCGCAAGCGCGACCTTGTCCTGCGCTGCACGGCGCAGACCCGCCCGCCCGAAACCGTCCCCGATTTCTGGCTTTGCATCGCGCCAATCAAGAAGGGCCGGATCGATCTTGTCGCCGAGAAAGCCTGCGAACTGGGCGTCGCGCGGCTCGTTCCGGTTCGCACCGAGCGCAGCATCGTCGACAAGGTGAATGGCGAGCGCCTGCACGCGCATCTGGTGGAAGCCGCCGAGCAATGCGGCCGCACCGCGCTGCCCGATCTTGCCGATCTCACCACTCTCCCCGCTCTCCTCGCCGACTGGCCGGCCGACCGCGCGCTGTTCTTTGCCGATGAAACCGGCGGCGAACCCATGACCAAGAGCTTCGCCGCCAACCCCGGCCCCGCTGCGCTCATCATCGGCCCGGAAGGCGGATTCACGGAGAAGGAGCGCGCCGCCATCCGCGCGCATCCCGCGGCCCGGCCCATCTCCCTTGGCCCCCGAATCCTGCGCGCCGAGACCGCCGCTATCGCCGCCACAGCCTGCTGGATGGCCCTCAATGGCGACTGGACAAGTTTCGAATCGAAATGAATTTGCGCGGGCGCAGCAAACCTCTTATTGGCGCGCCGATGCAGGGTGAGGACCGGATCACGCAATGAGTACACGCAAGGAAACGGCGGGCGACGATCCGATCATCGAGTCCCGCGCCCAGCTTATCAGCCTGTTCGAGGAGGGCGAAAAGCCCGCAGACCGCTGGAAGATCGGCACCGAGCACGAGAAGTTCGTGTACCGCTTTTCGGACCATCGCGCGCCGTCCTATGACGAGCCCGGCGGCATCCGTGATCTGCTCGATGGCCTGCGCGAATTCGGCTGGGAACCGGTGGAAGAAGGCGGCAAGGTCATTGCGCTTGCCGGGTCGGACGGCACGATCAGCCTCGAACCCGCCGGCCAGCTGGAACTCTCCGGCGCCCCGCTCGACAATCTGCACGAAACCTGCGCCGAGACCGGGCGTCATCTCGAGCAGGTGAAGGCCGTCGGCGACCGGCTCGGCCTCGGATTCCTGGGCCTTGGCATGTGGCCGGACAAGACGCGCGAAGAGCTGCCGATCATGCCCAAGGGCCGCTATGGCATCATGCTGCGGCACATGCCCCGCGTCGGCAGCATGGGATTGGACATGATGCTGCGCACCTGCACCATTCAGGTCAACCTGGATTACTCCAGCGAAGCGCGCATGGTGAAGATGTTCCGCACCAGCCTCGCGCTCCAGCCGCTGGCCACAGCGTTGTTCGCCAATTCCCCGTTCACGGAAGGCAAGCCCAACGGCTTCCTCTCCTATCGCAGCCACATCTGGTCGGACACTGACCCGCATCGCACCGGCATGCTGCCATTCGTGTTCGAGGATGGCTTCGGCTACGAGCGCTACGCCGATTATGCGCTGGACGTGCCGATGTACTTCGTCTTCCGCGACGGCAAATATATCGATGCCGCCGGCCAGAGCTTCCGCGATTTCCTCGATGGAAAGCTGCCCGCCCTCCCCGGCGAGCGCCCGACGATGACCGACTGGGCCGACCATCTCTCCACCGCCTTCCCGGAAGTGCGGATGAAGAGCTTCCTCGAGATGCGCGGCGCCGACGGTGGCCCCTGGAACCGTATCTGCGCCCTGCCCGCCCTGTGGGTCGGCCTGCTCTATGACGACACCGCGCTCGATGCCGCATGGGATCTGGTCAAGGACTGGACGATGGAGGAGCGTGAAACGCTCCGCAACGAAGTCCCCCGCCTCGCCCTGCGCGCGCCGGTCCCCGGCGGACGCACCTTGCAGGACATCGCAGGCCAGGTCCTCGCCATCGCCCGCTCTGGCCTCGCGGCCCGCGCCCGCCTTGACAGCATCGGCGAGAACGAAGGCGGCTACCTCTCCGCGCTGGACGAAGTCGCCAGCACCGGCCGCACCCACGCCGAACGCCTGCTGGAGCGATACAATGGTGCGTGGAGCGGGGATATTTCCAAGGTCTACGGCGAAGAGAGTTTTTGAGGAGCGCCAGAGCTCAACGCCGGTCACACAACTGCCGACAACCCCACTCCTTCTCGTCGCCCCGGACTTGCTCCGGGGTCCCGCTACCTATTCATGCGAGCTGATCAAACATATCCCGCCAGTCAGGATTGCCACGCTCGATCAGCTCGAATTTCCATGCGCGGCGCCAGCGCTTCAGGCGTTTTTCATGCGCAATGCAGCTCACGATATCATCGCCGCGCTCCGCCCAGACGAGCCGCGTCAGTCCATAACGTGCACAGAAATCCGAGCCCTCCCTTGATTGGTGCTGACGGATGCGGGCGGAAAGATCGGTGGTCACGCCAACATACATCGTGCCGCGATAGCGATCGGCCATGATGTAGACCCAGCCGCCCTGTCTCTCACGATCCATAACAGCGTGCTTTCAGAAAGCGGGACCCCGGAGCAAGTCCGGGGCGACGAATACTGGAATGCAGCTCGTTACCCTCCACGTCACCATGGACTTGCTCCGCGGTCCCGCTGACCTTCTAAAGCCACCCATCAATCACCCCCAACCCGCACCCTACCCCTCGCGCGGCATTCTGTTCCAGGCATCCAGCGCCGCGATCTTGTACGCCTCGGCCAGCGTCGGATAATTGAACGTGTTCTCGATGAAATAATCGATCGTGCCTTTGAGGTTCAGCACGGCCTGCCCGATGTGGATCAGCTCCGTCGCGCCCTCGCCGATGATGTGCACGCCGAGAAGCCGCCGCGTCTTGAGCGAGAAGATCATTTTCATCAGCCCCGAATCGAGCCCCATGATGTGCCCGCGCGAGGTCTCACGAAACCGCGCGATGCCGCACTCATAGGGGATCTTCTTGGCCTTCACCTCCTGCTCGCTCATCCCGACGGTCGAGATTTCCGGCACGGCATAGATGCCATAAGGGAAATAGGCCGGCGCCGGCGGCATCGGCAGGTCGAAGGCGTGGCAGGCGGCGATCCGCCCCTGCTCCATCGAGGTCGAGGCGAGGCTGGGAAAGCCGATCACGTCGCCCGCGGCATAGATATGCGGCACCTCGGTCTGGAAGGTCTTGGGATCGACCTTCAGCCGCCCGCGATTGTCCACAGCCAGCCCGCAATGCTCCAGCCCGAGCGTGTGTGTAGCGCCCACCCGCCCAGCCGCGAACAGCAGCATCTCGGAGCGGATCGCGCGCCCGTCTTCCAGCGTGGTGACAACGCACCCGCTCGCATCCTTGGCGATGTCCGTCACCTTGGCGCCCAACCGGATGGTCATCCCCCGGTCGCGCAGCTGATGGACGAATTCCTCGATGATCTCGCGGTCAATGAAGTCCAGGAACGTCTCGCGCGGCTCGATCAGCGTCACCGCGACATCGAGCGCGGAAAAGATCGTCGCATATTCGATGCCGATGACGCCTGCGCCGATCACCACCAGCGAGCGCGGCACGCGCGGCGCTTCGATCAGCACGTCGCTGTCCAGCACGATATCGTCGTCGAACGGGATGTTCTCCGGGCGGAACGGCGCGGTGCCGACTGCAATCAGGATGCGCTCGCCGCGCACATGCAATTCGCTTTCGTCCGGCTGGGTCACCAGCAACGTATGCGGATCGACGAAGCGCGCGAAGCCCTCCAGCGTGCGCACCCCATTGCGCTGGAACTGATGCTCCAGCACGTCCACCTCATGCTCCAGCGTCTTGTCGATGCGGTGGTCGAGGTCGCTGCCGCCAATGTCCTTCTTCACCCGGTAGGAGCGGCCATAGAAGCCGCGCTCGCGCCAGCCGGTGAGGTTGAGCACGGTCTCGCGCAGGGTCTTGGAAGGGATGGTGCCGGTATGCACCGAGACGCCGCCGACCCGCTTGCGCCCTTCCACCACCAGCACGGACTTGCCGAGCTTGGCCGCCTGAACCGCCGCGCGGCGCCCGGCCGGCCCGCTGCCGATCACGACGAGATCATATGTGTCCACTATGGCGCCCCCCGTTTCATGGCAGGCAGCCTGCCTGTCCACGCGCCTTTCAGGAGACATCCTCTCGAAGCGATGATGGTGATGCATTTATCCCGCCTTTGCAACGCTCTCTCCCCAAGCGACCCGGCCTAGCGCGCAATGGCTTAGATTTGGTTTACCTTACCCTTTGCCTTCGGACCAACGCGACAACGAACTGGAAACATTTCAACGCTAAAGAATGGTGATGTTGCGCGTGGGGCGGGGACGCCTGGGTCAGAACCAAACGAGCGGCAGTCCGCGCCATGGGGGAACGTTTCGATGACTAACAATTTGTTCGATCCGCCGGTTTCGCCGGGAGCCGTACATCCTGAAGACCTGCGGCCATTCTTCCGCCACGCATTCTGTCAGCAGACTCACCGGCTCCACACCTTCTACACCGGTTTCTGGACCGCCCCCATAGCTCGCCACGTCCTGCAGAACTTCCGGACGGTACTTCAGGAGGCAAGCAGGGGCGGGCGATCGTTCACTCTGCTTGATGACTGTCGCACCTGGCCGCCCCAGCCGCAGGAAGTCGTGGAAATTGCCAACAAGTTCGTGGATATCTGCCGCGACTTCCCGATCGCGCGGAACGCCATGGTCATTCCGAGTGCTCTGGTTCGCATGCAGGTTCGCCGCACAGTGCAGGACTTTGACGTCTGTGAAATTTTCGAGACATTCGAAGAAGCCGATCAATGGCTCGCTGAGGTCGAAACAAGGGCCGGCTTGTAGATTCTGGCGCCGCGGCCATCACTGAATAGCTCCGGTTTAGCCATCTCCCTCAAGAGTTCGGAGACGCGATTATCCAGCCACCGGTCTCAGGGTCAGACCCTAAAGCTCCATTGGCAGGCACCCGCGCGCATCCTATACCCGATTCAGGCCTTGAACCCTCGGTGTTCTATCGCAATATGACACCTTCCAAGGAGACCCTGATGGCGACCAGCGCGACACCGACGAAAACCGAAGACAAGCTCGACCTCACCCCGCCCGAGGTGGTGCCCAATGTGACGGCCGAACGCGCCGCCGGGCTGGTGCCGCTTGAGGACGAGAAGAAGAGCAAGCTCGACGAAAAGGTCGACGCCTTTGTCGAGGAACTGGCCGTGCTCGATGCCAATTCGCCCGAGTTCGGCGCGAAGGTCGATCAGATCACCAATATGGGCCGCAAGGAGATTGCAGAGGCGGCAGGCCATTCCAATCGCTTCCTTGACCGCCCGGTGCGCGCA
Source organism: Alphaproteobacteria bacterium (assembly GCA_018823325.1). Taxonomy (GTDB): domain Bacteria; phylum Pseudomonadota; class Alphaproteobacteria; order Sphingomonadales; family Sphingomonadaceae; genus Sphingobium. Next base: position 180,488 of record JAHJIJ010000011.1, on the reverse strand, counting down.
ATGGATGCCGACAGCAATGTCGGTACGGATCTGGCCGAACTGCGCCGCGTGATCGAGGATCTGGACCCCGGCAAGCGCGGTAATCTGCTCGCCCCGCGCAAGCTGTTCGGCATCATCCCGTTCGGCAACAAGATGCGTAACTATTTCGACAGCTACAAGTCGAGCCAGACGCACATCAATTCGATCCTGGGCAGCCTCGCCAGCGGCAAGGACACGCTGATCAAGGACAATGCCGCCATCGATGTGGAGCGGCAGAACATGTGGGCCACCATGGGCAAGCTGGAGCAGATGATCCACATCGCCAAGGCCATGGACGCGCGGCTCGAGCAAAAGGCCTTCGAGCTGGAGGCGACCGATCCAGCCAAGAGCAAGGCGATCAAGGAAAGCGCGCTTTTCTACGTTCGCCAGCGCACCCAGGATTTGCTCACGCAAATGGCCGTGACGGTGCAGGGCTATCTCGCTCTCGATCTGGTCAAGAAGAACAATGTCGAGCTGGTGAAGGGCGTCGACCGCGCCAGCACCACGACCGTCTCCGCTTTGCGTACCGCCGTCACGGTGGCGCAGGCGCTGGCGGGACAGAAGCTGGTGCTCGATCAGATTACAGCGCTCAATACCACCACGGCCAATCTTATCGATTCGACCGGCGAACTGCTCAAGACGCAGACCGCGCAAATCCATGAGCAGGCCGCCAGCAGCACCATACCGCTGGAGACCCTGCAGCGCGCCTTCCAGAACATCTACGACACGATGGACAGCATCGATACGTTCAAGCTCAAGGCGCTCGACAACATGAAAGCGACGGTGACTACCCTCACCAGCGAAGTGGAGAAGTCCAAGGGCTATATCGCTCGAGCTGAAGGGCAGGCCCGCGCGCAGGCGGCGGTGACGAGCGGCAATTCTCCGCTGACCGCCATCGAGTGATTGAACCGCCATGCCAAGCGAAGTCGATGAGGTCATCCAGCGCGCGAACGAGCTGATCGTCCGCACCAGCGAGCGCTATCGCCACACCGGGCGCAAGCTCGCCCGCATGCGGCGCGACTGGACCCGTCGCCTCAAGCGCATGATTCTGGCCGTGGCGGCAGTGCTGGTCGGTGCAGCAGTCGCGGGCTTCGTGTTCGGCGGCATCGGCACGACCGGCGTGCTGCTGGTCATGGGCCTGCTCATCGCCTCCCTCGCCTTCGCTTTCATCTCGACCGAACCGCGCGTGCTGGAACCCGAACGACTGGCGCAAGCAGACCTCAAGACCCTGCCGCACAAGACCGAGATCTGGCTCGACAATCAGCGCCGCGCCCTGCCCGCGCCTGCCATCCCCATCGTCAATGCGATTGGCAACCGGCTGGAAACGCTGGCTCCGCAACTGGCCAAGCTGGACCCGCGTGAACCAGCCGCAGTGGAAGTACGCCGGCTGCTGAGCGATCACCTGCCCGAGCTCGTGACGGGCTATCAGTCCATTCCCCAGCCGCTTCGCCATGTCCCGCGCAATGGACGGGTGCCCGATGCGCAACTGGTCGAGGGCCTCTCGGTCATCGAGCAGGAAATCGCCAACATGACCGAGCAGCTCGCCCATGGCGACCTCGACAAGCTCGCCATCCACAACCGTTATCTTGACCTCAAATATCAGGAAGCCAAACAGCTTGGCGAATGAACCTGCTTGAACGCGCGCGCCGCTTCGCAATGGCCACTGTGAGTCGTTTTTCGACCTGAAATCGACCGATTATGGTTGAACCCGAGCCGCGGCTTGCTAAATTGACTGTGCGGGCCGGGCCCCTCTGGCGAGCAATGACGTACCCCCTGCGTCAGCTCGTGATGTCGGACCGCATCGGGTGACACCGGTGCGAAGTCTGGCACCCCCATGCAGACAAATTTACCGCCCGGTTGTCACCCGAGTTTTGGAAACCTTCCAACGGAGTGGCACATGTCCAAGCATATCTTCAGCCTCCTTGACCGGCATCAGAAGCTCGATGAAGCCCTGCGGCTGGAACAGCGCAGCCGCGCGCCCGATTTTGGCAAGCTGCAGCGAATCAAGCGCCTGAAACTGGCTGTGAAGGATCGGCTGGCCCGGATGGCGAGCGGTCGTCGGCTTGTCCCGGGCGACTGAGCAACCGTCCGATTAACGAGGGCGGCGCCCGACCAGATCAAGAGGTCCGGGCGCCGCGCATTTTCTCCGACCCCTTGTTTGCGGGCCGACGCTCGCCCAACCACAATTTCACCGTCAGTTCGCCACCAGCCAGCGTCTCCACCCGTTCCAGCGCCACACCGGCTGACGCGAACCAGGCCGCAATCTGCTCATCGGAGAAACCAAGGCGACTGTGCGCATCGCGCGTGCGCAACTCCTCGCGCTCATGCGGCGCAAAATCGACGATGAGCAGGCGCCCGCCGTGACGCAATGTGCGCGCGATCTCAGCGATCACGCGTTCAGGCGCCTGCGCATAGTGGAGCACCTGATGCAGGATGGCTGTATCGGCAGCCTCATTCTCGATCGGCAGGGCGTTGAAATCACCCGCCAGGAAGTGGACACGGTCGGCAATCTCCTGCGGCAGCTTGCCCCGCGCAAGGCGCAGCATCTCGGCGCTGCGGTCAATCGCGAGGACCTGTTCCGCCTGCCCTGCAAAGAGCGTCGCCATCCGCCCCGTCCCCGTGCCGACATCCAGCAGCCGTCCGAGCTTATGCCCGGAGAGCATCGAAGCCATGGCGGCTTCCACCTCGGCTTCCGGTACATAGAGGGATCGCTGCGCATCCCATTCCTCGGCATGGCTGGCGAAATAATCCTCTGCCGCCCGCGCCCGTTCCGCGCGCACGGCGGCCAGTCGCGCCTGATCCGCTTCGATCCAGAGTCGCTCGCTGGGCGCAGGTTCCCCCGCGTCAAGAAATCCAAGCAGAGCTTTGGTGGCAGCGCCCGCGCGCAAGCGAAGGAAGACCCAGCTTCCTTCCTTCCGGCGTTCGGCCAATCCGGCCTCGACGAGGATTCGAACATGGCGGGAAACGCGCGGCTGGCTCTGCCCCACGACGATCGCCACTTCCCCCACGGCCAGCTCCATCTCCCGCAAAAGATGGACGATCCTGAGGCGAGTCGGGTCCGCAAGCGCGCGGAAAAGATCGAGTTGGCCCTGCATTCACTCGCTGTCTGCGGTATCGGGAGAAGCAGTTCAAGCTGTTGCTTTCATCGCTGGTTAATAGGGATCATTACCAAGGGATTGCGCTCCGACCGACAAACCGATACGAATCGCTCCCGCAGGCAAAGGGGGGGGACCCCTTCCACAGCTTCTGCTCGGTATGAATTCATCAAGGGGTTTGCCCATGACCAAGACTATTGCCTTCTCGCTTGTTGTGGCTGCTTCGCTCGGCCTCGCCGCGTGCTCGCAGTCCGAGACCAACGAAGCTGTCAACGACAGCTACAACATGGCCAATGACGTGGAAAACGCCGCTGACAACACCATGGAAGCCGCCGGCAACGCGCTCGACAACATGGCGAACGGCATGGACAACATGACCAACAACGCGATGTAATCGACGGTCAGACCGAAGATTTTCAAAGGGCCGCCGGACATCCGGTGGCCCTTTTCTTTTGCGGCTCTGCCGGAAGCCTAGCGGAACACCCACTGACGATTGAGCACAAAGACCATTGCCGGCGTCACCAGTCCCATCAACGGGATCGGCGTCCAGAGCGGCAGATTCAGCCGCTGGACGCAGAGCCAGACCCAGAAGGCATTGAGCGCAAGGCTGAGCAGCGACACGATCCCGAAGCGCACCGCCTGCCTGAGCGGCTGATCACGCCGGCCATGACCGCGAAACGTAAAACGCCCGTGCAGCACATAGCCGCTCGCCACGGCCACCAGATAACCGCAGACATTGGCGAGCTGGGGATGCACGGCAAGCGACTGCGCGAGCACCCAATAGACCGCAGCCTGAAGCGCCGTCACAAATCCGCCAGTGAGCGCATAGCGCACGAGCTGGCCACCAATCACGAGGCGCGTGCCTTCCCGCCTGCCCGTTCCGATCCGCTCATCTGATGATTTGCCCCGTTGCGCTTTTGATGCACTCGGCTAAGCCCTAGGCCGTGAACTCGACAGCGGCAATGGTAACGGTCGCCCATAGCGGGACACCGCAGGCATATGGGAGCCAGGATGCTGGCCACCCCGCCCTTTCATTTTTGGAAATCGGGCACTGAGCCATGTCGACTGACAATCCTGCCGCGCCTGTTGGGCTGAAAGCCCGCTCCCTCCGGCTGTGGGGCATGATTGACGCGTTCGTCCAGCGCGAATGGCGCTGGATCATCGTCATCGCCTGGCTCCTGATCGCCGCCTATCTCCTCAATCGCTACGCCGCCGCGATCCAGTATCTTTCGCTCTCGGACACTGACGACAACATGCGATACCTGCAGGTCAGGGACTGGCTGGCAGGGCAAAGCTGGTGGGATCTGCGCCAGCACCGCATGGCGCCGCCTGATGGCGCGAACATCCACTGGAGCCGGCTGGTCGATCTGCCGATCGCGGCGCTCATGCTCTTCTTCGGCCTGTTCGCCGGCCGGTCGCGGGCCGAAGAGCTGGCAGTCGGCGTCGCGCCATTGCTGCCGATGCTCCTGCTGATGCTCGCGCTGGCCTTCATTGCCCGGCGACTCTCCGACAATGGCCGGGGCCACGGCTGGTTCATTGCGATGCTGCTGCCGCTGGGCGCGGGCATGGGTCTTTCCATGTTCATGCCGCTGCGCGTCGATCATCATGGCTGGCAGCTCGCCCTCACCACCACGGCCTTGGCGGGACTGGTCGACCGAAAATGGATGCGCGGCGGGATCATTGCCGGCGTCGCCAGCGCCTTGTCCGTCATCATCGGCATGGAGATGCTGGTCTATCTGGTGGGCGCCGGCGCACTCATCGCCTTGCGCTGGATCTTCAAGGAAGGCGCCGCGCGTCGGGCACGGCCCTATGCCCTTGCGCTCTGCGGCACGAGTGCGATCGGCTATGCGCTGTTCGCCAGCAATGCCAATCGGGCACCGGTCTGCGATGCCATCTCGCCGGTCTGGGTCAGTGTTCTCGTGCTTTCGGCCGGCATACTCTACGCGCTGACGCTGCTGCCCTTGCGGGGATGGCTCCAGCGCCTCGTGGCGGCCACGGTCGGCGGCGCCATCATCCTCGCCTTTGCCTGGCTGAGCTGGCCGCAATGCGTAACGGACATCTACGGCATCTCGCCGGAGCTGCAGAAGAGCTGGCTCATCTATATCCGTGAGGCCAAGCCGATCTATGTGCAGGCGCGCTCCAGCTGGGTGCCGATGATCAGCCTGCCCGCTGCCGGCCTGCTCTGCGGATTGATCGGCTGCTGGGCGGCGCGGCGCGATTCGGAGCGGCTCTGGGCATGGGCCACGGTGACGCTGATGATCGCCTTCGCCATCGCCCTCACCTTCTGGCAGATTCGCGCCGGGCCGGCCGCGCAATTGCTGGCCATCGCGCCGGTTGCATGGGCAGGCTGGGCTGTCATCGTCACACTATTCACCGGATCATGGGGCCGACGGGCTCTTGCCGTGCCAGCCGCGCTGGTGCTCATTTGGGCAAGTAGCGCCTATTTCTTCTACCCCAAGGTCGCGAACGCCATGAACAGCGCCTTCGCACCGGCCAACAACGCGCAGAGTGCCGCAGCATCGAACGATCGCGCGCCGACTAAAACGAATCGCGCCGTGCCCGGAAACAACGGCGCAAACGCGGTGCCGAATGTTGCAGGCAATGCGAAGCCCGCCGAGAAAGCACCAACCGGCGCGCGACGCCCGGAAGTGCGCTGCCGCACCCGGCCAGCCCTGAAGCCGCTCGATCAGCTCGCCCCGGCGACCATCTTCACGCTGGTCGATCTTGGTCCGCGTGTGATTGCCGTGACGCATCACACGGTCATCGCCGGCCCCTATCATCGCAATGAAGATGCGATCCTCGATGTGCATCATGCGTTCGACGGGTCGCCCGAGGCCTTCCGCGAAATCGCGGGCAAACGGGGCGCGACCTACCTGCTCTATTGCCCCGGTTTTCCGGAAGGGACGATTTATCAGCGTCGCAGTCCAAAGGGCTTCTATGCCCGCCTCGCCCGGGGAGAAACCTTCGACTTCCTGAGCTCTATCACGCTCAAATTTCCGGCAGAGCTGCCTTACCGGCTTTACCGGATCGAGCCGATGGACAAGACGGCTAAACCCCGCTCAGCGCCGGATAGCAAAGAAATCCCGCAAGAGACGCGCTGAACTTTCCTCGCCGATCCCGGGGAAAATCTCTGGCCGGTGATGGCATTGCGGATGTGCAAACACACGCGCACCATGCTCCACACCGCCACCCTTGGGGTCGGCCGCGCCATAATAGAGCCGCGCGATCCGGGCATGGGCAATGGCGCCCGCGCACATCGGGCATGGCTCCAGCGTGACCCACAGATCGCAATCGGTCAGCCGGTCCTGCCCCAGCAAGGCGCAGGCCGCGCGCATGGCGACGATTTCCGCATGGGCCGTGGGGTCATTATCGCGCCGGTTCCGATTCTCCCCCTGCGCAATCACATCGCCCTGCCGGGTGATCACTGCGCCGATCGGCACTTCACCCGCTTCAGCAGCCTGGCGCGCGCAGTCCAGCGCCATGCGCATGGGCTCGGGCAATGGAAACGGGGCGGACATACAGGCAGCTAGTGGCTCATCCGCCCTTCCCTGTCGAGGGTTGGCCTGCTAGGCCACGCGCAAGGACAAGGTCGTTTTGCGGGAAACCGCCTTGACGATTCGTCCCTCGCCTTGTATCGGCGCCGCTTTCCGAACGACCAAGTATCAGGATCGATTGACATGTCGCGCATCTGCGAACTGACCGGCCGGGGCCGCCAAGTGGGCCACAATGTGTCTCACGCCAATAACAAGACCAAGCGCGTGTTTCTGCCCAACCTGCAGAATGTGACGCTCATCTCCGACACGCTTGAGCGTGGCGTGAAGCTGCGGGTTTCAACCCACGGCCTGCGCTCGGTCGAGCACAATGGTGGTCTGGACAACTGGCTGCTCAAGACCTCTGACGAGAAGCTCTCGCTGCGCGTGCGCCGCCTGAAGCGCGAGATCGTCAAGAAGGCTACTGCCAAGGCAGCCTGACCCTCTCTGGTCGACCCCGTCGACCAGATACCAAAGCTGAAAGGCGGTCTGTTCAGGCCGCCTTTTTCTGCGTCTGCGGTTCAGCGCCCCACAGGCGCGCCAACCCAACCGGGCGGCAGGACAAAACGCAGCAGCAAGCTACGCTGGAAGAAGAAGCGGTTGTTGTCCGAGGCGATCCACAGCACCGGCTGACCACCATCCCAGCCCAGCGCCAGCGCTTCGAAATTGTCGGCAAGCCCCGGAGGCTCCAGCCGGGCCACGACATTGCCGCTGAGCACAGCGCCTTCCCGCAATGGCGGCAGGCGGACGAGGCTGAGGTGCGCCGTGAAGCCATGCGCCAGTGTGAGGCGCCGATTGAGTACCAGCAGCCGGCCCTCGCCCAGCCAAAGCGCATCTGTCGGGCGATATCCCGCCGGCGCACGATAGCTGAGCCGCATGGGCGGCGGTATCGCCTTGTCAACAGGATCGCCCTGCCAGAGCAGCGCCTGAAAAGCTCCTGACCGGTCCACGGCCATTTCGGCGATGGCGAGGAAACGCCCATCACCCAGACGTACCAGCGACTCGATGCTGCCTGTGGAGGGCCAGCCCTGCATCTCCGGCGGCTCGACGCACGCCTCGATTGTCCGGAAATTCGGGCCATAGCGGCAAATCCGCTGAAGATGCTCGAAGCCCACCCAGGAACGTCCCGTTGCCTGATCGTGGGCCAGACTCTCCGAATCCATTTTCCAGCGCGGCCAGTCGCGCTCGGCCGCCAGACGCGGCAAGGAGCGCACTGCCCCGCCACGCACCGGCTCCGGCACAGCAATGTCGAACAGTTCACCCGAATCGCTGAGACCCGCAAGGCGTCCGCTATCCTGAACCATGAGCGCGGAAATGCCGCCAAATACTTCCCTTGGGCTGGTCAGATGCCAGGCACCGGTCAGCCGCAACGGACCAATGGCATGCGGATCAGCTGCCGCCTTCTCCAGCGGCAGGGCTGTTGCCGAGACCTTCAAAGGCCCCGTCGCGATGCCCGGAGAAAGCCCGGGATGCCGCCCGTTCATCAACAGGATGAAGATGGCGAGAATGAGCAGGGTCCGCTGCATGGCCCGCTCCTAGCGACACCGCGCAAGCAACGCCACCCGCATGGGCCCAAGCCCCGGACCGGAATGTCGAAGCTGAACGCCGGCTAAAACCAGCGTTCAGCATCGGCTCAACAAGGAAGGCCTAAACCGTAAGCATGGCGGATGAGCAGTGGCCTTGTTGCCGCGAGACGCCCGCCGAAAGAGTTCAAGGAGCAAGACCATGATTGCACGCAAGTTCCTCAGCCTCACGGCCGCCGCCACCATGGTCGCCACGTCCTTTGGTGTCGCCGCCCCTGCCATGGCCCGCGATCATTATCGGGATTATCGCGGCGACTACAGCCGTGACTATCGCGATTATCGCGAAGCACGCCGTTACGATTATCGAGATGACCGCCGTTATGACTATCGTGACGCGCGCCGCTACGACCGTCGCAACTATGCCTACAACCAGCGCTGTCGCGACAATGGCACCGGCGGCACGATCATCGGCGCGATTGCCGGCGGGTTGCTCGGCCATGAAGTTGCCGGCCGCCGGGGCGACAAGACTGCAGGCGTGATCATTGGCGGTGCCGTTGGCGCTATTGCTGGCCGGGCAATCGACAAGTCGGACAGCCGCTGCTGATCGCCACTGGCTAACCTCTCCCTAGCACTGGAAAGCCGGCCCCTTTACGGGGGGGCCGGCCTTTTTTTGTTTGCTGGCGACGGGCCAGGATCCGCTACCCGGCCCCTGGCCCGTCTTGATCAGTGGACGAAGCGGGCAACCACATCTCGATAGGAGCGGCTCACCTTAACTTGGCTGCCGGATTCCAGGACGAGGAAGCATTCGCCATTGGTATGCGGCTTTACCTGGCGAACCTGCGACAGGTTGACGATGGTGGAGCGGTGAATGCGCTGGAAATTGCGCGGATCGAGCCGCTTCTCCAGATCCTTCATGGTTTCGCGCAGGATGAGCGAATTGTCCGCCGTGTAGATGCACATATAATCGCCGGCCGCGTCGATCCGCTCGATGGTATCGACATCAATACGGAAGATCTGCCCGCGATCCTTGATGTTGATGAGCTTTTCATAGCGGCTGGACGAGGGCGCATCATGGTCGCCCGGCATGTCCGTAACGGCCTCCGGAGCCACCTCGGCGAGCACTTCACGCAAGCGCCCAGCTTCCTCGACCTGCTTCTTCTCATGCAGGCGCGTGCGGGCGCGGTCCAGCGCGTCGGCAAGGCGCTGCTCGTCGACCGGCTTCATAAGATAATCGATGGCCTTGGCCTCGAACGCGCGCAGGGCATGGTCAGAGTAAGCCGTCACGAAGATGAACAGCGGTGGCTCCACTTCCATGACGCCCTGCACGACGGAAAACCCGTCGAAGCCCGGCATCTGGATATCGAGGAACACGAGATCGGGTTTGTGCGTTTTGATGGCGCGGATGGCTTCACGCCCGTTGGTGCAGGTCTCCACGATCTCGACGTCGGGATGAGCCTCCAGCCGGAGTTTCAGCCCCTGAATGGCGAGGCTTTCATCGTCGACGAGAATGGTACGAATGGTCATGCGGCTACCCTTGATGGTTCGGCGGTGATGAACGGCATCTCGATGATGACGCTGTAGCCCCCCTCGGGTGGTGAACGCGTTTCCATATTCTGACGTTCCCCGAACGCCTGAACCAGTCGGTCACGAATGTTGGCAAGGCCCACACCCGTCCCCTTCGTCATGCGCTGATCGCTCCCGTTCAAGCCAGGACCGGTATCCGACACGACGATCCGCACGTTTTCGCCGACAGGCTGCGCAGTGACCACGATATCCGCTCCCTCCTCCTGAGGTGTTACGGCATATTTAATGGCGTTCTCGACCAAAGGTTGCAGCAGCAATGAAGGAAGTCGCGCGGAAGCGACTGCGGGATGGATATCGAAGATCGGTCGCAACCGGTCCTCAAAGCGCATTTTCTCGATTTCGAGGTAGAGCTTGAGCGTCTCGACCTCCTGCTCCAGCGTCACTTGCGCCGTTGGCTCGTTGATGAGCGTATAGCGCAGGAAAGCGGAGAGGCGGGAGAGCATCGCATTGGCCCGCTCGGTCTGCTTGAGCAGCACCAGCGTTGAGATACTGTTCAACGTGTTGAACAGGAAATGCGGATTGAGCTGGTAGCGCAACATGGCCAGCTGAGCGCTGCTTGCCTGGCTCTCCAGCAATTGCAGCTGATCGGCCTGCTCCTCCACCGTGATGTAGAAGTTGATCGCGTAATAGAGCGCCGACCATGCGCCGAGCAGCGTGAAGTTCAGGTAGAAGGCCCCCAGGAACAGCTTGAGGCTCGACCCCTCACCGGACTGATTGAGCGTCGTGAACACCCAGGCATCGATGAAGGCGGACGTGCCGCCGGCAAGAATCGCGATGACGATCGAGGCGGTCCAGGTCACGATCGGCGTCTGCCTGAGCAGGAAGCGGTAGCCCACTGCCATCAGCAATGTGAGCGAATAGCCGGTGATCGTGGAAATCAGCACCGGCACGAGGAAGGAAGGCGGCTGGCCGTTCGCCACGCCGGAAACCGCACGCAGCAGGAACGCGCCGGTCCAGCCGACGGCCTGCAGCGTCCAGAACGCCTTGTTCTTGTCCTCGAAGAAAGGCCGCCGGCGGATCACGAGAACGGACGTCATCGGCGCGGTCAACGGGCAAGACCAATCGCATGGCCGGGCGCAGAAGCACAGCCCGGTTCGTCGGAGGAAGCGTCTTCCGCTTCAATCCAGCACAGATCATCATAGTCGAGCAAGCGACCGTCGGCGGATTGCAGACAGATTTGTCGGACCGGCTGGAGATCGCGGTTATCCGCCAGGAGCCGGCGCGCCGGCGGCACGTCCTCCCAGCGCTCGCCCCATTGCCGCAGCGCGATCATCACCGGCACCAGCGCCTTGCCCTTGGCGGTAAGGCGATAGGCGACGCGGCGCTTGTCATTGGCGACCGGCTCGCGCGTGAGTATGCCTTTCGCAACGAGCTTGCCGAGGCGATTGGACAGGATGTTGCGGGCAATACCGAGCGCAGACTGAAAATCCTCGAAATAGACAATGCCGCTGAAGCAGGCACGCAGGATCATGAACGACCAGCGTTCGCCCATTGTTTCCAGCGCCGCCGGGAGAGCACAGCCCTCAAATGCGTCGAGACCCTTGCGTTCAGCCATGATCGGGAACGCTAGCGCATTCTGCGCGCCGCGCCAAATGGCGAGTGCGGGCGCGCCGGCGTTACCGCACCCGAGTCGCCGGACCGTGTCCCGGAGAAGACAGCTTCCGCGCGACCCGCTCATTCGCGCGAGTTTTTTGTTGCGCTGCACGGGGTAGCCCCACATCTTGAGCAACGATGTTGCGTCAATATGAACTGGTCGAGAGGGTCAAAGGCTATGACCCGCATGCCGATGAGGCCCTGATCAACCGCGCCTATGTGTTTTCGGTGGCCAAGCATGGCAGCCAGAAGCGCGCCAGCGGCGATCCTTATTTCAGCCATCCCATTGAAGTTGCAGGCATTCTTACCGAGCTGTTCCTGGACGACAAGACGATCGTGACTGCCCTGCTGCACGACACGATCGAGGATACGCTCACCACCACCGCTGAAATCGAGCGCATGTTTGGTGAGGACGTCGCCCGGCTGGTCGATGGAGTCACCAAGCTCAGCAAGATCGAGGCGCAAAGCGAAAGCCAGCGAGCGGCGGAAAATCTCCGCAAATTCCTGCTCGCCATGTCTGACGACATACGCGTGCTGCTCGTCAAGCTCGCCGACCGGCTGCACAATATGCGCACGCTGCACTTCATCAAGAATGAGGAAAAGCGCCGCCGCATCGCCCGCGAGACGATGGATATCTATGCACCGCTCGCAGAGCGCATCGGCATGTATGATTTCATGCGCGAGATGCAGCTTCTCGCCTTCCAGCAGCTTGAGCCGGATGCCTTCGACAGCGTGACGAAGCGCCTCGCGCTGCTCAAGGAAGGTGGCGAAAGCATCGTCACGCGGATCGCGAACCAACTCCAGGCGATGCTCACCTCCGCCGGCATGCATGTGAACGTCTCGGGCCGCGAGAAGCACCCCTATTCGATCTGGCGCAAGACTCAGGAGCGCCACATCAGCTTCGAGCAGCTGACCGACATCATGGCGTTTCGCGTCATCACGGACAATACGGACGACTGCTACCGCGCGCTCGGCCTCATCCACCAGCGCTTCAAGATGGTGCCGGGCCGCTTCAAGGATTACATTTCCACGCCCAAGCGCAATGGCTATCAGTCGCTGCACACCACGGTGATCCATGAGGAAAATGCCCGCATCGAAGTGCAGATCCGCTCGGAGCGGATGCACAAGGACAGCGAATTCGGCCTCGCCGCGCACTGGGCCTACAAGCAGGACGGCACGCGACCGGACGGCCAGGCCGGCTGGCTCCGCGACCTCATCGAGATTCTCGAGCAAAGCCACGATGCAGACGAACTGCTCGAGCACACCCGCATGGCGATGTATCAGGATCGCATCTTCGCCTTCACGCCCAAGGGGGAGTTGCAGCAGCTCCCCAAGGGGTCGACTCCCGTCGACTTCGCTTATGCGGTGCACACCACGCTCGGGAACCAGACGGTCGGTGCCAAGATCAATGGCCGCGTCACGCCGCTGCGCACGCAGCTGGAAAATGGCGATCAGGTCGAAATTCTGAAGTCGGACGCGCAGGAACCGCAGCCGGGCTGGCTCAGCTTCGCCGTCACCGGCAAGGCGCGCGCCGCAATCCGGCGCTTCATCCGCCAGAAGCAGCGCACCGAGACGATCGCGCTGGGCGAAAAGCTCTATGAGGAGATCGTCTCCCGCCTGCCGGTCGAGATCGGTGACAAGGCGGAGAAGGCCGCCGTCAAGCGCCTCAAGCTGGAAGACAAGGCCGCGCTGATGATCGCCATCGCGACCAACCGCATCTCCGACGATGAGGTGATGAACGCGCTCGTCCCCGGCAGCGCGGAAGAATCAACCGGCGCTTCGCGTCGTCGCAAGAAACAGGCTCAGGCCGTCTCGATCCTCGGGCTGACGCCCGGCATTGCCTTCACGCTTTCGGAATGCTGCCATCCGGTCCCAGGAGACCGCATCGTGGGCCTGCGCAGACCCGGCGAGCCCATCGAAGTCCACACCATCGATTGTCTCGTCCTGGAGACAGGGCAGGATGCCGACTGGGTGGACCTGAGCTGGGACAGCGAAGCCAAGGGCGGCACGGCACGCCTGTCCGTCATCCTCAAAAACCAGCCGGGCGCCCTTGCGACCGTGGCCAACATCTTCGCCGTCAACAGGGCAAATATCCTCAACCTGCAACTGGTGAACCGCGAAGGCCCGTTCCACACCGATCTCATCGACCTCGAGGTTGAGGATGCCAGCCACGTCGCGCGGATCCTCTCAGCGCTTCGCGCCGTCGAGGCGGTGGTGCAGGCAGATCGGGTTTGACGGCTGTTTTTATAACGCCCTAGCGCCTTAACGAGTGCCTACTCCCCTGTGCCAGTGAGAGACATGCAAGAGGCATATATCGTTAGTCAAATGTTAACTCGATCAATTCTGCGGTAAAAATTTTCTTAGCAGAACTTCGACTCGCTGGACGTGGGAAGTCCATCCGAGCCTTTCGAAGTTGCAGCTATCGGGTACTCTTTCATGGGAAGTGGGAATCATGCGTAAAATCATTGCACCTTCGCTGCTGGCTGCAGCATTTATTGCTTTATCACCGGCGCAAGCCGCAGTCGTCATCGGCGGTTTTACGTTGGACGAAGGTGGATTTGGCACAGGAATGGGCGTCCACTCAACCGGTACGCAATTGCCCGCAAACACGCTTACGGCCTTTGTTAATCAGGCTGATCCGGCCGATGCGGGCGTAACGTTCAGTTCGTCCGGTGACATTAGCATCACCGGTGCCGGACAAGCCACCATCGACGGTGAGCCGCTGATCGCTGACCTCACCGTCCTTTTTGCTAAGGGCTGGGACAGCATCACCTTCAATTTCGACAACGCTCCGCGTGGCGATGGCACGTTCTCGCTGCTTGTAAATGGATCAGCGTATTTCGATGCGTGCTCCATTTGCATCATTGATGGGGGCGAAAATCGGTTCACTCTTAGCGGTTCCGCGATCACGAGCCTTGAGTTTACGTTTGATCCAGCGATCAGCGCGGCCCGTCAGTTCCGCGTGGAAGGCGTGAGGCAGGCGCCGATCCCCGAGCCTGCCGCGTGGGCGATGATGATTGTCGGCCTCGGCTTTGCCGGCGGCCTGATCCGTCGTCGCGCGACCAGGGTTCAGTTCGCCTGATAAATCGGACAGCTTGCTAATACGGAAGGGCGCCGGCTTTCGGCGCCCTTTTCTTTGGGGCGCCTCCATAGCACCGGAGCTACAACCTCACTCCAAGGTCATATGCGCCGGGGGACACTTGGCAAGACGGGGCTATGAACGCGAGAAACGCCGTTTGCATCGACTAAAAAATTGCAATGGTCAGCCGCGGCAATGTTGTATCTGATTGCACGAAAATATATATTTATTTAATAGGTTAGCCTAACGTCGAAAGCCGACACCCTGTTAATCATCGAGGCAAAACAGTCCCATCGCCGGACACTTCTGATACATCCCCAGATATATGCTTAATAATGTGGAAAGATGTCTCACTTTGTCATAACCACAAATCATCAGGAATCCGCGGGTGGGTCCGAGGCAACTCCGTTGAGAAATTAACCCGAAACGAGACTGGTTGCTGCCGTGGGAACTGGGCGGTTTCCAAAGTCGGATTTTGGGATGTTGTTTGGCTTGGTGGGAAACAATCATGAAGAAGATGCTAGCCGCTATTGCACTCGGCTCTATGGGATTTGGCTTTGCTCCAGCTTCGGCGGCTGTTGTGGCTTGTGCGCCAGGACCCGTTGCGAATCTGGCGGAGGGTTGCATAGCCTCAGGCAATGATCACCTGTCTTCGGTCGAAAGCGCATTGGCTGCTGCTCTCGGGGTGGATGTGAACAGTTTGACGCTCTCGCTTTACGGCAAGAGCGACAACAATTATTCCTTGTTCTGGTTCTCGGAAGCTCAGATTGACGACGACGACGCCGATTCAATCGCGAACGATGGCTTTGCAGTGAATACGCTCGATTGGTCCGTTCTGGACGGCACGCTGATCAAGTATGTCACGGTCAAAGCCGGAAATGATTTCAAACTTTATGAAATCCCCAACGGCGGTGCGAGCAGCGGCGAGGATTTCTCTTCGATCGGCATTAAAGTGGGCAAAAAGGGTAATACCCCCGATATCTCGCACATCAGCTTCTGGACCGTTCCCAATGTTGCTCCGCCGATCCCCGAGCCCGCCACATGGGCAATGATGATGGCTGGCCTCGGCTTCGCCGGCATGGTGATGCGTCGCCGGGCGACCAAAGTACAATTCGCCTGATCCACCCGGTCAGGTTGCTGCAGGGACAGGGCGTCGGTCTTCCGGCGCCCTTCCTTTTTAGGTGAGCAATCAGAGCCGATCAGCGCGCATTCTCTCCGCAGCTAACAATGCCGCTACCGGCCTGTCGCACCGTGCACGCCGGGCGACCGATCACCGTCGCGCTGCCTGACCCCACCAGCATGACCTTCGCCGTGCGCTCGGCAGAAGCCTCAGCCGTGGCGGCGCCGTCTATCGCCAGATCGAGATCTGTGACCTGCAGGTCCTGCGCATCGAGCGAGCCATTGCCAGACAGCCTGATCTGCGCATTGCGCGTGCGCCCGGACAGCGCAGCACTGCCAGCGCCTCTCTGCGCAAACTTAAGGTCGTCGCTGTCGATCCCGCTGATCTCGACACGTCCGCTGCCTAGGGTACTGATCTGCGCGCCCCCTCTGGCCAGCCCATCAGCGCGCAGCAAACCGGAGCCGGTGAGTTGGACCCGCCGCAACGTCGGCGCGGTCAACGTAAGGCGCACAGCCCCCCGGTCGCCTTGCACGGGCGCACCGGCAACAGACGAACGGAAGCGGACGGTCAGTATGCGGGCAGAAACAGTGAGTTGCAGGGCATCAAGGGCAGCCCGGTCCCCTTCCCCGCGCGCAGACGCGCCGCGACCGGTCTGCACGGTGACTTCCAGCGGCCCCTCCACGCGGATACTGTCATAATCGGTGACGATATAAGTGCGGGTCGCCGCCATGGCGGAAGTCCCCGCCATCGCGATGAGGCCAAGAACGACGACGCGCGCCAAGGCCAGCCATCGGCTCAGCCTGGGCAAGGTGATCATGCAGAACCGGTCCATGGTCGCCAGCATAGCTAATACGGGTTTACCAAATGAGAACGCGCCGTTGCCGAGCTGTGTGAAAGTGGATCGACCATCCGCACAGCAGTCAGCGAGCCGTCCAAACAAAAACGGCGCCCGCGATGGGGCGCCGTTTTCCGTGTCCAGCAGCAGCAGTCGATTACTCGACGCGCTCCTTGGCATATTTCGGGGCAGCCTCGTTGAGGATCTCCAGGATCTTCTTGAGCGCCGTTGCTTCGTCCACCTCTTCCATGGCCGCGAGTTCACGGGCCAGGCGGCTGGATGCGGCTTCGAAGATCTGACGCTCGGAATAGCTCTGCTCGGGCTGATCGTCGGCCCGGAACAGGTCGCGCGTCACTTCCGCGATTGAGACGAGATCGCCGGAATTGATCTTCGCTTCATATTCCTGCGCCCGGCGCGACCACATGGTCCGCTTCACCTTCGGCTTGCCCTTGAGGGTCTCGAGTGCCTCGCCCAGTGTCTTGTCCGAGGAGAGCTTGCGCATCCCCACGCTTTCGGCCTTGTTCGTCGGCACGCGGAGTGTCATCCGCTCCTTCTCGAAACGCAGCACGTAAAGCTCCAGGTCGATCCCGGCGATCTTCTGGCTTTGCAGCTCGATCACACGGCCAACGCCGTGCTTGGGATAAACAACATAGTCACCGACGTCGAAAGACAGCGCTTTTGCAGCCATTCTTGCGAACCTTTCTTCTATCTGATTGAATTCTTGGCTGAGTTGCGCGGCACGTACAGAATGCAGTTTTGTGAGTGCCAGCCACAGGCCATGCGCGGTTACTCCTGAGTGGCGAGGGGTGCCACCTGTCTTGCCCACTTAACAGATTCGTAACAAAATTACCAGCCTTGCGCGAGCAAACCTGATATTTTGCGTTATGACGAGCTTCGATACACCATAGATGGCGTATCGGGCCTTTTCAGCTCCTCTGTGGGAAGGCTCGCCGGAGGCTCTCCACCTGCCGGGCGACCGCTCTGTCGAGGCGAACCGCCATAGTCGCGGTTCTTATCGCCCATGTCCCCTGAACACCCCCTGAATACAGGTGGTTAACCGCGCAGGCTCAGCCGCCTTCGCCGGGTTCGGGGGAGAAATACTTGTCGAACTTGCCTTCTTCGCCCTTATGCTCCTCGGCATCGGCGGGGGGTTCGCGCTTGGTCGTAATGTTCGGCCATTCGGCGGAATATTTGGTGTTGACCTCCAGCCACTGCTCGAGACCGCTCTCCGTGTCGGGCAAGATCGCCTCGGCCGGGCACTCGGGCTCGCACACGCCGCAATCGATGCACTCGTTGGGATTGATGACGAGCATGTTCTCGCCCTCGTAGAAGCAATCCACCGGGCATACTTCCACGCAGTCCATATATTTGCAGCGAATGCATGCATCGGTCACGACATAGGTCATGGCTGGCTTTCCTAGCTTTGTTTTCGCCGTTCGCGATATGCGCGCGCTGCGACAGCGTCAACAGGCAAGGGCTTGGGATGCTGCTAGCTCAGCTTTGCCGTGGCATCACGGCCATATCGGGTCGGCTCCGGGTGTGATGGCGCTATAGCAGAGCTGCGCTTCCACTGCCGGCCCACGCCGATCCGGCAAGCGCTCCACCCGGATCACGCGAATGATGTTGCCCTGCGGCAGGGTAATGAGGTCGCCGATGCGCACCGGCGCATGGGCACGGTCGATGCGGCGGCCGTTGAGGCGCACAATGCCGCGTTCAGCCAATATCTGCGCGCTTGAACGACTGGGCGAGAGGCGCACGAACCAGAGGAATTTGTCGAGGCGCAGGCTCGCGGCATGACCGACCGACGCCCCTTCATCCCGCTGCCTCGCCAGAGATCAGTCCTCCCGACCGAACAGCGCGCCCAGGCCCGCCAGTGCCTTGCCGGTTGCGACGATTGGCCGCTCGCGTCCGCCGCCACCATCCCGATCCGCCCGTTGGCCACGGTCCGGCCGTGGGCCACGATCAGAACGATTGTCGCGATCCGGGCGCTTGTCCCGGTCGCGCCTGGGACCGCCGTCGGCGTTCTTGCCGCGCCGATCAGGGCGAGCGCGCTGACCCTCCCCCGCGCCCTGCGCCTGCCCGTCCTGGTCCTGCCGTCCTTGCTGCGCCGGGCGGCGATTGCCTCCGCGATTGCGCGGGGCATCGAACTTGGCACGGGGCTTGGGCCGGCCGCGGAATTGCCAGTTGGGCGTGCCTTCCGCTGCATCGGGCACCGGGCGGAAACCCGCCTGCCGCATCAATTCCAGAAAGCTTGCCTCATTGAGGCCGATGGACACGATGGTCGGGTCATCCGCCCCATAAGGCTTCCCCGCCGCAATCGCCTCATGCGCCCCGCGCGCCAGCCGTTCGGCCATATCGATGCGCAACCAGGCCTCGCCAAGCTTGCGGAAACCGGCGATGCGCGCACCAATCTCGTCCAGCGGCTCGGCAGGCTTGCTCGCCACCGCCGGCGCGGCAGGCTGGGATTCCGCAGCAGCCTCTTCAGCCTTACCCGGCTCTTCGCTTTTGGCAGCCTCTTCGATCTTCCGGGCTTCGTCAGCCTTGCCGCCCTCGGACGCTTCCTTGTCCTGCAGCAGCACCAGTCCCGGTGCAGGCAGCGCAACGAGCGGCTTGGCGGATTTGAGTGAGAGCAGCGCCATGCGCCATTGCGCCGCCGCCGGCTTCATCAGGCCGGGATGATAGAGGTCCATCACGCCGATCACCACGCCGGCCTTGCGCAAATGGGTCCGGTCCTCCTTGGCGACCTGCCCCAGTGCTTCGTCCAGATTGTTGCGCGGCATGATGCCGCCGGCGTCCGCCAGCTGCGCCAGCACCGCACGCACCGTTGCGGGCAGCTCGGCGTCCGTAGACCCGGCCTCCATCTTCAGCAGCGCCGGAATATGCCGCTCGAACTGGTTCTTGAGCCACAGCCCCAGCCGATCCCGCACGCCCTGCTGAATCTCGGGCACGAGGCTGGAGAGCCCCGCGTCCAGCGTCATGTCGGGCGCGAGCAGGCGCTGCCCGGCCTTCAACGTCGCGACCGGGTGCCCGTTCCAGATGATCTGTGCATCACCGCCGGGAGGGCTGGCGAGCGTGAACGCCTTGTCGTCCACCGCCAGCAATGCCTGAGCCATCTCGTTCAAATGCGCACCCAGTCTCCGTTCGGCAGCGGCCAGCAGCAGCCGCTTCTCATTCGCTCGTGCCAGCGGGTCGACCACGAAACGGAAACCCCGCATCGTCCCGATCCTGTGTCCGTCGACTGTTACATTGCCTGCGCTGTCCACGTCCACTGACAAAAGCGCCTTGGCATCCCCGCCGCGCCGAAGCAAGGCAGAGGCGCGACGATCGACGAAACGCTGCCGCAAAGCACCGTGCAAAGCGTCGGAAAGCCGCTCTTCCAGCGCCCGCGCACGCGCTGCCATTTCAACCGGCTGCGCCAGCCAGTCGTCCCGTTGTGCGACATAGGCCCAGATTCGCACCGCGCCGATCCGCCCCGCGAGCGCATCGACATCGCCCTGCACATTGTCCAGTCGGGCAAGCTGCGCCGCGAACCAATCCTGCGGAATATGGCCGTTCCCCTGACTCAGCCACGTCCACAGGCGATGAATCGTGCGCGCATGATGCTCAATGCCCAGCTTCTGGAAGTCCGGCACCGAGCAGGCCGCCCAGAGCCGCGCCACCTGGGCCCGGCCCCGCGCCCGCGCCACCACGTCCGGCAGATCGGCCAGATATTGCAGCACCGCCAGATCGATGGCTTCGGGCGCCGCACGCAGGCCGGGCCGCGCCGGACGCTCCATCAGCGCCTCGATCAGCGTATCGACATCGTCCATCGGCAGGTCCGCTTCCCGCCAGAAAATCTGCTCGACGGGATCGAAGCGATGCTCTTCGATCCGCTCGATCTCCTCGGCGGAGAAAGCCGGCTCGCCATCCGCCGCACCCACATCGCCAAACGTCCCGTCGCGCTGATGTCGCCCGGCCCGCCCGGCAATCTGCGCCATCTCGGCCACCGTCAGCCGCCGCGTGCGCCGACCATCGAACTTGCGCAGCGAGGCAAAAGCCACATGATCGACATTGAGATTCAGCCCCATGCCGATGGCGTCGGTCGCCACCAGATAATCGACTTCCCCGGCCTCGAACATCGCCACCTGCGCATTGCGCGTCGCCGGGCTGAGCGCCCCCATGACGATGGCCGCGCCGCCGCGATGCCGCCGCAGCAATTCCGCGACACGATAAACCTCCTCCACCGAGAAGGCGACGACGGCGCAGCGTCGCGGCAGGCGCGAGAGCTTCTGCGGCCCGCCATAGCGCAGCGTCGAGAAGCGCGGCCGCGAGACGATCTCCGCCTTGGGCAGCAGGGAGCGTACCAGTGGCGCCATGCTGGCCGATCCCAGCAGCATCGTCTCCTCGCGCCCCCGCGCGTTCAGCATCCGGTCGGTAAAGATGTGCCCACGCTCCGGGTCTGCCGCGAGCTGGATTTCATCGACAGCCACAAAGGCGAAGTCACTGAACGCGCCGAATCCGCCACGCACCGGCATCGCCTCGGCAGTCGCGAGCACATAGCGCGCGCCCGGCGGCGCAATCCGCTCCTCGCCGGTCAGCAGCGCCACCTGATCGGCACCCTTGATCCGCACGACACGCTCATAAACCTCGCGCGCGAGCAGGCGCAGGGGGAAGCCCATGAGGCCGCTCGAATGGCCGCACATCCGTTCAATCGCCAGATGGGTCTTGCCGGTGTTGGTCGGCCCGAGAACGGCCTTGAGGGCTGCGGGAGCATAGCTCGGCATGGTCGCATCAGACATGGAGCGGGACAGTCCCGGCGGCAAGTCTCAATGCTGCGGGGAACGAAAATAGAGATCGTTCCGCAATCGGCCGATCATTGCGCACAACTCACCGCAAGGAGAGGCGCAATTTTCTGTCTTTATTTGACTTTAACCCCTTGGCTTTACAAAGATTGCCTTGAACTGGGGCAGCCGGAACAGCGCGGCAAAAAGCCTTTCGGGGGCGCAGCATTTAGTGTTTCAGAAGATCGAGCTTAGCCCAAATCAGGGCGCTGGTACCGGCACCTTGTGGCTCAACAGCCCCGCAAAGGTGCTTGCGCCCCTGCGCTCGGGCGACTGGCGCGATCGCGTGCAGGATTGGGCGCACACGATCGATCTCGCACCCGATCTCGGCCAGAATATTGGCAGCCGCACCTGGTGGCGCGGCCTGATCACCTGCTTCTCGCTATGCGGCGTAATGGTGATGTCCGCCCCGGGCGTTCTCACCGTTCCTGGCGCGATCCCCGCAACCCTGCCCAGTCACCAGCTTGATCAATATCGTTCGCAGATGATCAGCGCCTCGGCGCTCGGCGCGGATACGGGGCAGCGCATGGGGCCGACGGACATGGTCGCTCCACTGACCGAGACCCCTGAGCGCCCGCAGATCGAGCTCGATGCTGCCCTTGGCACAGGCGACAGCTTCGCCCACACCCTCTCCCGCGCAGGCGTCAGCAGCAGGGATGCGGACGCCGCACTCGCGCTGATCCGCCAGGCCGTCGATCCCGCCACCATCGCCCCCGGCACGCGCGTTCGCATCGTGCTCGGTCGCCGCCCCAATCGCAATGTCGCACGTCCGCTGGATCATCTCGCCGTGCGCGCACGGCTTGAGCTTGCGCTCGAAATCACCCGGCAGGATGGCGCCCTCGCCCTGCGCCGCATCCCCATCGTGGTGGACAACACGCCGCTGCGCATTCGCGGCAAGGTCGGCGATAGCCTGTATCGCTCCGCGCGCGCCGCCGGCGCCGATCCGTCGACCATCCAGGCCTATCTGAAGGTGCTTTCCGCGCAGGTGAACGTGGGCAGCGGCCTGCGCGCCGGGGATGAGTTCGACATCATCGTTGCCCATCGCCGCGCTGCCACCGGCGAGAGCGAAACGGGTGAACTGCTTTATGCCGGCCTCGATCGGCAGAGCGGCAAGAACATCGATATGCTGCGCTGGACGCAGGCCGGCCGCACCCAATGGTTCGAGGCGTCCGGCGTCGGCGAGCGTCGTGGCCTGCTCGCGCGCCCGGTCAATGGACGGCAGAGCTCCGGCTATGGCATGCGCAAGCATCCTATTCTGGGCTATCGGCGCATGCATGCCGGGCTCGATTTCTCGGCGGGCAGCGGTACACCCATCTATGCCGTCACCGACGGCCGGGTCACCTATTCCGGCTGGCACGGCGGCCACGGCAAGTTCGTCAAGATCCAGCACAGCGGCGGCCTCGGCTCGGGCTATGCGCATATGAGCCGCATTGCCGTTGCCGCCGGCCAGCGTGTGAAACGCGGTCAGGTGATCGGCTATGTCGGCTCGACCGGCCTCTCGACCGGCCCGCATCTGCACTATGAACTCTACCGCAATGGCCGCACCATCAACCCCGCCACAGTCAAGTTCACCGAGACAGCGCAACTCGCCGGAGCGGAGCTTCGCGCGTTCAAGGGCCGCCTGGCAGAGCTGAAACGCCTGCGCGCAGGTCTACCCGAACCGGCAAAGGCCGAGACGACACAGATGGCTGCGACCGGCAAGGCAGATTCGCCTGCCGCGACCGTTCAGCCAGCCGGCGGCGGAACGAGCCGGACGCGGTAAGATCGTCATTCATGGCGCGAAGAGAACACCTATCTCCTCCGTCACCCCGGGCTTGACCCGAGGTCCAGCTTCCTTTCCGGCCACCGTGCGAACGCTTCGGATACGCTGATTGACTGGTTTGGGGAGAAATTACGCCTCACCATCTGAGCGAAAAGGGCAAGCTGGCCCCCGGGTCAAGCCCGGGGTGACGGCGTGCTGAGGCCGCAAAAACTCCTGCCAAATCACCACGCCATCAACCGCGAATAATGCACGCCAACCACATTTCGCTTGCGCAGCAATTTTCTTCTAGATACGTTATATCATATGAACACAATACACCTCCGCCCGCGCTTTGCGCGCACCGCCGCCATGTCCGTTTTCCTTTCCAGTGCCGCGTTGCTTGCTGCGCCGGCCCTCGCCCAGCGCCAGCCGCCGCCGGATACCGGCGAAGCGCATGGGCATGACGACCGCCCTGAAAATGTGGTGGTGACGGCGATCATTCCCCGCGCGCATATCGATATTCTCGGCGGAACCTCAGTTCTTACCGGCGACCAGCTGACGCGCGATATTCGCCCAAGCCTTGGCGAGACCCTCGCCCGGCAACCCGGCGTCTCGTCTACGTCCTTCGGCCCCGGCGCGTCCCGGCCCATCCTGCGCGGTTTCTCGGGCGATCGCATTCGCTTGCTGACGGACGGGATCGGCAGCTTCGACGCGTCGGCCAACTCGGTCGATCATGCCGTCGCGATCAATCCCCTGCTCGCGGATCGCATCGAGGTTCTCCACGGCCCCGCCGCGCTGCTCTACGGATCCTCCGCTGTCGGCGGCGTCGTCAACGTCATCGATACGCGCATCCCGACCCGCCTCCCCGAGGGCGGATTCGATCTGGCGGCAACCGGCACCTATGGCAGCGCCGCGCGCGAGAAATCGCTGGCCGGCAAGTCCGACATCGCGCTCGGCCATGGCTTCGTTTTCCACGCCGACGGCAGCTGGATCGAGACCGGCGACCTGCGCACCGGTGGCTATGTTCTGGGCGCTGGGCCCCGCGCCGAAGCACTGGAGAGCGACGAAGCGGAGATCAGCGATCTTGCCGGGATGCGCGGCCGCATCCCCAACTCCGCCATCGAGGGCTGGAACTATGCCGGCGGCCTGAACTACATCGATTCCGGCGGCTCCCTCGGCTTTTCGGTCGGTCGCTCGGAATACACTTATGGCCTCCCGATCCGCTACGAGACCCATGAAGATCATGAGGACGAGGATCATGAGGAAGAGGGCGAACACGAGCACGGCGCCGAGGAAGTCAAAATCCAGATGAAGCAGACCCGCGCCGATATGCGGGCGCAGGTGAATGTCAGCGGCGGCCTCCTCGATCAGATCCGCCTTCGGGCCGGCTGGGCCGACTATGAGCATGCCGAGATGTCGCTCGATGGCGAGGATGTGCACACGCGCTTCTACGCCGAGGGGCTCGAAACCCGACTGGATCTCGTGCAGACGCGGCAGGGCGGCTGGGAAGGCGCCGTTGGCGGCCAGTTCCTACTCCGCAAGAGCCGCATCGAAGGCGAGGAGAAGTTCCTGCCCGCCATCGATAGCGAAACCTGGGGCCTGTTCACCCTGCAGGCGCTCGATCTCGGCAAGCTGCGGCTGGAGGCCGGTGCGCGCTACGAGCATAGCCGCCTCGATGCCGCCGACGACGTCGATCTCGGCTCGCCCGAATATCGCCGCAGCTTTGACACCTTCTCCGGCTCGCTTGGCGCCAGCTATGCGATCGTTCCGGATTGGCGGATCGGCGTCAATCTCTCGCGGGTCGAGCGCGCTCCAACGGCGGACGAGCTGTTCGCACGCGGCAATCATGCCGGCACCCAGGCCTTCGAGCTCGGCAATCCGGATTTCAGCACGGAGCGCGGTTGGGGCGTCGAAGGCACGCTGCACGGGCGCGGGCAGAATTTCCACGTCGCGGTCTCGGGCTTCTACAACAAGTTCGACCGGTTCATTTATGACGACATCGTCGCTGATGACGCCTGCCTCGCGGCAAGCGGTGCGGACGAGCTGGAATTTCCCTGCTTCGCCTATCTCCAGTCCGGCGCGGAATATTATGGCGCGGAGATTCAGGCGGACTGGACCGCCGCCCGCTTCGGCCGCGCCGAGCTGCGGCTGGACGGTCTGGCCGACTTCACCCGCGCCTCGCTGGAGAGCGGCGAGCCCGTCCCCCGCATTCCGCCGCTGCGGATGCTGGGCGGCGTGACGCTCGACGCGCGCGAATGGTCGGTCCGCGGTGAGGTTGAACATGCCTTCAAGCAGGACCGGGTGAGCGCGCGCGAAACCACGACACCCGCCTACACCTTCGTGAATGCCTCGCTCAGCTGGAAGCCGGCACTCGCGGCTGATCGGCTGTCCTTCATCCTGCAGGCCAACAACATCTTCGATGTCGAGGCGCGCCGGCACGCCTCCCTGCTCAAGGATTACGCGCCGCTCGCCGGGCGTGACGTTCGCCTCACGGTCTCCCTCGCACTGTGAGCGCAGGCGGGGCGCCCCTCTCCGCGCCCCGCCTTTTTTCTCCGTCGCTTGACAGGCGAGCGACATCCGGTGTCTGGTCGCCACCGCAATTGCCGGGGGACCATTGCCCATGAACGATCAGACCGACCAGGCTTTCGGCTTTGAGGGAAGCTGGCGGGAATTTGCCCCCATCGCCTTCACCAATCTGCTGCTGACTATCGTCACGCTCGGCGTCTACCGCTTCTGGGCGACCACCCGCACGCGGCGCTATCTGTGGAGCCGCACCCGCTTCATCGACGAGCGGCTGGAGTGGACCGGCACCGGCCTTGAGTTGCTGATCGGCTTCCTCATCGTGCTGGTGCTGTTCGGCATCCCCTTCCTGTTTCTCAACTTTGGCATGCAGGCGATGGTGTTGCGCGGACAGGCGCCGCTGGCCGGTGCGCTGGGCACGCTCTCCTTCGCCGTGATCTTCTATCTCGCCGGCGTCGCGCGCCTGCGGATGTTGCGCTATCGCCTCAGCCGCACCTGGTGGCATGGCATTCGCGGCGGCAGCAATGACAAGGGCTGGGCCTATGGCTGGTCCTATGTCTGGCGCAATATCGTCGGCTGGATGGCGCTCGGCCTGCTCATCCCCTGGTCGATGACCTCGCTGTGGAACGACCGCTGGAACGCGATGAGCTTCGGCCCCCACCGCTTCCGCGCCGCCGCCATGCCGGGCCAGATCTTCCGGCGCTTCCTGCTCTTTTACATCGTGCCGTTTCTATTGCTGCTCTTGGGCATCTACGCCGGTGTGCAGGGCGCATTTTATGAGTTTAAGCCAGCGTCCTCAGATGCTGGAGGTGATTCTTCACCTTTCCCTGTGGCTCTTCTGCTGTTCTTCTTCTTGATCGCCCTATTCTTTTATATTGTGCTGCCGCTCATCGCGCTGGCTTATTACGCCAAGTTCTTCCGCGTCGCCGTCAGCAGCATGTCGCTCTCCACGCTGGACTTCCAATTCTCCGCGCGCACGAAGGACTGGCTCAAGCTCATCCTCGGCGACATCGCGCTGGTGGTGCTCACGCTCGGCATCGGCCTCATCTTCCTCTCCTATCGGCACTGGAAGTTCTTCATCGTCCATCTCGATGCGAGCGGCGAGATCAGCCTGTCGGCGCTCACCCAGTCGAGCACGGATGCGCCGGGTCAGGGCGAGGGCCTTGCCGATGCGTTCGACATCGGCGCCATCTAGCCCCATATCGCACGCATGACTCAGGCTGGCCCGGACGAGACCATCTGGTATTATGATGGCACTAGCGCGACGCGGCATCACCCGCGTCTCGAGTGGACCGCCGAGACCTTCACCCTGCGCTGGGAGGGTGGCGAAAGCGGCCCGCATCGCTGGGGCGACCTTGTGCCGATCGATGGCACCGGGGGACGCTCCATCTATGGCCTGCGCGGCAAACATGGCTGGCGGCTGGGCTTCACCGGCCCGCCGCCGCAGGGCTTCGCGATCCACTTGCCGCTCCCCGCACGCTACGGCCGCTGGATCGACCGCATGGGCCTGTGGCGTGCGCTCGCCATCTTCGCCGTGGTCGCTGCCGGCGTCGTCTACGCCATCCTGCGCGCACCGGACTGGATCGCACCGCACATCCCCTTGAGCTGGGAGCAGCGCCTCGGCGACGCCATGATCGGCGATTTCGGCGGGCGCCTGTGCGAAACCCCGCAAAGCCGCGCCGCGCTCGCCAAGCTCCAACGCAAGCTCGGCGACGATGTCCCCATCCGCCGCATCGGCATTGCCAATGTGAAGATGGTCAATGCCGTCGCCCTGCCCGGCGGCCACATCCTCCTGTTCGATCAGCTCATTCAGGATGCCAAGTCGCCCGACGAAATGGCCGGCATCCTCGCGCATGAGATTGGCCATGTGCGCAATCGCGATACGATGACGGCGCTCATCCGCCAGTTCGGCCTCAGCATCGTGCTGGGCGGCTTCGGCGGCGATCTTGGCAACACCGTCAACAGCCTGCTCTCGCTCAGTTACGGCCGCGATGCAGAGCGCGCCGCCGATACCTACTCCATCGCCGCCCTGCGTGAGGCCAATATCTCGCCCCTCCCCACCGCCGCCTTCTTCAAACGGCTGAGCGGCCCTGCCGGGGACGAGCAGATCGAGCGCGCGGCAAACCTCATGGCATCCCACCCCATTTCCGCCGAACGTCGCAAGGCCTTCGAGGATTCAGCCCGCAAGGGCCACCGCTACGAACCCGCCCTCACCCCGGCGGAATGGCGCGCGGTCGTGAATGCCTGCAAGGAAGACAAGGACGTCGCCCCTGCCAGCCGCTTCCCTTTCTGATAAGGGCCGCGTCATGACTGACGACGCCACCACCCCGCCCAGCTTCACGCCCAACGCCGCCGGCCTGCGCCTCGCCTTCCGCTATCGCCCCGGCAACGGCCCGACCATCGTCTTCTTGCCCGGCTACATGTCGGACATGATGGGCAGCAAGGCCATCGCGCTGGACGATTGGGCCGCTGCGCAGGGCCGCGCCATGCTGCGCCTCGATTATGCCGGCTGCGGGACAAGCGAAGGTCGGTTCGAGGACGGCACGCTCGCCAGCTGGCGCGACGATGCCCGCTCCGTGATCGAGGCCTGCGCGCCCGATGGCCCGCTCATCCTCGTCGGCTCGTCGATGGGCGGCTGGCTCGCTCTGTTGCTGGCCCGCGATCTCGGCCCGCGCGTCTCTGGCCTTGTCGGCATTGCCGCCGCGCCGGATTTCACCCATTGGGGCTTCGATGATGCGCAAAAGGCAATCATCCAGCGCGATGGCCGACTGATCGAGCCAACGCCTTATGGCGACCAGCCCTATGTCACCACCCGCGCTTTCTGGGAGTCCGGCGAGGCCTTGCGCCTGCTGGAAAGCGAGATCGCCATCGATTGCCCCGTCCGCCTGCTCCAGGGCCAGGCCGACCCCGATGTGCCTTGGCAAACCGCGCTACGCACTGCCGAGCGCCTCCGTTCAGCCGACGTGCAGACGCTGCTCGTCAAGGATGGCGACCATCGCCTCTCGCGCCCGCAGGACATTGCCCTGCTGATCGCGACTGTTACGCGCCTCCTGGAGTCCTGACCCTGCCCATGCTTGCTGCTATCGCTCTCTCGCTTGCTCAACTCGCTCAGGCCGGCGTGCCGCAGCACGATCCCGAGATCGAGGCGCTGCTGCGCCGCCGGGATGAACTGCGCCGCGCCGAAGCCGAGCAGAAAGCACAGCGCCCGTGGATCGAGCAGGTCCCCGCCGAGGGGCAAGACGGCAATGATCAGCAAAGCCTTGCCGCTGTCGTGCCTCCAGCCATTGCCGCGCGTCTTGCGACCTGTCTTGAGCGCGCCAATGCCAATCCGGCAGACGGGATCAAGGAAGCGGAGGCTTGGGCGCAGACCGACGGCGGCGCCTATGCCGCGCAATGCCGGGGCTATGCGCTCGGGCAGGATGGGCGCTGGAGCGAGGCCGCAAAAGCCTTCGAGGATGGCGCAGCCTTTCGCGATCTGGATGCCGTCACGCAGGCCCGGCTCTGGTCGCAGGCCGGCAATGCCGCGCTGATCGCCGGCGAGCCCGCCCGCGCCCTGCGCGCGTTGGATGCGGCGCTCTCCCGCCCGCTGCCGCGTACGCTCGCCACCGGCGAAATTCACCTCGATCGCGCCCGTGCCCGCGTCGCTACCGATGATCTGAAAGGCGCCCGCGCCGATCTCGATCAGGCCGTCGTTCTCGCCGCTGCCGATCCGCTCGCATGGCTGCTTTCGGCTACGCTAGCGCGGCGCATGGACGATCTGCCGCTGGCCCGGCTCCATATTGAGGAAGCCGCGACCCGCGCTCGCAATGATGCCGCCGTCGCGCTGGAGCAAGGCGTCATTCTCGCGCTCTCCGGCAATGATGCAGGCGCCCGCGCCGCTTTCAGCCGCGCGCAGGAACTCGCCGCGCGAGACAGCGATATTGCCCGTCAGGCAACGGATTATCTGGTCCAGCTCGATGGCGAAGCGCCGCCCGCCGACCGCAGCGTCGTCACCGAGCCGGGGCGATAACAGAAGGCGGCACAATCAGCCTTCCGGCAAAACTGTTCCCGCCCGCGCCGCCCGGCTCTTCCAGAGCTGGCGCGCATAGGCCTGCAGATCGGCCACCTTGTCGACCTCGTCCAATATCTCGAAGCCGAAGATGCTCTCCACGATATCTTCCAGCGTCACGATGCCGCCCACCGTGCCATATTCATTGACCACCAGCATGATCTGCTGACGCTCCTGAATGAAGCGCTGGAACGTCCGGTCGAGCGGCACCGATTCCGGAATGGTGGCAATCGAGCGCGCCACATCGGCGAGCGTCTCGTCGGTGTCGGCGCCATGCTCCACGATTCGCGCCAGCACTTCGCTCTTGATGACGAACGCATCGATCGCATCGGGGTCACCGCTGTAGATGGGGATGCGCGTAAAGGGCCGGTCTGCAACGGATGGCAGGAAATCGCGCAGAGGCAGGTCACCGGGCAGGGTGAAGAGCACCGTGCGCGGCGTCATCACGTCCTTCACTTGCACTTCATCGAGGCCGAGCAGGTTGTGCAGCACGGTCGTCTCCCGCGCATGGATCTGCCCGGACTGTTCGCCCATGCGCGCGACGGCCAGCAACTCCTCGCGATGGCGCGGCGGCGCGGCGGCCTTCCCGAAAGTGATCAGCCGGGTGAGCTGCTGGGAAAACCAGACCAGCGGCGCCAGCACGATGATCATCACCGGCAGCACGCGCGCCAGAAACGGCGCGAGCCCGACCGCATAGCGCGCGCCGATGGTCTTTGGGATGATCTCGGTGAGCACCAGCACGGCCACGGTGAGCGCTGCAGCGAACATCGCCTGCGTGGCATTGCCAAACAGCCGCGCATATTCCGCACCGGCGCCGGCAGCGCCCATGGTGTGCGCCACGGTATTGAGCGTCAGGATTGCCGCGAGGGGCCTGTCGACATCCTTCTTCAGGGACGCAAGAACCTCGGCCCAGCGCGCACCCTCTGTGCGACCGGTCTGAATTGCAGATGGCGTGATGGTCAGCAGCCCCGCTTCCAGCAACGAGCAAAGGAACGAAATGCCGAGCGCAATGCCCACATAGATGAACAGGAGCGTCATGCGCTGCGATGTCGGAATGTGTGGGAGGGCATAATGCCGAAGTTAAGGTGACTTAGCCGCTCACGCAACATTGCAGCCAATGACGACACCGCGCGAAAGGATCGTGCTGTCCTACAGCCGTCATTTCATGGCAGCACGGTGTCATGTCCCATGCTCGAATCGCGCGGATATCCTCATCATGTCGAGCCGACGGGACGGGGAAGAAATTTATTTACCCCGTAACCTTCGTAACCTTCCAGCTACTCGAGGTAGAAATCTACCGTCGTCACGACCCGCACCTTCTTGAATGGCGTGTCCGCCGCGCCGTAGCCGCCGGAGGATTCGCCGTCGCGCGGCTCGATGGAGAAATAACCCTGCGTCGCGTTCTTGATGCCGCCAACGCCCGTGCCGCTATCCTTCGCGAACTGCTCGGCAGAAGAGCGCGCATCCTTGGTCGCAGCGGCCACCATCTCCGGCTTGATGTCATTGAGCTTCGTGAAGCTGTAGTTCATCGCGGAGCCTTCCTGCAGCGTCACGCCACGCCGCACGAGATCGAACTGATTGGCAACGGCCTTCTGCGCCCGCTCGATATCCGTCGTGCGCAATTGCATCCGCTGGGTGATCGTGATGTTCGGAATGCCATTGTTGATGAACTGGCTGACGCCTGCCCCGGTTGGGGTCAGCGCGTTCTCAGGGAAGCCAAGGCTCGTAAAATAGCTGCGCAGCGCGGCCGTGTTGCCTTCAATGTCCGAGCGCACGCTGGCCAGATCGGTGCCCGTCGCGGAATAGGCAATTGTCCAGGTCGCAAGGTCTGCGGTCACGTCGCGCTCGGCAAGGCCGCGCACCGTGACCGAACGCTCGGCGGCATGGGCGCGACGCAGGCCGTCGCCCAGCAGATAACCGCCTGCGACCATGCCGCCGGCGAGCACCACCGCGCCAGCCAGCGCTACCTTGTTCATGTCCTGCAACCAGCCCATCGCCCACATCCTCTCTTTTCCCGCCAACGTGGGAAGCCTATCTGAGAACCATAAGATTGCCACCCCAGTGATGAACCGTTGCTGACGAGCGACAAACCGAGAAGGCCGCACCAATGCCCAAATATCTCCACACCATGATCCGCGTGAAAGACATCGACGCCACCCTGCGCTTCTTCGAGATGCTCGGGCTCAAGGAAGTACGCCGCTTCGATAATGAGAAGGGCCGCTTCACCCTGGTCTTCGTTGCCGCACCGGGGGACGAGGATGCGCAGGTCGAGCTGACTTACAACTGGCCGCCGGAAGATGGCAGCGCTGCAGAGACCTACAGCGGCGGCCGCAATTTCGGTCACCTCGCCTATCGCGTCGAAAATATCTACGAGACTTGCCAGCGACTCATGGACAATGGCGTCACCATCAATCGCCCGCCCCGCGATGGCCATATGGCATTCGTGCGCACGCCCGATGGCATTTCCATCGAACTGCTGCAGGACGGGCATCTGGAGCCTGCCGAGCCTTGGGCCTCCATGCCGAACACGGGTGAGTGGTGAGCACGCTCGACATCCTGCGTGTTCCGGTCCTGTCGGATAATTACGTCTGGCTGGTCCATGACAAGGCGAGTGGGGAGACGCTGGTCGTCGACCCCGCCGTCGCCGAGCCGGTGCTTGAAGCCGCGCAAGCGCAAGGCTGGACCATCAGCCAAATCTGGAACACGCACTGGCATGGCGATCATATCGGCGGCAATGCCGGCATCGTCGCCGCCACCGGTGCCAAGGTGACCGCCCCTGCCGCAGAACTGGCGAAGATCCCCGACGTGGACCGCCCGGTCCGGGAAGGCGATCGCGTCAGGCTCGGCGCCCACGAGGCCATCGTGATGGAAGTGCCGGCGCATACGGCTGGGCATATCGCCTATCATTTCCCCGAGGAGTCCGTGATCTTCGTCGGCGATACGATGTTCGCCATGGGGTGCGGACGGCTCTTCGAAGGCACCGCCGAGCAGATGTACACCAATATGCGCCGCTTCGAGGCTCTGCCGGATGATACGCGGGTTTATTGCGCGCATGAATACACCCTCTCCAACGGCAAGTTCGCCCGTCAGGCGGAGCCGGAGAAC
Source organism: Alphaproteobacteria bacterium (assembly GCA_018823325.1). Lineage (GTDB taxonomy): Bacteria > Pseudomonadota > Alphaproteobacteria > Sphingomonadales > Sphingomonadaceae > Sphingobium. Next base: position 147,877 of record JAHJIJ010000011.1, on the reverse strand, counting down.
GAGGCAATCGCCGCCCGGCTCGCACAGGTGGAGGCCGCACGCGCGCGGGACGAGGCCACCGTGCCCACGACAATCGCGCTGGAACGCGCAACCAATCCGTTCCTTCGCGCGGCGAGCATCGAGGAACTGGCAAGCCGGCGGGCAGCGAAGGACAGGGGTTAACCTGGGTTGGATTGACCTCATCCCTCCGAAACCAAGGGACAGCCCGTTCGTATCCGTCATATGAGGTGCGAGACGGCAGGAAATCTGCTAGTTTCGCGGCACGGAATGACGCGAGAGGAGCAGAGGTCATGAACAAGTTCATTCTCTCATTGGCGGTCCTGCCGCTGGCGGCCTGCGCGACGGCGGACACGGCCCCCGAACCAAGGCTGAGCGAGCGCGAGACACGGGAGCTGGAGCGGTTGCTGGAAGGCAAGACAGCTGGCGAACCAGTAAGCTGCGTCACTTCCTTCGATAGTTCGCGGCTGCGCTCCATCGGCGACAACACGCTGGTCTATGTCGTGAGCAAGGATGAAGTCTATCTCAACCGACTGCAGGGCAGCTGCAGCGGCATCTCGCGCGGCGACACGCTGGTGATGAACCGGATGAATTCGTCGCAATATTGCCGGGGAGACATCGCCCGCTCCGTCAATCTGCCCTCCGGCATGACCACCGGCAGCTGCGCACTCGGCGATTTTATTCCCTACCGCACGCCCGGCAAATAGCGTCAACCACCGTAAAGCGCGTCCAGCCGCGCCTGATAGCGGGCGCGAATTATATGCCGCCGGATCGACTGCTTGGGCGTCAACATCTCATTGTCGATCGTGAAGGGCTCGTCCGCCAGCGCGAAGCGACGCACCTTCTCGATCACGGAGAGGTCCGCATTCACCCGATCCACCGCAGCCCGAATCGCGACATGCAGCGTCGGATCGTCCCGCAGCGCCGCGAGATCGGGTTCCTTGCCCTGGGCGGCCGCCCACTCCTTGAGCCACTCCGGATCGGGCACGATGAGCGCAACGATATGCGGCCGCCGGTCGCCATAGACCATCACCTGCCCGATCTCGGGCTGCAACGTCAGCATGCCTTCAAGCTTGGCCGGAGCGACATTGTCCCCTTTGTCGTTGACGATCAGGTCCTTCTTGCGATCCGTGATCATGAGCCGCCCGCGTTCGTCGAATTCCCCGATATCGCCGGTGTGCAGCCAGCCATCCTGAATGGTTCGGGCCGTCTCAGCCGGGTTATTCCAATAGCCCTTCATCACCAGTTCGCCACGCACGAGGATCTCGCCATCCTCGGCGATGCGGACCTCCACATTCTTAAGCGGCGGTCCCACCGTCTCCATCCGCAATCCCACAGAAGGACGATTGCAGCTCACCACCGGCCCCGCTTCCGTCTGCCCATAGCCCTGCAACAAGGTCAGCCCCAGCGACTGGAAGAAGCTGCCGACTTCCGGACTGAGGGGCGCGCCGCCGGAAACCAGCGCCTTCATGCGGCCGCCGAAACGTGCCTGGATCTTGGGCGCAATGGTGCGGTTGAGAATGGCTTCGAGCGGCTTCTCCCAGAACGGCAGCGTGCCGCCATTCGCCGCACGCTTCGCGCCCAGCCGGAGCGTCTGTTCGAGCATGAACGCTGGGAGCTTGCCCTGTTTCTCCACAGCCTTGGTCACGCGCGTGCGGAGCAGCTCGAACAGCCGCGGCACCACCACCATAATGGTCGGTCGCGTCTCCGCGATGTTCGCCGCAAGCTTCTCGAGGCTCTCCGCATAGTAAATCTGCCCGCCCAAGCCGATAGGGAGGAACTGCCCGCCCGAATGTTCATAGGCGTGGCTGATCGGCAGGAAGGAGAGAAACACCTCTTCATCCCATCCGAAGTCGCCAGCAATGATGTCCACGCATCCCTCGACGTTGCACAGAATCGCGCCATGGTGCTGCATCACGCCACGCGGCGCCCCGCCGGTTCCACTGGTGTAGATGAGGCAGGCGACATCCTCTCTCGTCGCCGTCAATTCGGCGGCACAGATAGCGGGATCGCCGGGATGCTCGGCAAGAAGCGTCGCCCAGTCGCAAATCTCAACTGCAGAATTCTGCATGGACTTGAGCGGCTCTATGCTGATCGCGAATTCAATACGCGATCTGACGACAGCGGGAAGCAGTGCCCCGGCGATCTTCGCTGTCGAGAAGAACACAGCCCGTGCGCCACTATTGGCAATGATATGCTCGTGATCGCGTGTGGTGTTGGTCGTGTAGGTCGGCACCGTGATGGCACCTGTTGCCATGATCGCCAGATCCGCGATGCAGAACTCGGGCCGGTTCTCGCTGACCAACATGACCCGGTCACCGGGCGCAATGCCGAGCGCTCTGAGCGCCTTCGCCAGAGAGGCAACGCGACGCGCTGTTTCCATCCAGCTGATCGGCTGCCATGTATCGCCGCGTTTGGCCCAGAGGAATGGCCGCTCTCCACGCTCCATGGCGCGGGCAAAAAACATGGCGGTGAGGCTGGGAAAATGCTCGAGGGCCTGCAAGCAACGCTCTCCTTGATCCGGCGACACCTCACAGGGCGCGCCACATCTGCTTCATATAACGCGGCTTTCCGTAAGGACCATCCCTGCCCGCAGCGCCCAGCATATTTGATCGCCAAGCGGACGACAGATCAAGGTACCGCTCGGCCAGTACGCATATCGTACCCTTGCTTTGGGATCACTGCCGCTCCACTGTGGGCTCGCTGCAGCGCAGCGTGATCGATCAAAGCTAAGCGGGCTAGCCACATGACTTTTTTTCGTTTTGCCTTCAGCCTCCTGTCTGCACTGGCGCTGGGGGCCTGCACGACAAGCAGCACGCCCCCGATCAGCGCGGCGCCGTCCACAACTCAGGCGGCTGCAAAGAATTTCGTTGTCGCTTCCAACCCGCTGGCGGCGGAAGCCGGCATGAAAATCCTGCGTGAAGGCGGAAGCGCAGTCGATGCGGCGATCGCTGTGCAGGCCATGCTGTCCCTCGTCGAGCCGCAAAGCTCCGGCATGGGCGGCGGCGCATTCATGACGTATTTCGATGGCGGCACCGGCAAGGTCATCGTCTATGACGGTCGGGAAACCGCCCCTGCTCATGCCGAACCAGGCATGTTCCTTGATGCTGACGACAAACCGATCCCCTTTCGCGAGGCGCTGGTCAGCGGTCGAGCGACGGGCGTACCCGGTGCCGTTCGGATGCTCGCCATGGCTCATGCCGACCATGGGTTACGTCCGTGGAGTTCGTTGTTCGGCGACGCGGAACGCACAGCTCGAAACGGCTTCACGATCACGCCGCGCCTTGCCCGCTTTCTCGGAGGCAATTTTCCGCAGTTGCAGGTCGCTGACGCACGCGCTTATTTCTCAGCACCGGATGGATCGCTCAAAAAGGCTGGCGATCACCTGGTGAACACTGCCTATGCAGATTTTCTGAAACGCTTGTCCGAGCAGGGGCCATCCGCTCTTTATGCAGGGGAGACCGCAAAGCGGATTGTCGCGCGCGTCGCAGCCGGACCCTTGGGCAGCAGCATGACGCTCGCCGATCTGAGCGCTTATGCACCGATCAAACGAGAGGCGATCTGCAATCCCTACAGGGTCTACATCGTCTGCGTTCCACCGCCGCCGTCCAGCGGCGTGGCCTTCCTGCAACTGCTGGAACTGCTGGAAAGGACGGATGTCGATGAGCGCGGGCCGAATGACCCACAGGCATGGTTCCTTTTCGCTGAGGCCAGCCGCCTCATGTACGCTGACCGAGACCGGTATGTTGGCGACTCCGCTTTCACCTCTGTTCCGATCGCAGGGCTTCTTGATGACGAATATATAGACAGCCGTGCGAAGCTAATCGGCACGACGGCAGGACCACCGCCGTCTGCGGGCGTTCCTCCCGGTGCTCAGGTCGCTGCAGTCGACAGCACGCAGGAGCCGAGCGGCACATCGCATTTCATCGTAGGCGATGCGCAAGGCAATGTCGTCTCGATGACCACCACGGTGGAATCCATCTTCGGCACCGGCAGAATGGTCGACGGCTTCTTCCTCAACAACCAGCTGACGGATTTTGCTTTCATGCCACAGGATGCCGAGGGGCGCCGCGCGGCCAATGCTGTCGCGCCAGGCAAGCGGCCCCGGTCATCAATGACTCCCGTCATCATGGTGGATCGCGAAGGTCGGTTTGCGGGAGCGATCGGATCCGCCGGCGGCAATGCAATTCTCGCCTATGTCGGGAAATCGCTTGTTGCCGCTGTGGATTGGGGCCTGCCGATGCAGAATGCGCTCGCTCTTCCCAATCTCGTCGCTCGCGGCTCAGCCTTTCAGGGAGAAGTCAGCAAATTCCCTGCCGAAGTTCTGGCCGGCCTCAGCGCCCGAGGGATAGAATTGCGACCGGGCCAAGGGGAAGATAGCGGAGTCCACGCCGTGCTGATGCGCGGTGATCGCGTCGATGGGGGATATGATCCTCGGAGAGAGGGGCGCGTGCTGGTGGAAGCGGGGAGATAGCGATCTCGACGGCTCACCAAGCTTCCGCTCCATCAGACTCCCTTCCATCACGTCTGCCGAGGCCAGAAACAAAGAGCAGATCTCGCCGTCGCGCGGCGAGATCTACCCGGAGTTCATCGACGCATGGTCAGGGCGTGACGTAGGAGAGACGGAAGAGTTCCACGGCATTCTCCCTCGGCGCTTCGCTCAAGGGTTGGCCGACATAGTCACGCTGGCCCCAACTGCCAAATTTTCCGGCGGGCCCGTAGTCGTTGAAAAGCACCATGAGATCACCGACTTCCTTGCGCCATTTGGTGAGGTAAGTCGTATAGAGATTGGCCATGCGTGGATCGCTCTGCAGGGCCGTCATTTTATCCAAGGGCAGCGAACCGAGAACATGCTGTCCGGCCTCGTAGGTGATTAGACGCACGCCATATTTCGTAGCTACTTCCTTGGTCTTCTTGGATTCCTCAATCCTGTTGGCAACTCTTTCGCCAAGATGCGCAAACACCGCATCAACGCCAGCTGATGTATCCAAGGCATTTGCATCCAGATTCGCCGCGAAGTACGGCGCGATCGCAAGGGCATCGACTTTCTTGGCGGTTTCGCCGAATCCTAGCACCTTTTCGGCATTAAAGGCGCCGGTTTGAATCGCCGCTACGCGAACGATGCGCTGCATCTGGCCGGCAAAGACCGAACTCCAGATGTCCATGACCTCGCCCGTCTTCTGAGCGTAACGAAACATCATGGCGTAATGGTCGTTGGTAGACAGGCCGGCCGCCTTACCCTCATCTCTGGCTTGACTCGTTACAGGATAAACGTAGTTCCACACCTCGTTGGAAACCTCGACATAGGCCTTCAACTCCGGGTCAAGCTGGGTTCGAACCAGTTCAGCCAATTTGCGAACATACTCGGCATCCGCATTCCAGGGGATGCAAATCCAAGGGTCCCGGTTCAGCTCGTTTGCAAGCTGGATCATGTGTTCAATGGCGATGCCGTCAGGCCCTCCAAGAACCTCATCTCCCAATTTTGTTCGCGTCTCCCAGGTGACCGGTTTATTGCCCTCCACTCCACCATAAGACCATTTCATGAAACGCAAGACGCTGTACCGTCCTACCTCGGCCAAATAGGTTGGTTCAAAGATCGCCTTGGGATCGGCGTCCGCTTCTCGACAATCCGCAGCGCGGATCGGATCGCTCGGATTGGTGGAAGATATCTGGAAATACATCCCGGCCGCGCCCTGGGGAACATAAGTGAATGTCAGAGATTTCCCCGAAATCTTTACGTTTTTGGCTGGCGATCCACTTATGCTGACAGTCCCCGAGCCCTCCCAACGGCAGATGATGTCAACGCTCTCTCCCATCCAGCCTCGTGTCGGTAACGTAAACTGCCGAACGCCCTGCTCCCCTGCGCGAAGGTCGACCAATTGTTTCTTCGAATTCAGCCTGTCATCGGGCATCGACGCCCACCCGCCCGCCGCAGTCTTCAGACGCCAGCCGCCGAGCAAGTTCATGAATGAGCGGTTGCCGACGTAGGTGCTGGGTGGCGTCAAGTTCATCCCGAGCTTCATTGCAGGAACGCCCGAAACGGCCGGCTCGCTGTCTACAGGAACTGCGACATCCGGACTCTTGATCGTCACGTTCGACGTTTTCGACAAGTTCGGCTTGGATGCACTGGAAGGTAGTGTGGCGAGTGTCAGGACAGACAGAACATCAGCCCAGCGCACAAACGTACCCCCTTTTAGCTTGATTGAGGCTGTGTATAGGAGGAACGCTCCGGCGGTGCCAGCAGCGACCGCAGCAGTGCTAATCAAAACTGTCGAGCTCAGCGCCACAGCGCCAATCAGCTTCATCTTCGTTTTACGGACCCGAGTCATTTGCTTTGCTTCCTGTGAAACGCATGCAGAGCGCATGGCACCTGGCATCAGCCTAAGAGAGAGCAAAAAAGCTTCGATTGCCAAGCATGGTTAATTTTACGTTTAGCACGTTCAGATGCAGCGCGGCGAAAAGCCCCGGAACGCCCAACCTTCAGTGAGTCCCCAAATGTTTTGAAGCCACTCCTGTTCTCTCGCGTGGCTCACCCATCAGAGGCAACCAAACGCAATACTGCGAATTGGCCCGAATATGCGGCAGGTTGTGAATCTCAAGCGATCACAGGATGGCCGGCCATCGCAGAAAAATCATGCAATGCTAGTGCTTGGAAACGACTGAAGGTCGACGAACCGGTCCCTCCATCGCCCCGCGCTTACCCACAACGAAAGTCGCCAGAGCGCCCGCAACGAGCCAGGTTATGGGCCGCACCGACGAGTTCGGTATCAGGTCTAGAATATTGAACATATGGACAGCGACCAAGGTCAGGCTGGCCATAGGCAAGGCCGCTCGGCGCAATCGGAAAACCCGCCCGAAGGGGTATAGAAGAAGTCCGAAATAGAGAACGTAACCAACCCAACCAAGGGTTCCGATGACGATCACCCAAGTCCCGTCGGTTACTGTTACGTCGAGGGTTCCCCCCCAGTGAGTCACCACGATGACCCGATTACGTCCAAATGTGCCCCAGCCGAATAACGGCTTTTGCTCTGCCCTCGTGAGGAGCATTTCTTCATTGCGGACCCGGAAGTCGAACGATTCCGCTCGCTCTGGACTCACGGTTTGAACCGTCTCGACAATCTTCTGAAGCGGCAACAGGTCAGCACCGCGCAGTGCCGGATAGATAACGACCATCAAAGCAAGACCAGCGACGATCGTGAGATAAAAGCGCGCCCGGACAAACAGAAGCAACGGCGCCAACAGCAGGACGAGCATCACCGCTCCGACGGACTTGTTCAGGATGAGGATAGCCGCGAGATAGACAGCAATCATGCTCATCGGGACCCCGAACAACTTGAGACGCATCCGGGCCAGTCCGATCGCCGCCAAAAGAGCCATTGCACAGAATGCCGAGACCAGCAGGCCGTGGCCCAGGAACATCATGGACCGGAAACCGCCGAACCGCATCTGCTGGAGAAAATACCCGGCGTCGCTAAACCCATACACCCAGAGCTGGAAAAAAGGGCTGAGCCGGATCTCAAGCAATATCGGGATGGAATAGGCGAGCGCTCCAATAACCAGCGCGAGCAAAATCTGCCGATGCCCCTGCTCATTGGCAAGCAAAGCGGCTCCCAGCACGAATGGCGAGAGCGTAAGCACATGCCCCACAACCATGGACAGTCCTTCCCTGAATCCGAGACCCGGGAATGACATGCTACCAATCGCGTAAAACTCGCCATTGGTGAAGGCCGTACCAAATGGCGTGATGACGAACGCCGCCATGAGCAAATTCAGCACTTTGCTGCGCGGCCAGCGAAATTCGCCACGGCGCGCGGTGGCCATTGCGAGGACCAATGCAGCCAGGTTCGGAATCGTGGTCTTGTCTAGAGCCGGCACGCCCGGAAAATCGAATGCCACCCCTTCTGGCAGCAGCAGATAACCAGCTAGCAAGGTCCAGATCGTCGCCCGACCAGCTGACATGGTAGAGTACAGGAAAAGTGCAACGAGCGGCCAGAGAATGAGAACGCCCTGCGCGATCAGCGTCTGCATGATATCAACCTTTCCGCCGGCGCCACGCGCCTGGGATTCGGACGCTCGCTGCGATTACGACGGAAGCGACAGAACTGAAACGATGAGCCACACCCGTCCACTCATTGAGAGCACGGCTCATCGGCATTGGATATCGGCAAGCCTCAGTAGGCATGCCGATCCCAGATCAGACGCACGATCGTTTCGAGAATGATGCGCAGATCGAGCAATGGTGACCAGTTCTCGATATAGTAGATGTCATATTCGACGCGCTTTTTGGCCCTTTCGATTGTGTCGATCTCTCCTCGCAAACCGCGCACCTGAGCCAGCCCCGTAATGCCCGGCTTCACACGATGGCGCGCTGCATAGCCCCGCACTGCATCATGATAATAGGCGTCGCCCACGCGCATGGCGAGCGCGTGGGGCCGCGGCCCTACGAGCGACATTTCGCCCCGCAACACGTTCCAGAGCTGCGGCAGCTCGTCGATGCTTGTCCGGCGGATGATCCGTCCCACCTTCGTGATGCGCGGATCGCCTTTCCGCGTGCGTTCTCCGCCGGTGAGATCTTGCCTGTCCGTATACATGGAACGGAACTTCAGCACCTCAATTTCAAGATTGTTGAAGCCAAGGCGCTTCTGGCGGAACAGGATCGGGCCGCGACTCTCAAGCCGGATCGCGAGTGCCGTAAAAATCAGGAGCGGCGCGAGGATGATCAGTCCGATCAAGGCGAGAAGACGGTCCTGGATCTCCTTCAGCACACCATCGAAATCGCGCATGGGGAGTTGCCAGACGCTGAGTACCGGCAGGGATCCGATATAGTTGACCCGGTACCGATCTCGTAGAACGAGAAACTCGCGCGGCATGATACAGATATCGATGGCCCCGGCACTTAGTTGCTCGATAATCTGGTTCAATCGTTCCTGCCGCACCAGTGGCAGGGCGACGATCACCTGGTCCAGCATGCCACGCTGCGCAAGCCCGAGCATCTCGTCGAAACCACCCAGATAGGGGAAGCGACCGATCATGCCTGTCTCCACGCGTGATCGCCGATCGTCGGCAAAGCCAACGATGTTGATGTGAGGCAGCCGCTCGATCTCAAGTAGCTCCAGCAGTCGGCTGGTAACCTCCCGATCAGCACCATAGATCGCCACGCGCTGGCCGATGATCTTGTGCTTCATGGCCACCCGCACCAGCTGCCGAAAGAGAAGACGAGAGAAAACGAGCAGCGTGAGACAGATAATCGAGAAGAAGAATGCAAAGCGGAGAGAGAGCTCACCTCCTTGGCCGAACTGAAGGACAATGAAGCCCGTCAGTGTCAGAGCGACGAGAAAATCGAGGAACGTACTTCCGCCGAGATCATCTCCCTGCCCCCTGAATCCCGAATAAGCATCTCGAGAAATGCGGATAAGGAAGAAATTGATCGCCATCACGACGACGACGGTCGAGTGAAGTCGCGTATCGAAGTAATAGCCCAGCAAGCTTTTGTATATGAAGACAGTCGCCAAATACGACAGCAGGAAGCACAACGTATCATTGACGATCCCGCCGGATCTCAACACGTTGGACGTGAAGCGAACATACTTGTTACGCGCAGGGCGATTGAAGCTGATCATATGTCGGAAAACCGCACAATAGCGATGTCAGAAGCGGCCAAACAGGCCGCGATCGGCTGGCTTGCCTGGAGGATCATCGACGAGGTAGGATGTTCGGGCATTTTCCAGTCCATTCTGCGCCACTCTCGTGCAGGTCTCGTCTTGCGTTGCGCGGCACTGCGCCAGAAGCTGCCCCCAAGCCTTTTCCGATGAGGGCAATACCCTCGCAAAGTTGCGGGCAACCGATACAACTCGGCCCCTATCGCCCAACTCGTGAAGATATTGCATATAAGATTGAACCAGCGGAAAACTCTGCGGAAGCTGGTTCAGACCTTCTTCGTATATCTGGCGCGCGCGCCAGTCTTGTTCCTGGGCCCGGTAAAGTTGCGCCACCATGATGTAGCTGTCGGGATTGCGTGGGTCGTTCGCCAGAGCCAATTGCGCTGCCTCAAGCGCAGCCCGCATATCGCCTTTACGCTGGGCGTAGCGAGCCCGCAGCAGTAGCGCGTCAACATTTTCCGGGTCCTGCTCAAGGAGCGCTTCATTGCGCCGTTCGACTCCCTCACCTCTGCCAGCATCCGCCAGCAGGCGGAGCTTCAGCGGGGCAACAAGCGCCTGAGCGCCTGCCGATGCGGAATTCAGAAGCAAATTTGCTGTCTCGCGATTCCCGCGCGCCAGCAGATAGCGAGCAACCTGCACTACAGCGGGGGGATCGCGCCAGTCGGTTGGTCCTTGAGCGACCTCTGCTGAAAGTGGAGCGGGATCAAACTCCCACCAGATGCGTTGCAGAACTTCATAATTGGAGGGGCTTCCCATGCCTTCCCGAAGCAGGGCCCAGCTTGCCTCGCGCGCTTCTTCCTGGCGCCCCAGCTTATACAGCAGGTTCACGCGATCCAGTTTGACAGCCGTACCGGCGCCACCAGAAGCCACCAGTCGCTCAAGCGTTGCTGCCATAGGCTCGGGCTGTCGCAAATAGCGATGCAAGTTGACCTTGTTGGTCAGAAGAGCTGCGGATTCGCTCGATACGCGTAGCGCATTGTCGATTAAAGCCACCGCCTCCTCGGCCTGCCCACGTTTCGCCAAAACCCGGGCTTTAACAATGGCGCCAGCCTCATCCGCAGAATTGCGCGTGAGAATCCGATCAGCATAGGACATGGCCTCGTCCAGTTCCTCCCGGGAAAGAGCGATCATCCCCTTCGTCTGCAGCGCTGGCAACGCATCAGGCTCCAACGTCAGCAGACGATCGGCAGCATCTTCCGCCTGGCTGATCCGTCCGATCTGAACGCCCAGATTTGCAACATAGGCCAGAGCCAGGCGATTCGTGGCGTCAAACTCAAGTGCCCTCTCGAACGCGCGATACGCGCCCACAGGATTCCCGTTCTGCAGGGCGATCACTCCTGCAAGCTGCTGAAAATTAGGCCCGTCTTCCCGCAGGCGGATCGCTTCACCGATTTCTTGCTGCGCGCCGGCCAAATTCCCTGCCTGCAAGAGCATCTCAGCGCGCTGCGCGTGCTCCAGCGCTTGTTCACTGGGGCTCTTGCAGGCGGATAGGCCTGCGACGGCGAGGAGCAGCAGGAGCAGCGGCAGCGGCCGTTTTCTAACGTCGCGGCAATATTGCCGACCGCCAACATGGGCAGCGCTGCGATCAGCAAAAGTCAGCCTGCCAAACCCGGTCATAACGCCCTGTCGTAAATATAGCTCAAGCCGCGCCGCGTTACAGGGCTTCACGTCCGCAAGCAACGAAAGTAACCAACAGCCCGCTATCATTAACCCCGCTTTTACGTAGTGACGACATGATGTTTTGGTATATGAAGCCTGCATCTCCCGGCCAAGCAGAAGGATCCACAAACGTGCGGTTTCCCGTAATTTCATGGTCCATGGCGGGCCTTCTCCTGACCATCGCGGCAGTGCCTGCAACAGCTCAGGAAAGTTCAGGCGCGGCAACCGGTGCTGCTAATCAGGCCGCCCGACCCTACACGATCAATCCTGGTGATCAGATCGAAGTTTATGTGTGGGGCGAGGAGAGATTGCAACGCTCCATTCGGATTCTGCCGGACGGCAGCTTCTCTTTCCCGCTCGTCGGCCGCATCGTCGCGCAGGGCATGCTTCCCGAGCAAGTCCAGACGGCAATATCCAATGGTCTTGCCAGCCAGTACCGCGGAGAGCCACCGCAGGTGACGGTCTCGGTGCAAACCCCCAGCGGCTTCACCTTCTCGGTCGTGGGCCGCGTGCGGGGGCCGAGCTCGTTCACGCCGGGCCGCTACGTCAATCTCGTGGAGGCCATCGCAATGGCGGGAGGGCCTGACGAGTTTGCAAATCTCGACAATGTCACGATCATCCGGAAGAATGGAAATGAGCTCTCGGCGCTTCGTTTCCGGCTCGGGGGCGCGATGAAGGGCAATTTGTCCGAGGAAGCTGCTCGGGCAATTCCCCAGATCCAGACCGGTGACACGGTGATCGTTCCATGAAGACGTCCAGCCTGATCTGCTCAGCAGCAATCGCGGCATTGATGATCGGCAGCCCCGCGCTGGGTGACACGCGCGTCGGTGCCGATCTTGGCGTGACCGGCGGCGTGGCAAGCAATCCCTATGGAACGATGGGGGGCAATGCCGCTTCGGCAACGCTAAGCGGAAGCTTCTCTCCAGCCGTGACGATTGAATCGCCAACCGGAACGACGCAGTTGCGGGGCTCCGTGACGCATACGGAATATTCGCGCTTGTACGACGGCACGACGGATTATGGCGTATCCGGCAGTCTGAGCCGGCAGATCAGTCCGCTAACGTCTCTGACTGCCGGCCTTTCCTACAGCAGCTATGTGCGCAACGGGCTGTATCCGGTTTATGATCCGATTGTCGGAGGGCCTGTCGACCCAGGCACGCCGATCATCGTCGATCCGAGCGGCAGCGCAAACTATCGCGAGCGGTCAGAGGTTTTTTCCGGCCAGTTGGGGTTGGGCTTCACACTTTCGCCGCGCGATACGCTGAATGTCTCGGCGCGCGGGACTAGGTTGAGGTTCCCCAACGGCACCGGGCTGTCGAAGGATTACGACAGCTACGGCGGCAATCTTTACTATATGCGCGCGATTGGCGCGAACACGTCGATCGGCGCAGGTTTCGATATTGGCAGGAGTGACTATGTCGATCCGGCGTTTGGCAACACGACGCAATACACCCCCACCGCCCGCCTGAGCACGCGCCTCGCGCCCCGGATCAGTCTTGATCTGTCTGCCGGTGTCACATTCAGCGAGACGAGCTTCCCCACGGGAACGATCAGCAACACATCATTTTCGGCGTCCGCAGATCTCTGCCGGGAAGGTGATCGGACCACGTTCTGCGTATCCGGCTCACATGGGGTCTCGCCCTCATCCATTGCCGGATCATCGCGGGTGACCGCCGTCGGTGCTCGTTATAATTACACGATTGACCAGCGCAGCAGCTTGAATGCCAGCGCCTCCTACTCCCGCTCAAGCAGCCTTGGAGGCACCGGCGGATCGGACAGTGATTATGGGCGCGCCAGCGTTGGATATGAGCGGGTAATCCGTCCCCGTCTGTCCGCTGTCATTTCGGTAACCTATAGTGACACATATAGTTCGCTCGTCGCGCGCGACGCGAACATCCACGGCCTTGTTGGGCTGCGATACAGGCTCGGTCAGAACTGATGAATAACGTCCAAGCTCACTACGAAACCGCTGAGGATACGGGCGGGGCGTCTTTCCTGCCGCACATCCCGACGATTTTGCTCCAGCGGAAATGGCTGCTGATCATCCCGGCCCTTCTGTTGCTTATCGCCGCAGTTGCCGCGGCCTTTCTGATGCCTGTCCAGTATCAGTCGAAGGCGGTCCTGCTGGTTGAAGCCTCGCTGCTGCCTGAAGAGGTTGTGGGCGACACAAACGCCACGGGTGTCGTCGATCAACGCATGGCGCGTATCCGCCAGCAAGTCCTCAGCCGACCCCAGCTTGTCGAACTGATCCAGCGGAATTCGCTCTACCAGACGGAACTGCGTACCCAGTCGCTGTCGGAAGTGATTGCCACGATGCGTGAGTCGATCTCCATCGAGCCAGTGACCGCCGACATTCAGGCCGCCAACGGTGGACGGCGCAGCACAATCGCATTCTCGATGAGCTTTAACTATTCGGACCCTGTAAAAGCACAGGCGGTCGCCCAGGCGCTAACCGACCAAGTGCTTCAGCTCGATGCCAGCACGACGGCCGCCCAATCGGTCAACACCATCCAGTTCCTGACAGACCAGGAAGCTGAACTGCAGACACAGATTGCTCAACTCGACCAGCAGATTGCCGATATCCAGCTGCGCAATGGTCTCACGCTGGCCAGCAGTGGCATGTCGCCTTCCGGCAATACAATCGGCATCGACAGCCGGATCGCGGCTCTCCAGTCCGCAAACGCCCAATTGCAGGCGCAGCGCGAACTGACGCAAAGCGCGGCGGATCGCGACCCGGTTATTGCGGATGCTGAGTCGGCTTTGGCTGCGGCAAGGGCGCGCTATACCGAACAGCATCCCGACGTGGTTCTTGCCAAGCAACGGCTTGCCGAGGCGCGGGAACTGGCCAAAACCAATCAATCGCGCATCCCGACCTCTGCAATCAGCTCGCAGATCGCGAGCAACAACAGGGAAATCGCGCGCCTCGAGGCAACACGCGCTGCGGAGGAAAGTCGTAGCGCGTCTATTCTCAACGCACAGATTCGTGCGCCGGTCGTCCAGCAGGAATTGGCTCAGTTGCAGGAGCGCATGGCTGGCCTCAACGCACAATATCAGCGTGTTTCAAGTCAGCTGATGAACGCAAAGGCAGGAAAGCGCGCCGAAGACGAGCAACAGGGTGAGCGTCTCTCGGTCATCGATCCGCCTGTCGTGCCGGACGAACCCTATACACCCAATCGCCCGCGAATCATCATGCTCGGCGCCTTTGGGGGCTTGGGTCTTGGCTTGGGTCTTATTTTCCTCATTGAGCTTTTCACCCGCCCAATTCGTGGAGCCGAGGCCGTGCTTCAAGCCACCGGCGCTGTTCCTCTCGTGGTCATTCCAACCATCGTTTCGCGGTCCGAACAGCAGCAGCGAGGTTGGAAGCGCCTGTGGCCCTTCGGTAGCCGCAAGGCGGCCAGCAAGCACGATGACGATGACGATGACTGATCCGCGCGCGCTGCCTTCAAGGAGTTTGACCATTGTCTGATCAGTTTGCGCCGAGCCTGAAGCAACGGAGCGTACATTTTCGCATCCCGAGTGCGAGCGAAACGGCCCTGTTCACGCCCGACCCCAAGTTGCTGGAGGCCCAGCATGTGGTCGCCTTCAGTAATCGCCACCTCGCCTCGCGTCCATTCAGCCTGCTCCGCTCGCAGGTCGTCAAGCGCATGACGGCGGGGGGCCACAGAATTATTGGCGTCACTTCTCCTGCTCCGGGAGCAGGGAAGTCGTTTCTGACGGCGAATTTGGCGGCCACATTGAGCCGTCTGCCCGGCAAGCAAATTCTCGTGTTCGACCTCGATATTCGTCGCGCATCTCTTGCTGAAAACTTCGGACTGGTGGGCGAAACCGGTCTGGAGCGTTTCCTTGCAGGCGAAACGGACGATCTCCGGAAGGTTGGACGCCATGTCGAAGGCACCAATCTGACGCTTTACCCGTGCTATTCAAATGATCTGGACAGCATGCCCCTGCTGGCAGGAGCGCGCTTTACCGCATTTGTCGAATCGTTGCGGGTGCTGGGGGATGACACCATCATCCTGTTCGACATGCCGCCCGTGTTCGCCAATGATGATGCCATGGTCATTGCGGGACATGTCGATGCTTATCTGATGGTCATCGAACAAGGCCGGACCAATCAGAAGCAGGTTGTCGATTCAATGCGCCTGCTCGAGCCTGCAGAATGCCTGGGATCCGTGCTCAACCGCTATGACGGCGGCATGGCCGATCCCTATGGCTATTCCTACGGCGGCTACGGCAAGTATACGGATTATTTCAGCAAGGAAGATTGAACCACCGGCTCATGCGCGCTTGCGCTGAGCCGGCTGCGCTTTTTCCTTCATCGAGCAGCGGCGGCCTTTTCAAGCAACGGGCGCCACCATGTTTCATTGTCCAGATACCAACGCAGCGTTTGCGCAAACCCCTCAGGGAAGGTGCGGCGCGGCGCATAGCCCAGTTCCGAACGGGCCTTTGTTTCATCGATTGCATATCGCCGATCGTGGCCGGCACGATCAGTCACGAAAGCCTTCAGTGTTGCTGACGACTGACCATTGGCCGCAGGCGCATCAGGGAACCGACGGGCAAGCTCGGGATCACTCGCAAAAGCGCGATCCACCGTCGCGCAAATTTCCTCAATCACGGTGAGATTGGGCAGCTCCTGACCGCCCCCGATATTGTAGGTTTCGCCGGGTCTGCCGACCTGCAATACCTTCTCAATCCCATGGCAGTGATCCTCGACATGCAGCCAGTCGCGCACGTTCATGCCGTCCCCATAGATCGGCAGATTGCGGCCGAAGAGGCAATTGAGCAGAAATAACGGGATGAGCTTCTCGGGAAACTGATAGGGGCCGTAATTGTTCGAGCAATTGCTGGTCGTCACCTCCAGCCCGTAGGTGTGGTGATAGGCACGCACCAGATGGTCAGAGCCGGCCTTGCTGGCGGAATAAGGCGAGTTCGGCGCATATGCGGTGGTTTCACTGAATGCCGGATCGGCCGGGCCTAGGGAGCCATACACCTCATCGGTAGAAACATGGTGGAAGCGATGTGGCTTTCCCGTGCCCGTATCCAGCCACAGCTTGCGCGCCGCCTTCAGGAGACTGTGTGTGCCGATAACGTTGGTCGTCACGAACGCATCCGGGCCGGTGATCGAGCGATCGACATGGCTCTCTGCGGCAAAATGCACGATCGTGTCGACCTGCCGCTGGATGAGCAGATTTTCCACCAGAGCAGTATCGCAGATGTCCCCGACGATCAGGTCCACGCGGGTCAGCCCATCCAGATTAGCCGGGTTTCCAGCATAAGTCAGAGCATCCAGAACCACCACGACATCATCGGGATGATGGGCACGCCAGTAGTGCACGAAATTCGCGCCGATAAAGCCGGCGCCGCCGGTGACGAGCAGATTAGCCATTCGCCTTGATCACTCCGAGCATTTCACGAAGATGGACACGCCAGTGCGGCGCGAGAGCGCCGATGTGCGCAACGGTCCCGCTCTTGTCCAGAACGGAATAGGAAGGGCGGCGCGCGGGCGTGGGATAATCCTCCGTGCTGATCGGCACGACCGGCACAGCCCGGCTCAACAGACCGAGCAAGACCGCTTCCTCCTGAATCGCCACTGCGAAATCATACCAGCTCGCAACGCCACTGTCGGTCCAGTGATGGAGACCGGTGGCCCCGGCCGCATCCAGGCTCCAGATGGCGGTTGCCAGTCCGTCCGCATAGGTCGGCGTGCCAACCTGATCGGCAACAACGCGCACTTCGTCCCTCTCGGCCATGAGGCGCAACATCGTCCGCACGAAATTGTGTCCGGTTGATCCATAGACCCACGCCGTCCGGACAATGAGAGCTTCAGGATGTGCGGCGAACACCGCTTCCTCTCCGCCCCTCTTGCTGGCGCCGTAAACGCCGAGCGGCGCAACAGGATGCTCAGGGCGATAAGGCACCCCGCTCGACCCATCGAAGACGAAATCCGTAGAGACATGAACGAAGCGGGCGCCTGCCTCAGACGCCGCACGGGCCAGATTGCCCGGCCCAACCGCGTTGATTCGCCAAGCCGCTTCGGCGTCACTTTCAGCCTTGTCCACAGCGGTGTAAGCGGCAGCATTCACAATGAGGTCCGGACGCGCCTGTGTCACACAGGCCGAGACTGCGGCTTCATCGCCAATGTCCAGCGCAGCGCGATCGAGCGCCTGGATGTCGTTGCCCTCAGCCGCCGTTGCTTGCAGGGCTTTGCCAAGCTGCCCACTGGCGCCCGTGATCATCACCTTCATGGAAAGGTCACCGCTTCCGACAGAGGCTTGCCCGCCTGATCCTTGGCGGAGAGCTGCGGCACGATATCGCCGAGCGGCCAATCGATGCCCAGCACCGGATCGTTCCACAACAGGCTGTGCTCATGGCTTGGGTTATAGAAGCCACGACATTTGTAAAGGAAATCGGTTCCATCCTCGAGGCATAGAAAGCCGTGCGCCATGCCTTCCGGCACCCAGAGCATCCGCTTGTTGGCGGCGCTCAATTCAACACCGACCGACTTGCCGAATGTGGGCGATGAGCGACGAAGGTCGACCGCGACATCGAAGACGGCGCCAGCCGTGACCCGCACCAGCTTACCCTGCGGCCCGGGTTGCTGGTAATGCAGCCCGCGAAGCACACCGCGAGAGGAGCGGCTGTGATTGTCCTGAACGAAATCGACATCGAGCCCCGCCTCCCGGAACGCGCCGGCATTCCAGCTCTCCAGAAAGAAGCCTCGATCATCGCCGAACACTTTCGGCTCAATAATGAAAACGTCGGCAATCGCCGTCTCGATGAGTTTCATGCGGCTTTGCCGTCCAGAAGGTTGAGAAGATATTCGCCATAGCCGGATTTGCGCAGCGGCTCGGCGATCCGCAACAGCTGAGCATCATCGATGAAACCCATGCGCCAGCACAGTTCCTCGGGACAACATATCTTGAGGCCCTGCCGCTCTTCGGTGATTCGCACATAGTTGGCGGCATCCGTCAGCGAACCATGTGTGCCGGTATCGAGCCAGGCATAGCCGCGTCCCATCAGCTCCACGTTCAGTTCGCCGGCTTCGAGATAAACCCGGTTGAGATCGGTAATCTCCAGCTCGCCGCGGGGTGAGGGCTTCAGCCCTGCAGCTCGCTCCACAGCCTGTCCATCGTAGAAATAGAGGCCTGTCACCGCGTAGTTTGATTTCGGCTGTTCGGGTTTTTCCTCGATCGTCTGGGCCTTGCCGTTCTCATCGAAGGAAACGACGCCATAGGCCTTTGGATCGCTCACATTATAGCCGAACACGGTTGCGCCATGATCGCGATCGGAGGCGGCCTGCAACAAGTCTGTCAGTCCGTGACCGTAGAAGATGTTGTCTCCGAGAATCAGCGCAGAAGGATCGGTCCCGACAAAATCGCTGCCGATGTGATAGGCCTGTGCCAGACCCTTCGGTTCGGGCTGCACTGCATAGTGCAGTGTCAGGCCAAGATCCGAGCCATCCCCCAGCAACGCCTGAAACGCTGCCTGATCGTGAGGCGTGGTGATGATCATGATTTCGCGTATGCTCGCCATGATCAGCACCGAGAGTGGATAATAGATCATTGGCTTGTCGTAGACAGGCATGAGCTGCTTCGAGACGGCCTTGGTCAGCGGATATAGGCGCGTGCCCGATCCACCGGCGAGAATGATACCCTTGCGCAATTCAAAAACTCCATGCCTGTGCATCGGACAGGCGCCACGAGGTAAAGCGTCGCCTTCACAATGCAAGACGGCGTTGCTCTGCCGATCCTGCTCATGAGGCGTCCCGACATTATGCGTCAGTCCCACAAAAAGATTGTGAATCGCTTTGCGTTTTCTTTTCAGAAAAATTAGCGCTTCTGAGCCTATCGGTCCTTTGACCATATTTGTTTCGCCCGAGGGGAGAAGACTGAATGGAAACAGTTTACGACTGGATCTCTCTGGCGATATTTGCTGGCATTATCGTGTTGTTCCTGCAGCGCTCGTCGATGGAAAATCCGCCGGACCGCATGATCGACTATCTGCCACCCGCTCTGGGTTGCGCGATCGCCAATCAGGCCGGCAACTACGCGCTCGAGCATGACAGCGTCCTGATGCATGCTGCTGGCATTGCGTTGCTCATTGGTGTGATCGTCTATGTTTGGCTGGTGTTGAAACCGAGTTTCAAATAATCCTCGCCGGACGCGGCGGTTTGGCATCGCCGGCTCAGAAACCCGTTGATTACGACATAAAGGGCAGCTTTCCGTGAGAATTACGATGATTGGCGCGGGCTATGTGGGCCTCGTCTCCGGCGCGTGCTTTGCCGATTTTGGCCATGACGTGATCTGTTTCGACAAGGATGAAGGGAAGATCGCTGCCCTGCTGGAAGGGCGCATCCCCATATTCGAGCCCGGGCTGGACCACCTCGTGGCCAGTAACGTCGCTGCCGAGCGCCTTTCCTTCACGACACGCACGGAGGAGGCGCTTGCCGATCCCGACGCGATCTTCATTGCCGTGGGCACCCCCTCGCGACGCGGTGACGGCCATGCCGACCTAAGCTATGTTTACGGCGCAGCTGCCGAGATCGCGCCTTATCTCAAGCGGTTCACGGTCGTGGTCGACAAATCGACCGTTCCTGTCGGCACCGGGGACGAAGTTGAGCGAATCATTCGGGAAACAAATCCGAATGCCGATTTTGCCGTCATCTCCAATCCCGAATTCCTGCGTGAGGGCGCGGCAATCGATGATTTCAAGCGGCCAGATCGTGTCGTGATCGGCGGCGATGATCGCCGTGCGCTGGATGTCATGCGCCAGATCTATCGCCCCCTCGTCATCGGTCGTTCACCTGTCATCGAGATGAGTCGGCGCGGGGCAGAACTCACTAAGTATGCGGGCAACGCCTTCCTTGCGACGAAGATCACCTTCATCAACGAAATTGCCGACCTTTGTGAGAAGGTCGGGGCGGACGTTCATGAAGTCGCTCGTGGCATCGGGCTCGACAATCGAATCGGCGCCAAGTTCCTGCATCCCGGCCCTGGCTTTGGCGGCTCCTGCTTTCCCAAGGATACACTCGCTCTCCTCAAGACAGCGCAGGACTATGAAGCGCCCCAACGGATCGTTGAGACGGTCGTCGCCGTCAACGATTCCCGCAAGCGCGCCATGGGACGGAAAGTCATCCAGGCGATGGGCGGTGAGGTGCGCGGTAAAACCGTCGCCGTGCTCGGTCTGACCTTCAAGCAGAACACCGACGACATGCGCGATTCTCCCGCCATTGCGATCATCGAGACGCTGCAGGACGCCGGAGCTAGGATTCACGCGCATGATCCCGAAGGCATGGAACAGGCCAAGCTCGTGCTTCGAGACGTCACCTATTTCGCCAATGCCTATGATGCGATGGAAGGTGCCGATGCGCTGGTTTTCATCACGGAATGGGATGCGTTCCGCGCCCTCGACCTCGCGCGTATCAAGTCGCTTCTCAAAGCGCCGGTCATGATCGATCTGCGCAACCTCTACCCACGCGACCTCGTCGAGGAAGCGGGCTTCTCTTACACAGCGGTCGGCCGGTAGGCAGCGCGGAACCGAGAGCTGCCACGGCCGTTTGTCGTGAGCGGCGGGACGCCACGCAGAATCATGCCGCTGGGCGCGCTCGTCGAATGCTCGGGGCATATGGCCGATTGGTATGGGGAAAATTTACCCTGATGCCCGATAGCGAGTCCGTTACCTGATAGAAAACGTCCAGGGGGTTCTTTTGACGATACGCAAAGCTGTATTCCCGGTCGCCGGCCTTGGCACACGGTTCCTCCCTGCCACCAAGGCGGTGCCCAAGGAGATGCTGCCGGTCGTTGATCGCCCGCTGATCCAGTATGCCGTTGATGAAGCGCTGGAAGCCGGCATCGAAACGATGATTTTCGTCACCGGTCGCGGCAAGGGTGCCATTGAAGACCATTTCGATATCGCGTTCGAGCTTGAACGGACCCAGGCTGATCGTGGCAAAAGTGTAGCGGCCCTCGAGGGAACGCGGCTGACGCCCGGCAATGCCGTCTTCGTTCGGCAACAGGAGCCACGCGGGCTGGGGCACGCGATCTGGTGCGCGCGTGATATTGTGGGCAATGAACCTTTTGCGATCATTTTACCCGACGAGCTTCTGGTTGGGCGGCATAAGGGCTGCCTTGCCCAGATGATCGACCAGTATGAAAAGGTTGGCGGCAACCTGGTCTGCGCGCTTGAAGTGCCGGCGGAAGAAACGCCGAGCTATGGCGTGATCGACCCTGGCGCGCAGGACGGCGTGCTGACCGAGGTCAAAGGACTGGTCGAAAAGCCAGCGCTCGGGACCGCGCCTTCAAATCTGATGCTACCAGGCCGCTACATCCTCCAGCCCGAAGTGATGGACCTGCTCGCCACGCAGGAAGCAGGTGCAGGTGGCGAAGTACAGCTCACCGATTCGATGGCCAAGCTGATCGGGCAACAGCCCTTTCATGGCGTCACCTTTGACGGCGAACGATTCGATTGCGGGTCCAAGCTCGGCTTCGCGCAGGCCAACTTTGCACTGGCGTGCCGCGATGCCGCGATGGGCGATGAATTGAAGAGCTGGGCCAGGGGCTTCCTGGACTGACCTGCGATTAGCCCCAGCGTCGCAGCGCACGGCCCAACGACAGTCCCGGGAAAACCAGCAGCCCGGGCGACCCTCTTCCAGATAACAAAAGAAGGGGCAGATCATCTGATCTGCCCCTTCTTTTGGTGTTCAACCTCTCGCGGGACCGCCCCGCGTGGATCTCAATGCTTCTTGTTCGCCCAGATGTTCTGGTAGGACATATAGGCAAGCACCGTAGCGAAGAGCAGGAAGATCACCACGGCAATGCCGGTGCTCTTGCGTGCTTCCATTTTGGGCTCTGCTGTCCACATGAGGAATGCGGAGACATCCTTGGCCATCTGATCGATCGTCGGCTTGGGCTGACCCTCACCATAAGTGACCTGGCCGTCCATGACGAGCGGCGGCGCCATCGCCAGATTGAGATTGGCGAAATAGGGATTGTAGTGAAGCCCCTCGCCCGTCTTCGCATCCGGGAATTTCCGCACCAGTTCAGCCGGCTGATCCTGATAACCTGACAGCAACGAATAGACGTAGTTCGCGCCGTCATGACGAGCCTTGGCGATCAGCGAAAGATCCGGCGGGATCGCATTGTTGTTCGCTGCGGCAGCCGCCACATTGTTCGGGTAGACCAGCGGGAACTTGTCCGCCGGAGCGCCCTCACGGGTCGTTGCTTCACCGGTGTTGGGATCGACCGCAGGCACCTGACGCGCAGCGGCGATCGCCTTGATCTCGGCCTCATTGTAGCCAAGGTCAGCCAGGCTGCGGAACGCGACCTGATGGAGCGAGTGACAGGCTGCGCAAACTTCCGAGTAAACCTGGAAGCCGCGCTGCAGCTGCGCACGATCATATTTCCCGAAAGGCCCCTCAAAGCTGAAACCAGCTTTCTCGGGATGCTTATGGAATTCCTTCTCCGCCGTCGGCACCGGCGGCTCGCTGACGAAGGCCACACCGCCCCAGATGAAGCTGAGGAGCAGCATGCCGGAGAAAAACAGGCCGACAAGGAAGGCCAGGACACGAACCATTGACGGACCCCTTATTTATGCTGCGCCGGTGGGCTGCGTGTCGCTGCCCATGCCCGGAGGTGCAGACTGTTCTCCCTCGAACTTGCCCTTGGCCAGAACCGCTTCGGTAATCGAACCGGGCAGCGGCAACGGCCGCTCAATGGACGCAATGATCG
The DNA here is from genome assembly GCA_018823325.1 of Alphaproteobacteria bacterium. Classification (GTDB taxonomy): domain Bacteria; phylum Pseudomonadota; class Alphaproteobacteria; order Sphingomonadales; family Sphingomonadaceae; genus Sphingobium. The sequence continues at coordinate 124,839 of JAHJIJ010000011.1, read as the reverse complement.
GCAAAATGATCAGGAAGTGCGCGAAGTAATAAGCCGAAGCGATCTGGCTGATCATCACCCAGGGCTCTTCAGCCGGTGCACCGCCGCAATAGCCGAGCACCAGAACGTCCAAGATCAGAAGCCACCAGAACTTCTTGAACAGCGGACGATAGTTGCCCGAGCGAACCGGCGAGGTGTCGATCCACGGCAGGAAGAACAGCAGCAGGATCGAGGCGAACATCGCCATGACGCCCAGCAGCTTGGCGGGGATCAGCACGATGCCGGTGAACGGAATGACCAGATCCATCGTGAAGGCACGCAGGATCGCGTAGAACGGCCAGAAATACCATTCAGGCACGATGTGCGCTGGCGTCGAGAGCGGATTGGCCGGGATATAGTTGTCCGGATGCCCCAGCGCATTGGGTGCGAAGAACACCATCAGCGCGAGGAGAATGAGGAACACGCCAAGGCCGAAACCGTCCTTCGCCGTATAATAAGGATGGAACGGCACTGTATCCTGCGGCCCCTTCACTTCCACGCCCGTCGGGTTCGAGGAGCCCGGAATGTGCAGCGCCCAAATGTGCAGGATGATGACACCCGCAATCACGAAGGGCAGCAGATAGTGGAGCGAGAAGAAGCGGTTGAGCGCAGCGTTACCCGGCGCGAAGCCGCCGAGCAGCCAAACCTGAATCGGTTCGCCGACGACCGGAATGGCCGCAAACAGGCCGGTAATCACCTGCGCACCCCAGAAGCTCATCTGGCCCCAGGGCAGCACGTAACCCATGAATGCCGTGGCCATCATGAGCAGGAAGATCACCACACCCAGCAGCCACACCATTTCGCGCGGTGCCTTGTACGAGCCGTAATAAAGCCCGCGGAAGATGTGGAGATAAACCACGATGAAGAAGAAGCTGGCGCCGTTGGCGTGCGCATAGCGCATCAGCCAGCCGGAATTCACGTCGCGCATGATGTGCTCGACGGAGTCGAACGCGACGCCCGCATTCGCGGCATAGTGCATGGCCAGCACGATGCCGGTGACCAGCTGAATGGTCAGCGCTACACCGGCGAGAACGCCGAAGTTCCAGAAATAGTTGAGATTGCGCGGCACGGGATAGCCGGCGCCAACCGCATTGTAGACGAGGCGCGGAAGCGGCAGACGCTCGTCCACCCACTTCATCACCGGATTCTTCGGCGTGTAATGCTCAGCCCAGGGAAAGCTCATTATCTTTATCCTCAGCCTACGAGAATGGCGGTGTCAGAAGTGAACTGATACTCGGGAACCACAAGGTTCTTCGGAGCAGGTCCCTTCCGGATACGGGCGGCCGTGTCATAATGAGAGCCGTGGCAGGGGCAGAAATAGCCGCCATACTCGCCCTTGTTCTCACCCTCACCCGCGCCCAGCGGCACGCAGCCCAGATGGGTGCACACGCCCATGGTCACGAGCCACTGCTTCTTGCCCTCGATCGTGCGCTCTTCCAGCGTCTGCGGATCACGCAGGCTGGAGGCATCAACGGCGTCAGCCTCAGCAATTTCCTTTTCGGTAAGCTGCCGCACAAACAGCGGCTGCGAACGGAACACCGTCTTGATCGCCTGACCAGGCTGGATCGCCGACAGATCGACTTCCGTCGTCGCCTGAGCCAACACGTCCGCGCTCGGACTCATCTGCGTCACGAGCGGATACAGAACGGCGAGGCCGCCAACACCGGCGAAACTCACAGCTGCGATATTGATGAAGTCCCGACGGCGAACGCCCTCGCCTTCGTCCATGACAGCTTCCGTCCCTTGCACTTCAGTGGCCATGCTTTGTCATTGCCTCCCTTTGTCCACGACAGCCAGGCAGCTGTTGTGGACGCCGAAATCTTGATTCGGGCGCCCCCGATCACACGGATGTTCCGAAAGGCTCCCTTATTGTGGGGAAGTCCGCTCGTCCGCCGAATGATACGACACACCGCACGCCAGGATGGTCCCGGCGCGTTCGGGCGCCTGATAGCGCCCTTGATTGCGATTTGCCAACCTTCAATTTCGCAGAGGCTGACGCTTTTTCGAGAGCCGGGCAACAGGGCTGGGATTGGGCTGAGACGGAGGCTAGGAGGTGATCATGCGCATTGCTCTCTATCAGCCGGACATTGCCGGAAATGTTGGAACGATTCTGCGGCTGGCTGCCTGTTGGCAGATCCCGGTGGACATCATTCTGCCGTGCGGCTTTCCAGTATCCGACGCGCAGCTCCGCCGGGCCTCAATGGACTATGGCGAAAGCGCCGACGTTACGCGCCACCTCGATTTTGATGCCTTCGCCGCCGCAAGAATGCGGGACGGCGCGCGCCTGGTCGCATTCACGAGCGCCGGAGACGTCCGCCTGCCGGACGCGTCGTTCGAGGCAGACGACATTCTGCTGATGGGGCGCGAGAGTGCCGGACTGCCGGAAGATATCCGTAATCAGGCGGCTCTGCGCGTGCGTATTCCCATGGCCGGCGGCTTTCGCTCCTTGAACGTCGCCGTGGCAACTGGCATCGCGCTTGGCGAAGCCCTCAGACAAACCGGACTCTTCCCCGAATGACGATCAACGACCCTCATGTTCTCGATGACGAACAACTGACTGCACGCGCATGGTTCGAATCCCTGCGTGACCGCATCTGTGCGGCATTCGAGGCGATCGAGCGGGAAGCCGGTAGCGATGCCGCGTTCGACTTTATCTCATGGTGGCGGGAAAGCGATGGACAGCCTGCCGGCCCGATCGAGCAGGGCGGCGGTGGCGGCGGTGTACGCGGCGTGATGAAGGGCAAGGTGTTCGAGAAGGTCGGCGTCAATGTCTCGACCGTCGGCGGCGCATTCTCTCCGGAGTTTGCCAAGACCATCCACGGTGCAGCCGAGGATCAGCCCGGTTTCTTCGCAACCGGCATCAGTCTGGTCGCCCATATGGCCAATCCGCATGTGCCGGCAGTTCACATGAACACGCGCATGCTGGTCACCACCAAGCGCTGGTTCGGTGGCGGCGCGGACCTCAATCCGCCCATTGTCTACGAGGAAGACAAGACAGACTTTCATGACACCCTGCGCCGCGCGTGTGACGCGCATGACCAAACCTATTATCCCCGCTTCAGCAAATGGGCGGACGACTACTTCTATATCCCCCACCGCCAGGTGCATCGGGGCGTGGGCGGCATTTTCTATGATCATCTCGAAGGTGAATTCGATGCCGGCCTCGCGTTCACGCAGGCAGTGGGCGAAGCTTTCCTGGAAGCTTTCCCGCGCATCGTGCGTCGCAGGATGGGCCTTTCATGGACGGCTGAGCAGGAAGCGCAGCTCCTCGAATGGCGCGGTCGCTACGTCGAGTTCAACCTCGTGCATGATCGAGGCACGTTGTTCGGCCTCAAGACTGGCGGCAACATCGACGCGATCCTGATGAGCCTGCCGCCGCGCGTTACCTGGAGCTAGCAGTAGCCCCGCTTTTCGCCGCACCCGCCGTCACGCGGTAAAGCGCAGCGCAGACCAGCACGACCAGGACACCACGTGCAGTCTCCACCACGGAGGAAACGAGCGCGATCATCAGATCGGCGATGTCCGGCGGCAGCAACAGTTCCGCAATCACGCCGATGACGGATGTTAGGACGATCCCGAGCGTGAACATCGTGACAAAGATAAGCGCGATCACGCCGAATACGCGCCAGCCATTGCCATGCGTCAGCACGGCGCTGCGCTGGAGAATGGTGAGAGGATTGGTCAGCTTTTCGGCGGCGGCAACCGGCGCGATCAGGGCAAGGCGGCCAATCAGATAAAAGCCGGGAATAAGGAACAGCAGCATCCCGCTCATGACCCCGAGCCCCTGAAGCAGGTTGGCAAGGAAGTAGCCAGGCAGGATGAGAAGCGCCGCATGCAGGGACTCCTTCACGGTCAGCCGTTCCGCGCGCAGTAATAGCGCATGCATGGCCAGCACGCCGAAAGAGGAGACGACCGCGAACACCATCAGCACCGGCCAGTTCAATTCCGCATATTGCGCAAGACGCGCGAGGACCATGTCGTTGGTCGGGTTCTCGCCCAGCGCCTCGGGCTGGGTGACGAGCTGTTCCGCCACCAGCGCCGGAAGCAGCATGAACATGCCGGCAATCGCGCCCAGAAGGTCGCGGTTCGCCATGCCCATGGCCTTGGCGTCATCCCATACTGCTGCCAGATCGATCCTGCTCAAACGCTTCTGCTCCCGTTGCTCGCGCTCGATAGGCAATATCGGCCCCGTGTACCAGAGGCGAGCCGCGCCTTGCCAAATTTGCTTCGAGGCCGCATCTCGGCGGCGTCATGACCAAGCCTGTCTCCCCACCGCCGGACGCACTTGCCGATATTGAGTGGCGCATAGAGCCTGGCCTGCTCGACTATGATGTGGCGGTGAGCGACATGGACGCCCGGGTTTTGGCGATCGCGGCCGGCGAAGCGCGCGAGCGCATCTGGCTGGTCGAGCACCCCCCGCTCTACACGGCCGGCACCAGCGCCGTGGTGAGTGACCTGCTGAACCCGGTTTTTCCGGTTCACACCACGGGACGCGGCGGCCAATACACTTATCATGGACCGGGCCAGCGCGTGGTCTATCTCAATCTCGACCTCTCGCGTCGTGGTCGCGATGTCCGCGCCTTTGTGCGGGCACTGGAGCACTGGATGATCGCTGCCCTGGCGGACCTGGGCGTGAACGCATGGACAGCAGAGGGTCGGGTGGGCGTCTGGACGCACGGCCCGCAAGGAGCAGAGGCCAAGATCGGCGCCATCGGCGTGCGCGTCCGCAAATGGGTGACGTTGCATGGCATCTCGATCAATGTGGCGCCGGATCTGTCCCATTATGGGGGCATCGTCCCTTGCGGTATCAGCGACCTCGGCGTGACGAGCCTCGCCGATCTCTGCCTGTCCGGCGGGATGACGCAACTCGATACATCGCTTCGAGCGCACGCGCCCGCCCTGCTGAAGACCCTCGGGATGAATGCCCCGACAGATGAGATACCCGACTTCACAAGGCCTTGAGCACCGGACCCCTGCTCTCTAAGGTTAACCCTTCGTGCAGCCGAGGGGGCCCTGAGCGATCAGGAAAATTCGGCCACGAACACAGAAAAAACGCGAAAGGATGTCGCGAATGCGCAAGATACATGGTCCGTTTCTGATCCTCGCTGCCATCGGCGGCCTCGCGTTGGCCGGCTGCGACGGTGCTGAAGAGGCACCGGGAAACACGGTCGAGATGCGGGACATGGAGGTGCTCGAAGGTACCGTGAACGATTCGATGACCGATCTCGACGCCGTGAAGTCGGACGGCGTCGGCGCAGTCGATAATGCGGGCAGCGTCAGCCGCGCGCAGGCGAGCGAGCCGGCCGAAGGCGCGAGCAACGAAGACACCGAGACCGTCGCCTCGGAATAACGCGTCCTTATTTCAGCCCGAGCAGCTTGTGCGTCTGGAGCGACAGCCGCCAGCGGCTGTCCGAAAGAACGAGCGCAATCGCCGCCTCGCGGTTGGCGGCGTTGGCCTCGGGCGTACCGCTGTCCATCGGCTGGACGAGGAACTGGCCGAAATCCCACTGCAGCAATGCAGCGGGGTCGATGCCCTCCTGCGGCCAGACGAGCTTGAGTTCGTCGCCGGACTGCTGCGTTACCACACTGCCCTCCTTGGGGCTGATGCACAGCCAGTCGATGCCCGCCGTCGCCGGCAAGGTGCCGTTGCTTTCCACCGCAATCTCGAATCCCAGGCCGTGCAACGCGTCCACCAGAGACTCATCGAGTTGCAGCATCGGCTCGCCCCCGGTGATGACGACAAAGCGCTTCCCGCCCTCATCGCCCCAGAGTTTCGCAACCGCCTGCGCCAGCGCCTCCGCCGTCGCGAACCGGCCGCCATTCTCACCATCGACGCCGACAAAATCGGTGTCGCAAAACTGGCAGATCGCCGCGGCCCGGTCCTGCTCCCGGCCTGACCAGAGATTGCACCCGGCAAAGCGCAGGAAAACCGCCCTGCGACCGGCCTGCATCCCCTCCCCTTGCAGGGTCAGGAACATCTCCTTGACGGCATAGCTCATCGGTCGGCGCTCAGGGGTGCACGGCGTAGCGGGTCGGATCAGGCAGGCCCGCTTCCTGAAAACCCTTCGCCCGCAGCCGGCAACTGTCGCACAGGCCGCAGTGCAGGCCCTCAGGCGTGGGATCATAGCAGGACCAGCTCATGCCGGCGTCCAGCCCCAGCCTTGCCGCTTCCGCCGCGATCTGCGCCTTGCTCATGTACTGCAGCGGCGCAGCGATTTTCACGGGCGCACCTTCAACGCCCTGCCGCGTCGCCAGCCCCGCCATATGCTCGAAGGCGGCAATGAATTCGGGACGGCAGTCCGGATAGCCGGAATAATCCAGCGCATTCACCCCGATATAGATCCGCTCCGCACCCACCACTTCGGCCAGGCCGAGCGTCAGTGACAGGAAGATGGTGTTGCGCGCCGGCACGTAGGTCACCGGAATGCCTTCGCCCACGCCATCCTTGGGCACGTCGATATCCGCAGTCAGCGCCGACCCGCCGAACAGCGACAGGTCGAGCGGCAGAATGACATGACGCTCGACCTTTAGCGCCTCCGCCACTCGGCGCGCTGCGTCCAGCTCAATCCGGTGGCGCTGCTGATAATCGATGGTGAGCGCGGCCAGGCGAAAACCGGCCTCGCGCGCCAGGCCGCCCGCCACCATCGAATCGAGTCCGCCAGAAATGAGCACGACCGCAACGGGCGCCTCGGCAGAGGACGATGGAACCGAAGAAGATTGGATTGTTGGAGACATCATGCCTCGCGCTAGCGCAAATCAACCGTCCCTGTCACGGGAGGAGATTGTGTGCATGCTCAGCGCGCGAGCGCAGCGGAGCGGCAGGCGCCGATCCGGCGTCCTTCCATAGCGAGGGAGAAAGGCAGCCCTTCCGATACGCCCTGCGACGAAATCTGCACGAGCCGCGACGTTTCTATACGAACATCGGTGCGGCCGCGCCCGCCTTCGCCGCAATCATAGGATGCCGCGACTTCACGGGGCGACTGCCGAATCACATAGCGCTCGCACTGACGATGCGGGTGCTGCGGCTGGAGCAGCTGGCTGCCCTCGCTGATGCAAAGGCGACGCGAGGACGGACTACGCCCGCGTTCCAGCAGTTCCCATTCACCCGGTTCCAACGACGCCAGCCCCCCGCGCTGCGGTGGCTGCGCACTCGAAGCACCAGAAAGAACAGCCCAGAGGGCCGCGCCGATCACCAGAGTTACGGTTTTGGATGCCATGTTGCCTCAGCCACTTCTTCGTTCATCCCCAACGGACGCACCAATAGGTCGTCTTGATGACGATGAATTTCAACGATGAAAGTGCACGCTTCATCGCAGCGTGTCAAATCTGGACAGAGCGGCCAGATCTCAATGCGGCTGCTGCAACTCGGCCAATGTCACGTCAAAGATGCGAGAACAGAAGGCGCAATCAACGGCAATCACGCCGCGCTCGTCCGCCATGGACGTGCGCTCGGCCGCATCGAAACGCCCCAGAACGCTCTTGATCCGGTCAGGGTCGCACCGGCACCCTTTGGTCAGCATGGCGCTGGAAAGGGCGCGAATTTCCTCCTCCTCATGGAAGAGGCGCCAGATGATATCCTCCAGAGCCAGTGCAGGGTCGGTCAGTTCGTTGTCTGAGAGGGTGCGCCCCATGATCGTGACATGCTCCCAATCGGGGTGATCATGGCGGACGTGCAGCCGCTCACGACCCACCTCGCCTTCCGGAAGATGTTGAAGCAGCATCCCGCCGCCGACGCAGCCTTCGTCAGCATCATGACGCACGGCAATTTGCACGATGCTGGGAATCTGCTCGGACTGAGCGAAATAATGCTCCGCCGCAGCGCCAAGGCCGGCGCCCTCCAGCGGCACGATGCCCTGATAGCGCTCGCCCGTCACCGCCTGATCGAAGGTGATCGCCAGATATCCCTTGCCGAACAGCCCGAACAGCGTGGGGCTATCGCCCAGCTCCGCCAGCCGCTCCTCATCGAACTGCGCATAACCGCGCACCGCGCCGCCCATGTAATCGGCAACGAGCAGGGAAACGGCGCCCTGTTCCGTCTGCGCCTGCAGGGTAAGCTGACCTTCATCATCCTTGAGCATCGCACCCAGAAGAGCGGCCAGCACCAGCGCTTCGGCCACCAGCTTCTCGATAACGGGGGGATAGCTGTGCGCTGCCAGAACCTGATTGAGAACAGGGCCAAGGCGCACGAGGCGCCCCCGGACGCTGCGAGCGGGCAAAGCGAAGCCGAGGACGCGGTCCTCTGTGCGAGCGGAATCAATGTCGGACATGGCGCCTAGATAGGGGCTCCGATCCGGAAAGTCTAAGGGGCGGCCTGTGACGGGCCCGATGTTCGCGGCTTTGCCTCCAGACGGGACCGCAGCCACTGCCGCGCCGGCCTCTCGAACAGGTGGTAGGAAAGCACGGCGAGCGCCACGACAACGCCAAGGAAAACCAGCAGAAAGATCGGCGAACGGGCCACCGCATGGTCCGTCGCCAAGCCCGGCACCACCAGAAGCAGAACCAGCTGCACTGGGAAATGCCACAGATAGATGCCGTAGCTTGCATCGCCCAGCCAACGCGAGCGCCGCAACGCCCCCGAGCGCAGATGCGGCTCCAGCAGCGCCGCAACAAGAACAAGCGCCATGCCAAGCAGAGGAACGCCGAGATACCGCCGCACATCGAGGCTGTCCGTCCAGGCGATCGCACCGGCAAGGACCAACATCACCGCCGTCAGCACCGACAGTCGCCACGAGCCAGCAGCATGGAGCGCAAAGATGGCCGCCCCGCCGAAGAAGCAGGCCGTGCACATGAAGAGAATGTAGGCCTGCTGACCGAAGCAGGCCGCAATGCTGAGGCCCGCCAGCAGCAACGGCCCGAAAACACCCAGCCGGAACAGGAACGGCAGGCTGAGCCAGAACAGCCCGTAGACAAGAATCTCGATGGAGACCGACCAGATCGGCGCATTGAAGCTGTAAACGACGGTCGGCCACCAGTTGGAGGCCAGGCCGAGATGCAGGAGAAAATTGCCAAGGCTGTTATCGTGATAGACGAGCGAGGTTCCGAACTGCGCCTGCGCGACCGTCTGTAACGCTGCCACGATCAGAAGGGTCAACAAATGCAGCGGATAAAGCCGCGCGATTCGATTCACGACGAAGCTTCGCGTCGTGCTCCCGCGCCCATGATAAACATGGGCGAAGACGAAACCCGAGATCACCCAGAACAGCTGCACGGCATATTTGCTGTGCTGATAGAGCCAGGCGAGTTCGTCACAGAACGGCTGCTGCGTCCGGAAACCGCCAATCGCCCGTTCGGCGCCGGGTGCGTAAAAGAAGTGCTGGTAGTGCCAGAAGATGATGACCAGCGCAGCAACCCCGCGCATGGCATCGATGAGTTGATAATGGCCCGGCGCTTGAACGGGCGGCGCAAAAAGCGCCGTCACAGGCCGTCTAGCCACGGCCCTCATCCACTACGGAATACGCAGCACTGCCGGTGCATCCCGCAAACGCGCGATGTGCCTGTTCGCGGGATGTCGCCCGGCGCAGAGATTAGCCAATCAGGCCAGCGGCCCACAGCAAGACCGACTTCTGGGCGTGCAGGCGATTTTCCGCCTCGTCCCAGATCAGCGACTGCGGGCCGTCAATCACTTCGTCCAGCACTTCCTCGCCGCGATGCGCGGGCAGGCAGTGCAGGAACTTCGCGCCTGGCTTGGCGCGCGCCATGAGCGCCGGCGTCACCTGATAAGGCATCATCGCGCGCAGCTTGGCTTCGCCGCCCGCCTGACCCATGGAAACCCATGTGTCGGTGACGACAACATCCGCGCCCTCCACAGCTTCTGCGGCATTGCGCGTGAGCGTGATGGTCGCCCCGCCAGCGCGCGCGGCTTCCGCAAAGCTGGGATCGGGATCGAAGCCCTGCGGCACGCCCACGCGCACGTCGAACTTGAACAGCCCGGCCGCCTCGATGATCGAGTGCAGCACATTATTGCCATCGCCCAGCCAGGCCCACTGGCTGCCCGGCAAGGCAAGGCCATGTTCGATCACCGTGAGCAGGTCCGCCATGATCTGGCACGGATGCGAGAGATCCGTGAGGCCGTTGATGACCGGCACGGTCGCATGATGCGCCATTTCCTCGATCTTGGCATGATCGTCCGTGCGGATCATGATCAGATCGACCATGCGGCTCAGCACGCGCGCGGTGTCCGCGACCGTCTCGCCGCGACCGAGCTGCGTCGTACCGCTGTCGAGGATGAGCGAGGTGCCGCCAAGCTGGCGGATCGCCATATCGAAGCTCACGCGCGTACGTGTCGAGTTCTTCTCGAAGATCATCGCCAGCGTACGCCCGGCGAGCGGCGCGTCCTTGTCCACGGCGCCCTTCGGCATTCCCGCGCGCGCGGCCTTGCGGTCCATCGCATCGTTGAGAATGGCGGCCAGCGCATCGCCTCCGGCATCCGAGAGATTGCGGAAGTGCCGAATCATGATGCCTGCGCCTTGATGCTGGCTGCGCCTGCGGAGAGCTTGGCGATCGCTTCGTCGATGTGGCTCTGCTCGATCACCAACGGCGGCAGGATGCGCACGACATTCTCGCCGGCCGACACGGTCAGCAGGCCATGATTGTCGCGCAGATGCGCCACGAAATTGCGCGCCTCCACTTGCGGTTTCAGCTTGACGCCCAGCATCAGGCCAAGGCCGCGCACTTCCTCGAACACATCGTCATGATTGGGAATGAGCTGCTCGAGTGCGCCGCGCAGCCGCTCGCCGGTCGCCGCGACCTGCTCAAGGAAGCCGGGCTCCAGCAGTACGTCGAGCACCGCCATGCCCGCGGCCATGGCCAGCGGATTGCCGCCATAAGTGCTGCCATGGGTGCCGAAGACCATGCCCTTGGCTGCTTCTTCAGTCGCGAGGCAGGCGCCGAGCGGAAAGCCGCCGCCAATGCCCTTGGCCACGGCCATGACGTCCGGCTTCACGCCATAATGCTCATGCGCGAAGAACTTGCCGGTGCGGCCATAGCCACACTGCACTTCATCGAGCACCAGCAGCAGCCCGTGCTTGTCCGCCGCCTCGCGCAGCCCCTTGATGAATTCGGGCTTGCCGGCGGTCAGACCGCCCTCACCCTGCACGGTTTCCACGAGGAAGCCGGCGGTCTCATCGTCGATCTTGGAGAGCGCCGTCTCCAGGTCGTTGAACGCGACATAATCGAAGCCCGGCAGAAGCGGCTCGAACCCGTCGCGCATCTTCGGCTGGTCGGTCGCGCTGATCGTCCCCAAGGTCCGACCGTGGAAGGCGTTCTTGAAGGTGATCAGCTTGTGCCGCTGCGGATTGCCGTTGGCGAAGTGATAGCGCCGCGCGGTCTTGATCGCGCACTCCACCGCTTCCGCCCCGCTGTTGGTGAAGAACACGGTGTCGGCAAAGCTGTTCTCGACAATGCGCTGCGCAAAGGCCTCGCCCTGCGGCGAGCCGTAAAGGTTGGAGACGTGCATCAACGTCGCGGCCTGCTCGGCAATCGCCTTCACCAGATGCGGATGGCCATGGCCAAGCGCATTCACGGCAATGCCGCTCGCAAAATCCAGATAACGCTCGCCGCGCTCGCCGATCAGATAGCAGCCTTCGCCTCGCACCGGACGCACATCGCACCGGGGATAAACGGGCATGAGCGGGGTGATCGACATAGGACTACTCCTTCCTCCTCGCACGGCTGTTCAAAACGGAAAAAGGCGGCCCGTGCGAGGCCGCCATCGTCAGTGCGGCGGTATAGCTGTGAATGGAGGGTTGTTCAAATCAATCCTTGATCGACCCACGGCAGCTCAGCCGGCAGCCTTCATGCGGATGATCCGCGCCGGTATACCGCCTACCACGGCGCCGGCCGGCACATCCTTCGTCACCACGGCATTCGCGCCAATCACAGCCCCCTCGCCAATAGTGATGTCGCCCACGACCACAGCGCCGGCGCCGATCTGAACGCCATCGCAGATCACCGGCTTGGCATTCCTGTCGGAAGGGTCGGCAATGCCGATCGTCGTGTTCTGGCGAATGATGACATCCGAGCCGATCGAACGGGCGCCGATGATGATGCCGCCGAAATGATCGATCCGCAGGCGCCGCCCGACCGGAACATTATACGAGAGCTTGATCCCGCAGACCCACTCGCACATCTTGAACATGATCCGGTAGATCACCGTGAACGGCGCGCGCAGAAGCTTTGGGCGCACGCCCATGCGCCAGTTGCCGAAGCGATGCCAGAACAAGGCCCAGAAGCCCTGCGCCAGCCAGTCGCTGTCGTGCGTCCGCAGGTCCTCGGCGATCAGCGCCCAGAAGCCGATATCGCGAGGATTGGCGTTGACGTCACCCATAGGGAGCGGCGGCGCCGGAGGCCGCGCAGCCTGCGCCGGAGGAGCCGTCTCGCTCATGCGGAGCGCGCCTTGACATTCTGCCCGTCGGGCCGCGCCAGAAGCGGGTCGCCAAGAAACAGCGGCTGCAGAACATGACGCCAGAAATCAGGGAAAAACCGGTCCGGAACGCTGCTTGGCTTGCCCCGCAGCCCATTGAAACCCAGGTTGATCGTAGAGCCCGCCACATGCAGCATCGCAGCCAGCCGCGCCGCGCCCGTGCCCCGCGTCTTCACATGATAAAGGCGCCAGCTGTCATACCAATATCCCGGCTTGATCCGCCGAACATGCTGCCCGCCCTTCATCCCGGTCGCCGCGCCCGCGATGTGGACCACATGCGCTTCAGGCACGTGCCAGACTGCGCGGCCCGAGCGGTTCAGCCGCCACATGAGCTCCGTTTCCTCGAAATAGAGGAAGAAATCAGGATCGAAGAAGCCCACCTGCTCCAGTGCTGCGAAGCGAACCATGAACGCCGCGCCGGTGATCCAGTCCACAGGCTGCTGGCCCGTTTCCGGCGGCAGGGCAACCGCCTTGCGGGGAAACATACGGCTGACGACCTTGTTGGCGGCAGTGCCGACGAATTCACTTCCGGCATCAGGAAAACGAAATGCGGCTGAAACCGCTGCGCCATCCGGACGCAGGAGCGCCGGGCCGGCGGCAATGGCATCGGCGTGATCGTCCAGAAAGGATGCCAGAATATCGACGGCCTCATTACCCAGGCGGGCATCCGGATTGAGCAGGAAAACATAGCGCGGCGGCACGCCCGATGCGCTGAGCGCATGAAGCACGACGTTATTGCCCCGCCCAAAACCATGATTCTCGCGCTCGAGATAAAGCCTTACGCGGTCCCCCCAGCCCAACTCGGCCGCCGCAGCACTCAGGCGCTCAGCATCATCGCCGGGAGACCCGTTATCGACGACATGGACGTCGACCGACCGGCCACCTTGATGCGCAGCAAGGATCGACGCGACCCCTTCGATGACCAGATCGGCCGTCCCGTAATTGACGATGACGACTGAGACATCCGTCATGAAATCAAACCCGATCCTGAATTAAAGTCCTGCCGATCCTTTGCACGGAACCGGTGAAAAAGAAATTTCCGAGGTGCTGCAGGCAGGCTGCCAACTTACCCCTTATACTCGATAATCCGGTGCCCGCCGCCGCGAAGCCGCTTCCAGTAATAGCGCAGCACACCACCCAACTGCGCAAACTTGCCGATGGTCATCCAGAAGCCATAGACCAGCGCAAAGTGGCGATCCGCCCCGGCACGGGCCTTCTTCAGTGCCGTGCGCAGGATCTGCAGCGGATAGAGCATCACGCCAAGTGCTGCGGCCAGCCAGAACCAGTCGACACCGCTCGCCAGAGCCAGCACGACTGCGTCGACGATTCCCGCCGGGATGACCAGCGCCCAAACAAGAATGCTGCGCACCTGCCGCCGCCAAGACGGGAAAGCGGCGTCGCCGTGGCGCGCGACATGCTCCGCAAAGGCATGCCCCGCCCGCCGCGCCCGCCGCCATTGCTGTCGCGCGGCGTGAATGTCCGCATCGTGCAGCGTCATCTCCGCATCGATCCGCCGGATTCGCCAGCCCGCGAGACCCAGCCGCAGGCACAGGTCCGGCTCCTCCCCGGCAATCAGATCGTCGCTGTACCCCCCCGATTGCCCCAAGGCGTCTGCACGGAACAGCACGTCACCCCCGCAAGCCTCGACAAGCCCGACCGGCACGTTCCATTCGTCATCGCACAGCGCATTATAGATGCTCGCGTTCGGAAAGCGCTCCCGTCGCCGGCCAAAAACGGCGCACAGCCTCGTATCCTCTTCCATCTCGGCCAGTGCACGGGGCAACCACCCGGCATCCAGCTCGCAATCGCCATCCACGAACTGCACGAACTCGAGCGCCGGGTGGGCGTTCAGCAGGCGCCGCCATCCGGCATTGCGCGCACGCGCTGCCGTGAAGCCCTCCCGCGTATCGAGCCTGACGACCGTAACGCCGAGACTTTCCGCGAACGCGACACTGCCGTCGGCCGAACCGGAATCCACATAGATGGCAGGGCAGTCAGCGGGCACGCTGCGCAAACAGCGCTTCAGCCGTTCCCCTTCATTGCGGCCAATGGCCACCAGCCCGATTCGTGGCGCGGTGCCCAGGCTCATAGCGGTCGTCGCGGTTGGAGCAGAAAAGCAGGGGATGCAGCCATGTCGGCTCCGGATAAGGCACGAATTGAAGGACCGGTCAACGGGTCCACGCGCCCTGTCCTAGCTGCATTTCCTGAACAGAAAGTATGGTCAGCGCGCGGAGCTGTAGCGTGTCGCCAGCTGATGGGACGCACCGACGGCGCGGGCCACGGCCTGCATCAATTTCCAGCGCTCGGGAATGGAAACCGTCGTTTCGCCGATCAGCACGGCAATGGCGTAGCTGGAACCATCGGGCGCCGTCATGATGCCGACGTCATTATAGCCGGTCGAGCGCGGTGCGAGATCCTGACCGGTGCCGGTCTTGTGCATATAGGTCCAGCCAGAGGGTACCCCGGCCTTGATACGCTGCGGCCCCGTGCGTGCGCGCTCCATGGCTGAAAGAAGGACTCGCGTGGATGTCGGCGACAACATCTCACCCTTTTGAAGGCGAGCGAGCGCCGCCACGATGGCCAGCGGCGCGGCGCCATCCGGCGGATCGGCCAGATAGCCGTTGAGCGCCCGTTCGCGGACAGAGCGCGGCAGGTTCGCGCGCGCCGTATAGAAATTCCGGCCTGCAGACATATTCTGTGACCAGGTCAGCCCCGCCGCCTGGCTCTGCAGCAGACGCTCACCGGGCCCGAAACGAATGCTATCCGGCCCGATAAACCGGCGCGCCAGATAGCTGCGCACTGCTTCGGGGCCACCGACCGTGCGCAGAATCGAATCATTGGCGGTATTGTCACTCTGCATCATCGCCCGGTCGAGCAGGCCACGCAGAGAAGTCGTATAGCCCCTGTCACTTTTAACCAGCGACGCAATGGGCTGGTGGAACAGGGTCAAATCAGTCGGGCGGATCGTCACCTCGCGATCCAGGCTGATCTTGTTGCGATCGACCGCGTCGAGGAGGGTCATCGCAACCCAGAGCTTGGAGACGCTCTGTTGCGGGAAAAGAAGATCCCCATTGTGTGAGACCGTCCAGCCTGCATCCACGCTCTGGACGGCGATGCCGACCTTGCCGTTGAACTGGCGGCCAAGCGTCTGGATATTGGCGACGAGCGCAGGCGGTGGCGCAGCGGCAGGCACTGCCGGCGCCGCGACAGGCGAACGGCTGGGCAACCATGGCGCGCTGATGGATGCGGAGCGCTGCACCCGCGGCGCTGGGACTTGCTGAGGCAGAGGCTGCACGACCTCGCGCGGCGGGGCATAGCGCACGGTTTGCTGAGCGGGCGCGGCGCCGCGCGCAAGCGGATGGCTGGAGGAGGGTATGGCTGTGCAGGAACTCGCCAGAGCGACCAGCGCAACCACAGCCGACAGCTGACCCAAACGGCCCTTTACGTTCCCGAAAACTTCCTTGCCAATCATGAGGATATTCTTGCCGAAGACCTCTGAATAATTCCAGAACGAAGCGACGAGATGCGATGCACCGAATCCCTTTTGCGACGGATTGATCGGAAATCGGGAACCCTGCCTTGCTCAATGCTTGAGAAATTCAACGTTTTGATCTCAGTCAATGTCCGAATGTCGCGCGTCCCTCATAAGGTCGGGGACGCCACGATCCGCAGTCGTCGCGTTGAAAGCAGCGCTGCTGTTTTCCCTCCTAGTCAGAACCTCAGGGCGCGGCGGCTGGGCCATCGCGCCCTTTTTTTGGTTCCTGTTTTGGTTCAGGGCGCCAGCACCGTATCGAGAGCCTCGGGCAGCATTTCGGGATGATCGAGCGTGTAATGGAGGCCGCGGCTTTCCTTGCGTTTCAAGGCACTGCGGATGATCAGGCGCGCGACCTCCAGCAGATTGCGCAGTTCGATCAGGTCCGCCGTCACGCGGAAATTGCCGTAATAATCGTCCACTTCACGCGCGAGAAGGTCCGCGCGATGCTGCGCGCGCTCCAGCCTTTTGGTGGAACGGACGATCCCGACATAATCCCACATGAATCGCCGGATCTCCTTCCAGTTGTGAGTCACGACGACTTCCTCGTCGCTGTCCGTCACCCGGCTTTCGTCCCAAGGGCGAATCGGCGGCGGCGCAGGCATATCCTCCCAGTTGGCACGAATGTGATTGGCAGCTGCCTCGCCGAATACGAAGCATTCCAGCAGCGAGTTGGAAGCAAGGCGATTGGCGCCGTGCAGACCGCTTTCGGTCACTTCACCCGCCGCATAGAGGCCGGGCAGATCCGTGCGCCCGTCAAGATCGATGACGACGCCGCCGCAGGTATAATGCTGCGCCGGAACGACCGGGATCGGCTCCTTCGTGATGTCGATATCGAGATCGAGAAGGCGTGCATATATCGTCGGAAAATGCTCTTTGATGAATTCAGGCGGCTGGTGGCTGATGTCCAGATGCACATAATCGAGGCCGAGGCGCTTGATCTCATGGTCAATTGCGCGGGCTACGACGTCGCGTGGCGCCAACTCGCCCCGCTTGTCGAAACGGTCCATGAAGCGCTTGCCACCACCGGGAACGCCGGGCGGGAGCTTGAGCTTGCCGCCTTCCCCGCGCATCGCCTCGGTGATCAGGAAATTCTTGACCTCGAAGTTGAACAGGCAGGTCGGGTGGAACTGCATCATCTCCATGTTGGAAACGCGGCACCCCGCGCGCCATGCCATGGCAATGCCATCGCCCGTCGCGCCGCGCGGTGCCGTGGAGAACAGGTAAGTGCGCCCCGCACCACCGGTCGCCAAAATCGTCGCGCGTCCGACGAAGGCCTCGACGCGACCAAGTTTGTTGTTGAGCGCGTAGACACCCCACACCCGACCGTCGCCGGAGTAGCGCTCCCCGTGGCGCGAGGTGATGAGGTCGATCGCGACCATATCCTCCATCAAGGTGATGTTCGGGTTGGCACGCGCGGCGGCAAGCAGCGCCACCTGCACTGCGTGCCCCGTTGCGTCATCGACATGCACGATCCGCCGATGGGAATGGCCGCCCTCGCGCGTCAGGTGCCAGCGCTCCCCAAAGGCTTCGCCCGCATTGAAGGGAACGCCAAGGCCCGCCAGCCGCTCAATCGCCGCCGGCGCTTCGGATACGACAAACTCTACGGTCGCCCGGTCGTTCAGCCCGGCGCCCGCAATCATCGTGTCCTCGACATGCGCCGCGAAACTGTCACCGGCGTCGAGTACCGCCGCGATGCCGCCCTGCGCCCAGTTGGTCGACCCGGAATCAAGCGCACCCTTGGCCAGAACGAGCACCTTGTGCGTCTGCGCCAGATTGATCGCCGCCGTCAGGCCCGCAGCGCCTGAGCCGATGATGATGATGTCATGTATGGAAATGGTCATGCACTAAACGTCCTGCGCGACGGCGTGATGAATGGTCGCGATAGACCGTCCTAGCTTTCGTCCGCAGCTTTGCAACGCCCGCTGAACCTCGCCTTGCCACCTGGAATGACAATCGCCTCCGCTGACTGCACTTTGTGCATAGGGTTAATGGTTAATGAGCGAGAAACTTTTGAACGAATCTGTTATGTATCTTTTGTGGCATGTGTGGGTGCTGCAGTGTGGGAGTAAGATCATGAAATCACTTTACCTTCTCGGTACGGCCGCAGCGCTTGCCCTTTCCGGGCCGGCGATGGCGGCGAATCTCATCACCAATGGTGACTTTGAAACCGGCGACTTCAGCGGCTGGGCATCCATTCCGGGCGCCGGCACCGATCCTGTCGTGATCGAATATGGCCAGGCTTCGGGCTATCCGACCGGCGCGTTCGGTGAGGCTGTTCCGGCTCCTGTCGGTGGCGGCACCTGGGGCGCTTATTTCTCGTCCGACACCGCCAACCCTGATTCGCTCATGCAGAGCGTGAATGTGGAAACCGGCGTCACTTATTATCTCTCGTTCGATTATTATGCGCCGCTCAACGGTTCGAACAATCCGAACGATGCGAATCTTGAGTTTCTGATCGACGGCGCGCTTGCAGGCTCTTCGCTCACCGCAGGAACCGGCAGCGGCACGACGCCGCAGACCTGGTACAACTTCACGACCATGTACACGGCGACGAGCACCGGTGCCGTTGACCTGACGTTCAACTTCTACGGCAACGGCGTGACCGCGGCTGACTTCGTCGTCGACAACGTCACGATGGCAGCGGTCCCTGAGCCGGCCACCTGGGCCCTGATGATCGGCGGCTTCGCGCTGGCCGGCATGCAGATGCGCCGTCGCCGGAACTCCGTCAGCTTCGCCTGACGGACGGTCGCAAACGGACTGAACATTGAGAGACCGCCGATCTTAAGGATCGGCGGTCTTGTTTTTTGATTTCGCGGGCCTGCTCCGAAAACCCGCTCAGCCGTCGGCGCGCGTGAGCGTCAGGAAGACATCCTCCAGGTCGGGATCGTGGGTCGATACGTCGACGATTCCGTAACCGTGCGCCTGAACCACGTTGAGAACGTCGCCGGCGGTCGCACGGTCCTTGAGATACGTGATCGTCATGCTGCGGTCGGCGGACTTTTCGATTCGCTCGATCCGGTCGTTAGACGGCATTTCACCCAGATCGCGATCGACGGTGATCTCCACCACCTTCTCGCGCGCCATGCCGACCAGCTCGCGCGTCGGCTTGTCAGCGATCAGCCGGCCATGGTTGATGATCGCAATGCGGTCGCACAGCTCCTCCGCCTCTTCGAGATAATGCGTGGTCAGCACGATCGTCACGCCCCGCTCATTGAGCGAGCGGACATAGGACCACAGCTGCTGCCGTAGCTCGATGTCCACACCCGCAGTCGGCTCGTCCAGCACCAATATGGGCGGCGAGTGAACCATCGCCTTGGCCACCATCAGCCGCCTTTTCATGCCGCCCGAGAGCGTACGGGCATATGCGGACGCCTTGTCCTCAAGATGCACCGCGCGCAGCAATTCCATGGATCGGCGCGCGGATTTGGGCACGCCATAATAGCCGGCCTGATTCTCCAGCGTCTCGACGGGCGTGAAGAAGGGATCGAACAGGATTTCCTGATTGACGATGCCGATTGAAAGCCGCGCATTGCGCGCGTCCTGATCGATGTCGAAACCCCAAATCCGCGCCGTGCCGCTGGTCTTGTTCACCAGCCCGGCAAGGATGTTGATAATCGTGGACTTGCCCGCGCCATTCGGGCCGAGAAGACCATAAATACTGCCGCGCGGAACCGTGAGGTTCACGCCATCCAGCGCCCGTTTGCCACCCTTGTAGGTCTTGCAGAGATCGTGAATTTCAAGGGCAGCCTGCGTCATGTTCCGCGCCCTAGACCAAATCGACCGGCAAGGAAACGCTCAGCCTTCAACCACAAGATCGCAATAGCGCGCCGCGTTCAGGAAGTCGGCGCGGCGCCGCGCCTGCCGGTCGCGCTCTTCGGCATCCTCGCCCCACTGCTCGGTCTGCCAGGCCTCGTCGAGGCTGGTGGCGTCGAACAGCGCATCGGCAGAAATCATGCGCTCCAGATGAGCCAGCGTGCCGACCAGCGTCCCACTGATCTGCACCAGCGTCGCCGCGCCCGCCAACAGCCAGGGATCAATCCTTTCGATCGCATCGCGCAGCCCGGCAAGCACACGAGCCGGCTGATCAACCGGGATAATCCCCTGCGTTACGACGAATCCGCATTCCAGTTTGCCGGCCGCCCAATCGAGCAGCGGATCCCAGGCCTCAGCCTGCCGCGCGACAAGCGCGTCTGGCCCCTCGGCGCGGTAGCACAGCAGATCACTCTCGGCATAAGCCGCGATCTGCCCCCGGAAATCTCCAATCGCCGGGAGCACTCGGTCAATCGTCGCATTGGCAAAGCCAGTCATTGGCATGGACGCGGGGTCAACCTCCTCCCCCTGCCCGTTCCACTCCTCCGCGATTGCCTGCGCGAGCGCTTCGCCTGGTACGAGCAGCTCTGCACGCATCGGCGTGCGGACCCCGCGCCCATCAAGCGCAATCGACCACCCCGAGTCTCCCGCAGCCACCTGCGCGCATTTCCAGAAGCGCTTCATGTGCGCGCCTTAGGGCTTGTCTTTGGGCGTCGCAAAGGCGCGCGCCAGCATGCGCGGCACAATGAGGAACTGAATGAACCCCACAGTGGAAACGATGATCCCCATCCACTTCGCCTTGTCGCCCTGCACCCAATCGAAGCGCTCGAGCGAAATGGCCATGCCGAACAGCAGAATGAACGCACCGGACAGCCGAAACAGGCTGAGCGCGAAGAAGCGCTGCTTTGCGGCGGCCGCGCGCCGCGCCGCCTCTGCGGCATCGGGTCCGTCTTGCCCGGCGGGCGAGTGCTTCACGTCTGTCATGGCAGGCCGATATGGCGTGCCAGCTCGGCAGTGTCCATCGCGACGCGTTCAGCACCAGCCGCAATCAGCTCGTCGACCTGATGATAGCCCCACGCCACCCCCAGTCCCTGCACCCCGGCTGCGCGCGCCATGAGCATATCGAAGCTGGTATCGCCGATCATGACCGCATTCGCCGGATCGACACCCGCTTCCGAAAGCGCGGCCTCGATCATCGCCGGATGCGGCTTGGACGGATTGCGGTCTGCGGTCTGGAGCGACACGAAACGCGCGGACATCCCGTGATGCTGGAGCAGGAGCTTGAGGCCGCGCTCCGATTTCCCAGTGGCGATGGCGAGCAGCCACCCTTCGGCGTCCAGCCTGTCGAGCAGTGCAGCCACGCCGGGATAGAGCGGCTCCTGCAGTCCCCCGGTTGAGCGCAATTGCTGGAAACGCTGTTTGTAGCGTGCGCAAATCTCCTCGCGCACCTCTTCGGCCCCGTCAGGCACCAGCCGGGCCACGGCGTGCGGCAGGGAAAGGCCGACCACCGAGAGACATTGCATGCGCTCGGGGGGCGTCAGCGCGACCGCAAGAAACGCGGTCTCCATCGACTCAACAATGGCGTGCTGGCTGTCGACCAGCGTTCCGTCACAATCGAAAATGGCAAGGCGCAGGGTCATTGGAAGCAAGTCATCCAGGTCAGGCGGCGAAGGCAGGAGCGTCGATGGCCATACCGCCCCGTGCCAGACGGGCCGCCGCCCTACAAGACCCGCTCTTGCGCCTGCTCACGTGTCGTCGCACTGCGCCCTGTCGATCAGCGACACGGCGCCACCTTCTGATCGATGGCACCGAAGGGGGCGCTGCCATCCGGCGCCCGCGCTTCCATCCGCACCCGATCGCCAAAGCGCATGAAGCTTGTTTGCGGCTTGCCGGTCGCGATCATCTCGATGGCGCGGACTTCCGATATGCAGCTCGATCCGACCTCCGCATAATCGGGATTGGAAACCGTGCCGGACCCGATGATCGTGCCGGCGGCAAGATCGCGACTGAAGGCGGCATGGGCGATCAGTTCATGAAAGCCATAGGCCATCGCCGCCCCGTTCGCGTGACCGAACGGCCGCTCGTTGAACGTAATATGCAGATCCAGAGCAACGCGCCCGTCCCGCCATCCAGCGCCCAGCGCCTCGGGCGTCACGGCAAAGGGCGCGACGGAGCAGGCAGGCTTGGCGTGGACCCAGCCGAACCCGGTCTTCATCTCGCGCGGGGCAATGGCCCGCAAGGACCAGTCATTGAGCTGCACGACCAGCTTGATGTGCGAGAGCGCGTCTGCCGCGCTCGTCCCCATCGGCACATGATCGGTGATGACGGCATACTCGCCCTCGAAATCGATGCCATGTTCTTCCGCCGGCAGACGCACGTCTTCGTCAGGCCCGAGAAACTGATGCGACATGCCCTGGTACATGAGCGGAAAATCGTCATCGAGCGGATCGTGGCCGAAGGCGACCTCCATGAGCTGCCCATGCGTGGGAAAGGCCGATCCATCCAGCCACTGCCACGCGCGCAGCAGCGGCGCGGCAAAGCGCGCGCCTGAAACCGGCTCGGGAAACGAACTGACCGCACCCAGGGCCTGCGCGACGACAGCCCAGTTCTCCATGGCTTCGCGCAGACTCTGCACAGGCGCGAGGGCATAATGAGTCCGGTCCGGCGATATTACCACCAGGCGGCCGTCTGGCGTTCCGTCCTGCAGTGTAGCAAGGATCATCTATATTCCCTTTGTTTTGCGGACACGGGCGATGTGCCCCGGCTGTCAGACATTTTTGAGATGTGCTGGTGCCAGACCCCGCGTCACGAGCTCCGCCTGCGCAGCCGCCTCCCGGGCAATGCAGCGCTTCACAGCAGGCCGCTCGTTGAGGCGCGCATAATGTTCGCCAATGCGGGAGAATTCCGATCCGTCGAACCCCGCGCCCGTCGTTCTGAACCAGACCCAGCCGAGATAGGAATCGAGCACTGACCAGCGCTCGCCCAGCAGCCAGGGCCGGTCGGCCAGCGTCTGCTCGATAACGCGAAGGTGGAAGGTAAGACCCTGCGCGCCGTTCTCGCGCAATTGCATCTCTGCCTCAGGCGAACTCACGATCGGGACGGGCATGACGATGCGCGTCACCAGCGGGTGCAGGTCCGCCGAGAAATGTGACAGCTGCGCGATCAACTCCGCCGCTTCCATCGGAGAGGACGGCCGGGGCAGCAGCTCAGCCTCCGGGTAGCGCGCAGCGAGATACCACAGGATCGCGCTATTCTGGGTAATCGTGCCTTCATCGGTCACCAGCGCGGGCACCTTGCCGGACGGATTGACGGCCAGGAAATCCGGCGCGCGATGATCCCCTTTCATGAAGACCAGCAGTCGCGTCTCGAACGGTTCGCCGATTTCCTCGAGCGCCGTGAGGGAAACGCGGGCGCATGTGCCGGGTGCGAAATATAGGACGGGACTGGTCGCCATCAGAAATTCCTCATGCTGGACTGGGAGTAGGGCGCGTTCTGACCGTGGATATCATAGCCCTCAGGAGACGCCTGATTGAACGGGCGCCTGCCGGCGCATCGCCAAAAACGATGTCACGAACCTGCAAGAAGACATGCACGCATCTGGCTCCCTCCCGCGGATGACCTTTTCCTGGTCTTAAGATCAGAATCGCACGTGCGCGCTGATCGGTCCAATGGTTTGTAATTGTCGTTTTCGATCAGTTTTTATTATGATTTGTCGATAGCTTCAGATTGCCTCCCAGCGACGTAAGCGTGGCAAAGGCCGATTGTTCTAGCAAAATCCTGAGGTCGCGACCCCAAAGAGCTGAGAGCGAACAGCAACAGCGCGTAAATTGCTTGATCAATCCAATAATAAGACTGCATAATCATCGTGGGACGTTGAATGATGTGACAGGATGAGGAGCTCGAAAGGCATGGTTCGAAAAAGCATGATTGTCGCCGCTGCGACGCTGCTGGCCCCGGTTGCCGCCGGCGCCCATCATTCCTTCGCCGCGTTCTTCGACGATAGCAGGATGGTCAAGATCCAGGGCGAGGTTGAGGCCTATCGCTTCGGCAATCCCCACGGGTCGATCGTGCTGAAGGTTCAGTCGAGGAGCGGCGACACGCATATGTGGCGTGTGGAGACGAGCGCACCCGTCACGCTGCAGCGGCGCGGCTGGTCCCGCGACACGCTGAGGGTGGGACAAAAAGTCATGATCGAAGGCTGGCAGGCGCGCAACGGCCAGCGTTATCTGCGCCTGCGCCAGGCCTATGACGCCAATGGAAAACCGGTCGTCCAGCAGGCATTCAACACCAAGGACGATTGAGCCGCCGCCAGGGCAGCGCCCGGCGCCGGTATCAGCGCTACTCGTGGAGGGGATATTTCGATGATCAGAGCCGCTATCGGCGCCGCGTTCCTCACGGCTCTCACGGCGCCGTCCGCCCTTCTGGCCCAGCAGCAGCCCGCAACGGAGGTCACACAGGCGGACCTTCCCGATTTATCCGGCTTCTGGGCGCCCAGCCGCCAGCAGCACCCCTATAATGCCGATATGGTCGCCAAGCTGCCGCCCAACACGGTGATGATGGATGACGCCAGCTACATCGAGTTTCCGATGGGCGAATATGGCGGCCTCGACGTGAAGCCGGAGGCTCTCGCCAAGGCCGCGCAATGGCGCCCTGCCGAGGCCATGAAGCTCACCAATGTCTGCCGCGTTTCGTCCGTCATCTACACGATGCAGGGGCCTTTCCCCTTCGAGATCTACCAGACGCCCGAGATGATCGTCTTCAAGCTCGAATATTTTGATCAGACGCGGATCATCTTCATGGATGGCCGTCCGCATCCGCCCAAGGATGCGCCGCACAGCAATCTGGGCCACTCGGTCGGCCGGTGGGAAGGGCGCGATCTGGTGATCGAGACCACGCATCTGCTTCCCTCCACCATCACGAACAATGGCCTCGATCACTCGGAGAACGCCATCTTCGTGGAGCGCTATCAGCTGAGCGATGATGGCAAGACGCTGGAAGGTACCCAGTGGTTCACCGATCCCGAGACGGTCAACAACAATGGCGCACGCTACATGAAGTGGAACGCGCAGCCCGGAAACTACGTCTATCCTTATAATTGCGACCCCTCTTTCGCAGTCGAATATGACCAGATCGAGGAAGGTGTCGCGACCGAAGGGGAAGCGGAAGTGACCGGCGCGGCACAGACGATGGGCGTCACCGGGCAATAGCAGCAACGGCAGAATGCACGGGCCCTAACGGGACGGGCACCGGGCATGAAACGGTGCGAATGGGGGAGGACAAGCAATGTCACTGGTCGATCTGACCTTTGAGGCCGCGGAGTGGCTGCGCAGCACGTCGTTGCCGGCGTTGGCAGACAGCATCTCCGCCTCCGCCTTCAGCCAGATGCTGCAATCCAGCTTCTGGATCATTCCCTCGCTCCAGTCGCTGCATATTCTGGGCATCGCCGCACTGTTCGGTTCCTCCACGCTGATCAACCTGCGCGTCCTCGGCCTTTATGCTAGGGACGCATCGCCGGCCCGGATAGTCGCGCGGTTCGGTCCTTGGATTTTCTGGGGCTTCATCGGCCTGCTTGTCACCGGGCTGCTGCTGGTGATCGCCGAGCCCGCGCGCGAGCTGGTCAATCCGGTCTTCTGGTTCAAGATGATCCTCATCGTGATTGCCCTGCTCCTCAGCACCGCACTGAATCGCCGCATCCTGGCAATGCCGCCGCAAGGCAGAACAGCCGCCGCCACCCGCATGCACGCCATATTGTTGCTGCTGCTCTGGTGCCTGATCATCTTCGCCGGTCGCTGGATCGGCTACGCGCCGATCTGAGAGGGAAGGACATATGGACCTGACGCAGCTCTGGATGGATCTCGAATATTCCGCGCTTGGCGATTACATCGCGACCTCCAACTGGACCTTCCCGATCATCGAGAGCATCCATGTCATCGCCCTGGTGCTGGTTGTCGGCACGATTGCCGTCATGGACCTGCGCCTGCTCGGCTGGGCCTCCCGCGAGCGCCCCATCACGCTCATGTCGCGGGAAACACTCAAGCTCACCTGGGGTGCCTTCGCAGTCGCTTTGGTCACGGGCCTGCTGATGTTCGTGAGCAAGGCCTCCACTTATGCCGTCAATCCCTACTTCCAATGGAAGCTGGTGCTGATCGCGCTCGCGGGCGCCAACATGGCGTGGTTTCACTTCTCGACATGGAAGACGGTTACCGTCTGGGATCGCGCGGACACCATCCCCACGCGCGTCAAGCTGGCAGGCGGCCTGTCGCTGATCTTCTGGATCGGCGTGGTCTTCCTCGGCCGGATCATCGGCTTCACGCTGGATTTTTACCTGCCCTACTGAGCGCGTGCCGACCGTGCTTTATGGTGCGATACCCTGCCTCAGTGCTGTCGCAACGAGATCGGCTAGTGAAGCATCCGGGCGAAACCCGGCCACCTCGGCAGCGGCCGCCCGAAGGTCCGGATAGGAAGCGAAGCTCCGCTCGATCTGCGGCACAGGCGCATAAGTCAGCTGCGGCTCCTGCCCGCAATGGCGCGCGATCGCATCGGCCAGTTCAGTCATGCTCACGCGCAGCGCCGGCAGCGTCACAGCCCGTGAGGGCGGGAGCGCGTCATCGTTCACCGTGAGCGCATGTACGATATTTGCAGCGGCCGCGCTCACCGACATCAGCCAGCTTGTGCCACCGGGGGAAACCGGCATTTCCAGCGGGCGTCCTTGCGCGATGGCCCAGAAGATTTCGCTCAGGAATGCCGAGCCAAAGCCGCTGCCGCCCGATGGACGCGCAACGAGGCCGGGCAAGCGAAGGCTCACCGCAGAAACAGCATTCTGCCGATGAAGCAGGGCCAGCCATGCCTCGCCCATCATCTTGAGCGCGCCATAATGTGAGCCGGGCAGCAAGGGCGTGTCGTCATCGACAGGTGTTTCGGGATGCAGATCATCCAGCACGGCAATCGAGCTGGCGTAGACGAAGCGCGGGCGCTTGCCCGCTTTCGCCGCCTCACCAGCAAGCATCCGCAGACCATCCAGATTGACTGCCCAGCCCTGAGCCGGATCGGCTGCCACCGCAGCACCCGGCATCGAAGCCAGATGGATCACCGCGTCACACCCCTGCCCGAGCAGGTCTCGAACAAACGCCGGATCGGCGATATCCCCAACCACGCCCTCCACATCAGCCGGCAGGACCCGATCCGTTGCGACGATCTCATGATCGCGCAGCAGCGGCACAACGGCCCTGCCCAGAAACCCACCTGCTCCCGTGACGATAATCCGCATCAGCATCCGCCCCTGAGCAACGGGTCTGTCCGGTCATCCGGCCGAAACGGACGGGTGACTGGAGCGCTCTCGATCATCGTCCGGCGAACCCGATCAACCGGCCAGCTCTCCGGTATATTTGCCGTCAATGAGAATGAAGGCGATGCGGCAATTGACATCCGTGCGGTTGGCCCAGCCGTGATTGGTGCCGCGCTGCACGATGATGTCACCTGCGCGGCAGACAGTTTCGCCCTCGTCCATGATCAGGGTGACTTCACCCTCCAGCACGATACCGTAATCGATGGTCTCGGTCCGGTGCATGAAGGCGTGCCGGTCGCTCTGGGCCACGGCTTCACCGGCACCAATCTCGGCGAAATGCGCGCGTCGCTCTTCCTCAGTCAGATTCTTGAGCTTGTCGCCCTCAGGCGGGATATCCAGCACGCGAATGCGCGTGCCGTTGGCCGGCGGCGCCAGCTTGATGCCGTCTTCTTCCGGCTCGCCGGACGCCGCGTCGATCGGTGCAGGTGTGGCGCGGGTGTTCCACACCTCGTGAAACATCGGACCGATCGCGCCGCCGACCTGCTGGACGCGGGGCACCGGGCCATCATCCTGAATGATCGCGCGACCTTGGGCGTCATGGCCGGTCACGATACGGCGAACAGGGACAGTATCCATGGTCAGAAATCCTCTTCAACAGGCTTTTGTGGCGCCGTCCGACCGCACTCAGGCCGTATGGCCGCCCAGCGTCTCGGCGAACCAGTCGGCGATATAGTCGCGGCCATAGGACATGTTGTCCGCACCGACATGCTCGACGCCGCCCTCACGCTCAGTGAAGATCTTCAGCTCACGGCGCGGGCTGTTGACGAGCTGCTCGTAGCAATCATGCGCATATTGCACGCTGATCTGGCGGTCATGCGCGCCATGCGTCACCAGGAACGGCACGCGCACGCCGTCCATGCGGCCATTGAGGTTCATCTCCTCGGACTTGGCGAGGAAATCGTCCATATCCTTTGCACCGAAAGCCCAGAACACATGCGCCCAATAATGCGGCACCGGGTTTTCGCCCTCGCGGCGCATACGTTTGTCCTGAACTTCACGCCAATTGTGATTTGCGCCCCAGCAGGCGCCGCTCGCAAAGCGCGGCTCGAAAGCGACGGCGCGCGGCGCGAAATGGCCGCCCAGCGAAATGCCGGTCATGCCGATGCGTTTGGGGTCCGCGTCCGGCTGCGTCTCAAGCCAGTCGACGGCCCTGGACGCCCAGTTCTCGCTATGCGGATCAACAGGCAGGTTATGCAGACGCAGCGCCTCTCCGGTGCCGGGCTGATCGACGCAGAGCGTGGAAACGCCGCGCCGAGCCAATGCCTCGGGCAGGCGGGACCAGTAGAGCAGCTCCTTGCAGCTATCGAGTCCGTTGCAATAGACGACGACCGGACGCGGCCCCTCGCCCGGCGCCCGCGTGTAAAGCGCCGACATGGTCTTGCCGCCTTCGAGCGGGATTTCGACGCGCTCACGGTTGATCTTGCCGAGGTCAGTCGATTTCGCGAAGCTCGCCAGAGCGCGGACATAGGTCTCCTCTCGACCTGGCGTGCCATGGCCCTGCATCCGCTCGGCAACGAGTAGATAGAGCGAGGCCCGCTCCAGCTTCTCCGACGCCGAGAAGGACCGCCCTTTGGCGATGTCCTCATCAGCCAGCTCGATCAGCGTGTCGGCCACACGCACCCATTGCGCCATGAATTGCGGCGTGCCGGCATCTGCACCGCTGGCCGCCGCATCCTTGATCGGCTGACACATGTCGACGATCTCGCCGATGCGTCCGCCGCTTTCCAGCGCGATGGCAACCGAGAGGTTCCAGATGTAGTTTGGGAAATACTCGAACAACGCCACGGATCAGGCCTCCACTGCCACGAACAAGCCGGGATTGGCCTCGGGATGGGGCATGGTCTGCGGGCCACCGACACCGATCCCCCACTGATCCATGACGCGCGGCGCAGGCACGTGAACCTTCGGTTCGTGAGCCTCGAAATCCACTTCTTCCAGCTCCGCAGTATATTCCACCGTGAAGCCCGAGGGCGTCACGAAGTAAGAGAAGGTGTTGTCGCCCGCCGTGTGGCGACCCGGGCCCCAGCGAATATCGATCTTGTTCTGCTTCAGGCGGCTGATGCCAGCCATCATGCCGTCCACGTCGGTCATGTCATAGGCGACATGGTTGAGACAGGGCGGCCCGGGCAGAAGTGCGATACGGTGATGCGCGCTGTTGCAGCGCAGAAAGCACATGAAATCGCCAAGCCAGTCGGAAACCTTGAAGCCCAGCACATCGCAGAAGAAGCGCACGGCAGCCTGATGATCGGGCGAGTGCAACACGATATGGCTGATCTTGACCGGCAAGCCTTCCCACCGCGTGATCTCCCGCTTCTCCCCGCGCGAAACGTCGGATGAGATTTCCATCAGCAGGCCGTCCGGGCTGAAGAAGCGGAAACCATAGCCGCCACCGGGGGTCGTCAGATCGTGCGGTTCGCTGACGAGCTTTGCGCCGGACGCGCGGACCTTCTCGCACAGCGCATCGACATCGGCGCGGCTCTCGGTTGCCAGCGCGATAACATCGACGCGATTCTCATCGCCGGCGCGCAGCCGCACCACATGGTGCTCGTCATGGCCTGCGGTCTTGAACCAGACCATGCCATCATCACTCGCGACGCGCCCAAGCCCCCATTTTTCTTCATAAAAGCTGGCTTCGGCAGCAAGGTCCGTGACGGCATAGCCGACATAGCGAATATCAGTAACGCGGCTCATGTTCGGTTTCCTTTCAAATTGGCTGCGCGGTCCGCTCGAACATTTCGGCGGTCGCTTTGGCATTATCGACGGGCGGGCCTTTCCCGAGCTGCCCCATGCAAATGGCGTGACTGGACCGCACGATGTAGGCACATCTCTCGAAGCGGCGGTCGTGGAAGGCTGCAAATGCCTGTTCGACGGACGCGTGCCGCGCCAGCTCTTCCGCAAGCACGATGCTATCCTCAATCGCCATACCGGCGCCTTGGCCCAGGTGCGGCGTGGTCGCGTGAACGGCATCGCCGATCAAGACGACCCTGCCCTTGCTCCATGGCCCCTCGACGAGCATGCCTTCCAGCGGACGATAGACCACGCCGTTGTCATCCGTGATCCCGTCAGCCAGATCGCGCAGAGCCGGCGAACAGCCTGCAAGCTTGCTCCGCATGGCCGCTGCAAGGCCTTCGCGCGGATATTTGGGATTGCCCGGTTCCGGCGTGGTCACATAGATGTACATGAGGTCCGGGCTGATCGGCACGAGACCAGCGCCGATCGCGCCGTTATAGACTTGCAGCACGTCCAGCTTGGCTGGCCGCGGAAGATTGTAGCGCCATACCGCCTGGCCGGTAAACTCAGGCTTTTCAGCATCAGGCAGGATCATCTGGCGGGTCTGTGAGTAAACGCCATCCGCTCCGATGACCGCGTCATAGGCTTCGGATGTTCCATTCGAGAACGTGACCTCGACAGTATCGCCCTTGTCACTGATGCTGTCTGCCATGACGCCCAGCCGAATCTGCGCCCCCGCCTCAATCGCCGCATCGCCCAACACTTTCTGAAGCTGGCGACGACCGATGCCCAGATTGGCCGGATAGTCCGGAAGCAGGCGCGGAGACGGCACCCGCGCAACCTTGGCACCGTCGGGGGCAAAAACCTCGACAGCATCGAAACCCACGCCAGCCGCTGCATATTTGTCCAATATGCCCAGCATGTGAGCCGCGCGCAGCACGTTGCTCTGTTGGATGATACCGACACCGTAAACGCTCCAATCTGGATCGCGCTCGATGACCGTCACGGAGAAACCCTGCTTGCCCAAGGCAATCGCTGACGTCAGGCCGCCTATTCCGCCGCCAATGATGAGGATGTTCAGGCCCTGCATATCGTTCGTCCCGTTTTATTCGAGTTGGTCGGGCGTCGCGACGAAACGGCTGAAATCGCCGTAATCGC
Organism: Alphaproteobacteria bacterium; assembly: GCA_018823325.1. Classification (GTDB taxonomy): domain Bacteria; phylum Pseudomonadota; class Alphaproteobacteria; order Sphingomonadales; family Sphingomonadaceae; genus Sphingobium. The sequence goes on along the minus strand of JAHJIJ010000011.1, from coordinate 93,822 downwards.
CTGATCGGATGGTCAGCTGGGACGAGCACTGAACGCTCCAATTAGGAGCACAAGCCGATGGCACCCTCAAATCTGCGCGGAGATTTACCATTGCTCACCTCTCCATCGTTGTACCGTTGCTCGGATTGCCGGAGTGTAGGAGGCAAAATAAAATATGGAAAATGCATTGTTTGAATGCAGAAGCATCCAGAAAAACTATACGTATCTACGACCCTAAAATGTCGTGCATCTGCCGCACGATCCAGCTGATGCCGGCATCGTTGGCGCGGGCTGTGTGATACTGGACCATCTCCCTTAGTGGCGGGAGGCCGAGTGGATCGGGATGAACCACGATCGGCAACATATCCACGAATGCATCGCTGAGCCGCCTCTGGACAAAGGCCACACGCATTGTCCCTACCACGAGGCCTGGCACGCTGGAAAAGCTGTGCGTTGTCAACTCGGTACGTTGCTTTTCGAGATGAGGATAGAGTTGCTGTTCCGCGAAGGAGGTTTCCCGGGATTGGCCGAAACGCACTGCGACATGGCCAAGCGAAAACAATGTTTTCCGATCCAGAGGCTTTTCAAGCGCCGGATTGCCTTTCCACCCGATCACGACATGCTCGTCCTCAAGCAACATTTCGCTGGGGTGGGAGGAGGACTGATATTCTTCTGGGCTGACGACGAGGTCGATTTCCCCCCTCTCAAGATCGGCATTCGCCTCCGGTCCTGTCGGGTAGACGTCTATGCGGACGTTGGGTGCTATAGTCGCAAACTTCCGCGTGAGAGGGCCGATCAGAACGGTAACCATGTAGTCGGACGCACTGATCCGGAAGCGGCGGCTGGACGTGGCGGGATCGAACGTGCTGGACGTCGAGATAAGCTCATCGGCCTTTTCCAGAACTTGGGAAACAAGCGGCCGCAAACTTTCGGCATAAGCGGTGGGCACCATGCGCCGCCCGACCTGGACAAGCAGATCGTCCGAAAAATAGTCCCGCATGCGCGTCAAGGCAGCACTCATTGCCGGCTGGCTGATGTTCATGCGCTCCGCTGCGCGGGAAACGCTACGCTCCTCGAGCAGCATGCGCAGCGCGTAAAGCAAGTTGAGATCGAGGCCTTTGAAACGCATGGCGGGATCAATTTCACGATTCCGCCGGGCTGGCCAGCATCAATCGTGCAGGACCATGTCCGCCTCGCCGCAGACCGCAAACAGTGTTCCCGCGCGCGATTCAGCCCGGTTCGCGCGGGTCCTTCTCGCCCAGCTCGGGATAAAATAGCGCCCGATTATGGCGAGATTCGTTGAATACGACACGCTTGGAAAACAGCCACTTGCCATCCTCCTTCACATAGTCTTCGATCACATGACCGAAGTAGAGCACCTGCACATCAGTCTGCGGCGTGCTGTTCGTCAGCGCGAACCAGTACACGCGGCCAGTCGCCGTCATGCCGTCCGGGTTGACCGTGATATCATGGTTCAGCACGTAGTGGCGCGTGCGCGGTTGCGAGTTGGCGTCCTGTGAAAGCGTCGTCTTTTTAGCGATCTGGCCCCGCCATTCCTCGATTGCCTTGCGGATCGCTTCGCGGCCATGTTCGATGCCGCCGATCCAGTCCAGCACACCATCGCTGGCGAAGCTCTCGGCATAGGTGTCGGCATCACGCGCGTCGGACGCGATCATGAGCCGGTTCGACAGATTGACGATCTCAGCGCGTGCGACCGCATAGTCTTCGGCTGATATGCCCTGGGCTGCTGCATTACCGGTCATTGCCAGCACCATCGCAGCACTTGCAGAGGATGATCTCAGCAGCCCTCGCGTAAAACGCCATGTCTCTCTCCTTGCCTGGTTCTTGCACTGTGGCTTCTCGCTTTGTCAGGCATTTGCGCCTCCTGCGCGAGGAAAAGGTGCAAGCTCGTCCGGTTGAACCCAGATGTCTTTCGCTTGCGGCGAACGACCGGAGAGGTCGCAATGCTGATTCCTGCCTAGCATGAGCTTGAGCGACGTTGATTCTGTCAGATTCGTAGGACGGGAAACAGGGTCTGTCTGAGCTGCTCACGTGCGCACATTTCGCTTCGCATCCTTTGAAATTACAATTATAGGAAATCGTAAATAGATTAAGCAGAGGGGAGACGATGTCATGAGGAAATCACGTTTCGCATTATGGTCTTCAGCAATCGCGCTGATCACATCCGGTAGCGCCTTGGCGCAGAATACCACCGCGCAGGACAATGCACCGCAGGCAGGCGACACTGGCGAGATCATTGTGACTGCCCAGTTTCGCGAGCAGAATCTGCAGGACACGCCGATCGCAATCACGGCCGTGAATGCCGAGATGCTGGAGGCCCGCAGCCAGACGGACATCAGCCAGGTGGCCAATCAGGCGCCCTCTGTAACGCTGAAGCCACAGGGCGCCGCCTTCGGCCCCTCTCTCGGCGCCAACATCCGCGGCGTGGGGCAGTTTGACTTCAATCCTGCGGTTGAACCCGGCGTCGGCTTCTATGTCGATGACGTTTACTACGCGACGCTGACCGGATCGATCCTCGATCTGCTGGATCTCGATCGCGTCGAGGTGCTCCGCGGCCCTCAGGGTACGCTGGCCGGCCGTAACTCGATCGGCGGCGCTGTGAAGCTCTATTCGCAGAAGCCCGAAGGCTCAAATTCCGGCTATGTCGCCGCCGCCTATGGCAGCCGCAATCGCATCGATCTGCGCGGCAGCGCCGACTTCAACATCGCCCCGGGCATCGACATGCGACTTGCGGGTGTCGCCAAGAAGCAAGAAGGCTATGTCGATCGCCTCGATTATGGCTGCGTATACCCTGCGGGGGGCACCGCGACCTTGCCAGCGACCGCGCCGCTCAATGGCGGAAGCCTGATGAACCCTGTCGGCGGCATTCCAGCGCGGACAAACCGCGACGACTGCCTGCTCGGCAAGGAAGGCGAGGTCAACTACATGGCCGTGCGCGGGCAACTGCGCTTTCGTCCGGCGGAGACCGTCGATATCAACATCATCGCCGACTACACGGATGATGATCGTCAGGCGGCTGGCTCGGTTCTGCTTGAGCGCTTTTATCCCAATGGCGGTCTCGCGAGCCCCAACTTCCCGTTGGCGCCCAATCCGCCTTACACAACCGGCACACCGCCCAGCGGCGTGCGTGACATTCAGCCATTTGCTGCAGTTGTGCCCTATGACACCCGTTTCGTGTGCGGTCAGTATTGCAACTACGCCACCTACGACAACCCTGCGGACGGGCCGTACCTCGCGTCGACCGGCAATGGACGCGTGCGCTTCAAAGGCTGGGGCGTTTCGGGCCAGATCGACTGGGAACTGTCCCCGAATTTCCAGCTCAACTCGATCACCGCCTATCGCGAGTATGAATCCAACTTCAACAATGACAACGACGTCTCACCCTTGGCGCACAGCCTCGGCTATGGACCGCTGACCTTCCGATTCTTCAGTCAGGAACTGCGCCTCAACGGCTCAATCAACGAGCAGATCGAGTTCACCCTGGGCGGCTATTATAGCGATCAGAAGTCGGTCTACACGTCGTTCCAGGACCTGCGCTCGTCATCGCTTCAGTTCCAGCAGAGCGATCCGGTGGAGGCCGACAGCAAGGCGCTTTTCGCGCATATTTCCTGGAATCCGATCGAGCCTCTGACGCTGACGGGCGGCATCCGCTACACGGAAGAAGCGAAGACCTACACCTACATTCGCCAGCGCCCCTATCTCGACCCCACGTCGACAATGGCGAACCTGGTTCTGCCGCTGAATGGCACGGTCGGCGAATATAGCGGAAACCGCGTGGATTATCGTGCGAACGTCCAGTACGCCTTCTCCAGCGATGTGATGGCCTACGCACAGTTCTCCACCGGCTTCAAAGGCGGTGGCGTGAATCCGCGCCCGTTCTTCGTCCAGCAGGCCCTCTCGTTCGGACCGGAAACGCTCGACGCCTATGAAATCGGCTTGAAGACTGATCTGTTCGACCGTGTGGTGCGCTTCAACGTTGCGGCCTTCCTCAGCAAATATAAGGGCATTCAGCTCACGCTCGGCAACTGCACGGCACTCACTGGCCCCGGCTTCGGCTTCCCGTGTGCGCTCCCTGTCAACGCTGGTGACGCCGACGTGAAGGGCATCGAAGTGGAAGTCACGCTTCGGCCGACCGAGGGCATGACAATCGATGGCTCGCTCAGCTATATTGACTTCGAGTATAAGACGTTCGGCTCCTACACGGTCGGAGCGACGACCGTCGCCGTGGGTGGCCCGACGAACCTTAATGGCCCGCAGTTCGGTGATTATGCGCCCTACACGCCCGAGTGGAAGTGGAGCATCGGTGCGCAATACCGGATCGACCTCGGCACGGCCGGTTCACTGACGCCGCGTATCGACGGTTCCTATCAGAGCAAGGTCTATACGGTTTCTGCCAACCGTTCGAGCAACCGCATCGATGCCTATGGTGTCGCCAATGCCCGACTGACCTGGCGGAATGCGGATGAGGATCTGGATGTCTCTCTTGAGGTGACCAACCTGTTCGATGAATATTATCTGCTGACGATCTATGATCAGACGGTGGGTAGCCAGGGCTATGCGAATGCGCAGCCGGGCCGCCCACGCGAATGGGCGTTGAGCGTGAAGAAGCGCTTCTGATCACGGTCTGGACGTCGAGTGTGGAGGGGTCGCAACCAGCACGCGGTTGCGGCCCCTTCTGTGTTCTCACGTCGCGCGCCTGATTGCAGATTCTGCATGTGCCGCCTCGTCATCATCACGCCGAACCCTTCCGAATATTCTTCTAACGACTCATCGTGGATGCTAAGGCGCCCTCACCGGCGCTCTGAGCTGTCGGCACCAGTAACTGACTGGGGATAAAAGCTATGTTCGCGGAGGCCGACGCTCTCCTGCTGGCGCGTATCCAGTTCGCTTTCACGGTGAGCTTCCACTTCATTTTTCCAGCCTTTTCGATCGGCCTCGCGAGCTACCTCGCCGTGCTGGAAGGGCTGTGGCTCAAGACCAACAAGCAGGTCTACCTCGACCTGTTCCGCTACTGGCTCAAGATCTTCGCGATCACCTTTGCGATGGGCGTCGTCTCGGGCATCGTCATGTCCTATCAGTTCGGCACCAACTGGTCGGTCTTCTCCGATCTCGCCGGACCGGTGATCGGGCCTTTGATGGCCTATGAAGTGCTGACGGCCTTCTTCCTGGAAGCCGGATTCCTCGGGGTCATGCTGTTCGGCATGAACCGCGTGGGCAAGAAGCTCCATTTTTTCGCAACGCTCATGGTCGCCATCGGCACGTTCGTCTCGGCCTTCTGGATTCTCTCGGTCAATAGCTGGATGCAAACGCCGCAGGGCCACATCATGGGCGAGAACGGCCAGTTCCTGCCCGGTGAAAGCTGGCTGCCGATCATCTTCAATCCCAGCTTCCCGTTCCGCCTCGTCCACACCGTGACCGCCGCCTATCTGACGACGGCCCTTGTCGTCGGCGCTGTCGGCGCCTGGCATCTGCTGCGCGACCGCGCCAACGTCCACGCGCGCAAGATGTTCTCCATGGCGATGTGGATGATTGCGCTGGTTGCGCCGGTCCAGATTTTCGTGGGCGATATGCATGGGCTCAACAGCTGGGAGCATCAGCGGCCCAAGGTGCTGGCCATGGAAGGCCATTACGAAAGCTATCCGGATGGCGCGCCGTTCATTCTCTTCGGCCTGCCGAACGAGAAAGAGGAACGGGTCGATTACGCCGTGGAGCTTCCCGGCCTCACTTCGCTGTTGCTCGAGCATGACATCAACGCGCCGCTTGAGGGCCTGAAGACAATCCCCGCCGATGAGCGCCCCCCGGTCGCCGTCGTGTTCTGGTCCTTCCGCATCATGGTCGGCCTCGGCGTGCTGATGCTGACCCTGGGTGTCGCCAGCCTGTTCGCTCGCTGGCGCAAGGGACTGTATGAGTGGCCGCTGCTGCATCGCTTTGCACTGGTGATGGGGCCAGCGGGCTTCGTCGCTGTCATCGCGGGCTGGGTAACGACGGAAGTCGGCCGCCAGCCCTACGTAATCTACGGCCTGCTGCGCACAGCCGATGCGGCCTCCCCGCTTGCGGCCCCGGCCATCGCCGCATCCCTTCTCGCTTTCGTCGTAATCTACTTCGCGGTCTTTGGCGCGGGCACCTGGTATATTCTCCGCTTAATGAATGCTGCACCCCACGCCGGTGAGTCAGGCGTCGAAGCTGGCGAGCGCGGCCCGATCCGCACCGCCGGCATCACACCAGGGCCAGCCCAGAATCCGGGCGGATCGACACCGCTACCCGCAGGGAGGGGCGACACATGATCGATCTCACTGTCATCTGGGCGTTCATCATCGCCTTCGCCGTCTTCGCTTATGTCGTGATGGACGGTTTCGATCTCGGCATCGGCATATTGTTCCCGACGCTCAAGGTCGGCCAAGGTCGCAACCGCGCCATGAACTCCATCGCGCCCGTGTGGGATGGTAACGAGACCTGGCTTGTGCTGGGCGGCGGGGGCCTCATGGCGGCCTTCCCGCTGGCCTACGCCGTTATTCTGCCGGCGACCTATCCGCTTATCATCGCCATGCTGCTCGGGCTCGTCTTCCGCGGCGTGGCATTCGAGTTCCGCTGGCGCGATCCGGGGCACCGCGCTCTGTGGGACCTTTCCTTCTTCGGCGGTTCGGTCATTGCCGCGCTCGCGCAGGGCATGATCCTGGGCGCTCTTTTGCAAGGCATCGACGTAACCGGCCGCTCTTATGACGGCAGCTGGTGGGACTGGCTGACGCCCTACACCTTGCTGACCGGTGTTGGCGTGGTGGCGGGCTATTCCCTGCTCGGCGCCTGCTGGATGATCTGGAAGCTGGAAGGCGACGTGCAGGAGCACGCCTATCGCCTCGCCTTTCGCGCAGCCCTCGCGACGCTGCTGCTGATGGGCGCCGTCAGCGCTTATAATCTGCTGCTCCTGCCCGATTACCGTGAGCGCTGGCTGGAGATGCCGAACATCCTGTTCGCGAGCCAGGTGCCGCTCCTCACGGCCATCGTCGCCGGCGCGTTCTTCTATTCGCTCAAGGCCCGCCGCCAGCTCATGCCGTTCCTGCTCGCGCTGGCGCTCTTCCTGCTTGGCATGGCGGGGCTCGGCGTCACGATCTGGCCCTATGTGGTCCCCGATCAGATCACGATCTGGGATGCCGCTGCGCCGGAATCGAGCCAGATCTTCATGCTCGTCGGCGTGGCGCTCACCTTGCCGCTCATCCTCGCATACACAGCCTGGGCCTATTGGGTGTTCCGGGGCAAGGTTGGCCATGAGGGCTATCATTGATGCACGACCCGGACGAGGCCCCACTGTGGCAGCGCCTCGGGTGGATGGCGGGAATCTGGCTGGCGAGTGTCGCGGTGCTTGGCTTCGTCGCCTGGCTGCTGCGATTGTGGATTGCCTGATTTCCAATCTCGCCGGCCCCCGCCACCACCGCCACGCCATCCCCTTCCCCGGCAAAAATAACCGCGCAAAAGACGGGGCCAATCGCCTCCTGAAGCATTGTCCTCGTTGCAAAGGAGCATCGACATGGCTGCCAATCCCTTCTCTCTCTGGCTCGACCTTTTTCAGACGGGCGTGCGCGCTGCCGAGACGATGGTCAGCACCCAGAATGTGCTGCTCGCCCGAACGCCCATTCTCCTTGCTGCCTGGCAGTCGCCATTCACGGCAGACGGCAAGGAACTATCGCTGATGGTCAGCGAGAAGCTCGACGCATTCGGCAAGGCGTCCCAAGTCCATAGTCGGGGGACTCGCCGCCTCCGTCACGCCAGCGATGCCAATGCCCGCGACATGCGCCGGCTTGCTTCGGGCGCCTTGCTCTGGCCGCACGAGTGGATGGCGATCATGGAACGGAATGTTGCAGCTGCGGTGGCCCTGATGGCCATGCCGGGCAAGATGCTCGTGCCCTATCACAGCGCAGTGACCGCAAATGACAAACGCCTGCGCTGATCAGGTCGCGTCTTCGACCATATAGTCGATCGGACGGAAACTCCCGCCATTGCTCGCATAGGCCGAGCAAGCGGTCAGACCGATGACGAGGTCCATTTCGGCCCGCAGCACGATTCGGTCACCTGCCTTGCTGAGCGGGGGTAGCACGCTGATCTTTCCGTCCGGACCAACCGGCACATTCATGAAACAGTTGAAGGCGACGGGAATCATATCTTCGCTCACGCCATAGGGCTTGAGCGCTTTGGCCAGATTTCCGAAGCAACCGGGCACCACCGGCTTGTCGGGATAGAAATGGAGAAAGGTGTCGACGCTGCACGGCGTCAGCAGGAAATCGTGGCAACCCACCGTATCCCGCTCGATCGTCAGAAGTACGTTGGACCGGTTGGACCACAGCCGGTTACCGGTCGTCAGGCGGATGGTCTCCTCATAATCCAGCGTGCGGCCACTGCTCAGCACTTCGCCAATGTCAGCGCGATTGAACGCCAGCAAGTCGGCGACTTGCGTTCCTTCCGGATCGATGACGGTCAGGCGCTGTCCTGCCTGCACCTCGAACGCCACGCCGGATCGCGGCGCGATACGCGTGGGCGTCACGCCACGTCTCGCGGATCATGAAACGGGCACTTCCAGTCATCGTTCACAAGGCGCCCGCTATACTGCGCCGCCTCGCTCATTTCTCCATGCCGGGCAAGCATCGGATTGGCCTCGCCGGCAAGATCGACGTCGCGTGCAATGATCGTCTCACGGATTTTCTCGTAGCGCCCTTCCTGCCGCAATTGTTCAAACTGATCGTGCAGATTGAAAACGATCACGGGGCGCTCGAAACGCCGTGCCGGACGACTCGCCGCCGGATGCAGGCCCACCGCAAAGAAAGCTTCGCCACCAAAACTCAGCGAGAAATGCGGATCTTCCGGATCGCGACTGACCCGTTCGTCATAGGGCAGGCCGAGCCAGGCATCCTTGTCCGCAAGGGACTGCAGGCGCTCCCACATGGCTTGTTCATACGCCTGCTCGTCCAGTGGCGCCGCGCGCGCAAAGATGATTGCGAGACTGCGGAACAGCCCCGGATCTTGCGCATAGGATTCCGCCCACGCCATTAGCTCGCCATGCAAGCGCACGTCATCCCATGCGCTATCGATCGACCAGCCGACCAGGATGTTCAGCGTTCCGCGTGACAGAGCCGACTTGGCACCAACGCAGGGAAAGCTCTTATCCATGATGAACGTTTGAAATGAAGCGCGCAGACGCGCTTCTTCGCCTTCTGAAATCAGCATCCACCCAATGTCCGTATATGATCTGTCGAATTCAGAAAGCCTGCGGGATGCTTTCGTTCCGACGGCGAGCAGGCTTCAGGGACCAACCGAGGGAGAGAACGCCATGGATACCGGCCGAAACACGGCGGTCTCGATTCGCCCCGCCACTTCTTCAGCCCTGAAACCCTGAGCTTCCAATGCAAGGCGGACGTCGTCGATCGCTTCGGGCGGCGATGAGGCCGCGGCAGTCAGGCCGATCGTCTGCAAGTCCGCCAGCCGGTCAACATCAAGCCGCTCCGCGCCCGTCACCAGAGATGCTCTCGGACAGCCCGCGCTTAGCGCAACCTCGACCAGCCGCCTCGCATTCGAGGACATTTCGTCGCCGACGACGAGCACATGCTCGGCCTGTACGGCAATCTGCGCGACCGCGCTCTGCCGGTTGGTCGTGGCGTAGCAGATGTCGCTCGAGCGCGGCTGCGCTACATCTCTGAATCGTCGCTCGATCGCAGTAATGATGCCAGCCGCTTCCTGCATCGCGAACGTGGTCTGCACGGCATAAGCGACCGGCGTGTCTTCGGCGAGTTCGAGAGCCTTCACCTCTGCTGCGCTTGCCACCACAATGATCGCGCCCGCCGGCAGTTGCCCGACGGTACCCACAATCTCGGGATGGCCGCGATGGCCAACAAGCAGGATCACGCGCCCGGCATGATAATAGTCCGCCACTTGCCGATGGACCCGCGCCACCAGCGGGCAAGTCGTATCGAGCACGCGCAGGTCCCGTTCCGCCGCTTCGTCGAGAATGGAGGCGGCCACACCGTGGGCCGACAGGATAGCAATTGAGCCCTTGGGCACCTCGTCCAGCTCCTGAACGAACACCGCGCCCATTGCGCTCAACCGGTCCACCACGCGACGATTGTGGACGATGGGCCGCCGCACATAGACCGGCGCTCCGAAATGGTGAAGTGCCTCTTCCACCGCCGAGATGGCGCGCGTCACTCCTGCACAGAATCCGCGCGGATTGGCCATGAGCAACCGCTTTGAAGGATTATCGACAATCACCCGTGACATCATGAAGGCCAGCCTTCCCCCAGGCCACATGTCCTTAGGGACATTGCTCCATGCGGCCGCGAACGACCCAGGCGCAACGGAGTGATGGAACGTAGCATCGGCCCGGCGATTTCTCAGGAGACAAACCATCCGCCGGAGCTCAACCATGCACATCAAGACCAGCGACGGAACCCATCTGCACGTCAAGGACATGGGGTCCGGCCATCCGGTCATCCTTATCCATGGCTGGCCGCTCACCGGCGACATGTTCGAGTATCAGACGCTCGCGCTGCTGGAGGCTGGTTATCGGGTCATCACCTATGACCGTCGCGGCTTCGGCTAGTCGGGCCATCCGGCGAGCGGCTATACTTATGATCGCTTTGCGGACGATCTGGCGGACCTCATCCGCGCGATGAGCCTGGAGCGCGTTTCGCTCGTCGGCTTCTCAATGGGCGGAGGCGAGATTGCGCGCTATCTGTCCCGCCACGGAGCCGAGCGTATTGCGCGCGTAGCGCTGATCAGTTCAGTCGTGCCGCGCGTACTCCAGGACGATGACAATCCGGATGGCGTGCCCGCCCACGACCTGGAGGAGATGAAGGAGAATATCCGCGCGGACCGCTTCGCCTTCCTGCAGACATTCGTCAAGCAGTTCTATGGGGTAGGCATGATGAAGCATCCCGTGAGCAGTGCGCTGATGGACTGGACCTTCGCGCTCGCCATCATGGCCAGCCCCAAAGCAACGATCGATTGCGTGACCGCTTTCGGCTATGAGGACTTCCGCCTCGATCTCCCGGCCTTCACAGTGCCGACGCTGATCATCCATGGGACGAGCGACACGATCGTACCGATCGATGCCTCGGCCCGGATTGCCGCGATCAACATCCCGACATCGCAGTTGATCGAGTATAGCGGGGCGCCGCACGGGCTGTTCGCCACCGAACCCCAGCGCCTGAACGAGGATCTGCTCGCTTTTCTCGCGGAAGGCGGCAAGGCCGGATCGTCGGCAGCCGATCCCGATGTCGAGATGGTCGGCTCGAATCCGGTCGCGCTCTATCCCTGAACCGACAGCGTACGGGAACCCTCGATGCCGACCGGCGAACAGGGCTCCCGCTTCTTCCGCTGGTTACTCGCCGGTGACGGGGAAGCCGCGCTTGCGCAGCAGTGCGTTCACGTCCGGATCCCGACCCCGAAAGGCGCGATAGGCTTCCGCCCGATCGGTCTCATTGCCGGTGGAAAGCAGCAGCTTGTTGAAGCTGGCGGCAAGCTGCGGGTCCCAGACATCGCCAGATTCCTCAAATGCCGCCCAGGTGTCCGCATCCATCGTCTCGGACCACAAATAGCTGTAATAGCCAGCCGAATAGGCATCCGAGGAGAACAGGTGGTTGAAGTGCGGCAGCCGGTGCCGCATGATCATCTCCTTCGGCATCCCGATTTCCGCCAGCGTTTCGCGCTCGAAGGCGTCGATATCAGTCGGCGCGTCCGGCCGGTTGTGCATCTTCATGTCGACAATCGCCGAGGAGAGATACTCCACCGTGGCAAAGCCCTGGTTGAAGGTGTCGCTCGCCTTGATCTTGTCGACCAGCGCCTGCGGGATCGGCGCGCCGGTCTCGGCATGGCGCGCATAGGTCTCCAGGATGTACGGCGTCAGCACCCAGTTCTCATGCACCTGGCTCGGATATTCGACGAAGTCGCGCGGCGTGGTGCCAAGGCCGGGCCAGGTGATGTCGTAGCTCAGATAATGCAGCGCATGACCGAACTCGTGGAACAGCGTGGTCGCATCGTCGAGGCTGATCGTGGTCGGCGCGCCGGCACTGCCCTTGGCAAAGTTGTTGTTGTTCGAAGCCAGCACATACTCATTCTTGTTGAGATGGTCCTGACCCTTGTAGGTCGTCATCCACGCGCCGGAGCGCTTGCCGCTGCGTGCCCAGGTGTCGAGATAGAAGAGCCCGACGACCTTGCCGCCGCGCGTCACCTCGAAGGTCCGCACATCCGGATGGAAGACCGGCACGGCACCCGTGTTCTCGGTGAAGGTGAATCCATAGAGCCGGTTCGCCATGTCGAACATGGCCGTGACCATCTTGTCGAGCTGGAAGTAGGGCTTCACTTCATTCTGATCGAGATCGTATTTCGCCTTGCGCACCTTCTCTGCGTAGAAGCGATAGTCCCACGGCTGGATGGTGATCTTCGGCCCCTGCCCGGCTGCAGCTTCTGCATCGGCAATGGCCTGCATATCCGCCACTTCCTCACGGACCCGCGCGACCGCCGCCGGCCAGACCTTCATCATCAGGTCCATCGCCTTTTCCGGCGTCTGCGCCATGGTGTCGCGCATGCGATATTCGGCATGAGTCTGGAAACCGAGCAGCTTGGCCCGCTCAGCGCGCAGCGCAACGATCCGCGCGATGGTCGCGTTGGTGTCGTACTCGTCGCCATTGTCGCCGCGATTGGCAAATGCCTCAAACACCGTCTTGCGCAGGTCGCGCCGGGTCGAACTTTCAAGGAAAGGCTGGACATAGGAGCGGGTATTGATGAGCAGCCAACCCTCGACGCCCTTCTCCTGCGCTGCCGACTTCATCGTGGCCACAAAGTCTGCGGGGAGCCCAGCGAGATCGGCCTGGCTGGTGAAGGTGATGTACTTCTCCTCGTCGGCCAGCACCTTGTTCTGAAACTCGCTGAACTGCTGCGCCAGCGCGGTCTCGATCCGGATCAGCTCCTTCTTCTGTGCAGGGTCCAGCATCGCGCCATTGGCGACGAGATCCTCATAGGTCCGCGTGAGCAGGCGCATTTGCTTGCTGTCGAGACCCAAGGCGTTGCGTTGGTCATACAGCGCCTTCACCCGGGCGAAGTAGCGCGGATCGAGCGTCAGCTCATTGAAGAAAGCGCTGAGCTTCGGGCTCCATTCGCCCTGAATGCGGCGAATTTCATCGCTGGAGAGATTGGAGACATAGACGCCCCAGATCGGCATGACCCGGTCCGACAGCGTTTCCTTCTGCAGCGCCGTGATCGTATTCTCGAAGGTGGGCGCGGCGCGATTGGCCACCACCGCCTCGAAGTCCGCCTTCACGGAGGCCATGACCGCCTCGAAGGCGGCGGGAAATTCGGACGACTTCACCTTGTCCCAGGCGGGCACGCCGCCATAGGGGCCGGTCCACGGAGCAGTGATGCTGTTGGTCTCCTGCGCGGAAAGGGGCGTGGAGAGTGCGAGCGCAACCGCACTCAATGGAGCGAGAACATGCTTTGACGGCATTGGATGAATAACCTCGATCTTTGGGGAAACGCGTTTTCGCGTCGCATGGCGTGAACTTATCGGCTGCCTGCACGGTTGCAACCCCTCGCGAACGCCCTGAACACCGGATTGTTAGCGGAGCGCCAGAAGCAGAAAGGCGCGCGCGGCCGGATCATGGCCACGCGCGCCTATTGCGCTCGATCGTTACAGTCAGGCCGCCTTCGCCTGCTCATCGGCAGGCGCAAGGCGGATGAGATAATCGAACGCCGACAACGCTGCGGTCGAACCCTGTCCCATGGCGATCACGATCTGCTTGTAGGGCACGGTCGTGCAGTCACCCGCTGCGAAAACGCCCTGCTGGGACGTGTGCCCACGCGCGTCGATCTCGATCTCGCCGCGATTGCTCAGCGCCACCGCGTCGGTGAGGAACTCGGTGTTCGGCACCAGCCCGATCTGGACGAAAATGCCCTCCAGTTCGACCAAGTGGGATTCATCGCTGTTGCGGTCCCGATAGGTCAAGCCGATCACCTTCTCGCCGTCGCCGTGCACCTCCGTCGTCAGGGCGGAAGCCACCACTGTGACGTTCGGCAAGCTGTGCAGCTTGCGCTGGAGCACGGCATCGGCGCGCAGCTGGCTGTCGAACTCGATCAGCGTAACATGCTTGACGATGCCGGCGAGATCGATCGCCGCCTCGACGCCGCTGTTGCCGCCGCCGATGACCGCGACGCGCTTACCCTTGAACAATGGACCATCGCAGTGCGGGCAGTAGGCCACGCCCTTGTTGCGATATTCGTCCTCACCGGGGACGTTCATCGTCCTCCAGCGGGCGCCGGTCGACAGGATGACGGTCTTGGCCTTGAGGCTCGCGCCGCTTTCCAGCTGGACCTCAGCCAGCCCGCCCGGCGTCTTGGCCGGCACGAGCTTGCTCGCCTTCTGCAGGTTCATGATGTCGACATCATAATCCTTCACATGCTGCTCGAGCGCGGCGGCCAGCTTCGGCCCTTCCGTGTGCGGCACGGAAATGAAATTCTCGATGCCCATTGTGTCGAGCACCTGACCGCCGAAGCGCTCCGCCACGACACCCGTCCGGATGCCCTTGCGCGCGGCGTAGATCGCAGCGGCCGCGCCGGCGGGTCCGCCGCCGACCACGAGCACGTCGAACGGCTCCTTGGCGGCGATCTTCTCGGCCGCGCGGGCCACGGCGCCCGTGTCCAGCTTGGCCAGGATCTGCTCGATGTCCATCCGCCCGGAGGCAAACGGCTCGCCGTTCAGGTAGACGCTCGGCACGGCCATGACCTTGCGCTCATCGACTTCCGCCTTGAACAGCGCGCCATCTATGGAGATGTTGCGAATGCGCGGATTGAGCACGCTCATCAGGTTGAGCGCCTGCACGACGTCCGGGCAGTTCTGGCACGAGAGCGAGAAATAGGTCTCGAACTGGTAGTCGCCATCCAGCGCCCTGACCTGCTCGATCACATCGTCGCTCACCTTGGGTGGATGTCCGCCGACCTGCAGCAACGCGAGGACGAGCGAGGTAAATTCATGGCCGAGCGGAATGCCGGCGAAGCGCACGCCAATGTCGGTTCCAGTGCGGCGAATGAGGAAGCTGGGCTTGCGCGCGTCACCTTCGTCGGCGGCAAGCGTCACGAGATCGCTCAGCTCGGCAATGTCTTCCAGGAGCGCGCGCAGCTCCGATGCCTTGGGGCTGTCATCCAGCGACGGCACCAGCTCGATCGGCTGCTTGATGTTGGCCATATAGGCCTGCAGCTGGCTCTTGATATTGGCTTCCAACATAATGGGCTCCGGGGGACTTGAAGAGGGGGCGGTGCCGGGGCCTCGTCGCGAGGCCCCGATCCCGATTTCGATTGTTGAGCGAAGCGCTCTTAGATCTTGCCGACGAGGTCGAGCGAAGGCGCGAGGGTCTTCTCGCCTTCTTCCCACTTGGCGGGGCAAACTTCGCCCGGGTGGCTCGCCCAGTACTGCAGCGCCTTGATCTTGCGCAGCAGCTCGGCAGCGTTGCGGCCGACGCCTTCCGGGGTGATCTCGACCAGCTGGATCGTGCCTTCCGGGTCCACGACGAACGTGCCGCGGTCGGCGAGGCCAACGCCTTCACGCAGGATCTCGAAATTGTTCGAGATGCTGTGGTTCTGGTCGCCCAGCATATAGTAGTTGATCTTGCCGATGGCCGGCGACGTGTCGTGCCAGGCCTTGTGGCAGAAGTGCGTGTCGGTGGAGACCGAATAGACTTCCACGCCCATCTTCTGGAGGGTCGGATAGATGTCCGCGAGGTCCTCGAGTTCGGTCGGGCAAACGAAGGTGAAGTCGGCCGGGTAGAAGAAGAAGACCGCCCACTTGCCCTTCACGTCCGCTTCGGTGACGTCGACAAACTTGCCTTCCTTGAAGGCCGTAGCGGAAAACGGCTTGATCGGGGTATTTACGAGACTCATGTCTGCTCCTCTGCTTTAATGACGCACTGCACATATGCACTACGCTTCGTCAGGCAAAATTGATTAATCTCAATCTAAAGATCGATTTTGTCGATCTTTAGAAGCGCCGACCGCATGTAGGCATGCGGTCCGCTGCGAGCCTGAATAGAAATGATGACAGCAGTGGGAAAGTTGCAGACGAAGCAGGACGCGCGAGCGCGGCCTCCGCTCCGTCGGTCGCGAAGCGCCGCTTGAAGATCAATTCGAGGAGAGCGCGGAGTCCTATTCCTTGACGAGATGCTCGGCAAAGAAGGGCAGGACGAAGCTGCGAAAACGCTCGCGCACGCGGTTGCCATGGTCGCCATCGTAAACCGTGTAGGTGTGTGCCACGCCCATCCGCTCGAACAGCCGCGCCATGTCGCCCACATCCTTCACCAGCGTGTCCTTGTCCCCCACGTCCATGCTGATCGCCATCAGGCTTTTCAGCGCGGGCAAATATTGCGGCGCCATGGCCAGCGGCGCATTGGCCGCCCATTGCGCGATGACGGCTGGCTGCACATCGCCGTCGCGCGTTCCGAGATCGAGGTAGAACGGCGGTTTGTCGGGTGCCGGCGACCATGCCGCGGCTGCGGCAAGATCGGCGCGAACGGGGAAGCCGCCCTTCATGGCGTCCTCCATGCTGATGGTCTCGAGCTGCCGGCTGCGCTCCACGTCCACCGGGCGCGCCGAGAGGCAGCAGGCGCTCATCGCGTAGATGCTTGAGAACACGTCCGGATGCTTCATCGCGATACGCAGCGTCCCATAGCCGCCCATCGAATGTCCGCTGAGCCCGCGTGACTCGCGCTTGGCCAGCGTCCGGTATTTGGCGTCGATATACGCGACGAGGTCCCGTGCGATGAACCGCTCAAAATCCCCCGTGGTTGGCGAGCTGGAGTACATGGATCCGCCATGGCGGGTGTTGGAATCCGGCACCACGACGATGGCCTGCCGGTTCGGCGCAGCCGCGTTGTTCAGAGCATCTGCAAAACCGATATATTTGTCATAGCCCTCGGCCGAACCCATGTAGCCGTGCAGAAAGTAGATCACCGGATAGCGCTTCGTACTGGCCGCATAATCCTCCGGGAGGAAGACCAGC
Organism: Alphaproteobacteria bacterium; assembly: GCA_018823325.1. Lineage (GTDB taxonomy): Bacteria > Pseudomonadota > Alphaproteobacteria > Sphingomonadales > Sphingomonadaceae > Sphingobium. Next base: position 76,799 of record JAHJIJ010000011.1, on the reverse strand, counting down.
ACGTTGCGCTCGGCGCTGTTGCCTTCAAGATTTCCAGCAACCGCCTCCGAGTGGACCTTGATATGCTCGACCGCGACATCGGCACGTGCGGCTACCAGAGGCGTCAACAACACTGAAATCGCCAGGATGCAGCGTATCAGTAACGAAATCATGGACATCAAGTCTCTCCCGAACGCGGCCCGCCCTGCACGGCAGATCCTTAGAACATAACGTTAGGCAGACTTGCACGACCGCTGTCAGCCGCGCAACCGCATTGCAGTTGCGCGGCCGCAGCGTTTAGATCAGCGCGCTTCGACCTTCTTCTCTTCTGCGAGGAGTGCACGCGCCTGCTGATTGAGATAGGCACGGATCGCTTCGGCATCCTCGGGCTTGAGATAGTCAGCAAAGCTGGCCATGCCGTTCTGCGCCAGTGCCCCGCCGATCACCACCTGCTGCCAGAGATCCTTGTCGGCAATCATCGCCGAGCGCCGCAGGTTGGGATTGACCGGCCCGCCGTGACAGATCTGGCAGAACTGGAAGAAGAACTTCTGGCCCGCCGCGACCTGCGCCGCCGTGAATGTCTCATTGCTGGGGCTCGGCTCTGGCTGCGGAATGGGCGTGTACGGCGGCAGCTTGCCATTGCCCTTGATCTTGAACGCCATGACGAGTCCGTTGGGCATTCTGTTCTTCATGAACGGCGTGCCGGTCGCCATGCCCATGGAGCCGCCATAGCCGGCCATCACCGCGATATATTGTTCGCCATTCACCCGATAGGTGATCGGCCCTGCCAGCACACCGCGGTGGGACTGGAAGGACCAGAGCTTCTTCCCATTGTCCGCGCTGAAGGCCTCAAACGTGCCCTGGGCGGTGCCCTGGAACACGAGATTGCCCGCGGTGGCGAGCGTGCCGCCATTCCACGGCCAGTCGCGCTCAATCTCCCAGCGCGGCTTCTGGGTTACCGGATCATAAGCGACGAGCTTGCCTTTCACCATGGACTCCAGCGCCTTGCGCCGTCCTTCGACCGTATCGGGAAGACCAGGGATCGCGGGCGGATCAAGGAAAGACACCGCCGTGTTCCAGCGGCCCTCATGGATCACAAAGGGGTTGGCGTCGCCATAAACCAGCGGATGCTCCATGGCCGGGATGTAGACGAGCCCGGTCTTGGGCGAGTAGCTCATCGGCATCCAGGCATGCGCGCCGATCCCCGAGGGGATGATGAGCGCCGGACCGTCCTCATAACGCACGCCGGGCTTCTCGACCGGGCGACCGGTCTTGAGGTCGATGCGCTCCGCCCAGTTCTGCCGCGCATAAGGCTGTGCGGAGATGAGCTTCCCGTTGGTCCGGTCGATGACGTAGAAGAAGGCGTTCTTGGGCGCCTGCATCAGCACCTTGCGCTGGCGACCGTCAATCTCGAGATCGGCGAGCATGATGTGCTGGGTCGCCGTATAATCCCAGGTTTCGCCGGGGTTGAGCTGATAGTGCCACTTGTAGGCGCCTGTGTCCGGATCGAGCGCGAGGATGGACGAGAGGAAGAGATTGTCTCCCTTTCCGGCGCTGCGCCACTTGTGGTTCCAGGGTGAGCCATTGCCCACGCCGATGAGCAGCTGATCGAGTTCCTGATCGTAAACCACGCTGTCCCAGACGGTGCCGCCGCCGCCAAGCTTCCAGTAATTTTCGCCATACCAGGTCGGCCGGGCCAGCTTCTCCAGAATCTCGTCGGACGCAGCGCCGTCCGGTCCGTCGGCGGGGTTGCCCGGCACGGTATAGAAGCGCCAGACGAGCTTGCCCGTGTTCGTATCATAAGCGGAGACATAGCCGCGCACGCCAAGCTCGGCGCCGCTGTTGCCGATGATCACCTTGTCGCGCACCACGCGGGGCGCCATGGTGATGGTGTAGGGCTTCTTCTGATCGACAGTAACGACCTCCCACACCTTCTGGCCCGTCTTTGCGTCGATCGCGATCAGCCGGCCGTCGATGGTGCCGACATAGACCCGCCCCTTCCAAACGGCGACGCCCCGATTGACCACGTCGCAGCAAGCGTGAACAGCCTTCGCGCCGTCATTTTCCGGATCGAACTGCCAGAGCTGCTTGCCGGTGGCGGCGTCGATGGCCACAACCTTGGACCAGGCCGTGGACGTATACATCACGCCATCGACCACGATGGGCGTGCCTTCCTGGCCGCGGGCGGTGTCCAGTTCGAGCGCCCAGGCGAGGCTCAGTTCGCCGACATTGCCATCATTGATCTGCGTGAGGTTGGAAAAGCGCTGCTCGTTATACGTGCGGCCATAGGCAAGCCAGTTGTCGTCATCGCTGTTTGCCGCTTCGAGACGAGCCTGATCGATGGCGGCGGGACCCGCTGGCGGTTCGCTGCCTTCCACGCCGCTGCAGGCGGCCAGAAGCAATGTCAGTAATGCAATCGAGTAATGCCGCTGAGACCGCCACGCCATGAAAAGCTCTCCTCCTCGCCGGCTCTTCAGAAAGCCGGATCTTCTTTGCTGAAAAGTAAGAGGGGATTGCCCGCAGGCAGCCCCCTCTTCCCCCTTTAGTCTGCCGTCATCAGAACTTGAAGGTCGCGCCGAGATAGAAGCGACGACCATTCATGTCGTAGAAATAGGCATTGAACGGGCTGGCACCCACGCCGTTTCCGAGCGGAGACGCCGTATTGTACTCTATCAGCGGCGGCGCCTTGTCGAACAAATTGTCCACACCCCAGCGCAAGGTTGCGTCGCGGGTAATGGCAAACGATCCGTTCAGATTGAACAGGTCGTAAGCTGGCGCCCCCACGAAGGTCGTGGCGTTGTTGGAGGTGTAAGTGATCGACTTGGCGGCGGGGAGATGCTGCCACTGGACCGCCACGGTGACCGGTCCGACGGCGTAGCTAAAGGTGTTCAGCATTTTCCAACGGAATGAGCCCGGATTGAGGCCGTTCTCCGCAATCGCCTGACTACCCGCCGGCCCGAGCGTGCCAGCATAGTCGACCAGTTGGCCGGCTGGGCCAGCAGATGCCGGAAGTGGTGCCGATTTCAGCGCGATCAGGTAGTTGAACACTGAGTTCACGCTGAACGTGCCCGGTCCCACCGGGAACGCCCAGTCGAGCTGGACGTCGATACCCGATGTGCGGAAACGACCGTTGTTCAGGTAAGTGACCTGCACATTACCAAGGGCGCCGTCACCAGCCACACGCCCGATCGCCTGGCACGCCGCCGTGGCTGCGGCAGCGGCCGGGTCGCTGGAAATTGCCGGATTGAAGACCGGATCGAAGCACTGGCGCTGTGCGGTGTCGAGCGTCAGCGGTCCGATCGCATCATCGACCTTGATGTTGTAATAGTCGACCGTCAGCCGCAGACGGCGCAGCCATTCGCTGCTGGCCGTAGAACTGAACACGGCGCCGAGGGTCCATGTCTGCGCCTTTTCAGGCTGGACGGTGGGATTGCCGACAAGCGTGGGGAATGCGAACGCCGGACCCTGCGCGTTGTAGAAGTTCGGGTCGGAGTAAAAGGTGTTCGCGGTCCCCGCGACGGTCTGGTCCATCAGAATTCGGCAGACAGCGAGGACATTCGCCGCATTGGGGTTTGTCGCCGTATTGGCGGACCAGGCCAGCCCATTGTTCAGACGGCACACGTCACCGCCGCCAGCCGCCGTAAACGTCTGCTGCGGCGCAAGGAACAGCTCCGCAACGTTGGGCGCACGAACGGCCTTGTTGTAGCCGCCGCGAATGGTCAGGAAATCCGTGACCTCCCAGTCTCCCATGGCTTTCCAGGTGAAGGCATTGCCGGTCGTGTTATAGTGAGAGTTGCGGGCACCGACGTTGATCTCCAGTTTCTGAATGAGTGGCAAGTCGGCGAGCACCGGAATGAGTAGCTCGCCATAGAACTCATCGACGCGGATAAGCCCCCTGGAATTGCCGCTCGGATAGATGCCGATCGCCTGATCCTGGAACGAGACGCCCTGTGACGTGAGCGTATCGTTCTGGAACTCATACCGATTCTGGCGATGGCTTGCGCCTACTGCTGCGCGGACCTGGCCCGCCGGCAAGCTGAACAGACCACCCTGAGCATTCGCCTCGAACACGCTCTGCTGCATGACGGCGCGGTTCTTGAGATCGGCCCGAATGGCGTCGATGCAATCTTGGGAGATGGGCGTAGACTTGTCGAAGGGATTGAACCCGCTCGTGCACTTAGCCGAAGCGGCCCCGAATCCACCGAAGGCAGCATTCCCTTGCGAGCTGAAACCAGCACCCCAATTCGGCGACTGGATTACCGCGCGGAACCGGGAAAGCGATGCCGTACCCGTAATGAGCGCATTCGTCTCGGACTCGCCCTGTGAAGCATAGGCTTCCCAGGTCCAGTCGGTACCCGGCACCTTGCCCTCGAAGCCAGCCACCAAATTGTAGGTAAACACATCGGTGCGGGCTTCACGATTGGCGTAGTTCAGATAATAAGTGAGTTGCCAAGGCGCCGTGGGACTACCGCGCGAGGCGAGAATCTGGGCAAGCTCGTCGGGGATTTCCCGTCCATCAACCGGGATCAGCGCAGACCAGCCGTTCACGGATGGGGACGGCTGCTGCACGGTATGCGTTTGCACGCGCGTGAAAGTGCCCTGCGCGAAGGCGCTGATCCAGTCGTTGATCTCGTAATTGCCGCGCGCATAGAGGTTGTACCGGTTCAGTGGCAGGACCAGCAACTCGTCCAGGAAGTTCTGCCCAAGTGCGCCGTCGCCCTGCCGCTTCCATTTGAGTCCGGTCAGATCGCCCTCGAAACGGGAGGTCCCGCCCACCGGACTCTGGAAGAAGCCGGTGAAAGCCGTCCCGCTGGGATTGAAGTAGAGGCGACTGCCGGCGCCCACCCGGGGGACGGTCTGCCCCTCCGTGTTGACCGTCGTTCCGAACCAGCTGTTCAGCAGCGCTTGATCGGGGTTGTTGCCGCCGACAGGCTGATAACCGGAGAAATCGGGAAAGAACTCCGTCCCGGTAAAGCGCGGATCCTGCCATGCTTCACGGAACCAGGGCCGATCGCGTCGAAGGGCGCTTTCACGATCATTCATGGAGAGACCGATGGTGATGTTGCCCCGGCCATCGTCGAAGTTGGCCCCCATGATACCGCTGAGCGAGAACTCTCGCCCGTCTCCCCGCTGGGAGATGCCGATCTGACCATCCAGTTGCAGGCCCTGGAAGTTCTTCTTGAGGATGAAGTTGACCACGCCGCCCACGGCATCGGCACCATAGGTGGCTGAGGCGCCGCCGGTAATGATCTCGACGCGCTCAATGGCCGCCGCAGGAATGGTGTTGATGTCGACAACGCCAAGCGCGTTCGCCGGGGTTGCGCGACGGCCATCCACCAGAACCAGATTGCGGTTCGTGCCGAGATTGCGCAACGAGACGGTCGCCGCGCCCGGTGTGCTGGTGGCGGTGGGCTGAATGTCGCTGGCAATTGCGGGGGTCTGCACCGGCGTGAAGGCCGGGAGCTTGTTCAGATTTGTTTCCAGCGCCGCAGTCGAACTGTTCTGCAGCAGTTCCTGACCAGCCGTAACGATCGGGCTGCTGGCCTCATAGTCGCGCCGCACGATGCGCGATCCGGTCACGACGATGGCTTGCTCATCCGCGCCCTGATCCTGTGGCACGTCTTGTGCCACCGCACCCGAGGGAAATGCCAGCGCCGTCAGAGCCGTGCTGCAGACAAGTGCAGCCCGGACACAAAAGGATTCGACTCTCAGAGACATAGGTTCCTCTCCCTGTTTTGCGGACGCGCGATCGCGACCGCACTCCAGCTTTCCAACGAGGAGCAGAGTTCTTTCGGCGCGAGGCCGGCGACCCGTCTTGAAGCCCTCACGTAGTAAGCTAACTAATCAGCTACCCAAATGAGCCTCTTTGCTCAAGAAGATATTGTCATCGCTAAGTAGACTATATTTCAACGTTGTCTGATTAATTAGCTCCCTAATTTCTTTTTTCCATTTATTTACAGTGTTTTATAAGATCGAATAAACTGTATGTATACAATTTGATGATGACCGACGTCGATAACGGACTTGGTCAATTTTAATCGACGGCAGCTGGTGACGAGCGATAGCGTCGGACAGCCCAGCTTCAGAAGAGGCAAACCAGCTGCGGATCCCGTCGCAAGACTTGCTCAGCCGGCACACAGAGCCTAAATTGGGTTTATGGCCCATGTTGCTCCTTGCGTTCACGATCATGCAGAGCCCACCGGCGCGAGCCTGTCGACTGCTGCTCAAGCGACGTTGGAAGCCAAAGGCGAGCAATGGACGGACATGCGTGCCGACATCTTCGCGGTACTCGCCGCCGAAGAAAAACCGGCCTCGGCGTATGACATCGCCGACAAGGTCTCGCAGAAGCGGGGCAAGCGCGTGGCGCCCAACAGCATCTATCGCATCCTGGATCTCTTCGTGGCGAACAATCTGGCGCAGCGGGTGGAAAGCGCGAACGCCTACATCGCCAACGCGCATCCCGGCTGCCTGCACGACTGCATTTTCCTCGTCTGCAAGTCCTGTGGAGAAGCCACGCATATCGATAATGACCGGCTGACCGGCGAGGTCCGTCGCATTGCCGATGAAGACGGTTTCAAGGCCGAGCGCCCGGTGATCGAGGTTCTCGGCACCTGCGCGAAATGTGCCTGAACCGGGCTGTCCCGACCCGGCCTGCCCCTTCGATCAGTTGTTGTTGCGTCCACAACGGCTATGTCTAAGGCTGGATGACCGTTCGACAACGCGCGGTTAACGCACTAGATAAGAGCCAATGATGGACCAGCCCGAGACGCCCCTGCTCGATCAGGTGCGCACCCCCGCCGATCTGCGCCAGCTCGCTCCCGAACAGCTTCGCCAGCTGGCGGATGAATTGCGTGCCGAAACCATTTCCGCCGTTGGCGTCACGGGCGGCCATCTCGGCTCGGGCCTTGGTGTCGTCGAGCTGACGACCGCGATCCACTATGTGTTCAACACGCCGGACGACAAGCTGGTCTGGGATGTCGGCCATCAATGCTACCCGCACAAGATTCTCACCGGCCGGCGCGATCGTATCCGTACGCTGCGGCAGGGCGGCGGCCTCTCCGGCTTCACCAAGCGCTCGGAAAGCGAATATGATCCGTTCGGCGCAGCGCACAGCTCCACCTCGATCAGCGCCGCACTCGGCTTTGCCGTTGCCAGCAAGCTGAGCGGTCAGCCCGGCAAGGGAATCGCCGTGATCGGCGATGGTGCGATGTCTGCAGGCATGGCCTATGAGGCTATGAACAACGCACGCGAGGCCGGTAATCGGCTTGTGGTCATCCTCAACGACAACGACATGTCGATTGCACCACCCGTAGGCGGCCTGTCGGCCTATCTGGCGCGGATCGTCTCCAGCCGCGAGTTCCTCTCGGTGCGCGAGGCGCTGCGCAAGCTGGCGCGCAAGCTGCCCCGCCCGCTGCATCAGGCGGCCCGCAAGACGGACGAGTTCGCGCGCGGCATGGCCATGGGCGGCACGCTGTTCGAGGAACTGGGCTTCTATTATGTCGGCCCCATCGACGGCCATAATCTTGATCAGCTCATTCCCGTGCTGGAGAATGTCCGCGACATGGCGGACGGCCCGGTGCTCGTCCATGTCGTGACGCAGAAGGGCAAGGGCTATGCCCCCGCCGAGGCTGCCGCCGACAAATATCATGGCGTGCAGAAGTTCAACGTGGTCACCGGTGAGCAGGCCAAGGCGCCCGCCGGCCCGCCCAGCTACACCAATGTCTTTGCCCAGGCACTGCTCGCCGAAGCGCAACGCGACGAGAAGATCATTGCGATCACTGCGGCGATGCCATCCGGCACCGGCCTCGACAAGTTTCAAAAGACATTCCCTGACCGCTGCTTTGATGTCGGCATTGCCGAGCAACATGCGGTGACCTTCGCCGCCGGTCTGGCTGCGCAAGGCATGCGCCCCTTCGCGGCCATCTACTCGACCTTCCTGCAGCGCGCTTATGATCAGGTCGTGCATGACGTCGCGATCCAGAACCTGCCTGTGCGCTTCGCAATCGATCGCGCGGGTCTGGTCGGCGCGGATGGCAGCACCCATGCCGGCAGCTTCGACATCACCTATCTCGCCACGCTGCCCAACATGGTGGTGATGGCGGCGGCTGACGAAGCTGAGCTCGTCCACATGGTCCACACCGCCGCCTGCCATGACAGCGGTCCCATCGCGCTGCGCTATCCTCGTGGCAACGGCATCGGCATTGCCCTGCCCGAGACGCCGCAGCGCCTCGAGATCGGCAAGGGTCGGATCGTGCGGGAAGGCAAGCGCGTCGCCATTCTCTCGCTCGGCACGCGGCTGGAGGAAGCACTAAAGGCCGCCGACGCGCTCGATGCGCGCGGCCTCTCCACCACCGTGGCCGATCTGCGCTTTGCCAAGCCTCTGGACGAGGCCCTCATCCGCAAGCTGCTGACCACGCACGACGTGGCGGTGACAGTGGAGGAAGGTAGCATCGGCGGCCTGGGCGCCCATGTGCTGACCATGGCAAGCGACGAGGGGCTTATCGATGGCGGGCTCAAGCTGCGCACGATGCGCCTGCCGGACGTCTTCCAGGACCAGGACAAACCGGAAAAGCAGTATGACGACGCCCGGCTCAACGCGCCGCATATCGTCGAGACCGTCCTCACGGCCCTGCGCCACAACAGCACCGGCGTCGAGGAGGCGGTGGTCCGCGCGTGACGGCCGGAATCATCCGCACCGGAATCGGCGGCTGGACCTACGAGCCCTGGCGCGGAACCTTCTATCCGGCGGACCTGCCCAAGGCGAAGGAGCTCGACTATGCCGTGAATCATCTCGGCACCATCGAGATCAACGGCACTTTCTATCGCACCCAGACGCCGGCCACTTTCGCCAAATGGCGGGACGCCGCGCCGGATGGTTTCGTCTATGCCGTCAAGGCGCTGCAATATTGCGTGGCCAAGAAAAAGCTGGCCGAGGCTGACGAATCCATCGGCAAGTTCCTGAGTTCCGGTCTCTCGGAACTCGGGGACAAGCTCGGGCCGATCCTCTGGCAATTCCGTCCGACCCGGCAGTTCGATGCCGACGACATTGCCGCCTTCTTCACGATGCTTCCGGACAAGATTGATGGTGTCGCTGCCCGTCATGCCGTTGAAGTGCGGCACGAGAGCTTTGCCTGCGCTGACTTCGTCGCGCTTGCGCGCAAGCATGGGATCGCGATTGTCGTGGCGGATCACGACGAGCATCCGCAGGTCTGCGATTTAACCGCCGATTTTGTCTATGCGCGCCTCATGAAAAGCCAGGAAGAAACGGAGACGGGCTACGTGCCCGTCGATCTCGCGACCTGGGCGACAATTGCACAGTCATGGGCGGAAGGCGTTGCGCCGGAAGGGCTGAACTATGTCAGCGGCGACCGCGCACCTGCGCAGCCCCGCGACGTCTATGCCTATTTCATTTCCGGCGCGAAGGTCCGCAACCCCGCAGCAGCCAAGGCGCTCGCCGAGCACCTGACCGCGGGGGATTGAGCGGAAGCCTCAGACGTTCATCTGCGCATGTTCGCCCGCTTCCTGCGGATCGATGCGACTGCCAGTCATCAACTTAAGCCTGCCCTTGATGCCGAGGTCTGCGGTCCAGATTTCAATGTCGTTGAGCTCCATCCGCAGCACGAGCAGCTTGGGGTCTTCACGCCCATCGAACCATGAAGCGACGGGGTTGCTCCAGAAGCGATCGATCAGGCCGCTATCGGTTTCCTCGACCAGTTGCCCTGACACACAGGCGAACACATCATGCCCCTTGGACATGAACTGCGCCATCGCCGACCCACCCGGAGCAAGCCGGTTATCGCGCTCCGTGAAAAACCAGACCGCCCCGCCATAAGTGGGGCCGAGATCTTCATCGAGGCAGGCGTGCATCGGCAGCGCATGTTCATTGCTGCCGTCGCGCCGAACCATCAGGATCGGGCTTGCGGACAGCGATTTCCAGAACTCGTCCTTGATATCATGAGACATGAGTCATTCTCCTTTCTACCACCAAACGAGCCGTTGGCGGGAAAGGTTGCGGCCCTGTCCCCAAGGGCCGCAGCAACCGGGCTTAGTCTGTTACTGAGCCGAGGCCAGTACGCGAGCGAACTGGCCGTCACCCTCGGGCGCGGCAATGATGTCCTGCGTGACGCGGCCCTTTTCCAGCACTTCGGTCTGGCTGTCGCCGACCATCGAGCGAATGCCGACTTCCGCAAGCGAGCGACCGGCCTGGCGCAGGGCCGACGTCTCGGACTCACTGCGTGGCGCCGTGCCGCCGAACATTGCCTCAAGCGCCTGCTGGTTCAGGTTCTGCTGGCTGGCAGCTGTACCGGGCGCCGGCGGCGCGAGCGAGAAGTCAGGCGGGATGACCAGCGGAGGCTGGCGGGAAACCGCCATCTCGTCGGGACGATCGCGATTGAACAGGCTGGTGCCTCCGCAGGCGGAGAGCAGGGTCAGGCCGACAAGCACGACCGGAAGACGATAAGACAGACGCATGTTAACGGGACTCCTTCGCTGCGGTCTTTTCGCGCAGCAGCAGCGCGCGTGCAAGCAGGATGAAAACGCCAATGCTGATTGCGGCATCGGCAAGGTTGAAAATGAGGAAAGGCCGCCATTCGCCGATATGGAAATCGGCGTAGTCGATCACATAGCCCAGCCGCACACGGTCGACGATGTTGCCAATGGCGCCTCCCAGAACGAGGCCGAGCGCCAGCGCGTCGTCCCGCTCCTTCTCCCGCCAGATCCACCAGAGGACGAAGCCGGAGACGGCCACCGTCATCAGGACGAGGGCCCAGCGCATCACATCCGTCTCGGCATGGAAGAAGCCCATCGAGATGCCGCGATTCTCGGCATAAGTGAGCTTGAAGAAGGGGATGAGTTCGATGCCCATGAGCCCGCGTTCCTGCAGCTCCAGCACCTGTGTAACGAGATATTTGACGAGCTGGTCCACTGCGGCGACGCCGAGCGCCAGCGTCAGCGCCGCCTTGCGCCAGGCGCCCGGAAGCGCAGCACTCATGCCAGCATCTCCGCGCAGCGCCCGCACAGGTCTCCGTCGGTGCTAACCTCGGGCAGATGGCGCCAGCAGCGGCCGCATTTGTGCTTGTCGGTCGGCGTGATCGCAGGCGCGGCAAGGCCGGCTTCCTCCGTCACGCTCGCCACGATGCACATCTCAGCAAAGTCCACATCCTCCGGCACGTCGGCCATGCGCACGTCCGCTTCAAGGCTGGAGCGCACGACCTTCTCACGCCGCAGCGGCTCAATGGCTTCGTTCACCTGATCGCGCGATGAACGGATCGCTGCCCAGCGCACGCCCAGCGACGGGTCGCGCCAGCCGCGGTCCACGTCAGGCCATTCGAGCAGATGCACCGAGCCGTCTTCGCTGGGATAGCGCGCCTGCCAGACTTCCTCCGCCGTGAACGGAATGACCGGCGCGGCATAGCGCACGAGCGCATGGAAGAGATGATCGAGCACCGTGCGGTAAGCGCGACGCTTCTCGGTCTCCTTGCCGCTCGCCGTGTTCACATCGCAGTAGAGGCAATCCTTGCGGATATCGAAGAAGAAGGCCGAGAGATCGTTGTTCGCGAACTCATTGAGCGCGCGGGTGTAGCGGCCGAACTCGAGCCAAACGTCTCGATCATCGCGCATATCGACTATGGCAAGCAGCTCGGCGTCCAGCTCGGCGAGGCGGTGGAGCATGTAGCGTTCCAGCTCCGGCATGGCCGAGACGGGCACGCGGTCCTTCGCCTCGAACCCGGCGAGAGCGCCGAGCAAGTACCTGAATGTATTGCGCAATTTTCGATAGGCGTCGGACGCGCCGGCTAGCACTTCCTTGCCGATGCGCACATCGTCGAAATAATCGGTGCTCGCGACCCACAGGCGCAGGATGTCCGCGCCGCTTTCGTCCATCACCTTGAGGGGATCAACGACATTGCCGAGGCTCTTGGACATCTTGCGGCCCTGACCATCCAGCGCGAAGCCGTGGGTGAGCACCGCGCCATACGGCGCATGGCCGCGCGTGCCGCAGCTCTCCAGCAGCGAGGACTGGAACCAGCCGCGATGCTGATCCGACCCTTCCAGATAGAGATCGGCGCGCACGCCTTCCCCATAACGCGCCTCGACCACGAAAGCGTGCGTCGAGCCGCTGTCGAACCACACGTCGAGAATGTCGTTCACGACCTCATAGTCGGCGAGGGCATAGTCCGGCCCCAGCAGCGCCTGATGATCCGCGCCGAACCAGGCATCCGCCCCGCCCTGCTTGAACGCCTCCACGATGCGGGCATTGACGGCGGGATCGTTGAGATACTGGCCAGTCTGACGATTCACGTAGAGCGCGATGGGCACGCCCCAGGCACGCTGACGCGAGATCACCCAGTCCGGGCGATCGGCAACCATGGCATTGATGCGGTTGCGCGCGCGCGCGGGCACCCAGCGGGTGTGCTCGATGGCATCAAGCGCCACTTCGCGCAGCGTCGGGCCATTGGTCATGCTGTGATCGGGCGTGGCGGGATTGACGCCCAGCGCCACGCCGGCGCCGACACCAGCCATGAGGCTCGGCACCACGAAGTCGGACGCGGTGCTCGCCTTGTCCATCGGGATGAACCACTGCGGCGTGCAGCGATAAATGATCCGCGCCTTGGAGCGCCAGCTGTGCGGATAGCTGTGCTTGAACTCGCTGGCGGAGAGCAGCGCTCCGGCCTCGCGCAGATCCGTCAGAATCGGGCCATCGGGGCCATTGAACTTGGTGTTGATGACGCTGCCCTGCCCGCCGAGCCACGCCCAGTCGTCCCGGTAGCGGCCATCATCGGTGACGACGAACACAGGATCGATGCCGACCGCCTTGCAGGCGATGAAGTCCTCCTCGCCATGGTCCGGCGCCATGTGGACGAGGCCCGTGCCGGCATCGGTGGTGACATGATCGGCGGCGATGAACGGGCGGGGACGGTCGAAGAAATTGGACAGAGCGCCTTTACCACCCACGTCACCCCGGACTTGATCCGGGGTCCCGCTGCCTTCGCCGCCTTCGGAAGAAGAAGCGGGACCCCGGCTTTCGCCGGGGTGACGGAGGAGATTGGACATCGGGTGGCGCGCGATGGCGCCGGCGAGTTGGGAGCCTTTGAACGTCGCTTTTGGAAAGAGCGCAATGCGTGGCCGTGCGCCGTCAGGCATGGCAGACAGCGAATTATCGACCCGGTCGCGAAGAGCTTTTTCCAGCTCCGTGGCGATAAGCAGCTTCCGACCGAAGAAGCGGCCGAGAGGGTGGCGATCTTGTGCGGATTCAAGATCAGCATTCCCCTCGCCACTTGCGCCAAGGCCGACTTCATAGAGCCCATACTCAATATCCTCCCCATAAGCGATCGCCTGGTTCACAGGGATCGTCCACGGGGTCGTCGTCCAGATCACCGCATAGGCGCCGACCAGTTCGGGCGCATTCGGCGCTTCCACAATCTCGAACGCCAGATCGATCTGCGTCGAGACGACGTCCTCATACTCCACCTCGGCTTCGGCCAGCGCGGTCTTTTCCACCGGGGACCACATCACCGGCTTGGCGCCGCGATAGAGCTGGCCGCTCTCCGCGAACTTCAAAAGCTCTCCGACAATCGCCGCTTCGGCCTCGAACTTCATGGTGAGATAGGGATCTTCCCAATCGCCCATGATGCCGAGGCGCTTGAACTGCTCCTTCTGCACGCCGACCCACTTGTCCGCATAAGCACGGCACTGGGCGCGGAATTCCTGCGGGGGAACCTCGTCCTTGTTGAGCTTCTTCTTGCGATACTCTTCCTCGATCTTCCACTCGATGGGTAGACCGTGGCAATCCCAGCCGGGCACATAGGGCGCATCCTTGCCGAGCAGGGTCTGCGCGCGCACGATGATGTCCTTGAGGACCTTGTTCATCGCATGGCCCATGTGAATGTCGCCATTCGCATAAGGCGGGCCATCATGCAGGATGAAGCGCTCGCGGCCCTTCCGCTCGGCGCGCAGCTTGCCGTAAAGGTCCATGGCCTTCCAGCGATCGAGAATGCCCGGCTCCTTCTGGGCAAGACCGGCCTTCATCGGAAAGTCGGTCTGCGGCAGGAAGACGGTGCTCTTGTAGTCTGGCTGGTCGGTCATGGGCTTCCGGCAATCGCTATGGCGTCCGCACCGGTCGGGGCGCACATTTCGGCCCCGGCTACCCTGTGCGAACGAACAGGAAATCAGCGCCCGCCCCTACGCGAGGGCGCGCGCTGGCGCAAGCGACGGGAGGTGTGGGGGTAAAGGGGCGCCCGTTTCTTGACTGTTCGCCCTGAGCCTGTCGAAGGGCTGTCCTGCTTCCTCCATCTTCGAAGAAGAAGAAGGACGGCCCTTCGACAAGCTCAGGTCGAACGGGGAAAAGGGTGATGACCCGCTCACGACCCACGCACCACAAATGGAACCACCCGCGACTCCGGGCGTTGCGATCAGCAGCATCTATGATGCGCCGAGCGGGACGCGGCATGGGAGTTGGCTGTCGTCCGGCCCGGTTAACGAGACAGGGAGGGTGCCATGTCGCTGCTCAACGTCATTATCATACTTATCGTCGTCGGCGTGCTGCTGTGGCTCGTCAACACTTACATTCCCATGGACAGCAAGATCAAAAGCATCCTCAACATCGTGGTGATCATCGCCGTGGTGCTCTGGCTGCTGCAGGCCTTTGGCATATTGGGATCACTGGGTGGTGTTCAGGTCGGCTAGCCAATGGGCCTCCCGAGCGGGCGGGGAACGCACTCCCGGCCCGCTCATTGATATGGACATCGCCAAGCCCGGAAACGCGGGCAGTTGAACACAATGAATGAGGGACAAGAGATGAAATTTTCAGCCACCATCGCCAGCCTGGCGCTGATCACCCTGCCGATTGCTGCCTGCAGCGACAACGCGCAGCAGGAAACCGGCGAAGCCGCCGACGCCATCGGCGATGATTTTGAGCGCGCCGGCGACGAGGCCGCGCAGGAAACCCGGGAAGCCACTCAGGAAGCTGGCGCCGCAGCCGACCGCCTCGGGGACGATATCGAAGAGGGCGCTCGCGAAGCCGGTGCTGCCGCAGACCGTGTGGGCGATGACATCGAGGAAGGTGCCGACGCCGCAGCGGATCGCACAGGTGCCGCCATGGAAGAGGCTGGCCGCGACCTTCAGGACTAAATGACCACACAGGAATGCGTGCCTCAACGCGCGAGGCGCGATCCTCCTGCCAGATATGCGAGAAAAGGGGTGGGTTCAGCAGCCTGAGCCCGCCCTTTTGCCGATACTGACCTTAGGTGCAATTCGCGCCCTCTTTGTTTTAAAAGTCCGGGCGCCGCGATATTCAGGCGCTCTTTCCGCTCGCTCACCGCCGTGAAGCGATGACCAACGATCCGGAGGCCCGATGCCCACCCTGCCCCAGATATCTACCCGGCCTGTCCGTACTCGCGCCCTGAGCGTCGCACTCGGCCTTGCCATGCTCTGGGCGCCTTCCGCCGCGCAGGCGCAGCAGGGCGAGCGCGAGCCGCGCCGGGTCCGCATCGCCATCGGGCCGGAGCTGACACCGAGCATCCCCGGCGCCGACAGCCTCTCGCTCGGGCCATTCTTCGAAGGCGATATTGCGCGGGGAGACAAGCCGTTCGAGTTCGAGGCGCCGGACGAAAGCTTTGGCATCCCCGTCATCTCCGTTGCGGGTTTTGAGGTCGGGCCGTCCTTTGCGCTGGAAGGCAAAAGAGAAGTCGGCGACATTGGCCCCGGCTTCGCCCAGGTAAACCGATCGCTGGAGCTTGGCGGGTTCATTCAGTTTGTCCCGGCCGAATCCTTCCGCCTGCGCGCGGATATACGTCAGGGCGTGACCGGCCATGAGGCGCTGGTCGGATCGCTGAGTGCCGACTGGATCATGCGGGACGGCGACCGCTGGCTCGTCTCGGCCGGCCCGCGCGTCACGCTCGGCAGCGGCAAGCATCAGCGGACATGGTTCGGCGTCTCGCCCGCGCAATCGCTCGCCTCTGGCCTGCCCACGTTTGAAGCGGACGGGGGCGTGCAATCCGTCGGCGCGGCAGCAGGCTTCATCCGCCAGCTCGACCGGCGCTGGAGCGTCCACGGCTATGCCCGCTATGATCGGCTGGTGGGCGATGCCGCCGACTCTCCGATCGTGCGCGCTTATGGTTCGCGGGATCAGTTTTCCGGCGGACTGGCGATGAGCTACACCTTCTGGTGGGGCCGCTGAGGCGTAGCGACAGTTTCTGACGCATTTCCCACTCACCGTTTTATAGTCAGGTCGAAGCGCCCTCCCCCACCAGCCGCGCATAAGCTGGCGACCGGACAAACGTCTCCCATGTCGTGCGCCATTTGCGCACCGGCTTGGCATCGGGCCAGAAGGGCATCCAGATCTCGCCCGGCTCCGCGCCAAGCGCCCGGGCGACTTTCTGGCTCGGTGCGTTCTCGTCCGCGATCATGTGCAGCGTCTCCCTCTGGCCAAGCGCATCATGTGCCCAGCGAAAGGCGGCCGCCGCAGCCTCCGAGGCATAGCCCTTGCCCTGCCAGGCCGGGTAGATCGCCCAGCCGATCTCGAAGTCCGGCCAGCCGGGCGGGTTCATCGGCCCGACATGGCCGATGAAGGTTCCGCTCGCCTTCTCCTCCACCGCGAAATTGCCGTAGCCGCGCGCCACCCAATGGCCGGCAAGGCTGCAGAAGCGCTGCCAGCTCTCGCCATAGGACAGGCCACGCCCTTCCTTGGTGATGAACACCGCAAAGTCATCGTCGGCCATGTTCGCGCAAAAGGGTTCCACATCATCGGCCCGGAAGGCGCGCAGGATGAGGCGCGGTGTCTCGATCATGGGCGGGCGGTCAAACGCTGGCACGGCGGACGACAGGTCGGCAGGGGCGGTCTGGCTCATCGGGGCATCCTCTCCTTGGCGCCCAACTCTTGCCTGAGCGGACCGCCCTGACAAGCCGGATCTAGCCGTTCAGCCCAAGCTACCCGTTCAGAATGATGCGCGCCCGCGCGACGTCGCTCGACATCTGTTCGACGAGCGCATCCAGACTCTCGAACTTGCGCTCGCCGCGCAGCCGCTCGATGAGGGCGATTTCCAGTGTCTGATCGTAGAGGCTGCCGGAATAATCGAAGAGATAGGTCTCCAGCAGCTCACGCGGCGGATCGAACGTCGGGCGAACACCGAGATTGGCCGCGCCGCCCACGATGCTGCCATCCGGCAGCCGCGCCCGGACGGCATAGATGCCATAGGCCGGGCGCAGATAATGCCCCATTTCCATATTGGCAGTGGGGAAGCCGATGGTGCGCCCGCGCTTGTCACCATGGATGACCGCGCCGGCAATGGCGAAGGGCCGGGTGAGCAGCCGGGTTGCCATGGCGCAATCACCCGCCACCAGCGCATCGCGAATGCGGCTGGACGAAATGACCTCGCCTTGCTCATCGCGCACCGGCGGCACAGCCTCGACCTGAAGGCCATGGGCCGTGCCCAGCTCGCGCAACGCGGCGACATTGCCCGAACGCCCGCGGCCGAAAGTGAAATCTTCCCCGGTTACCACGCCGGCTGCGCCGAGCTGCCCGACCAGCATGGCGACAAACGCCTCGGCGCTGAGCGCTGCCAGTTCGCGCGTGAAGTGGAAGACCAGCATCGCGTCCGCTCCGGCCTCGCCGAACAGGCGCTCACGTTGATCGAGTGTGGTGAGTCGGAAAAAGGGCGCATCCGGGCGGAACAGGCGCATCGGGTGCGGATCGAACGTGGCGACGATGGCAGGTCTGCCCTGTGCGCGCGCCAGTTCCACGGCGCGGCCGACCACGGCCTGATGACCACGATGGAAACCATCGAAATTGCCGAGGGCGATGATGGCGCCGCGCAAATGCGCCGGCATTGCCTGGTCGCTGCTGATCCGTTCCATGGCGGGCGCCTATAGGATCGCTGCGGCGCGGGCGCCAGCCCTGATGCCCACGGCAGCGCCCATCGCGCTCAGACTCCGCGCCGCAAATAGGTGAGATAGCTGAAGGCGGGGACATTATCGCGCGCGGGATAATCCTCGCGCATGGTCTCTTCCCACCGCGCCGGATCGGGAGCATCGATGCGCGCATCGCCCGGCGGTGTAAGCTGCACTTGCGTGATCTCCAGCCGGTCGGCGAGCGCCTCGAACAGCCGATAGATTTCCGCCCCGCCGATGACCGAAAGCACCGGAGCCTGTGCGGCGGCGATGGCTGCGTCGACGCTGTGGACCGCTTCCGCGCCATCCGCCTGCCAGCTGGCATCGCGCGTCAGCACGATGTGACGGCGACCGGGCAGGATACCCGGCAGGCTGTCGAAGGTCTTGCGGCCCATCAGCATCGGCGTGCCCATGGTCATCGCCTTGAAGCGCTTCTGCTCGCCGGGGATCTTCCAGGGAATGTCCCCGTCGCTGCCGATCACACCATTGTCGGCGCGGGCGAGGAGCAGGACGATCTCCGGGCGCGCTGTGGCCGTCATGCGCCGACTCCGCCGAGATGCAGCCGCGTGACGTGGCCCATCTTGCGGCCGGCGCGCGCCTCGTGCTTGCCGTAGAGGTGAAGATGTGCGCTTTCGTCGGCCAGGATCGATTCCCAGTCATTGGCCTGATCGCCGATGAGATTCTGCATCGAGACGGCAGGCACGACAAGCGCGGTGGAGCCCAGCGGCAGGCCGCAGACAGCGCGGACGTGATTCTCGAACTGGCTCGTGACGGCCCCTTCAATCGTCCAGTGCCCGCTATTGTGGACGCGCGGCGCCATCTCGTTGAAGATGGGCCCGGCGGCACCGGCAAAGAATTCCAGCGTCAGCACGCCGACATAATCGAGCGCCTGCGCAACGCGCGCGGCAATGGCCCGCGCCTCCGGCACCAGCGCTTGCACCGATTCGGGCGCGGGAACAGTCGATGTCGAGAGAATGCCGTCGACATGCACATTGTGCGGAGAATCCCAGAAGCGCACCGCGCCATCCTGCCCGCGCACCAATATGACCGAAAACTCGTACTCGAACTGCACGAAGCCTTCCAGCACCGCCGGGTTGCAGCCAATCTCGGCCCAGGCGTGGTCCAGCGTCTCGGGGGCATCGTCCATCAGGCGGACCTGCCCCTTGCCGTCATAGCCAAAGCGGGTGGTCTTGAGAATCGCGGGCGTCCCGATGCGGGCCACGGCGTCCTCCAGCTCGGCACGACTGGAGACCGGCGCATAAGGCGCCGTTCGCCCATCGATGCCCGCCACGAAGCTCTTCTCCAGCAGCCGGTCCTGCGCCGTGCCGAGCGTGCGGGCATTGGGCCGAACGTGCCCGAGCTTCGCCAGCAGCGCGACGGCGCTGCTCGGCACGTTCTCGAACTCGTAGGTGATGACGTCGACGGCCTCTGCAAAGCCCGTCAGCGCCACATCATCCTCATAGGGCGCGTGCGTCCACCCGCTGGCGATGTCCGCTGCGGGGCCGCTTTCTTCCGGCGCAAAGATGTGGACGCGATAACCAAGCTGCACCGCAGCCATGCCGATCATCCGGCCAAGCTGGCCGCCGCCGACAATACCGATCGTGGAACCGGGGGGAACGATCTTCATGTCTGCCGTCACGCTGGGCTGTCCGCCACCGAATCCGTCTGCGTAGCACGCCAGGTCTCAAGCCGTTCCGCCAGCGCCGCATCGCCATTGGCCAATATCGCAGCTGCGAGCAGACCGGCATTCTTGGCCCCGGCCTTGCCGATGGCGAGCGTGCCGACCGGAATGCCGCCGGGCATCTGCACAATGGACAGGAGGCTATCGAGCCCCGACAGCGTGGCTGACTGGACCGGCACGCCCAGCACGGGCAGCCGCGTCATGGATGCAACCATGCCTGGCAAGTGGGCCGCGCCGCCCGCCCCCGCGATAATGACATGCAGGCCGCGGCCCGCCGCACTTTTGGCGTAATCGACCAGACGATCGGGCGTCCGGTGCGCTGAAACGATTCGCGTTTCGCATTCGATTTCAAGCGCCTGAAGGGTCTCGACTGCGTGACGCATTGTCTCCCAGTCGGACTGCGAGCCCATGATCACACCGACTTTCACCATGGCCTCCGCCTCGTTCCACCCGCAAAGAAATGCCTAACGCCGTCATAGACGCTGGCCGGAAACTTCTCATTAAGCCTCCGCCCATAGAGAGGACAGCCATGGCGCACAACTGGTCAAAACGCTCCGCCATTGCGGCGGGCTGCGGATTTTGCAGTGCACAAGCGGGAAGCCGGGAACTATACTCGGCCCATCAAGTTTAAAGTCACGGTCGCGCACAGGAGATAGAGCTTTGATGGAAGCCACTGCGCGGATGGTCGTGAGCGATCTTCCCGTAACCGAAATTTCGGCACTCGAGCAGGAGCTGAACGCGCTCCGGCGAGAGCTGACGCTGCTGAAAACCGCGAACAAGGAGCTGGAACGGCTCGTCATTCGTGACACGCTCACACCGCTTTATAATCGCCGTCATTTCATGAATTGCCTCCATGAACGGCTGAACCGGCTAGACCGTTATGAAGCCCGGACCGCCCTGGTGTTCATCGACGTCAATTCCATGAAGCAGATCAACGATTGCTACGGCCATAGCGCAGGCGATGCGGCGCTCATTCATATCGCTCGCCTCCTCGCGAGCGCCGTCCGTGCGACCGATGTCGCGGCCCGTGTCGGCGGCGACGAGTTCGCGCTGCTGCTCGACGGGCTGGATGACGCAGCGATGCAGGAAACGGCGGATCAGATTGAGCTGCTCGTTGCTGAATCTGAATGCCGGTTCGAGGGCACGCTGCTTCCGCTATCAATCTCCGTGGGCTGGACGTGCCTGCGCGCGGGCGACAGCGAATTTTCTGCCCTCGCCCGCGCGGACATGGCCATGTACGCTGCCAAAAGGCCGGGCGACTCCGTAGTTCAGGCCGCTGAATAAGGAGCAGGCCGATGGCACATCTCGTCCGGGACAATCCCGAGCGCAGTCGTTACGAGCTGCAAGCAGAGGGCGAAACTGCCTTTGCCACCTATGAGCGCGAAGGCGATACGCTCGCGATCACCCACACCTTCACGCCGCCGGCACTGCGCGGCAAGGGTATTGCCGGCGATCTGGTGGCCGGCTTTCTGGACGATGCGCGCGCCCGCGGCCTGCGGATCAGGCCGGTGTGCAGCTATGTCGTCGCCTACTTCCAGCGGCACCCCGAGCAGCGCGACCTGCTGGCAGACTAGGCGGCGCGGGCAAATTCAATTTTACACCCGGTGGCGGCTTTTCGGGGTCTGCGTATAAAAGCCGGCTTTCCTGACGCGACGACATTGCGGACATTTCATTTCCGTCACCCTGAACTTGTTTCAGGGTCCATGGCGCGATCAAGCTCCAGTCACGATGGCGCGATGGATGCTGAAACAAGTTCAGCATGACGAGGTGGGGATGTCAGATCCTCACGACAAACTTGCCTAATCGGCCATTCCCGACCCCAGAACATAGCAGCCATTGCCCCACCCCCGTTCGCCCTGAGCTTGTCGAAGGGCTGTCCTTCTTCTGTCCACCTTCCAAAGGAGAAGAACGGGGCTTCGACAAGCTCAGCCCGAACGGAGTAGGTGGGAGAACCACCGCCTTCCGCAACTTTTCAGCCGTAACGCCGGCTTTCCGTGCACCCCGATCGCGAACAACCTGTCAGACAGCAATCTGTCCGCGCCGCCTGGGTCGGGCCGACCTCAAGAGCCATCGGTCTGATAGCGGATATCCGGCGACAGGCTGATCGACGACCCATTCGCACGAGCTGCGGAAAACTCAAACGCCCCAGACACGCCAAAACGCCCGGCCAGAGACTGACCGGGCGTTTGATCGGCATCGGCGGGACCGGGAAGGTCCTGCCGCGCGCGGCTTCAGCCCTGGCGGGCCTTGAAGCGGCGCTGCGTCTTGTTGATGACGTAGGTGCGCCCGCGACGGCGAATCACGCGGTTGTCCCGGTGACGGTCCTTGAGCGACTTGAGTGAGTTGCGGATCTTCATGATCGGGTCCAAATGATTCTGCGTGACGGAAAATTCGAAGCCGCGCCTCTATGGGCCGACACCGTGAAAGTCAAGGCAGTGCGGCAAGATTCGCACGCAGGTCGCTCGCCGCCATGGCAGAGCCTCTGGGCAACCGCATTCCTGAACAAACGTTAAGCCATCATGCAGCTTTAAAGGTGCAGACTTGACCGGCAAGCCGGCTTTTCCGAGAGTTCGGCCACATACACGAGGATGCCGCAGTATGAAGGACGTAGGGCCATGATGGGCAGTTTCCACACGCCGGCACTCCATAGCGATGCCGGCCCTCTCCGCAAACCGGGCCGCGGCCGACTGGCGGCATTCGCCCTGCTGGGCTCGCTCCTCCTCGCGGGCTGCGCGACGACCACCGGGCCTGTCGATGTCACCCGATTCCACCAGCAGAACGTCGCGCGCCAGGGCAGCGTGGCGATCGTCCCCGGCAACAGCGCAGACGAGAACAGCCTTGAGTTCCGCACGACCGCAAATGCCGTCAGCGCTGCGCTGGCCCGCATTGGCTTCTCACCGGTCGACAGCGGAGCCGGCGGCGCCCAATATGAGGCCGTGGTGGAACTCTGGCGTGAGACCATCGCGCCTGCTGCCCGCCGCTCGCCCGTGAGTGTCGGCGTGGGCGGATCGACCGGCTCTTATGGCAGCGGCCTTGGCGTGGGCATCGGCATCGATCTTTCCGGCAAGCCCAAGCCGGTCATCGTGACGCGGATGCGCGTGCAATTGCGCCGCGCGGACGACAAGATCCTATTCTGGGAAGGCCGCGCCGAGACCCTGGCCAAGGAAGGCTCGCCCGCCGCTCAGCCGGGCATCGTCGTCGGCCGCCTTGCCGATGCGCTCTTCCAGGGCTTCCCCGGCCAGTCGGGTGAGACTATCACGGTGAAATGACCGCACCGCAGACAGACACGCACTCGCCCCTCCTCGTCACCAGCGCCTTCGATAGCGGCAATATCGTCGTCGAAGCCATCGATGGGGCCACCGCTACGCTTTCGATCCGCAAGGATAATGAGAGCGAATTTTTCCAGTGGTTCCATTTCCGCGCGGCGGCGCCTGCCGGCACCCGGCTGACCCTGCGCATCACCGGCCTGGCCGGCTCGGCCTATCCGGATGGATGGCCGAACTATCATGCCTGCGTCTCCGAAGATCGCGAGCGCTGGGGCCGTGCCCCATCCCGCTACGAGCCTGGCGTGGACGGCGGCACCCTCACCATCGAGCATAGGCTGGAGAGCGATGCGGCGTGGTTCGCCTATTTCGCGCCTTATTCGCAGGAACGGCATCACGATCTGATCGCGCAGGCAGCGGCGTGCGATGGCGTGACACTGCGCCAGCTCGGCACCAGCCTCGACGGGCGACCGATCGACTGCCTTGAGCTGGGCAGGGGCGACAAGCCGGTCTGGCTGATCGCGCGCCAGCATCCCGGCGAATCGATGGCGGAATGGTGGATGGAAGGGGCGCTCGACATGCTCACCGACACCACCAACGCCCATGCCCGCGGCTTGCTGGCCGCCTGTCGCTTCTACATCGTCCCAAATATGAACCCAGATGGTTCATTCCGTGGCCACCTGCGAACTAACACCAAAGGCGTCAATCTCAATCGCGAATGGCATGAGCCAAGCCTCGAGCGCTCGCCCGAAGTTCTCTGCGTCCGCAACCGCATGGATGAAACCGGCGTGGCCTTCGCCATGGACGTGCACGGCGACGAGGCGATTCCTGCGGTTTTCCTCGCCGGCTTCGAGGGCATTCCCTCGATCAAGGACGATCAGCTCGCCCTCTTCCGCCGCTATCGCGACACGCTGGCGATCCGCACGCCCGATTTCCAGACGCGCCTGGGCTATCCCGAAGCACGGCCCGGCAAGGCCAACCTCTCCATGGCCACCGCGCAGATCGCCGAGCGCTACGGCGCCGTGGCGATGACGCTGGAAATGCCGTTCAAGGACAATGACGACCTGCCGGATGCCGAACAGGGCTGGAGTCCGGAGCGCTCCATGCAACTCGCCCGCGATTGCCTCGCGACGCTGGCGGAGATGGTCGGGGATATCTGAGGGACGACGGGAGTTGAAGGACGGCGGAAGGCACCTTTCTTCCTCGTCACCCCGGGCTTGACCCGGGGTCCAGCTTCTTTCACGAACCGTCGAGGGCTACCCCGCCTACTCTGGGCCCAGAGCCAAACTTTCTATTGGGAAAAAGAGCTGGACCCCGGGTCAAGCCCGGGGTGACGGATGACTAAAAGCAAGAAGCCCGCTTATCTCAGCCCAGCTCATCGCCCAGAAAATCCATCGCCGCGCGCCAGCTGCGGCGGTTCGTCTCCGGCACGAAACCGAAGCTGCGGTCATCGTTCAGCGGCACGTCATCGGCGGTGAAGGCGTGGCCCGTGCGGCTATAGGTGATGAACTGGAAGTCCACATCCGCCACGGCCAGTTCCTTGCAGAGCGCCAGCTTGGCCTCGGGCGGGCAGAGATTGTCGTTCCAGCCGTCGCAGATCATCAGCTTGGCCGTGATCGCGGCGTTGGGGAAAGGCGGCGCATCATAGACGCCGTGGAAGGAGACGCCGGCCTTGATGTCCGCACCGGCCCGCGCCAGATCAAGCACGCACTTGCCGCCCGCGCAAAAGCCGATGGCGCCGATCCGGTCGCCATCCACGCCCGGAAACGCGCGCAATTCCCCCAGCGCATCGAGCAGCCGGGTCTTCACGGCCTGCCGATCCGCCATGAAATCGTGGAGCAGCTTGCCGGCGCTCTCCATGCTCGTGCCGCGCTTGCCCTGGCCATAATAGTCGACGACCAGCACCTTATAGCCCTGCGCAGCGAGCGTCTCGGCCTTGGCGAAGTCCCATTCCTTGGTGCCCATGAAGTTCGGGAAAAGCAGAACGCCCGGCTGGGTGCCGGCATCGGCGTCGCCCACGAACATGGATTCGAACGGGCCGCCGGGGCCTTCGTGAATGTGAACATTGCGGGTGATGGCCATGGTTCCTGCTCCCTTGCTGCGGCGTGATGCTGGCCCATCCATGACGAATTGTCGCCGGGCCGACAAGGCCAGTGCGGCGACTTTCCGATCAGGCAAGGCAGGGCGCGAGACTGGTTTCTCGCCGTTTAACGCAACCGGTCGCATTTACCGGAACCAACAAGGAAGATGGCAGTTTTTTGCCCGCAACATGGGAGTTCAAGCAATGCAGACGCTGTGGGATCCGGGCTTTCTTCAGGACCAGATCCGGCAATTCCAGGCACAGGCGAAGACCGCGATGCACCCGGACGTAAAGGCTGCCTACCAGAGCTATGTACAGCATTATCAGACCATGCTGGATGCGCTGCAAGCCCGTGGCCGAAGTGCGACACCCCGCAACGCCTGAACGCTGATTTGCGGCCCCATCCACTGGGCAAAGCCGCCCGCGCATTGCACTCACACCAAATCCCGCTATCAGGCCGCCTATCGGAAAACCGCCACTGATCGGGAGACAAGACCCCATGCCGACGCTCGTCCTCATTCGCCATGGCCAGTCCGCCTGGAACCTGGAGAACCGCTTCACCGGCTGGTGGGATGTGGACGTGACCGAGAAGGGCGCTGCCGAGGCGAAAGCCGCCGGCGCGCTGATGCGGGACAAGGGCCTCGATTTCGACGCGTGCTTCACCTCGCTGCAGAAGCGCGCGATCAAAACGCTCAACCTGGCGCTCGAGGAAATGGATCGGCTCTGGTTGCCGGTCGAGAAGGACTGGCGCCTCAACGAGCGCCATTATGGCGGCCTCACCGGACTCGACAAGGCCGAGACCGCCGCCAAGCACGGCGAGGATCAGGTGAAGATCTGGCGCCGCAGCTTCGACATTCCGCCGCCGCCGATGGAAGCCGGCAGCGAATTCGACCTGAGCAAGGATCGGCGCTATGCCGGCATCGCCATCCCCGCGACGGAGAGCCTCAAGGACACGATCGCGCGCGTGCTGCCTTATTGGGAAGGCCGCATCGCGCCCGAGCTGAAGGCCGGCAAGCGCGTGCTCATCTCCGCCCACGGCAATTCGCTGCGCGCGCTGGTGAAGCACCTCTCAAACATTCCGGATGACGAGATCACCGGCCTCGAAATACCGACCGGCCAGCCCATCGTTTATGAGCTGGCCGACGATCTCTCGGCAAAGGACCGCTATTACCTCTCGGAACGCTGAGGTCTGATCGGGACGGGGCGGCTCAGGCCGCCACCGTCTCCGTTTCAAGGCGCGCAACGGCGTCAAGCGCCGACTGAAGTCCAGCAGCGCGCTGCTCGGGGCCGATGGCTGCGCCTTCGGCAATGATGAACTCGGGCGCAATACCCATGAAGCCGAGGACCGCGCGCAGATAGGTCTCGGCATGTTCGATGGCAGCGGCAGCCGAACCCTCGCCATAATAGCCACCACGCGAGAGCGCCACGATCACGCGCTTGTCGCCAGCAAGACCAATGGCATTGCCTGTCTCGTCATAGCGGAAGGTTTTGCCGGCAACGGCGATATGGTCGATCCACGCCTTGAGCTGGCTGGAGATCGTGAAATTATACATTGGCGCGCCGATCACCACAGTGTCTGCGGCGAGAAATTCCTCCAGCACGGTCGCCGCCTCCTCGGTGCCGAAGCCGGGCAGCGTCAGATGCGGCAGCGGTTGCGCGGCCAGATCGCGATAGCGCACGTCGAGCATCGGCTGCTGCGCCTTCAGCCGCTCGACAATGGCCGCCGATACCGTCCGGCTGATGGAGTTTTCACCCTGAATGCTTGAATCGATATGCAGAATGGTCATGGTCGCCCTTTCGTTGAGATCGCTGACGGGAAGATCAGTTTCTGTTTGCAACGAGCTAGGGACGACCTCTAGAATCGACAAGAACGCATTTTTTCGAGACCTAGTCACATGGATATGACCACTACGCGCCTCATTGTGACATCGCCGCAGGAGTGCATGCGGATCACCGAAACCCTCTCGCGCTTTGGTGATCGCTGGACACTGCCCGTGGTGGTTTCGCTGCACGACGGCACGTTGCGCTTCAACCAGATCCGCCGCGAAGTCAGCGGCATTTCCCAGCAGATGCTCACCCGCACCCTGCGCGCGCTGGAACGGGATGGCATGGTCAGCCGCACTGTCCACCCCACCACACCGCCGAAGGTCGATTACACCCTGACGCCGCTCGGCCAGTCTCTCGCCGGTGAAGCCGTGCGGCTCGGCATCTGGGCGCAGACGCACCGGGAAGAGATCGATGCCCACCGCGAGCGGTTCGATCGTGAGCAGGAGAGCTGAGGAGCCTCCAGCGCTCGTCCAGCCAGTCAGTCTTATACTCCTGCGGAAGCAGGAGCCCTTGGTCGTCGAACAGCCCTACCCCTGCGCCTTGCTCCGCACGAATGCCACCGCAATGCCGGCAATGAACAGCGGCAGGCCAAAAGCCAGCGAGACGCCGAACGGCCCAACACCCTGCGCCAGCAGCCAGCCGCCGATGGCCGGGCCGAAGATCGCCAGCAAACGGCCCGCGCCCGCCGTCCAGCCCAGTGCTGTCGAGCGGATCTGCGTGGGATAGGCCGCCGAAATGAAGGCATAGAGCCCGCTGATCGAGCCGACGACGAAGGCGCCATAGGCAATCGCCATGAACGCGGCGAGCGCGGGGGTGAACGGCTGGACCATGTAGACCAGCATGGAGCTGCCGCCCGCAAAATAGCAGAACAGCAGCGTACGCTTCACGCCGATCCAGTTGACCAGCGCGATCATCGCCAGCGGCCAGACGATGGCACCAAGGGACGAGAGCGCGAACAGCGCCGCCGCCTGGCTCATCGGGAAGCCAGCCTGCAAGTGCCAGAAGGTCGGCGCCCATGAGGCCACGGCATTGCCGACGAACATCATCATGCCGCCCGCCAGCATGAACAGTAGCGTCATCGCCAGCCGCCCTTCGGCGAAGACCGACTTGAGCGAGGCACGGCCCGCCGGCGGCTCATCGAGGAAGTAATGCGCGGCGGCATTCACATCGCGCGTGATGTGCCGCAGCACCCGGTTCACCTGCGCGGTGCTCCGACCGGCGGTGACCAGAAAGCGCGGGGATTCGGGGAGCGCAAAGACAAGCACCGGCAAGAAAAGCAGCGGTGCCATGCCCCCCACCAGAAACGCCCCCCACCAGTCGAGCCGATTGACGATCAGCGGCGCAAGCGCACTGCCCATCGCTGCGCCGAAGGCGAAGCAGGCGGTCACGAGGATGATCTGGCGGGGCCTTATGCGGCGGGGCGAGATTTCCGCGACCAGCGCGATGATGTTGGGCGTGATGCCGCCAAAGAAGGCGAACGCCACAAGGCGGAGGATGGAGACCATCGTGAGCGTGGAGACCAACGCGGTGGCCAGCGTCACCAGCCCGAAACCAAGCACGCAAGCGACGATCACCGGTTTTCGGCCGACGCGATCCGCCAGCGGGGCAATGAAGGTATAGCCCAGGGCCAGCCCGATGCCCTGCGCGACGAACACCGCGGATATCGCCGCCGGCTCCACCGCGAGCCCCGCAGCCAGCGCCGGCACGATGGCGCCGAGCATATACATGTCGAAGCCTTCCAGGGCCATGGCGACACCGCACAAGGCAAAGACGAACCAGCGCCACGCGCCATAGGGGCGGTCGAGAATGTCCTCGATGTCCGTCCGCTGATCCTCTGCCTGCGGTTGCGCCATGTTTCTCTCCGGAAGGGTCGTTGATCTGGTTCTCGGATGACCGGCAGTTACACCGACGTCTGACGGTCAGCGCTGTCCTGCGCAAACGACGGTGATCTGGCAAGTGGCAATCGGCGTGAACGGACGGCGCTCCGGGGAAACTCTCTGCACTGAACAATGCCTTGGTGGCGCTCAGCTGCATAGCGAGGGCGAATGGGCGCTGCCGTTTTTTCCTTCGTGGCGCCTGCACAATGCCGATTGTCAGCGTTGTCATTCTCTGATTGTGCAGTTGCACCAAAGTTCCGCGGCTGTAATGTCGCGGCCAGGTGCGCAATCGACCAGACCATGAAGGGGTCCCCGCTTTTGTCCGAGAAGTCCGCGACACTCATCCTGTTCGGCGCCACAGGCGATCTGGCGCACCGGATGCTGTTCCCCTCGCTTTATCATCTGCTGTGTGATGGGCTGCTGCCCGAGCCGTTCAATATCCTCGCCTCGGGTCGCTCGGAGATGGACGATGTGGCGTTCCGCAAGACGATCCGCGCAGCGCTCGCCACCTACCTCGCCGATGAGCATCATGACGAAGCGCGCGTGAACGCCTTCCTTGAGAAGATCAGCTATTGCGCGGTTTCAGCGGGCGAGCAGGCGCATTTCGATGCGCTGGCGCAGAAGGCCAAAGCGCTCGGCGATGGCCCCATTGCGGTCTATCTCTCCACCCCACCCTCTCTCTTCGCCCCCACAGCGCAGGGCCTCGCCGCCGCCGGGCTGGTCAGCGAGAGCACCCGCATCGCGATGGAAAAGCCCATCGGCAAGGATCTCGCTTCCTCCAAGGTGGTGAACGACGCCATCGGCGATCTGTTCGACGAGGAACAGATTTTCCGCGTCGATCATTATCTGGGCAAGGAGACGGTCCAGAACCTCATGGCGCTTCGCTTCGGAAACCGGCTGTTCGAGCCGCTGTGGAACGGCGGCGCCATCGATCATGTGCAGATCACCGTTGCCGAGACGGTGGGGCTGGAAGGCCGCGTCTCTTATTATGACGGCGTCGGCGCGCTGAAGGACATGGTGCAGAACCACATGCTCCAGATCCTCTCGATCATCGCCATGGAGCCGCCCGCCCGGATGGATTCCACCGCCGTGCGTGACGAGAAGGTGAAGGCCCTGCGCTCGCTGCGCCCGATGACGCCCGAGACGGTCCGCACCCACAGCGTGCGCGGCCAATATCGGGACGGCGCCGTGAAGGGCAAGATCATCGCCGGCTATGCCGATGAGCTGGGCAAGGAGAGCGACACCGAGACGTTCGTCGCCCTCAAGGCCCATATCGACAATTGGCGCTGGACCGGCGTTCCCTTCTACTTGCGCACCGGCAAATGCATGCCCAATCGCCAGTCGGAAATTCTCATCCAGTTCAAGCCGGTCACGCACAGCATCTTCCGCCGACAGGGCTTTGGCCGGGCGCTGGAGCCGAATTCGCTGATCATCCGCCTGCAGCCGGAAGAGAACATCCGCCTCAACATCATGGCCAAGCGTCCGGGTCTGGACCGGGAGGGGGTGAAGCTGCAGGAAGTCGGCCTCGACGTCAGCCTCACTCATGCCTTTGCCGGCGAGCGCCGCCGCATTGCCTATGAGCGGCTGCTGCTCGATCTGCTCGAGGGCGACACCACGCTGTTCGTGCGCCGCGATGAAGTGGAAGCGCAGTGGAGCTGGATCGATTCCATCACCCGCAGCTGGCAGGAGAGCGGTCAGCAGGTGGTGCATTATGCCGCCGGAACCTGGGGGCCATCGGCCGGAATCGCCCTGATCGAGCGCGATGGAGCAAGCTGGTATGACTGATCTCAATTCCACCGTCGCCGCCGTCACAGCGCGCATCGTCCAGCGCAGCGCGAAAAGCCGGCGCAAATATCTCGACCTCATCGAGCGCGGGCGGGATGCCGGGACCAACCGCGACAATCTCTCCTGCGGCAATCTTGCGCACGGCTTTGCCGCCAGCGGTGAAGACAAGCCCGCGATCCGCGCCGGCAACGCCATGAACATCGGCATCGTCACCGCCTATAACGATATGCTCTCGGCCCATCAGCCCTATGGCCGCTATCCGGAGGCGATCAAGATCGCGGCGCGGGAAGTGGGCGCAACGGCGCAGGTCGCCGGCGGCGTCCCCGCCATGTGCGACGGGGTGACACAGGGCCTCGCCGGCATGGAGCTCTCGCTCTTCTCGCGCGACACCATCGCGCTCGCCACCGCCGTGGCGCTCAGCCATGCGATGTTCGAGGGCGCGTTGATGCTCGGCATCTGCGACAAGATCGTGCCCGGCCTGCTCATGGGCGCGCTACGCTTCGGCCACCTGCCGACCATCTTCGTGCCCGCCGGGCCAATGCCCACGGGCCTCGCCAACAAGGAGAAGCAGCGCATCCGCCAACTCTATGCCGAGGGCAAGGTTGGGCGCGAGGAGCTGCTGGAGAGCGAGAGCGCCAGCTATCATGGTGCGGGCACCTGCACCTTCTACGGCACCGCCAACACCAACCAGATGATGATGGAAGTGATGGGCCTGCACATGCCGGGCGCGGCTTTCGTCAATCCCGGCACCAAGCTGCGCAGCGAGCTGACCCGCGCCGCCGTGCATCGCGTGGCGTCGATCGGCTGGGACGGCGATGATTATCGCCCGCTCGGCAAATGCATCGATGAGAAGGCGATCGTGAATGCGGCCGTCGGCCTGCTCGCGACTGGCGGATCGACCAATCATGCAATCCACCTGCCCGCCATCGCACGCGCGGCGGGCATCGTCATCGACTGGACGGATCTGGCCGATCTTTCGGCGGCCGTTCCGCTGCTCGCCCGCGTCTATCCCAATGGCGCGGACGACGTGAACCACTTCCACGCGGCGGGCGGCATGGCCTGGATCATCACCGAGCTGCTGCGCGGCGGCCTGCTGCACCGGGACGTGATGACCGTCGCCCGCGCCGACCTCACCGATTATGGCCGGATGCCGAAGCTGGAGAACGAAGCGCTGACGTGGGACGAGCCGCCCACGGCCCCGGGCAATGAGGCGATCCTGCGCCCCATTTCCAATCCCTTCAATGCCGATGGCGGCATGCGCCTCCTTGCCGGCAATCTCGGCCGCTGCATCATGAAGACCAGCGCAGTGGACCGCGAGCGCTGGACCATCGAGGCCCCGTGCCGGGTCTTTTCCAATCAGGATCAGGTCATGGCTGCCTTCAAGACCGGCGAGCTGGACCGCGATGTCGTCGTGGTGGTTCGCTTCCAGGGGCCGCGCGCCAACGGCATGCCTGAGCTGCACAAGCTCACCCCTCCGCTTGGCGTGTTGCAGGACAAGGGCTTCAAGGTCGCGCTGGTGACCGATGGCCGCATGTCCGGCGCCAGCGGCAAGGTGCCTGCCGCCATTCACCTCTCGCCGGAAGCCCTAGGCGGCGGCCCGATCGGCAAGCTGCGCGATGGCGATCTCGTGCGCGTCTGCGCCGAGAGCGGCACATTGGAAGCCCTGGTCGATGCCGCCGAGTGGGACGCGCGCGACCAGGCCGAGGCCCCGCCCCCGCCCTATGACACCGGCCGGGAGCTGTTCGCGCTCTTCCGCCACAATAGCGATCTGGCCGAAGCCGGCGCCTCTCCGCTCCTCGCCGCCATGGATACCGAAATATGACGGAACTCGTTGCGGCCGACATCGGCGGCACCAACGCCCGCTTTGCGCGCGCGACATTGGACGGGCGCGGCGCTCCTACATTGGGCACCGTGCGCAAATACAAGGTGGCGGAATATCCCAGCCTGCAGGCGTGCTGGCGCGCTTTCCTTGCCGATGAAGGCGGCCCGGCGCCCGAGCGCGTCTCGATTGCCTTCGCCACCGCCATCGGGCGGGAAGTCATCAAGCTCACCAATTCGAGCTGGGTGATCCGCCCTGCCCAGCTTGCCGCCGAGCTGGACGTCGGCGCGGTTCGGCTGGTCAATGATTTCGAGGCAGTGGCTCATGCTGTCGCGCGATTGCCGATGGAAGAGCTGCCGTTGCTGTTCGGGCCGGACGAGCCGCTTCCGGAGGATGGCTCGGTGACGATCCTCGGCCCCGGCACCGGGCTTGGCGTGGCCATGATCGCCTTCGACGATGGCGAGCCGCATATCGTCGCGACCGAAGGCGGCCATGTCGATTTCGCACCGCTCGATGCGCTGGAAGGCCGTATCCTCGACCAGTTGCGCAAGGACCTCGTCCGCGTCTCGACTGAGCGGATCGTGTCCGGTCCGGGTCTCAACACCATCTACCGCGCGCTCGCGACGATCAGCCACGCGCCGGTCACGCTGATGAACGATGCCGATCTTTGGGCGGCCGCGCTGGAGGGCAGTAATCCGCTTGCCCGTTCGGCGCTGGAGCGGCTGTGCATGAGCTATGGCGCCGTGGCTGGCGATCTCGCGCTGGCGCATGGTCCCCATCACGTTGTGCTGGCCGGTGGCCTCACGCAGCGGATGCGCGATTTTCTGGTCACGGAGAGCGCCTTCCACGATCGTTTCACCGCAAAGGGTCGCTATGAGGCTCTAATGAGAACCATACCGGTTCGCCTGGCGACCCATCCCGAAATCGGCCTTTATGGCGCCGCCGCAGCATGGCGGGAGAAGAAAGCATGAGCATGACAGTCGATGAGGTAATGGCGCTGGCGCCGGTAATTCCGGTGCTGATCGTAGAGTCGGTTGCGGACGCGGTGCCGCTGGCGCAGGCGCTCGTCGCCGGGGGCCTTCCCGCGCTCGAAGTTACGATGCGCACGCCCGTCGCGCTCGACGTGATGCGCGAGATGGCGCAAGTCCCCGGCGCAGTCGTCGGCGCAGGCACGGTGCTCAATCCAAGGCAACTCGATCAGGCGCTGGAAGCCGGCGCAAAGTTCATCGTCTCTCCAGGCCTCACGGAGCCGCTCGGCAAGGCGGCGATCGCCAACGGCGCAACCCTGCTCCCCGGTGTGGCGACGGCGGCGGACATCATGCGCGGGCTCGATCTCGGGCTTGAGCGCTTCAAATTCTTCCCGGCCTCCACCAGCGGCGGCCTGCCCGCGCTCAAGGCGCTGGCCGCGCCCTTCGGCGGCGTGCGCTTCTGCCCGACCGGTGGCATCACCGCCGCCAACGCACCGGAATGGCTCGCGCAGCCGTTCGTCGGGTGCGTCGGCGGAAGCTGGGTCGTCCCCAAGGGCCCGCTCGATCCCGCCGCAGTCGAAGCGCTGGCCCGCGAGGCGGCTGCACTTCCTCGATAGGCCGCGTGGGCAGGGTCCGAGCCGGGGAACCTCCGCTTTTCAGCACCGCCGGACCGAACCAGACGACCGAAATGTTGTAAGGCGGTTGTTCTCCTACCTACTCCGTTCGGGCTGAGCTTGTCGAAGCCCTGTCCTTCTCCTTTGGAACATAGGCGGAAGAAGGGCAGCCCCCTTCGACTGCCTGCAAGGCAGGCGCTCAGGACAGGCTTCGACAAGCTCAGGGCGAACGGATGGTTGGGCAATGGCAGCCATGTTCTCGTTTCGGGAATGGCGGATCTCGACACGTTGTTGTGGGGAGAGGGGTAGCGATCCGCACCCCTCATCCAACTGCGCCTAGCCGCCTGACGGCGGCAAGGCTGCGTATCCTTCTCCCCCAAGGGGAGAAGGTCGAAGGAACGTCCGCAAAGTTCTCGCATCGGGATAGTCCGCTGCTGGATGAGAACCGCAAAGAGCGACCATCAGGCGCTGCGGCAAGCCTGATCTTTTCGCTGTCCTACACCGGCAATCCCATGTCATTTCGCGTTTCCCCGGTCGACGGATCAGGAGTCTTTCTCATCGCCGGAAAACCATCACTTTTCGCAAACAGGCCACGAGCCAAGAAATTTATCTACCCTGTAACCTTCGTAACCTTCCGGCGCTGATATTGCTTAGGCCAGACCATCCGCGCGCAGCTTCAGACCCGCCGTAAACAGCGGCGTCGTCACCTTCTCGAATTGCCCCGGCGTCAACTCGAAGAAGTGCTTGAACTCGCGGTTGAGGTGGCTCTGGTCGAAGTAGCGCAGCGCCGCCAGATGCTCGGCGCTCGGCTCGGAGAAGCCACGGATGGCCTGCGCCATATCGAGGAAGCGACTGCGGCGCAGGATGACTTTGGGACTGTGCCCGAAAAAGGTCCGGCAATGTCGCTCGAACTGCCGGATCGACATCCCCACCTGCGCGGCCGCCTGTGCCACGGGAATCGTGCTGTCCTCCCGCGCGATCCGCTCGAAGGCGGCCATGGCGTCCGATGACGCCTTGTTGCCCAGCGCGGCCAGCCGCGCACGCACGATCCGCTCGATCACCGCGACGATTGCGTCATCATCGCCGGCAGCCCCTGCCACGCCATCATGCAACTGCACGGCCAATGCGCCCCAGCAGTCGGACAAGGGTGCGGCGGTATCTGCGATCATGCTCGCCGGCTCCTCGAACAGCGAGCACCAGCCGCTCGGGCGCAGGGCAATGCCAACGACCAGAAATGGCCCCTTCACCCGCACGCGCCAGGGCACGCTGTTCGGCCCCATGAGCGGGATCGGCCCGAAATTGGACCACTCTCCCGGTCCCGTCTCGGCAGCCCAATCGCCCTCCAGCAGGATGCGGACCATCGCCTGTTCGGAAAGCAGCTTGTCGATCAGCAGGAAATCAGCCGGCAGGCGGGCGTCGAACACATAATGCCGCCGCACATATGGTGCGAGATCGGGCGCAGGTGGGTAGCTTCGCGACAGAAGCAAACAGGCAACCCCTTATCGTGTCTAGTTTGCTGTACCTATGCCGCGCTTTGCCTGCAAAGCAAGTATACAAAGACAACCAACGGCATGCCGCGCAAACGCTTTCAGTCGAGTGCGCCCCACAGGCTCGTTGCCTCCACATAGCCGCGCCGGCCGTTCACCTCCATGGCGCACCAGCCGTCCGAGCAGCCCGAGAGCCGGCCCACGACGCCGGGCTCGAGCCGGAACAGCAGCCGGGCAGTGTCCGACGGGCGATCGCGCATATCGGCAATTCCGTCCCTTACGATTGCGGTGGCCTCGTCCTTGAGCAGGCGCACATGCATCCAGCCCTGCGTGCCATCCGGATCCTCGATCTTGCGCCAGTTGGTGTAGACCTCCACCACCTTCACCGGCAGGTCGCGCTGACGGTAAATCCAGCTCGCCGGATAATCCGTACTGGGGCCGACGCGCATGCGTGCATCGCCTTTCGAGAGCGAGGCCCAATAAGGCGTGGGACGATCAGATTGTGCCTCAGCCCGCCCCGTGCCGACGCAAAGGGCCAGCGCAGCAAAAGCCATCAACGCACTACGCGAAATCATCGCGGTTCTACTCCCGGAAAATGCCCACACCATGACCCCCGCTTCTGCCACGCGCACCGCATGGCATCAACCGGAAGCAGCCGTGCACGAATTGCCGCTTGCCTTTCCGCTCTCGCCTGAGCATTCCCGCCACATGTCCAGGCGTCCTCGGCCCGCTTCGCCCCGCGTGATCGTGACGCGGCGTCTGCCGCAAGCGGTGGAAGCCCGGCTGGGCGAGCTGTTCGACGCCCGCTTCAATGCCGACGATCACCCGATGACCCGCGACGAACTGCACGAAGCGATGCAGGATTGCGACGTGCTGGTGCCCACGGTGACGGACGATCTCGACGCCGATCTCATCGCTGCAGCAGGCGCGCGACTGCAGCTGATCGCGAATTACGGCGCCGGCGTGAACCACATCGCCTTGCCCGCCGCCCGCGCGAAAAACATCATCGTCACCAACACCCCCGGCGTCCTCACCGAGGACACGGCGGACATGACCATGGCTCTTATCGTATCCGTGCCGCGCCGGCTGGCGGAAGGCGAAAAGCTGGTGCGCTCCGGCGAATGGGCGGGCTGGAGCCCGAGCAGCATGCTTGGCCACCGCATCGGCGGCAAGGCGCTCGGCATAGTCGGCATGGGCCGCATTGGCCGTGCCGTCGCGCGCCGCGCCCGCGCCTTCGGTCTCTCGATCCACTATCACAATCGCAATCGCCTGCCGCAAGTCGTGGAGCAGGAGCTGGACGCGACCTGGCATGGCGATCTGGACGAAATGCTGCGCAGCATCGACATCCTGACCATCCACACGCCGCGCAATGCCCAGAGCGAAAACCTCATCGACCGGCGGCGCATCGGACTGCTGCGTTCCCACGTCTATCTCATCAACGCCTCCCGCGGCGGAATTGTCGACGAGGACGCGCTGGTCGAGGCGCTGGAAGCCGGGCAGCTCGCCGGTGCGGGGCTGGACGTCTGGAAGTTCGAGCCGCAGATCGATCCTCGCCTGCTTGCCCTGCCCAATGTCGTGATGACCCCGCACATGGGCTCGGCCACCTTCGAAGGCCGCATCGCCTCAGGCGAACGCGTGATCGCAAACATCCGCATGTGGGTCGGCGGCGACCGGCCGCCGGACCAGATTCTTGAGGGGTGGGTTTGAGGGCGGCATAGGTTCCTCACCCTTACGTCATCCCGGACTTGATCCGGGATTCCGCTGTCTTCTCCCACCGCTCGATCCCACCGCCAAAGGGCAGCGGGACGCCGGATCAAGTCCGGCGTGACGAGTGGAAGATAAAGCCTCTACCCCGCCAATGCCTTCGTCGACTCAATCGCGCTGCGATAGGCCTCCTGCCGCGCCTCGCTCCAGTAGGCGAGTTCGCCCAGCGGGATTTCCACCCCACTCACGGCGCAGATGACGAAGCGGCCCGGGCGGACCACCTGATAGTCCGCCGCGCGATATTTGAGGATAGCCAGGCCCGGCATGTCCGGCGTGCGCATCATGCTCATCAGTCCCCGGTCAGGATACGGTCGACCAGTTGCTTTACGGTCGGCACGAATCCGTTGGAGTAGAAGGGGTCCTGCTTGAAGCGATAGGCGCCATGACCTGCAAAGAGCAGGTTCTTGTCAATATCGCCGCCATGCACGGCGTCCTGCAGGGTCTTCTGGATGCAGAAGCTGCGTGGATCGGCCAAGCGCCCGGTTGTGAAATCGTCATGGTCCTTCCACGACGAGAAGCCGCAATGCGAGAGGCAGCCCATGCAATCGGCCTGATCCTTGCGGATGATCGCGCGATCCTCATCGGTGACGAAGACCAGCGTATTGTCCGGTGTTTTCAGCGCCGTCTCATAGCCCTGCAGCACCCACTCGCGCGCGCGCAGCAGATCGTTGCGCGTCACCCAGTAGCTCCGGCCCTTGATGCCGACATCAAGCTGGTGATCATGGTCGCCCGCTTCCTCCAGCGAGAAAGCGATCTGCCGTTCCGAGCGCGCTTCCAGCTCGCGCAGGAACGGGTTGCGAATGGCGGACGAGTAGAAGCCCGTGGGCGAAAAGCGATGGAGGAGGATGTCGCCTTCCTCCAGCTTCAGGAGCTGTTCCTTCCAGGGCTGCGGAATCGGGCTTTCCCGCGTGAGCAGCGGGCGCGTGCCGAACTGGAATGCGATGGCGCCGAGCTCGGGATTGTCGATCCAGTCGCTCCAGTCGCGCAGATACCACACGCCGCCAGCCATCACGATGGGCACATCGTCGCTGATGCCGCCTTCGCGCATCGTGTCGCGCAGTGCCTTCACACGCGGATAGGGATCTTCCGGCTTGGTGGGGTCCTCGGCGTTGGAAAGGCCATTGTGGCCACCAGCCAGCCAGGGATCCTCATAGACCACCGCCGCGAGCCACTCCGCCGCCTTGTGATAGGCGCGCTTCCACAGCGCGCGGAATGCGCGACCGGAGCTGACGATGGGCAGGTAACTCACCTGATGCTGCGCAGCAATTTCGCTCAGCTTGTAGGGCATGCCGGCGCCGCAGGTGACGCCCGCGACCATGCCCTTCGTGCGCTCCAGGATACCCTGCAGCACGCGCTGCGCGCCGCCCATTTCCCAGAGCACGTTGATGTTGATCGCACCCTTGCCGCCGGCGATCTCGAAGGCCCGCTTCACCTGCTCGACGCCACCTTCGATGGCGTAGGCGATCAGCTCCTCATGACGCTGCTGACGCGTGCGGCCATGATAGACCTGCGGAATGACATTGCCATCCGCGTCGTAGCTGTCTGCATTCACCGCTGACACGGTGCCGATGCCGCCAGCGGCGGCCCATGCACCGGAGCTCATATGATTGGAGACTGCAACGCCCTTGCCGCCTTCAATGATTGGCCACACTTCACGACCGCCATAGACGATCGGCTTCAAGCCCTTGAACAAATGTAACTCCTCAGTGCCCCAACGCACAGCTTCGCAAGCCGGCGAAGAGCGCCTTTACCAGCATTTTCGGCAAACCAAGTGCTAAAATGCCACAAAACTCAAAATAATGCCAGTTCGTTACCCACAGCCTCTCCATAGAGGCGCGCGTAAAGCTGGATCATCACCGCTTCATCGAAGCAGCGCAGCGCCCGGCGGCGATTTGCTTCGCCGATGCTCCGACGAAGATCGGCATCGCCGACGAGTTCTGCAAGAGCCGCGCGAAAATCATCCACCGCATCGGGTGCCACGATAAAGCGGCGGTTGTCCGGCGAGACCATGCTGAGCGTGTCGCCCACATCGGTCGCCACGACTGGCAGCCCGGCGGCCATCGCTTCCATGAGCGCGGTCGGGAACTGCTCGCTGTCCGATGAGAGCGCAAAGATATCGAACGCGCCGACATAATCCTGCGGACGCGGCAGTCCACCTGGCATCAGGATGTCGCTCATCCCCTGTCGCTCGGCTTCCGCAAGAATAGCCGAGCGCTCCTCGCCGTCACCCACGATCACGAGTCTCAGCCTGTCGCGCAACGGCGCAGCGGCGCGCACCAGTCGAGGCAAATTCTTGACAGGCCGCAGATTGGCCACGGTGCCGACGATCACCCGGCCGTCCGGCTCCAGTCCTGGAATGTTGCTCGGCGGGCGAGTGCCGGCATAAGCCGCGACATCAAGTCCATTGGGAATCTGATGGACCTTCTCCGCCCTCTGCCGCCATTCGGCCTGAGCGATATGCGCGAGCTGGGTCGAGGGAACGACGAGTGCATCGGCGCCCTGCAGGGCAATCTGCCGATAGCGGTTGCGCGCGGCCTGACGAACGAACGCCTCGTCCGCATCGAAGCCTTCCTCATGGTGGATGAGTGGCGGCAAGCAACGCAGACAGCGGAAGAGCCGATGCGCCATCACACCGTCAATGGCACCCCAGTTGAAGCTCAGAATCAGATCATAGCCTCGCATCAGCTTGGCCAGCGCGTTGAACTTGGCGAAGGTCGCCGGTGCCCCGAGCGCGGGGGCATCGAGGAAGCGAACGGCGAGCGCCGAATCGAGCAGCGCTCGCGCGCCGGTCGCCTCCGGTTCGGCCAACAGGATGTCATGGCTCATCCGGGCACCCCAGTGGTTCATCAACCGGGCAAGGCGCACTTCCTTGCCGCCCAGATCGAAGGTGCGATGAAGCTGGAGCACGCGCAATGGCTCGCCGGGCTTTTTCCGCCGGGCCGCTCGCCGCCTCATGGTCTCGCCAGGATCTGATCGAGCAGCCGGTCGAGCGCGGCCACCGCCTCGGGCTCTTC
Source organism: Alphaproteobacteria bacterium (assembly GCA_018823325.1). Classification (GTDB taxonomy): domain Bacteria; phylum Pseudomonadota; class Alphaproteobacteria; order Sphingomonadales; family Sphingomonadaceae; genus Sphingobium. Next base: position 36,758 of record JAHJIJ010000011.1, on the reverse strand, counting down.
CAGCGTCGGCGCATGGCCGACGCGCGGCACCGTCGTCACGTCCAGCTGTGGCAGGCGCGCCTGCATGGCCTGCGTCGTCTCGATCGTCAGCAAATCGCTCAATTCACCGCGCACCAGCGCCAGCGGAATGTCGCCCAGCGCCTCGAATGCCGGCCAGAGATCGACGCCCGCCGCGCCGCCGGGCGCCCGAAACGGCTCCGCAATGCGCTGGTCATAATCAAGCACGATGCGCCCCTGACTGGTCAGGCGATAGAGACGCTTGGCGAGGCGCAGCCAATCCGGCAGCTTGTAATCCGGGTAGATGACGCCCTGAATGTCCGCCACCGCCCGCGCCGCATGGACCCAGGTCGGGTGTCCGCTGCCGCTCCCGACATTCTGCTGAATGCGGGCAAGGCCCTCGGCTGCGATATCCGGACCGATATCGTTGATCAGCGCACCTGCGAGACTGCCGCGTTTGGTCGCCGCAATCAGCATCAGCATGATGCCGCCCAACGATGTGCCGACGCCCACCAACCTGGGCAGCGCCAGTTCATCGATCAGCTTGAGCAGATCCTGAAGATAGACCAGCGGCACATAGCTCATCGGGTCCTTGGCATAGGCGCTCTCGCCGCGCCCGCGCAGTTCGACGACGATAACGCGCCATTCGCCCGCCAGCCGCTCCGCCACCGGCTCGAAGTCGCGGGCGTTGCGCGTGAGGCCCGGCAGGCACAGGATCGGCGGCCGATCATCGCGGCCTGCATAGTCCCTGTAATGCAGCCGTAAATTGTCCTGCGACCACCAATATTTATCTTCGTAACCCGACAAGCTTGATCCTTTCCCGGGGCGCCCCCCATATCAGAGCATGGACGAAGCCCTTAAGACAGACATATTTCACCCCGAACGCGCAATTGATTCAATTGCCGATTTTATTGCGGACCCGGTGCAGGCGGCGGAGTTTCCGCAGACCATCCTGCGCTTCCGCAATGACCGGGCAGCCCGCACCGTAGGACTCGATTCGCTCGATGATGCGCAGTGGATCGCCCATTTCGGCAGGTTCAATCCGCTGCCCGACGCACAGCCTGCGCCGCTGGCCCTGCGCTATCACGGCCACCAGTTCCGCGCTTACAATCCCGATCTGGGGGACGGGCGCGGCTTCCTGTTCGCACAAATGCGCGAGGCGGCGTCATCCGGCGGCCGGCTGCTGGACCTCGGCACCAAGGGATCGGGTCTGACGCCCTGGAGCCGCACCGCCGATGGGCGCCTCACGCTCAAGGGTGGCGTGCGAGAGATCCTGGCGACCGAGATGCTCGAAGCGCTTGGCGTGACCACCTCGCGCACATTTTCGATCATCGAAACCGGCGAGGATCTGGTGCGGGGCGACGAGCCCTCGCCCACCCGCTCGGCGGTGATGGTGCGGCTGAGTCACGGCCATATCCGCATCGGCAGCTTCCAGCGCCTCGCTTATCATGACCAGACCGAGGAAATCGCCCGCCTCATCGATTACTGCCTGCGCCATCTGCTCACGCTCGAGCCCGGCGAGGTGCCTGCGCTCACGCTGCTGAACGCCGTGGTCGAGCGCACTGCCGATCTGGCGGCGAGCTACATGGTCGCCGGCTTCGTGCATGGCGTGCTGAACAGTGACAACATCGCGATCACGGGCGAGAGCTTCGATTATGGTCCATGGCGCTTCACGCCACGCTGGGAGCCGGGCTTCACTGCCGCCTATTTCGACCAGACCGGCCTTTATGCCTTCGCCCGGCAGGCCGAGGCGATCCATTGGGACGTGGCGCAGCTTGCCCAATCGCTGGTGAGTCACGCGGAAGCCGAGGCGCTGGTCGACATACTGCGGCGCTATCCGGCAATGTACGAAGCGCGGCTGATCGAGCGCTTCCTGTGGCGGCTCGGCCTGACCGCGCCCGATGGGGACACCGCTCGCACCTTCGTTATCGCCGCGGTCGAGGCCCTGCGCGGCAGCGATGTGCTGATCGACCGCTTCTTCTTTGACTGGCGCCGCGGCGATCATGACGAAGCGCGCTATCCCGGCGCTGTCTGGGAGAAGGCCCGGAGCGCTCTTGGAGCGCTCTCGCAGCAGCCCGGTGCGCTCGATCACCCCTATTGGCAGAGCGACTCGCCCTGCTCGATGCACATCGATGAGGTCGAAGCCATCTGGGCACCCATTGCCGAGCGCGACGACTGGAGCGCACTGCACAGCAAGGTCGAAGCGATCCGCGCCATGGGGCAGGCGCATGGGTCTGTGCCCGGCCAGCCGCGCGCCTCACGCGGCGAATAAGCGTTTCGTAAAGCCGCTGGAAACCTATTCGGCTGCATAGGGCGGGACATGTATCACGCGCCGCTCAAGCCCGCCGACACGATCGATGCGTCCGAGGTTGTCCAGTCGGTCGATCCGGCCACCGGCAGCATCGTCTGGGAGGCGCCGCAGAGCGACCTGGAAGCGCAGATTTTGCTGGTGGAGCAAAGCTGGGCCTCATGGGCCGGCATGTCCTCCTCCTTCCGCATCGAAACGATGCGCCGATTCGCCAATGCAGTACGCGCCGGCGAGGAAGAGCTTGCCAGCCTTGTCTCAGCGGAAACCGGTCGTCCGCTCTGGCACACGCGCCAGGAAATCGTCAGCCTGTTCGAGCGCGTGGAAAAGTCCGTGCAGGCTTATTCCGAGCGTACCGGCCAGCGGCAGAGCGAAGGTGCGCTCGGCGCGCGCACCGCGCTGCGCCACAAGCCGCACGGTGTCCTGGCCGTCATCACGCCGCACTGCCTGCCCGCGCGCATTCCGGTCGATCACATCGTGCCTGCGCTGCTCGCCGGCAATGGGGTGCTGTTCAAGCCCTCGGAAAAGACGCCCGCCACAGGCGAGATGCTCGTGCGGTTCATGCATGAGGCCGGGGTTCCGCACGCACAGTTGCAATGCGTCATTGGCGGCCCTGCCACGGGCGAAGCGCTGGCGAGCGACCTGCGTGTCAACGGCGTGCTGTTCACCGGCTCTACCCGCACCGGCCGCGCGATCAGCCGCGCCTGCGCCGATCAGCCCGGCAAGCTGATTGCGCTGGAGATGAGCGGCAACAATCCCATCATCGCCTGGGACACGCCGGATGTGGTGAGCGCGGCAACGCTGATCATCCAGTCCGCCTTCGACATGAGCGGACAGCATTGCCTTTCCGCCCGCCGCCTGATCATCCGTGACACGCTGGCCGAGCGCCTGCTTGGCGAGATCAAGACGCTGACGGACCGATTGATCGTTGGGCCGCCGTCGGCCGATCCGGTGCCGTTCATGGGGCCGGTCATCGACATGGAGACAGCCGACGGACTCACCGAGAGCTTCCTCTATCTGATGAGCCATGGCGGCAAGCCGATCCGCCACATACAGCGCCCCATTGAGGGCCTGCCCTTCGTTACGCCGGGCATCATAGATGTGACGGGCATGGCGCCGCGCAGCGATGTCGAGTTGTTCGGCCCGATCCTCCAGGTGGTGTGCGCCGAGAGCTTCGACGAGGCGATCATCGAGGCCAACAGCACTCGCCACGGCCTTTGCGCCACGCTGATCGGCGGCAATCCGGAACAATATGACCGCTTCTGGGCCAACAGCCGCGCCGGCATCATCAACTGGAACCGCCCGTCCTTCACGCTCGCGCCAAATGCGCCGATCGGCGGCACCGGCCTCTCCGGCAATCACCGCCCCGGCGGCCATTATATGGCGGACAACTGCGCATACCCCGTCGCCTCCTCGGAACTGCCCCAGCCCCGCGCTGCCATCGGCATCGGCCTGCGGCAAATCGTTGCGGACCGCTGAGCTTCCACGCTCGCACAACAAAACAACCGTCATCCCGGACTTGATCCGGGATCCAGCTTGTTCTTGTTGGCCTTGCCTTCCGGCCAAGGCGACCACCGGCACGGGGGCTGAAGCGGGGCCCCGGATCGAGTCCGGGGCGACGGAAATTGCGTGGCTCGACATCGTTATCTCGGCCCGTTTTGGGCGAGCGCGGACGTCCGCCTGAAACCAACCGCAAAGCCGCCCAACTCCCCTGCAATAGTTTCCCTTCGGCCTCCTAAAGCAAGCGTCGGTTGCGAGCTTGCGCCCCTGATCGCATCTAACCCCCATGGCGCATTCTGAGTCCTTCAAGGCCGGCACGGTCTATCTCGTTGGCGCGGGTCCGGGTGATCCCGACCTGCTGACGATGCGCGCCGTGCGTCTTATCGGCCGCGCGCGCCTGATCGTGCATGACGGGCTGGTCGATTCGGCTATTCTGGCGCTGGCTGCGCCCGATGCCGAACTGATTTCTGTCGCCAAGCAGCGCTCGCGCCACTCGATGAAGCAGGAAGCGATCAATTCGCTGCTCGTCGGCGAGGCGCTCTCGGGCCGCGATGTCGTGCGCCTCAAGGGCGGCGACCCGTTCATTTTCGGGCGTGGCGGCGAAGAGCTGGAAGCCTGCCGCGAGGCCGGCGTGCCTTGCGAGGTGGTGCCCGGCATCAGCGCGGCGATCGGCGGTGGCGCCAGTGCCGGTCTCCCGCTCACCCACCGCGACCATGCCAGCATCGTCAGCTTCGTCGCCGGCCAGTGCAAGGGCCTCTCCGAGCAGAACTGGGTCGGCCTGGCCGGTCCCGGTCGCACGCTGGTCATCTACATGGGCCTCGCGACGAGCCAGGATATTGCCGAGAAGCTGATGGCGGACGGCCTCTCGCCGCATACGCCTGTCGCCGTGATCGAGAAGGCAACCCGGCCCGACCAGCGCGTGCTGCGCAGCCTGCTCGCCGATCTGGGCGATCTCGTCGCGCGCGAGGGCGTGAAGAGCCCGGCGCTCATCGTGGTCGGCGACGTGGTGCAATGCGCCGACGCCATCGATTGCCTGCCGCTCGGTCAGTTTCAGGCACAACAGATTACAGGTGCGGGAGCCAATAACGAATGAATATCCTTACCGGCAATGATCTCGCGACGGGCGACGTCATCTGGTGGACGGGCGAAGGCTGGTCCATCCATGTGAACGATGCCGTCGACGTGGGCGACAAGGGCGCGGAGATCGCGCAGGCCGAGTCCGCCGCGCGCCGCGTGAACGAAGCCTATGTGATCGAGGGCGAGAAGGACAATGAAGGCAATGTCCGCCCCGCCCACATCAAGGAACGCATCCGCGCGCTCGGCCCGACCGTGCGCCTCGACCTCAGCCTCAAACCCGCCGACCCCAATGCCGGCAACTGGGTGATCTGATGGCGATGACAACAACCCTGCCGTTCGTGTCGAGCTTCGTCGAGACACGCCGCGCCCAACGCTTCTCGACTTCGCTCGAAGCGAACGGAGAGTAAGATTATGTATCAGTACGACACTTACGATCAGGCAATGGTGGATGCCCGCGTTGCCGAATTCCGCGACCAGACGCAGCGCCGCCTCGACGGGCAGCTGAGCGAGGCGCAGTTCCGCCCGCTCCGCCTGATGAACGGCCTGTATCTCCAACTGCACGCCTATATGCTGCGCGTCGCGGTGCCTTATGGCACGCTCTCCAGCAAGCAGATGCACATGCTGGCCCACATCGCGCGCCAATATGACCGCGATTACGGCCACTTCACCACGCGCCAGAACATTCAGTACAACTGGATCAAGCTGGCGGACGCGCCGGACATTCTGGCCGATCTCGCCAGCGTCGAGATGCATGCGATCCAGACCAGCGGCAATTGCATCCGCAATATCTCGTCCGATCAGTTCGCTGGCGTCTCCGCTGACGAGATCGCCGATCCGCGCCCGCTGGCCGAGCTGCTGCGCCAGTGGTCGAGCTTCCACCCGGAGTTCACTTATCTGCCGCGCAAGTTCAAGATCGCGGTGATTGCCTCACAGGAAGATCGTGCGGCCATGCGCCTGCATGACATCGGCATCGAGCTGGTGAAGAAGGATGGCGAGATTGGCGCCCGCGTGTTCGTGGGCGGCGGCATGGGCCGCACGCCGATGGTGGCGCCGGAAATCCGCGCGTTCGTGCCGTTCGCCGAGGTGGTCTCCTATCTGGAAGCCTGCCTGCGCGTCTACAATCGCCACGGCCGGCGCGACAACAAGTACAAGGCGCGGATCAAGATCCTCGTCCACGAAATGGGCCGGGAGGAATATACCCGCCAGGTCGAGGAAGAGTTCGCGCACATGAAGACGCTCGGGCTCGATCCGCCGCTGGCCGAGCTGGAGCGCATTGCCGCCCACTTCGCGCCGCCGCCTTACGAGACTGGCCTGTCCGACGAGATCGACCTCTCCGACCGCGATTTCGCGGCCTGGGTCAGCACGCAGGTGAAGCCGCACAAGGTGCCGGGCTACGCCATCGTGAACATCAGCCTGAAGCCGATTGGCGGCATTCCGGGCGATGCCTCGTCCGCGCAGATGGATCTGATGGCCGATCTGGCCGAAAAGTATAGCTTCGATGAGCTGCGCGTGACGCATGCCCAGAACATCGTGCTCGCGCATGTGAAGAAGGCGGATCTCTACGCGCTCTGGAAGGCGCTGGAGGAAGCCGATCTCGGCACCGCCAATCTCGATCTCATCAGCGACATCATTGCCTGCCCCGGCCTCGATTATTGCAGCCTTGCCAATGCGCGCTCGATTCCGGTCGCGCAGAAGATTGCCGAGCGCTTCTCCGATCTCGGTCGGCAGAAGGAGCTGGGTGAGCTGAAGCTGAAGATCAGCGGCTGCATCAATGCCTGCGGCCATCATCATGCCGGCAATATCGGCATTCTGGGCGTCGACCGGAAGGGCGTGGAGAATTACCAGCTCCTGCTCGGCGGATCGGGCGCGGAGGATGTCAGCCTTGGCCAGATCACTGGCCCCGGTTTCGACGAGAACGGCATTGTCGATGCGGTCGAAAAGGCCACCAATGTCTATCTTGCCAACCGCACCGAGGGTGAGCGCTTCGTCGACACCTTCCGCCGGATCGGCATGGCCCCGTTCAAGGAGGCTCTTTATGCTTGAGTTCCTGTCCCTGCGTGATGGCGGCGAGGCCGCTGAGCTGCCCGCCGTGACGCTCGAGGCCTTCTCCGGCCAGAGCAATTCGACCGCCGTGCGCATCGAGCCCGGCGAGGACGCGCGCGAACTGCTGCCGCATCTGGACCGCGTCGCGCTGGTGGAAGTGAACTTCCCCGTGTTCGGCGACGGACGCGGCTATTCGGCAGCGCGCATCCTGCGTGAGGCCGGCTATGCTGGCGAGTTGCGCGCGGTGGGCGATGTCGCGGTCGATCAGATCAGCCACATGGTCCGCTGCGGGTTTGACAGCTTCCGGCCGGACAAGCCGCTCGATCCGGCTTTGGTCGAGGCGGCCTTCACGCGCTTCCCCGGCGTCTATCAGAAGACGGTCGATCCGCGCGCGCCGATCTGGGCGCAGCGCCATGGTGCGGATCATGGCTGAAGCCGCCCGCCAGATCGACCGGATCGACGCCGCCCCGCGCTGGACGCAGGCCGATGCGGACGCGCTCAACGCGCGCTTCGCGGGCGTGGATGCAGGCACGATGCTCAAGACGCTGTTCGCCGAGGATGCGATCGGCACGGTCGCCGTCGTCTCCTCCTTCGGCACGGAAAGCGCGGTGCTGCTCCACCTCATCGCGCAGGCGGATAAGAGCGTGCCGGTGATCTTCGTCGATACGCTCAAGATGTTTCCCGAGACGCTGGAGTATCGCGATACGCTGATCCGCACCCTCGGCTTTACGGACAGCCGCGTGGTCGAGCCAAAGGCGGACGTGCTGGCGGCGAAGGACGACAAAGGCCTGCGCTGGTCCTACGATCCCGATGGCTGCTGCGAGATCCGCAAGGTCGAGCCGCTGGCGCGCGCCAAGCAGGGCCTCGATGCGTGGATCAGCGGGCGCAAGGCCTTCCAGTCCGTAACGCGCCAGAACCTGCCGCGCTTCGAGATCGAGGACGGTCGCCTCAAGATCAATCCGCTGGGCGACTGGGACAAGGCGGCGCTGGAAGCCTATTTTGCCGCGCACGACCTGCCCCGGCATCCGCTCGAAGCGCAGGGCTATCTCTCGATCGGCTGCGAGCCCTGCACCAGCAAGGTCATGCCGGGCGAAGACCCGCGCGCGGGCCGCTGGCGCGGCTGGGACAAGGTGGAGTGCGGGATTCACACCACCTCCACGCCGCTGGCGGACCCCGAAGATCCGGCGAACCAGCCGGCGTTTTGAGGGGCGGGAGGTCCGGCGGCACCTGAGGTCGCTCTCCGGCGGAAGCGGCGCTGCTCCTCCTTTCGTCACCCCGGGCTTGACCCGGGGTCCAGCTTTCCCTTCCGCACGGCCTGCCCCAACAGAGCCTCGCAGAAGCGGCCACAATCGATCGCCCTGGGCCTTCGCTGCAAAGAGAAGCGGGACCCCGGGTCAAGCCCGGGGTGACGGTGGGCATGAGAAGCAGGCCGAATCTGGCTTGTGAACCATCTGAGACGCGGACCACCTATCCCTTCCAACGGACGCTCGCGACAGCTAGGCCGCTATAACGTTCACCCGCACTGCCGCTCCAAGCCGAAAGTCCCATGCTCCCTCCCACCACCTCCTATGACGCCATCATCCTCGGCGCCGGCGCGGCGGGGCTGATGTGCGCGGCGGTTGCGGGGCAGCGGGGACGGAAAGTGCTGCTGCTCGATCATGCGGACGAGCCGGGCAAGAAAATCCTCATCTCCGGCGGCGGGCGCTGCAATTTCACCAACATCCACACCGCGCCGGATCGCTATCTCTCCGGCAATCGCCATTTCGCCAAGTCCGCTCTCAGCCGCTACACGGCGCAGGACTTCCTCGCGCTGGTCGAGCGCTACGGCATCACCTGGCACGAGAAGACGCTGGGTCAGCTCTTCTGCGACGGCAGCGCCCGCCAGATCGTCGCCATGCTCGTGGAAGAATGCGCCAAGGGCGCGGTCGATATCGCCTGCGCCTGCCCGATCCGCGAGGTCGCTCATGCCGATGGGCAATATCGCGTCACCACGGCACGCGGTATCGCCACCGCCCCGGTGCTGGTCATCGCCACCGGCGGGCCTTCCATCCCCAAGATGGGCGCGACCGGCTTTGCCTATGATCTCGCCCGCCAGTTCGGCCTCAAGATCGTGCAGCCGCGCCCCGCGCTTGTGCCGCTCACCCTGAGCGCCGAAGACGCCCTGTTCCGCGAGCTTTCCGGCGTCTCTGCGGACGTCGTCGCCAGCTTCGGCAAGACGCGCTTTCGCGAAGCGGCCCTCTTCACCCATCGCGGCCTCTCCGGCCCGGCGATCCTGCAAATCTCCTCCTACTGGCGCCACGGTGAGAGCATCGGCATCGATTTCCTGCCCGATCATCTGCGCGACTGGCTGCTCGCCGCCAAACGCGAAAGCCCGCGCACGACCCTGCGCCGCTTGCTCCGCGCTGCACTGGCCGAGCGGCTGGCGGACCGGCTGGCGGGCGAGCTTAATCTCGAAACCGAGCTCGGCAACCTGCCCGACCGCGCCCTCGCCGCCGCACAGGCGCGCCTTGCCGACTGGACGTTTCTGCCCAATGGCAGCGAAGGCTACGCCAAGGCCGAGGTAACGGCAGGCGGCGTGGACACCGCCGGCCTCTCCTCGCAGACGATGGAAGCCAAGGCCGTGCCCGGGCTTTATGTCATCGGCGAAGCAGTGGACGTCACCGGCTGGCTCGGCGGCTATAATTTCCAATGGGCCTGGGCCAGTGCCCATGCGGCGGGGCAGGCAATCTAGCGCAGCAGCCCGAGCCTTAATGAACCCTGCTCCTGCGAAGGCAGGAGCCCAAGGCGGGTAAGTTGGGTCGGCTGCGCCTGGGTTCCTGCCTTTCGCAGGAACACGAGATTAGCTTCTAAAACCCCCTGCTCCGTTCGTGTCGAGCGCAGTCGAGACACGGTCCGCACAGTCCTCGCGTGTCTCGACTTCGCTCGACACGGACGGGGGCGGAAAGAGCTCAGACGCCCTGCTTCAATCCCTCACTCATAGCCATCATCGGCCCCGGCATAGCTGTCATCCGCCAGATCGGTAAACCGCGTGATCTTGGAATCGAAGTAGAGCCGCACCTTGCCCGTGGCGCCATGGCGCTGCTTGGCGACGATCAGCTCGGAATGGCCGGTGATCCGGTCCATTTTCTCCCGCCAGGCTGCATAAGCGCCCTCGTCCTCGATCTTGGGCTCCTTGCTCATCTCGTAATAGTCCTCACGATAGAGGAACCACACCATGTCCGCGTCCTGCTCGATCGAGCCGGATTCGCGCAGATCCGAGAGTTGCGGACGCTTGTCCTCGCGGCTTTCCACCGCGCGGCTGAGCTGGGAAAGCGCGATCACCGGCACCATCAGCTCCTTGGCGAGCGTCTTCAAGCCACGGCTGATCTCGGAAATCTCGTTGACGCGGTTGTCGGTCGACCGGCCGGAGCCCTGCAGCAGCTGAAGATAGTCGACCACGATCAGCCCGATATTGTGTCGGCGCTTGAGGCGGCGCGCACGGGTGCGCATCGCGGCGATGGTCAGGCCGGCGGTATCGTCGATGAACAGCGGCAGATCCTGCAGCTCGCGCGAGGCGCGCACGAGGTTCTGGAACTCGCTGTGGTTGATCCGCCCCATGCGCAGCTTCTCGCCGCTGATGCCGGATTGCTCGGCGAGAATACGCGTGGCGAGCTGGTCCGCCGACATTTCCAGGTTGAAGATGGCGACTGGCGAACCGATCGATTTCTCCGGCGCGATGCCGTCCGCCATGTCCCGCATCCAGCGGCTCGCGGCATTATAGGCGATGTTGGTCGCCAGCGAGCTCTTGCCCATGCCCGGCCGCCCGGCGACGATGATCAGGTCGGACGGGTGCAGGCCGCCGGTGCGGGTGTTGAGCCCATCGAGGCCCGTGGTGATGCCCGAGACATGACCGCCCGAGTTCAGCGCCTTCTCGGCCATGCCCACCGCAAGCCGCGTCGCCTGCGCAAAGGTCTTCATGCTGCCGGTGTCGCCGCCCTGCTCGGCCACGGCATAAAGCGCCAGCTCCGCCTGCTCGATCTGCCCCTTGGGATCAATCGCCTCGGACGTGTCGAGCGCCTTGTCGACCAGATCGCGCCCGACGCCAACCAGTTCGCGCAGCAGCGCCAGATCGTAGACCTGCCGGGCAAAATCGCGCGCACCGATCACCGCCGCGCCGCTCCCGGTGAGCTGCGCCAGATAGGCCGGGCCACCGAGTTCCTTGAGCGCCGGGTCGCTTTCCAGCAGCGGCTTCAAGGTCACCGGATTGGCGACCATGTTCCGGTCCACCAGCTTGAGGATCGCATCGTAGATGCGGCCATGCAGCGGCTCGAAGAAATGCTCGGCGCGCAGCTCCATCTGCACGTCTTCGACGATCCGGTTGTCGATCATCAATGCGCCGATCAGCGCGGCTTCGGCCTCCACATTGCGCGGCATGCGGGCTTCGGAACCGGGCACATCGGGCACCGGGGCAAGACGGATCGTGTTTTCTGACATGGGGGACGCATTCTCCTCTCTTCCGCCTTGGCGCGCAAGAGCAGTGCGCGCGTCAGCTGTGGAGGACTGTGGATAAGAGCGGGGATGGATTTGGGCAGGCGGACCTATAACCACCGTCACCCCGGGCTTGACCCGGGGTCCCGCTCCTCAGAGCATAGGGCAATGGAGCGAGAAAAAGCAGGGCGGCTGGGTCTACATCATGGCAGATCGGTATCGCGGCACATTATATGTCGGCGTGACTGCTCATCTTGCAGCGCGCGTCCTTCAACATCGCAGCGGAACAGGATCGGACTTCTGCGCCCGCTATGGACTGACTCGACTGGTCTGGGCTGAGCCGGGCAACGACATCACCCAATGCATCGCCCATGAAAAACGGCTCAAGCGCTGGCGGCGCGAATGGAAGTTCGCGCTGTTCGAGCGCGACAATCCCGACTGGCATGACAGGTTCGACGCGCTTGTGTGAAAAGAAGCGGGACCCCGGGTCAAGCCCGGGGTGACGAGGGAGAAGATCGCTTGCCGCTTAAGCCTTGGCGTCTAGTGCCGCCAAACCTTCACCACGAAGTTTAGCCCCTCACCCCAGCGCCTTCACCGCCTCCAGCACCTCGGCCGCATGGCCCTTCACCTTCACCTTGGGCCAGACCCGCACGATCTTGCCCTCCACATCCGCCAGGAAGGTCGCCCGCTCGATGCCCATATATTTGCGGCCATAGAGGCTCTTCTCGACCCAGGTGCCAAAGGCCTCGCACACACTGCCATCGCCATCTGAAGCGAGCGTCACGGCAAGGCTGTGCTTGTCCGCAAAACGCTTGAGCTTGGCCGGCGTATCCTTCGAGACCGCGATCACCGGCACGTCCAGCGCGCCGAACTCGTCGATCAACCCGGTAAAGTCGATCGCCTCGGTCGTGCAGCCCGGCGTGTCGGCCTTGGGGTAGAAATAGACGACCAGCGGCTTGCCGCGAAAATCCGCGAGCCGGATCGGCGCGTCATCCGCACCGGTGAGGGTCACGTCCGGCAGGGTATCGCCTTCGCTCAGCATCATGTCGTTCCTTCCAATGGCGCCGCCTGGCCGGCCAGCGCGTTCCAGCTCGTGGCGATGATCTGCCGCGCGGCATCGATTCGGGCAAGCAGCTCGCCCCAGTCGCGCGCGCCGCAGGCCCGGGCGACCAGCCAGCGGCTTTCCTCCACCGGCTCGCTCGACTGCGGCGTGACCAGCCGCGCGACGACCAGATAGCGCGTCAGCAGGTCTGCCGCTTCGCGCAACGCGCCGTCGAGCAGCCCGGCGTCCACCAGTCTCTCCAGCGCGATGTTGAGGCTGGGCGAAAAGCCGGTGCGATGCGTGAGCTGCGTCACATGGATGAGGAATTCCAGATCCACGAGACCGCCCGGCATCAGCTTCACGTCGAGCGGCCCGGCGGGCGGCTTGTGGGTCGCGATGTCCCGCCGCATCTTCACCGCCGCGCTGAGCAGCTCGGCAGGATCGCGCTCGATCATCAGCGTCTCGCGGATGATCCCCTCCAGCGCCGCGCGTGCTTGCGCCGATCCGAACACCGGCCGCGCCCGGGTGAGCGCCAGATGCTCCCACGTCCACGCCGCCTCCGCCTGATAGCGCGCAAAGCTCTCGAAGCTGACCGCCAGCGGGCCCTGGTTGCCCGAAGGGCGCAGTCGCGTATCGACCTCATAGAGCGCGCCCGCCGCCGTCGGCACCGAAAGCGCATTGATCACGCGCTGCGAGAGCCGGTTGTAATAGAGCGTCGCGCCCAGTGGACGGCGCCCGTCCGACTCAGCATTGAAATCGCCACTGAACAGGAACACCAGATCGAGGTCCGAGGCATGGGTGAGCAACCCGCCGCCGAAGCGCCCGAGCGCGAGAATGGTCAGCTCGCTCCCCGGCACGCGCCCATGCGTTTGCTCGAACTCCGCCACCGCCGCCGCGGCCAACACCTCGACCGCCGCTTCCGCCACCCGCGCATAGCCGCGCCCGACCTCAAGCGGATCGACCTCGCGGCTGATGATCTGCACGCCCAGCGCAAAGCGCCGCTCGCCCACCACATGGCGGACATGGTCGAGCCGCTGCTGGAAGTCCTCGCTCATGTCCTGCGCGCGCATCGTTTCGACCAGCGTCGGCACGTCGGGCGGCAGGTCCAGCGCACTCTGATCGATGAGACCGTCGAACAGGGCCGCGCGCCGCCCCAGCGCATCAGCGAGCGTGGGCGCATGGGAGAGGATCATCACCAGCGTCTCGGCCAGCGCCGGGCGCGCCACCAGCAATCGCAGCAGATTGACCGCAGTCGGCAGCCCTTCGATCACCTGATCGAGCTTGTTGAGCGCCTGCAGCGGTGCGGGCGCGCGCGCGATCTGGCGCATCAAGCCCGGCAGCAGTTCCTCCAGCGCCTCGCGCGCGGGCGCGCTGCGCAGCGGGCGCAGGCTCCCATCGCGCCATCGTGCAATGCGCGCGACGAAGGGCTCGGTCTCCTCGATACCGATGTCTTCCAGTCGTTGTGCCAGCGCACGCGGCTCGTCCGGCAGGCGATCATCGCCCTCTTCATCCTCGCCGACCAGCCCGTCGAAGGTAAGGCCCGTCGCCTCGACATGCGGCTGCAGCGCTGCCAGCAGCGCCGCGCCGTCCGCATAGCCCGCCAGCCGCGCGACATTGTCCAGCGCGCCCGGCGCTTCGGGCAGCATGTGGGTCTGGCGGTCATCGACCATTTGCAGGCGATGCTCGATGGTGCGCAGCATAACATAGGCGGCATCAAGCCGCGCCCGCTCGTCCGGTTTGATCAGCCCGGCCTCGCCCAGCACGTGCAGCGCCGCGCGCGTCGCCGGTGCCCGCAGTTCCGGATTCCGCCCGCCCTGAATGAGCTGATGCGCCTGCGCGAAGAACTCCACCTCGCGAATGCCGCCACGCCCGCGCTTGAGATCGAAGCCCGGCCCGAAGCGCTGTCCGCTGGCATAATGGGCGCGGATGCGGCGCGAGACATCGCTGATCGCCCGGATCGCGCCGAAGTCGAGGCTGCGCCGCCACACGAAGGGCCGGATCGTGCTCAGGAACTCCTCGCCCAGCGCGATGTCGCCAACCGCCGCGCGCGCCCGCACGAACGCCGCCTGCTCCCAGCCCACCGCCGCGCTCTCATAATAGCTGATCGCCGCCTCGACCGGCAGGATAATCGGCGAGACCTCGGGTGAGGGGCGCAGCCGCAGATCGACCCGGAAGACATAGCCATCGCCCGTCCGCTCGGTGAGCAGCGCCACCATCCGCCGCGCCAGCCGCAGCGCCGCCTCCTGCGGCTCTTCCTTGCCGCGCGTCGGGATCGTTTCGGGATCGAAGATCAGGATGGGGTCGATGTCCGAGCTGTAGTTGAGCTCGCGGCTGCCATGCTTGCCAAGCGCAATGACCGCGATGCCGCGCGGTTCGTCATCGGGGTAGCGCTCGGCAAAAGCCGCACCCAGCGCCACATCGATGGCCTCGTCGGCAAAGTCGGACAGCCGCCGCGTGACGGAATCAAGATCCCAGAGCCCGGCGAGGTCAGCAATCGCCGCCACCAGCGCCAGCGCGCTGCGGCGCACCCGCAACCGGCGATCCACCGGCGCATCCGCTGCCAGCCCCCGCCCGGCCTCCCACGCCGCCTCCGCTTCGCCATCGCGCAACAGAGCGACCAGCTCGGGATAAACATCAATCTGCCGCGCCAGAAACGGCGAATGCGCGCGGGCACGCTCAAGGGCATCGGCGATCGGGCTGGGGGTCAGGCTCTCCATCGCCGCCTCTTAGCGGCAGGAGGCATGGGCGGGAAGAGTGGGGTGGGCGGGACGCGAGCCCACCTCAAGTCTCATCACCAAGCAGGGCCGCGAAATCCTGTCCGCCATAGAAGATACCGAGAATGGTGACGCTCGCGTCGATGGCAGAATAAGCAATCGTCACCCGCCGCCGGAAAGCGATCGTGCGCAGACCGAGGCGAACGTCGTCGCGCGGTGACCCGCGGTGGGGAAATTCGGCGAGCTTCTCACAATGCTCGACAATGGCTCCTACATAGCGATCGGCGATATCGGCGGACGCTTCGCGAGCGATATAGCGGAACAAGGAGATCAGTTGCGCTTCGGCTTCCGGCGCAAAACTGACCACGCTTTGCATTCGATCAGGACGTGGCGGCGCGTTCTGCGGCCAGCGCGGCCTTCACATCTGCGGGAGACCGCGCACGGCTCGGGTCAGCCTGCATCGCATCATAGGTCCGCGCGACGGTTTCACGCAGCCAGGCCTCCACAGCCTGCTCTCGCGCCTGAAGAGCCCGCAACCCATCCCGGATGACTTCACTTTCGCTGGCATATTCACCCGACGCGACCCGCGCCTTGACCTGCGCCGCCATATCGATGGGCAATGTCACGCTCAGTTGCTGCGTTGATCGCATGATAACCTCCTGCGTGGCGAACCAGTAGGATTTAATCCTATCACACGCGCATTTCAATCCCGCGTTTAGGATTGGGCAGCCTAAACACCCACCTCACGCCATTCCCCCGGCGCCAGTCCCTCCAGCGTCCACGCGCCAACCTGCCAGCGCACCAGCCGCAGCGTTGGGAGACCAACCGCCGCCGTCATGCGGCGCACCTGCCGGTTGCGGCCTTCGCTGATGGTGAGGCGCAGCCAGCAATCGGGCACGCTCTTGCGCACGCGGATCGGGGGATCGCGCTCCCACAGATCCGGCGCCGCGATCCGCTCGGCCTGCGTGGGCCGGGTCAGGCCGTCGTTGAGTGTCACGCCGCGGCGCAAGCGCTCGAGCGCCGCCTCTTCCGCCTCGCCTTCCACCTGCACCAGATAGGTCTTGGGCGTCTTGTAGCGGGGATCGGCGATTCGCGCCTGAAGACGCCCATCGTCGGTGAGCAGCAGCAGCCCCTCGCTGTCCCGGTCCAGCCGCCCCGCCGGATAGACGCCGGGCACATCGATATAGGCCGAGAGCGTCGGGCGCGGCGAAGGCGAGCGCGCATCGGTGAATTGCGGCAGCACGCCGTGGGGCTTGTTGAAGAGAATGAGCCGCGCCATCGCCCGCTCAGTCCTCCGCCCCGAGGGTGACGCTGCCCTGACTGGCCAGCGCCGCGATCAGCGCAAGCACTGCCGCATCCACGGTCTCTATCGGCACGTCGTCCGCCGCGCAGAGCCGCTCGGCAAAGCCCGCCGCCTCCCCTGTGCAGGCAAAGGCCTCGCCATCCACGAAGAGCGACAGCGCCTCCTCCCCCTCGCGCACGAACACGAACCGGCTCGCCGGATTGCGCCGCACCGGCAGGCCGGCGTTCAGCGCGTCCTGCACCTCCTCAACCGAAACCGGCGCCTCAGGCCGCCAGTCCGCCTGCGGATATTTGGGCGTGCTGCTCGCCTGTCCGAACCAGCGTGCAAAGCTTGCACGGTCCGCCAGCGCCTGCGTCGCCAGATCATGCAGCCGCGCCAGTGCCTCGGGCGTGATCTCGCCCGGATTGGTCTGGGACGGCAAGCCCGGATCGGCATAGCGATCGTCCTCGCGAAGCCCCTCGGCGACATGCGCGCTCCAGTCCTCGATCAGGTCGCGCTGCGAGGGCGCCCGAAAGCCGATGGAATAGGTCATGCAGTCCGGCCCCACCGCCACGCCATCATGCGCGATCCCGGGCGGCAGATAGAGGATATCGCCCGGCTCCAGCACCCATTCCTGCGTCGGCACAAAGTCCGCAAGCAGGCGCAGGTCGTCATGCGGGCGCAGCGGCGTGGCCTCGTCACACAGGCCGCCGATCTGCCAGCGCCTTTTGCCCGCGCCCTGGATCAGGAACACGTCATACTGGTCGAAATGCGGCCCAACCCCGCCGCCGTCCGTGGCGTAGCTCACCATCACATCATCCATCCGCCAATTGGGAATGAAGCGGAACGGCCCCATCAGCGCGGCCACCTCTTCGACATAGTGATCGACTGCCTGCACAAGCAGCGTCCATGGCGCATCGCCCAGCTCGCCAAAGCGCGCCTCGTCCAGCGGCCCGTGCTCCACCGCCCAGTCGGTGCCGGCCTGCGTGATGAGCCGCGATTCCACCTCTTCCTCGCAGGCGAGGCCCGCCAAATCGTCCGGCTCCAGCGGATTGACCCACTGATCCCAGGGATTGCGGATCAGCAGCGGCTTGCGCTGCCAGTAATCCCGCAGGAACAGCGCGATGTCGAAATCGGCGAGCCGCATCGGCGCGCTCAAAACGCCTTGCTCGCATAATCGGCGCGGAAGCGGCTGGCGAACTCGGCAAGCCGCCCGGCGGCAATCGCATCCCGCAGCCCGGCCATCAGCGCCTGATAGAAATGCAGATTGTGCTGCGTCATCAGCATCGCCCCCAGCATCTCCCCGGCCTTGACGAGATGGTGGAGATAGGCGCGGCTCACGCTGCCGCAGACCGGGCAGGTGCAGCGCGCATCGAGCGGCGTCGGGTCTTCGGCAAAGCGCGCATTGCGGATGTTGAGCGGGCCGTGCCAGGTAAAGGCCTGTCCGTTGCGCCCCGAGCGCGTCGGCAGCACGCAATCGAACATGTCGATGCCGCGCTCCACCGCGCCGACGATATCGTCCGGCTTGCCCACGCCCATCAGATAGCGCGGCTTCTCCACCGGCAGATGGCCCACGCAATGGTCGAGACAGGCGAACATCGCCTCCTGCCCCTCACCCACGGCAAGGCCGCCGACCGCATAGCCATCGAAGCCGATGTCCACGAGCGCCTGCGCTGACTGCTTGCGCAATTCCTCATCGAGCGCGCCCTGCTGGATGCCGAACAGCGCCGCCCGCGCGGCATGGTCGCCCCCGGCATCGAAGCCCGCCCGCGATCGCGCCGCCCAACGCATCGAGCGCTCCATGGCCTTCGCCTGCGCGTCACGCGTGGTGGTGGTCGGCACCAATTCGTCGAAGCACATCACGATGTCGCTGCCGAGCAGCCGCTGAATCTCCATCGAGCGCTCGGGGCTGAGCATATGGCGCGATCCATCGATATGGCTGGCAAAGGCCACGCCATCCTCGGTCACCTTGGTGAGCGCGGAGAGGCTCATCACCTGATAGCCGCCGCTATCGGTGAGGATCGGCCGCTCCCAGCCGGAGAACGCATGCAGCCCGCCCAGCGCCGCCACCCGCTCGGCGCCGGGGCGCAGCATGAGGTGATAGGTATTGCCCAGGATGATATCGGCCCCCGCCGCGCGCACTTCCGCCGGGCGCATGGCCTTCACCGTCGCCGCCGTGCCCACGGGCATGAAGGCCGGCGTGCGGATGACACCGCGCTTCATGGCGATCTCGCCAGTGCGCGCCTTGCCGTCCGTGGCATGCACGCTGAAGGCGAACCGCGCCGCCTGCGGAACGGCGGGCACGCGGAACGGCGGCGGGGTCATGGATGCAGTCTCGCTCATGCCCGTGCCATAGCGGGCCACGTGCGCATTGAAACCCCCGTGCGCGTGGGCGCCTCGACCCTGTCGGCAAATTTGAAGGCTAGCTGTTGCCAGTGATCCTAGGAAAACGGCCTGCCGGACGCGATGGCCAAGCTGCCATTGCCTCACCGCCCGTTCGCCCTGAGCTTGTCGAAGGGCTGTCCTTCTTCTGCCCATGTTGCAAAGGCGAAGAACGGGGCTTCGACAAGCTCAGCCCGAACGGAGTAAGTTTGAGAACAACCGCTAACCCACAACAAACTTGTCGACATCGGTCATTCCGGACGCGACGGCGTTGCAGACACGCGCAGAAAAGATGAAAAAGCGATCATGCGTTCGCTGACGTTTCTGATCCTAGGCTGCTTCTCCCTCGCCGCATGTGGTGCGGACACCGACGACACTTTGCGACTGCGGGTCGAGTCCGGAGCATCAGCGGAGTTGCTTGCCAAATGCATCAGTCAGGATTTCGACGGCGTGTTTCCGCGCTTCTTTCCGGCAGGCGAGGAGGGCGCAGCGAAGTCTTTCGAAACTTACAATGGCATCAGGGCGGAAGTCGTTGATGAAGGGTCAACGCGCGTGATCTTTGTCCGGTCTCCTCACCCTCTTGCCGAAAGGATGAAGTCGTATGTTCACCGCTGTGTCAGAGTGGCGGAGACGAGTTGAGTCCGCTTTCCACGATATTTCAACCATCCGACGATCCAAAAGGCCCGAGACAAAGGGACCGTCGTTCATCTGCGCCTTTGCCCACCCCCCTCCACTCTCCTCAATTTTCCATCTGGACCGCCCACTCCCTCGCGCTAAAGTCCCGCTCGTCGAGGAGCGCATCACGCCCCGGCGCAATCCGCCTGCCCCATGCTGCCCGGGGGCCGGCCCATAAGGAGAGGTATGTGGCAGAGTTCGACATGATTGACGCAACGGCCTGGGCGGCGATGCTGCTCGGCGCCTTCTCGCTGGCCGCCGCCATCGGTGCGCTGCGTAAACCCGGCCAGTGGCAGACGATGGTCAGGGAGATCGAGCAATCACCCGCCCTGCAATTGCTCTGCGGGCTGGTGGAGCTGATCCTCGGCGCCGCCGTCTACCTTGCCAACCCGTGGATTCCGGCGGACATCCTCACCTGCATCATGAAGGCCATCGGTGGCATCATGATGATCGAGGCGCTTGTCGTCCTTGCCTTCTCGGATCTCTACTTTCATTTCTGGCTGCGCAATCTCGCGCATATGCAGCGGGCGTGGGTGGTCGTCACGCTGGTCTTCGGGCTGGCGCTCACCGTGGCGGGATTGATGCGGCTGGCCTGAGCCACTGGATCACTGCACCCCCGGTTAACCACCTGCCGCAAGCCTCTCTTCAGCGGAGGCGCGCTAAGTCCTTGAGCCATGTTCCAGAATCATGGCCTCATCGCGCCGCCGCCGGGCGCCACCGGCACGCGCCAGACCACCTCCCTCTCGGAGATTCTGGCGGCGTTCAGCTATGCGCTCGATCTCACCGAAGGGCAGCCGGAAGGCCACAGCCTGCGCTGCTGCTGGATCGCCATGCGGCTGGCCGATCAGCTTGGCATCGAGGGGCCAGCACGGCGCGACATCTACTACGCCGTGATGCTCAAGGATCTCGGCTGCTCCAGCAACGCCGCCCGCATCGCCGACCTGTATCTGACCGACGATCGCAGCTTCAAGCATGACTACAAGCTCGTCGGTGCCGATCTTCCGTCCGTGCTCGGCTTCGTCTTTCGCAAGACCGGCGAAGGCCATGGTCTGGTGGCACGCGCCAAGGCCATCGGCAACATCCTGCGCAATGGCGAGGAAATCGCCCGCTCGCTCATCCAGACGCGCTGCACGCGCGGCGCGGACATTGCGCGGCGCCTGCGCTTCTCGGAGAATGTCGCATCGGCCATCCACAGCCTCGATGAGCATTGGGATGGCGGCGGCAAGCCGGCCGGTCTCGCCGGCGAGGCGATCCCGCTGGGCGCGCGCATTGCCCTGCTCGCACAGATCGCCGACACCTTCTTCACCGCTGCCGGAGACGCTGCCGCGCTGGCCGAAATCGCCTCACGCAGCGGAAACTGGCTCGATCCCACGCTGTGTCGCGCGTTCATGGCCGTGGCAGAAAATGGCGCGCTCTGGAATGAACTCGCTGCCAGCGATATCGCCGGCCGCGTCAGCGCCATCGAGCCGGACGGTGACGCGATTCTCGTGGACGAAGATTATCTCGATGACATTGCCGCTGCCTTTGGCGAAGTGATCGACGCCAAAAGCCCCTATACCAGCGGGCACAGCCAGCGTGTCGGCGATTATGTGGACCAGGTGGCCGAGCGGCTCGGCGTCGCCGGCCAGCCGCGCCGGGTGCTGCGCCGCGCCGCCATCCTCCACGACGTTGGCAAGCTCGGCGTGAGCAGCGCGATCCTCGAAAAACCCGGCAAGCTGGAGGCGGACGAGTGGCACGTCATGCAGAACCACGCCATGCACACAACGCAGATCCTCAGCCGCGTCACCGCCCTGCGCGACATGGCCCTGATCGCCGGCTCGCATCATGAGCGGCTCGATGGCACCGGCTACCCCTTGCGCCTCGATGACCGGCTGATCTCCCGCGAAACCCGCATCATCACCGTGTGCGATTTCTACGACGCCCTCACCGCCGACCGTCCCTATCGCGCCGCCATGCCGCCCGACGAAGCGCTCGCCATCATGGCGCGGGAAGTCGGCAAGGCGGTGGACGCCGAATGCTTCGAGGCCCTGCGCGCCTCGCTTTGAGCGTGGAGAGAGCGCTGTGCCCACGCCAGTTCTCGGCAAGCCACCGAACCGAACGACCTGATCAGCAGTCGTCCGCGAAAGATGGTTAACACTGGAGGCGTGCACGGCAGGACACAGTGATACTGTGCAAATGCGGCCTGTTCGGTCACGACGAGAAACTGCTATTGCCCCACCACCCGTTCGCCCTGAGCTTGTCGAAGGGCTGTTCTTCTTCTGCCACGTTTCAAAGGAGAAGGACGGGGCTTGGACGAGCTCAGCCCGAACGGAGTAAGTAGGAGAACAACCGCTCCCCACAATTTTTCGGTCATTCCGTGCCTTGGCCCCTGCACATGGAAGCAGGCCGTCATCGCACCCCCCGCCCCGGCCGGTTGCAATCACCGCTTGACCCGCAATCCACCCTTTCCACCTGCCCCCGCCTTGCGCTCTGCCCGCAATCTCGCCACCCTGCCGCCGCAGCCCGGGGCGATCATCCGGTGGAGGGGCGGGAGCCATGTGACCGGTGCTGCGTTGATGGCATCTGCCCCCTGCCGGAGTTTTCATTTTGCGCCCCATCCAGTTCCTGCCTCACGGCGTCCTCGCCCTCCTCGCAGCATTTCCCGCCATCGCCACGCCAGCCTCCGCCCAGACCGCGGCAGCCGTCGAAGCCGCCGAGCAGCGCCAGGCGGCCCGCGCCCGCGCAGGAGACCGCCTCACGGTCGGCATCGGCGCCGCATTAATCCCGGAATATGAGGGCGCGAGCGGCTCTACTCTCATTCCCGTGCCCGGCGCGGTGGGCAAGGTGGGAGGATTGAGCTTCCTCTATGTCGGCAATCGCCTCAGCGTCGATCTCATCAATGATGGCGGCTCGCGCTGGGATTTCCAGCTTGGGCCGGTCGCCACGGTCGGCATCAACCGCACCAGCGTTGACAATATCGACGATGAGCGCATCCGCGCGCTCGGCAAGGTCGGCACCTCGGTCGAGCTGGGCGGCTATGCCGGCATTGGCCGCTGGGGGCTCATCACCAGCAATTATGATCGGCTCTCCGCGACGGTGACCGCCCGCAAGGATGTCGCCGGCGCGCATGGCGGCACAATCATCACGCCCTCGATCAGCTACATGACCCCGCTCAGCGAGAAGAGCGTCGCCCTCCTCGCCGTCTCGGCCAATCATGTCGATGGCGATTATGCCGGCACCTATTTCTCCGTCTCGCCCGAGCAGAGCACCGCCAGCACCCTGCCCGTCTACACCGCCGGCAGCGGCTGGAAGGACTGGACGCTCGCCGCCGCCGGCAATCTCTCCCTCACCGGCGATCTCTCCGGCGGCCTCTCGCTGGTCGGCGGCGTGGCCTACACCCGCCTGCTCGGCAACATCGCCGACAGTCCGGTCGTCCGCATCGCCGGCTCACGCGATCAATGGATGCTCGGCGCGGGTCTGGCCTATACGTTTTGACGAGAGGCAGGCGCGTCGATACTCCGTTGCGCCATGGAACGCTGGGCCCAAGCACTTTTCACGCACTCATCAACGCGTGAGAGCATTCTCGAACACCGCTTTCTCGCAGCGGTAGCGGGCCAGCTTTGGCAGGAAGGCGAGTTCGACCTCGCGGTCTCGCATAGCGAGGTCGATAATGCCGGGCATGACGTGATTATCGAAGCGCGAGGCGTCGTCAGGCACATTCAGCTTAAGGCACTGCACCTGGCGGGACGAGCCCGTCGCTTTCCAATTCAAAAGCGACTGGAAGAAAAGGCATCGGGCTGCGTCGTTCTCATGCGTCACGATCTCAGAACGCTGGAGATCACCAGATACGGCTTCTACGGAGGCGTGCCCGGCGAAAAAATGCCAACCTTGGACGGAAAGGTCGCCAAGCACACTAAGGCAGACTCATCCGGCAGCAAAGCCGAGCGCCCGGGATTGCGCTTGCTGCCCCTTTCCAGCTTCGAAGCAGCTCCGGACGCGCAGACGCTGACCCGGCTGCTTTTTGGCGAGCCCGGTTTACGGCTTGGCCCCATCGACAAAGCAGGTTAGACTGCCGCCTTCCCCGGGGAGCCTGCTGACTGGCTGAGAGGGATGGGTAGCGCCATCCGACCCGTTGAACCTGACCCGGCTCGTACCGGCGGAGGGAGCGGAGCGTGGTCACAAGGGCCCTCTTCATCTCCCCACGCCACAGGCACGCGCCGGCCCTGAGAGGACGGAGGCGGCCATGATGACGAGCAGCGTGCTGACCCTGCAGCTTGCGCAGGCGCTGGGGCTCTACATGATCGTCGCGGGCCTCTCCGGCCTTGTCGCCCCGCAGCGCTGGCGCGCGATGATCGAGGAGATGGAGCGCTCGCCTGGCCTCATCATGCTCGCTGGCATGATCGCCTTCGCCATCGGCGTTGCGCTTGTCCTCGTTCACACGATCCTCACCGATCCGCTTGCCGTCATCGTCACGCTCATCGGCTGGAGCGCGCTCATCAAGGGCGCGCTGCTCATTGCCGTGCCCGGCCCGCTCATGCGCATGGGCCGCGGCATTCTTGGTCTCACCCGCATCTGGTCGATCGTCGTGATCGTCCTTGGCCTTGCGCTCGGCCTCGCCGGGCTCACTGGCCGTGCCGGCTTCATCTGATCACATCGCTTACAGAAAGGCTCATCCTTATGGCTGACATCCCCGCAAAGGCCGAAATCGGCGTCACCACCGGACCCATTCGCGGCAGCCGCAAGATTCACGTCGGCCCGCGCCGCGTGGCGATGCGCGAGATCCATCTCGAGCCAAGCTCGGGCGAGCCGCCGGTGCGCGTCTATGATACCTCCGGCCCGTATACGGACCCGGACGCGCAGATCGACATCATGGCCGGCCTCCCCGCCCTGCGTCGCGACTGGATCCTCGGGCGCGGCGATGTCGAGGCCTATGACGGACGCGGCGTGAAGCCCGAGGACAACGGCCAGCTCGGCCCGGATCGCAGCGGTGGCGTCCGCCCCTTCCCCAATGTCGTGAAGCAGCCTTTGCGGGCCAAGGCCGGCGCCAATGTCTCCCAGATGCACTATGCCCGCCGCGGCATCATCACGCCGGAGATGGAATATGTCGCCGAGCGCGAGAATCTCGGCCGCGCGCGCCTCGCCGAATACATCCGCGATGGCGAGAGCTTCGGCGCCAGCATCCCCGATTATGTCACGCCCGAGTTCGTGCGCGATGAGGTGGCGCGCGGCCGCGCGATCATCCCCAGCAACATCAACCACCCCGAGAGCGAGCCGATGGCGATCGGCCGCAATTTCCTCGTGAAGATCAATGCCAACATCGGCAACAGCGCCGTCGCATCCGATGTCGCGGCCGAGGTCGACAAGATGGTCTGGTCGATCCGCTGGGGCGCGGACACGGTGATGGACCTCTCCACCGGCCGCAACATCCACGATACGCGCGAGTGGATCATCCGCAACTCACCCGTCCCCATCGGCACCGTGCCAATCTATCAGGCGCTGGAGAAGGTCGGCGGCGTGGCCGAGGACCTGACGTGGGAAATCTTCCGCGATACGCTGATCGAGCAAGCCGAGCAGGGCGTCGATTATTTCACCATCCATGCCGGCGTGCGCCTCGCCTACATCCCGATGACCGCCAAGCGCGTCACCGGCATCGTCTCGCGCGGCGGCTCGATCATGGCGAAATGGTGCCTCGCGCACCACAAGGAGAGCTTCCTCTACGAGCATTTTGACGAGATCACGGAGATCATGAAGGCCTATGACATCGCCTACAGCCTTGGCGATGGCCTGCGCCCCGGCTCCATTGCCGACGCCAATGACGAAGCGCAGTTCTCCGAGCTTTACACGCTGGGCGAGCTGACTCACCGCGCCTGGAAGCAGGATGTGCAGGTGATGATCGAAGGGCCGGGCCATGTGCCCATGCACAAGATCAAGGAGAATATGGACAAGCAGCTGCAGGTCTGCGGCGAGGCGCCCTTCTACACGCTTGGCCCCCTCACCACGGACATCGCGCCCGGCTATGACCACATCACCAGCGGCATCGGTGCCGCGCAGATCGGCTGGTACGGCACGGCGATGCTCTGCTACGTCACGCCCAAGGAGCATCTCGGCCTGCCCGACCGCGACGACGTGAAGGTCGGCGTCGTCACCTACAAGCTCGCCGCACACGCCGCCGATCTCGCCAAGGGCCATCCAGCGGCCAAGGTCCGCGACGATGCGCTGAGCCGCGCCCGCTTCGAGTTCCGCTGGCGCGACCAGTTCAACCTCAGCCTCGATCCCGACACGGCCGAGCAATATCACGACCAGACGCTCCCGGCCGAAGGCGCCAAGACCGCGCACTTCTGCTCCATGTGCGGACCAAAGTTCTGCTCGATGAAGATCACGCAGGAAGTGCGCGACTTCGCCGGCAAGCAGAATCAGGGCGTGGAAGGCTTCATCGCCACCGGCCCGACGGGTGCGGAGACGGCGGCAGCCAGCAAGGCCGCGGCGCTCAAGGGCATGGAAGAGATGAGCGCGAAGTTCCGCGAGACCGGGAGCGAGCTGTATATGGGCGCTGGGGGACGGGAGCGGGATTGACTAAATGCGTTAAAGAAATCGACTTTCTTTAACGTATTTCCCTGATATGTTCGATTTATCCAAACCTCTCGAACATGTCAGGGCGATATGGCGCTGAAACCTACCTATGTCATTCCAGCTCTGCCGCCCGTCGGCGCCGTAGAGACTCGCGCCGTGCTTCGTGAGGCGGCGCGGGCGCATCGTTATCTTGCCGAGCTCAAGGGCCGGGCAGCCGCCATTCCCAATCAGGGCATATTGATCGACACGCTTTCGCTTCAGGAGGCCAAGGCCAGTTCCGAAATCGAGAACATTGTCACGACACAGGACGAGATGTTTCAGGCGAGCCTGTTCCCGGATCATCCCGGGTCTCCGGCCGCCAAGGAAGTCGCCCTCTATCGGGATGCGTTGCGGTGTGGATTCGACAGGCTGAGGGAGCAGCATGGCCTCCTCAGCAACAACGCCCTTATCGCCATGTTCCAGGTGCTCAAGCGTACGACCGGGGGCTTCCGTAACACGCCCGGCACGGCCCTGCTCAATGAGGCAAGCGGTGACATCGTCTATGTTCCGCCACAAGATGGCGCAGATGTCGTCCGCCAGATGACCGAGCTCGAGCGCTTCATCAACGATGATGACCAAAGCGATCTCGATCCGCTGGTGAAGATGGCCATCATCCATCATCAGTTCGAGAGCATTCACCCCTTTCCGGACGGAAATGGTCGCATCGGGCGTATCATCAACGTCCTCTATCTGACCCGCCAGGGCCTGCTCGACATTCCCATTCTATACCTTAGCCGAGCGATTACCGCCCGAAAGGCGGACTATTACCGCCTGCTCCAAGCCGTCCGAGAAACCGGCGAATGGGAAGAATGGCTAATCTACATGTTGCGTGCTGTCGGCGATACTGCCCGAGAGACACTTGATCTCATCGAGGGCATTCGCCGCCTCATGGCCGACTACAAAAATCGCTTAAGGGCGGACCACGGGCGTATCTATTCGCAGGATCTACTGAACAATCTTTTCCGTCATCCCTACACGCGGATCGAATATGTCCAACATGATCTGAACGTCACCCGACAGACCGCGGCGCGCTATCTCGATCAGCTTGCAGAGACTGGAATGTTGATCAAGCATCAATCGGGACGCAACAATTACTATATCAACGCGCCGTTGGTCGCATTGTTCTCTGATGGGGAACGGTCAATCTGATGACCACGCCCGCAGACCTCCCCATCCGCACTCGCCGCGCCGCCTTCAATCGCGCCATCGCGGATGCCGACGCGCAGGCCATCGGCCCCATACTCGCGCGCGATTGCGTGATGGTCACTGGCACGGACAGCGCCGTCATCGCCGGGCGGGCCGCTCAGGTGAAGGTGTGGCAGCGCGAGTTCGCTTCCCCCGGCCGCCTCATCTATGAGCGCATCTCCGCCGCCATCACCGTCTCACCGATTGAACCCATCGCGCTGGAGCAGGGCGAATGGCGCGGCATTGCGCGGGATACCGGCGCACTGGCGGCCTCGGGGGTCTACACCGCCAAATGGCGCGAGGTCGCCGGACAATGGGTGATCGAGGCGGAGATTTTCGTCACGCTGGCCTGATCGCGCCGCGCCCTGCCTCTCAGTCTTCACCGCCGCCCTGTCCTCATCCGCCGTCCTCCGCTAAGGGCGTCACTTTCCGCATTCATCCCATAGGAGCCGGCATGGCCGATCTGTATCTCAAGGCGCTGGAATCCGAGCGCAAGGCTCTGTGGGCGACCTGCCGCCTCAAGGGCCTGCCGCGCGACACGCCCGAACGCGAGCGGATCGCGCAGATCGATGCGGACATTGCCGCGCACAAGGCCAAGCAGGCGGGCGCGAAGAAGGGCAGCGCCAGCTAGGGCCTGCGCGAGCGGCCTGTGCGCCAGGGCCAGTCGGTCACCCCGCTTGCCCACAGCGCCCACCAGATGATCACCGGCTGCAGCATCAGCCGTGGCGCATGATACCACCAGCCCAGATGCACGCCGCCAAGGGCGATGTCATTCAGCGCATGATTGAGGTTCGCGGGCCAGACGCACAGCGCATAGAGCGCAAGGCCAATCCCCGCCGCCCGGCGCAGCGGCGCGATCATCAGCCCCGCCGCGCCCGCGATTTCGGCAAGGCCGGTCAGCGCAATCACCTGCTCCGGCCAGGGCACCCAATGCGGCGTGATGGCGATGAAGCCCGCCGGTGCGCGCAGATGCGCCCCGCCCGCGATCAGAAAGGCGGCGGCGAGAGCGTATCGCGCCACGCGCCGCCTCGGCGTCTCCTGCATCACCGGCTGCCGTCTCAGCTGTTCTTCATATTCTCCAGCCCCCGCACCACGCCGGCCTTCTGCGTCGGCTGAGAGGCATTCTGCTTGGGCGGCTTTTCCGCCTTGGGTTTGCGGACTTCCTTGTTCGATTTCTTCTGGCTCTTGGCCATGATGGATCCTCTCGGGTGACGGGCGCAACAGCCCGTTGCGCACACTCTACGCCTTTCCCACGCGCCGCGCCCGACTATTCGTATCCGGGCCGCGCGCGTGGCCCCTCAAACCGCGCCAGCCAGTCGCGCGCCGATCTGGATCGGCCCGCCGCCATCGGCAGCCTTGCGGGCATCTGCCGCCTTCCACGCCTTCTCATGAAAGAAAAACGCCACGGCATTGATGCTCGGCTCGATGAGCGCAATGCCGCCGGCCAGTGCCAGCGATCCGGTCATCACATAAGCCACCGTGAACCCCACCGTCAGGTGCAGGGCCAGATAGGTCAGCGTCTTGATCAGGTCTCTGGACATGGGGCATCCCTCACGGCTCATCTGATGACAATTGCGCACCGGAACCGGCGGCTCGCCCTATCTATTGAGAACCACTCGCAACTTCCAATCGATTGATCCGCTCACTCTGATGGACGCGGTGCGTTCTGGGGAGCCTTCTTCCCAAACACGGGGCGCGGACCATCCTCGCTGTCGGGCTTCGTCGACACCGGGTCGGCTTTTGGCGCGTTCTCGGGCGGTGGATCGGCTTGCCTCTGGCTGGTGCGCGCATAGAGCCTGCGCAGCTTATCGCGCAGCTCGGCAGGCGTGTCGCCGCTCATCACTTCCACATAGCCGATGCCGGCTCGGCGCAGCGCTTCCTTCTTCACCGCGTCACGTGCTGCCGCAGCGCCCTGATGATGGCCAGTACCCTGAAACTCAATCGCGTGAAGCGGCCGGCACTCCCGGTCGACGATCAGCAGGTCCACCCGCTTGGCATTGATCGCGAGAAAGGCGTCCTTGTCCTTGCTCGCCAGAATCTCGCCGAGCGACACCTGCCCCATGGCGCGCCAGCCGGGCGCATCCTCGGCCAGCACCTTGTCGATATGCGCGAGCAGCCGCCGCTCCGGCTTGTTAAGCAGCGCGCGCGGATGGAATGCCGCATTCATCACGATACGCAGCTGATCGGCGGCATCCGGAATGGCGCGCGGGACCGCGCGCGAAATGTCCGTGATGGGGTTGGAAGCCCCGCCTTGCGGGCGCCCACGCTTAGCGGCGTTGCGCTTCTCCCACCAGGCGCGGCGTTTGGCGCGGCTTGCTTTCTCAAGCGCGCGCTCGACCGTCATCCCAAAGACTGCACCCGCCAGCAGCACCATGAAGAGCAGCCATGGCTTGTCGATGAGCGCGAGGATTTCCTGTGGCATGGGCCATCATCCTGCAATTGCAATCCGGCAAGCCGCCCCCGCGACTCCGGTGGAAACATAGGCTAGCCGGGTTAACGCGGGTTTTCACGCATTCCCCCTGTCCTACGCGGACCAGCCATGGCATGAAGGCGGCATGTCCTCGGATCCTTGTTCTTCCTCCCGTCAGCAAAACGGCTGTTTCGCGCCGGGCGCAGCGGAGAAGAAATTTATTTACCCCGTAACCTTCGTAACCTTCCGCGCGCTCACGCTGGCCGCGGCGCTGGCTCTGGCGGCCTGCCAGTCGCAGGGCGATCAGCCCGATCTGCCCGGCAATCCCGATGATAACCGCCCCTGGTCGGAGATCGCGCCGGACGAGACGGTGCGCTTCACGGGCACCGAGCCGTTCTGGGGCGGCCATGTCTCGGGGAGCACGCTGGTCTATGAAACGCCGGAGACGCCCGAGGGCACGACCATCACCGTGGATCGGTTCGATGGACGCGGCGGCCTCTCCTGGAGCGGCACGCTGAACGACGGTGCCTTCACCATGACGCTGACACCCGGCGACTGTTCGGACGGCATGTCCGACCGCAATTATCCCTTCGTCGTCACGCTCCAGCTCGCCGATGAGATGCGCAGCGGCTGCGCGTGGACAGAGGCCCGCCCCTTCGAGGGACCGGCAGCGCCCTGAGGGGGGCCGCGTCTCAGTCCTCGATCACCGTCACTTCCACCGTCTGGCTGTTCATGATCACCGGGCCGAAGGAGGTGAGGAACGCCACGTCCGCCGCATCCCGCCCGATGCCGATCTTGGCCATCTCGCCTTCGGTCGCCATGCCGGTCGCATCGACCAGATGCCAGCTCCCGTCGAGGAACACCTCGGCGACGGCGTGGAAGTCCTGCGGCGTCACATTCGGTGCAAACACGCTGGCGAAGCGGGCCGGGATGCAGGAGGCACGGGCCAGCGCGATCACCATGTGGGCGAAGTCGCGGCATACGCCCTGCCGCCGAACGAAGGTCTGCAGCGCCGTCGTCTCCGGCGTGCTCACGCCGGGCACATAATGGAAATGCTCGCTCACATAGTCGCGGATCGCCGCCACGCGCGGCCCGCCCTGCAAATCGCCGAAGGTCTCGGCGACGAAGCTGATGAACTGGCTGCCGGGGCAATAATGGGAATCGAGCAGATATTGCACCGTCTCCCCTGGCAACATGTGCGGCGGCAGCGCCTCCAGTCCGCTCACATCGGCCAGCACCCGGCGAATATCCACCGTGGCGTTGTAGTCCGCCGTCAACTGGTCCTGCGCGCGGATGAGGATGCGCTCGCCAATCTGATCATGCGCTGCCACCCGCGCGAAATGATCGAGCCGGCTCAGGTCGAGCCGTGCGTTGGAAACCGACTGTTCGGGCAGATGGGCGGCTTCGATATGAAGGATGAGATCGGTCGGCTGGGGCAGCGCGTAGTCGATCGCGGCGTGGATACGGAGTTTCATGACCGCGCAACGTGCAGAGGCTGCTTTGGTGTCGCCAGCCGGAGAAAAAAGGCCCGCAATGGGGCAGGCTGCGCGCCGTTTCCAGCTTGTCGGCACGTGACTCGCTGCCTAGCGTCCGGCCTCGGGGAGACTTGCCGATGCGCGCCACACTGCTGACATTGATTGCCTTGCTGCTGACGATGACCACGCCGGCCCGCGCGGCCTGGATGGAAGCCTCCAGCCAGCATTTCGTGATCTATGCCGATCAGAAGCCGGAAGAGCTGCGGGAGTTTTCCGAGCAGCTTGAGCGCTTTCATCATGCCATGGCCTATCTGCTGTCGGTCAAACTGGAGACGCCGAGCCCGTCGAATCGCGTCACCGTCTATGTGGTGCGCAGCGACAGGGACGTGCGCAAGCTGATGGGTCGATCCAGCAGCGATGTCTATGCCTTTTACGTGCCCCGCGCGGGCGATGCCTTCGCGATCGTCCCCACGGTCAAAACCAGCTACTCGACGCTGGACATGCCGATGATCGCGCTGCTGCACGAATATGCGCATCACTTCCTCATTTCCACGAGCAGCTATGCAATGCCGCGCTGGTTCTCCGAAGGGGCAGCCGAGTTCTTCGCCTCAGCCCAGTTCCGCAAGAACGGCAATGTCGCGCTTGGCATGCCCGCCAGGCACCGCGCCGGAGAGCTCCTCTATGGAGCTGATGTCACGGCAGCCGAGCTCATCGATCCGGAGCGCTATCGCGGCAAGCCCGGCACCACGCCGAATTCATTCTATGGCAGGAGCTGGCTACTCTATCACTATCTGACATTCAGCGAGGAGCGCGCGGGACAATTCGGCACCTATCTTCGCCTGCTACGCAGCGGCAAGAGCCTGG
This sequence comes from Alphaproteobacteria bacterium, assembly GCA_018823325.1. Classification (GTDB taxonomy): domain Bacteria; phylum Pseudomonadota; class Alphaproteobacteria; order Sphingomonadales; family Sphingomonadaceae; genus Sphingobium. The sequence continues at coordinate 4,752 of JAHJIJ010000011.1, read as the reverse complement.
CAGAAGCGGGCGAGACGGCCTTTGGCGATCTCAATGCCCTCCAGCGCGATCTCGATGGCTATCTCCGCAAGCGTCGCATGTCGGCCTTCGAGCTGCCCGCCGACCGCCTCATGCCCAGCTCGGTGGCGATCCGCCCGCTCAGCGAGGGCGAAGCCGCCGCTATGCCGCTGCGCATCCGTCTCAAGAACCGCCCGTCGCCCGAACAGCTTGAGGTGCTACTGGGCGAGTTGCGCGCGCTCGCGCCGCGCTATCCTCAGGACGCCACCGTGCTGGCGACGCTTGCCCAGGCCGAAGCCGAGGCCGGCAACGACGATGCAGCGATCGCCGCCGCTGATGCTGCCATTGCCATCGATGAGCATCAGGTGAGCGCTTATCTGGCCAAGGGGCAGGCCCTGTTCCGCAAGGCCGAGACGGCGCAGGATACGAGCGCTGCTTATTCGGAGGCGCGGAAGCCCTTTCTGGCGCTGAACAAGCTGGAGAATAATCATCCGCTGCCGTTCCAGTATTTCTATCGCAGCTTCGTGGAGCAGGGTCTTGAACCGACCAAGAACGCCATCGCCGGGCTGGAGCGGGCCGTCACGCTCGCTCCGTTCGACCAGAACCTGCGGACAACGCTTGTCATGCAACAGCTCCATGACGGGCGCTATGACGAGGCCATCATCAATCTCGGCCCGCTGGCGTTCGATCCGCACGGACGCGGCAGCGCCACCTGGGCGCAGGGCCTGCGTGATCGCCTCCAATCCCGCGACCCGAACGAAGACCTGGATATCGACGCACTGCTGAACGACCTTGATGCAGCGCTCGCCGCTGATGAAGGCGCAAAGGCGGGGGAAGGAGTCGAGACGCGTGGTGCGCTTTGACCAGGGGGAACACACGCCGGAGAGTCTGCGCGAGACCAGCCTTCCAGACAACAAGGGCAAACCATCGATTCGGGTCAATATGATTCGGACTGCGACAATGCGCGCCGAAAAAGTCGATCGGGCCAGAAACACTTGAACCACGCAGTGCCCCAATCCGATACATTAACCAATTATATTAATATTAACCAAAACTGATCGGCATATTACTAAGGAAATAGATGGTTAATTCTGGATGAATAGTGGTTAATACCATTTTGTATCAGAGTGTATTCCTTCACACCGGCTTTCAGAACTTGTGGGAAGGAAAAGCCATCGTGAAAAAGACCCTTATGACATTCGCTGCGAGCGCCGCAGCCCTCGCCTTCGCCACCAGCGCGAATGCCAGCACCTTCTATATCGACAGCGTCTCGACGGCGTTCAGCGGCCCGACCGGCCAGCTCGGCCTCGGTTACAGCGACTATAATGGCTCGCTCTCGCCGCAGAACATCTCCGGCACATGGGACGGTGAAGCTGTGAACTTCCTCGCTTACTGCCTGGAGATCACGCAGACCTCACATACCGGCACGTTCGACGTCGTGTCGCTCTCGAGCTACCTCGGCGGCTCGCTGTATAACGATGTCGCCTCGCTCGTCAGCAACTATGCCGGCGGCGACAAGTATCAATCCGCCGCTCTCCAGCTTGCGCTGTGGGAAACGCGCTACGAAAAGAGCTGGAACTCGGAGAACCTCGGTTCAGGCCACTTCGATCTGGAATGGGCCAGCCACAACAAGACCACGCTGATCAACACCGCCAACAGCTATCTCGCCAACAAGGGTGCGATTGACGGCGATCTGGAATTCTGGGTCGCAACGAACAGCAAGAAGCAGGATCTGCTGTTCTACACGGTGAAGCCGCCCGTTCCGGAGCCGGCCACCTGGGCGATGATGATCATCGGTTTCGCCACCATCGGCCGCGCGATGCGCGCACGCCGCACCAACACGGCCGTCAGCTTCAGCTGAGCGCAGCCGTTAGAATGTGGGAGCGGGGGCCTCGCGTCTGCGGACGCGGGGCCTCTTGCTGTCTGGGTGCCGGCGTCTCAGCGCGTCGGCACCGGTTCATCGCCGGAATAATCGTAAAAGCCCTTGCCGGTCTTGCGGCCAAGCCAACCGGCCTCGACATATTTGACGAGCAACGGCGCGGGGCGGAACTTGGGGTCGCCAGTCGTATCCTGCAGCACCTTGCAGATCTCAAGACAGGTATCGAGCCCGACGAAATCAGCCAGCGTCAGCGGCCCCATCGGGTGATTGAGGCCCAGCTTGATCGCCGTATCGATGTCCTTCACGCTGGCCACGCCTTCGCCAAGCGCGAAGATCGCCTCGTTCAGCAGCGGCAGGAGGATGCGGTTGACGATGAAGCCGGGCGCATCGAAGGCGTGGACGACCTCCTTGCCGAGCGCCTGCGCATAGCCCTCGACTGCGCTCACCGTCTCCAGCGACGTGGCAAGGCCGCGAATAACCTCGACCAGCGCCATCACCGGCACCGGATTGAAGAAATGCACGCCAATGAAGCGGGCGGGATCGGGCGCCGCTTGCGCGAGGCGGGTGATGGGAATGGACGAGGTATTGGTCGCAAGGATCGCATCCGGACCGAGCAGCTTGCCGACATCGTCAAAGATCGCGCGCTTGATTTCCTCGCGCTCGGTCGCCGCCTCGATCACCAGATCGCATTGCGCGAAATCATTCAGCTCGACCACCGGCGTGATACGGGCGAGCGCAGCCTGCGCATCAGCCTGCTCCAACTTGCCATTCTCCACCGCGCGGACAAGCCGCTTCTCGACGCCGGCCTTGCCCTTTTCCGCACGTGCGAGGTCAATGTCGCGCAGCAGCACATCCATGCCGGCCTGCGCGCTCACTTGGGCGATGCCCGCGCCCATCTGGCCCGCGCCAATCACACCGATTTTGCGCATATCTGTTCCCTTTCGATCCACTCGGCTGATCGCAGCACGTGCAGCTTCGCTCTACACCATTGGCCTCAACTGCATTATGACAGGCAGGATGACAAGGATTTCACGGCTCTTGCGCACGGCGATGCTGACCCTGACGGGCCTGTGCGCATCGGCGTCCGGTGCGCAACAAGGCGCCGTGCCAAGCGCCCCGTCTCCCCTGGCACGCGCTCCGATTGTGGCAGAGCCGGTACTCGGGCGTCTGCGCGTTTTCGATAACTGGGCCGTGGCCTGCGACAACCGCCTGTCTTGCAGTGCAGTATCGCTGAACCCAGAAGGGATGGAAACGCCGAACCGGATGCTGCTCCTCATCCAGCGGGGCGGTGGCCCGGCCGGCGCGGCAAGCCTGCGCGTGCTGCTCGCCGATCAGCTGCGCGATCGCGTGGAGTTGGTGATCGATGGCAAGCGGCGCGCACGACAGAAAGTGAATGGCGATACGATCGCGTTCGGAGGCGAGACCGCTCTGGATCTCGTGCGGGCCATGGGCTCCAGCTATGTATTCGAGCTGCGTAATCGCAAGCGGCAGGTCATCGGCACGCCCTCGCTGCAGGGGCTTCCTGCGGCGCTGCGCTACATGGATGAGCAGCAGGGGCGCATCGGCAGCCAGGCTGCGCTCGCCGCGATCGGAGATGGCCCGGCGGATATGGCGCGCCCACTGCCGCCTGAGCCCGCCCTGCCCGAAACGATCCCGATGCTTGCCGACGGAACCCCGCCGGTCCTCACGGATCAGGAACAGGCCGCCACCCGGCGCCTCGCCCAATGCGAGAGCGGGCTGGAAAGCAGCCAAGCGCCCGAGATTCATGCGCTGGATGCGACCCATGCCCTGTTGTTGCTGCCCTGCGACGCAGGTGCCTATAATCTGAGCGCCGTGCCGCTCGTGGCGACCGGCGCGCCCGGCAACCGCCAAATTGGTTTTGCGCCCTTCGATCATCTGCCCGGTTTTACCGGCGATGCGAGTGCGCCACCGCTCATCATGAACGCGCGTTGGAATCCGACACGGGGCGAGCTCTCGAGCTTCGCGAAGGGTCGGGGTCTAGGCGATTGCGGCACGGCAGAAACCTATCGCTGGGATGGCGCACGCTTCCGTCTCACCGAGGCGCGCTCAATGCCGGTCTGCCGCGGTGCGTGGGAATGGCCGGTGCTCTTTTCCCTCAATGCGCAAGAGGCGACCGGTCAGCCCTGATCAGTGCCTGTCTTTCAAGGCCGCCGTTCAGCAGTAATCGTCCAGCCGGGCGTGAATCTGCTCCAGCACCTCAAGCGCAATGGCCAGCTTCTCGGGCGGAATATCCTGCAGAATGTCGGCGCGCAGTTCATTGGTGATTGCCATGATATCACGGGTCGCCTCACGACCCTTTTCAGTGATGCGGTTGTGCACGACGCGGCGATCGACCTGGCTCTGCGAACGCACGATCAGTCCGTCACGCTCCAGCGCATTGAGCATCTGGACCATGGTGGGCCCCTCGACACCAATCAGCCGGGCCAATTCGCGCTGTGAGAGATCGTCGCGGGCACAGGCAAGGAGATACATGGTCTCCCAGCGCGCCATGCTCTGCCCAACGCTGCGTACCTTGTCATTGGCAAGCTTGCGCCAGCGCCGCGCAGCGACAACCAGCGCGCGGGTCGTACGAAAATAGGCGACGCTCCGCGCGTCGGGCTGTGCACCGGCATAAAAGTTGGAGAGATGGCGGGTCGCATCCTCGATCGGAAAACCGCCAAAACGGGGCTGGCCACGCGTCGGCGCGTCATCTTGTCCTGCGGATGCCCCTTTGTCGGGCGGCGTCTTGCTGACCATCATCTTCCCCTAAGCTCTTCGGGGAAACTCCCGCATTTCCGCAGGCCGCGTCAAGCGGGCGCCGCGCTCATCCATCAGAACCCGTCCGGGGAGCCGTGCCGGACGTGAGTGTCCGGCAC
>JAHJIJ010000010.1 GCA_018823325.1 Alphaproteobacteria bacterium | reverse complement strand
TTATGTTAATAGCGATACCGCAACTGTCCATGTAAACTGTGTCCAGTGTGATGACGAAAGGCTTGCGGTCACGGGGGTCTTTCAACAGTATCAGCGACCGTGTCCACTTCGTTCGCCACGACGCCCTGGGAGGCTGCGCGCATCGAAATGCCCGGCGGTCGCCGGTCGTGGACGGTATTGGATGATGACGGCGATGTCGTCGAGTGCCTTCGTCACTGGATCGTCCATCTCGAACAGACCCATTCGTCACCAAACACGATCCGGGCTTATGTTCGCCACGTTGTCGACTTCGCGAACTTCCTCGGCGCCAACGGCGCCGGCATCCATGAAGCCACGGTCGCGCTGTACGACAGCTTCCTTGCCTGGCGGCTCGCACGCCGAAAGGATGCGCTGCCAAGTCCTCGGCTGATCCTGCTACGCAAGCAGGAAACGCGGATTCTGGCACCATCGACGCGCAACCAGATCCAACTCGCGGTCAAATCGTTCTACCGCTTCTACAATGGCACCGATGACTTCGCGGTCGATACGGCCGAGGTCACCAAGGCCTATGATGGGCACCGGATCTACAAGCCGTTCCTCGAGCATATCAGCCAAAGGCGCACGACGCGGCGCAAGGACCGCTATCTCTCGGGCGATCCCGGCCGGGTCCAGCAGCAGGTGCTCAAGAAGCGGCTGACGCCGAGCGAGGTTCTGCGGCTGATCGAGGCTTGCGGGCTCGCGCGCGACGCGTTCCTGATCGTGCTGCTCTACAATACGGGCCTCAGGATCGGTGAAGCGCTGGGCCTGCGCCACGTCGACATCGATCTCGCCGAAAAGGTCATCTGGGTCGTTCCGCGCGAGGACAATGCCAATGAAGCCCGCGCGAAATCGGGCCGAACACGCGGTGTGCCGGTGCACGACTACGTGCTCAACATGTACGTCGACTACCTCACCAGCGACGAATATCTGCCAGCCTTCGAGGCCGGTGCCGAGTACGTCTTCGCCAATGTCAAAGCCGGCGTCATCGGGCACGCCATGAGCCTGTCCTACGCGCAGAAGCTCGCGGGCCTGCTGGAGCAGCGCGCCCATATCGGCTTCAGCTGGCACATGTTCCGCCACAGCCATGCATCCGAGGCGATAGCGGCGGGATACAGCCTGCTCGAAGTGGCCGACCGGCTCGGGCATGCCAGCCCGCAAACGACAGCGGCGTTCTACCAGCACCTGTTCGCCTCGGAAATCCGCAGGCTCTACCTCACAGGTCCCGACGAGGTGCATGAAAGACTTGAGAAACTTCGCGAGGCTGAGCTGCTCGGAAAGGATCTGCGATGGGCCTGACACCGCTGGCGCTCGTCGGCGGCACACCGCACGATACCGATCGCTACAACAACTGGCTTGAGGGGCGCCTCGCGGAGATATCCCCCCTCCTCGTCGCCAATCCCGTCTGGTCGGACGCCATGATGGGTGAGGTGTTCGGCCATCCCTGGCTGAGCCAGACATACGCAAGCATGCCGCTCCAGGCTGCGGTTCCGGTAATGACCAACGAGATCAAGGCTTACCTGGCGACATCCGTTCTCGACGACCGCAAAGCGGACGCCCACTGGTTCCAGCGCCGGATCCCGGTGATCCGCTATCTGGTCGAGGAAGGCGCGAACCTGCTTCAGCACTTTGAGGCGGGCTGCCTTGCCGACATCCCTCATCCTGGCTTCGGAACGTCGGAGAGTGGCGGTGCCCGGAACCACAACGATGCTGTCCTGGAGCGCTACGCCGCTTGGTACAGCGCGAATTATGAGCGACGAAGACTGAGCCAGACCCGCCAGTGGATCCGGGACGGAGAGATCGTCACCACGCAGTATCGATCACCGGAAGTGCAGCTGTTCGGCGATATCCATCGCTTCGCGATCATCAATCGTGCGCAGATGGCGCCGATGCATGACCGCGACATCATCCTGCTCAACGATCTCTACAGCGAAGAGGACACCCGCTTCCGCGACCGGCAGCGTCGGAGCGACACCTATCTGAACTTCCTGTGCGTCGAGCCGTGGTTGCGCCCGCTGATGCGCGGCTTCCTTCTGGACAAGGTCGCGCATGGCGAACTTGCACCATCGACACTTGTCGGAATGCAGTCGCGCTTACGGTTCTTCGCGCAGTTCCTGCACGCGGAGGGCATTACCGAGCCCGCTCGGGTCAATGAACTGTCGATGGAGCGTTACCTCGCTTGGGGGAATGCGCAGAATGCCGCTGGCAAGAACTGGTACACCGACATCGTCCAACTGATGCGTGCAGCGCCAGTCCTCCTGCCGGGACAATGGCCGCGGATCACGCTCGACAAGCGCGCGGCACGGCGCATCCGTTACAAGCAGGCACCGGACGATCCGCGTAACCGCCTTTACGCATCGCGCGAGGGCGCCAACCGGGCGGCACCGCCGGAAGCCCTGTCGGCGATGGTGGCCAGACTCGACGAAATGCCCGCACCCATCCCTGCCATCTTCATGATCGGCATCACGACCGGGGCGCGGGCCGAAGACCTTCATGCCCTGCTCTTCGACTGCTTGCGGCCCGATCCGCACGACAAGCGGTTCATGCTGTTCACGTTCTGGCAGAACAAGGTCAGCCGCTGGAATACCAAGCCGTTACTGGCGGCCGATCCCGCGCACCAGGCCATGATCGAACTGATCGAAGCCCAGCGGGATCGTGTCCGGCGGCGTCATGGACGCGCCACGAAATACCTGTTCCCGGTCTTTTATGGAAAGCGGGAATCGTTCCTCGGCCAAAACTGGACCATGCAGGAGCTCAAGAAGCTGTGCCTCAAGCACCGAATCGTCGATGGTGATGGCCGTCCGTTCGACTTCTCGTGGCATCCGCTGCGCCACCATCGCGGGACGCAGATGGCGGCCGAAGGCCACGATATCCTGAGCATCATGTTCGAGCTCGGCCATGCCTCGCCCGATATGGCGTCGATGTACGTCAACCAGCGTCTCGACCTCAAGAAGAACGCCTTGCTACGAAAGGGCGGCGGCCAGTTCTTCACGATCGCAGGCAAGGTCGACGAAGCGGTTGGCGATCTCCTGCTGCGCAAGGAAACCATGCTGGCTACGCGGGTCTGCGGCGGCGCCTGCACGCTGCCAGGGCAACTCGGCGAATGGTGCGAGCATGCCCACGCCTGCCTGACCTGCCGGTTCTTCCGCGCCGATGGTGACGACGTGGAGCACTTCCGCTGCGAGCGGGCCGGACTTTACGCCGCGATCGAAGGCCTCGAGCAGGAAGCGCAGAACTACGAGGAAGGCGGACAGACCCGCATGGCCGACATCACGCGCAAGCGCCTGCAGCGCAACAAGGATGCGGTCCACAACACCGACACCATCATCCGCTCCATCGAGGAACACGGTCTCTACAAGGGTGAAAAGCAGCGCTACAGGCCGGCCGCTGCTCGGGAGGAAGCGACGTCATGACCATGGGGCCGGATCTGCGGATCGCAACACTCAACGACGCCCGCAGCCGTCGTAGCGCTGAGAAGCGCGCCGCGGTCGAAGATGCGATTATGCGGCTGCGCGACACCAGGCAGGCTGTGACGTTCGTCTCGGTGGCCCGTGAAGCAAAGGTCAGCCGCCAGTACCTCTACAACAACTTCGCCGACGAGATCGGCGAGGAACGCGTCGAAACCCGCGCGGAAACCGAGGTGATAGACGGCAAGAAGGTCCCGCTGCGAACGCCCGAGGAATATCGGCACATCGAAGCGGCGCTCCGCAACAAGATCGAGCGTCTTGAGACCGAACTCCGGGATGCCCGCGCCGAAAAGGCCAAGGCGGACCGAACGGCCGAGCGTGAGCGCGGTAAGGCGGAACACTGGCGTCAGCTCTACACGGCTGTCCTAGCTCGCGTATCACCGGGACAGTCGCCCGAGCCGCTGCCCTCCTCCGAAGACTGAACCGTCACGCTGCGATCGGGTTACGATCAAGCGAGTAGGAAGTGAGCCGCCTACGGCGTCTTGCACTTCCAACTCCCTTGATCGTCCAAATTATGAGCGAAACACAATGGACAGGTTTATCGCCTGCAAACCATTGAAACTAGGACATAAGACACGACTTGGTGTTGATATATGTTAAATACGCTGTGACGTTGTGTGGGACTGGCGGCACCAAAATGATCGCCAGCCCCTCGTGGTTCAATTTACGCCAACGATTTCCATCAGTTTTCCGCAGTCCGTGACCACTTCATATTTTACGTGATCCTCGGAGATCTGCTGGCTGATTTCATCGAAAAATTTCCGGGCGCACTCGATCTTCGTCTTCTCGATCTCGCGCAGCTTCATCGAGGACATCGTCCCCTTCGTTTCAGCCACGAAGTAGATGTACCTGACGCTGCCAGCCTTGAACGATATTGCCCAGTCTGGGTTGTAGTCACCCACCGGTGTCGGAATCAGGAACCCACGGGGCAACTTAGCGTAGACGACAACTTCGCTGCTCGTGTCCAGTTCTTTGACGAATTCCCTTTCCACGTCGGAGTGCGTTATGGCGTAGTCGTAGACATGGTTCTTCAGCTTCGCCGAGGCGCGCGAGAAGTCCTGCCCGGTCTGATTGGCCGTAAAAATATCCACGTCGTATCGCTCGTCGACCTCGTCGTAGATCAGACGCTCGATGACCATGGCGGCCTTCTGTTCGGTGATGATCCGCGAGGCTTCGGAAATGAAGTGTTCGGGGTTCATCTTGAACTGTCCGAATACAGCCGGCTGGGTCTGGCCAAGGATCGTTGCAGCAGTGTCACGCGTGAGCTGCGCGTTTTCCGCCACCTTTCCAACCAGGTCATATTTCACAAGCGAATGGATCGAGCCGCCTTGTTCCGTCGTCGTGTTCGTGATCGTGAAGCCATCGCCAGCGCGGAGTTGGTCATCCCGCAAGCCGTCATTCTGCACGCCCTCCTGAATTGTGTACTGGAGCGGTCTGACACGCAGCTGGCTTTCGAGCGCACTGACGCACTTCCTGACCAGTTCGGCTGAGTCAAACTCGACCCGGTAAACCGCCTTGCGGTTGATCCGTGCCCACAGCTCCTGAAACTCCTTCTTGTCGAAGTTCGCATTGAGCGGGTTAGTCTTGGGCTTGCGTCCATCACCTACCTTAGGCAGCTGGGCATCGCTGAAAACGCTGTCGATCAGCTGGAACACCTGATCCGCATAAGGTTTCAGCTCATCGGGCAACTCCGCCAGCGTTCCGGCAGTCTTGGCGTTGTGGTAATGGGCATAGTCGGCCAAACGCAGCGTCGCGCGCGCGCCATTGCCGAGCTGCACATGCGCATGCTCCGGCATCACGCTCTGGATCTCTGCCAAAAGGTCGGAATAGAGCACGAGCTGCAGCACATGCTTGGGATGGGCTTTGCGCTTGAGCTTGGTGTCGGTCACTTCGTAGCTGAACGGCCCCAGCAATGATGGTTGCTCGACTCGCTCGAGAAAATCGGACCAGCCACCCCACCGCTCGGCGAGAAAAGCCCCTTGAAAGATGATCTGCGAGCCTTGCGCCAAGGCCGCTCGCGTCTCGTCCGCGTTCTGCGCAAGATCGCCACGCGCAATCTCGACTACCCCGTTGCCCGCGTCTTTCAGCTTCTCCAAATGGGCGGCCTCATGGGCATCGCCTTGTTTCTGAAGCAGCGCGGCATCCTCGGTATCTTCCCGGGGAGTGAGCGGCTCGCCGCGCATGTAGGCAAGGTCGAGCGCTGTCGCATGCGCGCAGCCGACGAACCGCATCAGGTCGGTCGCTGAAAAAAGGATGGTGTCCCCAATCGTCCTCACTTGGCCCCCTTGATTGCCCAACGCCACCCACGAGGGAATCACCTCGACAGGCGCTACCCTGTTCCTTAGCATGCAAGGGTGTCAATCTCTGACATGGACGTATAATGACTTTCGCCAAGGCCAACGATCTTCTGCGCCTCGCCCAACTCGCCGCCTCGCGGCGTTTGGGCATCAGTCTTGAGGAAATCTCTCAGGAATTCGGTATTTCGCACCGCACAGCGCAGCGCATGACAAGTGCGCTGGAGGATAATTTCGCGAATGTCGTTGTTGTGGAAGATGATGATCGCCGTCGGCGCTGGCGCATCGAAAGTCCGATGCTCGACCGGCTGCAACCGCGCCAGGAAAACACCATCGAGGCTTTGGAAATCGCCGCTCGCGCAGCCCGCGATGAGAACCGGCTCCGCCATGCCCGTGCGCTGGAAGATCTAAGAGACAGCCTGATCACGCGCCTCTCCCCACGTGATGCGCTGCGGTCCGAAGCCGATGCGGAGGCGGTCCTATCCGCGTTGGGCCAAGTGGCGCGGCCAGGCCCAAAGGTCGCGATGAAACCCGAGGTCACCGACGTTCTGATCGAGGCTCTGCGCGGACCGTTCAAAATGCGTATTGTCTATGGCGAGACTGACGCAGAAACCCGGACGGTCGAGCCGCATGGGCTTTTGCTGGGATTGCGCAGCTATCTGGTTGCGCGCCAGGCGGATCGAGGCGAAAATCTCCGCCATTTTCGTCTCGACCGCATTCACAGCGCTGAATGTCTCGATGAGAGTTTTCCCATCCAATCCGGCTTTTCCCTGAACGATCATGCGGCGCAGGCCTTCGGCGCCTATCAGGACCCCGCCCAATATGGCGAGATCGTCTGGCGGTTTCTTCCCGAGGCAGCCTCGCGTGCGGCGGAGTTCCAATTCCATCCCAACCAGTCGGCCAAATATCGGGACGACGGCAGTCTGATCGTCCGGTTCAAGGCCGCAGGCTGGCTGGAAATGGCCTGGCATCTCTATCAGTGGGGCGACAAGGTCGAGGTGCTCGAACCGGCAGGACTGCGGGCGCTGGTCGAAGGCCATGCGCGTCCCGACTTCCCGGCCCTGCCCTGATTGCTCGATTTGTGTCGCCCTTGGTGGCGGCGGTTATCAATTGAGCTCGGCGAGGAAACTGGTTGCCGTCAATTGTGCGTGATCGCTCAGGGGCGAGTCCAGCGTGAAGGCGCTTGGCGCACGGGCGAAATTCCACAGCCGCATGAGGCACCATTCCTCGCGCCTCGTTTCGGCGACGGCCAGCTCATTGCGAGAGATATGAAAAGGCGTGCGCTCCCATCCATTGGTGGTTTTGACCTCGATCAGCTTCTCGCGCCCGTCCGTTTCAAAGCTTCGGATATCGAAGCCAAAACCATCGCCATCCTGCACAGATGTCCAGCGGACTTTGTCCGCGAGATCGTCGCGGCCCGCAGCAGATAAATGACGGCGCTCGTGATGCAGCACACATTCTTCACCCGCCTTGCCAAGCGCCCGGTTGCGCGCATCGCGCTCGGCGACATCATATTTGCGGCCGATCGCGGCCATGAACGCTGGATCGATCGGCGACGGTTCGTTGCGCACCGTGGGCGGCGGCCCGATCCGCAGTGATCCCTGCGCTTCCGGTACGTTCAGGGCAGCTCGTGAGAGCCTGTCGGGAGCCAGCCATTCGGGCCGCGCCTCCAACCACCGCAGGACGCCATCGACCAGCGCATTCTGGAAATTGGCGGCCGGCTTGTAGCCCTCGATCCAGGGCTGACCAAGGCCGAGCAAGACCGCGCTGATATTCTGATGCTTGAACTCGATCGAGCCCTTGCTGCGGTCAATCACAGCCTGAAGATCGCGGTTTCGCGCCGCTTTGTTGAAGGAGCGACCAACCAGCTCGTCGGTGAGCATGGCGAAATAGTCGGCGACGATGTGATCAATTTCCTGATCGGACCAGACTTCCGCCACGCCCTATTCCACCACCGGGTAGTTCGGCATTGGCCATTCATGCCCGGCATTGTCCATCATGAGATCGATGAAGATCGGCAGCAAGCAGCCGAGCAGCGCGGCGCCATCCCTGACCTGGGCGCGATTGACATCGCTGTTCCATGTCGAGCCACCATGCACCAGTTGGTTGCGCAGCACATAAAGCCGGTCGAACAGGATCGAGAGTATCTTGGCCGTGTCATGATCGCGCAGTGCGGCGCCTATCGCTGTCCGCGACCGCTCGAGCCTGTCAGCCCAGTCGACATAGCCGGACGCACCATTGTGATGCTGCCAAAAGGGATGGAAGACATAGCGGTTTGCGAGCAGCACCCGGATTTCCTGAGGGAAGCGCTGCCAGACCATGTCGTAGATGCGATGTTTGCCATCAAAGCCCACAAGGGTTGCGAAGAAGGCTTGGAACAAGCCCCGCTCACCCTCGGGGATACCAATCGCCCGCGATGCTTCAACGTCGCCGGCGTAGGCCGCGTTGAAGCCGATCCAGAGCAGGATGAAACGCACATCCTCATCGGTCTGCTCGGCCTCGGCACGGCGCAGCCACGACAGCGCGCGATGCACCCTGAGCGTCAGCGGCTCCGGAAAATCGCCACGCAGCTCGCGCTGCTTGGCCTTCAAGTTCTCATGGTGCAGCGGGCTGCCGGGCGGATAGCGATAGGCCATGACCGATATGGTAAAGCCTTGCTGGTCAGGCCCAATCCCTCTCGATCAACGGCCTCGAGATCGTTGCAGCGGCGCTCGTTCCTTGCCGGGTTCTTGCCGGTTCCGGCCTGACGGCTCAACGGCCCGGACCGAGGTGTCCCGCACCTTGGCCGCCTGAAACTGCCGACCCGCCTGCAAATGCGTTCGCACCTTGTCATTTGCCACCTTCATCACCCTGGCAACGGCATCGGGATTGTCGAATAATGCCGCGCGCACCACTGTCTCGATCACGCGAAGCTGGCTCTGTGCCGCCCGCGCATTCTTCGCCCGGCTTTGTTCGGACGGCGTATGCCTAGACGCCTCATCAGCCTGGCGACGATCCCGCCTAGGTTCGCGCGATGCCGGCGCCGTGACGGCGGGGGCGACGCTGTTGCGACTAGCATCGCGCCGCACTCGGTCCAGCTCCTGCAAATCCCGTTCGCTCGGCCGATATCCCCGTACTTCCAAACCTTGGCGACTGGCTTCGAGCCACGCCGCCCTTCGGAACGTATCGCTGCCGGTAACATGGACGTGCGACCACCCGCGATGGCGAGCGATGGCAACGAGATCGCGCACAACCTCGTCGCTCTCGCTGGAGGTGATGAGCCGTCTGCCCTGGTCACGGAACGCCGGTTCCTTAGCCTGCGCACTCGTGAAATATGCGGGCTCGCCCGACCATTTGCTCGTCGTGGAGAAATAGCGCTTTCGCAAGGCATCGGGAATGTCACCGGGCGATGCCGCTTGAAGGACGGACGGATCAAACGACTTCCCCTTCTTCGCTGCTTCGAGCGACGGTTGCGCCGCGTTCGCCGACCTGGCTCCCGAGTCCTGCGCAATCGTATTGCTACGCTTGCCCGTACCACGTGGCGTCAGAGGTTTTTCAGCGGCCATGATCTGCCCTTTCCTGGATGAGGGGTGAAGATGACGCCCCTTCCGTCTGCACGAGCGCCCGCTCGATCATCGATGACACGAAAGCGATAGCGGCTGCCTCATCGCCGGGCGGCGGTAAGTCGGTCAGGTCGCCCAGGACCAACATATCATCGGTAATCTCGGCCGCGCCCGCCAGTTCACCCTCGGTCAATTCCCGCATCTTGGTCTCCTCCAGCAAGGCCCCGCCCGTGCTCTTCGCCGTTGGTCCCTCCGCGTCATCGTAAGGGGACACCACCTGATGCTTGCCTGTCGGGAGAGCAGTTGGGGACGCAGCAGCGGGGATAGGCCGCGACGGCAGAATGGGCGGCGACAAAACGCGCCTTGTGAAGCGCGGCATTCGGTAAAAGGCGATTTTCCTGCCACGAACCGGCGCGATCCCGCCGCGCAGCAACAAAAGCTCGGTCTTGGGCATTTGCATCAGCTCTTGGGGCAGCAGCAGCGCTCGGCGCTGATCGGATTCCGACACGCTGCGATTGGCCAGCAGCCCATGAATCGTTCGGCTGCGCGATTTCACATTCATCGTGAAGAAGCCGAGCCGCTCCGAAAGCTCGTTCGCGACCTTCAGCTCCTTGGGCGTAAACACCACCTCAAGGCCGCAATTGGCGATGATTTCGTCGGTAACATCGGGACCATAAATGGCCCGCAGTTGCGCCCGGCTCTGGATCACTGGCAGCAGGCGCAAGCCGTATCCGGCGACATAGGAAAAGCCGCCCGCGATGACCGAGGCCTTCCCGAGCCTTGCGAATTCATCGAGTAGGATCAGGACAGGGACATTGCTGGCAGCATCGGGCAAATCGCGCGTGTTGAGATCTACCAGCTGCTGCAAGAAGAGGCTATAAACCGGCGCGATCCGGTCGATATTGTCGGGCGAGACACCGAGATAGATCGACATTCGCCGCGCCCGGACTTCGCGCAGATCGAAATCGCTTGCCGAGGTCGCGGCATCGACCACAGGGTTGAGCCAGAGATTGAGCCGCGCCGTGATCGTCTGTTTGATCCCCGAAAAGGTATTATCCGAAGCCGAGGCGAAATCCTGGATTGCCGAGACACACGCCTGACTTAGGCGCTGTCCCGCCCCCCTCGCCTCTTCCAGGGCCTTGGGAAGATCGCTCTTGGGATCGCCAGTGGTGAGCCGTCGATAGATCTCGCCGATCGTGAAGGGCATGTCAGGATTGGCAGCAACGAGCGCGCCGACGCCGATGAAGGCCGCCCGCGCCGCTTCGGCCCAGAACGGGTCCGATCGTTCCGGCGCGGGGAAGAGCATGACTGCGATTTTCTGAAGCTCGTTGACGACTTCGGTGTCATCGGCTCGCCGGATATGCGCCAGGGGATTGTACTGTGCCGTCCGTCCTTCAGGGTCCAACGGATCGAAGAGGTAAACCGATTGACCGGCACGTTGGCGATAACCGGCGCTGGTACTCCAATTCTCCCGCTTCACATCGAGCACGACGACCGAACCCGGCCAAGTCAGCAGATTGGGGATGACAACACCGACGCCCTTCCCGGCGCGCGTCGGCGCTTCGAGCAGGACATGCTCGTTTCCGCCGAAAATGAGGAAACGCCCTGCTTTGCGTCCAACGACAATGCCAGACGGGGCACGCAGCCCCTCGCGTCGGATTTCGCCCTCGCGTGCAAACCGAGCCCTGCCGTGCAAGGATGGGCCTCGCCGCAGGATCGTGAGGACAAGAAGCGCGACAACGGCTGCGCCGGCCATCGCACCCCGCTTGATCCAATCCCCGAGCAGCGGATCACCACGATAATACCAGAGCCAGGCCGGCAGAGTGCCGAGATCGATATTAGGTCCGATCTGCCCGAGTCCGAACAAGGCAACGAACAGGGTGATGACAGCCCACATCAGAATTGCGCCGATCACGCACAGGCCAATCGCCCAGGGACTACGCTGCGCCAGCATCGCCCATCCTCGGCTCGAAATAGATCTCGTCGACCTCAAACCGCCCGCCGTGACGGCGTGTCTGCACAACGACGTCGACGAGCATTCGAAGGAGTCCGCGAATATCGTCGCGGGCGAGATCGCGGCCGCCTTCCGATTCCTTGACGAGCAGCGTCAGCTGTTCAAACGCGCCGGCGGGTGAACCGGCGTGGATGGTCGTGATCGATCCGGGGTGCCCGGAATTGACGTTCCGCAGATAGAAGAAGGCGGTGCCGTCACGCAGCTCCTGGAGCAGGATGCGGTCGGGCCGCATGCGCAGCGCGCTTTCGAGCAGCTGCTTGGCGCCAACCTTGGCCAGGCCCTGCCCCTCGCTCGAATAGACCATATGGACGACATTGCGATGAGGCACGACCAGCTCACGGGTGTCTTCGATGGTGAGCAACCGCTCCTCCGGTGGGATAAGCTGGATGAGTGCCTTGGCAAGAGTAGTCTTTCCCGAACCCGTGGCGCCACTGACCAGAATGTTCTTGCGTGCCGGAACGGCGACCTTGAAGAATTCCGGCCAGTCGCCCGCGTCGCGCAGCGCCACTAGCCGCGCATCGACATCGGTGAGACCCTTGGCGCTGGCGCGCGTCATCCGGAACAGCCCGGCCCCAGCCAGTTGGTCGATCGGCAGGGTCACGGTCGACGGTTTGCGGATCGTGAAGGAAGGGCAACCGCTTGGGGTGACCGACGGTATGACGATCTGGCAGCGCTCGCCGCCCGGCAGGACCGTCGAACAGATCGGAGACTGACCATCGATATCCTGGTGCGTGAAGCTCGCCGCGGCAACAGCCAGGGTAGAAAGCCAGTCGCTGTCCAGCTCCGGCATCTCCTGCCAGCGCCACCCTTGGCGGTCCTCGATCCCCGCTTCCCCCGGACGGTTGACCACCAGCTCCGTGACATCCTCCGGTTCCAGAAGCGGGAGGAGCGGCGCGAGATAGTGGCGCAGGACGGCGGTATCGCGCATGGCTTACCGCCGCAGTTCCAGATTGTAGACATCGGCAAAGTTGAAATCCTTGGCGACGAAAATGCCGACCTCCTCGCCCTGGTTCTTCTTCAGCACCGGCCGGATATTGATATTGTTCTGCAAGGCGATCGCAGCGCCCTCGCTGGGCGCCCGCGTCACATTGTTGAAATTGCCATTGCCGCTCGAGGCGGCTTGCCCAGCGATATAGGCGGCATCATCGACGAGCGAGAGGAGCAGAGCGCCGCCAAAGCGCGCCCAGAAAAAGCTGTCGACCGCTCCTGCAAGCCCGGCTCGGCCGAGTGCATCGGCGCCAGGCGAGGCAAGATCGATCCGCACGCCCTGGGGAGTGACCGCCCGCGTCCAGAGGACGAACAGGCGATTTTGTCCTTGCTGGATGCCGCCGCGATATTCGCCGAGAACGCGCGTGCCCTTTTCCATGAGTACGACCCGGCCATTCTCGGAATAGACGTCTCGCGGGATCAGGCAGGACGTGTAACCGGGCTGCGCGGAATTGATGGCGGTTTGCAGGATACAGGGGATCAACGTGCCCGCCGTAATCAGAAAGTTGCGGTTCGGCAGCATCGAGGCCCGCGCTTCCCCGATTGACGAGCTTTGCCGCAAAAGATCGAGCGCGTTGGGCGCCCTGCCCTCGCCGCTCTCTGGCGCTCCGGCAGCGTTGTCGGGCGCTTCGCCGGCAGCCCCTGCAGCTATGGGCGCGCCAGCCTCGCGGCCAAGATCGCGACCTCCATAGGCGATCAGCGTGGACCGCCGCGCCTGCTCGGCAAGCGTTGGCCGAGCGGCACTGGTCTCGCTCGGTGCCGCGCCCGGCTGCATGACGGGCACAATTTGGCCTTCAGGTCCGGGAACGCCAGCTGCAGGATTGAGCACCGGCGCATTGGGATCCGCATCGGCTGCCCCGAGCGGCCGGCGTTGAGGCGCGACCGCAGCATAATCGACGGTTTCCCGAGCGACGATATCGGGTCGTTCCCGGGCTGCACCTGCCGGCGCGGTGAGGTCACGAGACGAGGATTGCTGGCCCGTGCCGGAATTCACCCAAAGAATGCCCAGGACCATTGCCGTGCCGGCGAAGATCAACGCCGTGTTGCGCCGCGCAGGCGTCATGCCGCCGATCGGCTCGATTCCACGCTCGTGAAGAATTTCGTGCCTTTCGGGCGTTGGATCGGCACCGGGCAGCGGGCGCACAACAGGGGACGGTTCATCGGCCATGGTTCATTCCTGCGGATGGGTGATGGTGCGCTCGACGTGAGGCGACCCGGTATTCGTTCCATGATCGACGCCATAAGGTTCGGGCGCCTGGTTATAGATGCACAGCACCTCGCCGCCCCGGCGCAGGCGCAGTTGGCGCGCCACCAAATGAACGACGACGAATTCGTCGCGAACGTCGAACGGAACCAGCGTTTCGGACCCGTCTGACCTCACCAGATAAATGGCAGGAACTTCCCGGTTCGCCGGAAACCGCAGCACTGTGAATTGGCCATTGTCGGAGACTTCCGACGGCTGCAGATCGCTCGAACCCTGAACCTTGTAATTCATGTTGCGCGCCCCCTCGATTACCGCATGGTCGAGGGCACCGCGAACAGCCTGGGCCTCCAGTGCCGCCGCTTGCATCGCGATCTGTGCTGCTCTCAGGCGTTCGGCTCGCGCCGCCTCGTCCCTCGGATAGCGGAAGCGCACCTGGAAATAGGCCTGGCCGTTACGGCCGGTGATCGGACCACTGCGAGCCGTGAGTTCAAAAGCATAGCTTCTTAAGGTTCCGCCGCGAGACGTGGTGACGATAAGGTTGGTCGGTCCAGCGCGTTCGCGCGGCTTGAGGAACAAGATGTGGCCGGCCACCGCCACCTCCCAGGAGACGGTGTCGCCCAGCGCGACGTGTTGAATCGTCTCGTCCTCGCTGAGGACAATCTGGGTTGCTGTCCGGAAGGTCCCGACGATGCGATAGACCTGCGCTTCCTCATAATCGACGAACTTGACGCGCGGGTCAGACGCAGCGCCACGCGGGACCTCAACCGCATGGGCAGCAGAAAGGGATGCAAACGCGATGAAAACCGCAGCGACCAATGTTTTCATCGGACCACCTCCGGGTCGGAGCGGTAATTCTCGACCTGGAAGCCGAGCGGGTTCCGATAGCGATCACCTTCGGCCATCGGCGCGTTGGCATAGGCGAAAGTGACCGTGGCGATCCAATCGCTGCTCTGCGTATCCGTCTCGGTCTGGATCTCCCGCGTAAAGCGCACGTTAGCGACCCGATCATTGATGAAGGCGATGTTGCGCACTCGTGCTTGCACAACGACGTTCTTCCCCCAGGCGTTCTGCGGACTGGCGGCGTTGTTGTTGCTGAAGAAGCGCGCCCAGCGCTGCTGCTCCGCAGGCTGCGACAGGATCGTCACGAAGCGGAAATTCTCCTCGGCAGCCGCCGGTATCCAGCTTTCACGCGTCCGGACATATTGCGCGAGAAAGTATTTTGTGACCGCCTCATCATAGCGCATCTGCCGCTGGGTCAGCGCCGTCTGGACATCCACCGCGCCCGTCGTCTGATTGACCCGAATGACATAGGGCACAACGGTCTTGAGCGGGGCCAGCGCGGCGACAGCAAAAATGGATGCGGCCGCAAGGACTGAGGTTACCGCCGCAACGGTCCAAGCAATACGTGTCGATCGCAATGCCGATCGAACCCTGTCCTGGTCCCAGCTTCGCGCTTCCTGGAAATAGCGTTTGAGCCCGGAAGTAGGCACCGCCTCCGCGCCATTGTCAGCAACTCGCATAACGAATGTCCCTTGGCGCAAAGGAAACTTTGTCGTCCGGAGGCGGTGGATCGCCCACCTGCGGATGAGACAAGGGAGGAATGGGCGGCGCGGGGCGCGGCGCTGTAGTCGCCGGCACCGGCGATCCGGGCAGAACGCTCCCATAGATATTCACGTCACGCAGATGGTGCCCGTTGCAAACGGCCAGCTTCTTGGGTCCGGAAGCGCATGCCGCGAGGCCCAGCAGTGGAAGGCTGCCGAGCAGACAGAAAGTAACCTGACGGACGGTGAACGTCGATTTTTGAGGACAGGGCAAGGTCATGGTGATGTCTCGCTATGCCGCTTCGATGGAGCCGCCCCGACGAGCGGCGCGCTCCAGATTGCGGCTGTTGCGCGCAATGCGGCGTTGTCGGAAGGGAGATGCCATTGTCCCCCATGCGGTCCCGGCGAAGGCGCCGGCCCCGGCGGCCGCCCCGCCCGCAATGCCAGTGGCAATCGCAGGAGCCTGGAAGAAGAAGATTGTGCCAAGAAATATGTATGCAGCAAACAGAACGGCGCCGAATGCCGTATCCACGACTCCTTCAGATGCTGCCGTTGCAGCTGCTCCGAGATCGGTAATCAGAGTCGTGACCGCAATGATTACAGCAAGCAAGACAATGTAATTTATGGTTTGGCCAAGCCATCCATGAAAGAAACGCCTTGTCGGTTCGAACAATGCGAGGGCGATGAAAATGGGTCCTAGGGCTATAATGATCGCGAGTGCAACTTTGGCAAATATCGTAATTGCGAAGCCGATAGCCGCCGAGAGACCTGCGAGCGCCTTAAGCCCCAAGCTCAACGCATAAAGTACCAATTTATAAGGGTTGATATCGCTGTAAGTCGCCGCCTCAGTCTCAATGCGCGCTATAATGACATCGCTTTGGGCGTAGTAATCGTCAAAAGCTTGGCCAGCTGTCCCGATCGTCTTCCCAGCGAGAGCCTGAGAGATCGCGTCCGGCATCCCATGAAAAAGCGGCGTGGTGATCCACTCAGAATAGGCGACCGTCGTTGCGGCAATATACAGCAGGCAGAGCTTGACCATCCGGTAGAACAGCTCGCCCCAAGGCTCGCTGATGATCCCACGCATCACCGTGTAACCAAAAAGGGCGATATAGATTACGAGGCCGAGTGCCAGCGGCCCGCGCACAACGTCGACCACATTTTGAAGACGCTCATTTAGGAAAAGGTCCAGCTTTCCATCAATGTTCGTGTAAAGTGAGCTGAACAAGTCCGTAGCCATGTCGAATTCCAACGCGCTACCGTGAGAGCGACTGCATTTTGTTGTTGAGTGTTCGAAGGCTTTCGGCGTTCGAGCACTCCTGCTTGTTCGGGTGCGAGCCATCGGCGCAAGCCTTGGTAAGCTCGCTCAGTTCCTCGGGATGGGAATTCAGATAGTCCTTCCCGCGCGGCGCTCGCTCACACCCGGTTAAGACAGCTGTCGCCAATGCCGCCAGCAAGAAAGCCTTGCCCGTCATTGTGATAGGCTCCCGAGCTTTGAAGCCAATATTGTCTCGCTCTCGCGCTGCGACCGTAGCCGAACGTCGGCTTCCTGCCGCATCCGCAGCGCCTCCAATTGCAGGGCATCATTTTGGATGTGGGCGTTTTCGACCCCTACCCTTGCCTGGATGTCCATGACCTGTTTCGCGTCCGACGCCGTATCGAGCGAGGTGCGCAGGTCTTCCAAGCCCGCTGTGCGTTGGGCCGAGACGCCATAGGCCGACTCCGCGATCGCGGCATCGCGGGCGGCTAGATCGCCATTTCGCAACAGAGTGTCGCGCGACGCCCGCTCATAGGCTGAGGCGCCTGGCCGCAGGTCCGGCAGCGCAATGCGGTTGGCATCGCGAATCCGGGTCGCGGCACTGCCAAGCGATCCCAGGCTCGCATTGTCCGACGACATCAACCTGCCGAGGTCGCGGGCCTCGCGCGGCAGAAGATGGCGCATCGTGTCGGTGGAAAGCGACGGGGCAATGCCGTTGACGTCGGTGACCTGATTGAAGCTACCGTAGAGCTGCTTGGCCTCGGCGATCTGCTCCTTGCCCTGCTCGATCATCGACAGGGTGTTCTTGACCGTGGCGAGCGCCTGCAAATAGCCGGAGCTGTCATAGACCGGTATGCCTTGGGCGGCGGCCGGACCTGCTGTTCCCAGCATAATCGCACCGATCGCTGCGATTTTGCCTTTACGCATAGCTCATCCTTTCCTGCTCGATGGAGACCGACGCTGCCGGTGAAAGACAGGCAGCCAGTTTTCGGGATCGTCGCCGACCTCGGCGCGGATGGCATCGAGCAGCGTCACCGTTTCCGTGGTGCCCGAGAGAACTGCCAGCTCGTCGGAGAGACCGCCAAGATCGAGCTCGACGACGATTGAGTCATGGCCTTGCTTGACCAGAAACCGGCGGGATTCCGGATTCAGATCGTGGCGGATGAGCTTGAATTCCGCCTGGGTCAGACCCAGTCCATCGACATAGTCCGTTTCGCGGCCGTAGGGGTTGGGAAGCAGTATCTTGGTCGCAACCTGCTCCATGATACTGTGCGAAATGTCCGAACGCAGCGCATCCGCAGGGCTTTGCGTGCCGAAGACAAGAAAGGCATTCTGCTTTCGGTAGGTCTTGAGGCCGTCCTGCGCGAAGGAGCGGAACGCATCGTCCCCCAAGGCTTTCCAAAATTCGTCGATGTCGATCACAAGCCGCCGGCCGTCGAGGAGACCGTCGATCCGGTGGAACATGTACATCATGAGCGGCGTGCGCACTTCGGGGTTGTCGAGAAAATCGGTCATGTCGAAGCCGACAAACGGCGCCTCGAGCGACAAAGCGTCGATCTCATTGTCGAAAACCCAGCCCAGCGGTCCGCCTCGCGACCATTTCTCAAGCCGTGCGCCAATCCCTTCCGGATCGCGCTGGCCGAGCAACTGGCGCAGAGCGAGGATGGATCGATTCTCCGGCGCGAGCCGCCCCATAGACGCCAAGCCTTCGTCGATCATGCGCTCCTGGGTGACGCCGAGCGTACCGCCAGCCGGCGTCACCAGCTGCCTGATCAGACGGCCGAGGAAGACGAGGTTGCGCGGTCCATATTCAAGCGCCCGCAAGGGCGCGAAGCCGGTGGGCTCGCCATTCTTCAGCGTCAGATAGATTCCGCCAGCAGACCGCACGTAGATCTCGGCGCCGCGATCCTTGTCGATGAAGATCTGCTGGGCGCCTGTCTTCTCGAGCTGCGCCATCAGGAAGTTCTGGACGACGGTCTTGCCCGCGCCCGAGGGACCAATGATCAGCGTGTGGCCGAGATCCCCCACGTGGAAGTTGAAATAGTAGGGTGATTGCGCGGCCGTTTTCATCAACGCGATCGCCGAACCCCAATGATTTCCGCTCGGCCGCCCCGCAGGGTAAGTGTGGAAGGGTGCCAAGGCGGCGAAATTCCGCGAGGTGATCGCCGCCGGCCGCGCCCGCCACGCGAAATTTCCGGGAAGCTGAGCCCAGAAGGCCGCCTCGAGCGCCGGCCCTTCCCGCGCTGACACCAGACCAGCATCGGCGAGCGCGGCCCGCGCCGCCGACAGATTATCGGCGAGGCGCTTCTGGTTCTCAGCGAACACGGCGAGCGAGAAATGATGTTCGCCCAGGACGAACCGATTGCTCTGAAGATCGTCGGCCGCGTCCTCAAGGTCGAGCGCCTGGCTAGCGGCAGCGTCTTCGGTGGAGGCCATCTGGTTCTGTCGCCGGCGAAGCCTTTCGGCCGCCCGCGCCTTGCTCATGAAGGTGAAGGATTGCGACACGACGAAAGCGAAATCCTGGCCGAGCAGAGCGTTCATCTGACCGGGGCGGGTGAGCGCGGGATATTCCCGGATGCCGAAAATCCCCACCCAGCGGCTCGCATCATGAGCGCGGATCTCGACCGTCTCCCGTCCGAAGATCACCCGCTCGCCGTAGAGTGCCGACCCAAGATGGCCTCGGACCAGCGGCACCTTGGCCGCGGCACCCATCATGACCTGCTCGAGCACTTCGAGGGGCCTGGAGAATATGAGACCATTTTTCTCATAGAGGGCGAGCCGCGCGGGGCTGCACCGCCGAAGGAGCTTTTCAATGTCGCGCGCCTTCTCCTCGAAGCGGGCCAATTCGTCGGGGTCGACTTCCTCGTCGACTGCCTTGGCCTTGGCGATCCGCTTGAGGAGCAGCCCCGTCCGATCTGCCGAACCAACTGCGGGTCGCATGATCAGCGTCAAATAATGCTCGTTGACGAACATGCGCTTGGCGGTGACGCGCGCGCGATATTTGCCGTCCAGATCGGCTGCGAAGGCTGAGCGGAATTCACCTTCGGGATAGTCGTCGACCGGGTGGCGAACGATGTGGGTCCAGAGCGCGAGCCGATCGTCGGCGATGTTGCGCCAAGTGCCATTGAGTTTCTCGTGCCAGTCGTTGAGGTGGATCGGATCCGCGGTTTCGAAAGCGAGCCCCTCGAGGCGGAACATCATCATCAGATCGCCGCTATCGAGCGCGATCACCTCGGACGTCACATGGCGTGCGTAGGGCAGATAGCGCCCAGGCTCGGCCTCTTGCCGCAAGATGCGCCACGGCGTCTTGCGCGGCGGGAGCTGGGTCGCCGTGCTAGCCACGCGCAAAGCCCTTGCGCTTCAGCCCGGCGACCGGGAGCGGCGAATAGGAACTTCCGCCCCACCAGGCGCGGTTCCGGCTGCGCGCCTTGGTCATGGTCCACAGCCACAGCAGCCGGAAAGCATTGGCATCGTGCCGCACGATGAGCCGCGCCACGGCAAGACAGGCGCCTCCAATGGCGCCGGCATAGAGCGGATTGCCGCTGACGATCAGAGTGAGACAGGCAGCAAGCGCGATCGGCAAGGACGCTTCGAGCGGCACGCCCAGCCACATCGTCGGCCGGGTCACCGCAAGGAAGAGCGTTTCCTCGCGCAGCCGTTCGTTCGAGGACGCTGCCTCCTTCACGCGCCACCCGTGATGGTATCGACGATCCACTGCGCGCTGAATACGATGAAAATGCCGACGATGACCGTCACCAAAAGGCCGAGGCTCGCCCGTCCGGTGAAGAACATGAAGCCGACGATGACGACGGCGATCACCGCAATCGTCTTGGCGAAGGTTCCCGTCAGCCAGGTCTTGATGTTCTCCGCCATCGAGGTGATGCCGTCCGCGCCCTGCGCATGGGCGGGATCGCTGAGCAGCAATGAGACAAGCACCGCCAGACCGACGATGCCGGCGATGCGCAGCAGAAGACGCGCCCATTGGGGCTGGGAGCCCAGGCGGGCGGTGATCGCTGTCATGGATGCTGTCCTTTCTGAGAAGTTGCCCCGTCCCCGAAGACCATGAGCGAGGCCTGCCGGGCATCGGCGGTGGTGTTCCAGCCGGCCGCCTGCGTCGCCCCGAGCGCGGAGGCTTGCCGTTTGGCGATCGCCGCGTCGGCAATCTGGACAGGTGCCGGCATGACAGGCGCTGGGCGCCTGCCGCGGATCAAGGGGATGACGGTTGACGCGCTGGCATAGACGCGGGCGACATACCCATTGCGAAACCCGCGGCGCCGATCGCCGGTATTGTAGAGCGAAAGCGCTGTTGCGATCGCATGGTCAGGGCTCGGGGCGAAGCGCGCAACCGCCTGGTAGTTGGTCGCAAGAACCCGGGCGGCGGCGGCGAGGTTGCGGCACGGCTCAAAGGCATCCTCAACCGACAGACCCAGCCATCCGAGGTTGGCGCTGTTGATCTGCCCAAGCCCGAGGTCGATGTTGTAACCTTGGCGGATGAGGCTGCGCGCCGCGGCAATCGCCTGTGCCCTCGTCGCCGGCGCCGGCTTACGCACACCCGGACTGTTAACCCCGATCGCAAGCGTGTTGAACCGGCTTTCCGTGTGGACGATCGAGATCAGCGTCTCAGGCGCCACGCTTGGCGCGCATGAGCCTGCAAGGGCGATTAGACGGGCGACGTCGAGAATCATCGAGCGCCGTCCTGCAGCCGCTCGATATTGGCCAGCGAGTAGGTTTCGCGTCGCCCATCGCTGAACGTCATGACAACTCGGCGCCGCGTTGCCGATTCCCGATCATAGACCTTGGTGCCTGCGACGCCTCCGCCACTACAGCCGGGAAAGGAGCCACCGGTGGCCAAGCGCCGCCACAGCTTGGTCATGGGCGCGACGCACTGGGCATATTGGGTCGCGCCACCGGGGTTGGAAAGGCACAGGAGAACCTGGCAGCCCAGGTCATTCGCTCGCGCCGGAGTCGGTTGAAGGGCGGTGCCCATGGCGAGCACCGCCAGGCCGAGAGTCGCATGTTGCATCAGGTCATTCCCCCGCGAGAGACACCTCCCGCGTCGGGAATTGGCGTCAGCTATCCGTTGGATTTCACCTCTCTTTGTTCCGCTGGGCCTCGCTTTCGACAATCCCCCCAGCCGGGGGGATTTGATCAGCCCGCTGCTGGTGCCGCAGGAATTCGGCCAAGGCACCCTCCTGATCGGGTCGCAGGGCATCGGTGGCAGCCAGATATTCCAGCGGTTCGCCCCGAAGAAGGATAGACGGGCATTGCCCGTCATAATTGCCGAGATTGGGGCGGTGCTGCTGATAGCCGACAAGCGCGGCAAGCTCTGGATCGAACGCACTGGCCACATCGGGTGGATAGGTCAGCCATTGATTTTCGTAGGGCTTCAGCCAACCCAGGCAATAGCTGATGATGATACCGCGCCGCACGGCGCTTGTATGGTTCGAACCCGCCCCATGGAGCGTCGACCCCAGGAAAAGGATCGCCGAACCGGGATCCGCCTCGAGGGCGATCGGGTTCCCATCATCGCCTGCCGTGCCGAGATTGTGGCTCCCCGGCCAGATCAATGTCGCGCCGTTTTCAGCCTTGAACGGAGAAACCGGCCACATCACGTTGACGAGATATTCGAGCTCGCCGGCCGGGCCGCGCCACATATCCTGGTCCCGGTGGGGGAGCTGCGCTGGCGCGCCCGGATGCAGTTCGAGCGCCTGCGTGAGGTTGAGCTGGATGGTATCACACCAAGGGTCGAGGACCGAGCGCACCAGCCGCATGACGGCAGCATTTCGAACAAGGTTTTCGACAGCGGGCACGCGCTTCAGGAGCCCGCCGAAGCGCTTGGTGCGTGGACCATAGAAGCCGCCCTGACAAAAGGGTGTGCTGGCAAAGCGCGGATCGAGGGCGCGATCGATCTCGGCAATTCGGGCTTGGGGCTCGATGTCCTGTAGCACACAGAAGCCGTGCCGCTGCAGGTCTTCGCTGGCCGTGGTTGCTCCGGAGATGTTGCAGGGTGCGATGCTCGCCATGACGCCGACCTCACGCCGCGCTCGCCAGGTCGGCAACGCCGACCGGGCGAAAAACGCCGCTTGCGCGCAGCTGTTCGCGCGTGGAGCCGTCGATGTCGATCTGCAAGGCAACGAGGCAGCGCCCCTGGTCCGTCGCGGGAAGGCCAAGGGGAAGGCAATGCCAGCCGAAGCTCAGGATCTGCTGGAACCAGGGCCACTCCGCGACGCCGGTGTAACTGCGGATATGATTGCCGAGCGCATATTCAACGAGCGCCGTGACCAGCTGATTGCGGACCTCGAGACGTTCTCGGGCGCGTAATTTGCGCGCAAGGCAGAAGCGGGTGATCTCCAGAATGGCGGCGCCACGAGGCGGCGCCTCTTTGCAAAGGTTTGGGAATATCGTGCCGAGAATATGATCGTGCGTCGTGGGCAGGAGCCGTGCAGATGCCCGGTGGTCGCCATCGTCCCCGGTTATGACGATATAGATAGCGCGATCATCGTCGAACTGATCGACTTCATAACGGCCAGCGACGACCGGCACATTCCAGCGCAGAAGATCGACGAACACCCGCTTACGCTCCTCGAACATGGCGCGAAACAGGTGATGTTCCATGGCTTGTGAAAAGCCGGTCTCTATGTGCATGACAGCCTCCTTTTTGAGGACCGTCAGTCGATCAGAGGCGGCTTTCTTGCGTTATCCCCAGTTCTGGGGAGATCATCGGCCGAACACATCGGCGAAGCTGATTTGCCCGTCGAACAAGGCACGAATGGCAAGTAGGGTGCGCCTGGTGACACCGTAGCGGTCGCGCGCATCCTTTACATGCTGGATCACTGTTTCCTGGCCGATGCCGAGGATCTGCCCGATCTCCCAATCTGTCTTGCCGCGCGCGACCAGCGCCACGCATTCGGCCTGCCTCTCGGTCAGGCTTGGGCATTGAACCTCAGGCTCGTGAATCCGGGAAATCTTGCGCGCCGCTTCGAACGCGAAGCTGCCGACGAGCTGCACGAGCGGCAGTTGCCGATGGTCGAGCATCTCGCCCGCCGCCATCGCGAAGGAACAGGATCCATTGAGCTCGCCGGGTATATGGGCCGGAACGGTGAAGCCGTCGCCCAGCCCGGCCTCGTACGCTTCTGCCAGGATCGAGCGATCGGCGGCCGTCAGAGAGATGATCGACTGAACCGCCGACCAGGCAAAGCCCACATTGGTGCGATGGCTGGCGCGGTGGATCGGGTCGCTTGCATAGAGGCGCCTCGCCTGGAAGCGGTCCACCCAGTCTGGCGGATAGTCGATGATGTGGACCGAGCGGGCAGCGGGCTTTAGGTCGACATGATGGACCAGGGCATAGTGCCGGAAGCCCATAGCCTTCGTGATCTCGGCCATCAGGTCCGACAAGGCTGCGCTGTCCCTGATCACGCCAGCGACAGCGCAAAAATCCTGAACTTGCCCAAGCCCGATCATCACTCGGCCGGCGAGCTCAGAGAAGCGCTTCCATGTTGAGATGACCATCGCGAACCGCGCGCAGCACCAGCTGCGTGCGTCGTCGCACGCCATAGCGCCTGCGGGCCGATTCAACATATTCGTGCACGGTGTCGCGGCTCAGACCAAGGATCTGGCCGATCTCCCAGTCGCTTTTCCCTTGCGCGACCAGCGCTATGCATTCGACCTGTCGCGGGCTGAGCGGGACGTGGGCCAATGTCTTCGCTGCCTCGCCCAGCAGCTCGCGGGCACGATCATAAGCGACCGAGCCCAGCAGACGAGCGGTCAATATCTCCTCTGCGCTGAGTGGCTCGTCGACAGATCGGGCAGCGGTGAAGATGGCTTCGGGTTCGCCCGGGGTCCGGATCGGCAAACTGTAGCCTGACGCAAGGTCATGGTCCCTGGCGCGTTCGAGGATGCTTCGCTGGCGCGGCGTAAGCTCCAGCACTTCGCCGATCCGGTCCCAGGCGAGCCCCGACGGGGTACGGGCGCATGCCGCATGGATGGGATCTTCCAGATAATGGCGCTCTTCGAGCACTTCTTCGAGCCAGGGCGAGGGATAGGTCGTGAGAAACAATGTTTCCTCGCCTCCTCGCCTAAGGTCGACGTTATGAAGCAGCGTGAACCAGCGGAAGCCGAATTCGCGCGCAGCCGCATCGATCGTGCCATGCAATTCGCCGAGGTTTCCAGCGCGCCCACATTCTGTTGCAAAGCGCGTAAGATCATCAAGGCGGCCGCAGTCTTTAATACTTTTCGCCATAGAGGGTGATAGGTCGTCTGCGAGAGGTCTCCCCGTCGAGGCCTAAGCGGCGAGCGCCGTGATTATCAAGACGAATTGAGAACGATTCGCAACAATTTGTGCTCAGAATGGATCGCCTGCGACACTTTACCGGTGGGCAAAGTGTCATGACCGACAATCCGGCAGCGATCGCCGATTTGGGATTCACATTGATCCTGCTTTGTGCTTGATTCCACCATGTTATGTTTCAAACAGCCAAGCCTCTTGAACCTTCTAGTGGCTGTGATGTCGCGGTCGTGCTCGAGAGGTTGGCAAGCGCATCGAGCCGGCCCCGTTATGCGTTCATGGTCCTCAACCTGATCGCACAGGTCGCGAGGCCAGACGGAAGGGCCGGCCCCTGGATCAAGCGCGGGACGGAGCTTATCTCCTTGCGCGACTGGCTGTGTGACGCCCTTAGGCCCATGGCCCAACGTGGTCCGCGCGCCGCAGCGCTCTTTGAGCGGGTTCGGATCGACCTCGACGAGCGCGGCCTCCTACCGGATGGCGATGCGGCAAGGCGGCAAGCAATCGAGGCGGAGGCGCGCACTCGGGTGCGAACGGCGGGAAAGAGCAACCTCAGCCGCGCGGTATCGGAATTGGTGAGTGCGGGCCTCTTGGACCGGCATTACCAGGGTTACCGGATTGATCACCACAACCGCGGCGGCCAGCGTCACGCGGTCTATACGTTGATTGGCGATGCTCTGCGCCTGCTGTCAGCGATCCAGCCAAAGCCGCTTCCGTCCGCACAAGGTGAGCTTGTGTTGGTGGAATGAGTGGGATGGAGCTATGGCCACGACCCCGTGCAGCAGAAGCAGCCCTTCATTGGTCGAGATCCGCTTACTCCGAGTTTTGCGAGCTAGAAAATGGCTTGTCTTTGTCAGCAGAACGCAGCGCGGATGCCAAGCGTCTCATTCGTTTGCGCTATCGAGTCTTCGGCAGTCCTCGCTAGGCCCGTCAGTGCTCTGATGGCATCGATCGTGTCGGGAATGACGATGGCCTGGTTGTCGACCATATAGGCATAGAACAGCTCGTCGCCCTCTACCTTGAGCATGTCCTCCCACAACGCGACCTCATAAAGATTGTCGTGTGGTCGGCCGAGGTCGGCCATCAGTTCCTTGACCGTATTGATCGCGGCGAGGCCATCGCCGGCTCGGATCAGGGCAATGCGGGACGAAGCCCGAAACGCGTCGAGCACCTCTTCCTTGCTCGCGTTCCGGGTCAACAGTACCGACCAATAGTGAAGATGCGCCAACGTTTGGGGAACTTTGACCGCCATCGTCACGACATCGAGCTGGGGATCCACGCTTTGAGCATCCGGCCCCTGGTGACTGGGGATGTCAGGTTCGGGGACGAGAGTGTTCATGATGCCGCCCAAGTGACTTTCCCACGGGTCGGTGGCCCGTCGTAGGAGAGTGCCGCGAGCACGCTTCAGGAGCCCTGCCCGTTTGAGCGCTGTCAGAGTGCGCACGATCGAGGTCGTGTTGCAGGATACCACCCGCGTCGCCGCTCGTCCTGCCGCGCTGTCGAACGAAACCTCAGCGACGAAGGAGTGTCCCGTGACATCGTGCTTCTCACCACCATGAACGATAAACTTGCGGCCGTTTGCCCGATAGATCTCTGCATTCTGCGCGGCGATGCGTTTGGGCGTACAGTCCACCACCACATCGACCTGTCCGAGGAGCGCGTCGAGCGTACCGGCGATGGTGAAGCCAGCGCCCCGCATCGTCTGGGCATGTTCGGACGAGGCTGCGTAAAGATCGATTCCCTGCTCTTCAAGCGGGCGCAGCCGCCAGTCCGTGGCAATGTCCACCACTCCGGCAAGCCGCATGTCCTTCTGCGCCAAAACGGCGGTTGCCACCCGCTTGCCGATAACACCGTAGCCGTTGATCGCGACACGAACTGGATCGTGCTGGGTCATCTTTGTCATGCTCCCACTATAGGTTCGGGTCGTCTCTCTCATGTTTCTACCCGAATGATGTCACCCGCAGCTACGGCATAATCGAGCGCGTAAGCGAGCTCTCCGGCGGTCTCGGCGTGGACGTGCAGCAGCGGTTGGCCCCGCTCCACATCCTGACCGAGACGAGCCTCCATGAAGATGCCCGCGGCCTTGACGTCCGGAGCCCCGGCCAGCTTGGCAAGGCGCGCCAGCTTGCGATTGTCGATATGGACGACGCGCCCCGCGCGGTCGGCGACGATGGGGTGGGTCTGCGCGGCCAGCGGAGGCGCGCGCATGCCGCCCTGAGCCTCGCAGATCGCCTGGAACTTGGTCCAGGCGCGTCCATCCGCCAATGTCTTGAGCGCGAGAGCCGCGCCCTTGCCCGGTTCAGACTTGCCACCAATCTCAAGCGCCACGCCGGCAAGCGATGCGGCGCGGCGGCGCAGATCGTCCGGCGCCCCGGGCGCATTGCGCAGCACCGCAAGCAGGTCGCGTGCTTCCAGTGCGGGTCCGATGCCGCGCCCGACGGGCTGGGTGCCATCGGTGAGCAGGCAGCGCGCCTCCAAGCCTGAGCGCTCGGCCACCATGCGCATGCGCTCGGCAAGGTGCCGTGCATTCTCTTCGCTACGCACCTTGGCGGTCGGCCCCACCGGAATGTCGATGACCACATGGGTCGAGCCTGCAGCGATCTTCTTCGACAGGACCGAGGCGATGAGCTGGCCCTCGGTGTCGATGTCGAGCTCGCGCTCGATCCGCACGAACTTGTCGTCGGCCGGGCTGAGGTGGATCGCGCCACCCCAGACGATGCAGCCGCCTTCCTGCTCGACGACGCGCTTCAGCGCGGCAATATCAAGATCGACCGGCGCGAGCGTCTCCATCGTGTCGGCGGTCCCGGCAGGCGATGTAATCGCGCGCGATGAGGTTTTCGGCATGATGAGGCCGTTCGCAGCAACAATGGCCACGACGAGCGGTGTGGTGCGATTGCCCGGCAGGCCGCCGACACAATGCTTGTCGACCACGACCGGGGCATCCCATGACAGGCGGTCGCCGACCCCGATCATCGCTGCGGTGAGGTCGATTGTTTCCTCCTCGTCGAGCGGCAGCACTGCGCTCGCGGTCAGGAAGGCGGCGAGGTGCACGTCGGTGTAGCGCGCGGTTGCGACATCGCCGACGATGGAGGCGAATGCAGCTGCATTGAGGCGATGCCCGTAGATGCGGCTGCGCACACTGGCGAGCGACTCGAGCGCCGGCGCATGCGTGACTGCTATCGGAGCGCCTTCGGTGACACCGAGCATTTCCCAGGCGGTTTCCGAAAGGGCGGCCTCATCCGGCCCGAGCAAGCTGTTCCCTTCGACCTGAAAGAGCGCAGCCCGCACCTCCCGGCCCGCGGCCGAAAGCAACACCTGGGGCCGCCCGGCCAGTCCCTCGGCGAGACAGACGTGGCAGTCCGTGCGCATGAGGACGACCGGCTGGTGCTGCGTGTGGAGACCGAGGCGCCGTGCACGCAACGTCGGCTGGACAATAGCGCCGGGATCGGGCCTCGTCATAGTTCGAACATCTGCGCCTGGCGCGGAACGACGGCATCCCATCCAAGCTCCTGGTCGATGCGTGAGCGCAGCGCCTCCGAGGCCTGCGCCTCGCCGTGCACGATGAAGACGCGCTTCGGCGGACGCTGAAATCCCGAAAGCCAGCGCATCAGCTCATTGGCATCCGCATGAGCCGAAAGCATTGGCAGATCAGCGACTTCCGCCTCGATCGGAACCCACTGGCCATGGATTTTTATCTCGCGCGCACCTTCGAGCATCGCGCGACCGCGCGTTCCCGCAGCCTGAAAGCCGGAGAAAAGGATAGTGTTCTTTTGATCGGGCGCGGACGCTTTGAGGTGATGAAGCACGCGGCCGCCGGTCGCCATGCCGCTCGCAGAAATGACGATCTTGGGATAGGGGCTGGCGGTGATTGCCTTCGATTGCTCGACCTCGCGCGTATAGGTCGCGATATCGCAGGCGTCGCGGCAAACCTGTGGCGTCAGTCGATGATCGCCGAGATGTTCGCATAGCAAGTCGGACGCACTGATGGCCATCGGGCTGTCCAGATAGATCGGCACGTTCTTCAGTCGGCCCGCTTCCCGCAACTTCCAGAGATAGTAGAGAAGTGCCTGCGCACGTCCGACAGCGAAGGCCGGGATGATGACCGTCCCGCCGCGGCGGACGGTGCGTTCGACGACTGCGCCCAGCGCTTCGGCGGCGTCGGTCGGGTCATGAATGCGGTTGCCATAGGTCGACTCGATCACGACGTAGTCGGCTTGGGCGACCGCCTCCGGGTCCAGCATGAAGGGATCGGAATAGCGACCGAGATCGCCGGAGAAGACGATACGCTGGCCGCCCCATTCGATATCGGCTGTCGCGGCGCCGAGGATGTGCCCGGCATGGCGAAAGGTGACCCTCGCGCCGCCCGGAAGTTCGGTGGATTTGGAGAACTGAACCGGCGTAAAGGACTCGATCGCACGCTCGGCATCGCCCACGCCATAGAGCGGCAACGCCGGCTTGTGCCGCGTGGCCCCGATGCGGTTGAGGAAATCGGCGTCCTTTTCGTTGAGATAGCCGCTGTCCTTGAGAATGAGCGCGGCCACGTCGCGCGTTGCCGCGGTCGCATAAATGCGACCGCGAAAGCCGTCGCGCACGAGGCGCGGCAGATAGCCGGAATGGTCGAGATGGGCATGGGTGAGAATGACTGCATTGATGCTGGCGGGCGGGACCGGTAGCGGCTCCCAATTGAGTTCGCGCAGATTTTTCATGCCCTGAAACAGGCCGCAGTCGATCAGGATGCGCTTGCCGTCGTGCTCCAGCAGATGCTTCGAACCGGTGACGGTTCCGGCGGCGCCAAGCGAGGTCATGGTGAGCATAATGCAGCCTTTGAGTTCGCCGGCGGGGGCGTGATGAGGTCGTAGGAATCGCCGCGACCATTGATGGCAGCGCATTCGGCGGGAGAGAGAAACTCATTGCGGGACCGACCGAGCAGCCGCGCGGCGCTTTCGGCGAGAGGCGGCCAGGTTGAGCAAATGGCGGACAGCATGGTGCGGAAACCCTTGCGCCACGTTTCAAAGGTATCTGATTGGGTCATCGTCGCCTGTTCTTGTCATTGTCAGGATGAGCGTGACGGATCAGCCTGCCGTCCAGGGCGGCGGGTCGCTGGCGGGGAAGGAGTCGAAACCCGCGCGGTCGACCTCGTCGAGGGGCTCGGGCGGTCGACGATGGCGAATGAGGTTTGCTGTGCCCACATGGGCTTGCGCGAGCGCGCGGGCGACAAGCGGCGCGAGGCCGATCGCGTTCGTCGGATGTGGCACCGCATCGGACGAGACGATGCGGCTCGAAAGAGTGGCAAGGCGCTCATAGGAATCCTCGGCGAAGATGGCATGAATGACGGCGCAGACCGGCTTGGTGAACCCTTGAAGCGCCAGCTTGCTTGCCGCTTCGATCATCGTGCGGCCCGACGAGGCGATATCGTCGGCGAGCACCGGCTGACGCCCGCGCCACGCGCCGAGATCGGGAATCTCTACATCGACGCGGCGATCGCCGTGCCGGACCTTTCTGAGCACCGTGAACGGAGCGCCGACGCGCGCCGCGATCGCCGAGACCCACTGTTCGCTCTCCTCATCGGGGCCGATCAGAAGGGGCGCCTCGACATTTGCCGCGATCCAGTCGGCGAGCGCGGGTGCAGCTTGCAGCGTGATATCTGGGATCGTGTAGAGCGATGACAGCGCCGGATAGCGATGCAGATGCGGATCGACCGTTACCAGCCGGTCGAACGTGGCCGAAACGAGACGCGCGAAGCTCCTCGAGGAGATCGCTTCGCCAGGCTGGAAGCGGCGGTCCTGCCGCATATAGGAGAGATAGGGCGCAACCAGCGTGACCTCGCTCGCGCCAAGGTCGCGGGCCGCGTCCGCGGTAAACACCAGACCGAGGAAGCCTTGGTCCGGGTTCGCGAGGCTACAGACCAGATCTACACACTTGCCGCGGACATCGGTTAGCAGGCGCACATAGCTCTCGCCGTCGGGGAAACGCCGCGTCTCAAGAACGCCCAGCTCGAAGCCGCCGACTTCGGCAATCGCCTGGGCGAAGGCTTCATTGCCCGGCAGGGGAAAAATCACACGCATCTGATCACGCCTCTGCTCCCCGCCGCCCTCTGTAGAAGCGCAGCAACTGCGCATTGAGGGCGACGATGACTGTGCTCACCGACATCAGCGCGGCCGCCACCGCCGGCGTCATCAGAAAGCCGGTGCCGAACGTGATCCCCGCCGCCATCGGGATCGCGACCGTGTTGTAGCCGGTTGCCCACAGAAGGTTCTGCACCATCTTGCGATAGGTGGCTCGCGACAGGCCGATGATGGCCACGACGTCGCTCGGGTCGCTGCGCACCAGGACGATGTCTGCGGATTCCACCGCCACGTCGGTTCCCGCGCCGATCGCGATGCCCAGATCAGCGACCACCAGCGCGGGGGCGTCGTTCACGCCGTCGCCCACCATCGCGACTGCAAGGCCGCGCGATTGCAGCTCCTCGATCTTCTCCGACTTCTCGTTGGGCAGAACCTCCGCGAAATATTCCGTGATGCCCAGTTCTTCCGAAACCGCCTGGGCGACGCCGCGCGCGTCACCGGTGAGCATGATCGAGTCAATGCCGAGCGATTTGAGCTCGGTGATCGCCTGCTTCGATTCCGGTCGCACGATGTCGGCGAGCGCGAACAGAGCGCGTGGCGCGCCGCCGCGCACCAGGACGACAACGGTTTTACCCTGATTCTCGAGCTTCTTTAGACGTGGATGGGAGATTTCCTTGCTGGTGCGAGAGAGATGACCGGGGCTGACGATGCGGATATCTTCTCCATCGACATTCGCCACGATCCCTTCGCCGGTGATGTTGCGCACCTCGCTCGCCTTCGGCCAGCTGAGGCCTCGATCCTTCGCTTCCGCGACGATGCCGTGCGCAATCGGATGTTCGGACTGGCTTTCAGCCGCCGCTGCGAACGCGAGCTCCAAATTTTCATCCCCTTCGCCGATCAGAACGATGTCGCTGACTCCGAACCGGCCCTCAGTCAGGGTGCCCGTCTTGTCGAACACGACTGCGTTGAGATTGCGGGCACGCTCGAACGCGGCGCGGTCGCGGATGAGGAGGCCATTGCCGGCGCTGAGCGATGTGCTGACCGCAACTACCAGCGGCACGGCGAGCCCGAGAGCGTGAGGGCAAGCAACCACCATCACCGTCACCATTCGCTCGATGGCGAAGCTGGTTGTCTGGCCGAGCAGCAGCCAGACAACTAGCGTGCCGATGCCGACCACGAGCGCGATATAGGTGAGCCAGGCGGCGGCGCGGTTGGCGAGGTCCTGGGTACGCGACCGGGTCGCCTGTGCCTTCCTCACCAGGTCAATGACCTGAGCGAGATAGGTCTTGTCGCCGGTGGCGGTCACCTCGATCGTAACGGCCCCGGCGCCGTTGATGGCACCGCCGATCGCCGCTTCGCCGACACCCTTGGAGACCGGTTTGGACTCGCCCGTCAACATCGCTTCATTGAACCCGGAGACGCCCTCGATAATCACGCCGTCGACCGGCACCTTGGCGCCGGGACGCACAAGCACGCGGTCGCCGGGCGCGAGCGCCGCTATGGGGACGTCGTGGGTGGAGCCGTTGGCGTCGATGCGGGTCGCCACATCCGGCAAGAGGCGTACCAATTCCTCTAGCGCTCTCGAAGCACCCATGACCGAGCGCATCTCGATCCAGTGGCCGAGCAGCATGATGCCGATCAGCGTAACCAGCTCCCAATAGAAAGCTTCGCCCGGGAAGCCGAAGGTGACGGCCGCGGAGAAGAAATAGGCGGCCGAGATCGCTAGCGCGATCAGGGTCATCATACCGGGCTGCTTCTTGCGCAGCTCGGAGACGAAGCCCGTCAGGAACGGCCAGCCGCCATAGACATAGACGATGGTGGAGAGCGCGAAGAGCAAAAGCCCATCGCCGGGAAAGACGATGGTCCCGGCAAGGCCGAGCCAATGCTGAATCATTGGCGACAAGAGCAGCACGGGCGGCGTCAGGACTAAAGTCACCCAAAAGCGACGCCGGTAATCGGCGATCATCGCGCCATGATCGTGGCCGCCGGCATGATCGGCATGGGTAGAACCGGATGCTTGGACAAGAGCGGCCCCAATCCCAACCGCATCCGTTTCACGCTGATGATGATGGTGGTGTGCGCCAGGCTGATTCATCCTTTGGTCCTTCTTGTGAGCTGGATGGCCATCGGCGCGCCGGTGGTCAGAAGTATATTGCGCGCCCACCGCATGCCCCCGGTGTGGTGCAGTGCCTTCATCAGGAGTGCACGCGTCCCAGGCGCGGAATGAACCCGGGAACGCGGCGCCTGTAGCTCTCATAGTCAGCGCCGAAGGTTGCGATCGCATCGCCTTCTTCGCTACGGGCGAGACGCACATACATGACGACCAACACGGGAAACATGAGGAGCGTCAGCAGCGTCGGCCATTGCAGCAGGAACCCGAACATCACGAGGATGAAGCCGAGATATTGCGGA
This sequence comes from Alphaproteobacteria bacterium, assembly GCA_018823325.1. GTDB lineage: Bacteria > Pseudomonadota > Alphaproteobacteria > Sphingomonadales > Sphingomonadaceae > Sphingobium. The sequence goes on along the minus strand of JAHJIJ010000010.1, from coordinate 18,524 downwards.
TGACGGGCCCAGCCATAGACGCCCGTCGTCGCCAGTACGCCGTCGCGCTGGGCGGCGTAGAGCGTATTCCAGGCCGACGCGATCAGGGTGAAGCCGCCACCGATAAACACGAAGCTGAGCAGATGAAAGGGACCGAAATGCGGATTTTGGCGCCAGCCGAACAGCTCTTCGAGAAGATGGCCGGCATCGTGCGTGAACCAATCGAAGCCCGGGTAGCGGCTCTGTAACCAGCCTGAGAGTAGATAGATGGTGAGCGGAAACCCGTACATCTCGGTGAACAGCGCGATGATGAACGCGCTAAACGCACCGAACGAACGCCAATCCCGCTTGGTCTGTGGCTTGAAGAAGCTGAACGCAAACAAGATGAACACGGCCGAGTTAACCAGCGCAAGGCCCCAAAGGCCATAGCCATAATCGGCGTGCGTCATCTCGGCGCCCCTTCGGTGCGTTCGTTGGAATTGGCCGGCAGGCCGGTCTGCGCCTGTGTGGGTTCATCGCCGCCATGGTGATGACCGCCATGACCGCGGTGCATGAACAGATGCATGAGCGGACAAGCGAGAAGGATCAGATAGGGCAGCGCACCGAAGAAGTGCGCGGTATGCTCGGCAATCAGAAAAAAGCCGGCGACCAGGAGGAATCCAATCAGGACCATTCTCCCACGCTTGCGTAATCGATGGTCGTGATCATCCATATGCCGCCCCTCTTCTAACCGATGTCCTGCAAGCGTAGATCGGAGCCCGAGAGCAAGGTATAAGTAGAGACCGCAGTCCAAAGCGGGCGACCGGCGTAGGCGCGGAACAGCCTAACTAGCTGTCGCTGCCATTTTCACGCCATCAACCAAAAGTGAGGCTGGAAGGCTTTCCTGCGGCTTTTGCGTATCGTCGCGGGCGGAAGAATAACCATCGTCCCCACGGCCATTCCGGGACGACCGTGCTTGAGCGCAAGGCTCGATCGATCTTGCGGCGTGGACTGCCTCCGATAGTATGGGCATCAATCCCCGCAGCCCCTCATCGGCCGTTGGCTCTTGTCGAGTCCGGCCTTCGCCGCCAGACCAGCGGCAGCGCAATGAGGAGAAGCATCGACATCCAGCCGATGCCGAGCAGAATCCGCGACTGCTCTCCCGGCTCGGCCAAGGCGATCGCAATCGGTGCAAGGGCCTGACCGATGCTGGCCGCAGCATGCTGGAGCCCAAGTTTCCAGCCGGAGGGCAGCGCGGAACCGCCGATCCAGAAGCTCGTGACGAGACGAATGCTCGCCGAGCTCCAGCCAGCTGCGACAATGAGGCCGGCGATCCCGACCATGGACGATCCGTAGGGAAAGACGAACAGGGCGGCGGCGAGAAGCGCAAGCGTGAAGCATGCGAGCAATCTCGGCGCGGTCACCAGCCAGGAGACCCTGGTGTGGAACAGCTGCGCCGCCAACATGGCAAACCCGCAAAGACTGAGCATCCATGCAATCGTCTCCCGGTTTAGGCTTGTTTCGGCCCGGGTCACCAACAGGCTGACATGGATGGCAGCAAGCCCTCCGCCGCCAAGGACCGTGACAAGCAGAAGGATGAGGGTGGTCGGAAGCGACGCTGCTTCGCGATCATCGCCCCTCGACCCTGCGCCGCCGCTCGCCGGCAGACGCACGAACATCATGAAGAGCGCGATCATCGCGACGAGAGCCGCCAGCATCAGGAGTGGTGCTCGGGGAAAGACCGCCCTGGAGGCCTCGGCGAGCAGTGGAGCGGACATATCTCCCAGGAACACGAAGGCGGTGAGCCAGGTGAAGTGTATCGCCCGCTTGCTCCGCCCGCCGGCGGCAAAGCTCGTGGCAAGCAACGCGAGCGGTATTATCGCGGCCGCAGACATGCCGGCGAGCATGCGCAACAGATAGAGTACCGGAAGCGCCACGACCCCGACCGGCGCCAGCGCAAACACCAGAACGACGAGCGCAGCGCGCAAGACGACCCGATAGTCCACGCGGTCCGCGAGCCAACCCCACAGCGGCGCAAAGAGCAACGCCGCTAGGGGATGCACCGCACTCAGGCTCGCGACATGGAAGTCATGGGCGCGCAGCGATAGGGGCGACTGTCCATCGTCGACAAGCGACGGCAGGAACGCGAGCATGGCCGTCTGACCCGCGGACGCAGCCGCCACCGCGAACAGCAACAATATGGACGAGCGGGACCGCTTCCCATTCTCGCCGTCCCCATCCGCCAGGGGATTCGGCCCACTACGTGATCCTGCTGACGCCGCGTCGTGGCTCACCACCACAATCGCAGGCCGACCACCACGCGGCGCTCGGTCACAAGCTCGCGATTCGCACGCCGGAAGTCGGCGGTCCCGCCGAGAGCGCATTCCCAGACAAAGCCGACATGGGGCGCGAGCTTGCGGGAGAATTCGTAACGCAGCCGCTCGCCAGCCCCTGGACGAAACGACGCCGCGCGATCGGTAGGCTGTGAAACGGAGGCATGACTGGTGCTTTCGCCATGGATGGTCAGGCCAGATCGAGGACGATTCGCCCCTCGATGTCGCCATGGTGCATGCGCGCGAAGACATCGTTGATGTTCTCCAGCTTTTCGGTGTGCACCGTCGCGTGGACCTTGCCTTCACCGGCAAATTCTAGCGCTTCGAGAAGGTCGAGCCGGGTGCCGACGATCGAGCCGCGCACGGTGATGCCGTTGAGCACGGTGTCGAAGATGGACAGCGGAAAATCGCCCGGCGGCAGGCCGTTGAGCGCCACCGTTCCGCCGCGCCTGACCATGCCCAGCGCCTGCTGGAAGGCCGTGGGTGAGACCGCGGTGACGAGGACGCCCTGCGCCCCGCCGATCGCTTTCTTGATGGCGACCGAAGGATCCTCATCACGCGCATTGACGGTCAGTGCGGCACCAAGGCGCGTCGCAAGATCGAGCTTACGATCATCGATGTCGACCGCCGCGACGTTGAAGCCCATCGCGCGGGCATATTGCACTGCCATGTGCCCGAGCCCGCCGATCCCCGAGACCACCACCCATTCGCCAGGCTTCGTCTCGGTGGCCTTCAGTCCCTTATAGACCGTGACGCCCGCGCAAAGGATCGGCGCGATGTCGATGAAGCCGACATTGTCGGGAAGATGCCCGACATAGTTGGGATCGGCGAGGACATATTCCGCGAAGCTGCCATTGACCGAATAGCCGGTATTCTGCTGGAGTTCGCACAGGGTTTCCCAGCCGCCCAGGCAATGCACGCAATGACCGCAGGCGGTGTAGAGCCAGGGAACGCCGACCCGGTCACCTTCCTTGACGTGCGTGACGCCCGATCCGACGGCGGCGATATGGCCGACGCCTTCATGGCCCGGAATGAACGGCGGGTTGGGCTTCACCGGCCAATCACCTTCGGTCGCGTGCAGGTCGGTGTGGCAGACCCCGGTCGCTGCGATCTTGACGAGGATCTGGCCGGGTCCGACCTCGGGGATCGGCGCCTCTTCGATGACCAGCGGCGCGCCAAATTCGCGGACGACGGCCGCCTTCATGGTTTTCGCCATGTCTGCTTTTCCTTCTATGAGAGTGTCAGAACAGACCGAGCGCGTGCTCGTCATAGGAGACGAGCAGGTTCTTGGTCTGCTGGTAATGATCGAGCATCATCTTGTGGTTCTCGCGCCCGAACCCCGACGCCTTGTAGCCTCCGAACGCGGCATGGGCGGGATACTGATGATAGCAGTTGGTCCAGACCCGGCCGGCCTGGATCGCGCGGCCGAGCCGGTAGGCAGTATTGCCGTTGCGGGTCCAGACGCCCGCGCCGAGGCCATAGGCCGTGTCATTGGCGAGCGTGATCGCCTCCTCGACCGTCTTGAACCGAGTGACCGACAGGACCGGTCCGAAGATTTCCTCCTGGAAGATCCGCATGCGGTTATCGCCGACGAACACGGTCGGCTGCACGAAATAGCCGTGGTCGAGTTCGCCGCCAGGAAGCGCGCGGGCACCGCCGGTCAGGCATTGCGCGCCTTCGGCCTTGCCGATCTCGATATAGCCGAGGATCTTGTGGAGCTGGTCTTCGGACGCCTGGGCGCCGACCTGGACCAAAGGATCGAGCGGGTTGCCCTGCCGGATCGCGGCGACGCGCGCCACGGCACGCTCCATGAAGCGGTCGAAGATCGATTCATGGACCAGTGCCCGCGAGGGACAGGTGCAAACCTCGCCCTTGTTGAAGGCGAAGAGCGTGAAACCTTCGAGCGCCTTGTCGAAGAAGGCATCCTCCTCGTCGAGCACGTCGGCCATGAAGATGTTGGGCGATTTGCCGCCAAGCTCCATCGTCTGCGAGATGAGATGGTCGGCGGCGGCACGCATGATCTGCTTGCCGGTGACGGTCTCCCCCGTGAAGGAGACTTTGGCAATGCGGGGATTGGCGGCGATCGCCTGGCCGACGGTCCGCCCGGGGCCGGTCACGACGTTGAGCACGCCCGGCGGCAGAATATCGGCGGTGAGCTCGGCGAGCATCATCAGCGTGAGGGGTGTCTGAGAGGCGGGTTTGATGACCGTGCAGTTGCCCGCGGCCAGCGCAGGCGCGATCTTCCAAGCTGCCATCAGCAACGGGAAATTCCACAGGATGATCTGCCCGACGACGCCAAGCGGCTCGCGGAAATGATAGGCGATGGTGTCGTGATCTATCGACGAGATCGCGCCCTCCTCCGCCCGGATGCAGCCGGCGAAGTAGCGAAAATGATCAATCGCGAGGGGCACATCGGCGGCGCGCGTCTCGCGGATCGGCTTGCCGTTGTCGATCGTCTCGGCCAGCGCCAGAAGCTCCAGATTGTCTTCGAGACGATCGGCGATCCGGTTGAGCAGACGCGCTCGCTCGGCTAGCGAGACCCTCGCCCATCCATCCTTGGCGGCGTAAGCTGCATCGAGAGCGCGCTCGACATCATCCGGGGTCGAGAGGGCGAACTCGGCGATCAGGGCACCGTTGATCGGGCTCGTGTCCGCGAAATATTCGCCCGTGGCGGGAGCGCTCCAGCGGCCGCCGATAAAATTGTCATAGCGGTGCCGGAACGATGGTGCCGCGTTGATGGTCCCGATCGCTTTCTCGTACATCGCCTGTTCTCCATCTCCATTGATGTATGATGGAGTAAGCCCTCTGGTGGGCGGGCCTATAAGTATGTTCCGCAGGCAATCGCTGAGCAGCGCTGTCACCAATCGAGGATCAAACACGACAGAAGAACCGATGATTTTTCATCAACCTACGGTCTGAATATGTAAGTTACGAATCCGCTTGCATCGGACTGGTATGCGGGCGATTTTGCGGAATGGACCAAGGTCCAGGATCAAAGCGAACTCGTGACGGCGCCTGATCCAACCGGTTCGCAACCTCTGGAAACGCAATTGACCCGCCGTGTAAACGGCGGGCCAACGCGTCGGCTTGACCGGCCAATTCGTTCCCCGTGCTGGCTAGGAGCCGATCGGCCGGCCTGTCATCAAGGTTCGCATGGGAGCCGCTTCAGCAACCGCCCCGAGACGTGCGCGACATACCGGAGGTGCCGTCCTGGTCCCCCGAATGCCGCATGGCCATCCGATGGTCCTGCATCATCTGGTCATGCATCTGTCGGCTGCCGTGCGGCATGCCCTGCATGTGGGCAGTACGGGGCTGTGCGGGCACCGGCTTGGCCTTGAGGGTCTCCTCAAGATCGGGCGTGCCCGGCGGCATTCCGTCGGCGAGAACAGGCCCACCACCCACGGCGAAGATGCCAAGAGCTGCGAGCGAAGCGATAATTGCCGTCTTCTTGACCAAGTATCTATTCCTTCAAGTCTGGGTTTCAGTTCGACGGCGCATGTGCCCGGTCGATTGTCGCTCCTGCCGGAGCTTGCCCGTGAGATGGTGTCGCCGTCGGCCGGGCTGTATACGTAATGTGCGAAGCACTACTTAGCTGGCCATATCCGCCATCGCCTGCACAGTTCGGCGCAGTCGGACAGCATGGTGGCCAGCGCAGCCCCGGCCAGAATGGCCCCCTGCCCGGTCACATAGGCGGCGGTCTCCAGGCACATGCGGTGCGACCCGACGCAATGATCGACGCAGTCCGTCATGGGCACATCTGATGATGCTGTGCCGCAGCCGGTGCCGCCATCGCACCGGCTGCGACCAGACCTGCGTCCGCCGCCAGGGATTCGCGTCACTTGATCATCATGCTGTCCCCATCGCTATGTCCACGCCCGCGTGCCGCCTCGGGCGGCTGCGTCCCCCCGGACTAACGGATCAAACCAAGGCGCGCCTCTCGCCAGCATGCCGTGCTGGGCGGCGTAGAGCGTCTTCCTGGCCGAAGCGATCAGGATGAAGCCGCCGCGGATAAACGCCGAGCGGAGCAAACGAGCTCAATGCTCCAAGATCAAACAGAAGCCTGCTATCGAGGACACACACCAGGACCATATTCGTAGTGAGCGGCTTTGCTTGGGGGTTGTCGAATCCCACAATGGGCTTCCGTCACAGCACATTTACGGCAATGGATGAGGTAGCCGCGAAGCGGTGATCATCCACTGTCGAGCTATCTTACGACGAGAACCGGAAGCGAGGAACGGCTCACCACCTCCTGGGTCTGACTGCCCAGAAAGAGGCGCCCCAGACCTCGGCGACCATGGGACGCCATAACGATCAGAGAGCAACCTTTCTTAGCCGCCACCTCGAGGATTGCTTCCGCCGGGCGGCTTTGGGGAACGTGGTGAGTTTCGCAGGTCACGCCCAGTTTTTCGGCACTGGCTTTGATACGATCGAGCAGTTTCTGCGCATACCTCGTCTGATCGGCATGGTATCTCTCGACGTCGCTCCGTTGAAGGTCCCAGCCTTCTCCGGCATAAATCGGAAACGGCTCAGTCACCGTCACAACTATGACTTCGGCGCCGAGGTTCTTTGCGAGCGAGAGTCCGTGATCGACGCCTTTTTGCGCAAGTTCCGAACCGTCCGTGGCGATGAGGATATGCTTATACATAGCTGAAGTATCCTTCTTTCTAAGTTTAGCGTGAATGCCTTGGCTGCGCTCTGTTCAATGGTGTGCTTATCACCGACATGCTTCGGTGCCCTATACAGCTAATCCGAATCTACTTGCGCTAGGATGCTCGCGATGTCGCGCGCAACAATGTCCATGCCCTGCATCCCGTCGATCTCCACGAGTTCTCCTCTCCGGCGATAATAGTTCAAGAGCGGCGCGGTCTTTTGCCGGTACTCGTCAAGACGTGTAGCGAAGGTAGCCGGATTGTCATCGCTACGAACCGTACCTCCAGCGGCCAGCGTATCGGCGACGCGCTTTTCCATTCGCTCGATGAGCGTGGCCGGATTGACCTTCAATTCGATTACTGCGTCAAGCTTGACACCCTTTTGGTCCAGCATTGCCGTCAGGGCCTCCGCCTGCGCGACCGTCCGGGGGAAGCCGTCTAGAATGAACCCCCTGCGGCAATCCTCTTGATCGATTCGATCAGATACCATGTGGCTGACCACGTCGTCGGGTACGAATTCGCCGCGATCCATGATCGCCTTGGCCCCGCGCCCGATTGCCGTGCCGTTGGCCACAGCCGCGCGCAGCATCTCGCCTGTGGAAAGCTGGGGAATGGAATAGCGTTCAACCAGGCGCTGCGCCTGCGTCCCTTTCCCTGCTCCGGGCGGTCCGAGCATTATCAGTCTCATTGTCTTTTCCTACCCCTCGTAGTGGCGGACCATGCCGTCTGAAAGACACCGATTATTACAGCGCCTGCCGGTTAAGCCTGAGAGCGTTGGCCACCACGCTGACGGAAGACAGCGCCATCGCCGCCGCCGCTATGACGGGAGAAAGCAGAATTCCAAAAAGCGGATAGAGGACACCCGCGGCGACCGGGATACCGGCGACATTATACATGAATGCAAACACCAGATTCTGACGGATGTTGGCCATCGTCGCCTGCGACAAGCGCCGTGCCCGCACGATACCGGTAAGGTCGCCCTTCAGCAGGGTGACGCCAGCGCTCTCAATAGCAACGTCCGTCCCCGACCCCATGGCAATGCCGACGTCAGCGGCGGCAAGGGCGGGCGCGTCGTTAACCCCGTCGCCGGCCATCGCCACCACCCGTCCTTCCTGCTTCAGACGCGCAACCACGGCGCTCTTCTCGTCTGGCAGGACTTCGGCTTCGACTTCGTCGATGCCGAGCCGCTTGGCGACAGCCACCGCGGTGGTTCGATTGTCGCCCGTGAGCATGACAACGCGAATCCCCTCAGCCCTTAGCGCGGCGAGCGCATCGGGCGTAGTCTGCTTTACCGGATCAGCAATCGCAAATACGCCGCCGACCCTGCCGTCCACGCCGATGAATATGGCGGTCGCGCCATCGCCTCGAAGCTGATCAGCCGTCTCCGCCAACAGTGCGGTAGAAATGCCTTCCTCCCCAAGGAAGCGCGCATTCCCGAGAACGATCTTTCTGCCCTCGACGGTTCCGAGCGCGCCCCGCCCGGTCGGAGAGTCGAACGCGCTGACGTCGGTCAGGGCGATACCACGATCCTGCGCAGCTTCGACTATAGCCAATGCAAGCGGATGCTCCGAAGCTCGTTCAACAGAGGCGGCGAGCCTCAAAAGTTCGGATTCTTGGAACCCCTCGGCTGGAACGATTGAGGTCACCGCCGGACGGCCTTCTGTCAAGGTGCCGGTTTTGTCGACGACAAGCGTGTCGACCTTTTCCATATGCTCAAGCGCTTCGGCATTCTTTATGAGAACACCAACACCCGCGCCACGGCCGACGCCGACCATGATCGACATGGGTGTGGCGAGGCCAAGCGCGCACGGACAGGCGATGATGAGGACGGCGACAGCTGCGACGAGGCCGTATGCGAAACGAGGTTCAGGACCCCACATAGCCCAACCGACAAATGCAAGTATCGCAATCACGATCACAACGGGAACGAACCATCCGGATACGCGATCGGCCATTCGTTGGATGGGTGCACGAGAGCGCTGCGCTTCAGCCACCATCTGAACAATGCGGGCGAGCATCGTGTCTCGGCCCACCTTTTCCGCGACGATAATGAGGGCACCGGTCTGATTGAGCGTTCCGCCGATGACCTTGTCATCCTTCGCCTTCGTGACCGGCATGGATTCGCCCGTGACCATGGACTCGTCGAGCGACGAACGTCCGTCGTCGACGAGTCCGTCGACCGGCACCTTCTCGCCAGGACGCACACGCAGGCGGTCGCCCACGGCGACGAGATCGAGGCTGATCTCTTCGTCCGTACCGTCTGGCGCGATACGGCGGGCAGTTTTTGGCGCCAAGTTCAGCAAAGCCTTGATTGCACCCGAGGTACGTTCCCTGGCTTTCAGTTCCAGCACTTGGCCGAGCAGCACCAAAACAGTGATCACGGCAGCGGCTTCAAAATAGACCGCAACGACGCCGTCCGCACTTCGGAAAGCGGGTGGGAAGATGTGGGGCGCAAGCGTGGCCACGACGCTGTATAACCATGCCACGCCGGTACCCATCGCAATCAGCGTGAACATATTGAGGTTGCGGGACCTGAGCGATGCCCAGCCACGTTCAAAGAAGGGCCACCCTGCCCACAGGACGACTGGAGTGGCCAGCGCGAGTTGCACCCAGACCGAGACCGACATCGGCACTATCCGGTGCAGCGCGGGAATGAGGTGCGCTCCCATCTCAAGTAACAGCACAGGGAGCGTAAGGACCATTCCGATCCAGAAGCGGCGCGTCATGTCGAGAAGTTCATGACTCGGCCCCGTATCGGCCGTCACGGTGGCAGGCTCCAATCCCATGCCGCATATGGGGCAAGCGCCTGGATGGTCCTGACGGATCTCCGGGTGCATCGGGCAGGTCCAGATCGTTCCCGCAGGAGCATCAATGGGGGGAGGCGAAGAGCCAAGGTACCGCTTCGGCTCAGCGAGAAATTTCGTGCGGCAGGTAGCGCTGCAAAAATGGTAGGTCTCGCCGGCATGGTCGGCATGATGCTCGGTCTTCTGAGGATCGACCGCCATGCCGCAAACTGGATCTTTTGTCGCTGCGTGCGTGCCCTGCCCGGTCTGGCCAGAGCAGCAACCATGTCCGTGAACGTGTGCCGAAGCGCCTGAATCTTTCATCGTTTCATCTCCTTCGGTCCAGGCCCGATCTCGGCTTCATCACTATGGCAGGATCACACGGGTTTGCATCCTCACGCCGCCACCGGCGGTGAGAGAGTTCCGAGCCAACCCACCAGCGCGAAGATTGTCAACGCGATCCCGCCCTCGATGAGCAGGCTCTTGCGTAAGCGCCCGATCGTGGGAGCTTCGACCGCGCTTCCCAATGCGCGCCCCAGTGCCGGAGAAAGACGGTAGCGGTTGATGGTCGCCATCCCGAGCATTGCTGCGAACAGCGCCAGCTTTGCTATTAGTATTTGTCCGTAGAGCGAGGCGCCGAGTTGAAGGACATGCTCGGGCCCCACCAGAAACAAGGAATTAATCAGGCCCGTTGCAACGATGACGGCAACAACGACCGTTCCCACAACCGCGAACCCCTCGAGCGCTCGGTGCGCCAAGTGGATCCGCGTGATATCGGACGATGCTTTCTTTCCCGATATCAGGACAAGGAACGCCAAGATCGCACCTAGCCAAGCACCGGCGGCGAGAAGGTGCAGGATCCCGGCGCCAAGATGGAACCAGCCTGCGCTCCCAGTCCCGGCAGCGCTGTGGCCGGACCATGCCAGTGTCGCGAGTGCCACTCCCCCACCAAGCGTCGATATCCACTGCGCCGGTCGGCTCGCCCAGGAAGACAGGGAGATGCCGATTATAACGGTGGCGAGAGCGGCACCTCGTACCTGGAACGCCAAGCCCAAAGGCGTTTCTCGTAGAACCATGGCTACAATTTCGCCATCTATCTGCCATATAGACGCGCCTGCCATCGCGGCGGTCTGCAGAGCGAAGCCAAATAACGAAATAACCACACCCGCCAGCGCCAACAAACAAACTGTTGGCTTCCAGGCAAGGTATCGGCCATGGGCCTCATCGCCGCCAAGCGCGTACAAGGCGAACAGTGGCAGTCCGAACAGCAGGCCCAGGTCAATATAGAGTGCCCAGCGGACGGCGACGATCAGGGTATCGGTCACGGGCTTATCTCACCGTAAAGGTGACAGTGCCCTCAATTCGGTGTGTGTCGGCCGACACCGCATGCCAGGCGATCTGGTAAGCGCCAGCGGCCAATGGCCTTGGAAGCTTTGCTACAAGGGTCTTGCCATCACCACTGATCGCGGTGCGGAAACCGGTGACTTTCATGCGGTGATTAGGCATCCCGGGCATGCCAGTCATCACAATATCCATCCCGGATAGCCGCGGCATCAGCTTCTCGCTGAAGGTAAGTGTGACGTCTGATGGCCCCGGCACGCTGGCATTGGCCGCCGGAGTCGAGCTCAAAAGCTTTGGGTGAGCAATGGCGGGGGCGGCGAACGCGAAACTACCGACCATGGCTGCGATGGCCAAAGGGTGAACTATACGCATTTATATCTCCTGATGTGGCATACCCATGGATACGCAGCGGCGCGGCAGACCCCTCAAAAATTTGCGTCTTGGCCCATGAGGGGGCGGCCAGCCCAGTGCGTATTGTAAACAACGACGGAGACGAAAAATGAGTGACATAGACACGATGCTCGCGCGGCTGCGTGATGCCCCCGTCCCGGCGCGGCTTGCGGCGATCGATATCGCGATCATGGAAGACCTGGCACGTTTGCAATCGGCGCCACGACTTAGCGGAACCGTGTTCGGCATGGCGGCAGCGGTAGCGCTGGTAATAGGCATAGCGACATCGGCAGTTTCCCTGAACCCCCGCGAAACTGACCCGGTATCGCCGTTTGATGCCCGGTTGGCGCTTGCCCCGTCCACCCTGTTGGACGTGCGATGATGTGGAACTATCGCCGGCTCCTCCTCCTCCTCCTGTTGACCTTTGGCGCAGCAATAGCGGGTGTGGTCGTCGGACGGGTTTTCGTCGCACCAGAGCGGCCGGTGGAAAACCGGCTTCACGAGCTGCTCCACAGCCAATTGGATCTCGACAGCAAGCAACATGCTCAACTGGAGGCTATCGAGAAAAGCTTCGCCGTGCGCCGGCAGGCGCTCGAGTTGGAACTCCGCGCCGATAATGCCCGGTTGGCCGAAGCGATCGAGACCGAGCATGGCTACGGCCCCTTGGTAGCGGCCGCGGTCGATCGTTCCCATCAAGCTATGGGCGATCTTCAGAAGGAGACGCTGGAGCATATTTTCGCGATGCGTGCCGTTCTACGACCGGACCAGGCCGCGAAATTCGATCAGACGGTGGTTAAAGCGCTGACGGCAAAGGAGCGGTGACCGTTGATCTTTACGGCTGTTCGGATGGAGAACTCGCCGGGCTCGCCCTTGCTGGACGGCAGGCTGCGTACAGCGAGCTGGTGCGCCGCCACCGGGACAGGGCCTTCCGCCTGGTGAGCAGTCACATCGGAAACCCCGATGAAGCGCTTGATATCGTTCAAGCCGGCTTTGTTGCGGCATTCGCGGCATTGAACCGCTACGACGGACGCCGACCATTCGCCCCCTGGTTGTCGCGCATCCTCATCAACAAATGCCGAGACTGGCACCGACGCCGGACCGTTCGAAGCCTTCTGACTTTCGTTTTGCCGGTCAGTGATGCGGCCGAGATCGCCGACAGCGCCCCCCTCGCGGATCGGGTCGTTGGTGACAGACACGAGCTTGCACGCACGATGAGGGCCATCGCTAAGCTGCCGACATCGCTCAAAGAACCCCTGATTCTGCGGACACTCGAAGAAAAGTCCGAAGCCGAGACCGCTGAGATCCTAGGAATAAGCCAAAAAGCGGTCGAAACGCGCCTCTACCGGGCACGGACACGGCTCACGGAAATATTGCGAAAAGAGTGAGGGGTCGAGCGCTGCGCTGCGTATTCGCCGATAGACCCCGGCGAACTAATGCAGAGACGAGCCATCATGAACCCTGTTCTCGATCGCGGACCATTAATGAACGGGACGCCGCTTGCGGGCGGCGCTGAGGCCTCAATCGTCTTCTCGCCATCGTCGGCACCGAGCATCTCGGAAGGCCTCGATCTCGCACCCGCTTGCGATCCGGCGCGCCGTTCCCGCACCGAAAATGGCGGTATCGACGCGGCGAGTTTTGTCACCAGTGACCATTCCTGGTCATAGATGTTTCGGGATGAGGATCAGTGGTGATGCGGCGCCACGCGCAACGAGTGTCGACGACCAGCTTTGAGGAGAAGAGCGATGGGTCAAATGCACGAACATCCGAATGGACGCATGAGCGCCTATGGCAGTCTCGTTCTTCAGACGGTTATCAGCGGCATTGTCATGTATTTGGTCATGTTCGTCATGATCGACAGCGTCGACAGCTTCTACAACAATCTCAATATGTTCTATATGACATTGATGATGGTCGCCCCGATGGTGGTGCTCATGATCCTCGGCATGCGAGGCATGTTCCCGTCCAAAGGGGCCAACGTCACGCTGATTGCCGTCTCGTTAATCGCGTTCTTCGGGAGCTTCGCGCTGATACGGACCCAGACCACCATCGGCGACACGGCGTTTCTCAGGTCGATGATCCCGCACCACTCTGGCGCTATTCTGATGTGTCGGGAAGCTCGCCTCACCGACCCCGAGGTGGTGCGGCTCTGCGAAGCAATCGAGCAGTCTCAGCGTCAGGAGATAGACGAGATGAAGGCCATTTTAGCCCGCCAATAGCGCGTCTCATCGATGCGAGACACGCGTGGGTTTCCCTTGTTCCTATCGGGCGGGGCGGGGGCCGCGATGCCTGACCGTTGCGACACGACCCCCGTAGCAACCCAGGTGGAACGGCTCGCTGGGCTGTTTTTGCGCCAAGGGCTTGGATACGTCCTGACGCTGCTCGACTCCTCGGGTCGTATTCTAAGCTTTAACACAGAGGGAGAGCGGACCGACTGTTGGTTGTCCGATCAAATCATCGGTCGATCCCATGAACTCTTCTACCCGCCTGACGAAATTGCCGCAGGGATGCCACTGGCGGATCTCGAAAACGCCGCGCGAGAAGGAAAGGTTGAACGTGAAGCTTGGCGGGCATGCAAAAATGGATCCGAATACCTCGCGCGCCTTTCCATCACGTCCCTCTTTGACCGGGGAGTGCTCTGCGGCTTCGCCTGTGTAAGTCGCGACATAACGGATGAAGCTGCCGTGCGCGCCTCGCTTGAGACCCGCGAGCAGCATCTTCAGTCGATCCTCGCCACCGTTCCGGATGCAATGATCATCATCGACGAAGCAGCGAGGATCACTTCGTTCAGTGCGGCTGCTGAAAAGCTGTTCGGATACGCGGAAGAGGAGGTTCTCGGGCGCAATGTTGCCTGCCTCATGCCGCAGCCCCACCGTGGTCGCCACGACGAATATATCAAGCATTACCTGGAAACTGGTGAACGACGGATCATCGGCATCGGCCGCGTCGTGGTTGGCCAGCGCCGGGACGGCACGACCTTTCCGATGGAGCTGTCCGTGGGAGAGGCCGGTGAGGACGGCCACCGGGTGTTCACCGGCTTCGTGCGCGATCTCACTGCCAAAGAGCAGGACGAGCTCAAGCTCCAGGAACTCCAAGCCGAACTGGTCCACGTCTCGCGACTGAGCGCGATGGGTACAATGGCTTCGACGCTGGCGCACGAGCTCAATCAGCCTCTCGCCGCCGTCGCCCTCTATCTCGAGACAGCTCGCGACATGCTGGACGAAGCGGCGGGCGAGCCGTTCGCAATGATCCGCACGGTCATGAGCGATGCCGCCCAGGAAACGCTGCGGGCCGGACATATTGTGCGCCGGCTGCGTGACTTCGTCGCCAGAGGCGAAGTCGACAAAAGCTTGGATGACCTGCCCCGCCTGATCGAAGAGGCTGGCCAGCTCGCGCTGGTCGGTGCCCGCGAGAACGGCGTGCGCAGCTTCTTTTCCTATGATCCACTGGCAACGCCCGTGTTGGTAGATCGCGTCCAGATCCAGCAGGTTCTGGTCAACCTGATGCGTAACGCGATTGAAGCGATGGCTGAGTCGCCAATCCGCGACCTCAGCATTCGGTCCAAGCTGCGCGCCGACGGTCTGATCGAGGTGACGGTGGCGGATACCGGGCCAGGGATTCCCCAAGATATGCGGGAGCGACTGTTCGATGCGTTCGCTTCAACCAAGGCCGGTGGAATGGGCCTCGGCCTCTCCATCTGCAGGACAATAGTGGAAGCTCATGGAGGGAGGATCTGGGTCGAACACCTTCCGCCCGGCGGCACGCGATTTCATTTCACGCTGATCCATGCGCGAGCGGAGGAAGATTATGGGGGGTAACCGCGTCGTTCATCTGGTCGACGATGAGGAGGCGATCCGAAAAGCTGCAAGCTTCGCACTGAAGACTGCCGGCTACGCGGTCCTCTCCTATCACTCGGGAGTAGAATTTCTAAGAGCCTCGAAATCGGCCGAGGTCGGCTGCGTTCTGCTCGATGTACGTATGCCAGAGATGGATGGACTGGAGGTTCAGGCCGCGATGACCGAGCGGGGAATCAATATGCCTGTCATCATCGTCACAGGGCATGGGGATGTTTCCGTCGCAGTTCAGGCAATGAAGGCCGGAGCCATCGATTTTCTGGAAAAGCCTTTCGAAAAGGCAGCGCTCCTGAATGCCATCTCGCGCGCCTTCGCGCGGATTGATGATGCCAATGCGCGTGCGCTGGAAGCCACAGAGGCGCAGGTCCGAATTGCCGCATTGACCGCGCGTGAGAAGGACGTGCTCGAGGGGTTAGCAAACGGTTATCCAAATAAAACCATAGCCTATGATCTTGGTTGTTCGTCCCGGACGGTCGAGGTGCATCGCGCGAGCCTGATGGCGAAGTTGGGCATTCGTAGCCTTTCCGAGGCGCTGCGGATCGCCTTCGCAGCCGGCATGGGCCGAAATGCGCAGTGATGCGATGTTTACGTAGGGATCAAAGGCTGACGCCATGCGATTTGGGATTGAACCCCAATCTGGCGCTCCAGCTCGCGATATGTCGTTATTTACCTCCAAGCCTCCCTTCGGGCAGTACCGGGTCGTGGTATCCGACGACGACCCGGCCGTGCGCCGCGCGCTCCACTTGCTGTTGAAGGGGCGCGGCTATGATGTGTGTGGGTATACGAGCGGACGCGCACTGCTCGGGGACCCGCGAACGCTGGACGCCGACTGCATCATATTGGACTATCGGATGCCGGATCTAGATGGTTTTTATATTCTACAAGCACTGCGCCAGCAAGGATGGACGGGCAGGGCAATCTTGATTTCAGGTTTTCATGACCTCGTGTTGGCGCATCGCGCCTATGAGGTGGGCTTCGACGATGTCATTCCTAAACCCATCATTGGGCGCGCCATCGTTGATGCTGTCCGCCGTTATTCCGCTCAGGCCGGTTTTGGACGTTGAGTGGGGTTCGCGGTCCTCGGATGGAGACAACACAGCCGGTTGCAACGGCCACTCCGTTGATCCGGGGCGGGTTCAACATCAACGTGACGTTGCTCTTCTCGCTCGAAGCCCATCAGTCGGTTGCCGAAGCTTATCTGGATGGACGCGAGGCGCGGGCTAGCCATCCCTGGTCACAAAGCGAGCCCTCGGGACGGTCCAGATTGCACAGGTCCGCAGTGGCATGGCCGTCCTTCATCGCGCGCGGGCGGGATGTACTGCGCGTCCACTTAAGAGGGCCGGAGGCGGCATCGAAGCGTTGCGTGCGGCGGTGGTCGCTGCCGCGCGCGACATTCAAAGGAACTAGCCCTATGCGTCTTGCAATCATTGGTCTGGGGCGGATGGGCGCCAATATCGCGCGCCGGCTTATGCGCGGAGGACATGAAGTCGTCGCATTCGACCGCAATCCGCCTCTTATCGAAGATATTGCCAGAGAGGGCGCGATTGCCGCCTCGTCGCTGGAAGCCGTCACCACTTCGCTGACGTCGCCGCGGATCTTCTGGGTAATGCTCCCCGCCGGCTCGCCTACCGAGGATACCATAGAGACGCTCAAGACCCTCGTCGCGCCGGGCGACATAATCATCGATGGCGGCAACAGCTTCTACAAAGATGATATCCGACGGGCGCGTTCCTTGCGAGAGAAGAACATCCACTATGTGGACGTCGGCACTTCCGGTGGAGTCTGGGGACTGGAGCGCGGCTATTGCATGATGATCGGCGGGGACAAGGCGACCGTCGATCTGCTTGACCCAATCTTTGCGGCTCTGGCGCCGGGGCGGGGCACGATCCCGCGTACCGCCAACCGCATGGAGCAAGAGGGCGAAGATCCGCGCGCCGAGCAGGGATATATCCACGCCGGGCGCGCGGGCGCCGGCCATTTCGTCAAAATGGTCCATAACGGCATCGAGTACGGGCTGATGCAGGCCTATGCTGAGGGGTTCGACATCCTCAAGAGTAAGAAGTCGGACAAGCTGCCGGAGGACGAGCGTTTCGACCTCAATCTGACTGACGTTGCCGAAGTGTGGCGGCGCGGCAGCGTCATCTCCTCATGGCTGCTTGATCTGACTGCCGACGCGCTGGCCAAGGACCAGATGCTCAGCCAGTTCTCCGGACAGGTCGCCGATTCTGGAGAGGGTCACTGGACGATCGAGGCGGCGATGGAGGAGTCGGTCCCCGTCTACGTCCTATCCGCTGCGCTATTCGCCCGCTATCGCAGCCGCGTCGACCATACCTTTGGCGACCAGGTTCTGTCAGCGATGCGATTCGGGTTCGGCGGACATGTCGAAATGCCGCAATGAACAAGGCTCCTGTCGCCCTGACAGCAACGTTCGTCATCTTCGGCGCGCTGAGCGATATTACCCCAAGGTTGCTCCTCCCTGGGGCCGGTGCCTGTCTGATAATGTTCGCCGCCGCGATGACGGCAACGCTTTGTGGATCGTACTGAAGATGCCCTGACCTGCGCTGTTGGCTGCCCCCCTGCAGCGCAGGGCAATCCCACGGACAATACGTATAGCGTAACAACCGCGCTGTCCGACATGCAAGCACCACGTCCAACTCGGCGGCTGCCGCCCTGCGCGCAGCAAAGACGGATTTCAGACCTTGACCCTGGACCATGGTCCATAGCCGACAAGGTAGGTTCAGACCCCGCCTCCTATGAAGTGGCGGCCGACTTTCTGAACGTTGCTGATATTGAAGTCGTCTCGTTGCAGCATGAGTTCGGGATCTTTGGCGGTGAGGCGGGTGAGCACGTCCTCGGCCTCGTGCGCGGTCTGGAAGCGCCTCTTGTCACGACGCTGCACACCGTCCTTGCCTCCCCGAATCCGGCTCAACGTCGCGTCATGGACCAGCTCATCGCGAGTTCCGCTCGCCTGGTCGTGATGGCTGATAAGGGGCGCGATATCCTCCTGGATGTTTATGGGGTATCGGCCGATCAAATCGCGGTGATCCCGCACGGGGTACCTGATCGGCCCTTTCTAGATGGCCCAGTCGGCCCGAAGCTGCGATTTTGGCCATGTTGAAGAACAAAGATTGAACATGGCGATCTACCAGGCTCGCTCTTGTCCTCCAATCTCGTAAACATCGGTCTCGATCGAGCACCTGTAGCTCTCTGCGATGTTGA
>JAHJIJ010000009.1 GCA_018823325.1 Alphaproteobacteria bacterium | reverse complement strand
GAGCAATCATGGGTGTCGTCGTACAGAATATCGAGCGTGCCGATCCGGAGGTAATTGACGGGCTGGCGGCTTGCGGTGTGGCGACGGTCCATGAGGCGCAGGGTCGCACGGGGCTGCTGGCGAGCTACATGCGGCCGATCTATCGCGGCGCGCGGATTGCCGGCAGCGCCGTGACGATCAGCGCGCCTCCGGGTGACAACTGGATGGTGCACGTGGCGATCGAACAGCTGAAGGCAGGCGACGTGCTGCTGCTGGCGCCGACCAGCCCGTGCGAGGATGGCTATTTCGGCGATCTGCTGGCGACCTCGGCGCAGGCGCGCGGCTGCCGTGGCCTCATCATCGATGCCGGCGTGCGCGACGTGCGTGATCTCACCGAGATGAACTTCCCGGTCTGGTCGAAGGCGATCTATGCGCAGGGCACGGTCAAGAACACGCTGGGCAGCGTGAACATTCCGGTGGTGTGCGCCAATGCGGCGGTCAATCCGGGTGATGTGATCGTCGCCGATGACGATGGCGTGTGCGTCGTGCCCCGCGCTAATGCCGCCAAGGTCCTCGAAGCCGCCCGCGCGCGGGAGGCGAACGAGGGCGAGAAACGCGAGAAGCTGGCGGCGGGTGAATTTAGCCTCGACGTCTTCAATCTGCGCCAGCGCATCATGGATGCCGGCCTGCGCTATCAATGATGATCCTGCTTCCAGCCTCGCCTGCCTAGCGCTCCCGGGAACGATCTGCCGCCGGAGCCGTAGTAAAATCGCGGCCGGGTTGGGTCCGGCAAGGCGGTGGGAGGCCAGATCAACATGACGGGCGCATTATGACGGACAGGCCGCTTGTCCTGATAACCGGCGCATCCGGTAATATCGGACGTTCTATCGCTGCGGCCCTGGCGCGGCAATACCGCGTGGTGGGGCTGGATGTCAGAAAGGGCGATGTCGACTTTCCGGTAATCGAGGTGGATCTGACCGACCAGGAGAGCGTTCGGCGCGCGCTAGCGGACATCAGGCAGGAGCATGGCGAGCACATTGCCAGCGTGGTGCATCTGGCTGCCTATTTCGACTTCACCGGAGAGGACAAGCCTCAGTATCGCGCCGTGAACGTCGAGGGCAGTCGCAATCTTGTCGAAGCGCTGCGTGACCACAAGGTCGAGCAGTTTCTCTATTCCGGCACCATGCTTGTCCATGAGGCCGGAGAGCCGGGCGAAAAGATCGACGAGACACAGCCCATCAAGCCTGGCTGGGCCTATCCGCGCTCCAAGGCCGAGGCTGAGCAGGCGATCAGCGATGTGCGTGGCGACATGTCGGTCGTCTATCTCCATCTTGCTGGACTTTACGACGAGCGCACGTTGGTTCCCACCTTCGCGCACCAGATTGCCCGGATTTATGAGCGCGATTTCCAGAGTCATCTCTATTCGGGGGACACGGACGCTGGTCAGGCTATGGTCCATCGCGAGGACATGATCGACGCCTTCGTGCGCGCGATCGATCGCCGGGCTGAGTTCACGGGCGAGACGGTCATTCTCGTCGGTGAGCCGGAGACATTAGGCTATGCCGATCTTCAGGATCGGCTCGGTTGCCTTATTCACGGCGAGGATGAGTGGGAGACGATCCGGGTGCCTGCCGCCATCGCCGGTGCAGGCGCTTGGGCACAGGACAAGGCCGAGCCGCTGGTGCCCGATGCGATAGACGGGGGAGAAAGACCATTCATCCAGCCTTTCATGACGCGAATGGCGAGCGATCATTATGAGATCGACATCGGCCGCGCCAGGACGCTGCTTGGCTGGGAACCGCGCCATCGCGTATCCGAGAAGCTGCCGGAAATCGTCAAGACCCTGAAGGACGATCCTGCAGGCTGGTACAAGGCCAACAAGGTTCCTCCGCCCGCGTTTGTGGAAGAAGCCGTGGCTGTCGGCGAGAACCCGGAATCGCTGCGGGCCGCGCATGAGCGCGATTATCGCGCGGCCCATACACAAACGCGCTGGGCGCACTTCATCAACATCGCGCTCGGCTGCTGGATCCTCACTCAGCCTGTGATCGTGCAAGTCACAGAGCCGCTGCTGTTCTGGTCCGAAATTGCGCTGGGAGCGGCGCTGATCCTGTTTTCAACTTTGGCTCTTTCATGGCGGATGGGCTGGGCGCGCTGGGCGGCGGCAGGGGTGGCAGCCGGCATCATGGCGGTGCCGTTCCTCTTCTGGACCACCAATCCGGCAGCGTTCCTGTCGGATACGCTCGTTGGTGCCTTCGCTTTCGGCTTGGCGGTTGGGACCAGACCCGATCCCGGTCCATCGGTCGTCGCGTCCATGACTGGGCCGGAGGTGCCTCCGGGGTGGAGCTATAACCCATCGACCTGGACACAGCGCGTACCGATCATCTTCCTCGCGCTCGTCGGCCTGCTCGTATCTCGCTATCTCACGGCCTATCAGCTCGGGCAGATTGATGGCGTGTGGGATCCGTTCTTCCCGGGATTGCCCGACGACCCAAGCAAGAATGGCACGGAAGCGGTGATCACCTCGTCGGTGTCCGAGGCGTTCCCGATCCCCGATGCGGCTCTTGGCGGCTATACCTATGCGCTGGAGATCGTGACGGGGCTGATCGGCTCGCAGGCGCGCTGGCGCACCATGCCGTGGCTCGTCTTCCTCTTCGGGCTGATGATCGCGCCCCTCGGCGTGGTTTCCATCTTCTTCATCATCATTCAGCCGATCGTGATCGGGACCTGGGCAACGCTCACGCTGATTGCCGCCGCGGCAATGCTCATCCAGATTCCCTATTCGCTCGATGAATTGCTTGCCACGCTCCAGTTCGTGCGCCGGCGTGCGAAGCTCGGGCGCCCTTGGCTGCGGGTCTTCCTGTTCGGCGATACCGACGAGGGGCAAAAGGATGAGCGTGCCGACGAGTTCGACCGGGGGCCGGCCATCGTCCTGCGGGACATGTGGGCCGGTGGGGTCAACCTGCCCTGGAACCTGGCGCTGGCTGGGGCCCTGGCGCTTATCCTGCCCTTCAGCCGTCTCACCTTCGGTGCGGAAGGCATGATGGCGGACGCGGATCATCTGCTTGGATTGCTGGCGATCACCGTCATATCGCTCGCGGCAGCGGAAGTGGCGCGCGCATTGCGCTTTCTCCTCGTGCCGCTCGGACTGGCGATTGCCGCTTCGCCGCTGATGCTCGGCGGGACGACGATCCACTGCATCGCGAACGCAGCCATCGGTGTCGCTTTGGTGGGGTTGAGCTTCCGCCGGGGAGCCATTCGGGAGCGTTATGGCAGCTGGGATCGGCGGATCGTCTGATCCGTCCGGTCAGGGCACGAACAATGCGGGAAAGCCCTGCCAGAAGATTGCCACGAAACTGATCGCCAAAGTTCCCAACGCGGCGCTCCTGCGCCAGCGATCATGGTCGTCTTCCGGTCGCATACTCCGCAGCAACACGCCCAATGCGGCCACGCCGGCCAGGCACAGCAGGGTGAGCCCCAGAACGGCGATGCGCGGGCCTTGCGTCTCTCCAATGAACTCCCCGATGAAGTAGGCGACGAAAAAATGAACTGCCCAGAGCACCAGCCCGCATAACAGAATGAGCCAGGTCTTCATCGGTCAGCTCACCCCCAGCAGCCGGGGGAACAGAGATCCGACGAAGCCCTGTGCGCCGCAATAGGCAATGAACAGTGCCGCGACATCGACGCTCGTGTTCGTCGGCGCGGTAACGAGCCCGCGCAAGACCCGTGCCCAGATATTGAAGGACATGAGCACGGCAACGACCAGGATAAACATCTGCAAGGCCTGCAGCGTATACGCGAGCGCTGCCTGCGCGCTCATCTCGGGGTCGAAGCCGGCCGCGCGCCAGAGGGAATGTTCCAGGACCAGCGCGCCTGTCGCCAGCGCCGTCGCGCCGATCAGGGCCGCAGAGGCCCAGCCCTGCCGTTGGCGACGCAATATCCATCTCGCGCCGAGACTGAGTGCCACCGCAGCGAGATTGAGGCCCAGAACTGGGAACGCCGGCAGAATTGCGGGAGGCTGCGACCAGAAGGCGGGTTGATTTGACCAGAGGAAGGCATTGCCGAACAATGCCATGCTGAAGATCATTCCGATCACGATGAGCAGGGTGATGGTGGCCCACCAGCCATGGCTCATTGGCCCGGTAACATTGGCGGGCACCATGATGCCGCCGCCAATGTCGACATTGTCCAGGGGGACGTGCCGATCCGTCTCCCAGAGCCAGCGCAGCAGTGCCATGAGCGCTAAGATCGCGCTGGCGATGCTAAACGTATAGGCCTGCACGGTCAGCGCGAGGAAGAATCCGGCGGTGAACAGAGCGGCCGCGAAGGGCGAGGCCGTCCGGCCGGGCAGAACCTGGAGATATTGCGGCTCGGCCCGGATCGGACTGGTCACCAGGGACTCCCGATAGCCCGTCACGGACCCTGGCAGGAAATAGCCGCCACGCTCGGCATTCTGTGCCAGCGCGGGATCATCCCACAGCGGCTCCCGGCTCGCCACCACCGGAATGGACCTGCTGCCGTACAGATCGGACGGGAGCCACTCCAACGTGCCTGCGCCGTAGACATTGCCTGCCGAGCCGCCGCCCGGTCTCGGCCGGAAGTTGCGCGCAAGATCGATCACGAAAAGCAGCACGCCTGCTGCAAACATGAAGGCGCCGATCGTTGAAATGAGATTGGGCAAGGCCCAGCCATGTTCCGGCAGATAGGTATAGACCCGCCGCGGCATCCCCATCAGTCCGGCAAAGTGCATCGGCATGAAGGCGATGTTGATCCCTGCGAACATGAGCGTGAACACCCATTTCGCCAGCCGCTCGGACAGCGGCCAGGCACTGCTCATCGGAATCCAGTAATAGAAGGCAGCGAACAGTGGAAAGACCATGCCGCCGATCAGCACGTAATGCAGATGCGCCACGATGAAATAGGTATCGTGGACCTGCCAGTCGAAGGGCACCAGCGCGACCATGACGCCGGTCAGGCCGCCGGTCACGAAAACGATGACGGCGCCCATCGTGAAGAGCCCCGGCGCGTTGAAGCGCGGTTTGCCGGTGGCGTAGGTCGCGATCCACGAGAAGACCTGGATGCCCGCTGGCACGCTCACCGCCATGGACGCGGCCGAGAAGAAGCCCGTTGTCATCGGCGGCATCCCGGTCGTGAACATGTGGTGCGCCCATACGCCGAAGCTGAGAAAGCCGGTGGCCAGCATGGCCAGCACGATCATGCGATAGCCGACCAGCTCCGTGCGCGCGACGGTAGGAATGATCATGCTCATCATGCCCGCAGCAGGCAGGAAGATGATGTAAACCTCCGGATGGCCGAAGAACCAGAAGAGATGCTGCCAAAGCACGGGGTCGCCCCCTCGGCCAACATCGAAGATCGGCCAGTTGAGGGCGCGCTCGGCCTCCAGCAGCAGGGTTGAGAGGATGACGGCCGGAAAAGCGATGATGATCATCACCGCGAAGACCAGAAGCGCCCAGGCGAAAATCGGCATCTTGTCGAGCGACATGCCGGGTGCCCGGGTTCGCATGACGCCGACAATGATCTCGATCGCGCCGGCGATGGCGCTGATCTCGATAAAGCCGATGCCCAGCAGCCAGAAATCGACATTGATGCCGGGCGAGAATGCCTTGGACGTGAGCGGCGGATACATGAACCAGCCGCCGTCCGGCGCGAGGCCGACGAACAGCGAGGCGAAGAAGCACAGGCCGCCGATTGCATAGGCCCAGAAGGCGTAGGCCGAGAGCCGAGGGAAGGGGAGGTCCCGCGCGCCCAGCATTTGCGGGAGGAGGAGCACGGCGACCGCTTCCACCGCAGGAACGGCAAAGAGGAACATCATCACCGTGCCGTGCATGGTGAAGACCTGATTATACGTGTCTTGCGGCAGGACATCGAGCAACGGGGCCGCCAGTTGCACGCGCATCAGCAGGGCAAGAATTCCGGCCAGAATGAAAAACAGGAATGCCGTACCGACATAGTAGATCCCGATGTACTGGTTGTTCACCTCAGTGAGATGTTGCCAGCCTTTGGGCGCGCTCCATGCCCGACAGAGCTTCTCTTCCTCGCCCTCCGGGCGCGGACCTTCGACCGGCAGGCGCGCGTAGAGTGCGGGATCGAAGCCGGTCTCCGATGTCACTGGCGAGACGCCAGATAGTCGGCGAGCGCACGCAGTTCCTCGCCATCGAATTGATGATAGGCGGGCATGCGATTGCCGGGCTTGAGGGCTTGGCTGTCAGCGATCCAGCCGGCGAGCGTGCCCTTGTTATTGGGAAGGATTCCGGCGCCGAGCGAACGACGCGATCCGACATGAGTGAGGTCCGGCCCAGCCAGACCGTCGGCCGGCGATCCCCGGATGGTATGACAGGCAGCGCAACCGCTGCTCATGAACAGATCGGCTCCCCGAGCGGCGCTGCCCTGTGCGGCGGGAGCCGGTGCGCGCGCGGCTTGCCAACGCGCAAAATCCTCCGGGGCGTGGGCGACGACGACAAACCCCATCAGTGCATGCGGCCCGCCACAATATTCTGCGCATTGCCCGTGGTAGACCCCAGGTGCATCGGCCTGAATGAGCAACCGGTTGGTTCTGCCCGGAATCATGTCCATCTTGCCTGCCAGACGCGGCACCCAGAAGCTATGAATGACGTCGGCCGCTTGCAGGTCGAGCAACACAGGCTGGCCGACCGGGATGTGAAGTTCGTTGGCATCGCGGAAGGTTTCGCGTCCGTTCTCGTCCAGATAGTGAACGCGCCACCACCACATCTCGCCGATGACCCGCACCCGCATCTCGTCGCCTGTGATCCGCTGGGCCGAGAGATGGCTGGTGAGCCACAGCCCCCAGATCAGGAGAATCGTCAGCACCACGACGGGGAAGGCGAAGCCGCCGATCCAGATTGCCTTTTCTCCCCCGAGCCGCGCTTTAAGACGAGGCGAGCCGAAAAGGGCGATGGTGAGTGCGGCAATGACGATACCGAGGATGACGAAGCCGCCAGTGAAGATCACCCACGCCAGCGTCGTGACCGGCTGCGAAAAGGGACCCGCAGAATCGAGGATCACCGGCAGCCAGCTCGCCGTGCTTGCGGGAATGGGCGCCTCAGGACTCATCGAGACTTTGCAACCAAGCGGTAATCGCGTCGGCTTCCTCAAGAGTCATTTCAATTTCCGGCATGGCCGTGCCGGGGACCAGCGCAGGCGCATCGCGAACGAAGCGCGCAAGAATGTCGGGACGGTTGGGCAATTGCCCCGCGATCATCGCCCGGTTTGCAAAGCCATGAAGGCTGGGGCCCACGCGCCCGCTCGGCCAGGCAATGCCGGGCAGGTCATGACAAGCACCGCAACCCAGTCGCTCCACGGCCTCCCGGCCTTTGCGGACAGAGGCGGCATCTACCCGTTCGTGCTGCAACTCGGTCGGGCTGCATGCATTGAGCGAGATCGCGATCACTCCGATTACCCCCGTGCGAAGCATTTGCTTTCCAGACATTGATTCCTTCAGGGAACCGCCTTGAGGGCAGAACTGTTCCCGATAATGTGCGGCCTCTCCTTCTCCTCCTTCCTTTTCTCGTTGCAGCTTGCGATCTGCAGCCGAACCTGCGGCCGTCAGAGAGCCTGTTTCGCCAAACGGGAGAGCTGATTGCGTTGAGTGGTGGCCAAGCTGGAGCTCCAGCGGCTTGCGTGACCTGCCATGGCCTCAATGGCGAGGGAAACGGCCGCGATGCGCCGCGCCTTGCTGGTCAGGATGCGGGGTATCTCCAGCGACAGCTTGACGATTTTGCGCGCGGACGCCGTGAGCATGCCGCAATGGCGTCAATCGCCAGGCAACTGAGCGAAGCCGATCGCGCGAAAGTGACATCCTATTATGCCGGTCTGCCTCTCCCAAGCGGACAAGCCGAGGCTGCCGCATTGTCAGCCAAAGCTCATGCGGTCGCGTCACGACTTTATCACCATGGCGACGCTTCCCGAGGGCTGCCTGCCTGCGCTACCTGTCATGGCGAAGCCGGGCAGGGGAAAGGCCCGGCAAAGCCGGCACTGGCCGGCCAGCCGGCTGCATATCTGGCGAGCCAACTTGAAGCGTGGCGGAAGGGCCGGCGGCATAATGATCCCCTGGATCAGATGCTTGTCGTCAGCCGCCGTCTTTCCGATCCTGAGATTCACGCTCTTGCAGGCTTTTCCTCGGCACTTCCAGGGCAGCATCCTCGGGGAGCTCGGGAAGCATTCCGCGCAGCACGTCATGTCGGCTCCAGAAGTGATGCTTCAGCGCTGCTCCAACGTGCAGGGGAATGAGGATGATCAGCAAGATGATCAGTGCGACGTGAATGGACTCCGCCCATGTCAGCACGAACCATTGAATGGATACTGGCACTGCGTGAAAAGGCATGTTGGGCCAGGGAATGATACCGGCAACACGCAGGGGTTCGCCTCCTCCGAGGGCAGACCACATCGCCCAGCCGCTGAGCGGCAGTCCGAAGAAGCAGAGATAGAACAGATAGTGCGTAAAGCGCGCTGCCTTGGTCTGCCAGCCCAGATCGTCCGCATCGTTCAGCGGCGCAGGAATGATGAGCCGCCACAGCAAGCGCCCGATCGCCAAGAGCAGGATGAGCAAGCCCACTTCCGCATGCACCTGATAGCCCGCGAGCTTCTCGGCGCCCACGTCAACGCGCTGCATATGCCAGGCCCAGCCAAACTGGAACATGACGAGCGCTGCCATGGTCCAGTGGAATATCTGGCCCACCGGGGAATAGCGCCGCTCCGCCGTGTGGCGCTCTGCCCACCTCTGAATAGCCCTGATCACGTCGATGCCGGCCGTGCCGGGGCAAGGAATCGCCATGCTGTCCACAAGGCGGCGCCCAGATAAAACAGGGACGCCGGTGCCCACATGATCAGACCGGCAAGTTGCTGGTCTTCCAGTGGAGTAAGTGTCCATGGCTGGGTGGAAAGCCAGTGCGGTGCGTAAAGCGGCGCACTGGCGAAGGTGATCAGCGCTCCCAGCAAACCCATTTGAACCATCATCGCCAGCAGCAATCCGATGACGCTCGGGGCGGAAGCTGCGCGCAACGCCGCCCAGAACGCCACCGCGCTCCCCAGCAGGGTTATTTGCATGGTCCAATAGGCTGAAACTTTTGAGAGGGCGAAGGCATACGCGTCAGGGGCGTGCCAGAACCAGAAGAGAAGGATGTGCACGATCGTCCACATGACCGGGTTGCCGATCATGCGCATGCTGTCCCCCATGGCGCGGACAAGCAGAGGGGCTGCGATTGCGGTGAGGGCGACATGGTGGATGATCCGGACGGAGAACAATGCCGACGTCAGAGCGCAAACCGGTGAGATGAAAAGGGTAGCGAGGATCAGAACCGACCAGAGCGCAGCCGATCGCCGTTCGGCATAAAGCCAGGCCCAGATGGCTGCGCCAGCGAGCGCGGCGATAAGCACCGGATCAAGGTTCCAGCGCATGAGCCACTCTTCCGGCAGGGGCGCTGCGCCGCAATAGGGCAGCCAGATGCGATTCATGGCTTAAGCTCCCTTTCCTCCTTCACAGGAAACTTCAGCGGGAGAATGCGGTTCCCTGGCAGCCGCCAGGAAGACTCCGCTTGCTTGCCGCGCCGCTCGCCCTGGAGTTGATCATTCCGTTTTGGCGTCCGCTTCCGGTGACGGGGGCACCAGAATGAGTGTGCGGTTTTCTACCCGCCACGAAGCGAGCTGGGACAAAAAATTCATGCCCAGAACATCGAAGTTTCCGAGCGCCGGGGAGATCACAACATCGAGATTGCGCGCCTCGATGCTGCCCAGCTGAAGCCGGTCGACTAATCCGGTCTCGGCCTCCACCGTACCATTGGCCGTGTGCATCATGACCGGTATCATATTGGCTGTCGGCTCGACCGACGCTTCTGCAGCAGTGCTGCGAGACAGGGCCGTGACCGTGGCGCCGCTGTCCACGAGCATACGGCGTTCGACGCCATTGATCCTGGCCTGTGCCCAAAAGTGTCCATCCGGGGACAATGGGATACGGACTTCTCCTCCGGACACCTGCTGCCCTCCTAGGCCCAGGCTGGACGTCAAGCGTGAGAGGTTGGGGTCAAACGGCGCCTGCTGGAAGAGAATGAACAGACAAAAGGCAAGTACCGCAAACGAGAAGATCGCGCGCAGCACCCGTCCGACATAGGGGATGTTGAAGAGCACGATGAGCAGGACAGCCGCGCCGACAGCATAAAATGCGAGCTGCTGCCACTCCGGATTGGCCGTGATGGAGAGCGTGAGAGGGTTGATAAGGGGCATGAGGCCTCAACAGGATCCGATGCCTTGTTCAACCGCGCGGACCTGGATTCGATCCCGGATTCTGCGCTTTGAGGCTGTGTAACGGAATTTCGCGGCGTGCTGCATCCAAATGTCACATTGGGGCGTTAGCAGGTCAGTTTCCCCGAAAAGCGTTGGAGGCAGTTCGTGGCCGATCTCAGCAAAGTGAAAGAGCATATGTCCATTATTGGCGCTGATGGCGTCCATATCGGAACGGTCGACAGCGTCGATGGAAACCGCATCAAGATGGTCAGGGCTGACAGCGGTTCCCATGGTGACCACCATCATTATCTCTCAGGCGGTCTGGTTGCAGCTGTCGAAGGCGATGAGGTTCGCCTTTCGGCTGCAGGCGCCGCAGCATTGCTGTTTGAAGAGGAGCAGGACGGTAAGCCGATTGCGGATATGAAGAACTGAAATGGCGACCCGTGCGTGCGCGGGGGACGACCGCGCGGCAGACCTGTCTCGCCGATATCAGTCGATCCGGGCCCTTTCCATTTCACTCGCCGAGCCGCTCACGGACGCCGATGCCACGGCCCAGTCCATGGCGGATGTGTCTCCTGCCAAATGGCACCTTGCGCACAGTAGCTGGTTCTTCGAAACATTCCTGCTGCGGGACCATGTCCCCGCTTATGAAAACTACAGCGAGGCCTGGGCCTTTCTTTTCAACAGCTACTATGAAGCGGAAGGGCCGCGCCACGCCCGCCCCCTGCGCGGGCTGCTGACCCGTCCGACGCTGAGGCAGGTGCTGGATTATCGCGCGCGGGTGGACGAGGCGATCCGTGAGGCCATGCCCCGGCTTGCGGAGTGCTGTCCAGAACTGCTCGAGCTTGGACTCCATCATGAGCAGCAGCATCAGGAACTGCTCCTCACCGATATCAAGCACCTGTTCTCGCTAAACCCGCTGGGTGTCGCTCTGTGGCCGGCGCAACCGCGTCGTCGCAACACGCTGCCGGAGCTTCGCTGGGTCGAAGGTGCATCGGGCTTGATCGAAATCGGTGCGCCGGATCATCAGGGCGGCGGTGCGTTCGCCTTCGATAATGAGTTGCCTCGCCATAGCCATCACCTTGCCCCGCATGCGCTGGCGAACCGCCCGATCAGCAATGGCGAATGGCGGACCTTCATAGAAGACGGCGGTTATGCCAAGGCGACATTGTGGCTCTCCGATGGCTGGGACTGGGTGAACCGCGAGCAGATCGCGCATCCATTGTACTGGCGTGGAGGCAAGGGTGGCTGGGAGCAGTTTACTCTATCGGGCTGGCGCGCCATCGATGAGGCCGACCCGGTCACCCATATCAGCTTCTACGAGGCCGATGCCTTCGCAGCATGGTCCGGCGCGCGGCTGCCGACCGAGCAGGAACTGGAAGCCGCCGCTCAGCCCCTTGATCCGTGCTCTGGCCTCCAACTTGATCAGGCCGGCCCTGTCGAGCCGCGTTGCCCCGATGACGGCGAGGGGTTGCTCTCCCTCTTCGGCAATGTCTGGGAATGGTCGGGTTCCGCCTACAGGCCATATCCCGGCTTTCGCACTGCCGAAGGCGCCGTTGGCGAGTATAATGGCAAGTTCATGAGCGGCCAGTTCGTCCTCAAGGGCGGGAGCTGCGCGACACCCCGGGGCCACATGCGGCCCTCGTATCGGAACTTCTTCCATCCCCATCAACGCTGGCAGTTCACCGGGCTGCGGCTGGCCAAGGATTGCTGACATGGCGACACCGGCAAATCTCGACGTGATCGATCGCTGTTCTTCCGATCAGATCGACAGCCCGTTCTGCCGGGATGTGTTGGCTGGCCTGTCGCAACACCAAAAAGCGGTCCCAGCGCGTTGGTTCTACGACTTTGCAGGTTCGGAGCTGTTCGAGGAGATCACGCAGGTCCCCGAATATTACCCGACACGTACGGAGGTTGCACTGCTGAAGGCGCATTCCGGCGACGTTGCTGGCATGATTGGCGAGGGCAGGGCCGTCGTGGAATTCGGGTCGGGGAGTTCTCTCAAGACGCCGTTGCTTCTGCAAGCGGTGAAGCCATCGGCCTACGTCCCTATCGACATCTCGGGAGAATTTCTGCGCCAGGCCAATGCGGACCTTGGTGACGCCATGCCTGATCTCTCGATCTTTCCGGTGGAAGCGGACTTCACCAAGCCGGTCGCGCTGCCCGCCGATCTTGAGGGGGAAGAGATGCTGGGCTTCTTTCCCGGGTCCACGATCGGCAATCTGCCACCATTTGCGGCGACCGACCTGCTCCGCTCCATGCGCGATACCTTGGGGCGCGGATCCTGGCTCCTGATTGGCATCGACCGTGTAAAGCCTGTCGATCGCTTGCTGGCAGCCTATGATGATGCGCAGGGCGTCACAGCCAGATTCAACCTCAACCTGCTTCGCCGGATCAATCGAGAGTTGGGCGCCGACGTTCCCGTCCATCGTTTCAAGCATTGTGCTCGGTGGAATGCATCTGCCAGCCGCATCGAGATGCATCTGGAGGCTCTGAAGGACATTTCCTTCCACGTGGCGGACCGCCTGTTTTTCATGCGGGAGGGCGAGACGATTCACACCGAAAACAGCCACAAATATACTGAAGAGTCCGCACGCCTTCTTCTGAATGCAGGCGGGTGGGCGCCGCAGTGCGTATGGAGTGATGGCCGATCGGATTTCTTTCTTATTCTTGCTGAAGCTTCAGATCTTCCAATAGCGCCCTGAACTGACGCGGCGGTATTTTTGCCTGCCCGCAGTGGACATTATCAACACCCCCGCCCGTGATGTGACTCTTTTGCCACAGCCGACGGATCGCCGAGCCGGGAGAAGCGATATGTGTTGAGAGATCAATTATTCCTTGATAGTCCGTGGTCGTTGCTTTTGTCGGCGGGTCTTCGCGTGTTGTGTCGGCTCAGCTGGCGTGGCGTGTTGTTACGACGCTGTTTTCAAAGCAGTGCACTGGTTAGGAGAGGAGATTGCTGATGTCCCCGTTCATTGCTCGCTCGCGAGTTTTCCAAGGTCGCGCCGGTTTGAGCCTGGGTGCGCTTGCACTTGGGATGGCTATGGTTGCCAATCCCGCTCTCGCGCAGGATGCTGAACTGCCCCAGGAGGCGGACGCTGGCGAGGCAATTGTCGTCACCGGTTCGCGCATCGCGCGCACTGGCTTCGATCAGCCAACGCCTGTTTCCGTGGTTGGCGGTGAGCAGATCGCTCGTCAGGCTGCAGTCAACGTGGCGCAGGTGCTCAACGAGTTGCCTTCGTTCCGCCCTCAGGCGACCCCGACCACCAACGCCATTTTCGCCAACAACATCGGTGCTTCGACCGCTGACCTTCGCGGCCTTGGTGCGAACCGGACGCTCGTGCTGATCAATGGCCGCCGTGTGGTGGCCTCGACTGTGCAGGGCAGCTCTTTCGCCAATGCCGGCGCTGTCGACCTCAACATCATCCCGACCTCACTTGTCGAGCGCGTGGACGTTGTGACTGGTGGCGCCTCGGCGGCTTACGGCTCGGACGCCGTGGCGGGCGTGGTCAACGTCATTCTCGACACCAGCATGACCGGCATCAAGGGCTCGGCGCAATATGGCATCAACGATGCCGGTGACGGAGAAGAATATCAGGTTTCGCTCGCGGGCGGCGCAAGCTTTGCCGATGGCCGCGGTCACATCATTGCCGGTATCGAATATTCGGACAATAAGGGCACCGGCGATTGTTATTCGCGCGACTGGTGCTCGCTGTCGTATAACACAGTCTCCAACCCGTATGTTCCCGGCACCAACAATACGCAACGCGTTGGCGCTGGGTTGCCGGCCGTTCTGATCCTGCCGAACACCCGTACGGCGACATCCTCGGTCAATGGCTTGATTCCGATTCTTCCCGGGCCGCCGAACGCGGCGCTGATTGCGTCGGGTCTTCGTGGCATGGAGTTCCGTCCGGATGGCACGATGGTGCCCCACGATTATGGGACCTACTACGGTGTTCCCATTTTCCAGAGCGGTGGCGGCGATGCACGTCAGGCCTTCTACGAAAACTTCCCGATTTCTGCGCCTGTCGAGCGCCTTAATGGCTTCACGCATCTCAAGATGGAAGTCGCAGATGGGATCAACCTGTTTGCAGAGGGGTCCTACAGCCGCGTCAACGGTTCAACCATTGGCGCGCAGCGCCGCGATCTGGGCAGCCTGACGATCCAGGCCGACAATGCCTATCTGCCGGATTCGGTCGCGCAGACCATGAACGATTTCGGGCTCTCGAGCATTCCCTTTGGTCGTATCTGGAATGACCTTGGTCCGCAGCGCTCCACCGTGAAGCGTGAAACCTATCGCGCCGTCGTGGGCATCAAAGCCGAGATGTGGAGCGACTGGACGTTCGACGCTTATTATCAGTTTGGTCGCACCGACTATTCCCAGCGCGGTTACAACACGTCGATCACGCCCAATCTCCGTTTTGCGATCGATGCCGTAGACGACGGTAGCGGCAACATCGTTTGCCGTGGCGTTCGGGACGGTGTCGCGGCAGCAGCCGGGTGTCTGCCCATCAACCCGTTTGGTGATGGTTCGGCCACGACTAATCCGGCCGCCGTCGACTATGTGACTGGGACTGTGGAGCAGGACACCAAGCTGACGCAGCATGTCGTTTCCGCGGCGATGAACGGTACGCTGTTTCAGGGCTGGGCTGGTCCGATCAAGGCTGCGACCGGTGTTGAGCTTCGTCAGGAGATCGCTCGTGGCGATGCCGACCCCATTTCGCGGGCTCTGGCATTCTACACGGGGCCCGGCTCGCCGATTTCCGGCAAGGTGGACATCTTTGAAGCCTTCGGCGAAATCAACGTGCCGCTGGCAACCGGCGTCGATTTCAACGGTGCGCTTCGCTACACGGACTACTCGACCAGTGGCGACGTGATTACCTGGAAGGTCGGCCTCGAAGCATCTCCGTTCGACTGGCTGCGTTTGCGCGGTACGCGTTCGCGCGACATTCGGGCAGCCAATCTGTTCGAGCTTTATGGCCCGCTGCAGACCAGCTTCCAGTCGATCACCGAGGGTGGCACGCAGTCACTGGCTTCGGTCCTGCTCGGCGGCAATGATCAGCTTGTTCCCGAAGAAGCTGACACTCTGACGATCGGTGCGGTCATTCAGCCTTATCTGGGCAGTGCGGGCAATCTGCGTTTCTCAATCGACTATTTCGACATCAAGCTTGATGGCGCAGTATCGACCCTGGGTGCCCAAGTCATCGTTGACGGCTGCAACAACGGCATTTCTCAGCTGTGCTCCCTCGTTACCCGGGATCCCGGCACCAACCAGGTTTCACAGGTCATCAATACCAACATCAACCTCGGCAGCCTGATTACACGCGGCTGGGACATCGAAGCTGCATATACTCTGCCGCTCGATGTGATGGGCGGGACTATCACCCTGCGTGGCATGGCGACGATCATCGATGATCTGATCACCGAATCCGCCAGTGGCATCGTGGATCGGGCAGGAATGAACGGTTCGCCGGTGTCTCAGCCCTCGGGCATGCCGCGCTACATCGTGAATGGCTATGTGACGTTCAACGCCGATCCCGCCTCACTTCAGGTGCAGGTGCGGCACATTTCCGGCGGCACGTACAACAACTCGCTCGTTGGCCCAGGACAGTATGGCTATGATCCGCTCCTGCCCAACAGCATCAACGACAACTACATCGCCCCCTGGACCTATGTGAACCTGAACGGCAGCGTGGCCATCTGGAACCGCGGTGATCAGAAGATGGAAATCTTCGGCGCGATCAACAACCTGTTCGACAGGGATCCGCCAGTGGATGCGCCGTCGAGCTTCGGTCCGACCAACAACGTGCTTTATGACGTTGTGGGACGTTCCTACCGGATCGGCGCACGATTCAAGTTCTGATCCGTTGACGACTTCGCCCGGCGGTCTCCCGAGAGATCGCCGGGTTATCTATTTCAAGGCGAGAGGATAGCTGATGAGCGAGGCGGCCAAATTCACCCTGATCATGCAGGACAGCGTCGACCCCACCACAGCACCGGGCAAACCCCCGCTGCCGCTCATTGAGCACAACCAATGGGAGGAAGACGGCATCCTCATCGATCGGAATATTCCGGTAACGCTGCGCGACGGCGTGCGTATCTACATCGATCTTTATCGCCCTGCGAATGCTCCTGACGGTCCGCTGCCGGTTCTGCTGGGCTGGAGTCCGTACGGAAAGCACGGCCTCTCCGACAAACTGTTCCCACCGCACTCGGGCGTCGAAGAAGGCTGGATGTCGCGCTTTACCGCTTTCGAGGCGCCTGATCCCGCCTTCTGGTGCGCGCATGGTTATGCGGTCTGCAATGCGGACTCGCGTGGCATGTGGCTGTCTGAAGGGGAGGTGCGTCACAACGGCCTGGGCGAAGGTGAGGATTGCTATGACCTCATCGAATGGCTCGGCGTGCAGGACTGGAGCAACGGCAAGGTCGGGATGACCGGTGTCTCCTATCTCGCAGCCATCCAGTATCTCGTCGGGCAGCTCAAGCCGCCGCATCTTGCCGCCATCAATCCCTGGGAGGGCTTCTCGGACTGGTATCGCGAGTTCGCCTATCATGGCGGCATCCGCGAAACCGGGTTCGTCCCTCGCGGCAGCAGTAACCTGCGCTTCGGGAAGCAGCGTTACGAGGATACGGACGCCAACGTTCAGGCCCATCCCCTTTACGACGCCTATTGGGAAAGCAAGGAAGTCGATCTCTCCGCTATCGACATCCCGGCCTTCGTTGTCGGCAGCTGGGCGGATCAGGCCCTGCACACGCGCGGCACGTTCGAAGCCTTCCGCAAGTTCTCTTCGCCCGACAAATGGCTGCTTGGCCATGGTCGCAAGAAGTGGGCGCACTACTATATGCCCGAGAGCAAGGAGATGGCCCGCGTCTTCTTTGATCGCTATCTGAAGGGCGTGGAAAGCGGCCTGGCCGACTGGCCGAAGGTCCTGCTCGAAGTGCGCGAGAGCGCTCAGAAATGGACGATGCGCGGTGAGCAGGAATGGCCCCTCGCGCGCACGGATTATGTCCCGCTCTATCTGGATGCCGCAACGGGCACGATGCAGCGGGAGCCGGCCGGTGGGCCCGCGCACGTGTCTTATGATCCGCTCGATGAAGCAGGTGAGGCGCGCTTCGACATCCGCTTCGATGAGGATACCGAGCTGACCGGCTATATGAAGCTGCGCTTGTGGGTCGAAGCTCAGGGCGCTGACGACATGGATTTGTTCGTGGCCCTCCAGAAGCTGGACGCGGCCGGTGAACCGGTCGGCATGACCTTCTATGCCTTCTTCGAGAACGGCCCGGTCGCGTTGGGCTGGCTACGGGCAAGCCATCGCGCGCTGGATGAAGCACGCTCACAACCCTGGCAGCCGGTCCACAGCCACCTGGCGGAAGAGCCGCTCGAGCCGGGTGTTCCAGTTCCCGTCGATATCGAGATCTGGCCATCCTGCACCCTGTTCCGTGCCGGTGAGAGCCTGCGCGTGGTGGTGAAGGGCATGGATATCTATCGGGAAGGCCTGCCGATGCTCCCGTTCGCCCGCCATGAGGAACTGCGCAACGCGGGGACCCACATCATTCACACGGGCGGCAAGTATGACAGTCACTTGCTGGTACCTGTCATTCCTCAACGCTAAGGCGTACTTTTCTAATCACGCCGGGCTGGTGCGAGGCGCAGGCGCGGTTTTGCCTGCTCGCGTAACCTGCTGGTCGGTGCGGTGCATCGCCACGCGTCGCGCAGCAAAGCTTGTCGCGACATTGCCCAAGGGGCGCCCGACTACGACCGATGAACCAAGGCTTTTCACGCCGATGTAAGAAGGAAAAAATGGTGGACGCATTCGGGCCTGAACCAAGGACGCGCTGACTAGGGTCCTCTGATAATTCATTCTATTCAATGGTCGTTCTGACGAAGCGTGCGTCGGATTCACCGATTCCATTTGTGAATCACTATGGGACAAGGCGCACGCCGTTTCTAGTCAGGACGATCCCAATCAAGGCACTGATGGCGTTAATCTAATCAGCAGAAGTGTAAGCCACTACTGATTAAGTGCAGCAGTTCTGTATGGCTTTACCAAGGCACTTACAGCCCGATCAGAATGGATGAGGAAAAACGGATGACAGTTTTCAAGCTTCTGATTTTGAGCGGGGGAACGCCCGCTATGTAGGCGGAGTTGTTCACGCGTCATCGCTGGCCACCCGGGTGCGTTTGTCCACTGACACAGTGACCGGATCGACAGCATCGTCATACGAGGCCGGACTGGCAGCTGTCTTCTCGATCGGCTGAGCGGTGGCGTGCCCCAAAGTCATACTGCGCAGCACGCCGTCGCGCCGTACCAATCCATGCGCCAGCGCGGCCGCCAGATGACCGAGGATCAGCGCGAAGAACAACAGTGCGACCACCGTATGCGCCTCGCGCAGCAGAGCATAGAGTGCGAGGTCGTGCGGAAGGATCGGCGGCAACGTGAACCCGTTCACTACAAGGACCGGATAGCTGCCCGCGGACAGCATCGCCCAGCCGATCAGCGGCATTCCTATCATCGCGGCATAGAGCAATATGTGCGATCCTGCGGCGATCCGCTTCTGCAACGGCGCAAGATTGTGGGGTAGGGCAGGCGCGCCCGTCGCAAGGCGCAGCGGCAATCGGATCAGCACCAGCACCAGGATCACGATGCCGATCGGCCGATGCAAAGCCAGCAGCGCTGGGTAAAGCGGGCCTGCCGTCGATACCATGCCGACACCGATGAACAGCATCGCCAGCACGGCCAGTGCAATTAGCCAGTGAAGCACGCGCAGAGCCGGGTGAAAGTCTAGAGAATGGCGGGTCATCGTGCTGTCTCCACGCGCAGATGCTCGCCGGCGGCGCTTGGTCCCGCGCCTTCTGCAGCACGACGGGAGAAGGAAGAGGAATAGGATTTGGATCGCGCAGCGAGCAGCGGATCATCGGACAGACCAATCCCGACGGGCAATATGGTCGGGTCGAAATTCAAATCTCGACACGCGCCGGCTTCTTCCGGCGAAACCGCCCTGATTGTTAGTGTACCTGCGTCAATCGTTCGGTGTGGCCCGGTCCACGCCACCGTCGCTTTGTCGGTAACATCGCCCACATTGGCGACGACAAGTTGCAGACGCCAGCGCGAAGATCCTTTGGCAGTCCGCGCGATCATCTCGCGAAACAGGTAATCGCGCGGCAATTGATCGAGGCTGGCCTTGTCCAGTCCGGTCAGCGTAGCTTCGGGCACGAACTGCCAGCGTACGAGCCGCGCCGTGCCCGTGCGATCGGTGAAGCCGAACGCATTGATGCTGTAATAGGTCGCGTTGGCAAAACTGTCAGGCAGCACTGCCTTCGCCATATAGTCCTGGAACGCCTTGACCTCCGGATGTGCGGCCAAGAACGGCTCCATCACCGCAGGATCTGGCTTGCCGGTCTCGGCATCAGGCCTCGTCGCGCGCTGAAGCGCGACGAATGAGGCGACATCGGCGACGGGGAAGATCGGTGTATGATCCATCGCCATTCGCCATTGCTGACCGTCCGGTGTGTTCAGAAGCAGCGCCATCGAGTGAAAGACGTTACGCCCGTCGCCGGCCAGCGGATTACCGCCAGCGATCGAAAAGCGTCCGATCACGGGGTAGCTACCGCGTGCGAACGCCTGTGCAACGGACAACGCCGCACCGGCGCCATTCGCAGCGAACGTGCCCGAAAAGCAAAGCCCCTTGGCATGGGCGCGGCGATAACCTGCGTGCTTGCCACCGTTATAATCGAGCGCAGCGATCACGTCGCCACCGTTGATGCGCTGCCTGCCAATCCAGCCCGCGGCCCAGGCAAAAGCGGCGAGGAGGAGCAGGATAATTGCGCCGATCAAGGCAAATGGTCCAATGGGCACACGTCTGTCGGATGACATGGAAAATTCCGATCCAGTGAATGATGTGCGCCAGACGACGCTGGCGTCGCGTTTATTCCGGCTCGAGTGAGATTTTTTTGAGCGGGCGGAATAACTGCGGCCCTACGGCGTCCTTATAGCTATGAAAGCACCGGTGGAGCCGAATGCCGATCTGATCGCGATCGTCCAGCCGCTGATTCCGGCGTTGCGGCGCTATGCGCGGGCGTTGCTGCGCGATCGCGACGATGCCGATGATCTCGTGCAGGATGTATTGGAACGCGCGATGACGCGCTGGTATCAGCGCCACAAGGTGGGCAGCGTCCGCGCGTGGCTGTTTGCCATCCTTCATAATCTGGCTATCGACCAGTTGCGGCGGCGAATGCGGCACGGTGCCTCTGATCCCATCGAGAATGTGCCGGAGGTTGCTCTTTCGATACCGCCTGATCAGGAAGCCGCAGTGCGACGGGGCGACATCCTGTCGCTCGTTTCGCTTTTGCCGGAGGAGCAGCGCAGCGTCCTGCTGCTGATCGGCGTGGAGGACCTAAGCTACGCGGAGGCGGCGGCGGTGCTGGATATTCCGCAAGGCACGGTGATGTCGCGCCTCTCGCGGGCACGCGAGCGATTGCGGCGAATGATGGATGAGGCGCCAGGCCAGTCGCCTGCGCTAAGGATCGTGAAATGACCGATGCCCATGTGACCGAAGCCGAACTTCAGGCGTATGTTGACGGCCGCTTGTCGGAAAGCCGCCAAGCGGTGGTCGCGTCATGGCTCGCCGCGCATCCTGAGGAGGCTGCTCGCATTGAGACATATCGGCAGCAGCGCGATGCCTTGCGTCTGGCGCTCGCTCCGGTCGTCGAAGAACCCCTGCCGCCGGAACTCGATCTGCATCTGCGGCGACATCGGCGTCTGGGACGGTGGTCTGCGCGCGGCATGGCGGTCGCAGCCAGTATCGCTCTGGCACTTGTAGTCGGCGGGGGATCGGGTTGGATGTTGCGCGGCTTGAGCGCGCCAACGACCGCGGGTACCGCAGCGCTCGCCCGCGAGGCGGCGGCTAGCTATGCAGTCTATGCTAATGACGCGGATCGCCCGGTCGAGATCGCCGGAAGCGACCAGCAGATGCTCGACGACTGGTTCTCACGTCGACTGTCGCGGCCGATCAAGGCACCCGACCTTGGCCCGGCGGGGTTCCGGTTGATCGGCGGACGGCTGGTCGCGACTGACTTCGGCCCGGCCGGCTTGTATCTTTATCGTGACGCTTCGGGCAATCGCGTGGCGCTCTATGTCCGCCCGATGCGTGCCCAAGGGAACGACCGCATGACCAAGCGCGATGTAGGCCTCGTCCGCGGCTGGACCTGGGCCGACGACGGGCTGGGGTTCGGCATGTTTGGTGAAATGACCGATGAGCAACTGCACCGCACCGCCGATATGGCGAGGGCACAGTTTACTTCCATCTGAAGGCGGGAATGAGGTCGGTGGCCGCCCAGCAGTTCATGCCAAGGACATGACAACTATCCTTCGGGCGGCCTTCCGGTCAATGGAGACGGATCGTCATTAGCGCGCAGCTAAGTCTTTTTGGTCAGCTTCGTGATCTTCGCCATCCCATGGTGACAGCGGCTTTGCTGACTTGCTCATCGCACGACGTTGCCTGACTCCTGATGCCACAGGTCGATAAGCCCCGGGCCGACCCGCCATATTGGGGCGGTTGGTGGTGCGCTTATCGACGCAACAATGTTTATTCATGGGCTGCAGGCGGCAAAGTTCAGCACGGAGGGTCAGGCAAGTTATTTGTCGCTGGCGATGGCGGCGGGTTGTCATGGCGAAGCTAAGATCGTTGTTCCGGAAACGACTTCGGATTCGGGCGAGAATAATCTGGCCGCTTCTGATGCCCCAATGGAATCCTATCGCCGGATCTCCAGCGCTAATTCATGTCTAAGTCGTTGAAAAATGGTGGACGCACTTGGGCTCGAACCAAGGACCCGCTGATTAAGAGGCATGACTTGGCCTTAGTCATGGCATTTCAGCCGATTTCAATTCATCGCTTCCTAATCGCGCATCTTTTGAATTACCTTGCCTTCTGGCCGCCTCCGCATATCATCGCGTTTCATGGGGCAACAACAAAGCTTAGCAACTGAGTTGCCCCAGTGTTGCCCTGATGGCCGGAGAACTCATTGTCCACGCCAAAAGAAGAACTGACGGCCAAGCGGCTTGAGAACCTCATGCCAGCAGAGGCCGGGCAAAGATACGAGATTGCGGACACCCATGTGAAAGGCCTCCGCGTCCGTGTTGGCGATGCTGTAGTCGAATCTGGAGATCGGCGGAGGAAGGGAAAGGCAGCGCAGATCAGCTACGTCCTGCTTGCGCGCTACAAGCCAGGCGCAAATCCGACACGCCGGACGCTGGGTTCCTTTCCAGAAATGGCACTTACCGATGCACGGCAAAAGGCCGTGGCTTGGAAAGCCCTTATTCGAACCGGCGTCGATCCTGCCGATGAAGCTGAGCGCGTCCGGGTGGAAGCTGAACGAGCACGTCAGAACCGGCGCACACTTTCCGATGTGCTCAATCAATACGAGCGGGAAAAGCTCGCGACGTTGCGCCGGGGAGACGCTACGCGCCGCGCGCTCGATGGAAAATGTGGCCTGCTTGTCGATTTCAAGGAGCGGGAGCCGTCGTCTATTCTGCGCTCAGAAATCAGAGCCGCGTTGCGGAAACGCGTCGCGCTCTCGCCGATTTCCGCAAACCGGCAACTGGCCTACGCCAGCGCCTTCTTCAATTGGTGTGTTGTGGAGGAGATTGTTCCGGAGAACCCAGCCCGGTCGATACCCAAGCCTGCGCAGGAGACCGCGCGTGATCGGCACCACACGGTGGACGAACTGGCGGAAATATGGGCCGCAAGCGAAAGCCTTGGCTATCCCTTTGGCCCGCTGACCCGCCTGCTCATTGTCCTCCCGATGCGACGAGAGGAATTGGCTGCGATGCCTATCGCGGAACTGGACCTTGGCGATGACGACGCCACAGAAGGCGTCTGGACTTTGCCAGCCGAAAGAACCAAGCGCGCCAACGCGCTCCGGGTGCCTCTGTCGCCACTTGCAAGATCAATTATCAACGACGCAATTGCCGACATAGGCCGCCCCAAGAAAAGCGCTTTCGTATTTAGCACTACGGGGGAAACCTCGGTTTCAGGCTTCGCAAAGGCGAAGCGACGACTGGACCGGCTCATCGCCAATGCCCGCGCAAAAGCGGCAGACAAGGCTGGGACGGCCCCGCTGCCGATGCCGCATTGGACTTTCCATGATCTTAGAACCACTTTTACCACGCTGGCCTGCGAGGAGTTGAATGTCGACGCGGCCGTGGCGGACCGCATTCTCAATCACGTCGCCAGCGCCACCACCTCGAAGATCATGCGGGTTTATAATAAATCCGAGCTGTTTGAGCCTCGACGCCAAGCATTGCGTGCTTGGGAGGCGTTCGTTCGGGCGGAGGTGATCGGCGAGAATGATGACCGTATAGTCACGATGGAGCGTCGGCGGGCATGAGTCCTCTGGCATGACCATCGACCCCGTCGTGCGGCTGGCGGCACTGCATTGCGATAATGCTGAGGATGCCATTGAAATATTGTTCCCCGATGGGATGCCAATGTTGGACAATGGCGAAGATGCCATTGAGGCCGCAATCTCGGCGCTTACGGAAATCATCGAAGACGCAATTTGTAAAGGGGACGGCGAGGTGCATCTCGATTTACAAGTGGCGGAATTGCTCGCGCTGGAATTGAAACGGCACAAGCGCAAACGGGGCCATCCCAGAAAGTCGGCGCGGGAGCGAATACTGCGCGGCGCGACGTTGCAATATGCCGAGGACATCGCTGCAACCCTACGCAAACAGGGGCACGGCGTTGAAGAGGCACGCTCCCTTGCTGCGGCAGAAGCATCTGTTCGGGCGATGAAAGGCGGCGATTATGTGGGGGCCTCCACAATCAAGCGCCAGATGAAAGAAGCAGCGGCGGAGCGAAGAAAGACACGGAAAAGCCGGATTTAAAGTTCGATACCTCGTGGTCGATGCTGTTTCATATGGTGGCCTCGCAACCCATGAGGCATCATATGAGCACGGACATCGACCCCTTCCTCGATCGTTCCACGGTCCGGGAAATCACGACCCTTTCCTATCCGACAATCAATCGCTTGCAGCGGACGGGGCGATTTCCGAAGTTCGAGCAGATCAGCGCCGGTCGCGTCGGCTTGCGGAAATCTGTCTTGGCAGAGTTCCTAGCGGGCAGACGTGACTGGGATAATCAGATCACTTCGCCATCGGCGCGCGTCGGCTGAACATGGTTGACCTAGGGCGCATTGCCGCAACTATGGGGGGTGAAGTGAGCGGGAATACCGTCGCCTTTCCCACCCCCGGGCACAGTAAGCGGGATCGGGGCACCGTCGCCACGCTCGATCCGAACGCGCCTGATGGTCTGCTAGTCCATAGCTTCAACGGTGGCGATCCGCTGGCGATTAAAGACGAACTTCGCGCTAGGGGTATGTTGCCTGAGCGCGAGCGCGGCGAAGGGTGGCGCTTGGCTGGCACCTACGAATATGCAGACGAAACCGGCACACTGCTTTATCGCACCGTCCGGAAAGAGATGCCCGGCGGCCGCAAGCGCTTCGTCGCCCAACGGCGTCTCGGGAAAGGCTGGGCTAACGGCCTAGCCGATACCAAGCGCGTGCTTTATCGCTTTCCCGAGTTGCTGGCGGCTGATCCCAACGCGCCTGTTTACCTTGTTGAGGGCGAGCGTAAAGCAGACAAACTGGCGGGCTGGGGTTTTCCAGCAACGGCCATCGCGTTTGGCGCGAAAGGCTGGCATCCACGCCATCGCTATGCCGAGGCGCTGGCGGGCCGCACTGTGGTGATCCTTCCCGACAATGATGATCCTGGCCGCGAGTTTGCCCAGACGGTTTGCGCGGCGATCGAAGCGGCGGGCGGCACGGCACATATCGTGGAGCTTCCCGGCCTCCCACCCAAAGGCGATGTAATCGACTGGATTGGCTCAGCCGACGAATTGCGGGCATTGACTCAGTCCGTGCTAAATAGGCCGTCAGCCAATTCACGCGTCGAACTTGTGCGCGGCGATGCGCTTCAGATCGAGCCTGTCGATTGGCTATGGCCCGGTTGGCTAGCGGCGGGCAAGTTGCACATTCTCGCTGGCAGGCCAGGCACGGGCAAGACAACAATCGCGCTTGCCCTGGCGGCGGCTATCACTAGCGGCGGCACATGGCCGGACGGCTCGCCAGCCGGGAAGGGAAGCGTGGTGATATGGTCTGGCGAAGATGATCCCGCCGACACACTCGCGCCGCGCCTGTGGGTCGCTGGGGCGGACATGGCGCGCGTTCACATTGTGCGAGGCGTGAGCGACGGGCAAGGCGGGTTGCGTGGTTTCGATCCCGCGGGCGACACAGCCGGGCTATCGACGGCACTTGCGCAGGTGCCGGACGTGCGCTTGCTCATAATTGATCCCTTGGTGTCCGCCGTCGCAGGAGACAGTCACAAGAACGCCGAGGTCCGTCGAGGACTGCAACCGCTGGTGGACATCGCCCACATGCGCAAATGCGCCCTGCTGGGCATCTCGCACTTCACCAA
Organism: Alphaproteobacteria bacterium; assembly: GCA_018823325.1. Lineage (GTDB taxonomy): Bacteria > Pseudomonadota > Alphaproteobacteria > Sphingomonadales > Sphingomonadaceae > Sphingobium. Next base: position 62,677 of record JAHJIJ010000009.1, on the reverse strand, counting down.
GGGCACGTTGGGCAGCGACCCCTTGGACCGCGTGACCGGCTCACTTGCGTTTGGGGCGCTTGCCCGGCTGGTGATGGTGGCAGCCAAGGCGGAGGCGAAGGACGGGGAGCAGACGCAGCGGCTGTTGGCGAGGGCCAAGTCGAACATTGGCCCGGATGGTGGCGGATTTATCTATGATTTGCGGCAAGACGAACTGCAGGGCTTTCGGGGCGTGGTGGCGACCCGTGTTCAATGGGGCGCGGCACTCGACGGCACGGCACGGGAATTGCTGGCGGGCGTGGAGGCACAGGGCGAGGAAGCTAACGAGCGGCGCGGCGCTGCCAACTGGTTGCGCGATCTATTAGCCGATGGCCCCTTGCCCGCTAGAGAGGTGAAGCGTCATGCGGACGAGGCCGGTCATGCATGGCGCACTGTGCAACGAGCCATGCAGACGGCTGGCGTCGTTTCTGAAAGAGGTGGGTTCGGAAAGCCTGCCGCTTGGCGGCTCGGCGACAGCCGCGCCAAAATCGCGCCAGACCGTTTATGTGGCGCAACTGGCGCAACTGACAGGCCTGGCTGAGCCGGAGAAGGCCTGATCTGATCCTCGGGGTAGAAATAGGCAATGCTGCCATGAGCGACAATCACGCGCGCGCGCGCGGGATCATAGGGCTATCTAGCAGTCGCGCCACTTTGGACTATTCGCGCCAAATTACCATCATGGCGGGACTGGCGTGGATGGCTGCGCTAGGTGCCTAACGTCGTGACTCGGAGCTGGGCACTTCCGCGCCTGACAACGCTTGAAGATAGCCCAACGCTTGCTCAACATCATTAGTGACAAAGCAGCCGTAAAGAGTGCCCAGATTGATGCGAGGATGTGCAATTGCCCGGGTGATGCCGGCCTCGGTGAAAAATGCATCGCAATACCCGAGGGCTGCAGCTGCATGGCCAAAGTCGAACAGGTCATTTCCCGTTATTTTTTTGCTTCGGTATTCCCAGCGAAACAGAGCCTGTAAACTTGCGTGCACGTGGATTGTTGGCAGCTTGTTTCGATGCTCGCCAGACAGGATGGCTTGCACGAAATTGGTCGCGATTCGCACCGACTGTTCGGAGCGTGCTTGATCGGACCGAAAGTCCCCGAGACGTGCAACAAGCTGTCCGAAGATCGGCTCTGCTATCTCCGAGACGCCTCTTGTTTCAGTGCCTAGGACAGCTTCGAAGGAAGTCATTTCAGACTGATGGATCCGATTCCCTTCGTTAAGCTTTTCAGCGAGCGACGCCATTTCGCCGGACATATCAAACTCTGCACGGTCAATGCTTGCGGCGACCTCACTGAGAGGTCGCTCCCATACATGATCGAAGAATGCCTTCTGGATCGCCAACTCGACGTCTGGTGGAAAGCGGTTATCGCTCACATGGAAATTACCCATGACATAGGCGAGCCGGGTCCAGACGCGACGGAGAGCTGTCGGCTTCGATGTCAATGCGACGCGAAAGATTGTCTCAAGCTCATCTTCGACGCGGTCAGGCTCCGGCATAAGTGAGACACCGTGACTCAGTTCCTCAATTACATCCAAGGTCGCCCGGCGACGCAGATCGTCGCCAATTTTCATAAGCTCGACGAACGTGGTCGCCGAGATCGGGCAGAATATTTTACCTTGCCGTGCGAGGCGCTCAAGATGATGCACCAACTTCCGTTCGAATGGGTCGTTTCGAATCCCCGCGCGCACCTCGCGGGCAATCACCCAGAAGCGGAAGTCGAGATATATCGGTCGTCTGGTCACAAGATCAGCAGCTAACTCTTGGCAGCGGTGTCCGATGTGCGCCTCAATCGAGACATGCGGATTCGCCAAGTGCTGCTCAATCGAAACCATAGTGCCCCTATAACACCATTGGGCATTCGTTCGGATGGTCGATCTCGTCTGATCGCGGGAGGGCAAAATAGCGTCCATCGGCGCGCTCATACACTTCAAGGACGTGGCGAGATGCTGATAAGCAATCAGTGGATCGCTCGTGGAAAGCCCTTGAGTGATCAGGTGATTTTCGTCTCCATCTTATGATTTATGGCGGCGGGGCAACTGCGGGGCAATTCGCTAGCCAAAAAGCCAATCTCGTCCCATGAACGACAATCATGCGCGCGCGGGCGCGCGCGAGTCATGACCATTCCGCCGCCGTCGACAGGGTGGGCCTGGCCTGCCGCTCGCCTTCCTAGACTGCTGTATTGGGCTAGCAGTGACGACCAGGTGTTTCGAGCCGTTGGGATGCTGTCTTGGACGGCCATTGCTCCGCGCGCTCCTGAGACAATCTGACTAAGTCGGATTGCCGTGTTTCCATTTGGGTGCGTCCGGCGGCCAGAGTCGGTTCAAGAAACGCTACGCTGGCGATGGGCGACGAACAGCGGCCGCCCTCCAACGAATGGACAAATAGGCGTTCCTTCCATAAACATACGCTCGCTGTCCCGACTTTGATCGGAAGGGGCAGCCCGCAATCGGCGGCGAACACAGGACTCTCGGCCTTCAGGTCGGGCGGCCTGCGAAATACAATACCGAAAGGGAATACGCGGGAGGCGTGTGCCCTGTGTTCGCGTCGATCAACCGTCCCGGCTGGCGGGACGGAGCGGTGCAACATGGGAACACCAGAGTGCGCGTGGCTTTGTTTGTCGGGCTAATGTCGTTGTCGATCACGGCCTGCGGGGAAAGTGCAATCGAAAAGGCGAAGCGACGCCACGATTGGGTCCAAGAAAATGGCACCTTTGGCGAACTTTGCGTCGCGACAAAGGCTGTGCAGGAAGCCTATTTTGACGCCAATGACATGGAGCAATTCAATTTCTGGCACACGTCCGCTGACGCGGCGTGCGCCAATGCGCAATTGCTAGGGGCGTCCACTCCCGTGAAAGAGGCTGTCTCGCAAGAATCCGATGGAAGCCGTTGATCGACTACCGCAATCATTCCTTGCGGAGCGTTTCGTAGAGTTCCCCTGGCCCGAGCAGGATTTCCTTTAGGCCATCACGAATCTTCTGGCTCTGCAGTGCTTGGCTGCTCATCGTTTCGTGAGCGGCGAGGGCGTCCATCACCGCATTGAGGATTTCGTTCGACAATGTCGGCGATGCGGCGAACTGGGCCTTGGTGTTGTTCTGCGCCTGAACCCGCAGGGCTTCGGACTCCAGCAGCTTACCCTTGATCACGTTGTTTACGTAGATTAGTTGATCGTCGTCGGTGAGTTCGCCTTCGAACAGATCGTTCACCTTGGCGATGATGTCCGCCAGCAGGGCCTTCTCCTTGTCCTGAACGCTCCCCGAGCCGACGCCGGTGATCGGCGGCAACAGCACTGGATCGCCGCCCATCGACAGGTTTCGTTTGCCCTGATCCTTGAGGTTGTGGTGGGTCAGCTTCACGCCGGACAAGTCCACACCTTCGCGCTCTCGGCCGAATTGCAGCAGCGGAATCAGGCGCTTGTAGAACAGGAAGCGCTTTTCGATTTCGGTGCTGGCATAATCGAAAATCTGCGACAGGAATGTGTAGATACGAACAAACCCGCCCATGTCGTTGCGGAACAGGATCAGGGCGTTCATTTCGTCGCGGGCTTCATCCTTCTCCGTTTTGTCCTTTGCCGCCTTGAACCGTTCCTGGGCCTCCTTGAACAGATGGAGGAGGCGCTGGGCCACCGGCTCAAGCGCTGCGATCAACTGGCCCTGCGTCGCGGAAGGATCGAGTTCCACTGACACCAGCCGGTCGATTTCATATTGATCATAGTGGCCGGAAGCATCCAGCTTGGCGCGCAGATCGAAGATCAGGTTAGGATCGGTCGCCGCCTCGATTTCGGCCGTTTCGTAGTATTGCCGGAAGGCCTTGAGCACTTCTTCCGAGCTGTTCACGAAATCGAGGATATAGGTGGTATCCTTGCCCGGATGCGCGCGGTTGAGGCGCGATAGGGTCTGCACCGCCTGAATGCCGGCCAGACGGCGATCAACATACATTCCGCAAAGAAGCGGCTGGTCGAAGCCTGTCTGGAACTTGTTGGCGACGAGCAAAATCTTGCAATCCTCGTCGGTGAAGGCGTCGCGGATGTCACGGCCCCTCAGGCCGGGATTAAGCCTGGCGCTGGTTTCCGATAGAGGTTCGCCCGTGCCTTCGGGATCGTTCACCTCCCCGGAGAATGCCACAAGCGTGGCCATCTTGTAGCCCTGCGATTTGATGTATTTCTCGATGGCGATCTGCCACCGCACTGCCTCCAGCCGACTGCCCAGCACGACCATCGCCTTGGCCTTGCCGTCCAGCAACGGGGCGATATTCTCGCGGAAATGCTCGACGACAATCTGCACTTTCTGCGCGATGTTGTAGGGGTGGAGGCGGACCCAGCGCATGATGCCTTTCATGGCCGCGCTTCTCTCTACCTCCTGCTCGTCCCATTCCTCGCCGCCGTTGGCCAGTTTGAAGGCCAGCCGATAGGGGGTGTAATTTTTCAGCACGTCGAGGATGAACCCCTCCTCGATCGCCTGCCGCATCGAATAGACATGGAACGGCGCAGGCTTGTTCTTCTCGCTGACGGGCAATTCCGGGTAAGGCCGACGGCCGAACAACTCCATCGTTTTTGACTTCGGCGTCGCGGTGAAGGCAACATAGGTCACCCCGTCCGCAGAAGCGCGCGCGGCCATCTGCGCAGCCAGAAGATCTTCGGTGCTGATTTCCCCGCCGTCGCTGATTTCTTCGATCTCCTCCGGTGTCAGCACGGCCTTGAGTTTGGCGGCGGTTTCCCCGGCCTGGCTGCTGTGGGCCTCGTCGGCAATCACGGCGAAGCGCTTGCCCTGTGTGGCCGCGCGTTCCCGCACGGCCTCCAGAGCGAAGGGGAACGTCTGCATGGTGCAGACGATGATTTTCTTGCCCGCGTCCAGCGCCTCGGCCAGCGCCGCGCTCTTGCTCCCGCCGTCGCTGGTGATGGTGGCCACAACGCCCTTGGTCCGCTCGAACTCGAACAGGGCTTCCTGCAACTGGGCGTCAATGACGTTGCGGTCGGACACCACGATGACGCTAGAGAAAATCTTGCCGTCCTGATCGTCGTGCAGATCGGCCAGAAAATGGGCCGACCACGCGATGGAGTTGGTCTTGCCCGATCCGGCGCTGTGCTGAATCAGGAACCGGCCGCCAGCCCCTTCCGACTTTACCTGCGCCCGCAGTTGGCGGGTGGCGTCGAGTTGATGGTAGCGGGGGAAGATGATCCCACTGATCTGCTTCTTCTTGTCGCGCCGGGCGATCATGTAGCGGCCGATGATTTCCAGCCAGCTATCCCGCTGCCAGACCTCCTGCCAGAGATAGGCTGTCGGATGGCCGGGGCCGCCCACCGGGTTGCCCGCACCGCCTTGATTGCCGCGATTGAAGGGGAGGAAGCGCGTGGCACCGGCCTCCAGCTTGGTGGTCATCATCACATCGCGGTTGCTGACCGCGAAATGGACGAGCGCCCCGCTCGCGAAGGCCAGCAACGGCTCTCCCCGAGGGGAGCGGTCGAACTTGTATTGGTCAATCGCGTCGCCAACCGACTGCGTGAAATCCGTTTTCAACTCGGCGGTGGCAACGGGAATCCCGTTCAGGAACAGGCCGATGTCGATGCAGTTCTCATTGGCCTTGGAATAGCGCAGCTGGCGCACCACACGCAGGCGATTGGCCTCATATCGCGCTACGATGTCCGGGTTCATGCCGGAGGCCGGAGCGAATTGCGCCAGGCTGACCAGACCCTTCACGCCAATCAGTTCCACGCCATAGCGCAGGACATCCAGCGTCCCGCGATCGTTGAGCGATTTGCGCAGCCGGTCGCACAGCACGTCAATAGCCGCATGGCCATGTGCTTTGGTCAGCGCCTCCCATGCCTGCGGCTGGGTCGCTTCAAGCCAAGTCTGCACGTCTTCGGGAAACAGCGCGCGCGCCCTGTCGTAGCAAACGGCCGAACCCTCTTCATAAAGCCAGCCGGCCGCGTCCAGATCGGCGCAGATTTCGTCCTCGAAGCTGATTTCCTTGTGGAGGTTCATGCGGCCGTCCTATCCCAGCCGTGCCAGACGTGGTTTCAGCACCTGTTCTAGTTTCACCATGGCATCCACTAGATCGCGCTGAACCTTCGGCCAGTCCTCCCGGTCGGAGCGGTATCCGCCATCGACCAGCGCGCCGATCAGGGTGCCTTTTTGGCCATCCTCCTTTTTCCAGATCAGCGAGCGGCCGAACTCCTGTTCGATCTGGAGCTTGTCCCCCTCAAGCTGGTGAAAGGCCGCTTCGTCGTCCGCAATCCAGAGGTGGACCTGTGAATCGCGCTGCCGGATGTTGTAATTGTAGGTGAAGCCCTGCCGCCCCGCCGATGCGCCGATCCAGTTATCCTTGGTAGGACTGCGGCCGGAATGCAGCGAGGTGTGCTGCGCGGCCAAGGGCAGGAGTTGCGTCCAGAACTCCAAGCGGATGTCGTGCCTTTCCGAGCGCTGTTTCCGTTCGGCCTGTCGTTTGACGCCGATCTGGGTCTGGAAGCTGGCGGTTTCGGGCAGGGGGATCAATTGCTGCACATCGAGCAGGATGGGGCCATCAGCCATGCGATAAGGCTGTAGCCGCACACAGCGGATGTCGATGTCCCGATCCCGCAGCCACAGGACAGCTGTGGTCAGCTCCTTGCTGAAATTGGCGGATGCCAGGATGATCCGCGTGTCCTGGCCGAATTGGTCTTCATCCGGGCTAGCCCAGCCGAGGAAATCGAGGATTGCCGCCTGCGCCCCATCAAGGTCCGGTGGGCCGGGATTGCGATAGCGGGCGTGGGTATCAACCAGTTGCTCGAACGTCATGGCGGAGATCATGGCCGCATAGCGCAGGGCCTGTAGCTCCATGTGCCCGCCATCCTCGGTGCGTTTCAGTTCGACGACCACAAGATTGGCATCCGTGTCGATGCACAGCAGATCGATCCGCCGCGAACTGTCGACCCATTCGCCGAACTCCTCGGCGATCACCATCAGGCCCTCGTCGAGCACCGCGATATTGGCTTTCAGCAGTTGCTGGATATGCCGCCGCTCGTGGATATTCTCAGCGGTGAAACTGGTCGCCGACACGGGAACGAGCTGTTCGTTGGTAAGGGCATAGATCGCCATCAGGTCAGGCTCCGGCTGCTCATGCGAACAGGCTTCCTTGGTTATCGGTTCGCGGTGCCGAGCCATCCGGCACAAGGCGGTTCCGGCGCATCCAATCTAACCAATGATCCAGATCGGCGCGCTTGAACTTCTTGGCCTTTTCAGGGTGCCAGTCGTTGAGAACGCCGTTGCAGATGGCATTGGCATCGGCGGCTTTCCCGGCGGCGAGCAGATCGTTCCACACGGCGTAGAGCGTGGCGGCCGCTTCCACACCGTCCCTGCCGATACCCTTGAGCAAGGACAGTAATGCGAGAAATCTCTGCGCGCGGTCCTCCCCCACCAAGGCCGATAAGGCGTCGGGGGGAGGCTGACAGCCCTTCGGAATATCGTAAGTGACCGGCTTGCCCTCATCTTGGGGTTCATTGATCACGATGGAGCAGATTTCCTCGGCACCACGCTCCATGGCCGCAATCAGACTTGAGTCATATGGACCGGCCGCAAAGCGTTCGTATCGTCCGTTCAGGTCGCTGAACCCGGTGTGGCCCTCGGCCAGATAGCCCGCCTTCATCACGGCCATACGTCCCATCGGCCCAAGTTCGCGGATGGCGTAGGCTCCGACCACGGCCCGCAATGGTGGCAGGATCGATGGTCGGGCGCTGTCGATAGGCACGACGTTGCTCTGGGATGCCAGCGCACGCACGTCGATTTTGCCCGTGATAGCGGCAGAGATCAGGACTGTGCGACGTTCTTGCAGGAGGGAAATTGTGGAAATGGCTGTTGCAATCAGGTTCTCTAAAATGTCGATGGCCCTGCCAAGGTGCTCAACAATTTCGTCTTGTTCCTGTTTTGACGGGAGTGGCACTCGCATTGATGCCAACGCGCCCATGTTCAGAACCTTCTGCGCGGTGCCAACGCAAGTCATATCGACGAAGTGCGAGAGGATCGTAGACCGAAATATCCATCTCATGAATTGGGCCGACGCATTACCATTCGGTTGAAGCCGAGCGACAGCGCGGGACAAGTTGACGCCGGCTAGCTGGCTATCGACAATGAGGCTTTCTCCAATCGTGCCGACAACTGAGAGGAGTAGATCACCCTCGGAAACGATTGTTCGAGAATACTGAGCCGACAAGGCCGGGGAGATGGTGACCAAGGCATCGCGTCGGGCAGACCCGTCCTGCATGTCTGTGATCCGCAACATGGGAACACCCTCGGGATCACCATCCGGAACCAGCACGCCGTAACACGGCGACTCCATGAGCAGCGAACCGACTGGGGGCACTTCCCAATGCGCTGGGATTTCGCCGAGCCATTCGATGCCACTGTCTTTCATGGGGGCGCCGGGGTTGAGGCCCTTGGTCACGGCGTGGGAGATGACCGCGTGCCGCTTTTCCCTCAACAGCGTGATCAACCGCTCCTGCTCCGCCACCAGTGCATCGATCTTCGCCGTTTCCCGGTCAAGGAATGAGTGGATTGCGCTTTGTTCTGCGACCGAAGGGACAGGGATTGGGAACGCATAGAATGCGTCTGTCGGCAACCTCCATCTGCCTAGTTGTGACGAGCCTTGACCAAAAGGATAAAACTGACGAGCCGTGTAGGCCATCTGAAAGACGCTCAGGTAAAAGCGATCATTAATTGTGGCAGGATTGCGAGCCGCGAATACTCGATAGTCCGGGCTTGTCACACCATTCTGCGCGGCGATGTCGATCCAACCCGTCAACAAATCCATGTGGTTCATGGCGAAATCGCCAGGATAGACGAGCTGATATTTGGAATAGTCCATGGCCTGTTGGCCGTCGTTGCTCTCGACGTCCTTTACGCGGATTCCTGATTGCGTGATTGAAAGGACATCATAGCCAAGTTCTCCGGCAATCCGTTTTCTGATCTCGAACAGGTCTTTGATACGACCTATTGTCCAATGGCTCGGCACATCGCCCAACCATGCAACCCCACTGTCTTTATAGTCAGGATAGGCCGGAAAGCTCACGCCGCCAGGTCCCGCAGCATGGCCTGAATCCGCTCCGTCACCTCGGCCAGATCGGCGTCGATCTCCGCCAATGGCCGGGGCGGCTCGAACACATAGAAATGCCGATTAAAAGGGATTTCATAGCCGATCTTGGTCTTGTCGTGGTCGATCCATGCGTCGGGCGCATGGGGCTTCACCTCGCGGGCGAAATAGCCTTCCACGTCCTCGGCCAGCGGCACATTCTCAGTATCACGCAAGCTGCTGTCCGGCTGGGGCTTCCCCTTCGCCTTTCCACGCTGGCCCAGCACCATATTGCCCGCCTCATCGCGCAGAGGGCGTTCCACGGTGATGGTGCGATAGCCAAAGCTCTTGTTATCGAAGATGCGGGAAAGCGGGGCCAGCTTGACCTTGCCGCCATCCGGCACGGCTGGGGGCTGATCACCGGCAAGCACGATCTCGCGCGCCAATTCCTTGCCGTCGGCATCCAACACAGTGGCCAGGTCGGCCTCGGCGAAGGAACCGAACAGCCGTGTGACATCGGCGATCTGCCGTTCGCTCATCTCCTTGCGCTTGCTGCCAAGCGATTTCCGCATCTTCCGCCAGAAGGAACTGGCGTCGATCAACTGCACCTTGCCCGCGCGTTCGGCTGGCTTCCGGTTGGAAAGTATCCAGACATAGGTGGCGATGCCGGTGTTGTAGAACATGTCGGTGGGCAGGGCGATGATTGCCTCCACCAGATCGCTCTCCAGCACATGGCGGCGGATTTCGCTTTCCCCGCTGCCAGCCCCGCCCGTGAACAGGGGCGATCCGTTCAGCACGATACCGAAGCGGCAACCGCCCTCGGTCCATGGCCGCATCTTGGAAAGCAGGTGCATCAGGAACAGCAACGAACCATCCGAAACGCGCGGCAGGCCGGGGCCAAAGCGACCGGCGTGGCCCAGCCGCTTGTGCTCGTCCTCGACCTCTTTCTGGACCTTCTTCCATTCCACGCCAAAGGGCGGATTGGAAAGCATGTAGTCGAATGTCTGGCCGTGGTGGCCATCGTCGGACAGGGTGTTGCCCTGAACGATCCGGGTGATGTCCTGTCCTTTGATCAGCATGTCCGCCTTGCAGATCGCGTAGGACTCGGGGTTCAGTTCCTGGCCCGACATGGTGAGCTGAGCGTGCGGGTTATGCTCGTGCAGGTATTCGCCCGCGATCGAGAGCATCCCGCCGGTTCCAGCCGTCGGATCGTATATGGACCGCACGACGCCGGGCTTGGACAGCACATCGTCATCTTCGACGAACAGCAGGTTCACCATCAGCCGGATGACTTCGCGCGGGGTGAAATGCTCACCGGCCGTTTCGTTAGAGATTTCCGCGAACTTCCGGATCAGCTCCTCGAAGGCGAGGCCCATCTGGTTGTTGTCCACCTTGGCCGGGTGGAGGTCTATGCGGGCAAAACGCTCCGTCACCTGATAGAGCAGGCCGTTCTTGGCCAGCCGGTCGATCTGCGCCGCGAACTCGAACTGTTCGAAGATGTCCCGCACCTCGGGCGAGAAGCCCTGAACGTAGGAAAGCAGATTGGTGCCGATATTATCCTGATCGCCGACCAGTTTGGCGAGATCGAGCGGGCTGCGATTGAAGAAGCTTTGCCCGGCCGCGCGCAACAGGAACGGATCGGGGCGGCCTGCCTCGGCTTCCTTGAGGACGGCGGCCTTGGTCGGCTCCAGCACGCAATCCAGCCGACGCAGGACGGTGAAGGGCAGAATTACCCGGCCATACTCCGATTGCTTATAGTCGCCGCGCAGAAGATCAGCGACGGACCAAATAAAGTTCGAAAGTGATTGGTGATTCAAGCCCGTGTCTCCCCGGTTGCCCTGATGCATCACCGGAGGTCATCGGGCAACATTGCTGCTCGCCTTGGCCTCAACGAATCGTCACGCCGCCGGACAGTCTGTCGAGACTATCCCGCTTTCCCTAATTTCGCGTTGAGCGGCGTCAGGCTGGCCGAGCAATCACACTGGAAGGGGCAAAAGTGCATCTGACTGCATGTTGCCCCAGACGTTGCCCCGTAAGGACCCGCCTTCACAGTGAGTATCAATTTCTGCCGTTAAGTCATTGAAAAGGTGGTGGACGCACTTGGGCTCGAACCAAGGACCCGCTGATTAAGAGTCAGCTGCTCTACCAACTGAGCTATGCGTCCACTTCGGCGGCTGGCCGGTCTGTTGGACCAGCTTCCCGTCGGGAGGGGCGCCGTTAACATGGCCTTTCGGGGATGCCAATGAAAAAATTGCTTCGAGCTGCGAAAATGGTGTGGATCAGCAAAATCGCTGAGGAATTGATCAGTTTGCCTCCGGCGTTGTCGAGTTCTCTGCGGTCCGTGCATCGCCCGCATCGGTCGACTGTGAACCGTCAGCTACGTCATTGGGAGTAGAAGCATCACCGGCAGCTTGCCGCTCAGTCGGCTCTTCGGTCTCCGGTACGCTCCCCTCCGAGGCATTTCCTGGCTCCGCGACCAGCGGCGCCGAGGCGAGCCCTCGCGCGACGCGGAACTCGTTCAACTGGCGCTCGAGGCGTTGTTGCGGTGTGCCACCCCAAGTCTCTTCGAGGCGCTGGAGCTTCTCCATCGCCTTGGCCGGATCGTAGAGGTAGGTGATGCAGTCGCCCGAAACCATCGGGGCGTCCTGATTGCGGTCCATATGTCCGCCATGTTCGATGATGGTCGCGATCGCATAGCGCGGATTGTCGTGTGGTGCGAAGCCCTGGAACAAGGCATGGTCACGCAAACGGAAGGGCTGGTCCGCAGCGCGCATGCCTCGGGTGCTGATGGCGCCGACCTGCGCAGTTCCGGTCTTGGCGGCGAGCATCACACCCGGGACGTCGAGGCGTGCCGCGCGGCCCGTGCCGCCGCCGTTCACGACATCCTTCATGGCATTGCGGATCACGGTAAGATGATCCAGCGAGATGCCCAATGGCGCGCCCTCGTGCCGCTTGCCGTCGACAATGAAATGAGGATCGAGGTCCCGCCCGGTCGCAAGACGCGCGGCCATGACACACATTTGCGTCGGGTTGACCAGCATATAGCCTTGGCCGATGGTGGCGTTGACTGTGTCATAGGTCTGCCAGGGCTCGCCATATTTCTTCATTTTCCATGCCGGGTCCGGCACGGTGCCATAGCTCTGGTTGGGGAAGGGCAGGTCGAAGCGCTGACCAAGGCCCAAGCGCCGCGCCATGATCGCGATGGCATCCATGCCGATCTTCTGCGCGAAATAATAGAAGTAGATATTGCAGCTTTGCTCAATGGCGCGGTGCATATTCACGGCGCCATGGCCACGCCGGGAATGGCAATGAAACAGTCGATTGCCGACCCGCAGTGCGCCAGTGCAGTTGACGGTTTCCTCGGGCGGCAAGCCGGCCTCCAGAAAGGAGAGGGCGATCATCGGCTTGACGGTCGATCCTGGGGGGTAAAGTCCGGCAAGCGTCTTGTTTCTCAACGGAACATGATCGTCCTGAGACAGCATCTGCCATTCAAGATGGGAAATACCCTCCGAGAAGCTGTTTGGGTCGAAGCTTGGCATTGATGTCGAGCAAAGGATGTCGCCGGTTAGGCAGTCCATCACCACCACAGCCCCGCTCTGCGTGCCCAGTCTGCGCCCGGCATATTCCTGGAGCCCGGCATCGATGGTGAGCTTGACCGAGCGACCCGGTGTATCCGGGCGGGTTTCAAGATCGCGGACGACCGCACCGCGCGCGGTTACCTCTACCCGGCGAGCGCCGGGCTTGCCGGTGAGGAGAGAGTCCAGAGACTTCTCGAGGCCCTGCTTGCCAAGCTTGAAGCCAGGCGTGATCAGCAGCGGATCGCGGGAAGCCTTGTATTCCTCCGCCGAGGGCGTGCCGACGTAACCAATGAGGTGACCGACGCTTGGTCCTGCGGGGTAATAGCGCGCAAAGCCCTGGGAAGGGACAACGCCTGGGAACTCCGGAAGCCGCACGGAAAGGGCGGCATACTGCTCATAGGTGAGGTCATCCGCGACTTGGACCGGCTGATAACCCGCGGCTTTGTCGAGATGCTCGTTTATCCGGTCGATGTCATTGGGCGTGAGCTGCAGAAGCTCGCCGAGTGCGGGAATCGCCTTTTCCCTGTTCTGCAGCCGGTCCGGAATGATGTCGACGCGAAAATTGGTTCTGTTTGAGGCGAGCGGCCGCCCACTCCGATCGACGATCCAGCCCCTGCGAGGGGGCGTAATCGTGAGGTTGATTCGGTTGCTGTCGGACAGAAGCTGATATTTTTCATTTTCGGCGATCGCAATCCAGCCCAGTCGCCCCACCAGAAGGCCGCCAACCGCAACCTGAGCGCCGCCCAACACGAACGAACGCCGATTGAAACTGAAGGACTGGCTCGCTGGGGTGACAACCTTGTTGGGGAAGAGAGTCTTGCGAAAAGAGATCACGGGAGTCGCCATTTGTCCAACGCGGCACAAACGCGCACGATGAAGGGGAACAAAGCGACACTATACAGGAATTGCGGAATGATTTGAACGATCTCGCCGCCTTGCCCGGCCAGATCGACCGCAAGCCAACTTCCGGCGAGCGCAAAGCCGATGGCAATCGTGCCGAGCAGCCATCCGTGCCAATAGTCGCGCCAGCGATGCCGCTGCCCCTCGAAGTCAAGGGCGAGCAGGATGATTGTCCAGAGGAACATCGCGCTTCCAAGCGGTTGTCCGTTCATCAAGTCGTCAATCAGCCCGAGCGGCGCGCCGATCCAGAGCGGCCAGATTTCAGGGCGCAAGAGACGCCAAGCGAGCAGCATGAGCAGCCCGAAGGGCGGGAAGAACGGATTTTGCGCGACCACCGGCATCAGAGGCGCAATCATCGATCCGAGGATGACCGATGCGACAGGCACGCCGCGGATATGCAGCCATGTCCGCTTGCGGCCAATCCTGTTGCTGTATCGACTGTTCATGAGGGTTCGTCTGGTTGAGGCCCGTTGCCCGCACGCTCCGCCTCATCCGGTCGGAACGGAGACTGGATGACGACCAGTTCCACGCGGGAGGGGTTGGCGAGCGGAATCGCGATTGCCTTGTCGCCTTCCCGCCGTGCCACGATGGCGACCGGTATGTTGGGACGGTAAAGGCCTCCTATGCCGGACGTAACCAGCACGTCGCCGGGCCGGAAGGGGTTGCGCTCGGTGTTGAGCGCTCTCACCTCGACAGTGCCGTCGCCCCGGCCCGAGCTGATGCCCGGAATATTGTCGCTGGTCCGGCGGACCGGGACAATGTTTCCTTCGTCGATTAGCAACAGCACGTCGGCCGTGTTGGGGCCTGCTCGCAAGACGCGGCCGACGAGTCCCTCTGGTGCGCGCACAGGCATGCCGGCGGTGATGCCGTTGTTCCGCCCCATGTCGAGCCGTGCGAGGCGCGCGGCACTGGCTGGCGTCGAGGAAATGAGGTGCCCGGCAGCGACGACGCCCTGGTCTGCTTCTGTGAGCTTCAGAAGGTCACGGAGGCGTATATTCTCCTGCCGGATCGCCTCGGCTTCGATCAGGCGGGTCCGATTGGCTTCCACCTGGCGGCGCAAGGCCGCATTCTGGGAACCGGCATTGATGTAGGCGGCAATCGTTTCCTCGATATTGCTGATGCCGACGACAAGTGACCGTAAATTGCTTGAGATTGGACGCGTCACTTCGGCGGCAGCCGAGCGGAGCGCGGAAAAGCCGCTCGGATCGGCAATGGAGACGACGAGCAGCAGCAAGCCCGCCAAGGCTCCGAGCAGGGCAATCAAATAGCTGGCAAAGAGCCCATATTGCGCTTTCCGGTTGAAGCCGGGGCGCCTGTTGCCGGGTGGCGCCATACGAACAGCCGCGGGCTTAAGCGGTCTGAAGCACGCCGCGGAAGATCGGATCCTCCATCGCGCGCCCCGTGCCGATGGCAACGCAGGTCAGCGGGTCGTCCGCGACTGTAACCGGGAGTCCCGTTTCGTCACGCAGCTCCTCGTCCAGGCCCTTGAGCAAGGCGCCGCCGCCGGTGAGCACAATGCCCTGGTCTACGATATCGGCTGCCAGTTCAGGTGCCGTGTTCTCAAGCGCAATGCGTACGCCCTCGACGATCGTGCCAATGGGTTCGGCGAGTGCGTCAGCAATCTGGCCCTGATTGATCGCGATTTCCTTGGGAACGCCATTCACCAGATCGCGACCCTTGATGTGGATCGTCTGGCCCACGCCGTCAGCCGGCTTCTGCGCAATGCCATATTCTTTCTTGATCCGCTCAGCGGTCGCTTCGCCGATCAGCAGATTATGGTGACGACGCACATAGGAGACGATGGCTTCGTCCATCTTGTCGCCACCCACGCGAACGCTCGTTGTATAGGCAAGGCCACGGAGTGAGAGCACGGCGACCTCGGTCGTGCCGCCGCCAATATCCACGACCATCGAGCCGATCGGCTCAGTAACGGGCATGTCGGCGCCGATGGCTGCAGCCATCGGTTCCTCGATCAGGAAGACCTGGCTCGCGCCGGCATTGCTGGCGGCGTCGCGAATGGCGCGGCGCTCGACACTGGTCGAGCCCGAGGGCACGCAGATCACGATCTCCGGGAAGCGCGGAAAGCGGCGGTGACCATGGACCTTGCTGATGAACCATTTGATCATCTGCTCGGCAATATCGATATCGGCGATGACGCCGTCACGCAGCGGACGGATCGCTTCAATGGATTCAGGTGTCTTGCCCATCATCAGCTTGGCGTCCACGCCAACCGCTTTCACGCGTTTGACGCCGTTGATCGTCTCGACCGCGACCACCGAAGGCTCGTTGAGGACGATGCCGTGACCGCGCACATAGACAACCGTGTTGGCCGTGCCGAGGTCGATCGCCATGTCCCGGGAAGTGAACTTGAACCAATTGGAGAAGAACGCCATTGACTGTCCTGTTCATGCCGGATGCGCCGTGAACGACGCGCTTTTCAGATGCTCCGGGAGTGCCCGCCCTGCCGACTCCAGCCATCAGGGAGGAGATGGCTTTCGCTCGCGTAGGAGGCTCGCTTGGGCTAGTCGCAATCCAATGTCAATACGCCGCCTCCCCGAGTCTCTTGTTAATCGAATTGCCGCTGGAGAAGTCGTTGAGCGACCTGCCAGCGCGCTCAAGGAACTGATCGAAAACGCCCTCGATGCCGGGGCGCAGGCGGTCTCGATTGCGCTCCGACAAGGCGGGCTCGGCGGGGTCTGCGTGAGCGATGACGGGCATGGCATGAGCCGCGATGACTTGCCGCTGGCACTGGAGCGACACGCGACCTCGAAACTGCCGGACGAGGCAATCGAGGCCGTCAGGACGCTCGGATTTCGAGGTGAAGCGCTGCCTTCCATCGGCAGCGTGTCGCAGCTGACCATTTCGAGCCGGCAGGCGACCGCCGACGGTTGGCGGTTGATCTGCGATAATGGCGTGCTTGGCTCGGTGACACCCTGCGCGATGGCACCGGGTACGCGGGTCGAAATGGACGGGCTGTTCGAGCGCGTTCCGGCGCGGCGCAAGTTCCTGCGGTCGGCGCGGTCGGAATATGCTGCCTGCCTGGACATCGTGCGCCGTCTCGCCATGGCCCGCAATGATGTGGCGTTCGTGCTGGAGCATGACGGGCGACGCGTGTTTTCGCTTCCCGACGGACAGACGCGCGAGGACCGGGTGGCGCAGCTCATTGACCGGGAACTTGCCGACAATCATGTTGTCGTCTCGCTCGAGCGTGAGGACGTGACGATCAGCGGCGTGGCGTCCTTGCCGACATATCATCGCGGTTCTGCCGACCATCAGTATCTGTTCGTCAATGGTCGCCCGGTGCGGGATCGGCTGCTGGTCGGGGCGGTGCGTGGCGCCTATGCCGATTTCATCGCGCGGGACCGGAATCCGGTTCTCGCCCTGTTTCTGACCGTGCCGATGACCGATGTGGATGTGAACGTGCATCCAGCCAAAACGGAGGTACGGTTTCGGGATCCGGCTTTCATGCGCGGGATGATCGTGAGCGGCTTGCGGCGGGCACTGGATGATGCAGGCATGCGCGTCGCCAATCGCCCCGAGGCAAGCGCCGCGGAGCTTTGGCAGCGTGAAGATGCTGCGATGGCTCCACAGGCATGGCCGCAACCCTCGCCCGGTGGCGCATATGGCGGTGCCTCCCTGCTCGGAGATCGGCAGGCGCGTTTTACCGGCTTTGCGCCGTCCGGGCGAGCGGAAGTGCCGGCGCCTGAACGGGAGGTCGAGCGCGGCGAGTTTCCGCTCGGTGTCGCGAGAGGGCAGGTCGCGCGGACCTACATCGTGGCGGAGGCAGAGGATGGGCTGGTGCTGGTCGATCAGCATGCCGCGCACGAGAGACTGGTGCTGGAGCGGATGCGACGGGCGCTGGCCGATGGCGCCGTCGCGCGACAGGCGCTGTTGCTTCCGGAAGTCGTCGAGCTGGATGAGCCAGCGTGCGACCGAATCGAGGCACGCGCTTCCGAACTGGCTGAGCTGGGCCTCGAAGTGGAGCGTTTTGGGCCGGCTGCGATCCTTGTCCGCGCGGCACCTGCACTTTTGGGGGCCAGCAACGTGACGGGACTGGTCCGCGATCTGGCCGACGACCTTGCCGCCCTGGGCGATGCCAGCTCACTAAAGGCCCGGCTTGACCTCGTCGCGGCGACCATGGCCTGCCATGGGTCGGTGCGGGCAGGGCGCGTGCTTTCCGTAACGGAAATGAATGCGCTGCTGCGCGAGATGGAAGTCACGCCGCACAGTGGCCAGTGCAATCATGGCCGGCCGACCTGGATCAAGCTGGCGCATGGCGACATCGAGAAACTGTTCGGGCGGCACTGAAAAATCTCTAACATCGCGCATATCGACCATGGTGAACTGGCGATGGCACGATGCGGCGCGCGTAGGACAGCGCAAAAGACTGCCGGTTCAGCTGGCTTCACTGACCGGCAGAAACTCCCTGCGAAAGACGGCGGCGCGGATGTTGGTGTAGAGATCGCCGACATATTCATACAGCGCGAAGCTGTTGATGTGGATGCGGTCGCCCTTCTTCAGCGGACCGGATGTGAAATCCGGCGCATCGATCAGGGCGACGAATTCCGATTCCAGCTCGGCGACCAGTCGCTTGCCGTCCGTGAAGACATTGCGGACCTGAATGATGCGGCGGGTCTGCTCGTTCACCTTCTTGTAGAAGGTGACGATGGCGTCGTGGCCGATCATCTGGGTGCCATTGCCGATCACGAGATGGACGTCCGGCGAATAATGGCGGACCAGCGCATCCCAGTCCTGCGCGTTGAACGAGGCGATGTAGGAGCGGAACCGTTCTTCCTGTGTCATGCGCTGCGCCCTTTCTGCGGACTGAACCGCGCCGAGCGCACCCGCGTGAACCGCCCGTCCTTGATATCGTACATGACGAAATTGACGCTCTCGCGCCGGTCGCCGGCCTTGAGCGGTCCGGTCGGCATGTCCGGCCAGTCCGTGTGTGCGACGAGTGTCGTGCGCAGGACCGCAAGTGCGTGGGCGCCAGCGGGATCGCCGACATAAGTGAGCAGATCGACACGCTCGTTGAGGTGCTTGCGAACGCCGCGATAGAAATCCACGACCGCCTGTCGTCCGGTGACCTGCGCGGCCTGACCGAAGAACTGCACGTCATCGGCATAATAAGCGCTGAACGCTGCTTCATCGGCGCGGTTGAAGGCGGCCAGATACGCTTCGAACCAGGGCTGGGACGCCACGGGGGCATCGCTGGCGGCGGCTTTCGTCAGCGTACTCGCGCCACTCAGGCCGAGCGCTGCGGCTCCAGCGATGAAGCCGCGTCGCGACGGCGCGAGCGATGCAGCCGATCCCTTCTCAGTCATGATCCTCTCCTTGCCGGCCCGATGCCCGGCGCTCAGGCAAGGTGCCGCAAGGATGTTGACAGATCAATACCTGTTTCGGTGATTAGTTCGAGGATGCAGTCTTGGGGCGCCGACGATGGAGGACCACCGAGACGAGGCTCAGGACTTCCTGATCATCCTGATTGACGAGGCACGTGCGCCACTTGAGGATGCCCGTTTCCGGCCGGCTGCGGGACTCCAGTTTTTCGACCAGCTCGCTCGATCCGCGCAGCACATCGCCCGGGAAGACGGGCCTGCGCCAGCGCAGTTCGTCCAGACCCATCGCGCCAAGCGCATTGGCCTGCCAGCCGCCGGAATTCTGGCGAGCCCGCACCATGGCGCCCATCATCATGGCAGTGGTGTGCCAGCCGCTGGCGGCGAGACGACCGAAATGCGTCTTGGCTGCGGCATCCTCGTCGAGGTGGAAAGGCTGCGGGTCGTAGCGTTCAGCGAAGGCGACGACTTCCTCACGATCGACTTCGAAGGGGCCGAAATGTTCGGTGAGACCGAGTTCGAGATCTTCCCAATAATAGTCCATGCGTCTGCCTTCGGTTCGGGGATCAGGTGCCGGCCTGCCTAAGGCGGACCTGTTGGAAGGGCAAGACGGCCCATCAGCAGCTTGACAGACCATAGATATGTAACATCATAGGTTACATGAGTCGCAACAGCAGCAAATTGTCCGGTGTGCTTCATGTGCTCCTGCACATGGCCGAGCAGCAGGCTCCGGTGACGTCCGAGAAGCTCGCCCGCATCATGCAGACCAATGCCGTGGTCATCCGGCGCGTGATGGCCGGCCTGCGGGATGCGGGCTATGTCCGCTCGGAGAAAGGCCATGGCGGGGGATGGTCGATGGCGTGCGATCCGGCGACGGTGACGCTGCTCGATATCTACCGGGCGATCGGTTCGCCCCCTTTGTTCGCGATCGGCAATCGCAGCGACAATCCTGATTGCGCCGTCGAGCGCGCGGTCAATGAGGCGCTCGATGGGCCTCTGCGGCAGGCCGAGGCGCTGCTGATCGACTCCTACGCCACCGTGACGCTCGCCAGTCTCAGCGCGGGCTTCCACCGGCAATTGCCGCCCGATTATGCCTCTCACCACAGGACAGACTGATCATGAAAATTGATGGCATCACGGGCGACGAAAAGCCCGGCCTGGACATCTTCATCAAGGCGTTCGACGATCCGGCCGCGACAGCGCGCTATTGGGACGGCCCGAGCCGCTTCGTGCCGGGCCTCGATGCGCTGCACCGGATGACGGGATTGCTGCTGGCGGAGCGGGCGCCGCACGATGCGCGGGTGCTCGTCCTGGGCGCTGGCGGCGGCATGGAGCTCAAGGCGCTGGCCGAGGCGCAACCCGGTTGGCGCTTCGTCGGCGTCGATCCGGCTGCGGAAATGCTGCGGCTTGCCGAACGCAAGCTCGGTCCGCTGATGGAGCGCATCGAACTGGTCCACGGCCTGATCGACGATGCGCCGGACGGGCCGTTCGTTGCCGGCGTTTGCCTTCTGACCCTCCACTTTCTCGACGCGGCGGAGCGGACGAGGACGGTGCAGGAAATCCACCGCCGCCTGCGCCCGGGCGCGCCGTTCGTGGCGGCCCACTGCAGCTTCCCGCAAGGCGCAGGCGAGCGGGATATCTGGCTGGATCGCTATGCCGCCTATCCCGCGGCCATGGGCGCCGACCCGGCCGACACCACCAAGGCCCGCGCGGCCGTCGCGGCCAGCCTCAACTGCTTTTCACCCGAGCAGGACGAGGACATCCTGAAGGCAGGCGGCTTTGCCGACACGGCGCTGTTCTTCGCCGCCTTCACCTGGCGGGGCTGGGTGGGGCATGCCTAGGACAGAGCGGACATTCTCCACGTTGTTATGCTGAACCTGTTTGGCTTGCGCGGCCCTTCGGGGCAGCGTCCATCGTGCCCGCAAGACCGGGCTTGATCGGGAGATGGCCCCCTGAAACAAGTTCAGGGTGACGGCCAATGAAATGACCACGATATCATCATGTTCGGTCAGGCCGCTACGAAGTAGGAGCCGCCATTGCCGCGGGCGCCTGCGGGCCAATGCCACATAACGGAGAGCGGCCCTGTTCCCCTGCTGCGGTAGAACAGGGCCGCCTTCAAGGCTGCTTACCGCCCCAGCGATAGCCGGGCGAACACCGTGTAGCCCCAGGGATTGTCCCCATAGAGTGGGTCGAGCGCGGCCGGCTTGGCGTAGAGATTGACGCTGCCGCCGAGCGCGAGACGCACTGGGCCGTTGCCGATGGGGGTGTTCCACGCATAGCCGGCCTGCATCTTGGTGACGCGGAACGGCACATCGTGGAGCGGATCGTCATGATCGGGCACCAGCTCGTCATTGGCGACATTCTCGACGCGGCCGAACAGGCTGTGGCGCGGGGTGAGGTCGTAATTCACCTCGCCCAGCCAAGCGGTCAGCGTGCCGCCCGGATCGCGGTTCTTGGCCGAGAAGGCCGCGCTCGCCGTGAGGGCGCCACTCGCATAATGGACGCTCGCGGTCGTGCGATGCTCATTCTGGTCGCCGTGGAGCGTCTCCGGGTTCTTGAGGAAGCCATGGCTGACCTGCGCCGCCCAGTTGGCGGTGGGCGTCCATGTCAGGCGGGCGGACCAGCTGTCCAGCTTCGGCGTTTCGATGCCCCATCGCTCCTCGTCCGGTTCACGGCCTCGGAAGGCTGAGGCCTCGATCTGCCAATGCGGGAGCGAAAGCCCGGCTGTCACCACGCCATAAGTGATGTGTGTGGAATCGAACCAGTGGTGGGTGATCGGCGGCTCCGGGTTATAATGGGCGCTTGCCCGGTGCATGAAGGCCGATGGCCCCAGCGCCGGCTCGCCGACCGGGCCGCCGTAGAGGAAGATACTGGCGCCGGGCGCGATGTCCACGTCCAACCGCGCGGCCAGCTCCATGAACAGGTCGTGCGGATGCTGGCGGTCCACCAGGGGCTCACTGCCTGCCGTCTCGCCGGTGGCGAAGAGATTGGGATAGCCGCGTGCGGACATGGTGGGCTCAAGGCTGAGCATGGAGCGCAGGGAAAGCCGCGCGCCGCCCAGATCCCGCTGCGCGCCGAGCATCAGCATGGACGTTGAGTAAAGCAGATTGTCGCCGCGTGGGCCTTTGTGATCAGTGTAGCTGAGCTGGACGTTGCCATGCGCCATCAGCATCCAGTCGCCGCTCATGACGTGGAGGCCGGACATCGGCCCTTCGGCCGCCGGCAAGCGGGCGGTGCCGGAGCCATCCACATAAGGCAGGGCAGGATCGGCGGGGTGAGCGTGGTTGGCGTCTGACGCAGTAGCCGGCTGAGGTGAGCCGTGCTGGCTATGGTCCATTTGCGGATGATCCATCGTCGAATGGTCCATCGTCGAATGATCAGCCGGTGCAGGATTGTTGGCAGGCGGGGCCTGATCGCCTGCGCCCTGATGTTGCTGGTGGTCATGTCCCGCCATGGGGGTCTGCGCGTGCAGGGCAATGGGCGATGCCGCCGCGAGCAGGCTCGCGAGCGCGTAACGTCTGAAAGTCATTGTATGAGTCCTATCTGAAGCTGTTGAAAAAGCGTTCAGATGGTGCGGCGCGGCGGCGGTGTTTCCGGCGTGCCCAGCCAATCGGTCAGGCGGGTGGGGTGAGGCGACCAGCCAGCTGTGTCCGTCATCGGCTCAAGCTGGCCAACCGGGCGATAGACGCGGATGTCGATGGGCGGGACGCAGCCGATACACTCGTGATGCGGCGTCGTTCGCGCAGGCTCGGGCAGTGCTGGCCCGTGGCCTCGATGGCTGTCCTCATTGCGTGCGGCGGCATGATGGTCGTGGGCGAGGTTGGCCTGACTTTCCATCATCTCCACCGGCGCGCAGGCATTCGCCTGCATGGCCGGAAGGGCCAGCAGGAGCGTCAGCAGCGCGAGGAGGATGCGGCGGAATGCGGTCATGGGGTGCTTATCGCACGCCCTCAGCTGTGAAGGAAGTGCATCACGTCGCCATCCTGCACCACATAGGCCTTGCCTTCCGCGCGGAGCTTGCCGGCTTCGCGGGCCTTTGCTTCGCCACCAAGCGTGACGAAATCGTCAAAGGCGATGGTCTCGGCGCGGATGAAGCCCTTCTGGAAATCGCTGTGGATTTCGCCTGCTGCTTCCGGGGCGGTGGCGCCCTGATGGACGGTCCAGGCGCGGGCTTCCTTGGGGCCTACTGTGAAGAAGGTGAGCAGGTGAAGCAGTTCGTAGCCTGCCCGGATCACGCGGGCGAGGCCGGCTTCTTCGAGGCCCATCGCCTCAAGAAACTCGGCGCGGTCCGCAAGCGGCATCGTCACCAGATCGGCCTCGATGGCGGCGGAGACGACGACGGCCTGCGCGCCCTCAGCCTTCGCCTTTTCGAACACGCGGGCACTGAACGCGTTGCCCTCCGCAGCGCTCTCTTCCTCAACATTACACACGTAAAGGACTGGCTTTGAGGTGAGGAGTTGCGCCTGTTGGAAAACGCGCGTTTCCTCCTCGTCATTGAGCTCGACGAGGCGGGCGGGTTTGCCCTCGCGCAGCAGATCGAGCGCGCGGCCGAGGACGGCAGCGGCGACCTTCGCTTCCTTGTCGCCGCCGGTCGCCTTCTTGGCATAAGCCGGCACGCGCTTTTCAAGGCTTTCGAGGTCTGAGAGCATCAGCTCGGTCTCGACCGTCTCGGCATCGGCAATGGGATCGACGCGGTTGTCGACGTGCTGGATGTCGTCATTCTCGAAGCAGCGCAGCACATGGACGATGGCGTCCACTTCGCGGATGTTGCCGAGGAACTGGTTGCCCAAGCCCTCGCCCTTGGAGGCACCTCGCACAAGCCCGGCAATGTCGACGAAGGCGAGCTGGGTGGGGATGATCTTCTGGCTGCCGGCAATGGCAGCGAGCTTGTCCAGCCGCGCATCCGGCACCGCCACCTGTCCGACATTGGGCTCGATGGTGCAGAAGGGATAATTGGCGGCCTGCGCGGCCTGCGTCTCGGTCAGCGCATTGAAGAGGGTCGACTTGCCGACATTGGGCAGGCCGACGATCCCGCATTTGAAACCCATGGCTCGTTGCTCATTCTCATAGGACTGGAAAGCCGCCCCGATAGTCGCTGGGGCCGGTTTGCGCCAGTCCTGTTGAGCATGAGGCGCGCGGGGACTTCTCAGGCGCCAAAGGGGCGCCCATCCTCCCGGTGGATGACGATGGTGGAAGAGCGCGGCGCCTTGCCCGCCTCCGGCCAGTCCTTCTTCGGGTGCTGGATGTTGACGAAGAAGGTCGTGAGGTCCGGTGTATGCGCGATGCCGGTGATCTCGCAGCCCATGGGGCCGACGAGGAAACGGCGCGCTTCGCCGGTTACCGGGTCGACATGGAACATCGCATTATTGCCGAAGACATCCACCATAGCCTTGTCCGGTGTGCCGGAGGCACCGGTGATCGTGTGATCGGTCTGCACCCAGAGGCGGCCCTGTGGATCAATGCGCATGCCGTCCGGACTGGAGAAGGCATCGCCCTTTGTGGTGTGGCCCGGCGTCACCGGTTCTTCGCCTGCGACGACCAGCAACTCCCAGCGGAAGCGGGTAGCGAGCGGAGAGTCGTCTGCTTCGCGGAATTTGAGGATCTGGCCATGAAGATTGGCGACGCGCGGATTGGCGGCGTCCGCCACCCGGCGGCCGGCATTGTTGGTGAGCGAGACGAAGATCGCCTTGCCGTCCGGGGCGATGGTCACCCATTCCGGGCGATCCATCATCGTGCCGCCAGCGACGCGCGCCGCGCTCTTGCAGTTGATGACGACATCGGCCTGATCGACGAAACTGACGGTCTCCGCAGGCGGTGGGGTCTCGAACTGGGTGACGTTGCCGGGATCGGACGCGCTGGCGGTCAGACCGTTCTGACCGTGGACGAGTGCGCGCCATTCGCCCGTACCATCCGCCGCGAACCGGGCAACGTAGAGCGTGCCATCGTCGAGGAGGTCGCGATTGGCGGCGCGGTCATCGGCATCGAACGGCTTGTTCGGCACGAACTTGTAGATGCAGCCGGGGCGGGAATCATCGCCCATGTAGAAAGCGACGCGATTGTCCGCGTTGGCCAGATAGGCAGTGTTCTCATGCTCGAAGCGGCCCATGGCCGTGCGCTTGGTGGGCGGCGCGAGTGTGCCCATCGGGTCGATCTCGACCACCCAGCCATAGTCCTCGCGCGGGCGCGATGGATCGAAATAATTGACCGTCGCTTCCTCGCAGGTGAGGTAGGTTCCCCACGGCGTGCGGCCGCTGGAGCAATTGTTGAGCGTGCCGACGACCTCGTCCGAGAGGCGCGCCGCAGCGGGCCCGCTGGGGCGATAAAGCGTCGAGCCGGAGTAGCGGCGGTTATAGGGTGACTCAGGCTGAATGGCCCAGTCGCCATTCTCGCCGCGTGCAATTTCAATGATCGAAACACCAACCGCCGAGAGCGCAAGCGCGCGCTGACTGTCGCTGGCGGTCTTCGGATCGAACTTTTCGGCCATCAGCACTGACCAGTCGGGAAACTCGTGATTGACCGCGAGCAGCGCGCGCTGATTGGCATCGACGCCGGGCAGGGGGAACATCTCCATGCCGTCATGACAGCCACCGGCCCATTTGGCCGTTGTTTGTGGATCAGCAAAGGCGCTGGCAAAGGGCGCGACACCGGGCTCCACCACATCGCCCGCGCTGAACAGGATGTCGACACGGTAACCCTCCGGGACGCTCACGCGATTTTCCCGGCTGATCGGTACCGACTTGAACGTGATGGCATAGTCGCCGGAGGCAGTACCCGCCGCGCGCCCCGATGCGCGGCTCGTGCTCAACCCGGCGAGGCTCGGCACCGTCAGCGCCGAGAGGCCGAGCAGGCCGTTGCGGAGTACCGTGCGGCGCGAGGGGTTGGCGGCAACAAGCGCTTCCAGCGACTCTGCGTCATTGCAAGGGGCTGGCTCGCTACGCCAGGGCGCACGCGCAGCGTCGGTGAGAAAAGACATGAAGATCCCTTGATGATGTGTCGCGCTTGTCGAGAGCAGCGCTGCTTCGCACTGCTCCATTGCAGTCTTGTATGTCATTTCTGTTGCAAGACGCGGGACAAGCCTGCCGGACCTTTGCTGGACGGATAGAACAGGCTAGTCCTTCAGCATGTATTTCGTTCGCTCGGATTGGTCCCGTTCCCGCAAAGCTCTTGGCTCTGTGGCGCTGCTGCTTTTGCCTGTGCTGGCCGGCTGTGCGACAACGCCCAAATACCGGCCCGTCAGCGATACGCCGGTGCGGATCGGGCCGCCCTATGTCATCCGGGGCGTAACTTACACGCCCGCCGATGATCGCAATTACGACATGCTCGGCGATGCGAGCTGGTACGGCAGCGAGTCAGGCAACCAGACCGCCAATGGCGAGCGCTACATAAAGAACTGGATTTCGGCCGCGCACACCACCTTGCCGCTGCCGAGCTATGTCGAGGTGACGGCGCTCGATACGGGCCGAACGATCCTCGTGCGGGTCAATGATCGCGGCCCGTTCGCACAGAACCGGATTATCGATCTCTCCGAGGGCGCGGCGGAATTGCTGGGGATCAGGCGGCAGGGAACAGTGCAGGTGCGGGTCCGCCGAGTCGATCCGCCCGAGGCCGATCGTGCGCGCCTGCGAGCCGGGAAACCTGCCATGGCGCGTCCTGATGTTCCACAATCTGTTCTGGCGCCATGGCGTGCGCGACTGGCGGCTTATCGTGCGTCTCAGGGGCGGGGCGGGGCACGACGATAGGAGCCGCCTGCGCGTCGCTCAATCCTGCAGGCGCCTTGCAACCTCGTTCATGAAGCGAACATCGTCGCCTTTCGCCAGCCATTCCGCTTCCCGCGACATCGCGCCCAGCAGATCTGTGAGCGGTTCAATCTCGATCTTGGCGTAATTGCCGAGCACATGGCCGGTCACCCGGTCCTTGTCGCCGGGATGGCCGATGCCGATGCGGACGCGGCGGAACTCTCTGCCAAGATGGGCGTCCGTGGAACGCAGGCCGTTGTGGCCGGCGGTGCCGCCGCCGCGCTTCACTTTCATCTTCATTGGCGCAAGGTCGAGCTCGTCATGAAAGACGGTCACGTCCTCCACGCCCAATTTGTAGAAATCGCAGGCGGCGCGGATCGCGCGGCCGCTCTGGTTCATGAAGGTCTGGGGTTTGAGCAGCAGGATCTTTTCAGCGCCGATGCGGCCTTCTGCGGCAAGGCCCTGAAACTGCTTCTTCCACGGCGAAAAGCCATGATCTTCGGCCATGACGTCCAGCGCCATGAAGCCGACATTGTGGCGGTGGAGCGCATATTGCGGTCCGGGATTGCCGAGGCCAACCCAGAGTTGCACAGATGCGCTCCCCCCGCGCGGTGAGGATTAAGCCTCGCCGCCCTCTTCGCCGTCTTCCTTCGACGTATCGCCTTCGCTCGACTTGAGCGCGGACGGTGCAACGATGGTGGCAATGGTGAAATCGCGATCGGTGATCGCGGGTTCGGCACCCTTGGGCAGTCTCACGCTGCTGATGTGGATGGAATCGCCCACATCGAAGCCGCTGAGATCAACCGTGATGCTCTCGGGAATGTTCGCGGCGTCCACAACCATCTCAAGCTCGTGGCGCACGACGTTCAGAACGCCGCCACGCTTGAGGCCGGGAGCGGCATCTTCATTCTCGAACACCACGGGCACATTCACGTGCACTTGGGCATGCTCGGAGACGCGCAGGAAGTCGGCGTGCAGCGGACGATCCGTAACCGGATGGAAAGCGACGTCCTTGGCCAGCGTGCGGACCTTCTTGCCGCCCACTTCGACCATGATCACCGAATTGAAGAAATGGCCAGTGCCGAGCTGCTTGATGAGGATCTTTTCCTCAACGTGAATCGACTGCGGCTCTTCATTATTGCCATAAATAACGGCGGGAACGCGGCCCTCACGGCGGAGAGCGCGGGAGGCTCCCTTGCCTGCCCGATCGCGTGCCTCAGCCGACAGCGTAAGCGTATCGCTCATGTGCGTGTCTCCAGAAGCTTAGTGCTAAAAACTCCGCCACGCCTCCAGGGATGACCATGACGGAAGCCGGGGCGCTTAGCGACAAACAGGCAGGAAAGCAAGCAGGACCATGTCTGGGGGTAAACGCCGGCATTCTTTCCTCCGTCCCTTTATCTCTGCAGTTCTCCACTCATGCCGAGCCCTTCGACTGCCTGCAGGGCTGGCGCTCAGGATAAACTTCAGCCTTTTGGCTGAAGTCGAGACATGGCAGGTCAGCGCGCGGTGTCTCGACTTCGCTCGACACGAACGGAAGGGAGGGGCGAAAAGGATAGGGTTGAGGCCGGCTCAGACCGTTGCCAACTCACTGGACCCGCTCGATCTGCCAGCCTCGTGCTTCCAGTCGCGCCTGCAAACTGCGGCTGCCGAGCAGATGCCCCGCGCCCACGGCAACAAACGCCGTGCCCGGCTTGGCCTGCATGGCGTTATCCAGACGCTGCGCCCAGCGATCGTTACGCCCGTCGATCAGTCTTGCGCGCAAGCCGGGCGCCTGCGTGAATGGCGTAATGAACTCGCGCTCCAGCGTAGCCATATCTCCGCTGGCCCAGGCGTCGTGCAGGCTGCGATACAGCGCGGGCGCCTGCGCCGCATCGCCAAGAGACTGGGAGAGCAGCCAAATCTGGTCCGCTTCTGGCATGGTGTCGAACAGGCCAAGCTGCTCATCGATGGTTTCCAGCCCGAGTACGGGTCGCGATGCGCCCGCAAAGCGGCGGGACAGCACAGCTTCGCCGGCTTCCGCCGAAGAGAGCGACAAGCCCGAGGCAGCCGCGGCATTGATCAGCAGAGCGGCCGCCCAGCTTTCATAACCATCCAGCGCGTTAAGCGCCGCGCCATGGTCGCGCTGAAGCGCCCGATAGCGCTCCGCGTCTGTGGGCGAGAGGCGATCAAGGATTGGTGGAAGGCCCTTCCTGCGCCCCAGCCGCTCGAAGACCGCGCGGTCCTTGCGTTCCGCCTCAAGGCCGGTGACCTCCAGAAATAGCCGGTCGCTCTCGTCGGCGGCCTTTGCAATGGCAGGCGAGAGCCAAGGCTCGCTTTTGGGGACGGCGTGAATGGTGCCGAAAAGCCAAAGCCGCGCACTTCCCTTGGTCGCTTGCCAAAGAGCGGGGCGCGCGGTCACCTGCGACGGGTCCGGTTGTGTCGGCGCGCCGAGCCGCCACCCCAGCCACAGCAAGGCGGCGAGGGAGGCGAGCGCGATCAGAAGCAGTGCGGCGGTAGGGAGCCTGATGCCGCCGGGGCGCAGGCCGATCATGGCAGGCTTGTGCTACGGTCGCTCATGGCCCGTGGCGCTCACTCGGCCCGTTCGATCCGTTGCGCGACCAATCCGCGCTGTTCAAGCATCGCTTGAACGCTCTTGTCGCCAGCCAGATGCCCTGCGCCGACGGCCATGAACACGGTGCCCGGTTGCTTCATACGCGCCGCAATCCAGTCGGACCAGCGCTCGTTGCGCTCGGTAAGCAGGATGCGTTCGATCTCCTCGTTGCTTTCGGCCGTCTCGTTCATGATCGCGGCCAACGCGTCTTCGTCGCCGGCGCTCCACGCCGCGATCATTTCCTCGATTGTCTCCGGCAGTTCCGGCAGTTCCCGGATCGTTTCGTTCAGCAGCGTGAGCTGCAGCCCTTCAGGCATCGTCTCGAAAAAGCCGATCTGCTCGGCCGAGGTTTCCAGCCCGATCAGCTGCTTTCCTGCATCGGTTGCGGCGGCATGGATGGCGCGATCCACACCGGTTTCCGGCGAATAGCCAAGGGACCGCAGCGGCAGAACGGCAAGGGTCAGGGCAGCGAACCATGGTCGCACGCGATCATAGACCATGACCGGCGCGCCGTGCTTTTCGAGCGCGGCGAAATAGGCGGTGCGAGTCTCCTCATCGAGCTTGTTGGAAAGCGGCAGGCCACCGATATCCAGCGCACGCCGCATGATCGCATCCTGCGCGCCGCCCTCATTCTGATCGATCACCTCGAGGACAACGGTCTGCGACTCGTCAAAGGCGGCGCGCACCGGCCCTTCGAACCAGCTTACGCCCGGCTTGAGCAGGTGAATGGTGCCGAAGAGATAGATGGTGGTATCATCATCCCGTACTGCCCAGAGCGCCGGGCGGGCGTGGACCGCCGGGGCGTCCGCCGCAGGCGCAGGGCGCGCTGCCGCCTCTGCCTGTTGCGCCATGGCGGTGCCGTGCAGGCCGGGCGAGAACAGCATCGCGCAGCCGAGGATCAGTGATTTCCAGTGCATAGCCTATTCCTCAAGTCGCTGACTGCATTGCGGACTTGGCGCTCTGGCGCAAGCCTGCTTGCGCGGAGCGCCGCCGCGCCGCTTGACCGCGATTGCCCCATGGGCCAAAGCGCGCCGGTTCCGAAAGGGCGGTACAAAGCCGCCAAAGCCTAGACGTGAGACGGTTGACGCATGCAGGACAAGGCCTCCACTCCGCTGAGCTTTCAGCAACTCATTCTGACGCTGCACGACTATTGGGCAGCGCAGGGTTGCGTGATCCTGCAGCCGTTCGACATGCGGGTGGGCGCGGGCACCTTCCACCCGGCGACGACGCTGCGCAGCCTTGGCCCCGATCCGTGGAACTGCGCCTATGTGCAGCCCTCGCGCCGACCGACCGACGGGCGCTATGGCGAGAACCCCAACCGGCTCCAGCATTATTACCAGTATCAGGTGATCATGAAACCGAGCCCGCCGGACCTGCAGGACCTTTATCTGGGCTCGCTCAAGGCGATCGGCATCGATCCGCTGCTGCACGACATCCGCTTCGTGGAGGACGACTGGGAAAGCCCGACGCTGGGCGCCTGGGGCCTGGGCTGGGAGGTGTGGTGCGACGGCATGGAAGTGACGCAGTTCACCTATTTCCAGCAGATGGGCGGGTTCGACTGCAAGCCGGTGGCGGGCGAGCTGACCTATGGGCTTGAGCGCCTCGCCATGTATATCCAGAGCGTCGACAGCGTGTACGACCTCGTGTTCAACGATGCCGTCGGGGACCGCCCGGCCGTCACTTATGGTGACGTGTTCCTCGAGAATGAGCGCCAGCTCTCCAAGTGGAACTTTGAGGTGGCCGATACCGAGAAGCTGTTCCGCTGGTTCAGGGACTGCGAGGCGGAATGCCAGGCGAGCATTGCGGCAAACGTGCCGCTGGCCGCCTATGAGCAGGCCATCGAGGCAAGCCACGTCTTCAATCTGCTGCAGGCGCGCGGCGTCATCAGCGTGCAGGAGCGCGCCAGCTATATGGGCCGGGTGCGCGATCTCGCGAAGGGAAGCTGCGAGGCCTGGATGAAGCATAACGGGTGGGCGGAATGATGAGCGCTGACTTCCTTCTTGAGCTGCGCTGCGAGGAAATTCCGGCGCGGATGCAGGCAAAGGCTGCGGACGATCTCGCGCGGCTGCTCGGCGAGGCGCTGGGTGCGGCGGGTCTCAAGCCTGAGGGCCTGACAGTCTATGCCACGCCGCGCCGCCTCGCCTTCATCGCGCGCGCTTTACCGCTCTCGACACAGGCCGTCAGCGAGGAATTCAAAGGCCCGCGCACCTCGGCCCCGCCGCAAGCGCTGGAAGGCTTCCTGCGCAAGACCGGCCTGACGCAGGACCAGCTCGAGGACCGCGACGGCGTGTGGTTCGCCACGGTCGAGAAGCCGGGGCGCGCGACGGCTGACGTTCTGGCCGAGGCAATCCCGCAGGTCGTGCGTGCCTTCCCCTGGCCCAAGTCGATGCGCTGGGGCGATGCCAGCCTCTCCACCGAGAGCCTGCGCTGGGTGCGTCCGCTGCAGGGCATCATCGCGCTGCTCGGCAATGAAGTGGTGCCCTTCGCCATCGAGGGGATTGCGACCGGGCGGACGACACGCGGCCACCGCTTCCATTCGAGCGGCGAGATCGCCATCGAGAGCGCGGCGACCTACGCCGATCAGCTGCGCGCGGCCTACGTGATCGTGGACCAGGAGGAGCGCCGGGCAATCATCGCGCGGCGCGCCGAGGAACTGGCTGCGCAGGCCGGGCTGGAGCTGATCCCCGATGCAGGGCTCGTTGCCGAAAATGCCGGGCTGACGGAATGGCCGGTGCCGCTGCTCGGGCGCTTCGATGCGGCATTCCTGGAGGTGCCGCCCGAGGTCATCCAGCTCACGCTGCGCATCAACCAGAAATATTTCGTGCTGCGCGATGAGAGCGGCAAGCTCGCCAACGCTTTCATCTGCACGGCGAACATCGAGGCCAACGACGGCGGCACGGCGATTGTCGAGGGCAATGGCAAGGTCCTCGCCGCCCGCCTCTCCGATGCGCGCTTCTTCTGGGAGCAGGACAAGAAGACGAAGCTTGCGGATCACGCGCAAAAGCTCTCGCGCATCACCTTCCATGAAAAGCTGGGCACGGTGGCCGACAAGGTCGAGCGCGTGGCGACGTTGGCCCGCTGGCTTGTTGAGGAAGGCATTGTTGGCGCCTCCAATACCTCCGTCACTCCCGCGGACGCGGGGGTCCAGGCCCCAACAGCGCAACCGCAGCCGGCAACGCCCCTGGATTCCCGCGTGCGCGGGAATGACGAGGAGCGGAAGGCGCTGGCAGACCTCGCAGAACAGGCCGCCCGCCTGTGCAAGGCCGATCTTGTCACCGAAATGGTCGGCGAGTTCCCCGAACTGCAGGGCCTGATGGGCGGCTACTACGCTCGCGCCGAAGGTCTGCCGGACGAAGTCGCCGACGCGATCCGCGATCATTACAAGCCGGTGGGGCAGGGGGATGAGGTTCCGACTGCGCCGGTGACGGTGGCGGTATCGCTGGCGGATAAGCTGGATACATTAGTGTGTTTTTTTGCGGTCGACGAGAAGCCTACGGGTTCAAAAGATCCGTTTGCATTGCGCCGCGCCGCGCTCGGTTGCATCCGATCGATCTTGGGCAAGCAAATTCGAGGCTCGCTTACAATCGCACTTCTGAGTGCCTCCTATCTTTGGTATGTCCAAGCCCGTAGTTCAGAACGACGTAGCGCTTTTGCAGAGGCGTATTTCGGCTTGGAATCCGCTCTTGGAAAGCCGGCGACGTTTGAGCAGGTGGTTGCTTTTGCAGAAGCACGGCTAGGCGTTGATGATCGTCAAGCTGCTCCAGGACATCGCGCTACCCGCGATCTCCTCGACTTCTTTGCCGACCGTCTCAAGGTCCAGCAACGCGAGGCGGGGGTACGTCACGACCTCATCGATGCCGTGTTCGCTCTTGGCGGCGAGGACGATCTCGTCCGCCTGCTCTCCCGCGTTCATGCGCTGCAATCCTTCGTCAGCACCGAGGATGGTGCGAACCTCCTTGCGGGCTACAAGCGCGCGGCGAATATCCTCAAGAAGGAGCAGCCCGAGGGTGGCAAGCCGCAGAGCCAGCTTGGTGAGGAAGACCCCGGCGAGGCGTTGACCGATCCTGACATGGCGCAGGCGATGCGCGAGCATGAGGCGCATTTCGCGGCTGCGGCGCCCGCTTATGCGCTGGAGCCTGCCGAGGCGGCGCTGATCAATGCGCTCGACGAGGCCGAGCCGCGCGCCGAGGCGGCGATTGCGGCGGAGGATTTCGAGGGCGCCATGGCCGCGCTGGCGACGCTGCGCGCGCCCATCGACGCCTTTTTTGAGACCGTCACGGTCAACGATGCCGATCCGATCAAGCGGCAATCACGGTTAAGTCTGTTGACCCGCATTCGTGCTGCGGTGCACAAAGTGGCGGATTTCTCGAAAATCGAGGGTTAGGTTCGCGAACGACAAATCGCGCGTACGGGCGGCAGAGAACAGAGCAGGCCGTTCCGGTGCGCATTCCAATGCAGGGTGGAATGTTTCGATGACCAAATATGTGTATCGTTTCGGTGGCGACGTCGATGACGGCGGCAAGGGTGACAAGAACCTGCTTGGCGGCAAGGGCGCCAATCTGGATGGTATGGCGGCCATCGGCCTGCCGGTGCCACCCGGCTTCACGATCACGACCGAGATGTGCACGCGCTATTATGAGGATGGCGAGACCTATCCCGAGAGCCTGAACGCGGAAGTCGCCGCGGGCATCGCGCATATCGAGGGCGTGACCGGCAAGCGCTTCGGCGACAAGGCCGATCCGTTGCTGGTCTCCGTCCGCTCCGGCGCGCGCGTCTCCATGCCGGGCATGATGGACACGGTGCTGAACCTGGGCCTGAATGACGAAACCGTCGAGGGTCTCGCTGCCGTCTCGGGCGACGCGCGCTTTGCGTGGGACAGCTATCGCCGCTTCATCCAGATGTATTCGGACGTCGTGCTCGGCCTCGATCATGGCAAGTTCGAGGAAGCGCTGGAGATCGCCAAGGAAGACAAGGGTGCCTATCTCGACACCGAGCTGGAAGCGAGCGACTGGCAGGCGCTGGTTGCGGAATACAAGGCGCTCGTCCAGCAGCTCTGGGGCAAGCCGTTCCCGCAGGATGTGAACGAGCAGCTGTGGGGCGCTATCGGGGCCGTGTTCGGCAGCTGGCAGGCGGACCGCGCCAAGGTCTATCGCCGCCTCAACAACATCCCCGGTGACTGGGGCACGGCCGTGAACGTGCAGGCGATGGTGTTCGGCAATATGGGCGACACCTCGGCAACGGGGGTTGCCTTCACTCGCGATCCGGCGACCGGCGAGAACGCCTATTATGGCGAATATCTCATCAATGCGCAGGGCGAGGACGTGGTGGCGGGAATCCGCACGCCGCAATATCTGACCAAGGCCGCGCGCGAGCGGGCAGGGGCCAAGCCGCTCAGCATGGAAGAATCCATGCCGGAAACTTACGCCGAGCTGGCTAAGGTCTTCCAGATCCTCGAGACGCATTACCGCGATATGCAGGACATCGAGTTCACGGTGCAGCAGGGCAAGCTCTGGATGCTCCAGACCCGCTCGGGCAAGCGCACCGCCAAGGCAGCGCTCAAGATCGCGGTGGACATGGCCAATGAAGGGCTGATCAGCAAGGAAGAGGCCGTCGCGCGCGTCGATGCCGCTGCGCTCGATCAATTGCTGCATCCCACCCTCGACCCCAAGGCCGCGCGCGACGTGCTCACCAAGGGCCTGCCGGCCTCGCCCGGCGCAGCCTCGGGTCAGGTGGTGTTCGATGCCGAGGCAGCCGAGCGGCTCAATGAGCTGGGCGAAGCGGTGATCCTCGTGCGCATCGAGACGAGCCCCGAGGACATTCACGGCATGCACGCCGCCAAGGGCATTCTGACCGCGCGCGGCGGCATGACCAGCCACGCAGCCGTGGTGGCGCGCGGCATGGGGCGCCCGTGCGTCTCCGGCGCGGGCAGCATATCCATCGATGCGGCGGGCAAGCTGATGCGGATCGGCGACCGGCTGCTCAAGGAGCGCGATATCATCACCATCGACGGCGCGACCGGTGAAGTGATGGCCGGCGAAGTGCCAACGGTGCAGCCCGAGCTGGCCGGCGATTTCGGTACGCTCATGGTCTGGGCCGATCAGGTGCGCCGCCTCAAGGTGCGGGCCAATGCGGAGACACCGCAGGATTGCCGCACCGCCCGCGAGTTCGGCGCGGAAGGCGTGGGCCTGTGCCGCACCGAGCATATGTTCTTCGATGCGGCCCGGATCACAGCCGTGCGCCAGATGATCCTTGCCGAGACCGAAGCGGGTCGTCGCGAGGCGCTGGCCAAGCTGCTGCCCGAGCAGCGGGCCGACTTCACGGCGATCTTCACGGAAATGGCGGGCCTGCCCGTCACAATCCGCCTGCTCGATCCGCCGCTCCACGAGTTCCTGCCGCATGAGGATGCCGAGTTCGCCGACGTGGCCGAGGCCGCCGGGGTGAGCGTCGATTTGCTCAAGCGCCGGGCTGCCGAACTGCACGAGTTCAACCCGATGCTCGGTCACCGCGGCTGCCGCCTTGGCGTCACCTATCCCGAGATCTACGAGATGCAGGCCCGCGCGATCTTCGAGGCCGCGCTCGATGTCGCCAAGGCAAGCGGCGAGGCACCGATTCCCGAGGTCATGATTCCCCTCGTCGCCACAAAGCGCGAGCTGGAGCTGATGAAGGAGATCGTCGACAAGACTGCCAAGGCCGTGTTTGCCGAGCGCGGCACGTCGGTGGAGTATCTGGTCGGCACGATGATCGAGCTGCCGCGCGCGGCGCTCAAGGCAGGCGAGATTGCCGAGGCCGGCGAGTTCTTCTCCTTCGGCACCAACGATCTCACCCAGACGACGATCGGCATCAGCCGCGACGATGCGAGCCGCTTCCTCACCCAGTATGTCGACAAGGGCATCTTCGCGCGTGATCCGTTCGTGAGCCTGGATGTCGAGGGCGTCGGCGAGCTGATTCAGATCGCGGTGGAGCGGGGCAGGGCGACGCGCCCGGACATCAAGCTGGGCATTTGCGGCGAGCATGGCGGCGATCCCGCCTCCATTGCCTTCTGCGAGAAGACCGGCCTCGATTATGTCAGCGCCTCGCCGTATCGCGTGCCGATCGCGCGTCTGGCAGCGGCTCAGGCAGCGCTCGCGGCCCGCAGCTGAGAGCGCACAAAAGAATGCGAAAAAGGGGGTTGCCACAAGCGGCGCCCCCGACTATCTGCGCCTCTCCCACGGCGCCCCAGGGCACCGCGAGATTGGCAAGCGCCCGTAGCTCAGCTGGATAGAGCATCAGACTACGAATCTGAGGGTCGGACGTTCGAATCGTTCCGGGCGCGCCATTTCTTCCAACATCTTTTAGACGGCCGAAGCCGCGCTCGCCTGGCTTGAGCCGGCGGCAATAGTTTTGTTGTCAGCGACTGGCGTTATCGCTGGATGCCCTGGCCGGAAGCTGTCTCAGTGTCCGGCCATCGGGCAGCGTCACGGACATGTTGAACCCGCCCTTTCGCCCATCCCGCAACGAATAATAGGTCAGGTCGATCTTTTGGCCGGGGACCAGCGTATGTCGGTTCCATCCGGTGCGCGAGAGGTGGCTGGGGCTCATACCCTCAAAGGCCCAACGCTCCGTTCCGTCCGCTGTCGGGACTGTGACATACAGGAAGGTGTGAGGATTGGTCCATGACCATCGTTCGACCGTTGCATTCTTCATGGGGATTTCCTTGCCCCAGTTGAACATGGCTGTGGAATGATGAGCCGAACCTGACACACCCAGGCCGCCCATGATTGCGGCGATCGTGATCATGGAGATGTAGCGTTTCATCGGTTAAGCCCTCAATCCAGGTTCATGGTCGGGCGACCGAACTCGTCGGCCCCGTCCTTATTGTTTTCCGCGCAGACATATTCGCGCATTTCCCAGCCGTCATTTCGTGCGAACGAAGCTTGGGTGACGAACGGTTCGATGAAGAGAGTGGGGTCGGTAATGCTCGTTTCCACGGTTAGTTTGCCGGGTGCGTCGGAGCGGAATGTCTCGCGAATGCGTGTTTGCTCGGTGGCGTGAATGCCTGGGACGATCACGTTGCGGGGATTGATCCCGGTCGTCTCGACAACCAGCGTGTCATTTTCCCACCATCCCACAGAATGGCCGTTGAAAAATGGATCGGGATCTTCAGGCAGGGGGCGACCATCGGTGTATATGCGACGGACCTGGCTGTAGGTTTCAGTGATGAGGTAGACGGCACCCGGTCGGAACAGGAATTCGATCGGGTAGGGCTGGGACATGATTCCCGGCATGCCCGGCGGCAGGCAATTCGCCACTTCGCCCTGCAGGTTTTCGCCGCGCTCTTGCGCTGCTTTGAAGGCTTGGGAGGTTTGCGCAGCGGCTTGCGTGAACTGTGGCTCCTTGCTGCGGTTCTTTGCCGTCATACTCCAATCGGGAGACCAAACGCCGCTCCAGTCGGGAAGTTGGGCAAGCGCAGCATAGCCCGCTCGTGGATCCTGATGGGAAGGCGGTTGCGTGTCTGGCTGGGCCACACCACCGGTGCTCCACGCAGCCATTGCAACAGACAGCCCAAATGCCTTCAAGCCCATGCCGACACGCATCCTCACCTCGCTTCTCGTTACTTCTTTTGTAACTTCGATTTGCGGAAGCGTTCTCAGTCCGGCATCCGCGACATTGCGATCCACAGTCTAGGATCACAACGCAGCTGATCAAGCCGTTCGAGTCGACATCCGCCCGAAGCGTTTGTAATTCCTGCGTTGAGGAATATCGGTCGTTGAAGGAAGCTGCAAGTCAGGAGCGGGGCGCGGGTCGTTTTATCGGCCAGCGCTGAAATGACCCGTTGGCCCTGAAGTTAACGGGCCAGAACGATATAGCAGCCCACTGCAATGACAAGGAGCGCAAAGCCCCGCTCAAGAATCCGCTTGTGGTGAGCCAGCTTGCGTCCGGCAAAAATTCCAAGGGTCGAACCACCTGCTCCGCCGGCGATGAGCAGGGCTGTCAAAGGCCAGTCGACATAGTCCGAAAGCGCGTAGGACGTCGCTGTGGTCAGGCCGAGCGCCGTGACGATGAACAGTGATGTGCCGACAGCATAGGCAAAGGGCATGGCAGTCGCCGCGATCAGCGCCGGAACGATCAGGAAGCCGCCACCGATCCCGAAGAAGCCGGAGGCAAGGCCGACACCGGCACCCATCGGGACGAGCCGGGGAAGAAGTGCGCCTGCTGTGCTGCGCGACAGGCGGACGTCTGGATCATCGGCACCCTCGCGCTTCCGCAGCATCGCAAAGCCGATGGCGATCATCAGTAGGCCGAACAGCATCAGCAGTCGTGTCCCGTCGAAGGCCTTGCCAATCTCTGCGCCCAACGCCGCGCCGAGAACGCCCGCCGCCGCAAAGACCAGCGCGCAGGGCCACTTCACTCTGCCGGCTTTCGCATGCCCCGCAAGGCCTGTCGCCGCATTGGCCGCAACAGCAACCGCTGCCGTCGCAATTGCGGCATGGGTCGAGCCCACGCCCACCACATAGACAAGCAATGGGACTGCGAGGATCGATCCGCCGCCGCCGACCAGTCCCAGCACAATGCCGATGATTCCGCCGGACAGCAGAGCGAGCAGGATCTGCGCCGTCGTCACTTTGCGTGCTCGATGCCAGGCTCGCAAGCGGTGGTCGTGAAGGGCATCTCAGCTTCCACACAATAGAGCTGATGAAGCGTAGCCAGCAGGGACTCGATCCGGGGATCGACGATCCGATACCAGATCGTCTGCCTTTCACGCCGGAAACCCACAAGGCCTTCCTCTCGCATCCGGGCGAGATGTTGCGAAAGGGCGGATTGTGAGAGGCCGATGTCGTCGGCCAGATCGCTCACCGTGCGTTCACCATGTTCGACCAGCTTGCACAGCAGCATCAGCCGGCGGCCGTTGCCCAGTTCCTTCAACACCTTTGCGACCTGATCGGAGCGCTGCTCGAAACTGGTGAGGTCGAGGGGAGCCTTTAACATCAGATTCCTCTAAATTAGATATTGCTAATGTAAAAGGCGTACCTATAATGTCAAGGAACGAATGGAGGCACTTGTGACCACACAGCCCATCATCGAGGCATTCTTCGACGAGCCGACCAATACCGTGAGCTATCTGGTCGTCGACCCGCAGACGCAGACGGCTGCCGTCATCGATCCGGTACTTGATTTCGATCCTGCGAGCGGGGAGGTCGACACCCGTTCAGCCGAGCGGATCCTCGCGCGGGCAACGGAGCAGGGCTGGCGGATCGCGATGGTCCTGGAGACGCATGCCCACGCCGATCATCTGTCCGCTGCGCCCTTCATCAAGGCAAGGACGGGCGCGAAGATCGGCATCGGGGAACATATCCGCGATGTGCAGAAAATCTTCCGCCCGGTCTTCGCGCTTGACGATCTCAAGACCGACGGTTCG
Source organism: Alphaproteobacteria bacterium (assembly GCA_018823325.1). Lineage (GTDB taxonomy): Bacteria > Pseudomonadota > Alphaproteobacteria > Sphingomonadales > Sphingomonadaceae > Sphingobium. The sequence continues at coordinate 23,088 of JAHJIJ010000009.1, read as the reverse complement.
GATTTCGATTGCCTGTTCTCCGATGGAGAACGCTTTGCGCTCGGCTCGGTTGAGATTGAAGTGATGCACACGCCCGGCCATACGCCGGCGGACATCACCTATCGGATCGGCGACGCGGTCTTCGTTGGTGATACGCTGTTCATGCCGGATTACGGCACGGCTCGCGCCGACTTTCCCGGTGGCGATGCGCGCCAGCTTTATCGCTCGATCAGGCGGCTGCTCAGCCTGCCGCCGGAGACGCGACTGTTTATGTGCCATGATTACAAGGCGCCGGGACGCGATGACTACCGCTGGGAGACCACCGTCAGCGAGCAGCGCAAGGCAAGCGTTCATGTGCATGACGGCGTAAGCGAGGACGAATTCGTGGCGATGCGCACGAAGCGCGATGCGACGCTGTCCGCGCCGCGGCTGCTGCTGCCTTCAATCCAGGTGAATATCCGCGCCGGGCGGTTTCCGGAAGCCGAGGCCAACGGGGTCCGCTATCTGCGCATCCCGGTCAAGGTGAAGGCGGGCGCAGAGATCGCGTAAATGCTTCGGACGTGAGCGAAGGGTGCTGTTCAGCTTAGCGCTTCGAGCGCGGCGAGCAGCGCCTTCTCTTCCATGGTGAGCCGCTTCTGGAACTTCCGGTTGCTGGCCCGAACACGTTTCATCGCTTCCTTTTGCAGAGCTTCCCCCTCTTCCGTGAGGGTGAGGCTCAACGAACGACCGTCAATCGGTGCATCACTGATCAGCCTGCGTCCCTTGAGGCGCCCGATAAGCGGTGTGAGGTTCGCGCGCTTGATAGCGAGTGCTCGACCCACATCGCTCTGACGGCAGCCGGGATTATGCCCGACGAGAATAAGGAGCGAAGCCTCACCAACGCTGAGATCAATGGCGCGGAGTGAGTCGATAACATCGCCCATCATCGCCATGGAGGCGCGGCGCAAACGGTAGCCGAGCATGGAATCAAGCGGGCTGGAGAGGGGCGATTCGGGCGCCTGCTCTTCTGCCTTGCTGTTGGTCTGCCTGGGGTCCTTAGCCATTGCGTCCTCGGATTTCCGCCTGCATCATCGATCGAGCCAGCACTTGTGGCCCACCATCAATAATGCTATGGAATATAGCATAAATTGCCTTGAAGGGAAATCATATGGCTGAGGAAAACAAGTCGGTCGAGCGGGAAGAAGATACCGTTCGCTACGAGATCGAGAACAACATCGCCTGGGTTTACTACAACCGTCCCTCCAAGCGGAATGCGCAGAGCCCCAAGCTCAATCGCCAGATGATGAAGGTCCTTACGGAACTTGAGTTTCGTGATGATGTCGGCGTGCTGGTGCTCGGCGGCGAAGGGCCGGCCTGGTGTGCGGGCATGGACCTCAAGGAATATTTCCGCGAGACGGAGGCTGAAGGGCTCGCTGGCACGCGCAAGGCGCAGCGGGAAGCCTATAGCTGGTGGGAGCGCCTGCGCTATTATCAGAAGCCGACCATCGCGATGGTGCATGGCTGGTGCTTCGGCGGCGCTTATGGTCCGCTCTTCGCTTGCGACCTCGCCTTTGCGGCGGACGAAGCGCAGTTCGGCCTCTCTGAAGTGAACTGGGGCATCCTGCCCGGCGGCGGTGCGACCAAGGTTGCTGTCGACCTCATGCCAATGCGCGTTGCCATGTATCACGCCATGATGGGTGAGAACCTCTCCGGCCAGGAAGCGGCGCGCTACAATCTCGTCAACGAATCCATGCCGGTCGAGAAACTCAAGGCACGGGTCACGCAGGTCGCCGAGACGCTGATCCAGAAGAACTGGGCGACGCTTAAGTACACCAAGGACGCCGTGCGCCGCGTGAAGGAAATGACCTACGACAATGCCGAGGATTATCTGATCCGTCTGCAGGAAGGCCTCAACTGGTTCGACAAGTCGGATGGCCGCCATGTCGCGATGAAGCAGTTCCTTGACGACAAGACGTTCAAGCCGGGTCTGGGTCACTACGACAAGACCAAGGCCTGACATTCGATCGAGGAGGGGCGGCCTGTGCAGGGCCGCCTCTTTTCATGTGTTGCTTCATTCGCCCCGAGCCTCTCTCGCTTCGGGGCGAGTGGTCTGATCCGCCCTTGTTTTGCTGCGGACCAAAGGCTGGTTTCGCAAAGGAGAGTTGAATTATGACGGTTGAAGCCGGAGAGCGCCCGCAGGCGGGAACGCGTGACATCAATCGCTTGCTGCGTCCGCGGTCGATCGCAATTGTTGGTGCATCGGAAACGCCCGGCTCACTTGGCGCGAGCGTGTTGGCCAATCTGGTGCGCAACGAGTTTTCCGGCGACATTCACCTCGTCAATCCCAAGCGCGAAACGATCAGCGGCCGCCCGGCGGTGCCGAGCGTAGAAGCGCTGCCTGAGGGCGTTGATTGCGCCATCCTCGCCATTCCGCGCGTCGCCGTGCTCGATACCATGCGCCAGCTTGCTGCGCGCAAAGCCGGTGCAGCAATCATCTTCGCTGCAGGCTTTGCCGAGGGTGGCGAGCAGGGCGTTGCGGATCAGCAGGAGATCGGTCGCATCGCGCATGAGGCTGGCATGGTGGTTGAGGGGCCGAACTGCCTGGGGTCGGTGAATTATCTCGATCGCATTCCGCTCACCTTCATTGATACGCACGTAAAGACGCCGAGCCCCGGTGGCGTGGGCATCGTCTCGCAGAGCGGCGCCATGGCGGCCGTGCTCGCGGTGATGCTGGAGAGCCGCACGCTCGACCTCACTTACTCGGTCTCGACCGGCAACGAGGCCGGCAGCGGTGTCGAGGATTATGTCGAATTCATGATCGCGGACGAGAAGACGCGGATCATCGCGATGATCGTTGAGCAATTCCGCGATCCGGCCCGCTTCCTCGCCCTGATGGACAAGGCCCGCGAAGCCGGCAAGCTGGTCGCATTGCTGCATCCCGGCAAGAGCAGCGCCGCGCGTGAATCCGCCGCGACGCATACGGGCGCCATGGCCGGCGACTACAAGCTGATGCGCGCCAAGGTGGAGCGCGCCGGCGTGGTTGTCGCTGAGACGCTCGAAGAACTGGGCGACATTACCGAAATCGCTGCGCGCTGCCCCTCGCTGCCGAGCGGCGGCACGGCGGTGCTGGGCGAGTCCGGTGCGCTCAAGGCACTCACGCTCGATCTGGCGGAGGAGCTTGAGCTTGAGCTGCCGACGCTCAATGATGACAATGCACCGGCTCTGCGCGCTGCGCTTCCCGATTTCGTGCCGGTCAGCAACCCGCTCGATCTTACCGCGCAGGGTCTGGTCGATCCGGACATGTATTATCGCACACTGGCGGCACTGTTCGAGGATGACCGCGTCGGCACGATCTTCGCCGGCATTATCCAGACCAATCCCGCCACGATCGGCATCAAGTTGCCGCCCTTTCTCAAGGCGGTGCGCGAACTGAAGGCCACCAAACCGGTGATCTTCGGCGGGGTAGATGAAGGCGCGGATGTGCCTGCCGACTGGATCGAGCAGCTGCGCGCCGAGGGCATTCCCTATTTCCCGACGACGGAACGGGCGCTGAGGGCCATCCGCCGTCTCTCGGCGGCCGGTGCGCGCGATGCGAGCAAGACCGACGCCGCCCCGGCGACCGTGCCAGCGCTCGCGAGCGAGAAAGGTGTGGTGCCTGAGTACAAGGCGAAAGCATTGCTGGCGCCGCTTGGTATCCCCTTCCCCAAGGGTCAGTTCGCTGCGACTGTCGAAGACGCCATTGCAGCAGCGGAAGCCATTGGCGGTCCGGTGGTGATGAAGGCGCAGGCCGCAGCGTTGAGCCACAAGAGCGATGCGGGTGGCGTCGCCCTCAATCTTGTCGGGGCCGACGCGATCCGCGCCGCCTGGGACAAGATGTTCGCTGATGTGAAGCGCTACGATGCCTCCATCATTCTCGATGGTGTGCTGATCGAAGCGATGGGCGCGCGTGGCCTCGAACTCATCGTTGGGGCCAAGAACGATCCGCAATGGGGGCCGGTCATCCTCGCCGGCTTCGGCGGCGTGACGGCGGAGATCCTTCAGGACGTCCGGCTGCTCTCGCCCGACATGACGAAGGAGGCCATTGTGGCCGAGCTCGGCAAGCTCAAGCAGGCCGCGCTGCTGTATGGCTATCGCGGCGCGCCGGCGCTCGATGTCGAAGCAGTGGCCGATCTCATCTTTGGAATCGGGCGTTTGCTGCGCGGCGAGCCACGCATCCAGGAGCTCGATCTCAACCCGGTCGTCGTTTATCCGAAGTGGCAGGGCGTCGTGGCGCTCGATGCTCTGATGCTGGTGGACTGACCCCGGTTCGTCGAACCGTCCCGTCGGGGCACCGTTTCATGGCACACCCTCCTTCGCATTGCGGAGGAGGGTTGTCTGTATCTGGCCCCCGTGCATTTCTTTTTCATCAGCGGCGGCGGCGCGGAGCAATTGCTTCTGGTCTTTTGCATCAATTTCGAGTAGGCGAAGTTTTCGTATATACGAACGATTGGAATCCATGAGCGAATCGCCTTCTCTGGCAGTTCCGGCCGTGCTGCTGCCGGGTCTTATCTGCGATGCCCGTATCTGGGCGCCGCAAGTGGAGGCGCTTGGCGATGCCGTTATCGCCGTTGATGGCTATGGCGAGGCCGACAGCCTGAGCGCCATGGCCGATCAGGTTCTCGAACAGGCACCCGCGCGCTTTGCGGTCGTCGGCCATTCCATGGGCGGCCGCGTTGCGCTTGAGGTCTTCCGCAAAGCGCCGACGCGTCTGGCAGGCATTGGCCTGATCAGCACCGGCGTGCATCTTCCCAAGCCGAACGAGGCGGAAGGCCGCTTTGCGTTGCTCGCGCGGGGAGTCGAGGAGGGCATGGACGCGCTGATCGATGCCTGGCTGCCCCCGATGGTTTGGGAACCCAATCGCCTCAAGCCTCGCCTTATGGATGATCTCTGGCAGATGTGCAGCGATGCCGGGCTCGACATGTTCGAGCGCCAGATCCGCGCGCTGCTGGCGCGGCCAGAGGTTGAGAGTCTGTTGCCGCAGATCCGTTGCCCCGCTCTGGTGGCCACCGGCGCGCACGATGCGTGGGCGCCACCCGTCCAGCATGAAGCAATTGCCGCAGCCATTCCCGGCGCAAGCTACGCTGTCATTCCGGATTCCGGGCACATGCTGCCGGTCGAACAGCCCGAGGCGATGACTGCCCTGCTGACGACTTGGCTCGATCACGTGGCGCAGGCCGAATATGCCGCAGCGTCGAAACACTGATCAGCGCTTACCGAACCGTTCCCAACCTTTTGTCTGAAGGAGAGTATAATGGCTAAAAGTCTTCAAGATGTGCTGGATGGCGCCGGCAATGCCGTCGACTTCCTGCGTAACCAGCAGACCGGCCCGAACGTCTATCCGGGCGTGCCGTCGGAATATTCCAACTGGCGCAATGAGCAGCGCGCATGGGCCAAGACCGCCGTGCTGTTCAACCAGAGCTACCACATGGTGGAGCTGATGGTTGAAGGCCCCGATGCGTTCGAATTCCTGAACTATGTCGGTATCAACAGCTTCAAGAACTTCAAGCCCGGCAAGGCCAAGCAGTGGGTGCCCGTGACGCCCGAGGGCTATGTCATCGGTGACGTTATCCTGTTCTACCTCGCCGAGAACCAGTTCAACCTCGTCGGTCGTGCGCCGGCCATCGAGTGGGCCGAGTTCCATGCCGCGACCGGCAAGTGGGACGTGACGCTGACCCGCGATGAGCGCACTGCGCTGCGCACGGACGGCAAGCGTCGCCACTATCGCTTCCAGCTGCAAGGCCCGAACGCGATGGCGATCCTGACCGACGCGATGGGCCAGACGCCGCCGGACCTCAAATTCTTCAACATGGCGGACATCCAGATCGCCGGGAAGACCGTCGGCGCGCTGCGTCACGGCATGGCCGGTCAGCCGGGCTATGAGCTTTACGGCCCCTGGTCGGATTATGAGGCGGTGCATTCCGCACTCGTTGCTGCCGGCAAGAAGCATGACCTCGCCCTCGTCGGCGGTCGCGCCTATTCGTCCAACACGCTCGAGTCCGGTTGGATTCCATCCCCGTTCCCGGGCTATCTGTTCGGCGAAGGCTCGGCCGAGTTCCGCAAGTGGGCGGATGAGAACAGCTATGGTGCCAAGTGCTCCATCGGCGGTTCATTCGTGCCCGAGAAGCTGGACGGCTACGGCCTGACCCCGTGGGATGTCGGCTATGGCATCATTGTCAAGTTCGATCATGACTTCATCGGCAAGGAAGCGCTGGAGAAGATGGCGAACGAGCCGCACCTCGAGAAGGTCACGCTCGCGCTCGACGACGAGGACGTGCTGCGCGTGATGAGCAGCTACTTCGCCGAATCCGGCCGCGCGAAATATTTCGAGTTCCCGAGCGCGGTCTACTCGATGCACCCCTATGACTCGGTGCTGGTCGACGGCAAACACATCGGCGTTTCGACCTGGGTCGGCTATTCGTCGAACGAGGGCAAGATGCTCACGCTCGCCATGATCGATCCCAAGTACGCCAAGCCCGGCACGGAAGTCTCGCTTCTGTGGGGCGAGCCCAATGGCGGCACCTCCAAGCCGACCGTCGAGCCGCACGAGCAGACGGAGATCAAGGCGATTGTGGCGCCAGTGCCTTACTCGGCCGTCGCCCGCACCGGCTATGCGGACAGCTGGCGCACCAAGAAGGCCTGATTGGCTTTCCGGATTTGATGAACGGGGCTGCCGAAAGGCGGCCCCGTTTTTCATTGGCGGTGTGAGCTGTCACACGGTCAGAAGCGGATCTCCTTTTGCGCTTGCGGGCAAGCTGTGGAAAAGCAGCGGGATGACGGGCAAGCCGGGGGCAAATCATGGCCGATGACGAAATATTGCCGCCTTTCGAGCAATCGCTGGCGGCAATCCTGCTTGGCGCAAAGGAAGCGGTCATTGCGCCGATGCGTCCCAAGCTGCGCGAATTCGACATCACAGAGCCGCAATGGCGTGTCCTGCGCGTGATCAACGATCAGGGGGAGACGGATGCGACCGGCCTGGCGCAAGTCGGCTTGCTGCATGCCCCGAGTGTGACGCGCATTTTGCGCGAACTGGAGACACGGGGCCTGATAGTCCGCGTGGCGGACAGCAATGATCGGCGACGGTCGACAATTTCTCTTTCCGCAGAGGGGCGGCATGTGGTGGCGGGCATTTCTTCTCATGTTCGCTCGGTGATGAAGGTCTATGCGCAGCGGTTCGGCGCGAAACGCCTAGACGATCTGGGCCGAGAGTTGAGAGCACTGTCGGAGGCTATCAAAGACATGTAGTCCCGTCCGAAGCGCGCGCATGACGGCAGCTGTTGATGTGAAATGCTTATCATGTTAAGTGATTTGCCGCGGCTTGGATGGCCATATCTGGCATCCACCATTGAAATGCCGCGCAGCATTCGGAGATGATTGAAGCATGACCCGTTTTGCCCTTCGCGATCTGATCGATGACCGGCCCGAAGACGGCGTATTCCGCGTCAGCCGCGCGCTCTTCCGGGATGAGGATCTGTTCGACCTGGAGATGAAGCACATCTTCGAGGGGGGATGGGTGTTCATCGGCCTCTCGACGCAGGCCGAAAATCCGTATGACTATTTCACCGGCTTCATCGGCCGTGTGCCGATCATCGTCAGCCGCGACGGCGATGGCGTGCTGCGCTGCTTCGTGAATGCCTGTCCGCACAAGGGTGTGCGCCTCATCCAGAAGCTGTGCGGCAATGCCCGGCGGCATGTCTGCCCCTATCACAGCTGGACGTTCGACAGCGCGGGCGCGAACAAGAACATCAAGTGGCAGAAAAGCGGCTGCTACGGCACCGGTTTCGACGACGAGAACCATGACCTCGCGCCGGTGGCAAAGTTCGGGGAGTATCGCGGTTTCCTGTTCGCCAGCCTCAATCCCGACGTGCCGAGCCTCCAGGATCATCTCGGGGAGACGCGCAAGCTGCTCGATCTCGTCGTGGACAAGAGCCCGGAAGGTGTCGAGCTGGTGCCGGGGCGGGTGACCTTCACCTATGCCGCGAACTGGAAGATGCAGCTGGAGAACTGCTCGGACCAGTATCACTTCACCTCCACGCACCCGAGCTACATCCGCATTCTCGATCAGCGCGCGAAGGAGCAAAGTGAAGAGGTCGTCCAGTCGTCCATCGCCGCTTCGGATTTCTGGCAAGAGGGAGCAAGCGGCACAACCGGTGGCACAATGAGCTTCGACCATGGCCATGTGCTCAACTGGGGGATCATGCCGGTCTCGTCAGCGCTGCCGGAATTTGAACGGGCCGAGCAACTTGCGCGCGATCATGGCGAGGCCAAGCGTGACTGGATGTTCAACATGCGCAACCTCACCATCTTTCCCAATCTCCAGATTGCCGAAAATGCCTCAAGTCAGATGCGCGTCATTCGGCCGCTGGCTGCCAATCTCACGGAAATGCAGACCTGGTGCATCGCGCCCCGTGGGGAGAGTGCGAAGGCGCGGTCGTTCCGCATCCGCCAGTATGAGGATTTCTTCAACCCGACCGGCATGGCGACGCCCGATGACACCGTTTGCTATGAGGAAGCTCAACTTGGCATGGCCGAGCAGGAGCGACCCTGGCTGCAGGGCCACGCCCGCGGGCTCACGGCCTCCAAGGAAGGCGGGAACATGTATGCGGACATGATCGACCTCAAGCCCGCGCGCAATGTCGTCGCCGATGCGCAGTTGTGCGACGAGAGCCTGTTCGCGAGCTACTACCGCGCCTGGGCGCAGCGCATGGCGGAGGGGCTGGCATGAGCGCGCTGTCGCAGGCCGATGCTGCGCAACTGCTCTATCGGGAGGCGTTGCTGCTCGATCGCCTTGATCTTGAGGGCTGGCTGGAGCTGTACACGAAGGATTGCGTCTTCTGGATGCCTGCCTGGCGCGATGATGGCACGCAGACCGAGGACCCGGACAGCGAACTCTCGCTCATCTACTATCGCGGGCGCCGCAATCTGGTCGACCGGGTGCAGCGCATCCGCTCCGGCTTCTCGGTAGCGTCGGCTGTCATGCCGCGCGTCTCGCACATGATCGGCAATGTGCTGGTCGACGGGGCAGGGGAAGGCAAGGTCCGGGTGGATTCCACCTTTATCGTCAATGTCCATGACGTGCGCATCAACCGCTCCCATGCCTATTTCGGCCGCTACGAGCACGAGCTCAAGCTGGAGGACGGCGCCTGGAAGATCGCCCGCAAGGTCATCCGGCTGATGAACGACCGCGTGCCGACGATGCTGGACGTCTACGGGATCTGACCTGGCGCGCTCCGGTCAGAGCGCCCGATCAGGACCCCAGACCACCCTCGGATCAAATGGCCTTGTAGAAGCGGATGCGGACGGCGCTTACCTTGCCGCCGTCCATCACCGGCTCCAGCGTCCCGATGAAGGCGCTCTGGCCCAGCCACTCATATTTGCCGAGCGGCGCCTCGAACACCGGATGGGTGCGGCCGGGGCGCGGCTTGCCGTCCTTATCCGGTCCGCACAGCGTGCCCTTGTTCACGACATTGATGATCACACCGTCGTCTGTGCGCAGCATGTAGTCGGCCTTGATGTCGGTGCAGCCGTCGCTGCGCCGCAGCTGCCAATCCCATCCACCCGGAATGATCTCGCCCTTGATGCCGGGGCCCTCGAACGTGCCGCCGGTGATCGGAATGATGAGCCGCTCGCCATAAGGCGTTTTTCCGGCCGGAATGGCCGGCGCGAGCGTGACATGCTCCTCGAAGGCAAATTCGAGGCCGGGCTTGTTCGGATCGACGTCAGCAGCGTGGGTCGTGGTCGTCATCATGGATCCCAAAAGTGCGGTCGCTGTCACAGCCAGTGCGGTACGAAAGGTCATCGGCATCACTCCTGCTCGGGCTGCGCGCACACAAAGCTGCTCGCTTTCTTCGCGTCGCCTCCGGTGTAGCGGGCATAGCCGGGGAAGGGGCAAAGCGGGCGACTTGCCGAGCCATCGCGGCGCTGCGCGTTCACTGCTGCGGGGGCCTTGCCCTGCTCGACCCAGTCCACCACCGCGCCAAGCAGATCGAACTGATCGAAGGCATTGCCGCCGCCACAATGGGCCATTCCCGGCACCATGTAGAAGCGGCTGGCCTTATCCCACGCCTCGCCATTCGTCTCCGAGGCGCGCAGCCAGTAGTCCCACGTATCCCAAGCCGAGAACCAGGGATCGCTGACGCCGTGGAAGAAGAGAATCTTGCCACCCCGGCCGAGGAAGGTGTTGAGATTTGTCCAGTAGGATGTGTCGGTCAAGCGCTGCTGGGCATTGTTGCGTACCTCGTTGGCACGAGCGTCCAGATCAATGATGAGATCTCGCGACGCCGGGCCGAAGACGCCGGGGGCGCCGGTGGTGATGTAGCCCGAGATTGGGCCCGACGTGTCGACAATGCCGGTGTCGTAAGGCACTGGCGCATAAAGAGGATAGCCGGCCTTGTCGCGCGGCCCGGCGAAGGCGCGCTCCAGCGCCTCGACCTGCGGCTTACTCAGGCACGTTTCCCCTTTGGCGCCACTGCACTGCAGCCGCGCGGGCTGGAAGCGGCACTGGCCGACATTCTCGATCATGCCGTCCTTGAGGCCGTCGAGCCCGTCGCATTGCTCGAGGAGACCCTTGAGGATCGTCTGGCGGTCGGCGGTGGAGAAAATCCGGTCCACCAGCGGCAGGCCCTTGTCGTCCTTTGGCGCCGCCTGATTGAACATCACCTGCGCATAGGCCGTGCCGAGATTGGAATTGCCCGTGCGCATCGCAGGTGCGCCAACCACGATGCCGTCGAACAGCTCGGGATAACGCTGCGAGGCGAGCATGCCTTCGCGGCCGCCGGTGGAACAGCCGGTCATGTAGCTGCGGCTCGCAGCCTTGCCGTAGAAGCGGGCCGTGATCGCCTTGCCAAGCAGTGTGACGGTGCGCACGGAGCTTTCAGCGAAGTCGAGCGTCGCGCGCTGATCGGCCATGAAGGCGTTGTCGAAGACCGCGCCCTTGTGGCCGCTGTCGTGGCTGAGCACGGCAAAGCCGCGGGCGAGGGCAGGCTTGTCCCCGGCCGCGACCGGCCCGATCGGCTCGCGGATGCTGCCATTCAGACCGCCGCCGCCCATCAGCAGGAAGCGTCCGCTCCAGTCCTGCGGCATGGCCAGCGCAAAGCCGATGCCATAGCGCTTGTCCCCGGCGCCGGTTCGCTCGTTGATGACGCCCTCTACGCGGCAATGGGCCGGGAGCACGAGTGTCATCGGCGGTTCACCCGGCGGAGACGATGCCTTGGAGGGACCGGCCGGCACCAGCGCGGCACTGGTGATCTTCACGTCGTTTCCGAAATCATGGCTCTGAAGCGCGGCACAGTGCGCCGCAGTATCCTGCGCGGCCGCTGGCGCCTGCACAAACGCGACGCTCGCCAGCATGGCAGACACATAGGCAATGGATTTGCCGGACATCCTCTCTCTCCCCTTGTTGCCGATCCTGATGGATGCTCGCAATCGGTTACGCAAGTACTACTCTGGCGCTCGGTTCAGGTGAGATCGGCGAGGCCGATCTTCGCGCCCTCAAGCGCGGCCTTGTTGGCTGCGCGCCGCATCCGCTCGACCTCGAGCCGCTCGGGCGGCGCGACTTCGTCCGGCAGCGCCGCAAGGCTGGTCTCGTAGATGTCCTTGAAGTCCTCGGCGAACTCGGGATGGGTGAAGATGAGGCCGCGATTTTCGGCCATGCCCCGGAAGATCTTCTCACCGGCCTCGAGCGGGTCCATGCCATTCTCGAATGCGGTGGCGAACTGACGGATTTCTGCCTCATCGACAGGCGCGAAACCGCTGCCGGCGAACGCGGCGGGGCGCTTCAGGGCAGAAAGGGCGGCATCCGTTGCCACCAGTGCCGGGCAGACCAGTGAAACGCCAATGCCGTAAGGCACCAGATTGTAGCGCAGGCACTCCGTCAGTCCCCGCACGGCGAACTTGCTTGCCGTGTAGATCCCGGCCTGTGGTCCCGACAGATAGGCCGCCATGCTGGCGACGTTCACGACATGACCACCTTCGCCGCTCGCCTTGATCTTGGGCAGAAAGGAGACGATGCCGTTCACCACGCCCCCGAAATTGACGCCCATGATCCAGTCGTAATCGGCATAGCTCGCTTCATCCGTGGGGCCGAAGACCGAGACGCCGGCATTGTTCACCAGCACATGGCATTTGCCGAAATGGTCCACCACCTGATCGGCAGCCGCGGCGAAGGCATCCCGATCGGTCACGTCCAGCTTGATCCACAGCGGCACGTCCCGCCCGCGTTCCTCGAACCACTGCGTGCAGCGCGCACGCTGCTCTTCATTGCGATAGGAGAGCGCCAGGCGCATGCCCGCATTGCTGAACGCCCGGGCAATCCCGAAGCCGATGCCGGTCCCGGCTCCCGTGATGAACGCGACTTTCCCGACCCACTCTGCGCTGCTCATGATGACTTTTTCCTCTCGCTTCACTGGCTCTGCTTTGTTAGCCAAACATACAATCTAGGAGAGAGGAGTCGATAATGTCTGACGTGGAAACGCGCCTGATCCAGCTGGAAAAAAAGGTTCAGGAGCTGGAAGATATCAACGCCATCCGGCGGCTCCAGTGGGCCTATGGCTATTATATCGACTACAACCGTCCCGAAGAAGTTGCGGGGCTGTTCGCCAAGGATGGCGTGGTGGTGTTCCTGTCCGGCGAATATGTCGGCTATGAGGGCGTGATGCGCCTGTACGGCACCTGGTTCCAGAACCTGTTCACCGGCGGGCGGCGCGGCCCGGTCCACGGTCTTCTGCTGGATCATTTCCAGCTGCAGGATATCATCACCATCGGTGAGGACGGGCAGACCGCAAAAGGGCGCTTTCGCGGCATCCTCGCGGGAGGCTGGCACGATGACGCGCTGCACGAGAAGCCCGAAGGCGTTCCGCAGCAATTCTGGGAGTCGGGCATCTACGAGAATGACTATGTCAAGGAAGACGGCGTCTGGAAGATCAAGCGTCTCGACTATATGATGCAGTGGCAGGGTGACTATGAGAAAGGCTGGGCGCACACCACCGCGCACCTGCAGCCGGCCCAGAAGCCCTATCCCGAGGACCCCAATGGTCCCGACCGCATCCTGCCCGAGAAGGAAGTGCGCCAGACCTGGCCGCACCGTTACGAGGTGCCGATGAGCTTCGCGCATCCGGTGCTGGGCCGCGCTTTCATTGTCGAAAACTTCACGCCGATGATGACCAAGCATCCACGCGGAAACTGAGAAAGTCTGCCGCAGGATCGCCCCGCCTTCAGCGGGTTGGGTGATCCTGCGGCAAATGCACGGCGAGCCAGACGGTCGGCGGTGCCGCCTGCGTCCATGTTACGCGGTGACGGACATGAGCCGGAATGAGCAGGGAGTCGCCCGGCGTGAGGTCATGCTCACCTTTTCCTTCCAGCCAGAGGCGGGCAGCACCGGCCAGTAACAGCACCCATTCGTCGTGGGGCTGTTCATAAGGCGCGTCGAGCGGCGTCACTTGCCCTTGCGAGACGATCCGCTCGATACATATGCCCGGCCTGCCGAGCAGGCGGTGAAAGACTTCCTCCGCCCGCGCATCAGGTAACGGCGCAAGCAGATTTTGCGGCGCCGTATCGGAGGGATGGTCAACCATGCCCAAGGGCAATGGCCGCCTGCGTGAGCAGGTCCCCGGCACGCGCTTCCAGCTCCGGCGTTGCGCGCGCCACCGGGATCGCAACGCTGATTGCACCGATCAGGCCCTCGCTCGTGCGCACGGCGTGGCCGATGCCGATGATGCCGGGCGTGAACTCCTCCGCCGTGCGGGCAATACCGGTCCGCGCGATCTCGGCCAGTTCGCGGCGCAGATCAGCTTCGGCGGTGCGTGTCTGCGGCGTGAAAGCCGCGCGATCGGCGGAAGCGAGATAGGCCGCCAATTCTCCTTCGTCGAGGGCAGCCAGAATTGCCTTGCCGGCTGCAAAGGCATGCAGTGGCACGAGCCGCCCGACCTCGATCGTGTAGCGCAGCGCTTGCGGAGCCACCTCGCCGGCGATGGCTTCCATCTCGAAGCCATGCCGCACGAAGAAAGAGACCGTCTCGTTGAGCTGACGCGAAACCGACCGAACGATCGGGTAGACCCGGTCCTTGAGCGGCGGGCCTTCTGGCGCCGGATTGAGCCGCGCGAGGGCAGGGCCGGGGGAGTGCAGCCGGCCATTCCGCAGCAGATAGCCGCGCTCAACCAACGTGCCGAGCAGATAGGAGAGGCTGCTGACCGGAATCGCGAGCGACAACGCGATCTCCGCCGCGCTGACCGGCCGACCCGCGCTCACAACATATTCCAGAATGTCGAGCGTCCGCGTCGCCGATTTGACCGACGAGGACTCCGCTTTCGTTTCCATGCCGCGATCCCCCAATGCGCGCGCCGGCCCGCTCGCCGTCAGTTCGCCAGACCGAGCATCTGCCGGGTCTCGCCCGGTGTGGCAAGCTCACCGCCGATCTTCTCGATGATCTCCACGCCCTGACGCACCAGCTCGGCATTGTTGTTCGCGAGCACGCCCTTGCGCAGATAGATCGTGTCCTCGAAGCCGACGCGCATATGGCCGCCGAGCAGCACCGACTGGGCCGCCATCGGGAAGCTGTGGCGCGACACGCCGAAGCCCGTGAACGGCGCCCCGCGCGGAATCTGGTTCTTGGAATAGATCATCGCCTCGGGCGTGGCGGGCAGACCGTATTTGGTGCCGAGCACAAAAGTGAAGGGCGCGTACTTCGGGATCAGCCCCTTGGCCATCAGATCCTCCGCGAAAACGAAGTCGCCGGCCTCGAAGCATTCGATCTCGGTGAGCACGCCCGCGTCCTGCAGCATCGTGCCCATCTTGCCGACGATCATCTCCAGGTTCATCGCAATGCCGCCCCACAGGTTCATGGTGCAGATGTCGAGCGTGCACATATCCGGCTTCAAGTCGAGGATATGCTCGATGCGCCGCTCGGCCGTGAACATCAGCGTCTTTTCCATGTCCGGCAGGGCTGGCTCCTCGGCGCTCTTGGGGAACCACATGCAGCCCGGCCCGGTAGTGACATTGAGGATCACATCCGTGTTCTTCTCGCGGATGAGGTTTACGACCTTGCGATAATCCTCCATCTCCTGACTAGGCGTGCCATCCTCGCCATTGCGGACGTGAACATGGATGATCGACGCGCCGGCTGCCGCGGCATCCAGCGCTTCCTGCGCGACATGCTCGGGCCGGAACGGGAAATTCGGATGCTTTGGCATGGGCGATGCGCCGGTGATCGCGCAGGTAATGAACGTCTTGGTCATCTACTCTCTCCTATACGGCACCGGCGCTCGCACAATCATGCTGCGCAGCATGATCTCTAGTGTGATCGCTCCACCACGACTTCCAGCAAGCGAGGACCGCTGCCGGCAAACAGCTCGCGGATCGCATCGTCCAGTTCGCCGGGACTGGATGCTCGCGCACCCGGGACACCCATGCTCTCGCCGAGCTTCACGAAGTCGATTCCCGGTAGCTTGCTGCCGACAACTTCAATGTCGAACAACGCTCCAAACTGATCGAGCGCAGCATAGCCGCCGTTGTTCACGATCAGGAACCGCACGTCGAGCTTGAGGTCGCCCGCAGTCCACAGCCCCTGGACCGAGTACATGGATGAGCCATCACCCAGCAGACAGAAGACCGTTTTGTTGGGCTGAGCCAGCGCAGCACCGACTGCGGCAGGCAGCGCGAAGCCGAGGCCGCCACTGGCGGTAGCCATGAACTCATCCTCGAGCCGGATGGGGAAATGATCGTGCAGTGGCCCCCGCGTGCTCGGTGCTTCCTCGCTGATGATGATGCCCTTGGGCCGCAGCGCATCGAGCCGCTGCATCAGCAGCGTTTCCCGGATGGCCTCACCATCGCTGCTTTCCGGCGCATGAGGTGCGTCGGTGGCAGCTGGGGTACGCGGCGCAGCATTTGCCGCAGCATTGAGCCGGGCTATCGCGTCCGCCACATTGCCGACAATGGCCGTGCCGACGGGCGTCCGTGCCGCCGTTGCCGGGTCATCGACGATCTGGATGAGCTGCGCACCCTCAGGCACATAAGGGCCAAAGCCTTCGACATGATAGGTGAAGACGGGCGCCCCCAGGACCAGTACAAGATCATGCCCAGCAAGTGCGGCCACGATTGCCTCGCGTGAGGCTGGGAGGAAGCCGGCAAACAGCGCATCGTCCTCCGGAAACACTGCCCGTGCCGCCATTGGCGCCGCCCAGACCGGCGCCTGATGCGCTTTGGCGAGGCTCTGAAGCGCAGAGCGCGCATTCTCGCGGCCCACACCCGCACCAGCTACGATCACCGGCGATTTGGCGGCGTTCAGTGCATCGGCAGCGGCGCCAATCAGGGCAGGCGCGGCAATCGTCTCCTGAGAGACAGTCGACGCGCTGATCGGCTGACAGGGGCGATCCCAGTCGTCGATGGGCACGGAAACGAACACCGGCCCGCGCGGCGCCTGCATGGCCATGTGGTAGGCGCGCAGAATGGCCAGCGGCACATCCTCAGCACGCGCCGGCTCGCACGTCCACTTGACGAACGGCTGCGGAAACTCCGTCGCGCGCTCGGCATAAAGGAACGGGTCGTATGGGAAAATGCTGCGCGCCTGCTGCCCGGCCGTGATCACCAGCGGTGTCTGGTTGCGGAACGCGGTGAAGATGTTGCCGAGCGCATGCCCGGTGCCGGCAGAGGAATGCAGGTTCACGAACGCGGCATTGCCGCTCATCTGCGCGAAACCATCCGCCATGCCGACGACGACGCTTTCCTGCAGGCCAAGCACATATTGAAAGTCCTGCGGCATGTCGCGGAACAGCGGCAGCTCGGTGGAGCCCGGATTGCCGAACAGCGTCGTCATGCCGAGATCCCGCAGCAGCGTCATCACGGCGTCGCGCACGGTGGGGCCTTCAATGGCCTTGGGCTTCTCGACCGCCAGTCCACGCGCCGTCATGCTGCTTCTCCTGTCACGTTCGATACTGCGGTCATCGTCAGTTCTCTCTATATGAAATTATCACATATGCGAAGCGCATAAAGCGCCGGCGACCGGAGGGTGAATCCGGCCAAAAGCACTTAACATGTTCAGTAAAAGATGAAAGGCCGGAGCCGCTCGTCGGGTTTGGCCGAGCCCATCAGAGACCGGGCGCGATCATCACTTTGCACTGGTGAGTGCGATGCTTCAGGCTCTCGAACACCAAAGGCGTGTCATCGAGGCTGATCGTGTCGGTAATCAGCGCCCGCGGCTCACTGGCGCCGCGCTCCAGCGCGTCGAGCGCTGCCTCATACTCGCCCTGCGTGAAGAAGGCCGATGTCACGAGCCGCACTTCCTTGGAGAGCATGGCAAAGCTGTTGAAACTGTCCGGCTGATTGCACAGGCCAAGCAGCAGGATTGTGCCGCGCGGACGGACCTGATTGACGGCCTGCGCGATCAGTCCCGGCACGCCGACGCATTCGAAAACGATGTCGGCCGGGCCGCCGAGGGCTCGCGCGGCTGCCGTGATCGGATCCTCGCGGTCTACGACGAACGCATGCGCACCCATCTCGAGCGCCCGGTCGCGCTGATAGCCGGCGATGTCCTGCACCACCACGCGGGACGCGCCGGCCCGCCGCGCCCAGAAGGCCACCGCCAGCCCGATCGGCCCCGCGCCGAGCACCAGCACGGCGTCACGAGGCCGGAGGCCCGAGAGCGAGACGCCGTGCAGCGCCACCGCCAGCGGCTCCACAATCGCCCCGTCCGCAAGACCGAGCGCGGCGGGCAGTTTCACGCACTGGTTCGGGCGGGTGAGGGCATATTCGGCATAGCCGCCGCTCTGCAGCGAGAAGGCTTCGCACCAGGCGACCTCCCCGGCCTTGCAGGCGGCGCAGTTGCCGCAACTCTTGAGCGGGCTGACCGAGACCAGATCGCCCGTGCGCAAGCCCGCCACGCCTGCCCCCAGCGCAACGACTTCACCGGCGAACTCATGACCGAGGATGTCGCCGGCGCCGCGCCCATAGCCGGCATCCTCGGTCATGTGCAGATCGGAGCCGCAGATGCCGCAGCGACCAACTCGCCCGAGCCAGGAACGGGGTCGGGCAGCGTCTCGATGGCGAGCGGCTTGTGTAGCCCTTGCATAACGGCAGCACGCATGGCGGAGGTTCGTCCTTACTCGGCCATCACGAGTACGGGCTTAACGACTTCGCCGCTCTCGCCGGCATGGAAAGCTTCGTCGATCTGCGCGAACGGGAAGGTTCTGATCAGCCGGTCATGCGGGAAACGCCCGGCAAGATGATGCTCGATCAACTCCGGCAGAAAGCCGAACAGATCGGAGTCGCCGCCCAATATGCCCATCAGGCGCTTGCCGCCGCCCATGAAGGCGGACTCGTTGAGCGTCAGATTGGCGGCGGGGTCCGAGGCGCCGACGATGCCCACGACGCCAAGCGGCGCGACCAGTCCGGCAGCGCCCTCGATGATTTTGCCGATGCCGGTGGTGTCGAACGCGTAGCCGAGCCCCTGCGGGCAGAGCTTGCGGATCTCTTCCTCGGCATTGCTGGTCTTGCCGTTGATGGTGTGGGTCGCGCCCAACTCGCGGGCGAGCGCAAGACGATTGTCATGGATGTCGACGGCGATGATCGGGTCTGCGCCCGCGATCTTCGCGGCCATCACCGCGCCGAGGCCCACCGCGCCCGTGCCAAAGATCGCGATCGGCATGCCCTTGCGCACGTTCATGCTACGCAGCACGGCTCCGGCGCCGGTCATGAACCCGCAGCCAAGCGGCGCAATGGTGGAGAGGGGAACATGCGCGGCGCTCTCCGGAATCTTCACTACATTGCGGGCATGGCCGATGGCATGCGTGGCGAAGGACGACTGGCCAAAGAAATTGGCATTTACCCCGGTGTCGTCCCTGTGCACCGTATGGCTGCCGTCGGGACGCGTACCGATCCAGTTTTCCGGCACGAAATTGTAGCAATAGGTCGGCTTGTCGATGTCGCAGCTCGGACAATGGCCGCAGCTGTTGAAGCTCAGGAGCACGCGGTCGCCCGGTTTCACATGGGTGACGTCCGACCCGACCTTCTCGACCACGCCGGCGCCTTCATGGCCGAGCACCATCGGCAGCGGCGTGGGCAACTGGCCGTCGCGCGCGGCCATGTCCGTATGGCAGATTCCGCAAGCGTGGATGCGCACCAGAACCTCGTCGGCGCGCGGCTCGTCCAGAGTGACGGGTTCAATGGTGAAGGGTGCGTCGCCGCCCCGGCAAATGGCGGCTTGCGCGGAAGTAGTCATCGTGGCGTCTCCGGTGGTTTCAGGGTCATTGCGGGAACGTCTGGCGAGTTTAGCCGATCCTGCCGAGCGACATGCCGCCGTCGATCATCATCTGCGCGCCGGTCACATAGCTGGACGCATCGGACGCGAGATAGAGGGCGAGGGGCTTGATCTGGTAGGTCTCGGCGATCCGGCCCATCAGCGTGGACTCGTCCCACGCCTTGCGAACCACCGGGTCCTTTAGGGAGCCGTCGGCAATATTGGTCACGAATGGCCCGGGCAGGATGGCATTCACCCGGATCTGGAATTGGCCCAGTTCCAGCGCGAGGTGACGGACCATGTGGCTGACGCCGGCCTTGGAAGGCATGTAGGGCATCGGCACGATGGGCTCGCAGATCACTGCGGCATTGGAGGAGGTGGCAATGATCGAGCCGCCTTTTCCGCCCTTCTTCATCAGGCGCGCCGCATCGCGCATGGTGTTGTAGGCGCCGGTCAGGTTGATCGCGATGATCCTGTCCCACATGGCCGGATCGTAGGTGTCGATCTGGCCGGCCGGATCGCGCCGGCCCTCCGGGTGCCAGAAGCCGGGCCCAAGACCCAGGCCGGCATTGGCAAAGGCAATATCGAGCCCGCCGTAAGCAGTAGCGTGCGCGTCGAACACATGCGTGGTGCGTGCCCGGTCGGAGACGTCGAGCTGGTCGGCGCGAACCTGATAGCCTTCGCCGCGCAACCGCGCGGCTTCGCGTTCCGCCGCGTCTCCATCGACATCCGTCAGCGTCACTTTCGCGCCGGCTTCGGCCATGGTCTCGGCATAAGCGAGGCCAATGCCGGATGCCGCGCCCGTGACGATCGCGCTGCGGCCGGCGATATCGAACTGTTCGAGTGCCTTGGGCGTTCTTTGCGGGTGCGCCTCTGTCATGCCATCGTCCTTTCCGAGGTCTGGCACTCAGGCCGGGTCTTCGTCGAAGACGTTCAGTTCAATCTGCACGCCGGTCGGATCGTGCAGAAAGACCTGCGTCATCTTGATGACCTCGACGCGGTTTTCCCGCCACGGCACACCATGCTTCTCCAGCCGCTCCACGAGCGGCCCGAGGCCGACGCACTGGAAGGCGACATGGTCCAACCCGCCGGTTGTTCCGGTGATATTGTCATAAACGCCATGCTCGGAAAGCGCGCCCGGCGTGCTGATATGCACGATCGGATCGTCCTTGTGATCGTACATCCAGCGCACCATCGTCTTGTCGAGATTGGACGGCGGGTCGCGCTCCTCGAGCTGAAGAATGTCGCGATAGAAGGCCACGACCGTTGGCAAGTCGCGGGTCCGGATGTTCACATGGTCGAGCCGCTTGATGAGCATTTGGCAGTCCTCTCTGGGCGATGACGCCCCCGTCGTCATTGATAGTGTCCTAATCGTGCCTCGCGCAACCGCTTTGCCGATTCCGTAGGCACCGAACGGCCTGCAGAGAGCGTCAGGATCATGCCATCACCTCAGTTGAAGAAGATCGTGCCGTTTTAGCCTCAGGCGCTAATGGGAGATGTCGAAGCTGTCGGCACGACAAGGTCAAACGATAACGAGGGAGCTGTCGAGGCCAGCTCTTGCCTCATCGGAGCGACCGTGCGAGGGGCGCAGCGCAAAACGCGTTGAAGAAAGGGTTGAGAACTGTGATCGCAACGACACATGTCGGAAGTCTGCCGCGCGGCCCGGAGCTCGTTCCGCTGCTCCTCGCCAAGGATCACGGCGAGCCCTATAACGCACAGCAATTCGAAACCGTGGTGCAACAGGCCATTGACGACGCGGTCGCCAAGCAGGTGGCGGCAGGCGTCAGCATCGTCTCCGATGGCGAGCTCGGCAAAGTCGGATACTCGACCTACATCATCGAGCGGCTGGAAGGCTTTGGCGGGCACACGGATCGCAAGCCGGCGCTCGATCTGGCGCCGCTGCCGGAGCTGCGCAAGAAGCTTGCGGCCATCATGGGCGATCAGGAGTTCACGCGCGCCTCGTGCATCGCGCCGGTGAAGCTCAAGAACCTGCAGCCTTGCCATGACGACATCCGCCGCTTCGACCAAGCGCTCAAGGCGCAGGGGCAGGGCGCGCGCGGTTTCATGAACGCGGCGTCACCCGGCCTCATTACGGCGTTCCAGCCCAATGCCTATTATCCCAGCCACGAGGCCTATCTGGCCGATCTGGTGACGGCAATGCGCACGGAGTATGAAGCGATCATCGCGGCAGGCTTCGACCTGCAGCTCGATTGCCCGGATCTCGCCATGTCGCGTCACACCGGCTACCAGGACCTGAGCGACGACGAGTTCGTCAAGGTCGCCGAGGCAAATGTGGAAGCGCTCAACGCAGCGACCGCCGGCTTGCCACGCGATCGCCTGCGGATGCACATCTGCTGGGGCAATTACGAGGGGCCGCACGATTGCGATATCGACCTCGCCAAGGTGCTGCCCACCATCCTGCGCGCACGGCCGGGCATCGTGCTGTTCGAATCCGCCAATCCGCGTCACGAGCATGAGTGGACGGTGTGGCGCGACGCGAAGCTGCCGGACGACCTCGTGCTGGCGCCGGGTCTGATCGACAGCTGCTCCAATTATGTCGAGCACCCCGAGCTGATCGCCCAGCGGATCGAACGCTTTGCCGGTATCGTCGGGACCGATCGCGTGATCGCGAGCACGGATTGCGGCTTCGGCACCTTTGCCGGCTACGGCAAGATCGACCCGGCCGTGACCTGGAAGAAACTGCGGGCGTTGCGCGAAGGTGCGGACATCGCCGAAAAGCGTCTGGCCGGCGTCGCCGCCTGAGCGCTTGCCGGTGCCGCCGGACCGGCTCCCAATGGAGCTGACCGGCGGCCCAGCCTTCAGACGGTCGCCGTCGACCGCTTCCGCAACTGCGAGGGCGCTGTTTCCTTGAGGAACATCGCCACGATCCCGCCGAGGATGGCCAGCACGACCATGATCCAAAGCGGTGCGGCGAGGCTGGTGGCATCCGCCGCCACGCCCGCCAGCGACGGCGCGAACACGCCGCCGAGGATCTCGGCCGAGCCCATGGTCAGCCCCAATGCTGTCGCTGCCTGTCGCGGATCGACGCTCTCGGAAGGCACCGTGGCCATGAACAGCGGGAAGATGCCGTTCAGCCCCCACCCGAAGAAGAAGATCGGCACCAGGCCCCAGATCGATCCGCTCCAGTAGAGTGCGCCCAGCGGCAGGATGATGCCGATCAGCGGCATGGCGATCATCACCGGCCGTCGCCCGATCAGATCCGACAGACCGGAAATCGCAAAGCTCCCGATGGTGGCGGAGATGCCGAGCGTGCCGATCAGCCAGCTCATCTCCGTTGGCGTGTAGCCACGCACGCTGGTCAGGTAGATGGGCAGGAAGGTCAGGCAGATCACGAAATAGCTGACCATCAACACACCCAGCGCCACGCAGATGAAGACGTTGCGGGTCCGCAGCACATCCATCACGCGATGGGCGGGCTCGTCAGATGCAGCGGAACGCGGCGGTGCAACGGGCTCCTCCAGCGTGAACCAGATCAGCAGCGCGCAGATGATGCCGGGAATGGAGGCGAGGAAGAAGGCATTCCGCCAACCGAATTCCAGCCCGAACCAGACGAGCAGCACGGGAGCGAGAAAGGATCCGAGCAGGTTGGAGCCGAAATTCTGGGCAATTCCCTGCGCCAAACCTCGCCGGCGGGGGTCAACTTCGGTGGCAACCATGGCGTGGCTGATTGGCATCACGCCGCCTTCGGCCGCGCCCATCAACATGCGGGTGCGCGTTTCGCGTGATCGCGGGCACTGATTTCATCTGATCGCGGGCAGCGATTTCACGGGAAGCCGGGCACCTATTTCACACGATCGCGGGCACTGATTTCGCGCGATCGCGGGCAGGCATGACCAACGAACTGCAGT
>JAHJIJ010000008.1 GCA_018823325.1 Alphaproteobacteria bacterium | reverse complement strand
GCCCCTCTCCCAACCCTCTCCCCTGAAGGGGAGAGGGCTCTTGTTCCGGCCAGCCCAGCGTGGCGAAGGGCCACAGGGCCGAAGAGAACCAGGTGTCGAGGACGTCCTCGTCGCGGGTCAGCTTGCGGTTGCCGGCCTGGGCCTGCGCCTCTTGCTCGGTCTCGGCGACGAAGACATTGCCATCCTCGTCAAACCACGCCGGAATGCGGTGCCCCCACCAGAGCTGGCGGCTGACGCACCAGGGCTGGATGTTCTCCATCCAGTTGAAATAGGTCTTTTCCCACGTCTTCGGCACGATCTCGATGGCGCCGGAGCGGACGGCCTCGATGGCCGGCTTCGCCAGCGTGGCGGCGTCGACATACCATTGGTCGGTCAGCCAGGGTTCGATGACGACGCCCGAGCGGTCGCCATAAGGCGTCTGGATCACGCGGTCCTCGATGCGGTCCAGCAGGCCTGCCTCCTCGATCATCGCGATCACGCGGTAGCGCGCCTCGAAGCGGTCAAGGCCGAGCAGCTCTTGCGGGATCAGGCCATCCGCCGTCTGGCAGACGCGGCCTTCGCTATCCAGCATGTTGAGCATCTGCGCGGCCGCGATGCCGGCGCGCTTGCCGACCTCGAAGTCGTTGAAGTCATGGCCCGGCGTGATTTTCACCGCGCCCGACCCCAGTTCGGGATCGGCATGCTCGTCCGCGACGATGGGGATGAGGCGGCCGGTGATCGGCAGCTTGACCATCTTGCCGACCCATGGCCGATAGCGCTCGTCCTGCGGGTTCACGGCGACGGCCATGTCCGCCAGCATCGTCTCGGGTCGGGTCGTGGCGACGGAGATCATGCCCGATCCATCCGCCAGCGGATATTTGAAGTGCCAGAACTTGCCCTGCACCTCGCGCGTCTCGACTTCGAGGTCGCTGATCGCGGTCTTCAGGCCCGGGTCCCAGTTCACCAGCCGCTTGTCGCGATAGAGCAGGCCCTGATTGTAGAGATCGACGAAGACCTTCACCACCGCGCGCGTGAAATGCGGGTCCATGGTGAACTGCTCACGGCTCCAATCCATCGAGCAGCCGAGGCGCCGGAGCTGGCCGGTGATCGTGCCGCCGCTCTCGGCTTTCCACTCCCAGACCTTCTCGACGAACTGCTCGCGGGTGTAGTTGGTGCGCTTGTCCTGCCGCGCTTCCATCTGCCGCTCGACCACCATCTGCGTGGCGATGCCGGCATGGTCGGTGCCGACGACCCACAGGACATCCTTGCCGCGCAGCCGCTCGTAGCGGATCACGATGTCCTGCAGCGTGTTATCGAGCGCGTGGCCGATGTGGAGGCTGCCGGTGACGTTCGGCGGCGGATTGACGATGGTGAAGGGCTGCGCGTCCGGGCGCTCGGGGCGGAACTGGCCGGTCTGCTCCCAATGCGGATACCATTTCGCCTCGATCGCGGCGGGATCAAAGGTCTTTGCAAGCTCGGTGATGGGCGTTTTCGTCATGGTTGGGGCCTTAATCAGTCTTGCCGCGCCGCGCCAGTAGGCGTGGGGGAGGGGCGGGCTGGGGAAGGTGTTGTGCAACCTTTCCCATCATTGTTCTCCCGCAAACGCGGGACTCCGGTGCTGGGAAGGGCGGGCGGTGGCGCCCTGGACTTCTGCCTTCGCAGGAGAACGGGCTGGTCCATCCGAGAGGGGGAGCGGCTCAGGCTTAGGGAATCTCAGGCGCTGGCCGTCACGCCGGCTGCAGCGCTGCCGCTCTCAAATCTGCCGAACCGCTGCGATGGAGGGCCGCGGCCCGGCCATCATACTCGGCCGGTGATCCGGTCGATCTCGCGCTTCACCATCGATTCGACCAAGCCGGGCAGATTTTCGTCCAGCCACTCCTTGAGCATCGGGCGGAGCATCTCGCGGACGAGGCCCTCCACCGTGTTGGGCTGGCTGTCCTCCGGGCTGATCAGCAGCCGGGAGAGATTGACGAGCGAATCGCGCGCGGCTCGGGCCTTTTCATCGGACACGAGAGTCGCGGCGGATGCGGCGGCAGGGGACGGGGTCATGGACTCTCCGGCATTGGCGGACGATGCAGCGCGCGCACGCGGGGCAGCTTTGCTCTCGGCTTTGGGCGCCTCAGGCTTGGCGGCCTTCGACTCGGCTTTGCCAGCCGTAGAGGGAGCGGGGCTCTCCGTGGCGGGGGCGCGCTTTGCAGGCGCGCTCATGATTGGCTCCTCATGGGATATGGCGCCATCCGCCCCGTCCTCACTCTCTTCCCCGCTTTCGCCGGGCAGTGCGTCCGTGAGCTCCAGAATCTGATCGTCCAACGCGCCATTCACGGCGGGGGCACTAGCGCGGCGGGGCGCACGAGGTGCAGCCGAAAGGCCGTCCTCCTCGGCGATGATCCGTTTGATGGAAGACAAGATTTCCTCCATCGACGGTTCGTTCTGCATCGCCCCCATTATGGCCCCTGCGATTAATTGGTGTCTGAAGCCTTTACTGTCGCGTTTTGCGCGGCAGAGTCAACCGTGCGCGAGGAAATCGGCGCAGGCGTCGCGTCGTCGTCCCAGTCGAACCACTTGCCTTTCACCCGCTCGAAATTGTCGCTCGGGTCGATGACCTGCTCCGGCGTGATGCCGAAGTCTGCCGGGCTGATCCGGCCCATGGCGGCGAGCAGCGAGAAGGCCGCGACATAGGCGTTGCGCTCGGCAGTGACGAGCTGGACGCGGGCAATGAAGCTTTCCTGCTCGGCATTGAGGATGTCGAGGATGGTGCGCGTGCCCACGCTGTTTTCTGCGCGCACGCCGCGCAGCGAGAGGCTGCTGGCGTCGACTGCGACCCGGCTGGACGCGATCACTTCATTGCTGGCTTGCCAGCTCGAATAAAGCGAGCGGGTCTGCGCGATCACGCTGCGCTCGACGGCCGTTTCGGTTTCAATCGCCTGCTGCTGATAGGCCTGGCTCTGGCGCACCTGCGCGCCGGGGCGGCCGCCCTGATAGAGCGGCAGGGTCAGCCGGGCGCCGACAATCACCGATCCGCTATCGTCGGCATTGGCAAAGCCGTCGCGCGAGGCGAAGTCAGTATAATGCTGGCCGCTGGCGAAGGCGGAGATGGTCGGCAGGCGCTGGCCCTTGGCCACGCGCACGTCATAGTCCGTCGATTCGCGGAAGTTGCGGGCAGCAGCAAGGTCTGGATTCTCCGCAAGCGCGATGTCGACGGCCTCGTCCGGGTTTGTCGGCAGGCCCGGCAGGGGCGGCGGCGGCTGGAGATCGACCGGCTCGCGACCGACCAGCTGGATATAGCGTTCGCGCGCCTCGATCAGCGAGGCCTCGGCGGTCTGCATGTCCGCGCGGGCCAGCGAGAGGCGCGATTCGGACTGGGCGACGTCCGTGCGGGTAAGGTCGCCGACCTGAAAGCGGTTGTTGGTGGCGCGCAGATTGACCTCGAGTACCTGCACATTGTTGCGGCTGAGCTCGACCACCGATTGCGCCCGGATCACGTCCATATAAGCCGCAACGACCTGCGAGAAGACCGAGAGCTCCGTTGCCCTCAGATCAAATTGCCCCGCTTCGATCCGCTCGCGCGCGCCGGCAACCGCATTGCGCACTCGCCCGCCGGAATAGACCGGGACATCGACGCTCAGCAGCGTGGTGAGCGAGCGGGACGGCGACAGCGGGTTGATCGGCCGGCCATGCGCGAATTCATTGTAGGTGGAGGAGAGGCCGACATCCGGGAGGCCAGCGGCCTTCTGGATGTTGAAGCTCTCGTCCGTCGCCCGCTGCCCGGCACGCGCTGCGGTGAGCGTCGGATTGTCGCGATAAGCCGCGGCCAGCGCTTCCTGAAGCGTTTCGGCCTGCGCGGGAAGGGCGCTGGCGCCGAGCAGCGCGGCGATGATCGCGAGGGGCGTGGTCCGACGGATGGGCATGGGCGATGGAGACTTTCGGTTCAGAAAGTGAAGGTCTTGGGCCGGGCAAAGCCGGGCAGCGGCACAGCCTCCCAATCGACGAAGGCGCGGGCGCCGAAGCCGCCGGCCGTGCGCGTGCCGACGCAAAGCCGGGTGACGCCGCGTTCAAGCCGCGCGAATACGGCGCGACCATCGACGCGCAGCTGCGCGATCAGCGCTTCGCTCAGTTCCTCGACGGCGCCATCAATGAACAGCAGGTCGTAAGGCGCACCCTTTTTCCAGCCCGCCGAGAGCGGGCCCTTTTCCAGCCGCACGTTCTTGTTGCCCTTGAGTGCGGCCTTCGCGTGAGCGAGCAGTGCCTCGTCTTCCTCCACTGCGACGACATCGCAGCCCAGCCGCGCCAGGAGGGCGGCGGCATAGCCGGTCGCCGCGCCGATCAGCAGCACCTTCTCGCCCGCGCGCGGCGCGGCCTCGACGAGGAGCCGCGCGGTCGCAAGCGGGGGATTGAGCGCGCGCCCGTTGCCGAGCGGCACGGCGCGATCGATATAGGCTGCGCTGACCCGCTCCTGCGGAACATAAAGCTCACGCGGCTCGGCCAGAAGCGCCTCGAGAATGACAGGATCGTTGACGTCGCTGGTGCGCAGCTGGCTTTCCACCATCGCGCGGCGCATCGCCTTGAAAGTCTGCTCGGTCATAGGCTCCCTGATGGCATGGCTGTATTGTCTCGGCAATACAGCAATTGGCTATGCCAGTCTCTCTAGCTTTTTTGCAGCGCACAGTGAAAAGTTTTTTAACGCGGCCCACGCCGGACGCATTTGGGTATCATTCTGTGGCGCAAAGCACATTGCGTCCGCGCATGATTTCCGCTAGCCGCCCTCCCTCGACCACGCCCGAGGCCCGATGGCGGAGTGGTTACGCAGAGGACTGCAAATCCTTGCACGCCGGTTCGATTCCGGCTCGGGCCTCCAGGCCGTTCGCAGCGCAAACAGGCTTTTGGCCTGGCGCCGTGAGAATGGCGCAAACTCGCGCGACACGCGTCATGGTTGGCCAAGCTAAACCGTCTCTGGGTTAACGGCGTCCGGCGATGACTTTCCCCCACTAACAGAGAGTCGCTGAGGCGAAACCAGCAGCGACGGTTTGTAGTTGTACATCGGTGGGTAGGGAGATCAGCGCCTTGATAGCTGTCATTCGAAGGCATAAAAAACCTCGCATAGCTGCTGCAAATTTATGGCCTACAAGTGGCGCGAACTGGCCCACAGCTGAATTTCCATTTTGGACAACACCGCTGAAAAGCTGATCTTCAGCAGTCTGTTGTGCAGCCCGGTAGGAACCCGCTACCCTCGGCTTGCGCTGCGGCTCCAGGTGAAAGATTGAAAGCCCATGCCTCGGCCAGATTCATTCCATCTGATCCTCACCAACAATCTGTTGCAGAACGTGATCAATTTCACAGTTTGGTTTGCGCTGGTGTTCTGGGCGTTTCTGGAAACGCGCTCGGTGTTCGTCACCGGCATGGTCAGACCGATCTCGAGAAGACAGGGGATTTGCATTCGCGTTTTCCCGATTGGTCGAGTCTGCATCGTCCGACGGTCGAAATACTCGAGTCAGCCCAACCCAAATGAAATCTGCTCGGTCGTCGGTCGATGGAGGAAAGGTCAGGCCAGTGCGGGTCTTAGCGAAATCCGTAATGTTACTAGGCGCATCAAGTCGCGTGCCGTGCTCAGTTCCCCGGCGCCATGACTCAGCCAGTGGATATCGAGCAGCCTGATCGGCAAGGAGAGGTCGTTGCGTTTCTCTCCAATTCCGCGTCCTACGGGTGCACAGGGCTGGTGGAACGGATCGAGACCCATGCTGCGATCGTGTTCCTCGTTGCTGACCGCGCCTACAAGCTCAAGCGCGCGGTTCGATACCCTTATCTGGACTTCTCCACCGCTTCGAAGCGCAAGGAGGCATGCGAGACCGAACTCGCTCTCAACCGCCGAACGGCACCGGACCTTTATCTCGAGACAAGCTTCGTGGGACGAGGACCGGATGGTCGGCTGGCGCTTGGGAAGGGTGAGCCGGTCGATTGGCTGATCGTGATGAGGCGTTTCGCCTCCGATTGCCTGATGGATACGATGGCGAAAAGAGGGTCGCTTGATCCGGCGATGCTACGACAGCTCGCCGACGCCATCGCGCGTTTTCACGATCTGGCGGAGATCGTGGCCGATGAAGGCTCGTCCCGCGTCGCCAGAGTGATAGAAGGGAACCGGGCGAGCATGTTGGCGCTTTCTCCCGGCACCTTGGATGCTGGTTTGTGCGAGGTGCTGTTTGATGAGTCGCGTGTGCTGCTCGAGAGGCTTTCACCGCTGCTCGACCGGAGGGCGGCCGAAGGGTTCGTCCGTCGTTGTCACGGCGACATGCACCTCGCCAATATCTGCATCTGGCAGGGCAAGCCGACCCTGTTCGATTGTCTGGAGTTCGATGCCGACCTCGCAACGAGCGATGTTCTTTACGACCTCGCTTTCCTACTCATGGATATCTGGCAGCGAGGGCTTCAAAAGGAAGCTTCGCTCGTTTTCAACAGATATTGCGACCGACGCGGGGAGGTTAGCGGACTTGCGGCGCTCCCGCTGTTTCTGTCGATGAGAGCCGCGGTTCGCTCGCATGTTGAAGCCAGCGCGGCAGCCGGACAGGCGGACAGGTGGGCGCGCGAGGCGAAGCTGACAAGGGCGCGCGACTATCTGGCCGGCGCTATTGCACTTCTGAAGCAGCCGGTTCCTCGGCTCATTGCGGTGGGCGGAATAAGCGGAAGTGGAAAGTCGACGCTTGCTGCCAATCTGGCGCCGCACATCGGCGCTGCTCCGGGAGCACGCTGGCTCCGCACCGATGTCCTGCGCAAGCAGCTCGCGGGCGTCGATCCTGAGACTCCCCTGCCGAACAGTGCGTATACCACAGCAGCGCACGAAGCTGTGTATTCGGCATTGACCGCCCGCGCCGGCGAGACGCTGCGGGCGGGCTGGCCTGTGATCGTCGATGCCGTGTTCGACCTTCCCGAGACGAGGAACCGCGTCGAGGCGATCGCGGCGGAAATGGGCGTCCCCTTCACTGGCCTCTGGCTTGAGGCCAGTCGCGAGATCCTGCTCGCGCGGGTGCGATCAAGAACGGGCGATGCGTCGGATGCCGGACCGCAAATTGTCGACAAACAGCTCGAGCGCGACATCGGGTCGCTCGGCTCATGGCATGTCGTGGAATCCGGTGGATCTGTCGCCGGGACGCTCGACTGCGCACGCGCTTTCATTCAGGATGGCCGACGATGCGAACTTCGCCGAAGATGATCGCAATGCAATTGGCGGCCGATCCCCGATGTTTTCGACGACTGGCCAACTCGAGTGACTGAACGACCACTCTGTCGGCGCACCAATCGACCGCTCGTGGATCATTGGCGCCGTCTCTCCGTCGCGCACCCCGATGCAACACAAAAAAGTTTGCCCTTTTGCATTTGACTCGCATTAGCGATGAAAATAGACGCTCCCTGCAGGAACATCAGGGGGAATCATGAATACCAATTGGCTGCTGTCCACATCGCTGCTCGCCGTTCTCGCATGCCCTGCTGTGGCGCTCGCGCAGGACGTCGCGCCCGCTGATCAGCCGATGGAAATTATCGTCACGGGCGAAAAGGCCGCGCGCAGCCTGCAGGAAACAACGGCGTCCGTGGGCGTCGTGACTGCCGAGCGCATTGGCGATGAGAATGTTCTCACCATTCAGGAGATTTACCAGCGCACCGCCAATGTCTCGGAGACCTATGGTGCTTCCGGCTTCTCGATCCGCGGTATCGATCAGCGCGGCGTGTCGGGCGGCGGTGATGCAGCGACGGCCACCGTGTTCGTCGATGGCGCGCCTGTTCAGCAGGACATCCTCTCCAACGGTCCCACGGACATGTGGGACGTCGCGCAAGTCGAGATTTTCCGTGGACCGCAATCCACCATCCAGGGCCTCAACGCGCTGGCTGGCGCGGTCCATATCCGCACCCAGGACCCGACCTTCGACTGGGGCGTGAAAGGTCGCGCTCTCGTTTCATCCTTCGACACCACCCAGTTCGCCATTGCCGGCGGCGGACCGCTGGTTCCGAACGAGTTGGCCTTCCGGCTCTCCGCCGAAAAGCGCGATTCCGATGGGTATATTTACAACCCCACGCGCAAGGCGCCCGAAAACCCGGTCGACTCCATTTCGGTGCGTGGCAAGTTGCTCTGGACGCCTTCGGCCCTTCCAGATTTCGAGGCGCGGCTGAACTACCATCATTTCGAAACGCAGGGCGGCTATCTGTTCGTCTATGTTGATCGATCGAATGGGGATTATTTCGACACCCGAACGAACCCGTCCGACTATCCTAACAGCAGCGATGTCGATAACGATCAGGTAACGCTGGACTTGCGCTACGATCTGGGTGGCGGCCTGTCTCTCAGCACCCTGGGAACTTGGACGGACACCGATTTCATCCGCAAATATGACGGGGATTCCTCGGCTGCCAGCATCGCCTATAGTGATATCGCTGGCGGAGCGGAAACCTTTACGCAGGAGTTGCGCCTCAACTATGAGAGCGATCGACTGAGCGGACTTGTCGGCCTGTTCTACTATAATCGCGATCAGTATCGGCAATCGCATCAGGTCACACTGGTGCCGACCCCAGCCAGCACGATTATCAATGCGCTCACGCCCAGCCTTGGCGCCGCGACAGCGCAGCAGGTTGCGGCAATCTACACCGCCGCGCTGCCCAACATTCCGGTCGACTACACGTCAGATTTCCCCACACAGGTCGAAACCATGGCCGTGTTTGCCGATGCCCGGTATCGGCTGACGGACCAACTGTCGCTCGTTGGGGGCTTCCGCTTCGATCATGAGCGCAACAAGATCGGCGGCGAGGCGATCGCGACATTCGTCGGCACGTTGCCGGACGCCACGCTCTATCCCGCGCCGCTTGATGGCGCGATCATGGCCCTGAACGGCTTTGTGCTGGGGCTGGTAGACGATGCCAATGGCTCCGCTCCGGTCGGCACCCGCAAGTTCGACGCGTTCCTTCCCAAGGGCGGGATCGAAATGGCGTGGACCCCCGACCTTTCGACCGCCTTCGTGGTGCAGCGGGGCTATCGCTCGGGCGGCAGCAGCTTCAACACCGCGCGATCGCAGCTGTTCGCTTATGATCCGGAATTCACCTGGAATTATGAGCTTTCCCTGCGTTCGTCCTGGCTGGATGGCCGGCTGACACTCAACGCCAACGCCTTCTACATCGACTGGACCGAGCAGCAGACCACCGCCAATTTCGGCAACGGCACCTATGACACGCACACGGTCAATGCCGGCAAGTCGCACATCTACGGGTTCGAGGTCGAAGTCGCACATCGCGTCTCGTCGGTATTCGATTGGTATGCGAGCGTCGGTCATACCCGCACGAAGTTCGATGAGTTCGTGACCGATGTCGGCTCGATCACCGACCTCTCGGGCCTGGAATTCCCCTATGCGCCCAAATGGACGCTCTCCGGCGGCGCCAATGTGCGGTTTGGCGGCGGCTTCAATGCCAATGTCAACGCGAGCCATCGCAGCCCAGTGATGACCGACGTGTCGATCCCGCAGGTCGACGGTCGCGTTGGCGCGCGCACACTGGTCAATGCGCGCATCGGCTATGAAGCCAATCACTGGAGCCTCTCGCTCTTCGCCAACAATCTGTTCGACGAGAAATACGACCAGTACATCAATGACTTCACCAACTTCGCCGTGATTGGTGCGCCCCGCAGCATCGGCGTGGTGCTGGAGGCCGGGTTTTGAGTGACGCGGGATTTTTGTCGGCCATCGCAGCGATCATCGCCGGCAGCTTTGCTGGCGCATGGTCGCTGCGCCGCGCATGGCGCCTCAAGGAGGGCAAGGCCCACTGGCGCTTGATGGGGCTTGCTCTGCTTGGCGCCACCCTGCTCTGGCCGGCCTGGGCGATCGGTGAGGCGCGCGGCCCGTTCGTGGCGGTGACGCTGCTTTCAATTGTAGCACTCGGGGTCATAGCCTCGGGCTATACGCTTCGTCCCGCCCGGGCAGGGCGCGCCGCGCGGGAAGGGCTGGCCCCGGAGCCTGCAGAACGGGCGTCAAACGCGTGGCGCACCACGTTGCGTTGGTCGCTCGCCGGCCCCATCGGCATGGTGGCGGCCATGGGACTGGGGATCAGCTATGCTGTCTGGGCGCCCGGTGAGATCCAGACGCGACTGCTGATCGGCGGCCTGATCGTGCCGCTGGCCTGGGGCGGTGCGATGGCGTGGACGCTCGCCGACAGCCGCATCCTGCGCGCAACCGCCGTACTGGTGGGAACGGCCATTGTCGGTTTCGGTGCGGCCATGCTCAGGGGGCTGACATGACGAAGACGAAAAAGCCGGCATCCTTTCCGTCGCCCGATCTCGTGCGCGCGGTGCTCAAGGGACATAGCGGCCTGGGCCTGGCCTTCGCCGCCCTTCTTTATCTGGTCTGCCTCACTGGGGCGATCGCCGTTTTTGCCAACGAATTCTATCGTTGGGAGAACCCGGGCGCCGAGCGCATGGAGGGCATCTCCGGCGACGCAGTTCAGGCGGCCTATCGCGAAGCGATGGCGCGCGCCGAGGGGGCTGTCGAGCATGTCCTCATCCTGATGCCCAGCGAAGACCGGCCCTGGCCGACGCTGCGGGTCGATGCCGAAGATGGCACGCGGACGACCTGGATTGCCAATAGCGCAGGACGCATCACCGGAGAATTGCGCGAGAGCTGGACGCATTTCCTGACGCGCCTGCACATCAACCTGCACCTTCCGCAAAACTGGGGGATCTTCATCGTCGGGCTGAGCGGCGTCGCGCTGCTTTCCTCATTGATCTCCGGATTGCTGGCTCATCCGCGCATCTTCCGCGATGCCTTCCATTTGCGGCTCGGGGGTTCGCGGCGATTGCAGGAAGCCGATCTGCACAATCGCCTCGGCGTCTGGGCACTGCCTTTCCACCTTACCGTCTCGCTGACCGGCGCATTGCTTGGCCTCAGCACCGTTATCATCGGAGCCATCGGACTTGCGGTGTTCCAAGGCGATACCGCCAAGGTCTATGCTATCTTCACGCCGCCCCATCCGGCAGAAGACACGCGTCCCGCCCCGCCAATCGACCTGCGCCCCCTGTTTGCCGACTTGGGCGAACGCGCACCGGGCGGGCGCATCAGCTATCTGATTGTCGAGCATCCGGCCGAGCAGGGCGCTGCGGCCATGTTCGAGGTTGAGAGCGGCACATCCCGCATCGCCAACAGCGATGTCTATGCCTTCGATCGCGCCGGGACGCTCTATTACGAGCAGCGGGCAGCACAGAACAATGTGGGGCAGCAGATCTTGGGATCGCTTGGTCCGCTGCATTTTGGCTGGTTCGGCGGTGGTGTCGTCAAGGTTGCCTATGCGCTGCTCGGGCTTGGCCTCACTTATCTTGCAGCTGGCGGCGTGAACATCTGGCTGGCGCGACGACGCGACAAGGGCAGACCGGCGCCAGGCTGGGAGCGTGTCTGGGCCGCGACTGTCTGGGGGCAGCCCGTCGCGCTGGCATGCGCGGCGATCGCTTCAGTACTCTCTGTCTCAGCCAATCTTCCAATCTGGACGTGGGCTGGCATCAGCCTCGCGGCGCTTGGAGCAGCGGCTGTCTTCTCGCCAAATGACCTAAGGCGGATCGGCCGAGCAGGATCGGGCGCGTTGCTGATCGTCCTCGCGATGGGACATTCAATCATGTTGGGCACCGATGACGGCATGGCCCTGATCGTCGATGCTTCCCTTGTTCTGATTGGCCTGGGACTGCTTGCGATCTCGGTCCGCTGGCGCAAGGCCGCCCCGGCGATGATTCAAGTAGCGTGACCGGCAAGACCGTCTGCCTCGATCGGAACTCCGGCGCGGCGTTAAGACGACCGATGGTCTGAACATAGTGAAAGAGTTCGCATCGCGGCTGCCGACATCTGCTCAGCAAGTCGATAGAAATCGGTCTGCCATGGTATCCCAACTGCGCGAGGAACTGAGAACGCACATGAACGAATGGCAGGATTCAAAGATCAGGTTTGAGCCGTTGAAGGTTATCTCTGCGGGTGATGGCGCCGCCCTGGCACCCGCTGGAGGGAGCCAAGGCCTTATTAATCTTGTGGTTCCGAAACCATGGCATTCCGTGTGGCGTTACCAACAATGATGAATGCAATTAAAGTCGCGTGACGCCGGCCAAAAATCGAAAAAGGGTCATTCCTCGACTCGAGCTGTTCCCGGTTTTTCAAGATGCCCGTTTCCAGCCCGAGCGCGCTCAATTGTTTCCCTCAGCCAGAGACGAAACGATCGATTGCGCTTTCGTGCGTCTGCCAGTCGACGCCGCGTTCTGAGAGCCAGCTGTCGTCATAATAAGTGCATCCGTAGCGCTCACCGCCATCGCATAATATTGTGACGATCGATCCTTGTTCGCCCCGGGTGGACATCTCTTCGATCAGCTTCGCACATGCGACGAGGTTCGTGCCGGTCGATCCGCCCACTTTCCTGCCAAGGCGCCGGGACAAGGCGCGCATCGCACCGATACTTTGTGCATCCTCGACTGCGATCATCCGATCGATCACCGACGGGATGAAGCTGGGCTCGACACGTGGTCGTCCGATTCCCTCGATGCAGCTGGCGCACCCTTCGGGAAGAGCGATGGCATTGCGATCCGCGAAATGACGGTGGAAGATCGAATGGACCGGATCGGCGACGCAAAGCCGCGTCGTATGGCGTTGATAGGCGATATAGCGACCGATTGTGGCGGAGGTGCCGCCCGTGCCAGCGCCACACACCACCCAGGCCGGCACAGGATATTCCTCGGCCGACATCTGCGCGAAGATGCTTTCTGCGATATTATTGTTGCCGCGCCAGTCGGTAGCGCGCTCGGCATAAGTAAACTGGTCGAGATAGTGGCCGCCCGTTTCCCGGGCGAGGCGATGCGCGACGTCGTAGACCGTGCGCGGGTCATCGACAGTATGGATCTCGCCGCCGTGGAAGCGGATCGCATCGAGCTTGGGCGCAGCGGTGGTTGCCGGCACGACGGCGATGAAGCGCAGCCCCAGCATCCGGGCAAAATAGGCCTCGCTGACGGCGGTGGATCCTGACGATGCCTCGATGACGCAGGTATCGGGCCCGATCCAGGCGTTGCAGAGCGCATAGAGGAAGAGCGAGCGGGCCAGCCTGTGCTTCAGGCTGCCGGTCGGATGGCTGCTCTCGTCCTTCAGATACAATTTGATTTGCGGGTAGCGTGGCAGATCGAGCCGGATGAGATGCGTATCGGCCGAACGGTTGTAATCCGCCTCGATCCGGCGAACGGCTTCTGCGCGCCAGGCGCGCGCGACGGTATCGCTGCTATCGGCAGTCATTGAAGGTCAACTCCATCAGCTATGCATCGCAAACTCGTCGCCATCGGTCAGGACGACGCGGCGACCACATCGTCCGTCAGTCCGTGCCGGATCAGCATGGCTTGCGGGTCAGCGTCACGCCCGCGGAATGCCCGAAAGCTCTCCACCGCTGGACGACTGGCACCACGCGCCAGGACTTCGTCGCGGAATTTCACCGCCGCCCACCGGTCGATCAAGCCTGCCTCGGCAAAGCGCTGGAAACCGTCTGCGGCCAGCACCTCCGCCCAGAGATAGCTGTAATAGCCTGCGGCATATCCACCCGCGAAGATATGGGTGAAGGCGTGCGGGAAGCGATGCCAGGCGGGAGGACGCACCACCGCCACCTCATCGCGCACCGTCTCGATGACCTCCATCGGATCATGGCCCATGGCCCCGAGGTGCAGCAGCAGATCGAACAGTGCGAATTCCACCTGTCGGACGATGAACATCCCTGACAGAAACTTGCGGGCAGCCAACAGCTTGTCGAACAGCTCTTCCGGTAGTGTCGCGCCGGTCTGGTAATGGCCGGACATGCCGCGAAGCACCTGCCGGTCCCAGGCGAAGTCCTCCATCAATTGGCTGGGCAGTTCGATCGCATCCCACTCGAAGCCGTTTGTACCGGCGATGCCGGGGCGATCGACGTGCGTGAACAGATGATGCAGGCAATGTCCCGTTTCGTGCAGGAATGTCACCACTTCCTTGTGGCTCAACAGGGAGGGATTACCATCGCTCCTGGGCGCGAAATTGCAGACGAGATAGGCGACCGGGACGCGCCGGACATTGCCGTCGTTCAGGCGTGGTCGGGCTTGTGCCATCCATGCGCCGCTGCGCTTACCGGGGCGGGCGTGCAGGTCGACATAGACGCCGGCGAATACCTCGCCTTTCTCGTCCGCCACATCATAATAGCAAGCGTCGGGATGGTAGACGGGCACGTCCTCACGCGCCACCAGGCGAATGCCGAACAGACGGTCGAGCAACTGCTGCCACCCGGCAACGACGCGCTCGACCGGAAAATATGCGCGCACTTCCTGCTCATCGACCGCATAGCGCGCCTTGCGCAGCCGCTCGGATACGAAGGCCACGTCCCAGGGCAGGAGGTCGTCGATACGCAGATGCTCGGCGGCATAGGAGGCCAGCGCGGCGAACTCCCGTTCGGCGGCTGGCTTGGCACGACGTCCCAGATCGCGAAGGAATGCCAGCACTTCCTCGGCGTCCGCCGCCATCTTGGTAGCCAGCGACCAAGCGACCGGATCGGTGAAGCCCAGCAGTGCGGCGGCCTCGCGACGCAAATCCAGGATGGTGCCGATCCGCCCGGAATTGTCGAACTGGCCGCCATGTGGGCCCTGATCGGATGCACGCGTTCCGAATGCCGTATACACGCGCTCACGCAGTCCGCGATCCTCGGCGAAGGTCAGGATCGCGTTCACGCTCGGCATCTGCAGCGTCACGACCCAGCCTTTCAGTCCGCGCGTGCTGGCAGCCTCGGCGAACATCGCCTTGTCAGCGTCGGAAATGCCGGCAAGCAGCGCGGCATCCTCGACATGCTCGAACCAGGCATCGGTCGCATCGAGAACAGCGTTGCCGAACGCGGTCGTCAGGCTAGACAGTTCCACAGTGATTGCCGCGAAGCGCGCGCGATCCTCGGCATCCAGCGCCACGCCCGCCAGTCTGAAGTCCCGCAACATATGCTCCACCGCCGCGCGATCGGCCTCCGGACGTGTAGCGAAATCACGCGTCGTGGTGAGCGCAACCAGAACCTCGTACAGCGCCTTGTTCTGCATGACCTGCAAATGGTTTTCGACCAGTCGCGCCTGCCCGGCCACGAAGGCGGCGCGCAGTTCGGGCGTATCGGCCACGCCGTGGAGATGCGAGACGGCTGACCACACCCCCGCAATTGCGCTATCCGCGCGCTCCAGCGGCATCCAGGCCTCGGCGAAACCAAGAGGCCTGGTCTCCACCAACCTGCGCACCACTGCCTGATGATCGGTGATTACCTGATCGAGTGCAGCCTCGATCTGATCGGGCCGGATGTCATCGAAGCGTGGCAACTCCAGTGTCTTCAGCAATGGGTTCATCGTCATCCATCCATATTGGGGCACGCCGCCCGCGGGCCGCGTCAGTTCACAGTCTCTCCGGCGAGGCGGCCGGCGGCGCCTGTTCGATCAGTTCAACGAACTTCCATCCGACGGTCTGGTAAGTTTCCCCCAGCTTGCTGAACTGGTCGAGCCGCTCCCGGAATCCGCGCGCCAGTTCCGGGTCGTCATGGTCGAGCAGGGCCAGCACCCGGTCCAGACCTTCCAGATCGGCCATGCGCCCATCGACCTCTGCCTGTTCCCGGATCTTGAAGACGCGGCTCTCGTCCGCATCCGTCCAACCGATGGCATCCATCATCAGCTGAATCTCCAGGCGACCACAGGCGCCAAGCGTATCGTGCAGTACGCTGCGCATCGTCGCGGGCCATGCCGCCGCCTCGACGATGAGTCCCGCCAACCGCGCGTGTGCGTCATCGGTGATGGTGTCGCTTGTTGCGACGGCAGCCAGACGCGCTGATTTCCACTCTTTGCGGTCGGGTTCCTCGCCGGCAATCACGCGCTGATGCAAGGCAAGGACCGATCGTCGGCATCGCTCCATTTCGGCGTGTCGCGCAGTTAGCGCGACGATGTCCGGCCGCTCGAGAAGGTACGCCAGCACCTGCGGCACAACCCGGGAGAGGTCCGCCCCGACGGGGGTACGCTCCAGCAAGGCTCCAACGAAATCCTCGGCGGCCGGCACGACCTTGAACGCGTTGACAATCATTTCAAGCGCCGTCGCAAAAGCGATGGGGTAACCATATTGCTGGGCAAAAGCCTGCTTGTCGTCGGCTTCGACAAGTGCACCAATGACATTGGCCTTGCCATCCTCCCACGCGGGAAAGATTACGAACGTCCCGGCCTCGATGTGGCTACGCAGACGGGCGAGGGCCTGCGTCTTGATTGCAGCATCACCCAGAAAAGCGATGTCTGTCATCCTGCCGTCCCGACATTGGCTTCCACGAAGGCGTCGAGCCGGCTGCGCGAGATCGTGCCGAAGGTCCGCGCCTGTTCTGCGCCGTCCCTGACGACCATCAGCAGCGGGATGCCGCGCACACCAAACCGCGTTGCCAGCGCCGGATTCGCCTCGATATCGACCTTCACGATCTCCATTTCATCGGCATATTCCTCCGCCAGCTCCTCGAGTGTCGGGGCCAATGCCTTGCATGGCCCGCACCACGGCGCCCAGAAATCGACCAGCACTGGCTTGTCGCTCTTCATGACGATGTCATCGAAATCCTGCTCAGTCGCGTCGCGCATGATAGATGTTCCTTTGGGAGAAATTGAGGATATGGGGGAGATCAACCTGTCTGTCCGCCGACCATCATCCGATCGATGCGGACGGTCGGCTGGCCGACGCTGACGCTGAGCGTCTGTCCCTGCTTGCCGCAGGTTGCCATGCCGGTGTCGAAGGCCAGATCGTTGCCGACCATCGAGATATGGCGCAGCGCCTCATGGCCGACGCCGATCAAGGTGGCTCCGCGCACGGGCGCGACGAGCTTGCCCTTTTCGACGAGCCAAGCCTCGATCGTGGTGAAGTTGAAGCGCCCGGTGACGATATCGACCTGTCCGCCGTCAAATTCGGTCGCGTAGATGCCGCGATCGATCGAGGCGATGATGTCAGCCGGATCGGTCTGGCCGTTTGCCAGAAAGGTATTGGTCATGCGCGGCATTGGCAGATGGGCATAGGATTGGCGACGGCCGTTGCCGGTCGACCGCGCATTCATAAGCCCGGCGTTGAGTCGATCCTGCATCAGGCCGGTCAGCACGCCATCCTCGACCAGAATGGTGCGATCGGGTGCTGTGCCTTCATCATCGATACCCAGCGAGCCGAGCCGCCCTGCAATCCCGCCATCGTCGATCACTGTGACGCCGGGCGCGGCGATCCGCTCCCCAACCTTGCCGTCAAAGGCGGAGAGATGCTTGCGATGATGGTCGCCTTCCAGCCCATGCCCGACCGCTTCATGAAAGAGCACGCCAGGATAGCCCGGCCCCAGCACCACCGGCATTTCGCCGACGGGTGCGGGGATCGCATCCAGATTCTGGAGCGCCATACGCACAGCGGCCGCGACCATCGTTTCGACCGATGCGGCATCGAAACCGTCCAGTCCTGCACGCCGCCCCAATCCGGCCTGACCGCGTGCGCGGCGCCCGTCCGTTTCGGCAACGACCATCACCGCCAGGATGGTCATTGGTCGCACATCGCCGGCCAACAGGCCGTCGGCGTTGGCGACCAGGACGGTCGTATCCTGTGCGCGGACGTTCGCATCGATGCGCACAATTCGTGGATCATGGGCGCGGGCTAGCTGGTCGATCCGCTCCAGCAGAGCGATCCAGGCGGTCGCATCGTCGACCGCGACTGCGTCGATAATGGGATAGAGTTCATGGCCGTCCGCCTGACGATTGAGCGCGATCCCTTGCTGATGCGCTGCTGTGTCGCCATCGCGCGCCAAAGCGCGGACCGCCCGGACCGTATCCTGAAGCGCGCCCTCGCGCATATCGGCCGAATGCGCGAAGCTGACATGGCCGCCATGGGCCGCTCGCGCGCCGACGCCCTGCCGCATGGAAAAGCCACCGTTGGTCACCCGGCCACCCTCCAGCCGCCAGGTCCGCAGGCTCGTCGTCTCGAAGTATAGATCGGCAAGATCGGCACCGCCTCCGGCCAGATGGCCCAGCGCTCGGCTGATCGCCGCGTCGTCCAGCCCCGCGGGGCCAAGCAGGACGGCGCGAGCGCGCGCCAGCGCAAGATCGCCGCCGTTCATGCCTTACCTCCCACTTGCATGTCATCGATCAGGATCGATCCGGTGCGGATCGCGCCCTGACGCTCGACATCGCGGCCTACCGCGCGGATGCCGGTCAGCATCGCAGGCATATTGCTGGCCAGCGTCACATCGGTGACGGCGTGGACGACGCGGCCGCCCTCGACCCACAGACCCTTGACGGCCTGCGTCCAGTTGCCGCTGGCGGGATCGGTCTTTCCGCCCTGAAATTCGGTCACGACAAGGCCCGTGCCCAGCATCTCCAGCATCGCTTGCCAATCACCGCTTGCCGCTGAACTGGTCAGGCGCAGATTGTAGAAGCCATCGGCATTGCCGGTCGATGCCAGGCCCAGCTTGCGCCCGGAGAAAGTCGAGAGGAACAGCCCTTCGACGACGCCCTGGCGCAGGATCGCGCGCGGCGATCCGGCGATTCCCTCGCTGTCGAATCCGCCGCTGGCCAGTCCCAGCGGTTCAAACGGATCTTCAAGGAGGTCGAGATGCGGCGCCGCGACGCTCCGGCCGATCGGATCGGGAAGGAAGCTCATCTTGCGATACTGGGCGCGGCCGGTCAGTGCGCCTGCAAGTTCGCCGACCAGCGTTGACGCTGTGCGTGGATCGAACAGCACCGGGCACCGCCGGCTCGGGATCGTGCGCGCACCCAGCGCTTGGCGGGCCCGGTCGGCGGCGTTACGGGTCAGAAGGGCAGGGGGCAGCAACGCGTCGACGCGCCGTTCCTGCGACTGGCAGAAGGCCGAGGTGCTGCCGTCCGCATCCTGCGCAAGCATCACCGCCCAGCGTGCGTCATTGGAGCGCTGTATGCTCCGGCAGAACCCGTCGCTGGTCGCCAGCGCCCAGAGGCCTTCGGTCGCGACCGCGACGGTCTCGCCCGCACGCAGCCGATTGTCGGAGGCTACAATCTCGCTGGTTGCACGGTCCATTGCCTGTGCCGCGTCCAGCAGCACGTCGGGACTGCGCGGGCTATCGGCATAAAGTTCTGGCGCGGGACCGGAAAAGGCGAGCGAGTCGGCAGGTGGCAGGTCGGCATCCGGGTCGGGTTGGACATGCCCGGCGATCAGCATCGCTTCCCTGACCACCCGTTCGATCGCCGTGCGGTCGAACCCTGCCGTCGATGCCGATCCCTGCCGGCCCTCGTGGAAGACGGTGATGCCCAGTCCTTGGCTTCCGCTGCGTTCTGCCGTTTCGACGTCGCCATTGCGCACCGCGATTTTGGCAAAGCCTTCATGATGGACTGACGCGCGCGCCTTCGCGCCGCTCCGGACGGCCAGATCCACGGCGAGCGCGGCGGCGTCGCGCAGGTCCGTCTCGCTATGGGTCAGCAGTTCGCTCATACCGCCGCCTCGATCATGGACGTGGTGGCATGGCCGTCATGCAACTGCACGCGGTGGGTATGATAGGCAGCCAGCTTCTCGTTATGCACGACGCTCACGATCGTGGCGTCGGGCATTGCCGCGCGCACGGCCTCATAGAAATGTGCAGCATTGTCTGCATCGAGCGCGCTGGTCGCCTCGTCCAGCACGAGCAGCGTCGGGCGCTGAAGCAGGATGCGGGCGAGCGCAACGCGCTGCTGTTCGCCCGGTGACAGCTCGTCCTGCCACATGCGGACTTGATGCATGTCATCGGCATGGGTGCCAAGCCGTACCTGCTCTAGCAGGGCTGCGATCGTCTCGTCGTCATGATCTTCTGCGTGATCGGGAAAGCAGATCGCATTCTTCAACGAACCGAGCGGCAAGTAGAGGCGCTGCGGCACCAGCATGGCAATGCCGTTGCCCGTCATAGCAACCGATCCTGCGCCATCGGGCCAAAGGCCGGCGATAGCGCGGAGGAGAGTGGTCTTGCCCGCCCCGGATGGCCCCTCGATCACCCATCGCTCGCCGTCTCGGACCTTCCATTCGGCAAGCGCGAGCAGCGGCTCACCATTCGGGCGACGCAGCTCCAGATCTT
Source organism: Alphaproteobacteria bacterium (assembly GCA_018823325.1). Lineage (GTDB taxonomy): Bacteria > Pseudomonadota > Alphaproteobacteria > Sphingomonadales > Sphingomonadaceae > Sphingobium. The sequence continues at coordinate 85,529 of JAHJIJ010000008.1, read as the reverse complement.
TGACATGGATCGCGATGCCTTCGTCCGCTTCACCCGGGAGGAAGGCAATTCCGCGCGGTCGTTCATTGTCGATGGAATCGTCCAGCGCCTTGAGACGGTTGATATTGGCGATCTGTACCGCAAGGCCGGGATAGACCTGTACGAAGTAGGATAGGGACGAGCTAAACTGGGTAAAGGCGTCGCGAGCGGCCATGACCTGACCGAAGCTGATCAGGCCAGCGAAAAATCTCGGCACGGTCAGGAACAGCGGGATCACGGTCATGACCCGTTCGTAGATGCTGCTTCCCGCGCTCAGACCGATGTTGGCCCACATCAGTCGATACCAGTTCCGCCGGATATTGGCGAACGACACTCTCAGTCCGCGCCGTTCCATATCCTGCGTGCGCGAAAAAGCGATCTGCTCGCCATTTCTGCGAACGTGGATGAGATTGCTGCGGAAATCAGCCTCATAATGCTGCTCGCGCATCCGGCGGCGAATATACGGCCTGCCGATCCAGGTAATGACGACCGATCCGAACAGCACATAGCCGATCGAGACCCAGATGAGATCACCACCCGGAAGCGAGACCTGATAGCCGGCGATCGGTATCACCAACGCGCTGGATGCCTGGAGAAGAATATAGCCAAAGCTGACCGCGCTGATCAGGCTGCTGATGATGCCGATCGCGATTCCGACCAGGGAATTGCCCTGCGTGACCAATGTGAAGTTTTTGATGTCTTCTGCGATACGCTGATCGGGATTGTCGATCATGCGCAGCCGTTCGATTTCGTAGAACCGGTCGTGGGCGAACCACCGGTCCATGTACCAATCGGTCAACCAGTTCCGCCAGCGCATCGACAGTGTCCAACTGACCAGATTGTTCACTACAATAACCGCGACCTGAAACCCCGAGATCATTAGAAAGGTGAAGATCAGCGTCACGAACAGGCTGGATTGGCGCTGTTCGATCGAGTCGAAGAACGCACGCTGCCACTGGTTCAACAATATGAACGTATAGACCGTGCCAAATGAAAGCGCCGCGTACAGGATCAGCAGAAGCCACGCCGCCTTCCAGTCCTCGGACACATAATAACGCGTCGTCAGCCGCCACGCGTGCGCGAAGCGTTCGCGCGCGGGTTGAGTCGAACGGAGACCCGCCTCGCGGCGGGTCTCCTCGACGTTGGCGGGTGCCGGCATCATGGTATTGCCAGCCTATCAGAAGATACGCTTGGTGATAGACAGGCGCACGTTGCGCGGTTCGTCGACCGGGACGTAGCTGAAGGTGCTCGTCGTGTTGTAGTTGCGCCGATCGAAGATGTTGCGGATGCCCAGATTGACGTCGAAGCCGGCAATCGAGAGGAAGCCATTGACGTCGATCTGTCGTGCCCCCGGAACGACATACCGCCCCAGGAGATCGGCGTACGAGCTGGACCGCCCGTAGAAGCCCACGGACATGCCGCCGGTCACGCCATCGGCAATCCTGGTGCGGTAGCTCGAATAGAGGCTGTAGGTATCCCGCGGCTGACGCGCAACGGTGGTTTGCGTGGGCGTCGTGGTCAGCAGCGCATATTTGGTCCGGGTGTAGGAGCCGGTCACCGTCCACCCAGGCAGCAACTGACCAACGATGTTAAGGTCGATGCCGCGCCCGCGTTGGCCCGGCCCCGATTCAAACCCACCCAGAGTGGGGTTGAAAACGACGGTGTTGTCCTGCTGGATGTCGAAATAGGACGCGTTGATCGTCGCCCGCTTGCCGAACAGGTCAAGCTTGACGCCCGCTTCCTTGTTGGTGGTGATGATGTTGGGCAGGAAATTGCCATCGCGATCGAGAGTGAAGATCGCCTGTTCGCCTCGCACATAATTGACGAAGACCGAAAGATCGCCGGTGACATCGACGATGATGCCGCCACTGGGCGAGACACCGTCCTTCTTCTGGACCGGCTGTACCGGTGCGCCGGGGAAAAAGAACTGCGTGCTTGTCTCGAACCAGTTCTTGCGCACGCCGCCCAGCAGCTTGATCTTCCAGAATTCGATCAGGGCTTGGCCATAGACTCCCTGCTGCTTCCCCTCCGTACGAATCTGCACGTTACCCAGCGGCGAGAATGGGATGACCGGAAGGCTGGTGTTGGCCCCCAGCGGCGGGTTGTTTATAACCGTATAAAGAGTCTCGCTCCGTTGATTGGTGTAGCCCGAACTGTAATTGTAGCCGACATTGAAAGTCGCCTTCACGGCATCGCCCAAGCCGGTTTTGACGCGGACGAAGCTGTCGAGCGCATCGGACTTGCCCTTCTGCTGCGACCCGCCGACACCCAGCCTGAGAATACCGGCCGGATTGTAGCCGAGCTGGTATACCTGGAGCGTCAACTCGGTCTCGTCATGCATGCCGCGCACGACCAGTTCGATACCGGGAGTGAGAGTGCGCGTCGCATCGAAGTAGAAGCGATCAGTTTTGACGCCGATCCCCTGATCGGGCGAATAGATCGGCACTGACGGATCACGCTCGATGAGTTCGAATGTTCTGTTGTCGAACAGCGTGTAGGCGCCAATGCCGGCGTTCGCTTTCGAAAGACTGGCACCGATTACGATATCGGTGAGCTCATCCTTGAACCGAAGCGACGGCGCGAAAAGATAGTCCTCGCTTCCCTGGTAGCCACCATAATTATGATCCATCGTCTGCGCACTGGCGATGACGCGGCCTGACAGCTTCTTGTCGGCGGTGATGGCGTTGTTGGCATCGATCACACCGCGCACCAGCCCAAACGAACCGGTGTCGAACGAAACAGCCAGCCGCTGCTCGGCGCTCGGCTTCTTGGTCACGACATTGACGTTGCCGCCAAGATTGCCGAAGCCGGAGAGGAGCGCATCAGGGCCCTTGAGCACTTCGACGCGCTCGATATTCGCGATTGGCTGGTTGGCACCGGATTGCACGCCATATTGCGACCCGCCCGCCAGGCCGTTCACCAGCCCGGCCGCGCTGAAGCCGCGCACCGTGTAGCTGGCGCCGGAGTTGGGGTTGTTCGCCTGCACCGAGACACCGCCAGCGTTGCGTAGAACATCTGTGATGTCGAGCGCTTGCTGGTCCTCGATCATCTTGGCGGAAATCACCTGCGTGTTGCGCGGCTGATCTCGCAGGCCCAAGCCGCTGCGGTCGGATGTCGACGCCTGCCGGACGAGCACGCTGGTCTCGGCCTCGTCCCGCCGCGCGGTGACGACGATGTCGCCGACGATATCGAATGCGCCGTTCGGCGATTGGATGATGGCAAGGTTTGTCCCCGCAATCGCTTCCTCAAGAGCTTCGCGCGCAGACGTTGCTCCACGAACCGGCCGGGATGTCAGCTGCTTGATCGCATCGGGATCAGAACTGACGGCGGCGCCCGATTGTGCGCTGATTTCCTGGAGCGCCGTGGCCATCGGCATGGCGGGCACGTTGATTTCAACGGTACGTTCAGCCTGTGCGAAAACGGGCGACGGTGCGATCAACTCGAGGATCGCGATTGTGCCAAGGCTCGCGGCGCCCAACAGGCAACGTGCATTTGCAGTCATACCAAGCATAAAACCCCCTTCTCAAGGCCGCACGCTACCCCACGCGCAGCAACGGCTGCACGCTCGAGCGAACGAAACCCTGTGACCAAAACGGACACGCCTCTCGGCGCCAGAAATACGGTGGTCCCCGATCAGGCACCACAACCGTAGCTGTCCTTCCTGCTGACCGGCATCCTGGTCTCAACGCTGACGCGTCAGCCGAATTTTCCTGTCCGGATTGAGGCTATGCGTCACCTCTATGACACGCAAATTCTAACTGTTCATGGCCGGCATGAGCGATATCGATGGTCAGGAGCGCGACCTAGGGAGCAAGAGACCAGCCTGCTCCTGGATCCGCTTGACGAACCAGGCCAGCATAGGGTCGCGCCGCCGATGGTTCGCCCACTGCGCGACGAACACGGTTTCCCTGGTCGGGAAAGGCGCGGTAATGACTTTCAGTGGCATGATCGAAGCATAATATTGGAATAGCCATGCGCTACCCGTGGCAACCAGATCGCTGCCGATTACGATGGCCGGCAGCGTCGCCTGCGACGTCGTACGTACCCATATTCGCCTCGCCTTCAGTATGCGATAGCCCACGTCATCAGCGGCAAGGCTAGCACTCACCTCGCCCTGCGGTACGATATGCCGCGCGGCCAGATATTGCTCCTCGCTTGTCTCCTGACTGGCGCCAAACTCGGGGTGGCCGCTCCAGACCATGCACGATGCGTGGTCGGTCAGGATCGGCAGTATCTCGAGCCCATCGATGGCGGAATCTTCGGAGAGCAGCAGCAGATCGGCGCCCTGATCAAGCGCGCGCTGCGGGACTTCCATATCAAGCGGGACCATCCTGACCGACAAGCCGGGGGCCTCGTTAGAGAGGTCGCGCAGAACAGGGCCCAACAGCATCTGCTCAATCGCCTCCGGCGTGGCGATGGTGATCGTCTGCGCGGCAGTGAGAGGGTCAAACTCGAGCGCATAGTTGAAGGTGCCCTCAACCTCCTGCATCACGCGCCGAACCTCTGTGCGCAATGCCATGCCGAGTGGTGTCAGATACTGATCTCCGCTGGAATGTGTGACGAGGTCGTCGCCGAAATGGTCCCGCAGACGCCGCAGTGCATGACTCATGGCAGACTGGCTGAGCCGAACCCGCCGCCCGGCTTCGGTTAACGTCGGAGCGTGCAGGATCGCGTGGAGTGGGTAGAGCAGGTTGAGGTTGAGTCGATGCATCGGCCGTTCCACGGCAAGCGCGTGCAAATTGCTCTTCGTCTCCATGGATCGCTCTGAGTTCATCAAGGCACGCCTTTCAACATTCGCTATGTCGGCCAACCGTCGCCGATCTGCCTACGCGGATGCTGGGCGATACGGTAGGCAAACAACCGGATATGACAACCTAATCCACGCCCGTCAGCGCGAGCATGGCAAAGCTCGCCAGCCAATGCTCTCCCATGTAATCGCCCGCCACCTCGTCCAAGGCGGCAGCAAGATGCTCCCGGGCACCTGCTTCGAGCACGTCCCGCACGGCGCCATGCGTCGTCGTGGAGAGCTCCCGCATTGCCCAGGCGCGCGTGAGATTGAGCCCGTCCAGATGGGCAATTCTCCCGTCACTTCGATCGCTCACGCGGGCGGGTGTCAACAGTGCTTCCGGCGCACCGGAAGCAAGCGCGGGCAGGAATGCCCCGAACCAGGCTGTGAACGCCTCCTTAGGCAGAAGGCGCTGCATTGCCAGGGCCTCCATCAGGGTCGGCGAGAGGAAATCCTCGCCGCCAGGTTCCCATGCCTGCGCGGCACGATCCGACCCGAACCAATGTTGCGCGCGTTCCATCATCAGCGTCCGCATCTGCACGTCCCCGCTCACCTGTGCATAGCGTTCAGCAAGCACGAGCGCGAAAGCGGTGTTGGCGTGGGTACCAGCGCGGACCGGATAGGTCAGCAATGGTAGATGGTCGCGCCACAATAGGGCAAACGCGTCGGATAATGGGCGAAGCGTTTCGGCATGGGGGCTGTGCGTCACCCGCAGTTCGCTTTGCAGCATAAGCAGCCACGCCCCGCCATAGGGCCGCTCGAACGTGCGCGACGCGGGCCGATCAAGATAGGCGCGCTCGGCCTCGACCTTTTCGGGGATGAAGGCGTCGGCAAACAGCGCATCGATCGCCGCCACCTCCGGCAAATCCGGATAAAGCCGCCGTATCCGTGCGAGCAACCAATAGCCATGCACGCAACTGTGCCAGTCGAAGCTGCCGAAGAAGATGGGATGAACCTGGCGCGGCAGGTAGACGTCGTGATCGCCGGTCATGACATGGTCCGGCTTGTGCGGATATTCCCGCGTCACATGACCGAGTGCGATACGGGCGAAGTTTGCGGCGCGTGCAGGCGTCATCGAAATCCTCTGAGATCACGAAAGGAGGGAATTGCGGACAATCGATTCCACAGCGACTGGCATATTGGTAGTCTGCACAAACCGGCAAGAGGAGCATATGCATCCGCGTTTACAGGCGGTGTTACGAAGGTTCGTTCAGTTATGCTGACCGGATAGGCGACCCCGCAAGATACCTGCTTCGGACAGTACCGTGCTGCATACGTCCATACCAGCATCGAAATCCAGTGCACTATCGAGATCGATGCCGATGGCGTCTGATCCTGTTCTTTCGAACAGCATTCAAAGCTCCTCGGCGCTCCGATGCATTATGGGAGCTAGCCCGCTCCCTGAATGAAAGGTAGTCAAGAGGAGCTGGATAGTGATTGCCGAATGCCTCCTTTGTTGGCGGCACTTGCCGCAAAATCGCCACCAATCGAAGGGGCGCAAGACGGCTTCGATCGGCCTGGCTCGCGGGCCAATCACCGCCCGTTACGAGCCCATTGGTCGCAAATAGAGCGCACATCCCCGACCCGAAACGTCGAAACGCGCGATTTCCGCGCCAGCTCAGTCTAACCGCAAACGAAGCTAGCTGCGTCTTCGGGATCCCCCTCGCCGTCATACCGCGCGATTTTCGGGTAAGGACACAGGGGACGCGTGCGATCTCCCCAAGGGGTGTCGGGGCCGCCACGCGCGATTATACGCTCGGGTGCAGTGTCTTTTTCCACCCAGTCCACCAGGGCTCCAAAGGCGTCATAGTCACTCGTTGCCGGGCCGCCGGCACAGTGAGCCATGCCCGGGACTGCAAACAGGCGCGCATATTGCGATGCCTGTCCATCCTCGACCCGATCCAGGGCCTCAAGCCAACGCACCGTATCGTTGATTGAAAAAATCGGGTCCGCGATGCCATGGACCAAAAGCAGCTTCCCGCCATTGTCTCTGAATTGCGCGCGATCCAGGGAATCTGCTGACATGAGATCCCAGGGGGATTCAGGGTAGTCAGCATTACTGTGGAAGATGCGCCACGCGTTCTTCTGCAGGTCAAAGTTCAGCATCCACTGGGTGAGCGCGCTTTCGTCCATCGGCACACGCTCCGGCGGCGTGATGAACACCGCAGAGGACGCTGCACCCCCAAGAACCACATTCACCCCATTGTTCACATCCGAAGCGTACGGCCCCATTTTCCAGGATCGCCATCCCTGATAGTAGCCGCCACCCGCCATCTTGCCGCCGATCCCAGCGTCCCACGGCCAATCAGAGTAGAGCGCCATGCCCTCGGCGTTTTTCGGGCCTTCATGGATCTCTATCAGCCCCGTGACCTGCGCTTGTGTGAGGCAGGAATCGGTCTTGCCGTTGGTGCACGTGAGTGCCGACAAGGCCGGTTTGAGGCGTTCGGACGTGCATTGACGGAAATTCTGGACCAGTCCGTCGGAGAGGCCGTCGAGCTTGTCGCATGAACGCAAGATCGCATCTGAAACCAGCGCCAGATCCTTGTCGCTGAACGCCTTGTTGATCAGCGGAACACCTTTGCGATCGAACTGGTTGAGCGACCGGGCGACCCGTCCGAGCACCTGCGTATCCCAGACCTGTGTCACGGCTGCAGCCTTCGGAAGCGTGAATCCGGGCGCCGTGCTCAGGATTCCATCGAAATAGCTCGGGTAGCGCTGGGCCATCATCATGCCCTCTTGCCCACCTTTCGAGCACCCGACATAATAGGAATATTGCGGGGCGCGGCCGTACATCGCGTTAATCAGGGCTTTGGCAACCCTTGTGACAACCTCATGCGAGGTGTGCGCATAATCCCGGCGTGCCTGGAAATCGTGCCCGAATGTCACATCCCCCTGCAGGGACGCATCGATGTTCACATCATTGTCATGACCGGAATCCTGCGACACGACCGCATACCCCCGGCCAAGCCCCGTGCTCAGTTCCCCGGATTGCGCGAAGTTCAAGGGGGCGACTGCATTCCCCAGATTGCCGTTCGAACCGCCGCCGCCCTGGAATATGAAGCGGCCGTTCCAGTTCGCAGGCAAGCGTAGATGAAACTTGACCGCGTAGCGCTGCCCGTTGGCGCCCTCACGCTCCTGCAGCAAACCTTTCACCGCACAATGAGCCGGCACGGGCAAGGTCATCTCGCCGCGCGGACTGCGGTCCTTGATCTCGCCTGCTGCAACAAGGGCCGCTTCCGTGATGCGGACCGACCGATCAGTGGCATCATCGCCCTTGAAGCTCGAAAGGTCCCCGCATCCTTTGACAAAGGCTTCGGAAACAGGAGGGCGGTCTTGCGCCGCTGCACTCACGGCGCCGAGAGCAAGCAAGGCGGTTGCACAGCCTGCGGACAACAACGCGCGCCTGCTGCTGAGGAAAGTGCAGCTCCGAATGTCTTTATCTTCGAACATGTCCAACTCCCCAATTGTCTTCTTTCAATGATGCTTGGCGTTCGCTGCCGTTACAGTCCGTGGCGCGCTGGAAACCGACCGGCCTCAGATCAGCGAGGTAAGCTGCAGCGAGAGCGATCTTGGCTGCTCCCGCGACAGCGCGCCCCCAGGCGCGGATCGCCAGCGCGCCCTGCCGAAGAGGTCCTGAACGCGGAAACGCAGGCTGTGTGACAGGCCGGCAGCGACGAACGTGTACTGGGCACCGAGATCCAACGTCGTTTTCGGCGGTATCCTGAACCGGTCGAGCTGATCCGCCGGAACGCTGCTGGTGTGCGTCACGATCGCGTCGACCGACACATCGACCGGCAGCGGCAAGGCATAGCTACCGCTCGCCTGCAGCACCTGCGACGCGACACCGAGTGGTTGGCGCGCCGCCAGGCCATCATCGACGATCTCTCCGGATACCCGGGGCTCAAGAAACACTGCGCCTACAGTCACGTTGAGATTACGCGAAACCGCCCCGGAGAGCGAGAACTCCACACCGCGATGGCGCACGCGGCCAATCAAGCCGAACCTGCCGGTTGGGTCGAAACCGGTTGTCGGTTTCGAGATCTCGAAGACCGAACCGATCGCCGTGAGCTTATCGAAGCTGTAGCGGAAGCCGAACTCCAGTTGCTCGGCGATGATCGCCGGAAGCACCTCGTTGCGATTCACCGCAGCTTTCGGGGCAACGCCGGCCTCTTCCAGACCCTTGACGTAACTGGCGTATAGCAGCCCCTGCGGTGTCGGGGCGATCGAGACCGCACCGTCGAACAGCCAGGGCGACTGGCTTGAGCGATTGCGCTCCATGTCCACGTCCACCGTCTTGCGATAATCCGTGCGCAGAGCGCCGACCCTCAACCGCAGAAAGTCGCGGAAGGTCGCGCGATACGTCAAGCCATATCCCGTCTGCCGCGACCGTGTGAGCGCATAGGTGGCATTTCCCGCAGGCTGGACCGGAGGGCCAAAATCGCGCTCCTCCAGGTTCACGATCCCGAGATCCCGGGCTTCGCCTGCGGTGTTCACGCGCTCGTCCCTGCTGGTGCGCAGGGCCAGGACAAGTTCGTGATCGAGGACGCCAGACACAAAGCGCTTTGTGACCTTCAACTCGCCGGAACTGCCATTGCTCCGCTGATCCCTTGCCTGAAAAATCGTGGCGCGGGCTTGTTGGGCATTCAGTAGCTCAAGGGTCGTGAAGTCGGTTGCCGGGGTCCGTGCCCAGTTGTGAAAATAGGCAAGGTTCACCTCGAGATCGAAACCGCTGCGCCATGACGCAGTGCCACCGACCAGACGCTCGCTCGCTTTGAACTTCCCCCATTGCGGACCGAACATTACGTAACGACCAGAGAGCGGCGCGGGCAGGGCGGGCTCGGTCGGGAAGAACGCATAATCGCCGTTGTAGCGTCGCTCGACGCCGCCGAAGAGCGCCTGCACCATGATTTCCCCCGCGCGGATCGTTCCAATCGTCCCGAATGAGGTTTCGCTGCCCTCGGTGCCGTCTGGATACCTCGCGCCAGGCGAAATTTCGAAGCCGCCGAGGATCGTCGCCGCCGCGTTGCTGGATTGCCCCCATCCGTTGGCGCGGAACAAGGGCGACCCTCCCCAGCGGACACCCGCCGTGGTTTCAACACCCAATCGGCCTTCACCGGGCCGGCGCAGGCTGAACTCGACCAGCCCCGACGGCGCCGGAAAGTTGATGCCCAACGCACTCGCGCCGACCCGCACCATGGACCCCTCGACCAGCGCGCTGGGAAGCTGGCCCGATCGCACGAAATAGGTATCGTCCAGCCGGTAATTGCCGGCATTCTCCAGGTTGAAGCCACGGACCTGCGTCTCGTTGTAAAGGCCGACCGTCTCGTCATCCACACGCTGGCCAAACGCGTCTTCTGCCTCCGCCACCGCGCTTGTTTGCGCCCCGCCTGCGGATGCAACGCATGACGCGACGACGGCCGCTGCCGTCGCGAGCAGCCGCTGACGACTGCTCTGGCGGCTGAACCAGCGTGTGGGAACGCCACTCAGTCCATGCCGATTGAACATCGCGGCGTTCCCGTCCCCGCCCCCTGTCAGAACCGCACGCCGACCCGGAGCCCATATTCGAGCGGCGCGCCGTAGAACTCGTTGTCGCCGCTCCGCCCCGCGACATACTCCTTGTCGGTCAGGTTCGTCCCGTAGGCCTCCACGGTGATGTCATTGACCCGCAGAGTCACAAGTGCGGACACCAGCGCGCGGGATGGGAGCAAGTCGCCCGGTCCGTAAGCGAGATAATTGAAGCGGCTGCCCACATAGCCGTAGTTCACGCGCGGCGTGAGCGACACGCCGTCCGACAGATCGATGACATATTCGATGCCGCCGTTGAAGGTCCACTTGGGCGAATAGAGATTATTCCCCCCCGAGGTCGTGATGATGAAGGGCCCATAGTCAAAGCACGCCGGCGGGTTCGACGGCACGCCGGGCGCGCATTGCGGCCCGAGCTGTCCGGGCGGCAACAGGCGCGTGTTGACGAAGGTGAGGCTTGAAAGCTTGGTGTCGAGATAGCCAACGCCGGCATCCAGCCCCAGACCGCCGAACCGCGCCTGGATCTGCGCCTCGAAGCCCTTGATGATCGCGCTTCCGACATTGCGGACGCCGTTAGTCCCCGTCGCCGTTTCAATAACGTCGAACTGGAAGTTCTTGAAGTCGTTGTAAAACGCAGCGAGCTGGACGTTCACGCGCCGATCGGCGAGCGAACCCTTCCAGCCGATTTCATAGTTCCAGACGGTCTCCGGATCGAACTCGGGCTGATCGCACTGGGGGCTCGGCAGGCAATTGAAGCCACCCGGCTTGTAGCCCCTCGCCGCAAAGGCGTAGAGAAGATGATCGTCGGCTACGGTCCAGTTGAGGGCCGCCTTGCCGGTCACCATTGAGTCCTTGTGATTGCCCGCCAAATCGGAAAGGACGATGCCGCTCGGCGGGAAGCCAGGCGCCCCTTGTCCCAGCACGACCGTGCCGGTGCCCCGGGCGTTGAAATGCGAGTAGCGGGCGCCGAGCTGGAGCTCGAGCCGATCAACCAGCTGGTAATTGGCCTGCCCGAAAAAGCCGAGGATGTCCTTGCTGTTGCGCGGCGTGATCATAACGCCCGGAGGCGCCATATTGTTGATGTTCACGACGATATCGTTGTGTTGGTAATAACCGCCAAGGATCCAGTCGAAGGCGCCGTCGGTAGGGGAAATCACGTTGATTTCCTGATTATACTGCTTCTCGCCGGCGAAATAGTCGGTGGACAGACCGCCGCCTGCGGATGGAGGCGCCTGGCTCGCGTCGGTATCGGCGAGATAGGTGTTGCGCTTGTACTGATACCCGCTGAGCGAACGAAGGACGAGCCCGCCGCCGAATTCGTACCGCAGTTCAGCGCTTGCCAGAAAGGCGCGTTCCACCTTGGCGGTTTCGTGATCGTAGCTCAGCGTCCGGATATCGCCGACAGCGAAAGGCGCGAAATCGGTTCCGGGGGCGGGACGATAGGCATATCCGCCCGTGTCCTGCTCGTGCCACTGCAGCTTGACGAGCGCCCGGAACGCGCCCGGCTCCCAAAGGAGGCCAAGTCGTCCGCCAATCTCGTGGAGCTTTCCGGCATCGTTGTCGAAGGGGCCGACGTCATCGTAGTAGCTGCCGCGGTCCGTGAAAATTCCTGCCGCGCGCACCGCCAATGTACTCCCGAGAGGAACGTTGAGCGCGCCTTCGATTTCCTGGAGGCCATAATTGCCGATGGCCCCCTTGGCGTAGCCATTGATGACGTCCACGGATGGATTGGCCGAGTTGATGAAAATCGCGCCGCCGGTCGAGTTGTTGCCGACCAGCGTGCCCTGCGGACCGCGAAGGACCTCGATCGTGCCAATGTCGTAGAACGGAATGCTCGTGACGATCGGCGGCTGGAAAAGGCCGTCTATGTAAGTGGCGACGCCATTGGAGATGTTGGGCGAGTTGCTCGCGATGCCAATGCCCCGGATATTGACCGACTGCGTCTCGCCAGCATCGGTTACTGAGAGCGAAGGCGCGACGAACTGCAGATCGGCCACGGCGTCGACCGCTCTGGAGTCGAGCTGACCGCCGCCGAGTACGGTGGCCGCGATAGGAACGTCCTGAAGATTCTCGTCGCGCCGCTGCGCAGTTACGACGATGACCTGAAGTGAATCGGCGCTGGTTGTGCCGGTACCGACCTGCGCTGACGTGGCAGCTTCTTGCGCCCAGGCGGCCCCGGAGGGAATGATCGTCCCCACGGCAGCCGACAGTAGAACGGCGCGGAAACTGCGCGCTATCGTGGCCTTGCTCCCAGGCCTCCGCTCGAAGCAAACGTGTGTTGTTGTCTTCACAGGATCCTCCCTCTTTTTTTGATGATTAGGGTCGACGTGATCGGCCGAGAAAGTCCCAAATGGGATATGCGCGGGCTGGGTCGCAGGAGATGGCTTGAGGCGGCAGGGGCGAACACATTTGCGCCGCGATGGTGGAAAACCACCGTCGCGGCGCAGTGCTGATGTATCGCTTGAACGGTGCGCTTGCTTAGCGCGGAGTCCAGCTTGAGGCTGCCTCGAGAAAGGCTGATGTTTCTTCCGACGCCGTCATGTCGGCCGGTGGGAAGTGGCTCATTTTGACCACGACGGTGCGCGTTGTTGGATCGACATAGATATACTGCCCCTGAAGACCCAGGGCCGCATAGGCACCCTTGCCGAACGTCCACCATTGCATGCCATAGCCGCTTTCAGCACCGCCTGGGCCGGGCTGGCCCGGTTCTGTCGGCTTGGTGGAAAGCGCGACCCATTCCGGCGAAATGATCTGATGCCCATTCGCCTGCCCCTGATTCATCATCATGAGCCCGAATCTGGCGTAGTCGCGCAATGTTGCGTTGTAGCCAGCGCCGTTGAATTCGCGCCCGACCCCGGGCGGCCCATCCATGATGAAGAAGCCGTCGCGTTCGGCGCCGAGCGGTTCCCACAGATGCTCGGTCATATAGGCAGCAATCGTGCTGCCGCTTACCCGTTCGACGAGCCAGCCAAGAACAGCGGTGTCGATCGTCTTGTACTGAAAGACCTCACCCGGCTTGTGGAGGCGCTTGACCGTGCGAGCCGGATCGGCGAATCTGGCCACGTTCTTGACCAACGCGTCTATGTGGTTGGTCGCAGCGATCCCCGGGTTAGCGAAATCGTAGCGCTCCTCGTAGTCGACGCCTGATCGCATCTGCAAGATCTGGCGGATCGTGGTGCCTTCGTAACCCCCGCCTTTCAACTCCGGCAGATAGGTCTCGATCCGGTCGTCCAGCGACTTGATGCGACCCTCGGCCAAGGCGATTCCCACCAGGACCGAGGTGAACGACTTCGTCATCGACCAACCCATGAAGCGTGTGTCAGCATTGCTGTTGTTCAGGTAACGCTCGTAAACGATCTTGCCGTCCTTCATCACGAGCAGCGCGTTCGTGAAGGTGCGATCGAGGAACTGCTCCGGCGTGTAGCGCTCGCCCTTGAACTGGTAAGTGAAGTCCAGGGGACGATCGTTGCGCTCGAGCTGCCACACAGACCCCGAGCGCGGAACGGTCCGGGTCGTGAACAGCGTGTCCATGGTACGAAATGTGAGGCTGTTCACATTGGCATCGTTCATGGACCAGCGCAGTTGCTGAACGGCTACGGGAACATCCGAGGGCGCGCCACTCGTCAATTGTGGAGGCAGTGCGGGCTGTGAAACCGCCACCGCGGGGGTTAGTCCGACGCTCAGTAAAAGGGTGGCCCGGATCAGCACATGATACATTTTTGTTTCCATCGACTTCCTCGCTTTCAGCCCAAGCCTATGGCCGTCCCGGCAGAGCGGCAAAGTCCCAAATGGGATACAAATGTCCGCGTTTGACGCTGGACGAAATGCGCGCGTGGGCAGTTTCACAGATGAACGACGGTCAAATTAACGTCGGCGCTCACGGGGAAATTGGAATTCGGATATGGCTGGGAAGCGGTAATCCTCACATCGTCATGCTGAACTTGTTTCAGCATCCATGGAGACTTCGAGACCTGCGTTTGATCAGACCAAGGACCCTGACCCAAAGGGCGGCACAAGCCAAATAAGTTCAGGATGACGGGAAATTAAATGATCTCAATGCCGTCGTGTCCAGGCAATCCGGTTTTGAGATAATCACGACCAACACCGGACGTTCAATTTAGGTCACCAGGTGCTGGCGCTGATTTCCAGTCTGGAAAATCACGGAGCTGCATAGATGACGGATCAGTTCGGATTGCCTTCGCGTACCCGTCTTCGCCAGCACCTGTTTCAACTGGTTCCGCGCGCTTCCCTCGCTAATGCCGCGGCTCTCGGCATATTCCTTGAGGGTGTGCCCGGCGCACAGGGCAGCAGCCACGCGCGCTTCCGCCGGAGTGACGCGCAGGAGGCGCGCAATTTCCTCTATAGGGGCCGTCTGCGTCCGCCGTGGTTCCGACAATAACAGAGCAGACTGGTCCATATCCGACGTCGGGGGAACAATGACGATGTGTAACTCGTCCTCATTGTCGGCTCCCAGCACTAGCGACTCCGAGACGACGCCGAAAGGCGAAACCACCCCGGTTTTGACAATCGCTCCAAACTTGTCGGGTCTATTGCTCTTCACAGCGCACAAACGACCGCCTGGCGCGCGCAGATGGGGGGACCGCCGCAAAATGTCCTCGGCGGCATCATTCGCCCAGGTGATGATGCATTCGCGATCGAAAGTGAGGATCCCGATGGGCAACCCGTCAGCGATCTCCTCGATCTGTCTGACCCGGTTTTCCTGGCATTCCAGACGTCGGCCAAGGTTCACGGCATTTTCGACATGCGGTAGAAGCTGCAAAAGAGCTCGTTCGTTGTCTTCCGTGAATGGCCGAAGATCGTCGTGGCGACGATGCAGGACCAGCGCCAGCGACTCCCCATTCTCATGCTGCGCACCAGCTCCAATCGACTCCCCCAATCCCGCGGCCCGCAAGCGATTGCGCAGGGCCGCCCAGTGCGGACAGTCAGCGCGGAAGAGGTCCCGGTCGCGTGCAATGGCATAATGCTGGAAAGGTTGAGCAATGCGCACATTAAGCCGTGGGTTGGCGTCATTGTTCACAAGCCGGTCGTGGAGGTCCGCATCCCTCATCGAAGCGGAGTCCCTGACCATCCAGGTCTGCTCTATCGATGCGCCCGACGGACGAAAACGCTGCACGACAGCGCTTGCGACCCCGAACTCATGGCACATTCTGTCAAGAACCAGGCGCCAGCGCCCAGGATCGGCCGGACAATTATACAGGTCGAGGAGGATGTCCGAACTTATCATCTAGCCCCCAATTTCGCTCGCCGCCGCAAGACATCCTGCGACGCAAGAAGACGCGCGGCGAACCATGATGGCCCCTTGATAAGTGAGCCTTTGCGCATCCTCTCGACATCTTCGTCGCCCGCGCTCTACAGGCGGTTGTCACATTGTTATCCGTGGTAATAGTCATTGGCAATAACGGTTTTCACTTGCCGCGAAAGTTAGCGCTCGCCATGTTTCTGCAGATGAGCAGCAACCCCAAGCCCGGGACCGCACAATCACATGGACTGCATTGTGCGGCGTCATCTGATCAGCCCGATTTCGATCACGGCCTCCTGAACGAGCTCACCGGCTTTTCAATCAAACTTACATGGCTCCATGGCCGCGAGCTGTTGAGGCAAGGTTTCGGAGACACGGATATCACGCCGCATCGGTTCTCGATGCTTGAAGTGATAAGCCGAAACCCCGGCTTGAGACAGGCCCGGCTGGCTGCGGCTTTGGCACTTTCACATCCGGCGACCAGCTTGGCGATCAACTTCTGGGAAGAGCGAGACTGTGTGGAGCGTCGCACAATTTCTGGCGATCGCCGCTCCTTCGGGATATTCACCACTCGGCGCGGAGAAGAGACGCTACAGCGGCTTCGAGGCATCGTTCGAAACGCGGACAGTGCCTTAACGACTGAATTAACTGGCCCAGAAATCACGGAGTTGCGGCGCCTGCTCAAGAAAATCCATAGCCGGCGTGCGCGCTGACATTATCGAAATCTAAGTGGAGGGCGACCTCCAATGCTTGAAAGGCGACGTGTGCAACACAACGCATGCAGAAGCGAGAGGTAGAACCTCCCGCCTGAACCACTCATCCAGTTCCTCCTGTTCGACCATGATCCGGGGTTGATTCCTCGTCTCGCTTTGCCCTGTATTGGCTAAGGCAATCGACGAGCCAGTTGCTGTAACCTACATTGCCCAGGATGATGAGTGCCGCCCTTGTAGCGATGCGACGTTGAAAGGGGACGAATTGCGATCGTACGCGCCGCCAGCCCAGGGCGCTTCAAAATTTGGCATGGTTCAAAGCACCGCGCGCCAAGGGCAGGGCGATCGTGACGCGCAGCCCGCCGCCCAAGCGGTTCGCCAGAGTTACTGACCCGCCACTGGCGGCTATGGCGCGGCGTGCGATGCCAAGCCCGAGGCCAAAGCCCATACCGCTCTGGCGCGCGCCTTGCACAAACGGCTCCAGTAGCCGCGTTGCCTCGCCGTCGGCAATGCCCGGCCCTTCATCGTCCACCGTGACGATGCAGCGGTCCGTGCCTTCCCGTTCAAGCGTGAGACGTACGCCGAACCCCTGGGACGAGAAACGCAAGGCGTTGCGCAGGATGTTCTCGAAGGCGCGGTGCACGAGTTGGCCGCTTCCGAGGACCAGCCAATCCTCATCGGCGCTGTCGGTCGGCAGGTCGACGTTCAAGGTCACACCCTGCGCCTCGGCTTCGAACTGCGTATCCTCGGTTACGAGTCGCAGCACCTCCAGCAGATCGAAATAATCCTCGTTCCTGCCCGCATCGCTTTCCAGCCGGGCGAGCGTCAGCAATTCACCCACCAGCGCATCGAGATGACCCGCCTCGCGGTCGATGCGGTCAAGCGAGGTCTCGAGGCGGCCGGGATCGCGGCGCAGCAGGTCCGCAGCCAGCCGCATCCGCGCCAGTGGCGAGCGTAGCTCGTGCGACACGTCATGGAGCAGGCGGTCGCGTGCGCGGACCAGTTCCTGAAGCCGCTCCGCCATCGCATCGAAATCGCGAGCCAGGTCGGCGACCTCGTCCTTGCGACGGCCCATCGTCGGCCCGAGCCGGACACTAAGGTCACCCTGCGCAAGTCTTTCGAACCCAACTTGCAAGCGGTGGATCGGCGATGAGAGGTAGGCGGCCAGCGCGGCACTGAACAGGAGGCCGGCCAGAGCGATCGCGATCAGATAATCGGGTGGTGCCACCGTGGACACCCAGTCGTCATCGACATCGGACAGCGGCGGCGTTGCGTAGCGCAGGCAATATCCGTTCGACTGGCGAGCGATGGCGCGCGGGTTCGCCGTCGGCGCACAGGAATCCTTGGCCAAGGGAGCGACGGTCAGGCGCTTGCGATGAAAGGATGGCCAGCTCGCGACCTGCTGTGCCAGGCCGCTCTGACCGCCCCGGTCCAGCGCTGTCGCCGCGGTCTCGAGGAGCGCTACGCCGGCCGCGTGGGGCGGGTCCCAGTCAGGTCGAAACGGTGCAGGTTGGAGCGACCAATAGGACCATAGGCCCGTTGTAAGCAGCAGGTACGCCGCCCAGAAGCCCAACCAGATCTTCCAGAATAGCCGGCGCTTCATGCATTCACTGCCAGACGATACCCGACGCCACGGATCGTCTCTATCTCGGCTGCGCCCGCGCTTGCGAGGCTGAGCTTCTGGCGCAGATTACTGACATGGACGTCAATGCTGCGGTCATAACGTTGCCGCTGCCGACCAAGTGCAGCAAGCGAAAGCTCGTCCTTGGTAGAGACGATGTCACCCGCCCGCATCAGTGCTTCCAACAAGCTGAACTCCGTCACGGTCAGCTCGATCGGCCGTCCGTCCCAACGGGCGTCGCGCCGGGCAGGATCGAGCGTCAGCACCGTGATCGTCAAGGGGCCGGTGGGGCTGGGTCCGCCGGTTCGCCGAAGCACCGCGCGAAGTCGAGCCAGCAGTTCACGCGGATAATAGGGTTTGGCGATGTAGTCATCGGCGCCGAGCTCCAGCCCGACCACCCGGTCCACATCGTCGCCTCGTGCAGTGAGCATCAGAACCGGCACCTTGCTGGCGTGGCGGATGCGACCCAGGACCTCGATACCGTTCATACGGGGCAACATGATGTCGAGGATCACCGCTTCGAAACGACCGGTCAGCGCCTGCTGCACACCGTCCTCACCATTGCCTGCGACGGTAAGAGCGAAGCCCTCTTCGGCGAGATACTCTCGCAGCATGGCGCTAAGTTCGGCATCGTCGTCGATCAGCAGCAGGTTGGTCACGTGTCGTCCTCAATTTCCGAGCGATGCTGGGAGTAATTGAGGACGATGTCAGCCCTCTTTACGTAATCTTTTCGCTTCCCTTGCGATCATCTTACCCACTGGCGTGTCAGCGCTTGGCATAAGGCAGCGCATGCAAACACGCCGCCTTTTTCTCTTCGCCGGTCTTCCCGCCATCCTTGTCCTTGTCGCGCTTGCCTGGTGGCTCGCCGCACGCCCGTCGGCCACGGAGGGCCTGGCGACAGCCGACGTGACGGTAGGCGACATCGAACAGAGTGTGCTGGCGACCGGCAAACTCCGCCCCAAGGAACTGGTGAGCGTCGGCGCGCAGGTTTCCGGTCAGGTCAAGCGGCTATACGTCCAGCTCGGCCAAAGGGTGCGGGCAGGCGACCCCATTGCCGAAATCGACGCGGCGCCGCAGCAACTCGCGCTGCGCAATGCCGAGGCGGCAGTGGGATCTCTAGTCGCCCAGAAAGGGTCCCGGCAGGGCGCGCTGGTTCAGGCAGAGCTTGCCTACCGCCGCCAGAAAACGATGCTTGCGGCCGACGCGACTTCACGCGCCGATTTCGAAGTGGCCGAGGCGGCCCTGACCGCCGTTCGTGGCGAGTTGCGTTCGCTGGACGCTCAAATCGTTCAAGCCCGCACTCAAGTCGAGACGGCGCGTTTGAATCTGGGCTTCACCCGCATCCTGGCGCCGATGGACGGCACCATCGTCGCGATTGTCACAAAGCAGGGGCAGACAGTCAACTCGTTCCAGTCGGCACCGACCATCGTCATGCTCGCCCGCCTCGACGTGATGACGGTGCGCACCGAGATTTCGGAAGCCGACGTGCAGAAGGTTCGGGTCGGCCAGTCGGTGCGGTTCACAACACTCGGCGCGCCCGATCACCGCTATCATGCCCGGATAGACCAGATCGAACCCGCGCCGGACTCGATTGCGTCGGAGACCGCTGCAAGCACGGCGAACGCGAGCGGCGCCTCGGCCGGCACCGCGGCGATCTATTACAACGCTCTGTTCGACGTCCCCAACCCCGATGGGCGGCTGCGCCCCTCGATGACCGCACAGGTTTCCGTCCTGCTCGCCCGCGCGCATCGTTCTGTGCTGGTGCCGCTCGCCGCGCTCGGACAGCGCGGGGCCGATGGCCGCTATGAGGTGCGGGTGGTCGATCAGCGCGGGCGGATCGAAACGCGGCAGGTTCGCATCGGCATCGCCGACGATACGAATGCGGTCGCGCTCTCGGGCCTCGCGCCGCGCGAGAAGGTCGTCATTGCCCAGGAAATGGCCGAGCCCGTGAGCGATGGTGGCATAGGGATCGGGTTCTGATGGATATGCCCCCGATCATCGAAACCAAAGGGCTGCGCCGGGAATTCCCGGCCGGCGAGGGCACCGTCGCCGTGCTCAAGGATGTCGACCTGACGATCCGCGCGGGCGAACTTGTGGCGATCGTCGGCGCGTCGGGCTCGGGCAAGTCGACCCTGATGAACATCCTCGGCTGCCTGGATCGCCCGACCTCCGGATCCTATCGCGTGCAGGGGCGAGACACCGGCACGCTGGCGCCCGACGAACTGGCCGCGCTACGCCGCGAGCATTTCGGGTTCATCTTCCAGCGCTACCATTTGCTGTCCGACCTTTCCGCCGTCGGCAATGTCGAGGTGCCGTCGATCTACGCGGGGCGCGATCCCGCCGCCCGGCGCGACCGGGCGCTGGCGCTGCTGGCGCGCCTCGGGCTGGGCGAACGGACGCGCCATCTGCCGGGCCAGTTGTCGGGCGGCCAGCAACAGCGCGTTTCGATCGCACGGGCTTTGATGAATGGCGGCGCGATCATTCTGGCCGACGAACCTACCGGCGCGCTCGACAAGGCGAGCGGCGAGGAGGTGATGCGCATCCTCCAGGAGCTGAACGCCGAAGGGCACACGATCATCCTCGTGACCCACGACATGGCTGTTGCGGCACATGCGGACCGTATCATCGAGATCAGCGACGGGGTGATCGTCGCCGACCGGTACACGCGCGAGCCGCCCCGACCTCGTGCGCTGACGCAAGCCGCGCAGCCGCCTGCTGTGGCCTGGCGGGCAGCGGCAGACCGGTTCAGCGAAGCGTTCCGCATGGCCCTGTTGGCGATGGCCGCGCATAGGATGCGCACGTTCCTGACGATGCTCGGCATCATCATCGGCATTGCATCGGTCGTCTCGGTGGTGGCACTCGGCAATGGCGCGCAGTCCAAGGTCATGGCGCAGATCAGCGACCTCGGCACCAACACGATCGACATCTTCCCCGGCAAGGACTTTGGCGACCTGCGTGCCGCCTCGATCCAGACGCTAAGTGAGGGTGATGCGCGTGTGCTGGCCGGGCAGACCTATGTCGACAGCGTCTCGCCCAATGTTTCGACCAGCGTCACCGCACGGCGCGACAATATCGCTGCGACTGCCCAGATAAACGGGGTGGGGGCGGGCTATTTCCGCGTCCGAGGCTACAAGGTTGCGCAGGGTAAGCTGTTCAAGGAGGAAGATGTGGCGCGCAGCGCTCAGGTGGCGGTGATCGACACCAAAGCGCGCACCACGCTCTTCCCGCACGGAGCCGACCCTATCGGCGCGACCATCCTGCTCGGACAGGTGCCCGTGCGCGTGATCGGCGTGTTGCGCGCCTCGCAAGCCGGCGGCGGCGGGTCGAGCGCCAATGTCTACATCCCCTACAGCACGGCCACGACGCGGATGACCGGTCGGACGAAGCTGGAAAGCATCACCGTGCGTGTCGCCGACCATGTGACGAGCAACGCCGCACAGGAGGCCATCACCACGCTCCTGACCCGGCGGCATGGCGCCAAGGATTTCTTCATCTTCAACTCCGATCAGATCCGCAAGGCGATCACGCAGACCAGCCAGACGCTGACGCTGCTGATCTCCTCGATCGCCGTCATCGCACTGGTCGTCGGCGGAATCGGCGTAATGAACATCATGCTCGTCTCTGTGACCGAACGGACCCGTGAAATCGGCGTGCGTATGGCGGTCGGCGCGCGGCAGAGCGACATTCTCCAGCAGTTCCTGATCGAAGCGGTGCTGGTCTGCCTGATCGGTGGCGCGGTGGGCGTGCTGCTGGCCCTGCTGCTCGGACTCGTCATTCGTCTGACGGGGAGCGGGTTCGAGATGGTGTTCTCACTGCCTTCGATCCTGCTCGCCTTCGCCTGCTCGACGGGCATCGGCATCCTGTTCGGCTTCCTCCCTGCGCGTAACGCCGCCCGGCTCGATCCGGTCGAGGCTCTGGCAAGAGATTGATGATGAAACCTGTCCTGCCCCTGATGATCGCCGGCTCGCTTCTCGCCGGCTGCGCCGCCCGCACGCCTTATGTGCGTCCCGCCGCGCCGATTCCCGCGGCATTCACTCACGAGGCCTCCGCTGCTCAGGCGACGGTGCGCAATGACAGCTGGTGGCGTGCCTTCGGCGATCCGATGCTCGATGAACTGGTCGATCTTGCCATTGCCCGCAATCCGGACCTTGCCGCAGCAACGGTCCGCGTGCGCCGTGCCCAGCTAGAGGCAAGGCTTGCGGGCAACGCGCTGGTCCCGACCCCGAACGGCTCTTTCAGCACCGGGCTGTCGCGTCCAATATCGGGCACCCCTCGCCGGTCGGTTGAGAACGCCTCCGGATCGGTCGGCCTTGCCTGGGAGGTGGATCTGTTCGGTCGCCTTGATGCGCGCCGGGATGCGGCTCGCTTCGAGGCACAAGCGACAGCCGAGGACCGCGACGGCGTCTTCCTGACCCTGGTCGGCACGACGGCCTCCCTGTACTGGCAGATCGCGTTGGCGAATGAGCGGATCGCGCTTGGTGAGCAGAGCCTGTCTTATGCGCGTCGGACGCAATCTCTGGTTGAAACACAGTATAGAGCCGGGGGTGTCTCCGCGCTGGAGGTTCGCGAGGTCGAACAAAGCGTCACGGGGCAGGAGGCCGCCCTGACAGAGGTGCGACAGGCGCGGGTCCGAGCGCGCGAGGCGCTGATGGTGCTGCTCAACGGCGCTCCGGCACCCACGGATGAGCCTCAAACCCTGAGGACCGAGCCACTGCCAGCTATAGCTGCCGGCCTGCCTGCCGACCTGCTCGGTCGCCGCCCGGACCTTCGCGCCGCTGAATTGCGACTGCGCAGCGTTCTGGCGAGCGCGGATGCGACAAAGGCCAATTTCTACCCGGCGCTTACCTTGACCGGCGCGCTCGGAACCTCGAGCAGCGACCTTTTCAATGTGCTGGCCAACCCCGTCGCGACGCTCGGCGCCGGATTGACGCTGCCCTTCCTCAACATCAATGCCATGCGCTTCGAGACGCAGATTGCCCGCACGCGATACGAGGAAGCGGTGATGCTGTTCCGCAAGTCGCTCTATGGCGCGCTGGCCGAGGTGGAAACGGCCCTCTCCGCACGTGCCGAACTGGCGACGCAAGGCCTTGCACTGCGACGCGCCCGAGACGCCGCCGTGGATGCCGAGCAGCTATATGAAGTCCGCTACCGCACCGGGGCCGTGTCACTACGCACCTGGCTCGACGCGCAGGAACGCCGGCGTGCCGCCGACCTGGCGCTCTCGTTCAACCAGCTTGCCCAATTCCAGAACCAGGTCACGCTTCATCAGGCTTTGGGGGGAGGGGTGCGAGCCCGTTGAGGCTCGTGTGGGAGGCTATGCTGGTTGTAGTCCTCCCGCCATGCGCTGATGATCTCGCGGGCAAGACCGGCTGGCCAGTCGCATCGCTGAGACCAGTCGAGCCGTCCACTCGCCTGCCGCCGAAGTTCAGCGGAAACCAGTGATGGTAATAGGCCGGATCCTGATCGTGGCAGGACGGACAATGTCCGCAGCTGCTGAAACTGAGCACGCCATGATCGCCGACGGCGAGGTCCACAACACCGCTCGCTATAATGCACTGCCTGTGCGTGACAGGCCGTCGACAAGTTGGTGATGGCAACTTGGCGGCGTGCGGCGGAGATCATCCTGATTGATTGCAGGATGCAGGTGCCTCCGTCCCGAAACTGCAACATTCCATCGTTAACCGCCCCCGTACAGCTTGCCGGCAACTTTCGACGCGCAGCCCACCCGATAGCCGCCGGTGATAACGGCGCCGTGGGCGTGACGCGAACCAGGGCTTAGAGGCTGCCATCACGTAATCGCGGTTTATTCGCATAATGCCGCTCCGGACGGGTGCTGGAGCGCGGGGGAAAGTCATGCCTACAGCTTCCAGATCGATCGTCCATCTCGCCGCTCGCCTTTTGGGGGGCGTGGCGTTTGCCGCCATTGCGCTGCCTGCGACGCCAGCACTTGCCCAATCGACGGCGTCTGTCCTGACCGGTCATGTGTCGCAGGCGGACAATGGCGCGATGCTGTCCGGTGCGACGGTTATGATCGTGGAAACAGGGGAGACCAGCGTCACCAACGATCAGGGTCTGTATCGTTTCGGCGCCGTACCTGGCGGCACCTATACGCTCCGCGTCGACTATATCGGCCTGCCATCGCACACGCTTCAAGTGACGGCCAAGGCTGGCGAAACTGCATCGCATGACATCGAGCTGGGCTCAGGCGCCGCCGCGGAGATCACCGTCACCGGCCAGCGCGCTGCGCAAGCCAAGGCGCTGAGCGAGCAGCGCTCGGCGGACAATACCCGCAACGTCGTTTCCGCCGACCAGGCCGGTCGCTTCCCGGATCTCAACGCGGCTGAATCGCTGCGTCGCGTCCCGGGTGTGTCGGTGCAGCGCGAAGTCGATGCGGGTGAGGGGCGCTACATCTCGATCCGCGGGCTCGATAGCGGCCTCAACAACACGCAGATCAACGGCATGAACGCAGCCCAGCCGGAAAAGGAAAATCGCCGGGTTCCGCTGGATATGATCCAGACGAGTGCGCTCTCCTCGATCACGGTCCACAAGACGCTGCTGCCCGATCAGGATGCCGACGGCATCGGCGGCGCGGTCGTGCTGGAGACGGCGACGGCGTTCGATTATCGCAAGTCCGTGGCCGATCTCACCGTCGCCGGCTTCCACCATGATCTCGCCGGAGAAGTTCAGCCTCAGGTGCAGGCGACGGTCGCGACCAAGTTCGGTGCGGATCAGCAGTTCGGTATCCTCGTTTCCGGCGCTTATTCCAAGCGTCAGACCAAGGGCTTCGTCTTCTATCAGGACGAGGATTATCTGAGCTTCGTCGAGGATGATCCATCCAGCGGTGTGACGCCGCTGCAATTTCACCAGACCGAATATGAGAATGACCGCGAAACGATCTCGGCCAATGTCGCGCTGAACTGGGCAGCGACCGATACCACCGAGTTCACCTTCAAGGGCAGCTTCAATCGCCTGTTCGACAAGGAACTGAGCCGCGCGCAATATTTCGAGGGCGGCACCGACGAATATGACGACGATGGCAATCTGATCCTGACCGAGCCGGGCAGCGTCAACATCTTCAACCAATATGAAGAGACCGAGCTGACGCAACAGGCCTATGTGTTGAACGGGGTGACGCGCACGGGCGGCTTCACCTTCGATTATGGCGTCGGCTATTCCACCGCGAAGCGGGAAGAGCCGTTCGACAACGAGGTGGCCTTCACCAAGGAGCTGGAAAGCAACCTGTTCGACTATGATTTCTCGGGGCGCTTCCCCCAGCCCAATCTGACAGCGGCCGATCGCGCCGCGATTGCCGATCCGGACGGCTATGAGCTGGGCTATAACGATATCGACATCGATACCTCGAAGGAGGAGCGCTACGCAGCCCATCTGAACGTGACCTACGAGCCGGCAGCATCCTGGCTGCGGTCGATCAAGGCGGGCGTGAAGGTCGAGCGGGCCAAGCGGACACTGATCGAAGGCAATGTCATGGAGTTGACCGGGCCGCTGACGCTCAACCAGTTCGGCACGGGCCGGCTGGTCGATACGAGCGCAGTCGGCGCTCCTTATGCGCCCTATCTGTCACTCGACATCGGCAATGTGAAGGACTGGCGCAATTACGCGCAGACCCTCATCGATGGCAGCTCCGATTATGTGAACGAATATGTCGAGGATGGCGCGATCCCGCAGGATGAGGACAGTTACACCAGCACCGAAGACACCTACGCCGCCTATGTCATGGGCAAGGCGATCTGGGGCAAGCTGGAAGTGCTCGGCGGTCTGCGCCTCGACCATACGCGGGTGACGGCGGACAATTTCGAGGTCATCGAACTGGAAGATCAGGATCCGGTGTTCAACAAGGTGCAGGGCAAGGCGAACTATACCAGCGTGCTGCCCCGTCTGCAGATCAACTATCGCGCCTCGAGCAATTTCGTCGTGCGCGGCGCGTTTTACACATCGATCGCACGGCCCGAGCCGCTGTATATCGCCGGCGCGACCGAGATTGAGGAAGAGGATGGCGAAGTCGATGTCACCCTCGGCAATCCGGGGCTCAAGCCTGCTTATGCCTATAATTTCGATCTGAGCGTCGAGCGCTATTTCGGCACCATCGGCCTGATCTCCGGCGGTGTCTTCTACAAGAAGATCGACCATTTCATCTTCAGCGGCATCGCGCCCGAAACCGAGGGGGACCGCGCCAGGTTCGAGAATGACCCACGCCTCGCGGGCAAGGTGATCGATGATGTCATCACATACACCAACGGCAAATCCGCTGAAATCTACGGCATTGAGTTCAATCTTGTGAGCCAGTTCACAAACCTGCCCGGCGCGCTCGGCGGCCTTGGCATTTATGCCAACGCGACCTTCCAGCGCAGCGAGGCGGACACCGGCGTCGAAGGCGTCGGCAAGGGCGATTTCTTCAATGCGCCGGAGACGATCTTCACCAGCGCGCTCACCTATCAGAAATATGGCATTGAAAGTACCTTGGCCTATAGCTGGCGTGACCGTCAGGCGGTGCGCTTCTCCAGCTACAACACGCGCATTGCCGAAGAACCTTATGGTTCGCTCGATGGCCAGATCCGTTATGCGATCACGCCGAAGCTGAAGCTGTTCGTCAACGCCGTGGACATCCTCAACAGCGGCAAGGATCCGATCGTGGATGAGCGTTATGGCGAGGGCAGCCGTTATCTGGAGGGCGCCACCTATACCGGACGGACCGTGACCTTCGGCGTCAACGCCTCATTCTGATGCACGACGACGATCAGCGTTGGCCTGCGGTCGTCCGCGACGACAAGGGCGCAAGCCGGGCTTTCCGCCCTCGCAGCGATAGCCCGCCGCTGTCGGCGCTGATCTCACGGCGGACCGCGTTGCTCGGTGCGGCTGGTGTGGCGGGGGCAGCATTGTTTGCCCCCGTGCCCACCCGGGCGGCAGGGGCGGCTGCGCCTTTCCTGTTCGAGGAAATCGCACTGAAGCCAGAAGCGAACGATCGCCTTCCGCCGGGATATCAGCGGCAGGTCGTGCTCCGCTGGGGGGACCCGATCTTTCCTGACGCGCCAGCGTTCGACGTGATGCATCAGAATGCCGACAAGGCGCGGCGGCAGTTCGGCATCAACAACGACTATACGGCCTTCCTTCCGCTACCGTTCGGCTCGGATCGGTCGGATCATGGCCTGCTGGTCGTGAACCACGAATATCCGTTGCCGCAGCTGATGTTTCCGGGCCTGGACGCCGAACGCGTGGCGACCGAGATAACGCGCGAGCAGGTCGATATCTGCATCGCATCGTGCGGCGTCTCGGTCGTTGAGGTGCGTCGCACCGATGGGGCCTGGCAAGTCGTGACGGACAGCCCCCATAATCGCCGCGTGACGGCCGACACGCCGATCCGCATCTCCGGCCCTGCGGCTGGTCACGGGAAACTCCGCACAGCGGCTGATCCGGCCGGCCGGCTCGTGCTCGGCACGCATGACAATTGCAATGGCGGTATCACGCCCTGGGGCACGATCCTGACATGCGAGGAGGGGTCGGCGGATTTCTTCGCGGGTCATGTAGAGCACCACCCCGATCGGGCGCACATGGAACGCAATCATTATGAAACGTCGCCGCATGGCCGCTATGGCTGGGCACGCTTCCACGATCGCTTCGATTTCGACGTGACGCCGAACGAGCCGAACCGCTTTGAATGGGTGGTCGAGATCGATCCCTTCGCGCCGGATGTGCCACCCGTGAAGCGCACCGCGCTCGGGCGGTTCGCGCATGAAGGCGCGCATTGCGCGCTCGCGGCGGACGGGCGGGCCGTCGTGTATCTGGGCGACGATTGGGAGTTCGAATATTGCTATCGCTTCGTCAGCGCCCGGCCGGTCAATCACGTCGACCGTGCCGCAAATCGCGACCTGCTCGATGATGGCATATTGTCGGTCGCGCGTTTCGATGCGGACGGCACGGTGCAATGGTTGCCATTGGTGTTCGGCGAGGGACCGCTGACCGTAGCCAACGGCTTTTCCAGCCAGGGCGACGTGCTCATGGAAACACGCCGCGCCGCCGATCTGCTCGGCGCGACGCCCATGGATTCGCCGGAAGGCTTTCAGCCGCACCCGATCACCGGCCATATCTTCATTGCCCTCACCGGCAATGACGCGCGCGACGAGGGCGATGTGAACCCCGCCAATCCGCGCCCCGCCAATGCGCATGGCCATATTCTGGAAATGATCCCGCCCGGGGATCACGCAGCGGACACGTTCGGCTGGCGCGTCTTCCTGTTGTGCGGCGATCCGGCCAATCCAGCCGATGGCGCGACCTTCCACCCCGGCACCAGCCGCGAAGGCTGGTTCGTCGAGCCCGACAATATCGGCTTTGATCCAGCGGGCCGGCTTTGGGTGTGTAGCGACGGGCCCGGTGTTCGGGGCCATGACGGGTTATGGGTGATGGATGTTGCAGGACCGGAGACCGGGCTTCCGCGTCTGTTCTACTCAGCGCCGGTGCAAGCGGAATGCTGCAGCCCTGCCTTCACGCCGGATGGCAAAACCATGTTCCTTTCGATCCAGCATCCCGCCGAACGCGCCCGCAACCTGGCCTCCGCATCCACAGGCTGGCCCGATTTCGTGCCAGGGATGCCGCCACGGTCGGCTGTCATCGCAATCAGCCGCCGTGACGATCATCGGGCATCATGATTAAGCCGGCAGGTCCGCTTTGGTCGCGGAACGAGGGGCGGGGCGAGACGCCCGGCGCGGACACATCAGGCAGAAAAACGGCACAAGCACTGCCATCTGGCCGGCAATCAGGTCGGCCAGATGGCGAGTGCATTTAAAGCCTGGCCGCCGTCAGAGCCCGTGCTCACGGCGCAGGATGTCCGCCGCCCGTTCGCCGATGACAGCGCAAGGCGCTTGTGTGTTGCCAGTCGTTACGCGCGGCAGGATCGATCCGTCGGCGACGCGCAAGCCTTCCACGCCGTGAACGGCAAGGGAGGCGTCCACGACAGCCATATCGTCCAGACCCATTCTGGCGGTGCCGCATTGGTGCCAATAGGTGACCGCAGCATCGCGAATGAAGTCGTCATCGAGCTTGCTGCCTGCGCCCGGAATGCGCTCAACACTGACATAGGGCTGGAAGGAGTCGCTGTTGCCCAACTCGCGGCAGAGCTTCACGCAAGCGCGGGCGGCTTCCATGTCCCGGGGATCGGACAGCATATTGGCGTCGACAACGGGCATTGCGGATGGGTCCGCCGACTTAAGGCGCACCTGACCCCGGCTGTGCGGATGCGCAAGGCCGGCAAACATCGTCCAGCCATGGGCAGGGACGCCGCGCAACGCCGTCCGCTCGCTCGGAACGGGGAACTCGACCTGACAGAAGAGCAGATCGGGCGCATCGAGTTCAGGCCATGTCTTCCAGTACAGGGTGGCCTCGCTCCCACTGTTTTGCGGTGGCATCGGCTTACGATATTCCCATGTGCAACCGAAGGAGACATGGTCCTGCAGGTTGTGCCCGACACCGGGAAGATGCCGGACGAGCGGAATACCGTGCCGATCGAGCTCGGCGCGATCGCCCAGGCCGGAGAGCATGAGCAGCTTGGGCGTGTTGATCGCGCCGGTCGAGATGATGACCTCCGTGCCTGCCAGGATGGCCGAGACTGTCCCCGCACGTTCGATCTCGACGCCGATGGCGCGACGCTTGTCGAACAGGACCCGCCGGACGAGCGTGTCAGTCAGGATGGTCAGGTTCGGCCGGTCGGCAAAGGGCCGGACATAGGCACGGTAGAGCGAGTGGCGCCGACCATCACGCACCAGCATATCCGTATAGGCTGCGCCGCCGCAGCCTTCCATCATTCGGCCATTGGGGTTCTCGAAGCGAGGAATGCCCATTGCCTCGGCGGCGTCGAGCAGAGCGCCCGCAAGGGGGCTGGGATTTCGGGCAGGCTGGACCCAGACCGGCCCATTTGTGCCGCGATATTGCGGATCAGGTGCACCCTGCCAGTTCTCGATCCGCCGATAGATATCCAGCACGGACTGGTAGCCCCAATCCGGATCGCCGGACTCAGTTGCGAAATGGTCCCAATCGCTGCGATGACCTCGCGCCCAGACCATGACGTTCACGCTGGAGCCACCGCCCAGTCCCTTGCCCATGGACATGGAAATTGCGCGACCATCGAGATGGGGATTGGGCTCTGCCTGGAAGCCCCAATCCCGTTGGCTACCCAGGTTCGTTGGCCACAGCGCCGGATCCAGCACGGATTCGGCTTCGTCGCTGCCGCCAGCTTCGATCAGGAGCACGTTACAAGCGGGGTTCTCGGCGAGGCGCCGCGCGATCACCGATCCGGCGGACCCGGCCCCACAGATGACGAAGTCATAGGCCGGCTTGAGGTTGGCTATGCGCTGGCGCTGATTCTCGCGCGCACGTCTTTCGAAGTCCCCGGAATCACCGGAGATGGTGCCGTAAGTCATTGTCACGATCTTTCTTTGCGGCTCTCTGCCGCCTTGGGCGCGGCATGAGGAGCGGGTAGGGGGCGTGCTGCCGGGCTTATTGGGCGCGAGCAGACGACTGCCGGGCAGCTTCGTCGATCACGTTCGCGACGACCTCGGGCTGCGTGAAATAGACGGCGTGGCTGGCGGCTACGTTGGTGACCGTGGCGCCGATGCGTTTGGCCATGTCTTGCAGCATGCGCTGGTCGAAGGCCTTGTCCTGAGTGGCGATCACGGCCCAGTTCGGCTTGGACCGCCATGCAGCCTGCTGGAGCTTGGTCCCGAAGACCGACATGTTGATCGGCACCTGTGACGCATTGAGAAAAGCAGCATCG
Source organism: Alphaproteobacteria bacterium (assembly GCA_018823325.1). GTDB lineage: Bacteria > Pseudomonadota > Alphaproteobacteria > Sphingomonadales > Sphingomonadaceae > Sphingobium. The sequence continues at coordinate 54,830 of JAHJIJ010000008.1, read as the reverse complement.
GCTTCGCTCGCGTCAGCAGCAAATCCCGCGGCGAAGTTTTCGGCCTTGATGAAGCCATAACCGTCCTTGCCCGTCTCAATGACGAATTCGGGTGGCGTCGTGTAGCCGTCATATTGCTGCGCCGTTGTCTCGCCGGCGTCCGGTGAGAGAGCGGAGACATAAACGAGGCCGCGTACCTGCGGATGCAGACCCGCCTCGGTAATGACCGTGCCGCCCCAGCTATGACCGACCAAGATCGCTGGACCGTCCTGCTGATCGAGCGCGCGACGGGTCGCGGCCACATCGTCCGCGAGCGAGGTCAACGGGTTCTGGACGATGGTCACCCGATAGCCCCGCGCAGTGAGCCGCTCATAGACACCGCGCCATCCCGAGCCATCCGCAAAAGCGCCGTGGACCAGCACGATGTTTTTCACTGTCGCAGCGGCGACGACTTCTCCTGAGTCCGCATTTGCCGGGCCGTTGGTCGCCTGGGCGAGGACAGCGTGCGAGGTGGTCAGGGCGGCCGCAGCGACGACGATGTTCCGAAGCGTTTTGAGCATGAGAAAACTCCTTCACTCGAGAGGGGCTAAAATATATGTCGATAATGGTTATCGCGATATGTTTAATCTCATGACCGGGGCGGCTTGTCCAGTAGAAATTTATCGCGATATATGTTTTGGCGGCTATGGTGGTTATGCGAACCGCGAAAGGACGTTGAAGTGCCCGAAAATTCCAACCCGCCCGTGCCGCTGGAGGATCAGCTTTGCTTTGCGATCTATTCGGCAGGGATCGCGATCCAGCGCGCCTACAAGCCGATGCTCGACGCGCTCGGGCTGACCTATCCGCAATATCTCGTCCTCAACGTCCTCTGGCGTCAGGACGAGCAGACCGTCGGAAGCGTCGCTCATCAACTTGCGCTCGAATCGAGCACGCTGACGCCGCTTCTCAAGCGGCTCGAAGCCGCCGGCTTGCTCCGCCGGACCCGGAACCCGGCAAACGAGCGACAGGTTGTCATCGCGCTCACCGAGGAAGGCAATCGTCTCCGCTTCCGCGCCGGATGCCTTGGCGACACATTGCTGGAAGCCTCAGGACAAACGGCTGACGCGCTCGCCGCACTTAATCGTGAGATCAACCATCTTCGCGATTCCGTTTATCGACATATCGGCGGCTGGGCTGCGCCTGCGGCACAGCCCGGACAGGCAGCGGACGACGGGAAGACTTGAGCCGCGGCCGTTCAGGCCGTCGGCACGGTCCCGCCATCGATCACATATTCGGTGCCGGTGATGGAACCCGCCCGGTCGGATGCCAGGAAGGCGATCAGGCTTGCCACTTCCTCAGGCTTTGCGGGGCGACCGATCGGAATCCCGCCCAGCGAGTCCATGATCCGCTTCTTGCCCTCTTCGATGTCGCCGCCATGGTCTGCCGCCAGCCGCGTAGCCAGCTCGATGGATGCCTCCGTCTCGATCCAACCGGGGGAGACACGCACGACGCGAACGCCGCGCGGAGAGACCTCTTTTGAAAGGCTCTTGCTATAGGTGGAAAGGGCAGCCTTGGCGGCGGCATAGGCTGTCGTCGCCTCTGGCAGGGGCAGTTCGCGCTGGATCGAGGTGACGTGGATGACAACGCCATCGCCGCGCGCCACCATCGCGGGGACGAGCTCGCGATCGAGCCTGATCGCCGGCATGAGGTTGAGATCCAGTTCCCTGCGCCATTCGGCGTCGCCAAGCGCCGCGAAGCCACCTGCAGGAGCCGAAGAGCCGCCGAGCATGTGGACGATGATGTCGACGCCGCCCATCCGGGCCTCGACAGCTTCCGCGAGATTGACACAACCCTGTGCCGTCATCAGGTCCGCGGCCACGAACATCTCATCCGGGAGAGCGTCGGGCTTGGTCCTGGCTGCCGTCAGCACCTGTGCGCCGAGCTCCCGGAACAGGCTGACCGTCGCGGCGCCTGCGCCACGTGTGCCGGACGTGATCAGGGCCCGCTTCCCCGCGAGAGTGAGAAAGGGCGTCACAGGATGATCTCCAGTTCCGCCACCTTGTCGCCTTCGAGGCGGAAGAAGTAGCGCAGGTCGACCGGGCTGCCGGGGAAATCGCCTTCGAGATGGCTGGTGACGACAATGCGGTCACCATCTGTGGTCATCGAAAACGGTTCGGCGGTGTAGCTGTATTTCGTGGAGGCGTCGGCCTTCCACTGCCGGATCGCAGCGATCCCCTCATATCTGTGCCCCTCATCCTTGACCATGGCGCTGTCCGTAAAGCAGCGGGCAACAGCCTCTGCATCTCGATCCTGGTCGGCAATGAAGTAGCGGGCAATCGCGGTGGGAAGCTCTATAGGCATGGCGTGTTCCTTCATGAGCAATGGTCGGTTGATGGACTTGGTCGGGCCGATCTGCCGACTTGTGACGTCAGCGGCGGGCGCCTTCAGGGCTGCTCTGATCATATTGCATGCGATAACTCCTCATCGAGTGCGGCGAGGCCGGTGCAACCCGAGCCAGTGGCCTCAACTTAGCGATAGACGGCTATGCTGATAATCGGGATAAAGCGGGATGTAGCGTTTCGAATGGCGGGATAATGGCTGGATATGCTCTGATCGAACTGGACGCCGTGATGGCGGTTGCGCGCCGGAAGTCCTTCCGCGCAGCCGCGCTCGAACTCGGGATTTCCACGACCGCACTCAGCAACAGCATCGCAAAGTTTGAGCGCCAGCTCGGCGTTCGGCTTTTCAACCGGACGACCCGCAGCGTTTCACTCACCGATGCCGGACGCAATTTCGTCGAACAGGCCGGGCCTGCTCTTCTGGACATTCATGGCGCGATGAATGGCGTGCGGTCACAACAGGAAACGCCATCGGGCACGTTGCGGATCAATGCATTCCCGACGGCAGCACGCGAGATTCTTTCCCCGCTCATTCTGGAGTATCTGCGACGCTATCCGCAGGTGCATATCGATCTCGTTACTGAAGGACGATTGGTGGATGTCGTCGCTGACGGGTTCGACCTGGGCGTGCGAAGCGCGGATCTCGTTCCGAGCGACATGATCGCGGTGACGCTTGGTCAAGCGCGCGCCTATACCGTTGTCGGTTCGTCGTCATATTTCGAGAAATATGGCAAACCGGTTGCCCCGCCCGATCTGCTCAACCACGCCTGCATTCGCATCAGGTTGCCCAATGGCGGCCTCTATCGCTGGCATTTCGAGAAGGATGGCGAAGCTGTCCAGATCGATGTCAAAGGCCCGATCACGCTTGATGAGGCCAGCCTCTCCCGGACCGCCGTTATCGAGGGGGTCGGGATCGGCTTTTTCATGGAATCGGATGTTCGCGAGGATATTGAAGCCGGCCGACTTGTTCGCGTTCTGGAGGATTGGATGCGTCCGGTCGCACCCTTGTGCCTCTACTACCCAGGCCGGAAAAACCCGTCTGCCGCGTTCAAGGCGTTCATTGACCTCGCTCGCGAAGTAACGGCTTCGATAAACAGGACCTGATTGCGACGTCGTTCGGTGTAGTCGGGCCGCCGCCGACAGGATGGCGAAGCGAAATGCGCCGGCGGTGTAATTCCTCTGTGCCACGTCTTTTGACGCGTCTCCTGTTTCAATTTCCGTCATTTAAAGTACGTCTGGGAAGCAGATGACCGATCCTGTGCTCACCGAAGCGGCCCCGGCAGAGCGGGCGCCTCGCATCAACGTCAATCCGCCGGTGTTTTTCACGTCGGCAGCGTTGATCCTTGCCTTCGCGCTGTTCGGCGCGTTTTTCCCCGACCGGGCGGAGCGGCTGTTTGCGACCGTGCAGGCGGCCATCATCATTGATTTCGGCTGGTTTTACATTCTCGCGGTGGCGGGTTTCCTGCTCTTCGTCCTGTTTTTGATGATCAGCCGCTATGGCGACGTGAAGCTGGGCCCGGACGAGAGCGAACCCGATTACAGCTATCTCTCCTGGTTCGCGATGCTGTTCAGCGCTGGCATGGGGATCGGCCTGCTGTTCTTCGGCGTGGCCGAGCCAGTGCAGCATTATGCGCTGCCACCGGTGGGCGAAGGGCGCACGATTGCCGCGGCGCGCGAGGCCCTGCCGCTCACCTTCTTCCATTGGGGGCTCCACGCCTGGGCGGTGTACATCGTCGTTGGCCTCTCGCTCGCCTATTTCGCGTTCCGCCGCGGGCTGCCGCTGACCATCCGGTCCGCGCTGTTCCCATTGATCGGCAATCGCATCCATGGGCCCATCGGGCATGCGATCGACATTTTCGCCGTGCTGGGCACGATGTTCGGTGTCGCAACGTCGCTCGGTCTGGGCGTGCTGCAGGTCAATGCGGGCTTCAGCTACCTGTTCGGGCTGCCGACGACTCCCGTGGTTCAGATCGTACTGATCGCCGGCATCACTGGCCTCGCCACGCTATCGGCGGCGGCAGGGCTCGATGCAGGGATCAAGCGCCTCTCGGAACTCAACATCGTCCTGGCTATCTCGCTGCTGCTCTTCGTCCTGTTCGCTGGCTCCACGATCTTCCTGCTGCAGGCCTATGTGCAGAATGTGGGCGCCTATCTTGGCACGGTCGTCCAGCGCACGTTCCGGATGTATGCCTATGAACCCAACCCCTGGCTGGGCAACTGGACGCTGTTCTACTGGGGGTGGTGGATCTCATGGTCACCGTTTGTGGGCATGTTCATTGCGCGCATTTCGCGCGGACGCACCATTCGCGAATTCGTCGGCGGGGTCCTGCTGGTGCCGGTATTGTTCACCTTCCTGTGGATGACGGTGTTCGGCAATACCGCCATTGCGCTGGACCTGAGCGGGGCCAGCCCTATTGCCCAAACCGTCGCCAATAATCTGCCCGTCGCGCTGTTCGAGACGCTGGCGCAATTGCCCCTCCCGCTGATTGCCTCCGGTATCGCAACGCTGCTGATCATCACTTTCTTCGTGACATCGGCGGACTCAGGCGCGCTGGTGATCGATATGATCACCAATGGCGCGGCGGAGAATCCGCCCGTCTGGCAGCGGATTTTCTGGGCCATCTGTGCGGGTCTGGTGGCGGCCGTGCTGCTGATGGCGGGCGGTCTGCAGGCGCTACAGACGGCGGCTATTGCCAGCGCTCTGCCCTTCGCGGTGATCATGGTGTTCATGTGCTATGGCCTGCTGCGCGCCTTGCAGACGGAAAGCCAGAGCAGTTCCATCGACCTCTCTGTTGTCGCGGAGGCGCCGCCTCCCGAGCGCACGGGAATGACCTGGCAGCAACGGCTCGACAGCATCACGCACTATCACGAGAAGCGTGAAATATCCGACTTCCTGAGCAACATCGCCTTTTCGGCGCTGAACGAAATGGCGGACCAGATGCGCGGCAACGGCCTGGCTCCGGATCTTGAGCAGGACGGCGACCATCTCGTTCTGACGGTACCGCATGGCGAGCATGGCACGTTCCGCTATACAATTCGCGCGCGGGGCTTCCGGGCGCCAAGTTTCGCATTTGCCGAGACGCGCAAGGCGCGCGGGACGGAAAAGCAGCATTATCGCGCAATGGCGCAGACGTCCGAAGGCGACCAGCCGCACGACGTGACCGGCTACACGCGCGAGCAGATTCTCAACGATCTGCTCAATCGCTACGCCAGATTCCGCCACATCAGGCGGCTGGCCTGACGGGTAAGGCGCTGCCCGATCGACAAAGGGACGGCGGCGCAGACGGCAGTCGGCATAAGATGCCAGGTTCCGCCTCGGGAGGTGCACCCCCCGGGGCGGAATGCGTTGCCTTCGGTCTATGCCTTGATGAAGGCGAGCAGATCGGGGTTGATGATCTCCGGATGCGTGGTGCACATGCCATGCGGCAGGCCCGGATACACTTTGAGCGTGCCGTCCTTCACCAGCTTGATGGCCAGTTCCGCGGAGTCGGCGATCGGTACGATCTGATCGTCCTCGCCGTGCATGATCAGCACCGGCACGTCGATGGCCTTCAGATCCTCCGTAAAGTCGGTCTCCGAGAAGGCCTTGATGCAGTCGTAATGCGCCTTGGCACCGCCCATCATGCCCTGCCGCCACCAGTTCCAGATGACGCCCTGGTCCACCTTCGCGTCGGGCCGGTTGTAGCCGAAGAACGGTCCGCTCGGGATGTCGAGGAAGAATTGGGCGCGGTTCGCGGCCTGCGCGGCGCGGAAGCCGTCGAAGACCTCAAGCGGTAGTCCGCCGGGATTGTTGTCCGTCTTGACCATGATCGGCGGCACGGCGCCGATCAGCACCGCCTTGGCGACGCGACCGGGCTTTGCGCGCGCCACATAGCGCGCCACTTCGCCGCCGCCTGTCGAATGGCCGATGTGGACGGCGTTCTTCAGGTCGAGATGATCGGTCAGCGCAGCGACATCGGCGGCGTAGGTGTCCATCTCGTTGCCGGTCCATGTCTGGCTGGAACGGCCATGGCCACGGCGGTCATGCGCAATCACGCGGAAGCCCTCGTTCAGGAAGAACATCATCTGATTGTCCCAATCGTCGGCCGAGAGGGGCCAGCCATGATGGAACACGATCGGCTGGGCATCGCGCGCACCCCAGTCCTTGTAGAAGATGTCCGTGCCGTCCTGTGTCGTGATCGTCGCCATGTCGAATTCCTTTCTCTTGAGAGGAGGTGCAGCCGTTGGTCTTCGATTGTGTCGTTCGTCGCATTGTCGGCGGCTGGCCCGAACCATGGGCGGCGCGCTTCGCTTTCTTGGGAGTCCGTAAGACGTCCGTCCGTCGTGACCCGGGCGGACCGCATGGCTCCTTGGGATGCCTCTGCCTGATCGCCGTTCTGCTTTTATGAAACCCCGCCGCGCGACTCGTACGGCTCTGCCTAAGATCCACCGGCGGGCAGCGCCCGGCAATGGGCTTGCCAGCCGGGAGGACGTCGCGCCGCCGGTCGTCGGTAGCGCGACATCTCCCTGGATTAGATCACGTCCACGAGGACGATCTCGCTGTCTTCCAGCGCCGTGACGCGCAGCACGTCCATGTCGCTGATTGCGGCGCCGTCCCGGGCGTTGACGCGGACGTCGTCGATCTGCACCGCGCCGCTGGCGGGCACCAGATAGGCCTTGCGATCCTTGCCCAGCGGATACTCCGCTGTCTCGCCAGCGCGCAGAGTTGCCCCCAGCACGCGGCCATCGGTGCGGATCGGCAGAGCATCGTCATCCTCTGCATGGCCCGAGGCCAGCGTCACGAACTTGCCGGACCGCTCGCCCTTGGGGAAAGGCTTGGCGCCCCATTGCGGCGGCTCGCCCTCGCGGGTGGGGATGATCCAGATCTGGAAGATCTTCGTCGTCACATCCTCGAGATTATATTCCGAGTGGCGGATGCCGGTGCCGGCGCTCATCACCTGCACATCGCCCGCTTCGGTGCGGCCCTTGTTGCCCAGGCTGTCCTGGTGGGTGATCGCACCTTCGCGGACATAAGTGATGATCTCCATGTCGTTGTGCGGGTGGGGCGGAAAGCCGGTCTGCGGCGCGATGGTATCATCGTTCCAGACCCGCAGGCAGCCCCAGTGGACGCGTGCAGGATCATGATAGCCGGCGAAGGAAAAGTGATGATGCGCATCGAGCCAGCCATGGTTGGCGGCGCCGAGGCTGTCGAAGGGGCGAAGGTCGATCATCGTTGGTCTCCTTGTCTCTCATTTCAGAAGCGGAGCATCTGTCCGCTGTCGAAGACCGATTTAGGCGTTGCGAGCTTTTCTGTTCAGTGAGATAAAATCTATCATTATGTTCGATAGAGTTGAAAAGTGAGCACGCCCGGCACCCCGACGTTCGACCAGCTGAGGATATTCCTCGCGATCGTGGATAGCGGCAGCTTTGCGGCGGCGGGACGGAAACTCAATCGCGCGGTATCGGTGATCAGCTACGGCATCGCCAATCTCGAAGCGCAGCTTGGCCTGACGCTCTTCGAACGGGAAGGCACACGCAAGCCGCAGCTGACCGTTGCCGGGCGGGCGCTGCTGGCGGATGCCCGTGCCGTCGCACACGGGATCGATGGTCTGCGCGCCCGCGTTAAAGGCCTGCTCGATGGGTTGGAAGCGGAAGTCGATCTTGCCGTCGATGTCATGCTGCCGGCCGAGCGGCTGGGCGCGGTGCTGCGCGCCTTTGCGGTTGAATTCCCCACCGTGCAATTGCGCCTGCATGTTGAGGCACTGGGCGCGGTGACCGCCATGGTGCTGGATGGCCGCGCGATGATCGGCATTTCCGGCCCGCTCGCGATTGGCGCGGACGGGGTGGAGTGCGTTGCGGCAGGTTCGGTCGCGCTCGTGCCGGTGGCAGCGCCGGATCACCCGCTCGGGCGGATGGAGCGCATCCCGCCGGGCGCCGGTCGCGATTACACGCAACTGGTTCTTACCGATCGCTCGCGCGCGACCGAGGGTCAGGATTATTCGGTGATGAGTCCCAAGACCTGGCGCCTGGCCGACCTTGGCGCCAAGCATGCATTGCTGCGCGAAGGCGTGGGCTGGGGCAATATGCCGCTGCCCATGGTCGATGCCGATCTGGCGGCGGGCGCGCTTGTCCGGCTCGCGATGCCCGATCACCCCGGTGGGACGTATCGCTTTGCCGGCGTCTGGCGGCGCGACATCCCGCCTGGCCCCGCCGCAGCGTGGCTGCTCGAGCAATTCGTGGAGGGTGGGCGCGGCGATGCCGGACTCGCCGGCGCGATCGATCTGTAGCGATGAGCGATACGCGACGAAACCGGCTGCGATTCGCGCAACGGCAAGTTCATGCGCGGACAGACCCTTAGCATTGAGACTTAAGCTGGCAGGCGACGGTAAACCGACGTGCCAGACTCAGGGGAGGGAGACGCCGCGATGAACAGGGCCGATTTGCTGAATCTGCTGGACGAGGCTGTCGCCGCGCTGGGCGCCAATGATCCGCACCGGCTACCGCTCGATGCGCGCCTGCGCTACACAGAAAATTGCGTCGAATTCCCGATCGGCGACGGCGCGTGGAAGACCGTGACCGGCATTGGCGACTATCGCTGGGATCTTGCCGATCCGGTGACTGGCAACGCCGCGCGGTTCGGCACGCTGGAGGAAAGCGGCGACAAGGCGCTGTTCGTCCTGCGCCTGGCCGCGCAGGCGGACGCGATCACCGAGATAGAGCTGCTCGTGGCGCGGGTGACGGACGCCGGCGTGCCGTTCCTCAATGCCGATCCTGCGCCCCGGCCCGAGCTGGAGGAGGCAGTCGATCCCGCCGCGCGGTGCGGCCGGGAACGGATGCTTTCGCTGGCGGATGGCTATTTCTCCACCCTCGAGCAGAACGACGGCACGCTGCACACGCGCTTCACGGCGGATTGTGAGCGGCGCGAGAATGGCGTGCAGACCACGCACAATCCCCAGCCCAACCTGGCGCCGGTGGCGAAGATGGGCTGCGAGGAGCAGTTCCGCCTCGGCTATTATCTGTTCGACAACTGGATCAGGGCGCGCCGCTACCCGCTCATCGACGAGGAGCAGGGCGTGGTCCTCTCCGGCGGCTTCATCGATCATGACGGACAGACCCGCGAATATCGGCTCACCAATGGCGAGACGCGCACCGGCTTCTTCCTGCGCCCGCACAGCTTCGCCTTCCTGGAAGCGTTCAAGATCCGCGACGATGCAATTTCGGCTGTCGAGGCCGTCTTCCACTTCGTGCCCTACCGGATGCGTTCCCCTTGGGCGCAGGACGAGCGCGATCCGCGCTTGGGCAGGGCGTGAGATCGTGGGGCACAGCGCCGCCGTTTCATGCACCGCCGTCGCCCCGGACTTGATCCGGGGTCCCGCTTTTCTGCTGAAGGCAGCTGGACCCCGGATCAAGTCCGGGGTGACGAAGTGAAAATTCCGCAGATTTCACAAACCCCAAAGGAGCACCCTCATGTCCGATGACATCACCGTCCTGCGCGAAGAACTCTCGCAATTGCGCGCCGATCTGGCGGCTCTCTCTGCGCGCGCCGACAAGGCCGATCATTATGTCGAGATCTGTAATCTGCAGTGCGCTTATGGTTATTATGTCGACAAGGGCCGCTGGGACGACGCCGCCAATCTCTTCGCCGAAGACGGCACGCTGGAGCTGGCGGGCCGGGGCGTCTATGTCGGGCGCGAGCGGGTGCGCGAATATCTTCACCACCTTCCGCCCTATGGGCATGGTACGATCTACAATCACATGCAGCTTCAGCCGGTGGTCCATATCGACTGCGTCGCCGGCGCCGCGAAGGCGCGGTGGCGCACATTCATGATGGTCGGCGGCATCGGTCGCGAGGCGCGCTGGGGCGAAGCGACATACGAGAACACCTACAAAATCGAGAACGGCAAGTGGCGTATCGCGCAGCTCCACGGCTACATGAACATCTACACCGAATATGACGAGGGCTGGCACAAGGGCGGCGTGCAGCTCCTGCGTTCCATCGACGGTCTCCAGCCCGATTTGCCGCCCACGATGGAGTATGAATCCTACCCCGAACCCGTGATCGCGCCTTACCACTACAAGGAGGTGTAAGGCGCCCGCACGCCGCGCTCATGCCGCCGCCCGCGCGTTCAGTCCGTGGGCGGCGTGCGCTTGCTGTTGGGGTCGAACTTGAGCATTTCCACACTCTTGAGCGCCGGGTCCCAATGCTCGGCGATCATGCCGTTCTCGATGCGGAACAGGTCGAACCAGCTTGTCACATAAGGCTGGCCCTCGGCGTCCTTCTCCGGCCGCTCGAAGACGCACATCACCATGTCCCGCTCGGCAATCATGTTGACCAGTGGCAGCATGATCCGCTCCTCGATCTCGCGCATCGGGCGCGATCCCTTGATGAAGTCGATGAGTGGCTGGCGGCCGGAGGCGACATTGGGATTGTGCTGGATATAATCCTCGGCGATGAACTCGGCCGCGCGGTCGGCATGACCGGCCTGCAGCACCGTGCGATACATGTCCCATACGAGCCGCTTGTTGGCGGCGAGTTGCGGATCGGTGCTGTTCAGCAGCGCAAGCTGGGCATCCCGATCGGTGATGGCCTGACTCATGGTTTCTCCGTTACTTGCATCGAATGAGGGCGGTGGGTGTCAGTGCGCCTGCGCGGTGGCCAGCGCCGAGCGGTGCTTCGTCCGCGCCGCGAGATACAGCATCAGGCCGCCGAGCAGGAAGAAGGTGGCGAACAGGCCGATGGCGTAACGCAAGCCGCTGGCCGAAGCATCGGCACAGGCTGACCCTTGCACCTGACCCGCTGCGCCGGCGCATTCGGTCGCGAAACTAGTGCCGCCGTAGATGAAGCTGGAAACCAGATCGCTGACGATCCCCACCAGCGGCGGGCCGAGGCCCTGACCAAAGAAATGGACGATGAGCAGGAAGACCGCCGATCCGGTCGCCCGGCTGAAGCTGTCCAGCGAGCCGTGCAGCGTTGCGATGGCCGGCCCCATCGCGGTGTAGAAGGAGAAGGAGCCCAGGAGCATCAGCGGAACAGCCAGAAACAGCGCGTTGCTGCTCAGTCCCAACAGGAAGATCGGCACGCCGATCAATGTGCCTAAAGCCGGAATGCCGAGCAGCCAGCGGCCGTCGCGCCGGGCCATATACTCGCTCACATAGCCGCCGAGCAGTGTGCCGAAAAACGCCGCAATGCCGGAAACAAGGCCGAAGACGAGGCCGGCCTGGGCCGCATCCAGCCCGAAATTGCGGGAGAAGAAAGCGGGCAGGAAGGTGTTGACCCCGAAGGCGCCGACACTGATGCAGGAGAGGCCGAACATCACGTAGCGAAGGCTCTTGTTGCCCAGGAGAAGGCGCACGACCTGCCAGGTGCTGAGCTTGCCGGTGCCGCCGGCGGTGGCGGTCACCCGGCGTTCCGGCTCGTGCAGGCAGAAGTAGCAGAGCAGCGCGATCAGCCCGCCCATCACGCCGAAGAAGACGAAGGTGTTGCGCCAGCCGAAATGCTCCGCGATCGCGCCGCCGGCAAAGGAGCCGAACAGGGCGGCGACCGGCACGCCTAGCATGTAGAGCGAGAGCGCCGAGGCGCGCTTTTCGGGCGGCACCATGTCGGAGATCATTGAGTGCGGCGGCGCTTCCGTGGCGGCATTGCCTGCCGCCATGCCGCAGCGGCAGAGGAACAGCTGGAAGAAGCTCACCGTCGCCCCGGCAAGGGCGGTGAAGACCGAGGCAAGCATCAGGAAGCCGGCCGTTACCCGGGCGCGGTTGTAGCGCTCGGCCATGCGCGCGATGGGAATGCTGGCGAAGGCATTGACCACCGCGAAGGCCGTGCCGCCGAGTAGGCCGATCTGCAGGTCGCTGAGCAGGAATTCGGCTTTGATCTTCTCCGCGATCAGCGCGATCATCACGCGATCAAGGAACCCGAAAGCATTGATCGAGGCGAGCAGGATGAGCGCAATGGTGAGCTGTCTTCGGGTCAATTCATCCCTGCTCCTGGATGGGCCTGCGCTCAGTCCGGCACGGGCATGGGGTTTTGGACCGCTGCGATAGACGCTCGCGCGGGGCCGCGGATTGGATGGGAGCGCATCAACCTGACTGGCCGCGCCGCGCGATCAGTGAAGCGAGAAGAGATTGCGGTATTCGCGCGGCGTGAGACCAAAGCGCTGCTTGAATGCGCGGCTGAAATGCTGGGAATCGCTGAAGCCCCAGAGGTGCGCGATCTCCGTAATCGAGCGGCGGGTGAGGGCCGGGTCCACCATCTCCTCGCGGCAGCGCTCCAGCCGCCGGTCCCAGATCGCCCGCGCGATGGTGTGCGCTTCACCCTCGAACAGCTTGTGGATGGACCGGGTCGACATGCCGAATTCGCGCGCGATCCGGGCGATGCCCAGGTCCGCATCGGCCAGATGGCGGTCGACGAATTCCAGGATAGCGCGGCGGCGGGTTTCGCGCGGATCGGGCGTGGTCGCAAGATCGTCGGCCTGAATCGTCATGTCTACCAGCCGGGCGACCTGCTCCCCGAGCAGTTCGCGATCCTCCAACCGCAGCGTGTTGCCAGTCATCACCGAGGCGGCGACGCTTGCATGCAGGATCTGGGCCGGCCCGCGCAGGAAGCTGCGCGGCTGGCGCCAGCGGTCAAGACTCCAGCGGGGCGCGGACAGCAGACTGCACGGCACGGTGACGGCGAGCTGACGGCCTTGTTCCGGAGCGTCGATCCTGTAGGGCACGTCCTTGCGCAGCGCGCACCACTGGCCAGGCTGCAACGCATTGGAGAGGCCGCCCTGATTGATCGTCGCGCTGCCTTCTTCCTGGAACAGCAGCTTCATCGTCGGCGGCTGGCGTCGGTCGGTGATGTCCGGCAGGATCAGGCGGTGCCGCCCCATCGATACGATGCAGAGCCGAAGCGCGCCAAATTCTCCCCCACGTATAGAAGCCTCACGGTCATCCTCGAACTCGATGTGCGGGGCCTGCGTGATGGCGCACCACTGCCGGCCGCGCTCGATTCTGCTCGATGCCTTGGTGGTGAAGATCTGCACCTCATCTCTCCCGTGAACCCGCGCGCCGGCTACTCCGGTCATCGTCTTGCGGCAGGCTAGACTGCGGGAGGAGGGCTGTCCAGAACGGTGCTGCACTGTTGATTATGTCTACTGTGCAGCCCCGAACAGGAAGATGCGTCCCCAGACAAGTTTGCGCCGGACTAGCTTGTTAGCAGGTTCGCCTGTCTGACCATGGATGCGTATTGCCAATGACGTTTGATTCCAGCTTGCCCGCTGTGCCCGGAGCGCGGCATTTCATCGGAGGGGGCTGGGTGGAGCCAGCATCCTGTGAGCGGCTGCCGGTCGAAAATCCGGCCACGGGAGAGGTCATCGCGGAACTGGCAGCCGGGAGCGCGGAAGACATCGATCGGGCGGTGAAGGCCGCCGATGGTGCGTTGACGGCCGCTCGCCACGCTCGTTGGACGCCCTCACAGCGGCAGGATGCGCTGCTCGCTCTTGCCAATGCGGTCGAGGCACAAGCCGAGGAGTTCGCGCTGCTCGAAACGCTCGATGCCGGCAAGCCGATCAGCAACAGCCGTCGCGTGGACGTGCCGGGCACGGTCGCCACGCTCCGATATTTCGCCGGCTGGGCCACCAAGCTCACCGGCGAGAGCATGGAACTGTCGCAGCCGGGCGAGTCGACGGGCTACACGTTGCGCGAGCCGGTCGGCGTGGTCGGTCACATCATCCCTTGGAATTATCCGCTGATGGGCGCGGCCTTCAAGCTCGGTCCGGCAATCGCGGCGGGCTGCGCGGTCGTGCTCAAGCCGGCCGAGCAGTCCTCGCTCTCGGCGCTCAGGCTGGCGGAGCTCGCCATCGCCTGCGGCTTCCCGCCCGGCTTCTTCAACGTCGTCACCGGTGTCGGTCCTGTCGCCGGAGCTGCGCTGGTCGATCATCCCGACGTGGCGAAGATCAGCTTTACCGGATCGACAGCCACTGGCACGCAGATCGCTGCTGCCTGCGCACGGCAGATGAAGCGCGTGACGGTGGAGCTGGGCGGCAAGTCGCCGATCATCGTCTTTGCCGATGCTGATCTGGATGCGGCGGCGCGTGCCATCGCGATGAACATCTTCTTCAACAGCGGCCAGACCTGCTCGGCGGGATCGCGCCTGTTCGTTCACCGCGATGTCGCCGATACGCTGACCGGCAAGGTCGCGCAGATCGGCGCTGCGATGAAAATCGGCGACACGCGCGATCCCGAAACGCAACTCGGTCCGGTCATCACCGCTGCGCAGCGCTCGCGCATATCCACCTTTGTCGAGGGCGCGCTGGCCCAGGGTGCGCAGAGCCGTGGCTATGAGGGTGCGCTGCCGGATGCCGGCTATTATGTCGCGCCGACTGTGCTGAGCGAGGTGCGCTCTGGCATGGCGGCGGTGGACGAGGAAATTTTTGGGCCCGTGCTGTGCGCCATGCCGTTCGAGACGCACGATCTCGATGAGATTGCCGCGCTCGCCAACGACAATCGCTACGGCCTTTCGGCCTATGTCTGGACGCGCAGCCTGTCGCGCGCGCATGGTCTGATCGGCCGGCTCAGGGCTGGCACCGTGCGCGTGAACAGCGCAGCAGGAGAAATCGTCATGCCGGCGGGCGGCGTGCGCCAATCCGGCTTCGGGCGGGAAAATGGGAGAGCGGGCGTGGAAGCCTATACCGAACTCAAGTCCGTGACGATTGCGCACGGCCATGACTGACAGCTTCGCCGCGCCCGAGCCGGGCTTTGCCCCGGCCTTCCGCATGACGCCACTGCGCGCCGCGCCGGTCAATGTGGGCGAGATCGCAACCGGCGGCAGGCGCAGCTATGTCTCGGTCGGCGGCGGCACTTTCGAGGGCGAGGGGCTGGAAGGCCGGCTCGTCGGCGGCGGGGAAATGCATCTGCTGCGGGCCGATGGCGTGACCGTTGTCGAAGCGTCTTATTATGTCGCGTTCAGCGATGGCAGCTTCGCGCGCTGCTTCGGCAATGGCTATCGCACCAGCGCGCCGGATTTCGCCGGCTTGCGCCTTGCCCTGCTGTTCGAGGCCGCGGAGGAGAGCAGCGTGGCCCATCTCGCGCGCCTTGCCTTCGTCGCCGAGCAGGCGGAGGGCGGCCCCGTCCTCAACATCGAGAGGATCGTCTGACCATGCGGCTGGAATTTGCACTGGAAATGCGGATCGGCCTCGGGCCGCGCATGCACATCGAAGTGGCCCAAGGTTATACGCGCGGCGCGGTGCTGATCGGGGAGGGCAGCTTCTCAGGCCCCGGTCTCTCGGGTCGGATCGTCAAGGGAAGCGGCGGCGATTTTCCGCTCGTGCGCTCCGATGGCGGCGGGCGGTTCGAGTCCCAGTATCTGCTGGAAACGGACGATGGCGCGCATATCCTCAAGCGCAGCACTGGCGTGCGCAGCGCCCCGCCGGAGGTGGTGAAGGCTCTGCTCGCCGGCGAGCCGGTCGACCCGCAGAGCTATTATATGCGCATGACGCCGCGTTTCGAGGCGCCGGCTGGCCCCTATGACTGGCTGAACCGCACGATCTTCGTGGGCGTCGGCCAGCGCAACCCGGAGGGCTCAATCTTCCGCTTCTGGGAAGTCGTCTGATCCGTGGACCGGTTCGATTACATCGTGGTGGGAGCAGGGTCCGCAGGCTGCGTGCTGGCGGCGCGGCTTTCCGAGAATCCCCGCAACCGCGTGCTGCTGCTGGAAGCGGGCGGCAGCGACCGGCGGCTTGACGTGCGACTGCCGCTGGCGGTCTCCAAGCTGTGGCCCAATCCGCGCCTCACCTGGGGCTTCATGTCCGAGCCGGAGGCGGAGCTGGGCGGCCGCCGTCTGCCGGTCGCGCGCGGGCGGATGCTCGGCGGCACCTCCTCCCTCAATGGCATGATGGCGATCCGCGGACACAAGGCCGATTATGACGGCTGGCGCGAGGCCGGCTTGTCGGATTGGGGCTGGGACGATGTGCTGCCCTGGTTCCGCAAGCTGGAGCGGCACTGGCGCGGCGACACGCCCGAACATGGCGGCAGCGGGCCATTGAGCGTCGAGCCGCACCCGGCACCCAGCCCACTCATGGCCAACGCCATCGAGGCGGCGCGCTCGCTCGGCTACCCCATCACCGAAGATTTCAACGGGCCGCGCACGGACGGCTTCGGCATGCCCGATTTCACGACCCGCAACGGCCGCCGGTGCAGCGCCGCCGATGCGTATCTCCGCCCGGCGCTGTCGCGATCCAACCTTGAAGTGCGCACCGGCGCGGTGGCGACGCGTGTGCTGATGCGCGAGGGGCGGGCCGTGGGCGTGGAAGTTGCACGCGAGGGGCGGCTGGAGGAGATCGTTGCCGAGCGTGAGGTGCTGCTGGCCGGCGGGGCGATCAACTCGCCGCAATTGCTGCTGCTCTCCGGCATCGGGCCGGGCGACCATCTCCGCGAGATGGGCCTGGAGGTTGCGGTGGAGAGCGGCGAGGTCGGCGCCAATCTGCAGGATCATCCCGGCGCGGGGATGGAGTTCGATCTCGATCCTGCACTGGCCTTCGATCGCGAGCTGCGTTTTGACCGGCTGACCGGATCGTTTCTGCGCTGGCTGGCGGGGCGCAAGAGCATCATGGGCGCGCCGCCGCTCGCCGTCTCCGCCAATGTCGCGACCGGCGCCGACCTGAACGTGATCGACATGCACTATCTCATCATCCCGCTCTCCATGTTTTCGCGGGTCTGGTTCCCCGGCATCGCCCGGCCGTTCGGGCCGCGTATGGGCGCGATGTGGTCGCTCAATTATCCCAAGAGCCGCGGCTGGCTGAAGCTTGGCTCGCCAGATCCCGTGGCGCACCCGCGCATCGCTTTCAACCTGATGAGCGACCCGGAGGATCAGCGCACCATGCTCGGCGGCTATCGCAGCCTGGAGGCGCTCATCCGCCAGCCGGCGCTCGCAAAGGTGGTGGGGCAGATCCGGCGGCCGGAGCGAGCGCTCGTGTCGGACGATGAAGTCATGGCCTATATCCGCGAGACGGCGGCAACGGCCTATCACCCCAGCGGCACCTGCCGGATGGGTGGCGACGCGCAGGCCGTGGTCGACGGGCGTTTGCGGGTGAATGGTGTGGCGGGTCTCCGGGTGGTGGACGCCTCCATCTTCCCGCGTCTGCCCGGCGGCAACACCAACCTTCCGGTCATCATGGTCGCCGAGCGGGCTGCGGATTTCATCAGGCGCGGGGAATAGCCGCGCAACCGATCACGCTGCCGGTTCCATCTCCAGTGGCTGCTCGTCGCCAATGTAAAGGAGCGCACCCTGATCGAGCAGGCGCTGCTGCAAGGTTCGTACGTCGACCTGACGCGGGGTGACGCCCTCGCGCACCGCGATGCTCGCCGCCGCGCCTGCTGCCTCGCCCATGGACATGCAGGTCGCCTGATCGCGCACTGCGCCGAGCGCCGCGAAGGTCGCGGACACGCATCGCCCCGCCACCAGCAGTCCCTCGATGTCCTTGGGCAGCAGGATGCGATAGGGGATGTCGTAAGGCGCCTTGAACGGCGAGGCCACGCCGTCGCCCCAGAGGCCGGTGACCGAGTGCAGGTCCGGCCCCCGCGGTCCGCCCTTGGCAATCACGTCCGGGAAGCGACGGCTGCTCAGCACATCGTCCTCCGTCAGGATGTAATCGCCCACGATCCGGCGGCCCTCGCGCGCCCCGCCCGTCGGCGATTCCATCACGATATAGGCCTCTTCGAAGCCGGGGATGCGCTCGCGCAGGAAGTTCAGATAAACCCGGTTGAGCTTGCGCCGATAGATCAGCGACTTGCTCACCTCTTCCTCATTGGTGTGGTCGTACCAGACCTCGTAGACGCCGGACATCATCTGCCCGTCGCGCATCTTGCCGTGGCGGAAGATCCCGATGCTGCCGAAGCGCGGCGGCGGATAGACCGGCTCCGTCGCGCCATAGAGCAGCGGCACCTTGCCCGCCTTGATATACTCGACCCACTCGCGGTCGAGGCCGGCGGGGAGGGGGACGTACTTGCCGTCCACCTTCGGTGCCGTCGCCTTGCCCGGAATCGGCCCGCCCGCTGCCGGAGAGAGGCGCAGCTTGGGAATGCCGCCGGCGGCGCGAATGCGGTCCACCTCGTCCCAGTCGGTCGGCTGCACCACCGGCTCGGCATGGAGCGTCTCGCCCTTGAGCGACTTGTAAGTGTTGACCGGCCGCCCGCCGCCCATCAGCTCGGAGCGCTCGCGGTCCAGCTCGGCGCGCTCTTCCTCGCTCAGCAGCGGCTGGTTGCGCAGATAGTCGATCAGCCGGTCGACATCGATGCCGCCGATCTGCATGTCCATCGAGCCGCCATGATGGCGCCCGTCTTCCTCGCGGCCATGATGGAACGGCGCGCCAGCCCAGGCGGCGACATCCGCATCCGCTGAGGCGTCGATCACGACATCAGCGAGCACGACTTGCCCGCCGGACTTGTTGCCGATGGCCACGCCCTTCAAGCGCCCGTCCTCGACCAGCGTATCGAACACCACGGTGTTGAACAGCAGCTCGACGCCGGCTTCCTCCATCATCTCGTCGAGCAAGCTCGTCATCATCACGGAGTCGGTCGGGTGGCGGGCAATCGGGCTGCCTTCCGGCGCGCCGCCGATGGCCTGAATGCGGTGCAGGATCTCCAGCGAGATGCCTTTCACCACCGGCGTGCCGATGCCCTTCTCGATGATATAGCCATTGATCCCGATGCCACCGATGCCGCCGCCGGTCATCATTCCGCCGAGATAACCCACGCGCTCGATCAGCATCACGCGCGCGCCATTGCGCGCCGCACTGAGCGCAGCCACGCATCCGGCCGGTCCGCCGCCGACCACCACGACATCCACGGATTTCGCCAGCTTCAGGGACGCCTGAAAGCTCTCACTGCTACACTGGACGGACATTCGCTCTCCTCCGGCTCCGGACTCTCAGTGGGGAGGCTAGCAGCGTAATTGTATTATGGATAGACAGTATGACCAATCGGAGTGCACAACATCGTCTCTGCCTGTTCCCACAGGCGCGAAAGACGGGGGCTGGCAGCGGAGGTGTCGGTCGGTTCTGTCGCCCCGTTCAAGGGAGCTTTACGGATCTGGTCAGGCTGAGGAGCCCTTAGCTCTCGGCGCTTTCTAGCGCCTGGTCCTTCAGCTCCTTGAGGCGGTAGAGCATCGACTTGCGCCGATCGAGCAGATGGTGGCGCATGGCCGTGAAGGCGCCTTCGCTGTCCCGCGCCGCGATGCGCTCGAAAATGCCCTGGAGTGACTTGTAGCCAATGCGGCTGTTGCGCGGCGAGGCTTCCAGCGCGGTGAACAGGTTGAGCAGCGCGTGCTCCAGCGCGTGCATCAGCGTGATGAGGGTGCGGGCGCCCGATGCCTCCACGATGGCGCGGTGGAAGGCGAGAATGCGCTCGACCGACTCGCGTCGGCCGATGTCCGGTTCCATCACCCGGTCGAGCAGCGCCTTGAGTTCGGCAATCTGCGGGTCGGTGATCTTCTCGGCGGCCAGTTCGGCGGCGCGGCACTCGATGCCGATGCGGGCGTCGAAAATCTCCTCGGCCGTGACCTGGATCAGCATGAACTGCACGGCGAGCGCGGTGGCGAACTGATCGGGCTTGCCTTCCGCAATTGTGGCGCCGCCGCCTGCGCCGGTTTTTATTGTCACGACGCCCAGTGCCTCCAGCCGGCCCAGCGCCTCGCGAATGGGCACACGGCTGGTCTGAAACGTCTCGGTCAATTGCGCTTCTGTGCCGAGGAACTGGCCGGGCTTGAACTGGCCCGCGAACAGTGCGTCGATGACTTGCGAGACGATGCGCGACGCCAGCGACTGGGTGCGCACGGAACTGAAAACGGTGTCGGACTCTGCCACTGCGGATCGGCTTTCTTCTATTGGCTTCTATTGGGCGTTGCCGGCGACCGGCGGCCATCGATCATTCCATATGATAATTTCAATCCTGACGCGACCGGCTTTGCTTGACAAGCCATGCTGCGGTGGCTGAAAAAGAATAACCATAATACACTTATAGCGCTTCGCGCGCGGGAGATCGGAATGTCGCCGGAAGACAATGCGTTGCTGACGCAGACCGGGCCGGGAACGCCAATGGGCGAGCTCATGCGCCAATATTGGATTCCTGCCTTCATGCCGGAGGAAGTGAAAGCGGGCGGCGCGCCGCTACGGCTGCGGCTGCTTGGTGAGAATTTCCTGGCCTTCCGCTCGCCCGATGGGTCGGTGGGCGTGGTCGATCATCGCTGTGCGCATCGCTGCGCGTCGCTGTTCTACGGACGCAATGAGGAGGGCGGCATCCGTTGCGTCTACCATGGCTGGAAGTTCGATCGGAACGGCCAGTGCATCGAGATGCCGAGCGAGCCGCCGGAAACGGATTACAAGGACAAGGTGAAGATCCGCGCGCTGCCCGTGGTCGAGCGCTACGGGGTTGGCTGGGTATATATGGGCACGCGCGCCGAGCCTCCGGCACTTCCGCATTTCGATTGGGACGAGGTGGAGGAGGGGCAGTCGCTCACGGTCAGCTTCATGATGCGCGAGTGCAACTGGCTGCAGGCGCTGGAGGGGGACATCGACACCTGCCATGTCGGCTTCCTCCATCTGGGCGCAGCGACGCCGGAGCAATTTGAGGAAGGATCGATCAATTATTACCGGCAGATGCGGGAAAATCTCGCGCCGAAATATGAAGCGCTCGAGACCGATTACGGCACGATGTATTGCGCCTACCGCCCCGCCGGCGACAATCTCTATCACCGCATCGGCCAGTTCGCGTTGCCCTTCTGGACAATGGCACCCTCCGAGCCGCTCGACCATATCCGCGCCCGCGCCTGGGTGCCGCTGGACGATCATCACGCCATGCTCGTCACCATCGGCGGCCCCCGCGCCGGCGCGACGACGCTGACCAAGGAGGGCAAGCCGATCCCGGGCACCACCTCGCCGATCAACTTCCTGCCGAACACCACCGACTGGCTCGGGCGCTTCCGCATTGATGCCAATCCGCGCAACGATCATCTGATCTCGCGCGAGGCGCAGTCGACGCAGAGCTACAGCGGAATCGAGGCCATTCCGGTGCAGGATCAGGCCGTCACCGAAAGCATGGGGCCGGTGGTGGACCGGACCATGGAACATTTGGGCACCAGCGACCGGATGATCGTCCTCACGCGCCGGCGGCTTAAATGGGCGGCGACGGCGTTGCGTGAAGAGGGGACCATCCCGCCGGGTGTTGAGGATCCCGATTGTTATCATGATGTCCGTGCCGGCTACGCGCTCCTGCCGTCCGAACAGGACTGGCTCGACTTCTACAACGTGCGTCGCGCGGCATGGAGCCGGGGCAGGGCCGATCCGATCGAACGCAAGCGCAGGCTGACGCCCGCGACTGTGGCATGAGGGGCGCATCATGATTGGCCACCAGACCCGCCGCCCGGGCGCTCACTTCCTGCAATTGCCGGGGCCAACCACCACACCGCAGCGTGTGATGGAGGCCATCGCGCGGCCAACGATCAACCATCGGGGGCCGGAATTCCGGGACCTGACCGTCGAGGCACTCGAAGGCATTCGCGCGATCTTCCGGACGTCCGGGTCGGTGATCATCTATCCGTCGTCAGGCACTGGGGCATGGGAGGCGGCGCTGGTCAATGCGCTGTCCCCGGGCGACGCAGTGCTGATGTACGAAACCGGTTGGTTCTCAACGCTGTGGTGCAGGCTCGCGCGCAAGATCGGCCTGGAGCCGGAGCTGATTCCCGGCGACTGGCGCACCCCGGTCGACGCCGAGGCAATCGGACAGCGGCTGCGCGAAGACAAGGCGCGGCGGATCAAAGCGGTGTGCGTCGTTCACAATGAGACATCGACCGGCGTCACGTCCGATCTTGCAGCGGTGCGCCGCGCCATCGATGAAGCCGGGCATCCCGCACTGCTGATGGTGGACCTCGTCTCCTCGCTGGCCTCCATCGATTATCGCCACGACGAATGGGGCGTGGATGTCGCCGTGGGCGGCTCCCAAAAGGGTTTGATGCTACCGCCCGGCCTGTCCTTCAACGCCTTGTCGGACAAGGCCCTTGCGGCGTCCCGATCCGCGCGCCTGACCCGTTCCTATTGGGATTGGGCCGAGATGCTGGAGGCGAACGCGCGCGGCTTCTTCCCCTACACCCCGGCCATCAACCTGCTGCAGGGCCTGCGCGAGGCCATTGCGATGCTGCAGGAGGAAGGACTGGACGCTGTCTTCGCGCGTCATCGCCGGGCGGCGGCCGCCACGCGCGCTGCAGTGGCGCAATGGGGCTTCGAGACACAGTGCCGCGATGCCGCAGCCCATTCGCCCGTGCTCACCGCCGTGCGCATGCCCGACGGCGTCTCTGCTGACGCTGTGCGGGAGAGCGCGCTGGAGCGCTGCAACATGAGCCTTGGCAATGGCCTGGGGCAGCTGGACGACAAGGTGTTCCGCATCGGCCATCTCGGCGACTTCAGCGATGCGCTGGTGCTCGGCACCATCGCCGCGACGGAAGCGGCGCTTGCCTTCGCAGGCGTGTCGCATCGCACGGGCGGAACGGAAGCGGCGATCGCGCTGCTGACCGGGCAGCGGGCGGCACAGCCGGGCGAACTGGCCGCCTGATCCGCTTCAGGGCATCGGCCGGAAAGGAGACGAGAATGGCAGGCCGAATGCGCTTGAGTGAGACAATCGCCCTCATCCGGGCGACCTGGCGCTATCCGGGCTGGGCTGTCGTCGCCAAGGCCTTCTTCATCTTCATGATCGCATTCGGCGCGCCGCTGACTATGCCCTTCGTCTATCCCGAAGTGATGAAGGAGTTTGGCTGGACCCTGACGCAGGCCACGCTGATCTATACCTACAAGAGCCTCACCGGCGCGGTCATGGCCATCTTCATCATCGGCCCGCTGGTCGACAGGATCGGGCTCAAGACGGTGCTCATCGGCGCGATGGTGGCGGAATGCATCGGGCTCGCCAGCTTCCTGTTCGTCAATTCGCTGTGGAGCTATTATGTCACCGGCTTCCTCATCGGCATCGGTCAGGCTGCTGTCATCATCTGCCTGCGGTTGCTGGTTTCGCGCTGGTTCACTCGCAATATCGGGCTTGCGGTCGGCATTTCCGTCATCGGCACGAGCTTCGGAGGCGTGATCTTCCCGATCATTACCAGCCAGCTCATCCCGCTTTATGGCTGGCGTACGGCGTTTGCCTGCCTCAGCCTGGGCATCCTCTTCATTTCCATACCCATGGCGCTGTTCACGAAGTTCAACCCGAGCGAGGCGGACGTGCTGCCTGAGGCCGTGAAGACGGCCGAAAGCGTCACCAGCGAGCGGCTGCGCGCCGCCGATCTGGGCATTGATTTCCGCACGATGCTTCGACAGCACGCCTTTTGGCTGATCGCCCTTGCGACCTTCCTTTCCGCCCTTATCGATCAGGCATTGTTCCAGCACAGCATCTATTATCTCACCAACGAGATCGGCCTTTCACGCACCGTCGCGGCGTCGGCCTGGTCGCTCACCTTCCTCATCGGCATCGGCGCCAAGTTCCTGGCTGGCATGACCTTCGATCGCTTCTCGGTGAAGGGCGTCGCCGGCTGGAATCTGCTGCTCGGCGTTGCGATCCTGCTCGCGCTGCCGGTGCAGGGCATCTTCACCGCCATCGTCTTCACCACCATGCTCGGCCTCGCGCATGGCGGGCTGGTGGTCGATGGACCGGTCGTCTCCAAGCATGTCTACGGGCCCGGCCTGATGAACCGGCTGCTGCCCATTCTGGCGGGCTTCAACACCATGGGTTCCGCCTTCGGCCCCGTGGTGCTGGCGAACTTCTACGATCGCACGGGTACCTATCTCGTCGGCTTCACCGTGTTCATCAGCCTGACCGTCGTCGCCGCGCTGCTGATGTGGCGCGTCACGCCAACCTACCTGCTGCGGCTGAGGGCACTGCAAGGCGAAAGCGGCCCGAACCCGCCGACGGCAGGGATCCGCCCCAGAGCCGATTGGCGCTAGTCCTTCGGGACTGTGACCGCCTGCATTTCCATATAGGACTGCATCCCCGCCACGCCCTGCTCCCGCCCGTAGCCGGAATGCTTGGCGCCGCCGAACGGGACGTCGCGCCCGTTGCCGCCATGGCGGTTCACCCAAACCATGCCGGCTTCGATCCGTTCTGCAATGTCGGCGCCGCGCGCGCTGTCGTGCGTCCACACCGAGGCGCCGAGGCCGAACTCCGTGGCATTGGCGCGGCGGATGGCATCGTCGATGTCGTCATAGACCAGCACCGGCAGTACCGGGCCGAACTGCTCCTCGCGCACCAGCGGCGCTTCGTCATCCAGACCTGTGACGACCGTGGGTTCCACGAAATAGCCCGGCCCGGCGCGGACGATGCCGCCCGTGACGATCCGGGCGCCGGGCGTCGCGCGCACGCCCTCCAGCAACGCGACCACTTTCTCGAACTGCATGCGGTTCTGGATCGGCCCCATCTCGCTGCGCGGATCGCTGCCCGGCCCCACGCGAATGGCGGCCGCGCGGCTGGCCAGCGCCTCGACCATCGCCGGATAGAGCGTGCGGTGGACGAACACGCGCTTGATGGCCATGCACACCTGCCCGCAGTTGGCAAAGGCGCTGCGCGCAATGGCATCGGCCGTCGCGTCGAGGTCCGCATCGGGCAGCACGATGGCTGGATCATTACCGCCAAGTTCCAGTGTCACGCGCTTGAAGGTGGCGGCCGCGCTGGCCATCACGTGGCGGCCGGTCGCCACCGATCCGGTGAAGCTGATCTTGTCCACGCCCGGGTGATTGGTGAGCCATACGCCCAGATCATTGCCGCCGCTCAGGATGTTGACCGTGCCCGGCGGCACGATGTCGGCGATTGCTTCGCCGATGGCGAGGGTGGACAGGGGCGTCAGCGGGGAGGGTTTGAGCACGATGCAATTGCCCGTGTAGAGCGCCTGCGCGATCTTCACCATCGCGAGCATCACCGGCACGTTCCACGGCGTGATGCCGCCCACGACGCCAAGCGGCCGGTAGCGGATTTCGACCCGCTCGCGCGCGTCCTCGCGCAGCACGCCGCCCGCCACGTCGAACGTACTCAGTGCCTCGATATGATCTGCCGCACGGCGCACTTCGCCGATGGCATCGCGCAGGGGCTTGCCTTGCTCGGCGGTGAGCAGCTTGCCGAGCGGCTCGGCGGAGGTACGCAGGCGAGAGGCGATCTGGGCGATGACGCCGCGCCGCGCCGCAAAGTTGTGGGCAGCCCAGTGCGGGAAGGCGCAGCGGGCTGCCGTGACGGCGCGGTCGAGATCGTCCCGGTCTGCATCAGGCGCCTGCGCGAAGACCTCCCCGGTCGCGGGATCGATCACGTCGAACGCGGTCGCGTCGACCACGATCTGCCCGTCGATCAGCATGCCACCGGGAAGCGCAAGGCCAGCCTGCACCGGCTTTTCCGCCACGTGAATGTCGTTCATCTTGCCTTCGCGCTCCGCTTTGCTCACACCCCTTCGTGGACTTTAAACAATATGATAGTAGTATAGTTATAGCAACGAGGAAGGGGAGGCGCGGGATGCTTGATGATTTCGTCACGTTCGGGCGGTCCGGCCTGCGGGTGAGCCGTTATGCGCTGGGGGCATTCAATTTCGGTGGCCGTCAGCCGTGGAGCCTCGACGAGCAAGCCGCCGGTCGCCTGATCGCCCGTTATCGTGACCTTGGCGGCAATTTTCTGGATTGCGCGAACAGCTATGGCGGGGGTGAAGCCGAGACGATCCTTGGCGATTATCTTGCCGCCGAACCTGGGCTGCGCGACCGGATGGTGATTGCCACCAAGTTCGGCTCCAGCATGCGCGAGGGCGATCCCAATGCCGGCGGCGGCGGGCGCAAGTCGATAATGCAGAGCGTGGAGGCATCGCTGCGCAAGCTGCGAACCGACCGGATCGATATGTTGTGGATGCACATCGTCGATCCGCTCACGTCCATGGACGAGACGCTGCGCGCGCTCGACGATCTGGTGCGGGCGGGCAAGGTGCTACACATCGGCCTCTCGAACATCCCAGCGTGGAAAGTGGCGGAAGCGCACTGGCTGGCGCAGTTCCGCAATCTGGCGCCGGTGATCGGGCTCCAGCTGCAATATTCGCTGATGGAGCGGAACATCGAGGTCGAGCATGTCCCGCTCGCGCAAGCTTACGGCATAGGCATCGCCGCATGGTCCCCGCTCAAGAGCGGCGCGCTTAGCGGACGCTACCGGCGCGGCGATGCGAGCAATCACGATGCGGAAGGGCGGGGCGCTTTTCTTGCCCGGATCCTCGACGAAAAGGCCGAGCGAGTGCTGGACGTCGTGATGGACATTGCCGGACGCCACGGCGCAAGTCCTGCGCAGATCGCGCTCGCCTGGCTGCAGGCGCAGCCCTGCGTCGCCACGATCCTGCTCGGCGCCAACGATCCCGATCAGCTTGCGGAAAACGCGGCGGCGACCCGCATCGCCCTGTCGCCCGAGGACATGGCGGCGCTCGATGAAGCTGGCCGCCCGGCGCTGCCCTATCCTGCCGACTTCGCGCGCCGCGCCATGGGGTCGATCAGCGGCGGAACCCGGATCAACGGGAACCCGCCGCCGACCGGGGGCGGTTCGCCCAGTCAGGCCAAGCGCTGAACCGCTACAGCACCAACTCCGCATAGCGCTCCAGATGATAATCGCGGCCGCCATGAGATAGCTCGAACAGGCTGAGCCGCGCGAAGAGATGCGCGGCGGGATACTCCTGCACCAGCCCCATGCCGCCGTGAAGCTGGACGCATTGCTCGCCCACATAGCGTGCGGCTTCGCCGACCTTGACCTTGGCGGCAGAGACGGCGCGGGCGCGCTCCGCCGGCGTGGCGGCCGCGCAGGCGGCGATGGCAGCGGCGGTGATCGGCGCGGCCAGTTCCTGCGCGATCGTCATGTCCACGAGACGATGCTGGAGCACCTGAAAGGCATCGAGGCTGCGGCCGAACTGCCGGCGGGTGCTGGTGTGCGCGCGAGTCAGCGCATTGGCCGCGCGGATCGCACCCACGGCATCGGCGCAGGCCAGCGCGGCGGCTTCGTCCAGGGCCGCCGCGAGCGCGGCCTCGCCGCCAGTGAGTCGTGCGCTGGTCGGGATGATTACATCGTCCAGCATGAGGTCTGCCGTGCCTGTCCAGTCGAAGCTGCGGGCCGGGCGGATTGCGAGATCAGCAGCGGGCACCAGGAACAGTGCGACGCCATTGGCCGTATTGGCCGAGACGATGAACAGGTCCGCCGTATCGCCGCCCGCGACCGCGCTCTTGCGGCCCGAGAGGCGCCAGCCATGGGGATCGGGCGTGGCCGAGGCGGCGATCGGCTTGGCGTAGCCGCCGTTCGCTTCCTCATGGGCGAGAATGACGCGGACCTCACCCCTGCAGATGGCGGGAAGCCACGCTGCCTGCTGGTCTTCGCTGCCAGCTGCCGACAGCAGGCGCGCCGCGACCATTGCCGGCGCATAGGGTTCCAGCACCATGGCGCCGCCCATCGCTTCCACCACCATGGCGAGATCGGCGAGTGAGACGGGCAGGCCGCCATGGCCTGCCGGGAGCGTGAGGGCGAGCAGGCCAAGCTCGGCATAAGCCGCCCAGGCGGCTTGCGATTCCCGGGCCTCATTCTCGCGCGCATCCCGCCGCTGCTCGAAGCTGTAGTGACGAGCGAGAACCGTATCGAGAGAGTTGCGCAGTAATGCGCGAATATCGGCGTCGTCGCTCTGGGCGGGCGCGGGGTCCATCTGGGTCGTGCTCATCGGGATGCTCCAAAGCCAAGCGATTTGGCTATGATGTTGCGCTGGATTTCGTTCGATCCGCCGTAGATGCTGACGACGCGCGTATCGAAATGGCTCTTGAACAGGCGGGCCAGCCAGGGCCGGTCGGGATCGGCCGCGCCGGGGCCGAAAGGCGCAGCGCTGCGACCGGCGGCTTCGACGAGCAGGCGCGTGAGGCGCTGCTGAAGCTCGGACCCCTTGATCTTGAGCATGTTCGCCTCGATCCCCGGCGCAACGCCCGCACGGGCGCGGTCCAGCATTGCGGTCGCCATGGCCTCCAGCGCGTCCAGTTCAATTGATGCTTCGGCAATGCGCGCGCGAAAAAGCGGCGATGTGGTCAGGCCCTGTTGGGCGGCGATCCGCTTCAGCCGGGCAAGTTGCCGGCGGTTCAGGCCGATGCGCGCGATGGACAGCCGCTCATTGCCGAGCACGACGCGCGAATAGGTCCATCCCTTGTGCGGCTCGCCCACCAGATTTTCGGCCGGCACGCGCACATTGTCGAAGAACACCTCATTGGTCGTGCGTTCGCCATTGAGCAGGATGATCGGGCGGATGTCGACGCCCGGCGTCTTGAGGTCGATGAGCAGCATGGAAATCCCCATCTGCGGCTTGGGTGCGTCGGGGTCCGTGCGGACGAGCGCGAACATCATGTTCGATTCATGCGCCATCGTCGTCCACATCTTCTGGCCGTTGACCACCCAATGGTCGCCGTCCAGCACCGCCCGCGTTTTGAGGGACGCAAGATCGGACCCGGCGCCGGGCTCCGAAAAGCCCTGGCACCAGATGTCCTCGCCCGAGAGGATGCGCGGCAGGTAGTATGCCTTCTGCTCCGGCGTGCCGTACTGCATCAGTGTTGGGCCGAGCATCTTGAGGCCGAAGGAGCCGAGATCAGGCGCGCCTTCCTCGGCCAGCGTTTCGGAGAAGATGTAGGTCTCCACCGGACTCCAGCCGGTGCCGCCATGTTCGGCAGGCCAGTGTGGTGCGGCCCAGCCGCGCGCATGCAGTGCCTTGTGCCAGGCGAGCCGCTCCTGCGCCGTGACGGCCACCGCCTCGAAAACTTTCCGGCGAACGTCTTCCGAGCATTCAGACCGGACGAAGGCCCGTACCTCTTCTGCGAATGCCTGCTCCCGTGCGGTGTACATGCTCGGCTTTCCCTCCCGTTTGCGATTCGCAACGAACTCTGGATGACAAGCAGCTTTATATCAAGCAACTGGAGAATGTTGTTGTCTTTAGCATCGATTTGCGCAACAATTGAGTCGTCGCGGTTCAGGGGGGTCGAGCGTTCGGCGCCCACCGACGGTTTTGCCGGAGTCACCAGCTTCTCCGGTGTTTCCAGCGGTCCAGAGCGCTCATCATCTCCCCGGCAGCGCAAAAGATAATATAGTATTATTGTTATTGACACGGCCGTCATGAGACCTAGTCTCGGGCACAACAAGCTGACGGGCTCGGAGCCTGCGGCGAAAGGAGGAGGGGATATGACTCGTCGAACATGGTTGCTCGCGTCTGCTGCGGCATGCACCGTGAGTGCGTTTGGATCTGTTCCGGCGCTGGCGCAGGAGGCGCAGGTCACGGATTCGCAGGTTCGCGACATCATCGTCACCGGCTCGCGCGTGCAGCGCGACGGTTTTCAGGCGCCAACGCCGCTGGTCGTCAAGACATCCGAGGAGATTGCCGAGCGCGGCGCCTCCAATATCGGTGAATTCCTGAACGAAGTACCCTCGTTCCGTCCCAGTACCTCCAATCAGACGAACACTCAGACCTCCAGCTTGTCAGGCGCAACCTTTGCGGACCTGCGCGCGCTGGGCAATATCCGTACGCTCGTACTGGTCGATGGTCGCCGCCATGTGCCTACCTCGCCGATCGGGCTGGTTGATCTCAACCTCATTCCGACAGTCCTGATCGACCGGGTCGATGTAGTGACGGGCGGTGCGTCGGCAGCTTATGGCTCGGACGCGATCTCGGGCGTCGTCAACGTGATCATGAACAACCGGCTGAGCGGCTTCAAGGGTGACCTTTCCCTCGGCCTTTCCGAAGAAGGCGACAATTTCGAGCGTCGCGTCGGCCTCGGTTTTGGCAGCTCTTTCGGCGACGGTCGCGGCCATTTCGTGATCGGCGGCGAATATGTGAAGTCGGACGGCATCGGCAGCTTCGATGACCGGGCCTGGGGCCGGCGCTACGAGGAGTCGGTCGCGTTCGCAGCGAACCGTCCGGCAGGCACACCGTCCCGTTCGTTCGAAAGCGGCGTGCGGTTCGTGAATTCGCTCATTGGTGGCGTGATCCTCGGCAGCAATGCCGATACCAATCCCGCAAATGGCGCCGATGTGCTGCGCGGCATCTGGTTCCCCGCGCCCGGTGAGGTGGGCAGCTTCACTTATGGCAACGAAACCGGCGGGTCGTCCTACAATATGTCCAGTTCGCAGGGCACGCCCCCGCGCCTTGGTCATACGCTTGTGTTGCCGATCGACCGTTATGTCGTGCGGGCGCATCTCAATTATGAGTTGAATGACTCGCTCGGTATGTTCGTTGAAGGCAGCTATGGCCGCTCGGGATCTGATTATTCCGGCCCTATGCCGCGTGACACCGCGTTGGCCGGGCCGCGCTCGGTCGTCATCCAGCGCGACAATGCGTTCCTGCCCGACGAAGTCGCCGCGATCATGGATGCGAACGCGATTACCTCGTTCGTTCTGGGGCGTTCGAACCCTGATTTCTCCTCCACCCGGATCGTCAATTTCAACAGCACCTATCGCATTGCCGGCGGCCTGAACGGAAATCTGGGCGGCGGCTGGAGTTGGGATGCCTATGCGCAGTACGGTGAGAACAAGCTCGACTCCCAGATCCGTAACATGCGTATCCAGCAGAATTTCCTTTGGGCGCTCGATGCGATCGAAGTCGGCGGCGACATCGTCTGCCGCAACACCGTCGCCCGTGCGCAGGGCTGCGAGCCGCTTAACCTCTTCGGCGTTGGAGCCATGTCGGATGAGGCAATCGATTATGTGAACGGAACGCAATTCCAGTCGATCACCACCACTCAGCTTGTCGGCGCCGCCAATATCCGTGGCGAACCCTTCTCCACATGGGCAGGGCCGGTGTCCTTCGCCGTGGGCGCCGAATATCGCAAGGATACGGCGGAAAGCGTAGTGGATTCACTGGCCGCCGCCGGTCGCTACAACTTCTCAAATCCCAAGCCCTATGAAGGTGAGTTCACGACCAAGGAAGCCTATGCGGAAATCGTGGTGCCTTTGGTCCGCGACGCGCCCTTCTTCCAGTCGCTCGATCTCAATGGCGCCATTCGCTACACTGATTATGACGTCTCGGGCGGCGTGACGACCTGGAAGATCGGCGCGACCTGGGACGTGCTCGATGGCCTGCGGTTCCGTACGACCCGCTCGCGCGACATCCGCGCGCCCAACGCGGCTGAACTCTTCTCGGTCACGTCCACGCAGTCGACGCTGCGCAATCCGTTCAACGGTGTTTCGCGGTCCTACACCATCATCTTTGAGCCGAGCGCCACGCTGGCGCCGGAGAAGGCCGACACGTTCACTGTTGGTGCAGTGATTTCGCCGTCGTTCCTGCCCGGCTTCACGGCGTCGGTAGACTTCTATGACATCAAGATTAATGGCGCGATTGCCAGCTTCCCGGCCCAGTCGATCGTCGATAACTGCTATGCCGAGGTTCAGGCCGGAGCACCGGGTACCTTCTGCGCAATGACGTCACTCTCCGGCACCGGGGCGGCGACCGATATCAATTCGGTCAGCGTCCAGTTGCTCAACCTCGCCTCGCTCGAGACGCGGGGCGTGGATTTCGAGATGATCTACCGCTTCAATGTCGGTCCCGGCCGCGTCACCACGCGCCTGATGGGTGCTTATGTGAAGGATCTGATCTCGGACGATGGCCTGGGCAATGCGCCCAGTTACAACGCGGCCGGGATTCTTCAGAACCGGGGCAGCCGGATCAACCGCGCGGGGCAGCTTGGCGGGTTTACCTCGGGTCTGAATACCGGCGCGACCAATGTGCCGCACTGGCAGGTCAACGCCAGCATCGGCTATGAGACGGACAAGTGGGGCACATCGCTCAACGCGCGCTGGATCGACAGTGGCATCGTGGATGCGACGCTCGTTCAGCCGGGCGACCCGGATTACAACCCGGCCTCGCCGATTTCCGTCGGCAATATGAATGTCGCGTCGCGGCTGTATCTGAACTGGTCCGGTAACATCAATCTGATGGAGAATAACGGCAAGACGGTGCAGCTCTACGCTGTGGTCAACAACCTGCTCGACAAGGAGCCGCCGTTCCCCAGCACGCAGTTGGCCGGCCTTTATGACCGCATCGGTCGTGCCTACAAGGTTGGCGTGCGCTTCGCATTCTGACGGCTTGCGCAGCGGCCGGTGCAGGCCGGCCGCTGCCTCGATGTTCAATCTCCGGGGGCCGCGCTGGCGCCCCCTTTTCCATGGATGGTGCCCTCATGTCTGCGACACTCCTCTCTCCTGAGATCAAGCCGGGTCGGGGAGCCGAGGCCGTCGCGCTGTTCATGCGGCCGCGCTCCATCGCGGTCATCGGCGTCTCGGCCAAGCCGAAGACGGCGGGCCGCACCGTCCTTGCCAATCTCCAGCTCAATGCCTTCGAGGGCGATGTACATGTCGTCGGCCGGGCCGAGGGGGAGATTGACGGCTATCCGGTGACGCAAAGCATCGACGATCTGCCCGAGGGCGTCGATCTGGCGGTGTTCACGCTACCGGCTGCGGGCGCAAAGGACGCGCTGGAGGCGTGCGTGCGGCGGGGCGTGAAGGCGGTCACGATCTTTTCCTCAGGCTTTGCCGAGGCGGGTAACCGCGCCGGGCAGGATGAGCTGGTCCGCATCGCTCAGGAGGGTGGGGTGGCGCTGCTCGGCCCCAATTGCCTGGGCTACACCAACCTCGTGAAGGGCCTGCCCATCGGCTTTGCCAATGCCCGCAAGGTCGCGAAGCTGGCGCCGGACGATCCCAATCCCGCTATCGCCATGGTCTCGCAGAGCGGCGGGCTGATGGCCTATGCCAGCACCAATCTTGCCGCGCGCCACCTGCCGATGGCCTACACCGTCTCCACCGGCAACGAGGCGGGGATCGGCATCCCCGATTTCATCGATTTCTTTGCGCAGGACGAGGCGACGAAGGTCATTGCCCTCTATCTGGAGGAAGTGCGCGATCCCCAAGCATTCCTCGCCGCCGCGCGGCGCGCGCAGGCGGCCGGCAAGGCGCTGGTCGCCATTCATCCCGGCCGCGGCGAGAAGGGTAAGGCTGCCATCCAGTCCCACACCGGCGCGCTGGCGGGCGACTATGCCACCATGCAACTCCATCTCGATCGCGCCGGCGTGGTGCTTGTCGAGACGCTGGAGGAGTGGGTCGATGTGATCGAGCTGCTAGCGCGCTATCCGGTCGCGCCGACCAAAGGCCCCGGGGTGCTCACCTTCTCCGGCGGCTTCTGCGCCATCGCCCATGATTATTTCGAGGCGCTGGACATGGAGATGCCGGCGCTCACGCAGGAAACCCGCGCCGAACTGGAGCCGCAGCTCCCGGCCTTCATTCCGCCGCGCAACCCGCTCGATCTGGGCACGCAGGCGATCTTCCAACCCGAGCTGATCCCGCTCGGTACCCATGCGCTGATGGCGGATGGCAATGTCGGCAGCGTGCTCATCGCCATCAACAGCGGCACGGCTGCCTCGCAGCGCGGCTATGGGCCGATGTTCATCGAGAGCCTCAAGGGCAAGGATCGCCCGGCGATCATGGCCTTTCCGGCGCCGGAGCTGGACCCGGGCTTCGAGGCGTCGGTGCGCGAGAACCGCCTGATCCTCAGCCGCTCCATTGAGCGCTCGATGACGGCACTCTCGCGGATCACCCGCCATGGTCGCTCGCTGCAGCGCTCGGCCCGTTCGGTGACGCACACGCCCTTTGCCGATCTCCCGGCGCTGGGTCGCGGTCCGCAGCCCGAATGGCTCGGCAAGCAGCTTCTGTCCGCCATGGGCATCCGCGTGCCCGCCGGTGGCCTCGCCACGTCGCTGGAGGAGGCCGAAGCGACCGCCGCCAGGGTCGGCTATCCGCTGGCCATCAAGGCGCAGGCCGGTGCGCTGGCGCATAAGACGGAAGCTGGCGGCGTCATCCTCGGCATAAGCGACGCCGACGAACTGCGCCGCGCCTGGGACGATCTCCACGCCAATGTCGCCCGCGCCCAGCCCGGTCTGCTGCTCGATGGCGTGCTGGTCGAAAAGATGGCGCCCAAGGGCCTCGAACTGATGATCGGCGCCAGGCGCGATGCCAAATGGGGGGCGGTGGTGCTGGTCGGCCTCGGTGGCATCTGGGTGGAAGCGCTGGGCGATGTGCGCCTGCTCCCGGTCGATATGGCGCAGGATGATATCGTCGCGGAGCTGATGAAGCTGCGCAGCGCCAAGCTGCTCAATGGCTTCCGGGGTTCGCCTCCGGTCGATGTGCAGGCGGTCGCACACACTGCGTTGCTGATCGGCCGCCTGATGGAAACTGTCCCGCAGATTGAGGAGATCGACCTCAACCCCGTCTTCGTGCATCCGCAGGGCGAAGGGCTGACCGCCGTCGATGCCCTCATCATCACCGCTGCGGAGGGGAACTGAGCCATGAGCGAGACGCTGGCGACCTACGAACTGGATGGCGAGATCGCCATTGTCGGCATCAACCGCGCGGCCAAGCGCAATGCGGTCAATACGGAGGTGATGGCCGATCTCCATGCGGCCTTCGAGCGCGCCGCATCGGAAGCGCGCGTCGGCATCCTGTTCGGCCATGGCGGCAACTTCTCCGCCGGGCTGGATCTGGCCGAAGCCGCCTCGCGCATGAGTGGCGCCAATCCGCCCAAACCGTGGGAGCGGGGCCGCTGGACGGTGCCGCTCGATCTGGTTGCGCGCGGCCCGATCCCGTGGGTCGCCGCGCTGGAGGGCGCCTGCATCGGCGGCGGGCTGGAGATCGCCTCGGCCTGCCACGTCCGCGTGGCGGATGAGAGCACCTTCTTCGCCCTGCCGGAGGGCAAGCGCGGCATCTTCGTCGGCGGTGGCGGCGCTGTGCGCATCCAAGGCCTGATGGGTTACGCCCGCATGGCCGACATGATGCTCACCGGGCGGGTGCTGAGTGCCGCCGAGGGCGAGCGCGCCAATCTCTGCCAATATGTCGTGCCCAAGGGCGAGGCGATGGCCAAGGCGAAGGAGCTTGCCGCCAGCATCGCCAGCAACGCGCCGAACACCAACTGGGCCGTCTGCGCCGCGCTCCCCCGCATCGGGGACATGAGCCACAGCGACGGGCTGTTCTTCGAGGGGCTGATCGGCGGATCGGCCCGCAGCAGCGAGGGCACCGACCGCATCCGCGCCTTTGTCGAGCGGGGCGAGAACAAGGTCGCTGCGCCGCCTTCCGACCCCACGAAAGGCTGAGCCATGGCGCTGCGGGACAACGCCATTGTCGGCTTTGCGGAGACCAGGATCGTCCTGCGCAGCGAGGTCGATGTCTGGGAGCTGGGCGCCGAAATCCTCGACGGCATCCTCGCGCAGACCGGCTTTGAGAAAGGCGAGATCGACGGGCTGATCCTCTCCTCCTCGTCCACCGGTGCCGGCAACATCTTCTGGTCGCAAACGACGGCCGATCAGCTCGCGCTGGAACTGGATTTCTGCCAGACGGTCGACATCGGCGGTTCCTCGCCCGTGGGTGCCGTCGCCCGCGCGGCCGCGGCCATCGATGCCGGGCTCTGCACCACCGTGCTGTGCCTGTACGCCGACACCGCCGTTGCCGAGAACAATGGCCGCCCACGCTCTTATGGCGCGGAATGGACCACGCCTTATGGCTATCTCGGCGCGCCCGCCGCCTTCGGTATGTTGAGCCGCTATTATCACGACAAGTTCGGGCTGGACGAGCGCGCCCTCGGCAAGCTGGCCGTTGCCCAGCGCGAGCACGCCCTGCGCAACGACAATGCCTGCGAGAAGCTGCGCAAGCCCATCACGGTCGATGATTATGTGCAGTCGCGCATGATCAACGATCCGATCCGCCTGCTCGATTGCGTCATGCCCTGCGATGGCGCCAGCGGCGTGCTGGTGACCAGCCGCAAGCGCGCGGAGCAGCGCGGGCTGACGCGCTGCGCGGTGCTGCGCGGCTATGGCGAGCGCACCAATCTCGGCGCGGCCTCGGCCATTGTCGATCCCACCGTGACCGGTCACCGACAGGCAGGCGAGCGGGCCTTCGCGCAGGCGGGCCTCACCCCCCGCGACATCGGCTCCTTCCACCCTTATGACGACTTCATCATTGCGATCATGATGCAGCTGGAAATGCTCGGCTTTTGTGTGCACGGGCAGGGCGCGGCATTCATCCACGAGACCGATTTCCTGTTCTCGGGCGATCTGCCGCTCAACA
This sequence comes from Alphaproteobacteria bacterium, assembly GCA_018823325.1. Taxonomy (GTDB): domain Bacteria; phylum Pseudomonadota; class Alphaproteobacteria; order Sphingomonadales; family Sphingomonadaceae; genus Sphingobium. Next base: position 18,369 of record JAHJIJ010000008.1, on the reverse strand, counting down.
CCGGCGGCGGCCAGATTTCGGCAGGCCAATGCGGTCTGGCGGGTGGCGGCACCAATCTTGTCGAGGCCGTGCGGCAATTGTTCGGCGATGGCGGCGCACGGCAGGTCAAGGACCGCCGCCATGCGCTTGTCACTGGCATCGGCGGCATTCCCTATGGGCGGAACTGGAACACCAGCACCGCCCTCATCCTCACCTCGGAGGGTTGAGGCCCATGGCTGCGTTGAACGACCTCCTCGACATCGAACGCCCGTTGCCGCCCGAGCGCAGCTTCTCGCGCCCGTTCTGGGAAGCGACGCGCGAGAAGAAGCTGCTCATCCAATATGATAGCGTGGCCCGCGCCTATCAGTTCTACCCGCGTCCCACGAGCATCTACACCGGCCGCCGCGCCAACCTGGAATGGCGCGAGGTGTCCGGCCGGGGAACGATCTTCAGCTATACCATCGTGCGCCGCGCCCGCCCGCCGTTCCGCGACAGGGAGCCTTATGTGGTCGCCATGGTCACGCTGGAGGAAGGCGTGAACGTGATGAGCAACATCATTCGTTGCAGCGAGGACGCTCTGAAGACCGGGCTGGCGGTGAAGCCCTATTGGCACCCGCTGCCCGATGGGCGGCATCTGCTGCTGTTCGAGCCAGCCTGAGGCGTCATCGTCCGATCCTCTTTTGAATGGCCAGAGCGATGATGCGTGCTTAGGCTGGGCGGTATCGGAAGTTTGAGCGAAGGTCTGACGCCGCGCTAGCCTTCTTCGTCATTCCTGCGAACGCGGGAATTCAGCTTGGACCTTGCGTCTGGGCGCCGGCGTGGACCTGGATTCCCGCGTTCGCGGGAATGACGATGGAGATGGCAGGCCGGTGCATTCGCCGCGCAAGGGAGAAGGACGCATCATGAGTTACATCAACGGCAAGGTTGCGCTCGTTACCGGCGCGAGTTCAGGTCTGGGCGCCGCCATCGCCACTGAATTCGCCGCAGCCGGCGCATCGCTGATCGTCGGCGCGCGCCGCAAGGCACCGCTGGATGCCTTCGTGGCGGAGGTCGAAGGGAAGGGGGGGCAGGCCCTCGCCGTGCAGTGCGATGTATCGCGCGAAGCGGAGGTGCAGGCCATGTTCGCCGCCGGGCTCGAGCGCTTCGGCCGCATCGACATCCTGATCAACAATGCCGGTATTGCCGATCATACGCCGACCGACGAACTCTCGTTCGCGCGCTGGTCGGAGGTCATTGATACCAATCTCAACGGCGCGTTCCTCTGTGCGCGCGAAGCGCTGCGGATCATGAAGCGGCAGGGGGCGGGGCGGATGATCCACATCGGCAGCCTGTCCGCGCAGGTGCCGCGCCCGAACACGATTGCCTATGCCGCGAGCAAGTTCGCGCTTGCCGGCATGAACCATTCGCTCGCCATCGACGGGCGCGATCATGGCGTCGCCTCGTCCATCTTCCATCCCGGTATCGTCGGCACCAATCTCGTCCAGAACATGCATGAGGGCGATCCGCGCGACCGGATCAGCGCCGATGTCGCGGCGCGCGCCGTGCTGACGATGGCGGATTTGCCCGATCATGTGAACTTCGTGGACGGTACCATCCTGCCGCTCAACATGCCGTTCCTGGGGCGCGGCTGACGCGCGGGAACATTGTTGTTTTAAACAACAGAGTTGTTGACAGGGCAGCGGAGGGCATGGGAAGCTGAGCCAATAAAAGATAATGAATCGGCAAGGCTGGGCTACGGAGAGGAAACCGACATGGCCGCGACACCTGCGACAGGCAAACACTATCCCGGATGGTGGGTGGTGGCTGCGGGGTTCATCATCTTCTTCTTCTCCTTCGGCGGTCCGACCTACTCCATGTCGCTCCTCTATAATGAGGTGATCGCGGAGTTCGGCTGGACCCGCGCCGAGGCCACCGGCATCTATGCCTGGAAGGGCCTGACCGGCGCGCTCGTCGCCATCCTCGTCATCGGCCCGGCGGTGCAGCGCTTCGGGCTGAAGCCGGTGTTCCTTACCGTGCTGATCATCCAGGCGCTGGGCTTCTTCACCTTCCTCAACGTCACCTCCATCGCCACCTATTTCCTCGCGGGCTTCCTCATCGGCTTGGGGCAAGGCGCGGTGCTGCTCTGCATCAAGCTGATGGTGGCGCGGTGGTTCATGCGCAATGTCGGCTTTGCAGGCGCACTGGCGCTGGTCGGGTCCAGCGCTGGCGGCGTGGTCTTCCCGATTGCTATCGCGATGCTCATTCCCGAGATCGGCTGGCGGATGACCTATGCGTTGATCGGCGTTTCGATCCTCGCCGTCTCGGTTCCGCTCGTGCTGTTCGTCAAGCAGAACCCCACGGAAGAGGATCTGCTGCCGGAGACCGCCAATGCCAAGGGTGTGGTCCCCAGCGCGGAGGTGGCCGCAGCCACCCGCGCGGCGGATATTCCGATGAGTTATGGCGAACTGCTGCGCAAGCCGATGTTCTGGGGCATCATGATCGGCGTGCTGATCATCGCGGGCGTCGATCAGGGCCTGTTCCAGAACATGCAGCTCTATTTCGTGCAGGAAGTCGGCCTCTCGCGGGAGACCGCCGCCTGGCTGCTCTCGCTCACCTCCGCCATTGGCCTGGCTTCCAAGTTCATCGCCGGCAAGTTCTTCGATGTCTATTCGGTGAAGGGCATTGCCGCCTGGTATCTGCTCATTGCCGCGATGGTGCTGCTGGCCTTTCAGGTCTCCAGCCTGTCGACCGCGATCATCTTCATCTGCGCGCTGGGCCTCGCCCATGGCGGGCTGGTGTGCGAGGGGCCGGTGCTCGCCAAGCATGTCTTCGGCCCGCGCAATATGGACAAGGTGCTGCCCATCGTGACCGGCTGCTTCGCGCTTGGCTCCTCCATCGGCCCTGTGACGCTGGCCTATATCTACGATGTGAACGGCCATTATGCCTGGGGCTTCGCGCTGTTTGCCGCCATGGCGCTGTTCGCGGCGTTCCTGCTCACCTTCGTGCGCCCGCTCTATCGGGATCGGCTGCGCGCCGCGACGCAGTCCGGAGCGGCGGGGCCGGTGCCCGCCACCCGTCCCGTCCCGGCCACGCCTTCGCCGGCGGCATGATCGTCCGCCATCGGTTGCCAGCCGCATCGATATTGTTTACTGAGTCTACAATTATCTGCCTAAGCGGCAACAATCTGGGAGCGGAGTGGAATCATGGCGGACATCGTGCTGGGAATGTGGACATCGCACGGGCCGACCCTCTCGACCACGCCCGAGCAGTGGACCCTGCGCGTCGCGGCCGATCTCAAGCGCAAGCATCCCTTCCGGGGCGCCGAGTACAGCTTCGAGGAGCTGGTCGCGCTGCGCAGTCACGAGAAGCTGGGGGATGCCTGCACCCTGCCGGAGCGGGAGCGGCGCTCGGCCGCCTGCCAGAGCGCGATCGGCGAGATGGCGGACCGCTTCGCCGCCGCGAAGATCGACGTCGCCGTCATCATGGGAAATGATCAGCGCGAGCTGTTCCTGGAGGACATCACGCCCGCGATCACCGTTTACCTCGGCGAGACGATCTGGGACCAGCCCGCCACGCCCGAGCAGGCGGCGCGCATGCCGCCGGGCATTCATGAGGCAGAATGGGGCCACAGTCCGCCCGAACGCAGAGAATATCCGACGCTGCCGCGCCTTGGCATGCACGTCTGTAAGACGCTGGTGCCGCAGGGGTTTGATCTGGCTGTTTCCAAGAGGTTACCCGAGCCTGCGGGGCACTGGTCGAGCGGGGCGCCGCATTCGCTGGGATTCATCTATCGACAGATTATGCGCGATTCCGTCGTTCCCAACCTGCCGATCCTCATCAACACCTTCTTCCCGCCCAACCAGCCCACGGCCCGCCGCTGCTTCGAGCTGGGGCGCGAGGTCGGCAAGGCGATCCGCAGCTGGAAGCAGGATTTGCGCGTCGCGGTGTTCGGATCGGGCGGGATGAGCCATTTCGTCATCGACGAGGATTTCGACCGCATGTTCTTCGAGGCGCTGCGCACGCGGGACGCCGAGACGCTCTGCGCCATCGAGGACAAGCACCTTCAGTCCGGCACGTCCGAGCTCAAGACGTGGATCGCGGCGGCCGGCGCGCTGTTCGACACGGACCTGAAGGGCGACGTGGTCGGCTATGAGCCTTGCTACCGCTCGGAGGCCGGGACCGGCACCGCCAATGGCTTCGTCGCCTGGCAATAAGCGAACGATTTTCTGAGGACGGATGATGACAGCAACAGACCCCCATGTCGCGCGCCTGCGCCAGCTGGATGCCTGCGCGGTCTCGGACACGCTGGATAAGCTCGGCCTTGCCGGCTGCGTGACGGGCCTGCGCTCGGCCTCGCCGGGGCGGCGGATTGCAGGGCGCGTGCACACGGTGAAGCTGAAGGCCGGCAATGCGCCTGCCGATCGCCCGCCGGTGCATCTGGGCGCAGCGGCGATCGATGCCAGCGGGCCGGACGATGTGATCGTGGTCGAGCAGCGCACGGTGATCGATGCCGGCTGCTGGGGCGGCATTCTCTCGCGCGGCGCGCAGCACAAGGGCGTGGCCGGTGTGATCTGCGAGGGGCTGGCGCGCGATGTCGACGAGGCGCGCGAGATCGGGTTTCCGGTGTTTTGCCGGGGCTATACGGCCCGCACAGCGCGCAACCGGGTCTATGAAGATGCGACCGATGTGCCGGTGACGGTGGGGGATTTCACCGTTGAGCCGGGTTTCTATGTGATCTGCGATTCCAGCGCTGCGGTGTTCATCGCGCCGGGTGACATCGCCCGCGTGCTCGATGCTGCAGAGGACATCGTGCGCCGCGAGGGCGAGATGACGCGCCGCCTCGCCACCGGCGAGAGCGCCAGCGCCGTGCTCGGTGCGAACTACGAATATATGCTCAAGGGCGATGATTGATGACTGACGACCGCAACGTCGCGCGCGCTGCTGCGCTGGACACCGCAACCCTCAGCGACGCCCTCGACCGGCTTGGCATTGTGGGCCAGTGCTACCAGATCGCCGGGCGCGATCCTGATTTCCGCATGGCTGGCCGCGCTTACACGATGCTCTGCGGCCCGGCCTCGACGCCGCCGGGGACGGTGGGCGATTATATCGACGATGTGCCCCCGGGTCATGTCGTGGTGATCGACAATGGCGGGCGCGAGGATGCGACCATCTGGGGCGATATCCTCACCGAGATCGCGCACCGGCGCGGGCTGGCAGGCACCGTGATCGACGGCATCAGCCGCGATGTCTCGCTCTGCCGTGCGCTCGGCTATCCGGTGTTCAGTAAGGGCCACTGGATGCGCACCGGCAAGGACCGGGTGCAGGTGGAGGTCACCAATTGCCCGGTCAACATCGGCGGCGCCCGCGTCGCGCCCGGCGACATTTTACGGGGTGATCCCGATGGCGTGATCGTCATCCCGCAAGCCCATGAGGAGGCGGTGCTTGCCGCCGCCGAGGAAATCCACGCCGCCGAGGAGAGCATTCGCGCTGCCTGCCGCACCGGCATGCGCCTCGATGAGGCCCGCAAGCAATTCAAATATCACAGCCTTCAGACACGTCAGAAATAAGGGGATCACCCGATGATCATCGACTGCCATGGTCACGTCAGCGCTCCGGTGGAGCTTTGGGCCTATAAGGCGAGCCTCCTCGCGCATCGCGGCTCGCACGGGCGCGGGAGCGTCAAGGTCACCGACGAGCAGATCATTGCCGCCGCGCACCACAAGGAGACCTGGCCGGACGGGCACATCGAGCTGCTGCACAATCACGGCACGGACATGCAGCTCATCTCGCCGCGCCCGTTCCAGATGATGAGCTCGGCCAAGCCCGCGCGCGTCGTCCACTGGTTCTGCGAGGAAGTGAACACGCTGATCCACCGCCAGTGCACCCTGATCCCGGAGATGTTCATTCCGGTCGCCGGCCTGCCGCAAGTGGCGGGCGAGCCCATCGAGAATGTGTTTGCGGAGATGGACCGCTGCGTCGCCATGGGCTTCAAAGGCTTCCTGCTCAATCCCGACCCTTATGAGAATGGCGCCGAGGAAGCCCCGCCGCTGGGCGACCGCTACTGGTATCCGCTCTACGAGAAGCTCTGCGAGCTGGACCTGCCCGCGCATATCCACGCCACCGGATCGCAATCCGAGCGGACGCCTTATTCGCTGCACTTCATCAATGAAGAGACGATCGCCACCTATAACCTGTGCACCTCATCGGTGTTCGATGATTTCCCGCAGCTCAAGGTGGTGGTGAGCCACGGCGGCGGCGCGATCCCCTATCAGCTCGGCCGCTTCGAATCCCAGTCGCGCCGCACCAAACACCTCTTCTCCGAGCGCATGGCCAAGCTCTATTTCGATACCGTGCTCTACACCGAGGGCGCCCTGCGCCTGCTCATCGAGACCGTCGGCCCCGAGCGCTGCCTGTTCGGCTCCGAATGCCCCGGCGTCGGCTCCACCATCGATCCCGCCACCGGCAAGCAGATGGACCACATTGCGCCGTTTATCCAAAAGTTCGACTTTTTGAGCGACGCCGACAAGAAGCTGATCTTCGAGGATAATGCGCGGAAGGTGTTTAATTTGGAGGTTTGAGGGGGAGAGGCAAACATCATTTTACGTCCATATCGGCCTTAGCGCGCCTTCTTGATGTCTCGAAAGCAGTCATGCGAGAGGCGGGCATAGAACCGCTGCGATCGAGTGCAATCTGCGACGGCTCCACGTGATTCATCCCGTGGGATGCGAATGACGCCTCATAATGAGAGCTGCCGCGTGCTTTTTGCGAGTTACGAATGCCCCCGCTCTGCGCGTGATAGCTCTTTAGGATAAGCGTAGCTTTGCGTGCTTGGTGGACGACCGTCGGTGCCGTCGTTACGGTGTCTTTAGGGGGATGAAATGTCCGATGACGCCAGCCTGTTTTTCGACAACCGATTCTTAGAACGCCATGCGGGGTCGATTATCCAAGACCCCGCTATCGCAATCGTCGAACTCGTCGCTAACGCATGGGACGCTTGGGCCACGCGCGTCGATATTGTGTGGCCCGAGGCTGGCAGCGACCGCTATTTTGAGATCGAAGACAACGGCAAGGGTATGTCGGAGGATCAGTTTCGCTTGCGGTGGCGGACGCTCGACTATGATCGGGTTCGCTCGCAAGGGAAGCAATCGCTGCCACCGCCCGAATTGGATGGGCTCCAACCGCGAGAACCCTATGGTCGTAACGGCAAGGGCCGTCATGCCGCCTTTCGGTTCGGCGAAGCCTACAAGGTGCGGACGTGGCGGGACGGCATCGAAGTAACGTTCGAGGTCAGACGCAGTGCTACCCAACCATTTTTAATCGAGCGCATCGCTATACGCGAAAAAGTGCCGGGTCACGGCACGGTCATCTCGTCGCTCAATCCCATCTCGATGGGGATGAGCGCGGAGGCTGCGCGCGAAGTAATCGGAACACGCTTTCTCGCAGACCCCAATTTCACTGTCACAATCAATGGCACGCGGATTACCTTTGATGATGTGCCCGAGCATCAGCTCAGTACGATCGATATCGACGTTCCCGGCTACGGCGTTGCCCATCTCGTTATCATCGACACCCAAAAGGCCGACCGGACGACGCGGCAACACGGTATCGCTTGGCGGGTCAACAATCGCCTTGTTGGCAAGCCCGGCTGGACCGGTTTCGATCAAGAGCGACTGCTCGACGGGCGCAGCAGCGAAGCAAAACGCTTTATCTTTATTGCCCGAGCCGACTTCCTCGGAGACGATGTGCTGCCTGACTGGTCGGGCTTCTGGCCAAACAATGCGGGCTGGCGAGCGACGCAAGCTGCAGTTCATGCCAAGATTCGCGAATATTTGAACGAGGTAAATGCCGACCGTCGACGGGACGCTAAGGAAACCGTCCGTGAAAATCTTGGCGCAACCGTCTCGAAGCTTCCGCCGGTCAGCCGTGATCGGTGGAACGAGTTTGTTGACCAAGTGGTCGATACTTGTCCAAGCATGAACCTTGAAACGGTCGAGCAAGTTGCCAGCGTGCTCGCCAACCTCGAACTCTCGACCTCCAAATATGCATTGATCGCGAAGCTCCATGACATGAAGCCTGGCGACCTTGACGAGCTTTATGCAATCCTCGCCGATTGGACCGTGCGCACTGCCAAGCTCGCACTCGATGAAATACAGACTCGCCTGCAGCTCATCGCTGAGTTGGATGCAAAGCTCCACGACGAAACGATGGACGAGGTTGCAGACTTGCAGCCGCTGTTCGAACGCAGCTTGTGGGTGTTTGGGCCAGAGTTCGAAAGCCTCGAGTTCACCAGCAATCGCGGCATGACTACGGTCATCAACAAGATATTCGGCAAGAAGCAGAAGGGATCGCTACAGCGCCCGGACTTCGTCATGCTGCCCGACGGCAGTGTCGGCTTCTACAGTCGCGACTCCCACGATCTCGGCGGCGAGGTCGACGGCGTTGCGCGGTTGGTGATCACAGAGATCAAAAAACCTGGTGTAATCATAGGCGGCAAAGAGAAGAATCAGCCATGGCGTTATGTGGAGGAGCTGCTCGATAAGGGGATCCTGACGGACGCCGCCACCGTCACCTGCTATGTTCTTGGCTCGCAGATCAAGAGCACTGAGGCAGGCATCGACACTAAATACGACGGACGCGTCACGATCATTCCGATGACCTATGCGACCTTCGTCAAACGGGCCGAGAAGCGGATGTTAGGCTTGCGCGACAAACTGAAAGATGCGCCTTTCCTGCGAGATCAAGGCCTCGATCCCGACGCGTATGTGACGCCCCAACATCCGCGCCAAGCCGGCTTGCTTCTTGAAGATCCGGTGGCGGCGGCACGCTGAAAGGCGTGCCAAATCACTCCAGCCGGGCCAATCTGTTGCCGATGGAGGTCGCCTGATCCGTCGCAAGCCCCACGCCGCCCTCAGTCGCCAACGTGGCCTTTGTCGCTCAGGCCGAAAGCTCTTTCCGCACAATATCCGCCCCGGCAGACAGAGCGTTCAGCTTCCCCCTTGCGATCTGGCGGGGCAGGGGCGCCATGCCGCAGTTGGTGGAGGGATAGAGCTTGTCGGCATCCACGAACTGGAGGGCCTTGCGCAGCGTATCGGCGACGTCTTCCGGCGTCTCGATCCGGTCGGTTGCCACGTCAATGGCGCCGACCATCACCTTCTTGCCGCGAATGAGCTCGATCAGGTCCATGGGCACCCGCGAATTGTGGCATTCCAGCGAGATGATATCGATGTTCGAGGTCTGGAGTTTCGGGAAGGCTTCCTCATATTGGCGCCATTCCGATCCCAGCGTCTTCTTCCAGTCGGTATTGGCCTTGATGCCATAGCCATAGCAGATGTGGACGGCCGTTTCGCAGGTGAGGCCTTCGATGGCCCGTTCCAGCGCGGCCACGCCCCAGTCATTCACCTCATCGAAGAACACATTGAAGGCCGGCTCATCGAACTGGATGATGTCCACGCCGGCCTGCTCCAGCTCCCTCGCTTCCTGATTGAGGATGCCGGCAAATTCCCAGGCGAGTTTTTCGCGACTTTTGTAGTGATCGTCATACAGGGTGTCGATCATCGTCATCGGGCCGGGCAGGGCCCATTTGATGGGCTGCGCGGTCTGCTGGCGAAGGAAGCGGGCATCCTCCACGAACACCGGCTTCGGGCGCCCCACGGCACCCACCACGGTCGGCACGCTGGCCTCATAGCGATCGCGGATCCGGACGGTCTTGCGCGTGGCGAAGTCGACGCCATCGAGATGCTCGATGAAGGTGGTGACGAAATGCTGGCGGGTCTGTTCGCCATCGCTGACGATGTCTATGCCCGCCTGCCGCTGGTCCTCCAGTGCCAGACGCAGGGCATCCTGCTTGCCCTCGACCAGCTCCTCATTCTCCAGCTTCCAGGGCGACCAGAGCGTCTCGGGCTGGGCAAGCCAGGCGGGCTTGGGCAGACTGCCGGCAGTGGATGTTGGCAACAATCGTTTCATATCGGATGACCTCGCGGCTGTGCCCGATCAAGGGGGTGGCTGATCAAAAGGGGCCTGATCAAAAGGGGTAAGCAGCCGACCACTGCTCGAGAATGTCCTGATAGGGCTTGATGAAGCGCTCCTGCGCGAACTTGCCCTGCTCGACCGCCAGCCTGCTGCGCTCCTCCCGATCGTAGACGATGCGGGTGAGCGAGGAATCCTGATGTTTCAGGCTCGGGCGGTAAAGCTCGGCCGCGATGGAATTGGCGTTGTAGATCTCCGGTCGGTAGATCTTCTGGAACGTCTCCATCGTGCTGATGGTGCTCGCCAGCTCAAGATTGCTGTAATCATTGAGCAGATCGCCGGTGAAATAGAAAGCGAGCGGCGCCACGCTGTTCCGGGGCATGAAGAAGCGGACATCGAGGCCCATTTTTGCGAAATAGCGGTCCGTCGCGGAGAGATCGTCCTGCTCATATTCGACGCCGAGCACGGGGTGATGGTTGGTGCGCCGGTGATAGGTGCGGCTGCTCGACACGCTCAGGCAAATGACCGGCGGCTTGGCGAAGTGCTTTCTGTAAGCCTCCGACCGGATGAAATGCTTGAAGATATTGCCGTGCAGCGCGCCGAAGTTCTCCGGCGCAAAGAAGGTGGCGCGATCCTTGTTGCAGGCCGGCAGCAGGATGCTGAAATCATAATCCCGGATGTAGGACGAGAAGTTGTTGCCGACGATGCCATCGATCTTCTTGTTCGACTCCTTGTCCACGATGCTGGTCTCGAGCATCTCGATCAGCGGGAAGGAATCGCCGATCCCCTCGGCGTCGATCACCATCTCCACGGAGATGATGCCGAGCTGGATCGTGTAACGACTGCCGTTGGGATTGTCCCAGTAGGACAAGGCGTTGAAGCGGTTGTCGATCATCTGCAGAGCGTTGGCGAGGTTTTCGCGGCGGCTCGTTCCCCGGGCGAGATTGGCGAAGTTGGTGGTGATGCGCGTGTTGCTGGCAGGGCAATAGTCTTCGTCAAATGCCGTTCGGTGAATGCGGTAGTCGAATAGCCTGTCTGTCATGATCGGGGTCTCCCATATCATTCGCGCAATGGTCTGCGCGCTGTGGTCTGGTGATCGGGCGGGGCGCGTCATTGCCCGCGGTGCAGGGGCATTCGCCGTCCGCGCTCCGAGCGACGCCCGATCTGGCGCAAGAGTGACAACATCGACCGATCTCCCAACCTGGATCGGGCAGCAGGGCCAAACGTGAACCGCGCGAGCAAACCCAGGCCCGACCGGCGCTGATGCCGGAGGCCGTGGTTCAGGCGCGATCCATCGGAGAAACCCTCGCCCGAGGAACGTCATGGCGTCGAAGGCCGGTCTCCTGGCTTGCGGCCTGTTGCGGGGGCTGGCGCGGTCCCGGGCCTTGTCGCAAAGCCAGGAGACACAATCCAAAACCGCCGCGGCCCGCTCACAGGTGCGCAGTGCAGCGCCGGACTCCGCGTCTGAAAGAGCGCGCTACCGGCTTCCCGTCCTGGCCCCGCCGTCATCTGCGGAAGGGACCCTCGACAACGGCCTTCAACATCATCGCGGCGCGACTGTCAACCATCATATAAAGAATTCTTTATATAACGATGTCTTTATATTCGATGGCTATTGATTGCAGAAAGCAAAGAAGAATGATGGCGTTGCCGGAGGCCGGGCAGCAGCTGTTCAGGCGAAAAGCGCATGCTGGGCTTGTTGATGAGGGGAAGCGCTTGAGCGGCAGAACTCTGCGGTAGAGTCGCGCAAAAAGCCCGGCCAGATCGCTCCAGCCGGGCCAGTTCATATTGCCGAGCGAGGTCGGCAAATCCGTCGAGAGAGCCTCGCGCCTTTATGTCTTCGATCGTTCGGCGTGAGCGGTCCTGGGTGATGGGCTATCGCAGCGCATCAACTGATCAGCCTCACCTTATCGAATGCCCATTTCTCTTCGCCGCCCGGCGGCGTGCAGCTGTTGAGAATGTTGGAGTTGCCGGTGAACTTCAATCGCTTGCCGACCATCTGGAAGCAATTCAGGATCATTCCTGATGTACCGTTGAAGGTGAGCTCGTCATCCGGAAAATAAAATGCTCCGGACAGTTTTGAAGAAGAGTTGCCATTAATCGTGCAGCATTGGTTGCTCGTGGCAGCTCTGCTGTCCCGATACATTGTTATGCCTTCATAATCTCCGCTGGTCGACGGGGAAAGATCCAGTTCCGCGCTGGCATTGACATTGATGTTTGGAAAACTGTTTTGATTGTTGGGCGTCGTGCTGGTCAGAACGAACGTGCACCCGTGGCAGATCAGTTTTCCCTGGGCATTGACCTGCAACCCCGCATTATTTGCACCATTGCCCAGATAATATGTTCCCGGCGAAAGCGTCAAAGTGCCCGATACGCTGATCGTGCCGTAGCACCCCGGTCCGCCAACGCCTGTGGTAGCGATCAGTTCGGCAGAGGTCGTCGTTACCCCGGACGGAACGTTGATTGTTTTCCAGCTATTGCCGTTCTTGCACGCGTTGTTCGATACGTCCTCACTTTCCGGATTCAGGTCTCTATCGGAAAACGGGTCGTTCACGTGCGTATAGTTGGGCAAAAGCACGGTGCCCTGCGCGTAATTGGTGGCGGGAGGGACTGCACCCATTGCCGCGATGGGCGATGCGCGCACAAAGGCGCTGCCGCCGGCTACGACAGCAGACGCGCCTTTCGCGTTGGTCGCGACGCCACATCCGAGGTCGAGGTTGGTATTGCCCTGAAAGCGTACGCCCGTCGCTTCAGCCTCTTCAAGCGCCAAGTAGCAGAAATTGCCGTCTCTTACGACGGCGGCGCGTGCCTGGGCCACAACTGTGCTGGAGCTATTTCCGAATATGGCCATGAAGGGCGTCGGGACGGGGACCGCGACGCTCACCAACATGGTTTGATGATAGGATGTGCCGTCGGACCCGGTAAAGGGCTCCGGTGTGAGGGTCGGTAACGCGCTCGTCTGCATGCCGTTTTGTTCAAGGGACCGGTCGGCTGCAGCAACCGCTGCGCTGTTGCCAAGCCCTTGATAGAGCGAATGAGCGCCTGCCAACGCTGCCGAATCTGCCTGCCGCTGAAGCTGCCGCTTCGTGAGCGAGAGCTGCAAGGTATGAACGCCAAGTCCCGTTGCACCAATGACCACGGGCAGGGCCAGTGCGGTCAGCATCAATACATTGCCGCGCCTGTCACTGGCGAGTGAGCGGATTCGGGAAAGTATCGAACGGATCTTCATCAGCCCTATCCTTTAATTGGCGACGTATGCGCGTCTGGATTCACTGAGGATCAGCGTCTTTTTATCGAAAACATAATTGAGGGTGATTCTGTAACTCATGGAAATCGTCACGAAATTGGGCGCCTGATTTGCGCTGAACGTGACCGTGGGGCCCACGATGTTTGCCGGGTCCATCCCAAAGCGACGGGTCTGAATGCGCTGCTCGATCTGGGACTGGTTGGGGGTGGGCCACAATGTGGCGAAGCGGGCTGCCTCCTCGACCGCGCTTTTCAGACCGGCCTGAGCGAAAAACAGGACGCCCAGTTGGGTGATTCCCATCAGAAGCATCAAAAGCACCGGAGCCACCAGGGCAAACTCGAGTGCCGATGCTCCCCTGGTGCTCGCGCGTAGCTGGCGTAATTGCTGAAGCAGTCGCGTCATTGGATCCGAATGACTCCCGAGGCTTCGACCGGTATTGTCCCGTCGGTGCTCATGAGGGCTTTCGCGACGGTTCCAAAAATGAACGTCGGCGCGAATGCGGTGGAGATATCAATCTGAAAGTAGCGCGCGGTTTCTTCGCCGCTTGCGCAGGTGGCGTCCCAGTCTGTCACAACGCCGGCGCATTCGAGCGTGGGGGATACGGTGATCTCGTCGACCGATACGCCCGCCTGCAGTGCCGATTGCTCGCGAATGTCCGAAACAGAGACGGAAGCACCGGCCATCATGGCCATTTCGAGCCCGCGATTGATCGCCTGTTGCGCTTGTATTTTGTGCGCAGCGTAGAGAGCGACGTCCACAAGGCCGAGAAAGAGCACCGCCAGAATGGGGGCCACGAAGGCCATCTCGACAAGCGCCACGCCTTCGGTGTCGGTCGCCAGACGGCGCAAGCTGCGTGAGAAGTGGGGGGCGATGCGGTCTGTCCCGCCGACGCAGGCGGGTGGCCTCCTTAAAACATCAAGCCCAAACATCTCCAACACAAAACCTTCCAAGGGTGCAATCTCTAGAAGGTTGTTTCTTTATCAGAACAGCTGAACTGTTAGAATTCGTCGAAAGTTATATAACTAATATTGCGTGCCGGAAGGTCACACTTCGTAAATGAAAGATTAATTTATTGGCGTGAAGAAGATCAACTTGATGGTCAGGCATTTTATGATTTCATGATCGGGCAGATGTCATATTTATATTTTGTTTACCTTTTTGAGGATTTGTCCGGCCGGGCGCTTGGCGCGGCTGATGCTTGTTCCTTGATGTCGTCCTGACCGCACCGGCTAGGAGGCCGGGAGCTGTGTACCTTCACCAGCGGCACCATCAGCCGAGCTGACTCCCAACAAAAACCCGGCCAGATCGCTCCAGCCGGGCCAGTTGGTTGCCGAGAGAGGTCGGCTGATCCGTTGCAAAACCTGCGCCGCGCTCAGGCGTCGACGTAGCCCTTATTGTCCTGGCTGATGCGCATCGCCTCCTGCTGCATCTTCAGCACATGCGCGGGCTGGCCATATTGGAAGATGAAGCGCTTGAGGTGCAGCGCGCCGCCGGCTTCGATTTCCTCGGCGGTCATGCCTTCCATCACGGCGTCGCGGTGGATGGTCGGCAAGGGAATCGCCTTGTTGATTGCGGGATCGCGGATGATCGCCTTGGGGTCCTCGCCCCCTTTGATCCGCTCCATATCGCGCAGGAACTGGCGGCGCATCAGGCCGATGCCCTTGTCGCTGAGGCCCAGATGCTCCTGCGTGCGGTCCGAGATGGTGCCCTGGCCGATCCAGGCGACGAAATCCTGGTTCATCACATGGCTGGTGATCCACTCGCCGCGTTCGTCCTTGATCGGGCCGTACCAGACCGGGATGGACTCCTGCACATAAGGCTCGGCATCGCGCGGCACGCGGGTGAAGAACCAGCCGACGCTCATCATCGTCTCATCGTCGATGGGCACGCGATATTCGAAATGGTCGCCGGTGAACATCGCATTGGGCCACAGGCACGCGCGGCCGATGGTCCACAGCGGATTGGTCTCGTCGGTATCCTCGCGGATGCGGTTGTAGGTGAAGCCATAATCATATTCGCGAAAGTCGATCTTGAGGTGCTTGGGGCCATAGGGGCCGGTCTCGCCGCGCAGGCGCTTGCTCCAGTTGGCGTGCATCCACTCGAAATGGATCGGGTCCATCGAGTTTTCCTGCCCCTGCAGCCAGTTGCACGGCAGCTCGGAGATGACGATCTGGCGGAAGCCGTTCTTCCACGAGAAGGGCTCCCAGTCCGGCAGCTCGGGCGCGGGGAGGGGGCCCATATAGGCCCAGAGCAGCCCGGCATGGGCGCGGACCGGATAGGCCTTGATCGTCACCTTGTCCTTGTAGCGCCCCTGCGGATTGGCGGTATCCTCAAAGGGTTGCTCGGTGCAGGCGCCCTGCGCGTTGAACATCCAGCCATGATAGCTGCAGCGCAGCCCGTCGGGCTCGACCATGCCGCAGGCCATGTCGGCGCGGCGGTGGGGGCAATGGCGGTCCATCAGGCCGAAATTGCCGGAGAGATCCTTGTAGAGCACCAGGTTCTCGCCCATGATCCGCACCGGCTTGGTGGCGCGTGTCTCGAACTCGCTTTCGCCGGCGATGGGGTGCCAGTAGCGGCGCAGCAGCTCGCCCATTGGCGTGCCGGGGCCGACGCGGGCCAGCTTTTCATTCTGTTCTGCAGACAGCATGGCGCATCCCTCCTTGGTCATCTGCCGGGAATCCGTGATCTGCCCCACGGACTCATGTCGTCTTTGGCAAATCGTTGTCATAGACAACAAAGTGCGTCAAGGGCGTGTTTGCGTGTGGCGGGTCCTTTTTGTTGTGCGGGGTTGCGGGATTCCCCTATACTCGCCCGTTCGTGATGTAGGGGGATCTGTTCTGTGGCCAGAAAGAAGGCCGGCGCATCGGTGGATCGGCCGAGCTTCCGCAACCTGATGACCTTCCGCCTCCATATGGTGGCGCGCTTTTCCGAAGGGATTTCCGAGGAATATTATCGCCGGCACCTGGGGCTCTCGCTGCCGGAATGCCGCGTGATCGGCATCACCGCCAGTTACGGCTCGGTCTCCTTCAAGCAGGTCGCGGCGGATGCGCATCTTGAGAAGAGCTATGCCAGCCGCGTCGTCTCCTCGCTGGTCGAGCGCGGCATCATCGAGAAGCTGGCCAATCCGTCGGACAGCCGCTCTGTGCTGCTGCAGCTCACCGATCATGGCAAGACCGTGCACGAGCAGACCTATGCCCTCGCGCTGCGACTCAATGAGGTGCTGCAGATGCCCTTCACCCGCAAGCAAGTCGATGATTTCCTGAGCTTCCTTGCCGGGCTCGACCAGCAACTCAAGCGCGTGAGCGGCGTGGTGGAGGATGTCGACGCGCTCGGCAACGTCCCCCGCCGCGAGACCCCGCCGCCCCCCGCGAGCGAGAGCGCGCCCGATGCCCCGATGGTGCTCGATCGCGCCTTCGCGCAGAAGCTGCACGACATGCTCGGCCGCTATCTCGCCGACAATCCGTAAGGCGCGCGCGCCCCGCCGCGCCCGCCACGCGCTTTTCGGGTTGTAGATTCAAACAACAATATCCATGCTCCTGCGCAAACGAGTCAGGAGACGATGGATGGGCGAGGGAACAGTGCTGGAGCGGCTGGAGATGGTGGAGGGCGCCAACGCCCATCTCATCGGCGGCAAGCTCATCCAGGGCAATGCCAGCTTCGCGGTGATCGATCCCGCCACCGGCCGCCCCTTCGCGCTCTGCCCGGAGGCCTCGCAGGCCGATCTCGATGCCGTCGTCGCCGCCGCCCGCGCGGCCTTCCCGGCCTGGGCCGCGCGCACCCCGGAGGATCGCCGCGCGCTCGTCCACGCGCTCGCCGACAACATCGCCGCCGCTGCCGATCGCCTCGCCCCCTTGCTCACCCGCGAGCATGGCAAGCCCATCGAGCAGGCGCGCATGGAGCTGACCGTCGCCGCGCATCACATGAAGCAACTCGCCGCGCTGGAGATCGGCGATGAGGTGCTGCGGGACGATGCGCGCGGCAAGGTGGAGCTGCGCTATCACCCCTTGGGCGTCGTCGGCGCCATCGCGCCGTGGAATTTCCCCATCGCGCTCGCCATGCACAAGGTCGCGCAGGCGCTCTACACCGGCAACACGCTGATCCTGAAGCCCTCGCCCTACACGCCGCTCACCACGCTGGCGGTGAGCGGGCTCGCGGCGGATGTGCTGCCCGCCGGCGTGATGAACGTCCTCGCCGGCGGCAATGACCTCGGCGCCTGGATGACCGCGCATGAGGGGATCGACAAGATCAGCTTCACCGGCTCGGTCGCCACCGGCAAGAAGGTGATGGCCAGCGCCGCCGCCACGCTCAAGCGCATCACGCTGGAGCTGGGCGGCAATGATGCGACGCTGGTGCTGGCCGATGCGGATCTGGATAAGGCCGCCGCCGGCATCGCGCGCAGCGGCTTCTACAATTGCGGGCAGATCTGCATGGCCATCAAGCGCGTCTATGTGGATGAGCAGGTGCGCGCGCCCTTCCTCGAGAAGCTGGTGGAGAAGGTGAGCGCGCTCAGGGTTGGCCCCGGCAGCGAGCCCGGCATGGACATGGGGCCGATCCAGAACCGGCCGCAATATGAGAAGGTGAAGGCCTATCTGGAAGACGCCGTCGCCCGCCCCGGTGCAGAGGTGCTGACCGGCGGCAGCGTGCGCGGCGGGGAGCATGGCGAGGGGGGCTATTTCATCGAGCCGACCATCATCGCCGGGCTGGACGAGACCGTGCCTTTGGTCTGCGAGGAGCAGTTCGGCCCGGTCATGCCCGTGCTCAGCTTCACCAGCGAGGATGAAGCCGTGCAGCGCGCCAACGCCACCCGCTTCGGCCTCGGCGCCTCCGTCTGGAGCACGGACGAAACCCGCGCCCGCGCCGTCGCCGGGCAGCTGATGGCCGGCACCGTCTGGATCAACCGCCACGGCCTCAATGAGTCAGACGTGCCCTTCGGCGGCATGAAGGAGTCCGGCTACGGCCGCGAGCATGGCGTGCTGGGGATACGGGCGTATCAGGAGCTGCAGGTGGTGAGCCGGCCGACGGGGTGAGGGGGCATGATATGTGGAGGATGTGGAATCCTAGCCTCTCTTATTCATGATTGCGTGCTGACCGGTTCGATCCGGTTTTCGGCGGCTGTTTAGGTTCGAGCGGGCCGAGCGCGTCCGTCGCGTCTATTTCATCGCGGTGGATCGAGAGGCTTGCGGGTTTGACGGGCGGGT
>JAHJIJ010000007.1 GCA_018823325.1 Alphaproteobacteria bacterium | reverse complement strand
TCGACTTCGCTCGACACGAACGGAGGTGGGGTGACGCTGGTTTTGGATGGGCGCTTCACAGGAGGTGCCCATGTCTGAGCGTCGCTGCATTCTCTCAAGCGAGCATGGCGATCCCGCCGCGCTTATTCGCCTTGCGATTTCGCCCGATGGCGATGTGTTGCCGGATGTGCGCGCCCGTGCGCCGGGCCGGGGCGCGTGGCTGGGTGTCGATCGCGCCACGCTGGAACAGGCCATGGCCAAAGGGCGCCTCAAGGGCGCGCTGGCGCGGGCGTTCAAGGGGGAAACGCTGAGCGTCCCGGACGATCTGGCCGAGCGGATCGGCGCGGCGCTGCAAAGCGATTTCATGGCCCGGCTCGGGCTGGAAGCGAAGTCCTCCAATCTCGCCACCGGCTTCGACAAGATCGATGTCGCGGCGCGGCGCGGGCAAGTCCACATGCTGCTCCATGCCGCCGATGCGGGCGACGATGGCGTGCGCAAGCTCGACCAGGCCTGGCGCGTGGGCGAGGAGCGGGAAGGCGAGGATTTTGCCGGGATACGCTTGCCGGTGGACCGCGAGGCCCTATCTATGGCATTGGGCAGACATAATGTCGTCCACATCGCCGTGACGAACGCTGCTGCGGCAGGCCGTATCTCCGGTCTGCTCGGTCGCTGGCAAAGCTATCTGGGATGCGCTAACGCGGCGCCGAACTCCGGTTCGGCTGTCGTCAGGCATATGGACGATGATCCCGCGCCCAAGGCGTGAGGACGAACGACTCGGGCGCCCTGAAAGGGTGCGCCGGATGGAAGATGAAGGGTTAGATTGCGTCGATGAGTGACAATAAGGAAGACAAGCCGACTCTGGGCCGTAAACCGCTTGGTCTCAAGCGGACGGTCGAGTCCGGCCAGGTGCAGCAGAGCTTCAGCCATGGCCGGAAGAATACGGTCGTCGTTGAAGTGAAGCGCCGTCGCGTCATCGGCAAACCCGGTGAGGCAGAAACCGCGCGTGCGGCGCCCGAGCAGGCTGCGCCCGTCGCGCCGCCGGCGCCTCCGCCGCCGCCCGTTCAGGCTGCCCGTCCGGCACCGCCGCCGCGCCCCTCCTCGAATGACAGCCTGATGAGCCGTCAGGAGCTGCAGGCCAAGCTGCTGCGCGAGGCCGAAGAGGCCCGCATGAACGCGCTCGAGGAAGCCCGCCGTCGCGAAGAAGCCGAGCGTCTGGCCGCGAGCGAGGAAGAAAAGCGCCGCGCCGAAGAAAAGCGTCGTGCCGAGGAAGAGGCCGAGCGTCAGAGCAAGGAAGCGCCCAAGCAGCCTGCCGAAACGGCGGCTCAGCCAGAAGTCGAGGCGCCAGCGCCTGCGGCTGCCGAGCCTGCTGCCGAAGCACCTGCCGATGCCGCATCGACGAGCGAAGCGCGCCCCGCGCCCCGTCGCTTCACCCCTGTGGCGGCCCCGGTCGTCAAGCGCCCCGAGCCGAGCAAGCCCGAGCGCAAGAAGGGTGGCGATGATCGTCGCCAGGCCGGCAAGCTCACCGTCAATCGCGCGCTTGCCGATGACGACAGCGCCCGTGCGCGCAGCCTTGCCGCGCTGCGCCGCGCCCGTGAAAAGGAGCGTCGCTCGCACTTCTCCGGCTCGTCACAGCCGCGCGAGAAGCAATCGCGCGACGTGGTGGTGCCAGAAGCGATCACCGTGCAGGAACTCGCCAATCGTATGGCCGAAAAGGGTGCGGATCTGGTGAAGGCATTGTTCAAGATGGGCACGCCCGTCACGATGAACGATGTGATCGATCAGGATACCGCCGAGCTGCTCGTCGAGGAATTCGGCCACCGCATCCAGCGCGTGTCGGAAGCGGACGTCGAGATCAACACGGCCACGGACGTCGATGCGCCCGAGACGCTCAAGCCGCGTCCGCCGGTCGTCACGATCATGGGCCATGTCGACCACGGCAAGACCTCGCTGCTTGATGCCCTGCGCGGCACCGATGTGGTGGCGGGCGAGGCCGGTGGCATCACCCAGCATATCGGCGCCTATCAGGTGAAGACCAAGGGCGGCGAGATCATCACTTTCCTCGATACGCCGGGCCATGAGGCCTTCACCGAGATGCGTGCGCGTGGCGCCAACGTCACCGACATCGTGATCCTGGTGGTCGCGGCCGATGACGGGCTGATGCCGCAGACCATTGAGGCGATCAACCACACCAAGGCCGCCGGCGTGCCGATGATCGTGGCGATCAACAAGATCGACAAGCCGGAAGCCAATGCCCAGCGCGTGCGCGAGCGCTTGCTGGAGCATGAGGTTGTCGTCGAGTATATGGGCGGTGACACGCAGGACGTGGAAGTCTCCGCACTCAAGAAGACCGGCCTGGACGATCTGATCGACAAAATCCTCCTGCAGGCGGAACTGCTGGAGCTGAAGGCCAATCCGGATCGCGCCGCAGAGGGCACCGTGATCGAGGCGAAGCTCGACAAGGGGCGTGGTCCGGTCGCGACCATCCTGGTCGGCCGTGGTACGCTCAAGGTCGGCGATATCTTCGTTGTCGGCGAACATCCCGGCAAGGTCCGCGCGATGGTCAACGACAAGGGTCAGCAGATCAAGGAAGCCGGACCTTCGACCCCGGTGGAGGTGCTCGGCCTTGCCGGCGTGCCGATGGCGGGCGATCAGCTGAGCGTGGTCGAGAACGAGGCGCGTGCCCGCGAGGTCGCCGTCTATCGTCAGGAGCTTGCCACCCGCAAGCGCACGACATCTGCACCGACCAGCTTCGAGCATATGTTCTCGGCGCTCAACACGCAGGTCATCGAATATCCGGTGGTCATCAAGGGCGACGTGCAGGGCACGGTGGAAGCGATCATCGGATCGCTCACCCGCGCGTCCACGGACGAGATCAAGGTGCGCGTGCTGCACTCGGGTGTCGGCGCGATCACCGAGAGCGACGTCACGCTGGCGGCCTCCAGCCGCGCGCCGCTGATCGGCTTCAACGTGCGTCCCAATGCCAAGGCCCGTGCACTCGCCGTGCGCGACAAGGTTTCGCTGCGTTACTATGACGTGATTTACGACCTCATCGAGGAAGTGAAGAACGAGATGGCCGGCCAGCTTGCGCCGGAACGCATCGAGACGATCATCGGCGCGGCACAGGTCCTGCAGGTCTTCCCGGCCGGCAAGAAGGACAAGGCAGCCGGTCTGCTGGTGCAGGATGGTGTCATCCGCAAGGGCGTCAACGCACGCCTCACACGCGACAATGTCATCGTCTCGGCGACCACCATCGCTTCGCTGCGGCGCTTCAAGGACGACGTGTCCGAAGTGCGGGCGGGCATGGAGTGCGGCGCGGTGCTTGAGAACACCAACGACATCAAGGTCGGCGATACGCTCGAGCTGTTCGAGGTCGAGGAACGCGCGCGGACGCTCTGACGTCCGCCGCGTCCTTAAGGAGGTTGTGTCATGAGCGGTACGGGTGAACCCTCCGTCCGGCTGCTGCGCGTGGGGGAACAGGTGCGCCATGTGCTCGCCGATGTCCTCCAGCGCGGCGACGTGCATGACGATGTGCTGGCGACCCATGTGGTGACCGTGACGGAAGTGCGAATGTCGCCGGACCTGCGCCATGCGACGGTGTTCGTGAAGCCGCTGCTCGGCCGCGACGAAGAAGTGGTGCTCAAGGCCCTGCGGACCAACACGGCCTATCTCCAGCGCGAGGTCGCCAAGCGCGTGAAGATGAAGTTTGCTGCCAAGCTCAAGTTCATCAGCGACGAGAGCTTCGAGGAAGGCAGCCATATCGACGCCATCCTCCGCTCGCCCAAGGTTGCGCGGGATTTGAGCGAAGATGGTGAATAACATCCGGGTTTAATTGACTCGATTAATACCCGGATGTAAATGCGCGCCATCAATAGGATGGATCGCATGAAAACCTATACCGCTTTTGCCAATGATCTCTGGATTGCCAGTGGTCAGCGTGACCATGTCATCGAGACATTGCGGGCGCTGCAACCACTGGAACGATCATCGGATCTGCTGATTTTCGATGATGAGACGGGCGCGCAAGTCGATCTCGACATGAGCGATACCGCGCTTCCCTCTGTCGAGGCGCGGGGGCGCGGCAGGCCGAAGCTGGGGGTTACGGCGCGTGAGGTCACGCTGCTGCCGCGTCACTGGGAATGGCTGAGCAAACAGCGACCCGGTGCATCTGCCGTACTGCGACGGCTGGTGGATCAGGCCATGAAGTCGGATGCGCCTGCCGGTGCGGGCCGTGATGCGGCCTATCGCTTCCTGTCTGCCATTGCGGGAAACAGGCCGGGCTTTGAGGAGGCCATTCGGGCCATTTATGCAGATGATCGTCCCCGGTTCGAGGCAATCGTCGCTGACTGGCCAGTCGGCATCCGGGATCATGCCCGAGGGCTGGCGTGGCGATAATTGGGCGGTAGCCAGCGGCGGAGCGTATTTTGCCGCCAGGCGACGCCATCACTTGGTCGCGCATCGGGTTCGACGTTGTCGAGCGTCGCACTCTGCGGCATCATGGGCGTCGAGGCCATGCCATGACCATCACCATCACTGCTTTTGAGAGTTCGCCGGATCGTGGCCGGGGGCTGGCGCGCGACATGCCGGTGCGCTGGGCGCTGGAGGAAGTGGGGCAGACTTATGCCGTGCGGCTGGTTTCATTCGCGGCGATGAAGCAGCCGGCGCACCGCATGCGCCAGCCGTTCGGGCAAATCCCGACTTATGAGGAGGGTGGGCTGGTGCTGTTCGAATCCGGTGCCATCGTTTTTCACATTGCCGAGCGTCATCCCGGTCTGCTGCCTGCCGATGCGGATGGACGGGCGCGCGCGATTGCGTGGATGTTTGCTGCGCTCAGCACAGTGGAGCCGCCGATCCTCGAGCGTGAGACGGCCGGGCATGTCGATCGCGACAAGGATTGGTATGACGCGCGCCTGCCGATGCTGGAGGGCCGCATCCGCGCGAGGCTGGATGATCTGTCCGCCCGGCTCGGCGAGGCCGCGTGGCTGGACGGTGCGTTCAGCGCGGGCGATCTGATGATGATCACGGTGCTGCGGCGGCTTGGCGGTTCGGATCTGCTCAAGGCCTATCCGAACCTTTGCGCCTATGTCGCACGCGGCGAGGCGCGGGCCGCATTTCAGCGCGCCTTCGCGTCGCAGCGCGCGGTCTTCGAGAAGCAATCCGCGGCTCTCTAAGCCGCGAGCCGCCATCACTTGGTCGCGTACTGTCCCGGCTCGGCCTTGAACGTATCGCGCGCGAAGGCGCGGGCCTGCGTAGCCGTGGTGAAGATCTCATCCTGCAGCGTGGACGTGACCAGCGGATAGCCCTGCGAATTGAAGCGGGTTTCGCGCACGGTGAGGCGGAAATTGCCGTCCTCGCCCTTCGTGATCAGGAAGGGTTTGATTCGTTCTCGGCTCATCATGCGACTCCAGTGAAAATAGGTGAAGGCAGTGGCGACGCGCTGCGCCGCCGCTCGGCCTGTTATCGGTTCTTGCGCGCGAGGTAGCGCGCGTCGCGAGCCGCCTTGCGTTCGGCTTCGGTGAGCTCGGGCTTTTGCTTTTTCGCAGCCTTTGCTGCTTTTTCAGCAGCGGCTTCCAGAGCCTTGGCCTGCTTTTCGGCCTTGCGCTCTTCGGCGGCAAGGCGGGCCAGACGATGCTTTTCCTGCTGGGCTGCTTCGCGCGCCTGGGCGGCGGCGGCGCGGGCTGCTGCGACTTCCGGGTCAACCGGTGCGCGCGTCCGCAATTTTTCCATCACTTCGTTTCGGGCATCCGCAGCTGCGGAAATGCGAGTTTGAAAATCCGGTTCTTTGTATTTTTTCATGCGTAGAAATTCGCTCCGTTTCGCCACGTGGGCGAGGTGGCCGGGCGACCATGCGCCCGGCCTTATGTCGTCAGGCGGCCTGAAGGTTTACGGCCGAAGCCTTGCCGCGCTTGTCGTTTTCCAGATCGTAGGAAACGCGCTGGTCCTTCTGCAGCGTGTGCATGCCGGCGCGCTCGACAGCCGAGATGTGGACGAAGGCGTCATTGCCGCCGTCTTCCGGCGCGATGAAACCATAGCCCTTGTCGGCATTGAAAAACTTGACTGTTCCGATGGTCATATTGGGTATCCTTGTTCCCAAATGGTAATCGGGCACGCACGATGCATTCGTGCGTCCCGGCTTCGTGAGGCTGGATGGGGACAAAGGGGGACGCTAAAGCGGTCCGATATCCGTCAAAGGCGACGTTAAGCCTGCATGATATAGCACGGCATGGCTGGAATTGAAAGGGCGGGGGGACTCTTTTGACCGAGAGGGCCGCTAGTGCTGGCGATACTTGCCGAAAACGGGGCGCGGGGGCAAAGCTGCTTCATGGCCAAGCTTTATTTCTACTACGCCTCGATGAACGCGGGAAAATCGACCAATCTGCTGCAGGCGGACTTCAATTATCGCGAGCGGGGCATGGCGACGATGCTCTGGACCGCGCAAGTCGATGACCGGGCGGCGGCGGGTACGATCGGCAGCCGGATCGGCTTGCGGACGGGCGCCAACAGTTTCGATGCCGCGACCGATCTGCATGAGCGCGTTCACGCCGCGCATATGGAAGCGCCGATTGCCTGCGTGCTGGTGGACGAGGCGCAGTTCCTCTCGCCCGATCAGGTCTGGCAATTGGCGCGCGTGGCCGACGAGGTGGGCATTCCCGTGCTCTGCTACGGGCTGCGGACGGATTTTCAGGGCAAGCTCTTCCCCGGATCGGCGGTGCTGCTCGGCATTGCCGATACGCTCGTGGAGCTGAAGGCGGTCTGCCATTGCGGGCGCAAGGCGACCATGAACCTGCGGGTGGACGAGAGCGGCCGCGCGGTGCGCGAAGGGGTGCAGACCGAGATTGGCGGCAATGATCGCTATGTTGCGCTGTGCCGCCGCCATTTCAGCGATGCGATGCGGGACGCCTGAGGCGCCGGCCTGGCGTCACAGCGGCAGCGGCAACTGGTCGCGATCCGCTTCTGGCGGCGACCCCATGCGCTCCAGGATGCTCTGCGCCATGGCGCGAGCCGCGCGTTCGCGCATCGTCTCATCCCGCATGGTGAGGCCGATTCTGGCCCAGGCGGGGGCGGTCAATATCATGTCTGCGAGCGAATCATGTTCCATGTCGACATGAGAACAAAAACGGAACATATTTGCAAGATGACAGCGGCGAACTGAGCGTCGGCAGGGTGGACGGGAACGCGCGGCTGAGCACCCGTCCGGTTCATGGCCACTTCATGCGCTGCATGCTAGTATCGCGCCATGAGCAAGTTATTCGAGATCACCGGAAGGATGCCCGCCATGACCCTTTTTCGCAAAGCTATGCTGGCGAGCGCGAGCGCCACGCTTTTGTTCGCCGCGCCTTCCATTGCGCAGCCCGCGCCGCAGGGCGAGGCAGCAAAGGAAGCTTCCATTCCCTTCGTCAACCAGCGCGGCATTCGCGACTGGCAAGCGGTGAGCGATGAGCAGATCTATGTGCAGGCGAGCGGCGGGCAATGGTATCTCGCCACGCTGATGGTCCCGGCGCCGGACCTGCCCTTTGCCCAGACCATCGGTTTCGAGACCAAGGGCATCGACCGGCTGGACCGCTTCGGCGCCATCGTGGTGGCAGGCACGCGCTACCTGCTCAAATCGCTGGTCGAGAGCGGTCCGCCGCCGAAGAAGAAATAAGCACCGGGCGAGACGCACCCGGCAGGGAAGCGGAGAGGTCGAAAGCCCCTCCGCTCCGGCCTGTCCTCAGGCTGCGGCCTGATGGATGTAAACAGCGCGCTCGTGGCTGAAGGCCTTGAAGCCGAAATAGCCATGATAGCTGCCCATGCCGCTGCCGTTCACGCCGCCGAAGGGCAGGCGGTTCTCCAGATAATGCGAGAAGACGCCGTTCACCGTCACGCCGCCTGACGAGGTGCGGTCGAGGATCTTCTGCACATTGGCTTCGTCATTGCTGTAGATGTAGAGCGCCAGCGGCTTGTCGCGTTCCTCGATATAGCTGATCGCCTGATCGAGATTGTCGTAGGTCATCACCGGCAGCACCGGCGCGAAAATCTCTTCCTGCAGGATCTTCATCTGCGGATTGACGTCGGTGAGCAAGGTCGGGTGGATGGTGCGGTCCTCCGCCTCCAGTACGCCGCCGACTGCAACCGTCGCGCCCTGCACCACGGCATCTTCGAACAGGCCCTTCACGCGCGCGAAATTCGCTTCGTTGACGACCTGGGCAATGCCTTCCTTCTTGATCTTGCCGTCCTCGCCATAAAGGTTCTTCGTGACGTTGGCCTTGAAGCCCTCGACGAGGCGCGCCTTCTGGTCTTCCTTCACGAACACATAGTCCGGGCAGATGCAGGCCTGGCCGCCATTGAACTGCTTGGCGCCGGCGAGATCGGCAGCGATCTTGTCCACGTCCGCGCCCTCATCGATGATCACCGGCGACTTGCCGCCCAGTTCGAGCGTGACGGTGGCGAGATGCTTGGCCGCGGCGGCCATGACGATCTTGCCCACGCGGGTGCTGCCGGTGAAGAAGATGTGATTGAAGGGCAGTTCGAGCAGGGCCTGCGCGACGCTGACATCGCCCTCGAACACCGCGACTTCATTCTCCTCGAACACCGACTTGACGATCTTCGCGGCAACCTTCTCGGTGGCGGGGCACAGATCGGTGAGCTTGAGGATGCAGCAATTGCCGGCCGCGACGGCGGCGGCGAGCGGGCCAAAGACGAGGCCGAGCGGGAAATTCCACGGGCCGAGGATCAGGCAGACGCCGCGCGCTTCGTAGCGGATCTGCGCCCGATCGGTCTCGACCTTGGAGGGAGTCACTTCGGTCGGCTTCATCCAGTCGTCGAGATTGTCCAGAATGAGCTGGATGTTGCCGAGGATGTTGAGCACTTCCGTCACGCGGATTTCCGGCTCGGGCTTGCGGGTGTCCTCCAGCACCGCCGCGACGATCTCGTCGGCATGGGCGGCGACGGCGTCCTTGAGCTTGGTCAGCTTCAGGCGACGCTCTGCGGACGTGGTGGCCTTGACGTTCCACTGGTTCGCCTTTTGCAGGGCAAAAACGCGGGCAATGTCATCGGAGATCTGGGATGCGGTCTGCTGGGTGCCGGTCATGGATCACTCGCCTGTTTCTGAATTGTTGAAGAAATGCGGTCTTGTAGAAGGTTTGGATGCATCAAGACAAGGCGCTCGCGCATCCAATGCACTTTTTGACATAGTCATTGCGGCCGCCGATTTCACGGCCGTCCGGCAGCCCCGCTCGGTCGCTGCTCATATGTGATGCGGATGCGCACCCATTCGCCGACCATCACCTTGCCACCGACGCGGGGCGGGCGCACGCGGAATTGCCAGGCCGCGGCCAGGATCGCCCGGTTGATGTTGGACCCGTTGGGATATTCGGCGACGGGCACGCAGTCCGTCACGCGATACTCGGCGACCGTGCGGCAGGCGATCATGCCCCAACCCTGGCTGCGCGCTGTCGAGAGATAGCCGCGCAGCTCCTCCGGATAGGGCTCGCGATACCAGCTGGCGGCATAGAGCGGTTCGCCATTGGGGCCGGTGCCGTCCACGAGGGGCGTATCGGCTGCGCGGCCTGTGTCCGGCGGGCCGGCGGGCGCTGCCGGGCGGGGCGGGGCCGGCGGGGCCGGG
>JAHJIJ010000006.1 GCA_018823325.1 Alphaproteobacteria bacterium | reverse complement strand
TGCTTGACCAAAGCCTTCAGCCCTGACTCAATAACACCCGTTGGCCAGCCTGCCCGAGGGCGCGAAATGGCTGCCCGCGATGCCGTGAAACGCGTGCCCGAGATCGCGCGAAATCACTGCCCAACTTCCGCGAAATGCGCAGATTGGAGGGCAACCAAGTAGCGGGCAGATTCGGCGCCGTCGCCAGAATTAAACCCTCGTTAGCGCGCCTTATTTCGTCGCCGGGAAGCACAGCCTAGGATTTCCGCCATTCACCCGAACGGCCCTGAGTCCAAGCGAGTCCCGTTTGCGGCGAACCGTTCTCATCCACCTCCTGCCTCTATGGCTCACAAGGTGTAAGTTGCGCGCTAGGCTCACAACATAGCTTGACAGATTAAATGAGCCGGGCATATGAGCCAGCTTATCAGGACCTCTAACTTGTGAGCCAGTCATGTCGCACCGCATCGCCTACTATCGCGTCTCGACCGCAGACCAGTCGATTGAAGCTCAACGCTCGGCAATGGGCGGGGACTTCGATCAGGAGTTCACAGACGAGGGCGTGAGCGGCGGCATCATGGCCGCAGACCGTCCCGGCTTCGCTGCAATGCTCAAGAGCGTGAGGAGCGGAGACACCTTGCACGTCTATGCCGTGGACCGGCTCGGGCGTGACGCTATCGACGTCCAAGCCACTGTCCGGCGCCTTCTGGACGCTGGCGTCACTGTGGACGTTCACGGCATCGGGCCGATTGGCCGGGGGGTCGGAGAGCTCATCCTTGCCGTGCTGGCGCAGGTGGCGGAGATGGAGCGCCGCAGGATTGCGGAGAGGACCGAGGCGGGCCGGAAGGCAGCGCGAAGGGCTCTTGCGGAAACCGGCAGGACTCATCGGGGCAAAGAGAGCCTCGGGAGGCCGTTTGCAGGGAATGCGGCAGAGGTGCGAAGGTGGCGGCAGGAGCGCGGGGCGTCCATTAAGGGGACTGCGGAGCACTTCGGACTGAGCTTGGCGACCGTGAAGCGGTATTGCGCACAGCCCTGAAGGTAACGCCTCTGTTTGCTCGTGTTCGCCTGATGCCCTGCTTTTTTGTTTTCCGCTTTCGCCTAGTGGCCGGCGGTTAATCCGTGGGCTGCGCTCACACCTGCCTTTTCATCCACGACCGTATCGAGCCACCTCAGCACCTCGAAAGCGTGAGGCCAATCCGGGGGGTATTTTTCCTCTCCCCCGGCTTCGAGGTAGCGATAGGTGTAATCTCCGTGCCCTTCCATGACTTGACCGACGAGCTTCAGAAGCTCGGGCTGATATGGAAGACCGTGGTTGATGCAACTTTCGACGAGGTCTCTCAGCCGATGGCCGTAGGCCCTGACGTGGTTAGACGGCTCATTGGAAGCAAGGAGCCACGCTTTGAGATACAACTCCAAAGCGAAGGCAGTGAGCATACACAGCGGGAGAATGGTTATGACCTCGCGCCCTCCCGTGGCTCTATCGGGACTCCTGTAGAGCATGAGCGCTGACTGGAAATAGTTCTTGGCTGCGATGTAACGCAAACGCGCTTCCGACATTTTGAAACTGTCTCCGATCCGTGCCGTAAAGCAGGCGTAGCAATGACGACTACGCCTGTCCCGCGCTTTGCCTCTGAAAGGGTCGATACCGAACAGACGCGGCGAGGCTCCCCGGATCAGTCCTCAACACTCCTGCCATCCTCTCAAGCTCCCCTTCAGCCACCTCCGCACCCTGCACCAACTCCCACAACCTCCCCATCGACAGCCCGGACTTCCTGCTCAGCTTGGACATGGAAACACTCTGCTGCATCATCCAAGCGTCCAGCCAGCCGGTGCCGGTGCGGATCATGCGGGCCACGGTGCAGCTTTCCGACCAGACCAGCGGCTCATGAATGACCGGCTGCTCTCCCTTCCGACGCTTGGCCGGGCTCATGAGGGTTCTGGATAAGGCCGAAGGCACTCCGGCGGTTGCGTTGAGACACTCGACATGGGGGCTCCTCTTGAGTCGGAGGAGAATAGAACAAACGCGGAACGCAGTCACTCAATGCCGCCCTCACCTCATCGCCATGAGTTGGCTGGGATAGGTGACGGCCAGCGAGAGCGCCTCGTCCAAATCAGCACTTAGCCAACGCTCATAGTCTTCCGGGTGAAGGATGACCGGGCAGGCTTTGGGGTGGACTGCCCCGACAATGTGAGCGGCAGGGTCGCCGTCATATCCGCAGGTGAGGAAGGAAAACACCGGGTCGCCTTCAGTGGGCCGCCAGATACCGGCGAATGCAAAGATGGGCTCCGAAGGGACCCGGAACCAGAAGGGGCGCTTCTTGCCCGTCTCGGGCATCGGGGCGACCGACCATTCCTGAAACTCTGTGACGGGCACCAGACAGCGCCGCTCAGGATTGACGAGCGCGGATTTCCAGAATGGGCTGGTGTAGTTGCGGACATTCGTGACCGGCCTGCCGTTGAACGGGAAACCCCACAGCATCGCGGAAGTGACTCGCGCACCGTCCTGCTCCCGAACCACTAAGCCGGGCTTGCCGGGGGCAACATAGTCCTTGTCCATCTGAACAGCGGAGCGCGGGTCATCCGGGGCGTTGAAGTGCCGATTGACCTCCTCACGGGAGACCCGGAGATTGTAGAGATTGCACACGCCTCTATCGTGATAAGGCCCCAACGAAAAAGCAAGGCCGTCACATCGGGCTGCTCAAAAGTGGGGTGGCTAACTGAGCTAAAATCTTTGACCTGAACGAACCTCCGCTTTTATTGCTCGCAGGAGGGGGCCGGAACGGCTGGAACGTTGTGGGAAGCGGACGTTCTGAATATGCTACCCCCCGCCATAGGAGGCTGCGGGTGAATGTTCTGGATGTGCCAAGAAGTACGCTTTGTGAGGCGTTCAACCTAGTGATCGCACAATGGCCTGCCGAGGTAAGGCCCGGTGCTAAGTCGTTTCACATAAACGGCGGATGCAACATGCGAGAGTATAACGAGGTCCGTTCTGGCATAGAAGATTGGGCGACAACGAGCCATTTTACCGGCATGCTGGATGATATTATCGGCTCGGTTGAGCACTATGTTTCCGCGACCATTCACGATGCCCTTAAGAACCTCACCATTCTACGACCGAGCGATTTAGACTTCGAAGCTTTCGCTTCACGATTCGACAGTCACCCGAACTATCGGGTGATTAGCGGCTGAATGCCCGCAAGGTTGTCGTGTCCGGTCAGTCGGCTCTTATACTCAAAGGTCGGATGACTCCCATGACCGCCTGGGAGCGCGGACAGAGGATCGGCGAACGGCGAGTTTGTTGTGGAGAGCGGACGATCGAAGCTCTGTGATCCGCAGAGTGCAGTACTTAATTTTTATGCCCCAGGTGCGCTATCCAGAAGATCAAGCGATACAAATTGAAGATCATTAGGGTAGCGACTGCCAGCAAGAGCGGGCTTACTACTGCCAAGGCGAGCGGGGCTGGAACAACATCGAGCGACGGGTTTACAAGAGCGTAGATAGCGCCAGCAACAATCCATAAGCCGACAATCACCCTTACCGGGGTCGGCACTCTTTCAGATAATGCGCTGATCTCGGCAGCAAGCGGTCGTGGTCGATACATGCACGATCTCCATGATTGTCAGTGAAGCTATGTGAGCCGCCCAATGCCCGCAATGTCGTCGTGTGCGGACAGTCAGCTCTCATCGCGGCGGTCCTGGTAAGCTGCCGTGGCCGCTTGCAAGTGAAACCATAAACCTCTCGAACGGTAGGAATCGCGTGGGGGCCATCAGAAAGCTAGGCGAACCAGCGCTCGTGCATTGATCTGAGGAAGCGCTTTTCGCTAACTGGATAGCCGGAAGCAGAACCAATGATGGAGTCGATGCCGCAGGTCGGACAGAGCGCTGTACCCTTATCATCGCACCAGTCTGTTATCTCGGATGGCGCAAAGGTCTCCCCGCAATAGAAGCATCCACAGACCGCACTACGCTCAAGCTCTTGTCGGTGCCGGATACTGTGCTCGTGTGCAGCGTCGAGTAAGTTTGTAGGGTAGCTCATTTAACGCTTATCGTAGCCGCGCCGAATGTCCGCAATGTTGTCGTGTCCGGAAAGTCCGCTTTTGTCGCCAAAGGTGGGACAACTGCCATGACCGCTTTCGAGCGTTGACCAAGCAACGGCGAACGGCAAGTTTG
Organism: Alphaproteobacteria bacterium; assembly: GCA_018823325.1. Taxonomy (GTDB): domain Bacteria; phylum Pseudomonadota; class Alphaproteobacteria; order Sphingomonadales; family Sphingomonadaceae; genus Sphingobium. Next base: position 304,644 of record JAHJIJ010000006.1, on the reverse strand, counting down.
TCGTGGGAAGCGGACGTGCAAGCCTAGTCCGAACTCGAATAAACCTCAGGGTTTGGTGCCATCCAAAGCCGCTCCTGAGGAAAGGGGATGCGAATGGACACTGCCCATTTGCGGCCATCTATCTCGACGGCACCTCTCGGGTTTCTCTTGGCGAGGAATGCATTGAGCGTCGGCAATTCGGTTGATGGCAGGAACAGGCTGTAACTATCGCCGCGCCGAACGGTCTCGGGGTCGGACAACCCGGCCCAATTCTTCTTCCATCGGATCGAAGGTTCCGGAGCATATTCGTAAGGCCAGATCATCACCTCGATTTTCTCCGGCATCCATGGCTCGGACTTCTCGTGCCGGAACGAACGCAGCATTTTGAATGCTTCGCGCACTGGACGCGGCAGACGCGACATGACCTCCCTATCGTCGAGCGATCCGTAGACGGACAGATAAATGGGCCGATCCCGGTAAAGCAGGAGAGCGTTGTCGGGCTGATCGGTAGCCAAGGCGACCCGATAGCCGCCCGAAAGCCCGGGATTTTGCGCGGCCGACAAGGATTTTCGGAATGAGCGCAGTTCGTCGGGGTTCAATTGCACGCTCCGATAGCCGCCATCCGCGAGGTAGATGACATACCCGTCTTCGTAGAGGGCAAAATGCGGCGAGCCGGAACCCAGAACCCTATTCCATGGATCACTCTCCAGCAGGACGGCTTCGGGCATGGGCAGGTTCGTTGCCTGCAGGGCACTCAGAAGTGCAGGGCGCTCGAAGAAACGCACATCGTCAGCAACCGGAATTACCGGTGCTGCGGCATATGGCATTCCTGAAGCTTGTTCTTCCGAATGACGCTTACTGCCCGCTACGCCGCAGGCGGTGACGGCAAAGCTCAGCAGGATGGCTAGCAGGCACCCGGACAATGGCATGTCTCTAGGATTGTCCCAAAAACTGCTCGGCAGCAATGGGGGCGTGTCCGGAAAGGCAACTTTTCTCACGGTCGGCCGGATAGCTGCCACGACCGCTATCAGATCAAGGTTTTGACCTCTCCCACGTCCGGAAAGTCGTGGGAAGCGGCCCGTCCGCTCTCGACGGCACCGATAAATTAGCTGCCATTCGATGTTACGACGCGCAAACTAGTGGCGCGGATCATTGGCTTCCCTGTCGCTCCGTTCGGAACAACCTCTCCTGACAAGAAAACGACCTGCCGAACAAATCCCAGGTCATCTGCCGGTGCTGACTGCACGATACGATCATAAACTTGATCCACCGTGTCATCGGCGGTTGAAAACCCTACCCCCGGACACCCGCGGCCCGAGACCGATGCGCCGCATTCGATGCATCCGGTGCCTGCATAGGCGAAGAGGACCGCTGTGCCTTCAACCTTATCGCCAACGGTGACAGACCAGCATCGGTCGGAAGCTATTCGGACTGGTTTCGAAGCGCAGGACAGAAGCGCAGCACAACTTATAAAAAGGAAGCTCGATGGCCGCATTCAGGGATGATCTCAAAACTGGGCAATGTCCGCAATTGGGCGTGTCCGGAACGTGCGCTTTTAGGCAAGATGCCGAATAGCCGCCGTCCCCCAGCGGCTATCGAATTCGTCTACGCAGCCTAGCCATCCAATTGTTCAACCCTGATCTTAACCGCTATCTGTCATTCGGGGCTCTTGAGGCCCAACCTTCGGAGATTTCGACGTGCAGCGCCTGGACGTGTGGCTAGCTAAGACCATCTTCTGGCCAATCATCATTAAGGTTTGTCAGGAGACGGGCTGTTCAAAATGGGCCTTTGGTCGCCTCTGCGCCTTCATCTGGATTTGCGGCGTGATCCTCACCACGGAAGAATGGACGTGGTTCTGGAGCATCTTCATCGCACTGATTGCTATCGGTGAGACTGTTTCGGTCGGCCTCCGTAAAGACGCGCCCTATGGCCAGAGCGGGGTTGCCCGAGCGATCTTCTGGTTTGCGCTGGCTCTTGAGTTGCCCTCTGTAGCTGCGGGAGAGGCCCAACTGTCTCGCCCGGCTTCCACGCTCGCCATGTTATTCAGCCTCTACGCGGCTACCTTGCCAAAGGTGCCCCCGAAAAAACGTGACGAGAAAAATGAAATGAGCGCATCGGAGGCGTCCATTTAGATTCAGGTAAGCCGTGCCATTTTGGGAGCGGCCCAGAGGGACAAAAGCAGCCCCACGAGTGGACCCCACAAACGGACCCCACAATTTTCGATTCTTTTCCTTATGTAGTTGAATTCACGCGCAAATATTATTCTGGCTGGGGCGGGAGGATTCGAACCTCCGCATGGCGGTACCAAAAACCGCTGCCTTACCGCTTGGCTACGCCCCAGCATCGCGCGCGCGAGCGGCTCATATACAGGCCCGAGCGCAAATGCCAAGCCGGAGAGCGAGGCAAAATCCCGCCGCCGCCGCCCTCACCGCCAAAAGCGAACGGAGGCGCGCCGAGCCTGTTCCATCATGCGGGGACGCGCTCTAGAAGAGGGCATGACCAATGCGCCCTCAGGCCCTGCCGCATCACCGCTGTTCCTGCGCGAGGAAGAAATCCGACGCGGAATCGAGCTGCTGCAATTTGGGCATATGGCGCTGACGCAGGCCATGGACCCGATCCTCGAAGCACATCAGCTCGGCCGGGCGCATCAGCGCGCGCTGTATTTCATCGCGCGGCGCCCCAATCTGAGCGTGTCAGCGCTCATCACCCTGCTGGGCGTGACCAAGCAGTCGCTCGGGCGCGTGCTCGATGAGCTGATCGAACGGGACCTGCTGGCGGTGAACAAGGGCGACAGGGACCGCAGGCAGCGGCTCCTCCGCCTGACGCCTGCAGGCGAAGCGATCGAGCAGGCGCTGTTCGATGCCACGCGCGACCGCGTTGCCACGGCCTATTCAGCCGCAGGCCAAGCCTCCGTCACCGGCTTCTGGCGCGTGTTGGAGAGCCTGCTCGATCCGGAGACACAGCGTCTCGTTGCGGCGCTGCAAATCTCGCGCTGAACGAAGAGGCGCGCAGCCTCAGCTTGCCTTGCCGGACAGGGCGGCGAGGACTGCCCCTCTGTCACACGCGGCGCGCAGGGTTTCGCCAACGAGCGCCTGAAGCCCCTCGGTCCGGTCAAGCACGTCCAGCCCTTCGCGGGTCATACCGCCCTTGCTGGCGACGGCATCGGCAAGATCTGCCGGCGGCCGGTCAGCCATGGCGGCACTCACGGCGGCGCCTTCCACCGTCGCAAGCGCCATGCGCGCGGCGGCGGCGGGATCGAGGCCCAGTTGCGCGCCGGCAGCGGCCAGCGCGTCGATGAAGCGATAGACAAAGGCCGGGCCGCAGCCGGCGAGTGCGGTCGCGGCGTCGAACAGTGCTTCGTCGTCCAGCCACTCAACGAGCCCGAGGCTGGCGCACAGGCTCGTGGTCAGGGCCAGGTCATCCGCGCTGGCGCCGTCCTCGGCCTTGAGGATGCTCACGCCCTTGCCGATGCGAACCGGAAGATTGGGCATGCACCGCAGGATCGATGTCGCGTCCGGGAAGGCCGCACGGATGCGCGCGATCGGCACCCCGGCGAGGATCGACATCAGCACCGCGCCCTGCCCCACATATCCAGCGGCCTGATCGGACACGGTCGCCAGCTGTTGCGGCTTGCATCCCAGCAGGACGAGCGTGCCCGGCGCGACGGGCGCGCTCAGCTGCGTAAGAACAGCAACGCCGGGCGCGACAGCCTTGCCGCTTGGCCGCACGACGGTCACCCGCTCGGGCGGCAGGCCCTCATCGAGCCAGCGCGCGAGCATGGCCCCGGCCATATTGCCGCAACCCAGCAGGAGAATGTGCGACGGCCAGTGCTGGCCGGACTCAGGCTTCGCCATGTGTCTCGATCAGGCTGGCGGCCATGGCCTCGGACGGATTCTTGCCGCCCCACAGCACGAACTGGAAGACGGGGTAGAAGCGCTCGCACTCGTCGATGGCGCTTTCCACCAGCAATTGCGCCTGATCGAGCGTCAGCGATCCGCTTGGGCCCAGCAGGGCGCCATGGCGGAACAGCAACGTGCTGCTCGCGGACCACAGCTCGAAATGGCCAAGCCAGAGCTGCTCGTTGATGAGCGCTATCGTCTCGCAGATCGCCAGCCTTTTGTCGTCGGCCACGCGAATGTCCGGCAGCACCAGCAGCTGGAGCACCATGTCGTCGTCACGCCAGATCGCGCGGACCTCATATTCCGTCCAGCTGCCCCGATGCCGCGCAACGAGCTCATCGTCGCCAACATGCTCGAAGGGCCATTCATGCGCCTCGAAATAAGCGGCCAGCATATCGATCGGCTCGGCTTCCTGCTCGCCGCTTGTAAATCCATCCCGGTCGATCATGTCAAAAAAACCGTCTGTCCACTTTCAAATCGCTGCCCGAGCCGCACTGCCCCTCGGGCAACGCGTCGTAGCACGGCCGTGGGGTAGCACGACAGAGAGCGTGCGCAAAGCAGGGCGACCCGGATACGCGCTCTTCCGGCCCCGCGTTGCGCCATCTGCTGTGAATAAGTTGTGGATAAGCCGGGGATAGGCTGTCGAGAAGTCAGCTCTTCGCCTTACCGGCAGGCTTGGCAACGGGGGCGGACCCTTCCAGCGCCGCAAGACGCGCTTCGAGCGCTTCGACCTGCTCGCGCGCCGTCGCGGCCATGGTCTTCACAGCCTCGAATTCCTCGCGGCTCACGAAATCCAGGCCGCCGATCCACTCGCGGGCGCGTTCACGCGCATTGCTCTCGAATTCGCGGCCGACCCCGGCGACAGTGCCGGCGGCACCATTGATGATCTTCGAGAGATCGTCGAAAAAGCGGTTTTCACTCTGCATGGTTCTGATCCTTCGCCGCCGCTGATGACGGCCATCGCCTAGATTTGGGTGCTGACCGCAGCCGGGACAAGTGTCTCGGCATCCGGGTTCATCCGATCGATATCGAAGGCGAGCCCGCTGGCAAAGCCCAGCCAGCAGAGATAGGGCACCATCAGCCACGCCGCGACGGGCCTGATCCGCCCGAAAAGCAGCGTCGTGGCGGTCGCCAGCACGAGAATGACGAGGATGAGGTAAAAGGCCAGCGTCGCCTCATGCGCGCCGAAGAACAAAGGCGACCAGACCAGATTGCAGGCCAGTTGAACGAGGAACAGCGCAATCGCGATGCCGCGCCCTTTCGCGCCGCGCGCATGCAGGATCATCGCCAGCGCAATGCCCATCAGCAGGTAGAGAGTCGGCCAGACCGTGCCGAACACCCAACCGGGCGGCACAAGCGCTGGCTTGCTCAGCGCATCGAACCAGCGGTTTTCGTAGCCGCTGTTGGAAAGATAGCCGGAGACGAATCCCAGAAACTCGATTGCCGGAACGGTGACGAGCGCCCAGCGGAGGAAGGACATCCGCAACTGACTTCGCGAAGCAATCTGGTTCACGCGCGCTCCCACTTCATGCCGAATCCCCACAGTCTTGACATGACTTTAACGATGGCTTTGCGGCGTGCCAGCCCTTCCCGCAAGGAGAAAGCGTGTATCCCCGCCGTGCGATGCCTCATCCTGGCACGTGCTCACCCGCGATCAGGAACTCGATATTGCCTTCAGGGCCGGTGATCGGGCTGGTCGTGATGCCGATGACCTGCCAGCCGGGCTGCGCCGCCAGCCAGTCCCGCACGGCCGCGCAAACCCGCTCGTGAACGGCAGGATCGCGCACGACGCCGCCCTTGCCCACCTCTTCGCGCCCCGCCTCGAACTGCGGCTTGATGAGCGCGACGAGCCGCGCACCCGGCGCCGCGAAGGTCAGCGGACGCTCCAGCACCTTGGCAAGGCTGATGAAGCTGGCATCGCACACGATGATGTCCACCGGCTCGGGCACATGGTCGGGCGTGAGAATGCGCGCGCTGGTCTGCTCGTGGACGATCACGCGCGGGTCCTGTCGCAGCTTCCACGCCAGCTGATTGGTGCCGCTGTCGATGGCATAGACGCGCGCCGCGCCATTCGTCAGCAGTACGTCCGTAAAGCCCCCGGTCGAACTGCCGACATCCATGGCCACCAGACCCGTCACATCAATGCCGAAATGCGCGAGGCCATGGGCCAGCTTGAGCCCGCCCCGCGACACCCAGGGATGATCCCGCCCCTTGAGGACGATCTCGGCATCCTCCGGCACGGCCTGCCCGGCCTTGTCGACGGGCCTGTCGCCCACCAGCACATTGCCGCTCATGATGAGCGCCTGCGCGCGGGTGCGGCTTTCGGCCAGGCCGCGCTCTACGAGCAATTGATCCAGCCGCTTCTTGGCCACTGCTCAGTCCGCCACCAAGGCAGTGAGCGTGCCGGAGGTCAGCACCTGTGGCAGGACCTGGGGTGCCTGAGCGCCCGGCGCATAGAAGAGATAGAGCGGTACGCCCGAACGGCCATGCGCCTCCAGAAAGCGGCTGATCGCTGGATCGGCATTGGTCCAGTCGCCGACCATCACCGCCACGCCGCCGGCGTCGAAGGCATCGCGCGCGGCATCCGTATCGATGGCATTGGCTTCGTTGACCTTGCAGGTGAGGCACCAGTCGGCCGTGAAGTAGAGGAAGACGGGGCGCTTCTCCGCACGCAGCGCGGCCAGTCGCGCCTCGCTGAACGGCTCGCCCACCAGCCCCTCGCCGGCCGCCGGACGATCCGACCCGACCAGCGATGGCGCGGCGATGGCGGCCGTGCCAAGCAACAGTGCGGCAAGCCCGCCGAACGCCCAGTTCACGCCGACGCCTGCGCGCTGGCGGCGGCCAAGGAGCATCAGCGCCACGCTCACGCCCGCTGCCAGCACCAGCCCGAGCAGAATGCCGCCAGTGCCGAGCTGGCGTGAGAGCAGCCAGAGCAGCGCCAGTGCGGTCAGCCCCATCGGCACGGCCATGATGCGCCGAAAGCGCGTCATCCATGCGCCCGGACGCGGCATGAGGCGGCGCAGCGCGGGAATCCAGGCGATGGCAATGAAGGGCGAGGCAAGGCCAAGGCCCAGCCCGGCGAATACCGCCAACGCCAGCGGCCAAGGCAGCACCAAAGCCGCGCCCATCGCCGCGCCCATGAAAGGCCCGGTGCATGGCGTCGCCACGAAGGCCGCCAGCGCGCCGGTCCAGAATGCGCCGGATTGTCCGCCCTGCCCGGCCCGCGCCTGACCGACGGACAGCGTCCCGATCTCGAACGCGCCGACAAGATTGAGCGTGATGGCGACCATCAGCATCAGCAGCACGGCAATCACGCGCGGGTCCTGCAACTGGAAGGCCCAGCCGACCTGCGTGCCGCCGGCCCGGATCGCGAGCATCAGCGCACCCAGCGCAAGGCAGGTGAGCAGGATGCCGCCAGTATAGGCAAGCGCCTCCCGCCGCGCCTGCCGCTCCTCCCCGCCGGCCTTGGCAAGGCTGATCGCCTTGAGGCTGAGGATCGGAAACACGCAGGGCATGATGTTGAGAATGAGGCCGCCAAGGAAGGCCCCGCCGAGAATGAGGAGCACGGGCAGCAGCCCCTGCTGTTCGGCCGACGCAGCTGTGGCGCCGCCCTCCGGCGCCAGCGCAATCCGCTCGCCGCCTTCGGGAACAGCGCCGGGTATGGCCTTGATTTCCAGCGCGACGCCGGGCGACACTGCCAGCACCCCCGCAATGTCGTTGGGCACTGTCGCACCGTCCTGCAGGCCGACCTCGATCACCAGCCAGTCGCCCGCGCGGCGGGCGCTCTGCGGCGCGGCATAGCGCACGATGTCGCGGGTCTGCGCGTAGAACCAGGGCTCGCCCATTGGCGCCGCCTGCGGATAAGGCACCGCGATGCTGAGCATGTCACCGGACTGCGCATAACGGGCCTGCTGATCCAGCGGGCGCGGCAGCGCGGCGCGGAACGTGTCGAAGGCGGCACGCCGCTCCGCCGCTGTCGCGCCATCGCCGATAGTGAGCGTCGTCGCGATCTCGCCCTGCTCGGGCACGCAGATCACATCGGTACAAGCCAGCCAGCGCGCCGTGCCACGGATCGGCAGCACGGTGCCCGGCGCCAGCCCCTCAGGCAGCGCCAGATCGACCAGCACGGCATAGTCATGCTCGTAAACATGGTTCATGAGCCCGGCGATAAGCAGCCGATCCGGCACGGGATAGCGGAAGTCGCCGACGGTCAGCCCTGCGTCCGGCGGCAGATCCCAGTCGACCTGCATTCCCTGCCCGGCATCGCCCGGATTGCCCCAATAGCCATGCCAGCCGGCCTTGGGCTTCATCACGATGGCCAGCGTGACCGTGCTGCCGGCGGCAGGCCTGTCCGTCTGCGCGACCAGACTTGCAGCGATATTGGGCTCGCCGCGCTGCATGAAGGCCCCGCCGGATTGGGCATGCGCCGTCGATCCGACGAGCAGCACTCCCAAAAGAAGCCAGGCTGTCATCAAAAGGCCATTGAGCCGGCGCACAGGAAAAGCCATGAAACGGATCATTGGCCGTTCTCTAAGCGCGCGCCGCCCCGTCCCCAAGGAGAATCTATGCGCTTCCCAGCCTGCTTGTGCATTGGTGCGATTCTGGCTTCCGCCGCCCCGGTCCTGGCCCAACCTGCGCCCACACCTGCGCCTGCATCCGTTTCAGCACCGGCTGCCCCGGCCGCAGCGCGTGCGCCGAAGCTGCTGGTCGTCATCTCCATCGATCAGTTCTCCACGGATCTGTTCGGCGAGTATCGCAATCAGTTCAGCGGAGGATTGGCGCGGCTGCAGCAGGGCGCCGTATTCCCCAATGGCTATCAGAGCCACGCCGCGACCGAGACATGCCCCGGCCACTCGACGATCCTGACCGGCAGCCGCCCGTCCCGCACCGGCATCATCGCGAACGAATGGATCGATCAGCGCGTCGCGCGCGCCGACAAGAAAGTCTATTGCGCCGAGGACCCCGCCGTGCCGGGCAGCAGCTCGCGCGATTATACGCCGTCGGTGAAGACGCTGCGGGTCCCCACGCTCGGCGGCTATATGAAGGCCGCCAACCCTGCGACGAAGGTCATATCCGTTTCGGGCAAGGACCGCGCTGCGATCATGATGGGCGGGCCAACTGTCGATGAAATCTGGTGGTGGAGCGGCAATGGCTTCACCAGCTATCGGGGAACACCGCTCACACCATTGATCGAGCAGGTGAACGCGGGTGTGCGAAAGAGCTTCGATCAGCCACGTGCGCCCATGGATGTGCCGGAATTCTGCAAGCCGCATGATCGCGCCATCAGGCTTTCCGACACGCTGAGCGTCGGCGCCGGGCATTTCGCGCGCGAGGGCGGCGATGCCCGCGCCTTCCGCGCCTCGCCCGAAGCCGACGCGGCAGTGCTAGCGCTGGCGGCAACGCAGCTTGAGGCGCAAAAACTCGGTCGCGGGGAAGCCACGGACCTTCTCATCGTCGGCCTGTCGGCGACCGACTATGTCGGCCACAGCTATGGCAATCGTGGCGCGGAAATGTGCATCCAGCTGCTCGCACTCGATGATGCGCTGGGCAGCTTCCTCGATCGTCTCGACGCCACGGGCATTGATTACATGGTTATGCTGACCGCCGATCATGGCGGGCCGGACATTCCTGAGCGTCTTCGCGAACAGGCCATCGTGGACGCCGAGCGGGTAGACCCTGTGCTTTATCCCGCAGCGGCCAGCGCCGCCATCACCGCGCGCACCGGCATCGCGCCTGCGCAGGGCGATCTGCTGCTGGGCACCGGCCCCTTCGGAGACATCTATATGAACAGCAGCCTGACGCCCGCGCAGCGCGCCCGTGTGCTTGCTGAAGCAAAGGCGCATTATGCCGGCCACCGGCAAGTGCGGGCCGTCTTTTCCCGCGAGGAGCTGGACGCCGCACCCGCGCCGGTGGGATCACCTGAAAACTGGTCCCTGGCCACCATCGCCCGCGCCAGCTTCGATGCTGATCGGTCGGGCGATCTCATCGTTCTGCTCCAGCCGCGCGTGATGCCTATTGCAACGCCGCAGCCCGGCTACGTCTCTACTCATGGCAGCCCCTGGGGCTATGACCGCCGGGTGCCGATCCTGTTCTGGCGCAAGGGCATGGCGCATATGGAGCAGCCGCAAGGCATCGAGACCGTCGACATCATGCCCACGCTCGCCGCGCAGATCGGCCTTGCGGTGCCGATGGACAAGATCGATGGCCGCTGCCTCGATCTCGATCCCGGCCCTGCCAGCAGTTGCAGCGGACAGCCGGGACGCTAACGACCCGGCTACAGCCCCTCCCCCGTTCGGGCTGAGCCTGTCGAGGCCATGTTCTTCTGTTGTGAAGTCCGGGTCAGGAAGCCAGCAATCGGGCGCGTCTCCCGATATTGCCAATTCCTGCGCGCGCCTTAGACTTGCCCCAGACCGCTCCAGCAGGCGGCACAACAAGGGAGAGCATATGAGCGAGCAGGGCAAGATCGTCATCACCGGCGCCTCCGGCCAATATGGCCGCGCCGCGACCGAGATGCTGATCGCAAAGGGGCTGGCCGAGAAGCTCATCCTCATCAGTCGTACGCCTGACAAGCTGGCCGATCGCGCCGCGCAGGGCTGCGACGTGCGCTACGGCGATTACGACAAGCCTGAAACACTGGTCGCAGCCGTGCAGGGCGCGGAGAAGATGCTGCTCATTTCCGGCACCCGCGTCGGTGCCCGCGTCGTGCAGCACAAGGCGGCCATCGACGCAGCCGCTGCGGCAGGTGTGAAGCACATATTCTACACCAGCTTCATCGGAATCGATGACCCCGCGAACCCGGCTGAGGTCCGTCACGACCATATCGAAACGGAAAACGCCATGCGCGCTTCCGGCATGGCGTGGACGGCCCTGCGCGACGCACATTATGCTGATGCGATGATCCTGGCTGTCGGCCCCAATGCGATGGCGACAGGCAAATGGTTCAGCAATGCCGGTGACGGTCGCGAAGCGATGGTCTGGCGCGACGATTGTGCGGCATGTGCTGTGGCCGCTCTCACGACAGCTGGCCACGAAAACAGGATCTACAACATTACCGGGCCGGAGCTGCAGACGTTCGATGAAGTGGCCGCGTTGATGCGGGACATCACGGGCTGCCCGATCGAGCATGTGAAGGTCGATGACGAGCAACAATATGCGATCTTCGATGCCATGGGCATTCCGCGTCGCCCGATCGACGATCACAGCGTCAGCGGGATTCCCTGGAACAGCGACGATATGGTCACCTTCGGTCGCTCGATCAGGGAGGGCTATCTGGAAATCTGCACCAATGACGTCGAGATGCTGACCGGCCGCCCTGCCCGCTCCGTGCGCCAGATGATCGAGGAGAACAAGGATCTGCTTATCGCTGCCGCGAAGGGTGCCGCAAAGGAGCCGGCATGAACCGCGCAGACTATGATCGCTATCTCTCGGCGTTCAACGCGAAGGATTATGACGCGGTCTGCGACTTCTACGCGCAGCCGATGGACATGCGCTTCTTCGGCGTCGCTCTTCGCTCCCGCGCGGACATGAAGCGCTTTTACGGCTTCCTCCATGCCCATGTTCACGAGAGCGTGCGAGTGCTCAACTTCGCATCAAGCGAAACGCTGACGGCAGTCGACGCGATCGTGCGCATCGAGGCCTATCGCGACCTCGATCAGGCGACGCTGGAGGCCAATGGCGCCGGCGGCCTGTTCCCGATCAAGGCCGGCGAGGTGCAGGAGATGCGGCAGTTCATCTTCTACACCATTCGCAACGGGCTGATCACCGATGTTGAGTGCGCATTGGGGCCGCCGCCGGGCTGACCGGCGCGGCGACCGAGTTCAACGATAAGGTGACTGCGTCCGGCTCACGTACAGCGGCGAGCGTGCCACCACGCCCTCCACGACGAGGGTCTTCATGCCCTTGCGGACCTTGTCGGCATCCGCAACATTGTTGAGCACCGCGCGGGTCTGGCCACTGGGCAGCGGCTCCACGACCGACAGGCCGATGCCGGCCTTGGCGCAATAGGCAAGCACGTCCGCCTCGGGCGCGGCGAGGATGACCACGCGGCTCATGCGGCGACACTCCCGCGCTGCGCAAACAGGGCGCGCATGGCCGTGCCGGAGCGCAGGCGATAGGGATAAGGATGCGCACCGATGCGGCTGGACATCGCGCAGGCGTTCTCCCGCGCGGCGTGCTGGCGCTGGCCGCAACCGGCGAACTGGGCATCGATCAGCGCAAGCTGCTGATCGTGCAAAAGGCTGTTGAAATCTTCCATCAGGCGTCTCCCGACAAGGCAAGCGGGAGCACGGACCGTCTCTCAGTTATCGCGAAAGCTTGCTAGCAGGGTTCGCGCTAATGGCGCCGCCCTAGCACAGCCTGTCTCACCTGTCGCTCTCAATCGCCCGGCACGCCGGGAACGCAGCGCTCAGGTCAGCGCATAATAGCGCACCAGATTGCCATCCGCCTTGCGCTCGCCCACCCCGACGAAGACATGGCGCGTCATCCAGTCATATTTGCCCTTGCTGGTCTCGAAGGTCGGCTGGGCGCGCAGATAATAATCCTCATGCGCCACCGGCTCGCCACCCTCAAAGGCCCAGGCGCGCAAGCGCTGCATCGAATCCGGCTTGCGGCCCCACAAATAGCCCTTGTTCTGCATGTAGATGATCTCGCCATCGTCCGTTTCCAGCAGATAGCGGGCATCGAACACGGCGGTATCGTCATCGCGGAAATGCGCGTAATCACCGCCGGAATTGGGCACCGCCCGCCCGCGCAGCCGCGGCCCCTCGAAATGCCCTTCATCGACCAGCACCGCCGAGCGGAAGCCGCCATTGTGGACATTGGGGATCGCAAAGACACGGGTGAACATCAGGCGACACTCGAAGGCGAATTCGAGGACCGGCTTGTCGAGGCTGGAAAAGGTCATGATCGCTCCTTCTGGCGCCGGCTCAGCGCGCGTCCCATGGGCTGGGCATGTGATAGGGCACGGTGATGAAATTGGCCTCGATCTGGCAGATCATGCCGTGATCGATCTTGAACAGCTCGCCCAGATAGTAAGTGTGCGGCCGACGGATGTGCGAGCGGACCTGCGTCCCGTCGGTCAGCGTGTAATGATCCAGCCGCCCGCAATGATCGATGAAGCCATAGGCCAGCACGAAGCCCCGCTCCTCATCCACCAGCGGATAGCGGCGAGCGCGCAGGCGATCGTCATAGCGGTAATTGCCGGTGCGGAACTGCACCTCGCACGGCAGGCCCGCGACCGGCACGAGCTTGGCGAACTCAGGATTGTTGGTCGTCTGCACGCCATTTTCGACCCGGTTGCAATCGGAGTGGAATTTCGTGCGGATCGTCCCGTCATTACGTTGCAAGGTCTCGAAATAACCATCTGACAAGGCGATCATTTCTTCCCGAGACACCGGCGCTTCCACGCCTGCATTGAGGATCGGCTTGTCATAGAATTTCTGGTTCTCGAAGACCGGCGAGCTATCCACCTGTCGCACCACGATAGTCTCGACCTCCGCGATGCGGCCGGCCTCGTCCAGCCCCAGCCGCACGGTATAGGCGCTCTCGTCCAGCGGCTCGATGACGGTGCCGAAATAGCCGACCTGCCGCGTCTTCTCATCGGCAAACATCAGCCGATAGTCGCCCATTCGCTCAATGGTGCCCCACAGGCCATCATCGGCAGCCAAGCGCACATTATTCTCGGTGATGAACGGATCGGCGGCCCAGTTCACGGCGCCGGGGTCTTTGCGCCCCAGCGCCGCGAGATAGGCCTCCAGCGCGTCGTAGAGCGCCGCGCGGCTCATGCCCTCACTCACGCAGCGTTGACCGGCGCGTCCAGATACATGGCCTTGATCTCCAGATAGGCCATCAGCCCATCGACGCCCCCTTCGCGCCCGATGCCGGACTGCTTGTAGCCACCGAAGGGCAGCCCCCAGTCCACCCGCAGGCCGTTCTGGCCAATGCCGCCGGTGCGGATGCGCCGTGCGACATCGAAGGCGGCCTGCGCGTCCTTGGTCAGCACGGAACCCGAGAGCCCGTAATTGCTGTCATTGGCGACCGCGATGGCCTCTTCCTCATCATCGACCGGGATGATGCTGAGCACCGGACCAAAGATTTCCTCCTGAGCAATGCGCGACTTGTTATCGACATTCTTGAACAGGGTCGGCTCGATGAAATAGCCTTGGTTGAGATGAGCAGGCCTGCCCCCGCCCGTCACCAGATCGGCGGTCTTCTTGCCTTCCTCGATATAGCCTTCCACCCGCTCGAGCTGGCGCTTCATGGCGAGCGGGCCGAGTTGCGTCTCGGGATCGTCCGAATAGCCGATCTTCACCTTCTGCATTTCCGCCGCGATGGCATCGGCAATCTCGTCCTGCCGCGCACGGGGGACGATGAGGCGGCTGAGCATCGCGCAGACCTGACCGGAAAGCAGCGTGATCGTGCCGGTCATCAGCTTGGCGGTCTCCTCGGCGGAGAAATCGTCGCGCACGATGGCGGCCGACTTGCCACCCAGTTCCAGCGTGCAGCGCGCGATCCGCTCGCCGCAGACACTCGCAATGCGCTTGCCCGCCACGGTGGAGCCGGTGAAGCTTACCTTGTCCACGCCGGGATTGCAGACGAGATGATCGCTCGCCTCGCGATGGCCGCAGACGAGATTGACGACGCCCGCCGGCACGCCCGCCGCTTCGCACGCCTCGGCAATGATATAGGCCTCCAGCGGCGTCTCCGGCGAGGGCTTCATGATGACCGTGCAGCCGGTGATGAGCGCATTGGCAACCTTGGAGGCCATGATGCCATAAGGCCCGTTCCACGGTGCAATGGAGGCGACCACGCCGACCGGCTCATAGACGAGATAGGCGGCCGCGGCAGCCTGGCTCTCGCGCTGCTGGACATACTGGAAGTTCGCGCCCACCTCGCGGGTCTGGTCGAACTGCATGGTGGCGCCGGCGACCATGCCCGGCGCGAAGCTCGCAAGCCCGCCCATCTGCGCCGTCCACGCCTTGGCCAGCTCGCCCGCGCGGCTCTGCAGATGTGCGCTGATCTTCTTCATGATCTCATTGCGCTCGCCCACGCTCATGCGCGGCCACGGCCCGGTATCGAACGCGGCGCGGGCAGCGGCGACGGCGGCATCCATGTCCGCCTCGTCAGCTTCCGCCACGGCGCCGACGACCTGCTCCGTGTTGGGCGAAACCAGCTCGATGAACCGCCCGCTGTGCGGCGCGCGCCATTCGCCATTGATCCAGACCTTGCCGGGATGCTGAACGAACACGCCTTCGGGATTATGTCCTGCCACGCTCTCTCTCTCCTTGCTCCTGATCGCCGGCGCCCGATCCTTTTATCACGGAGCGGGAACACCAGCATGACGGCCCTGCATGCCGCCGGATTCGATGGCGCGGATGCTAAGGATTGCGGGCGTGGGCGCAAGGGTAAAGCGGTGGTGGATGGGCGGGGACGTTGACTTTGTCTGGCTCGGCCCGCCCGGCGCACTGGTTCGCAATGCCGGTATCGATCAAAGACTGCCACATCTCAACACCCGCTCGCCCTGAGCGTGTCGAAAGGCCGTACTTCTTCAGCCGACGTTTCAGAGGGGAAGGACAGGGCTTCGACAAGCTCAGCCCGAACGGAGTGGGTAAGAGAACCCGCTAGCCGCGACTTTTCAGTCATAGCGCTAGGTTTCCGTGTGACCCGATAGCGGATAACCAGTCAGGCAGGAATTCATCGTCGCCGCCTCAACCCGCCAGCCAGCGCGCCAGGCGGCTCTTAGGATCATCCATGAGCCCCTGCGGCGCGCCCTGCTCCACGATCCGGCCATCGAGCATCAGCGCGATTTCATCGGCCGCGTCGGCCGCATCGCGCACGTCGTGGGAGACGAGGATGATGGGGATGTCGGTTCGGGCGCGCAGTTCGGCCAGCAGGCGGTGGAGCGCGCGGCGGGTGGGATGGTCGACAGCGGAAAAGGGCTCGTCGAGCAGCAGCACCTGCGGATCGCGGGCGAGCGCGCGGGCAAGCGCGACGCGCTGCTGCTGGCCACCGGAAAGCTGGTGGGGACGCCGGTCCTCCAGACCATCGAGATGGACCTGCGCGAGCAGTGCATCGGCGCGGGTCTGACGCTGCGCTGGCGGCAGATCGAGCAGGGCTTCCATAACGTTGTGCCGCGCGCTCATGTGCGGGAAGAGCGCATAGGACTGGAAGACGAAGCCGACATGCCGATCCCGGGCGCGCAGATGGATGCCGGCCTGCGTATCGAGCCAGCTTTGGCCATTGACGCTGATCTGCCCGTCACGCGGAGCCAGCAGGCCGGCGATGGCGCGCAGGATAGACGTCTTGCCTGTGCCCGAGGGGCCGACGAGCGCCAGCGTGCGGCCGCGCGCCAGCGTGAGCTGCACATCCAGCTTTATGGGCGCATCGTGACGCAGGCGCAGGGTGATGCCTTCAGCCATGCCGCCGCGTCCATTGCGCAAGGAGGAAGCTGAGGCTGACCGCAACGAGCGAGATCGCCATGAGCAGCAGCGCCATCTCATTGGCCGAGGCCATGTCGAAGGCCTGCACGCGATCATAGAGGGAGAGCGCCAGCGTCCGCGTCTCACCGGGGATGGAGCCGCCGACCATCAGCACCACGCCGAATTCACCCAGCGTGTGCGCGAAGGTGAGCACCGCACCGGTGACGATGCCGGGCCAGGCAAGCGGCAGTTCGATCCGCCAGAGACTGTCCCACAGGGAATGACCGCAGGTGGCGGCAGCATCGCGCAGATCAGGATCGATACTCTCGAACGCACGCTGCACCGGCTGCACGGCAAAAGGCAGGTTGACGAGGATCGACGCGAACAGGATCGCCTCGAACGTGAAGGCAAGGCTACTGCCGAACAGGGTGGTCCACGCCTGCCCGGCCCAGCTCTGCGGCCCCATGGCAGAGAGCAGATAGAAACCGATGACGGTGGGCGGCAGGACCAGCGGCAGCGTCACCAGTGCCTCGACCAGCGCCCGCCCGCGGAAGCGCGCCAGCGCAAGCCAGCGGCCAAGCACCAGCGCGAGCGGCAGCAGGATCGTCACGGTGAGTCCACCGAGCAGGAGCGAGAGCTGAAGGGCCTGCCAATCCATGCGCGATCAGTTCTCACCTTGTGGGAGAGAAAATCCGTAATGCTCTAAGATAGCGCGGGATTCCGGCTCAGCCAGATAGGCGTAGAAGCGCTTCGCAACGTCTCCGGCATTCTTCATGAGCACCATGCGCTGGCGCAAGGGCTGGTGCCAGTCTGCGGGGATGAGGACGTGAGCCGCGCGGTCCGCAATCGCCGGATCGAACACCAGCGCATAAGCGACGATGCCGCCCTGTGCGCCGCCATCGACGGCGAACTGCAGCGCCTGGGCGACATTCTCACCCAGCACCAGCCTGCCTTCCAGCGGCTGCCAGAGGCCGGCATGCTCGAGCGCCTCCTGCGCGCGCTGGCCATAAGGGGCGTGATCGGGGTTGGCGATGGCGAAGCGGGTGATTGTCCCCTCGGCAAGCGCAGCGCGCAGCCCCTCAAGCGCGGGATCGAGCGTGAGCGGCGAGCCTTTTGGCGCGATGAGCGCGAGCCGCCCGACGCCATAAAGTTGCCCGCCATCCAGCGTTTTGCCAGCCTTGGCCAGTCCGGTGACATAGGCCTCATCAGCGGAGAGGAACAGTTCGAAAGGGGCATCCTGCTGCAACTGTCGGTAGAAATTGCCCGATGAGCCGAAGTTGAGCGCGACCCGCTCGCCCGTCTCATGCTCGAAAGCGGCAGCCACTTCCGTAAGAGCAAGCCGCAGATCGGCAGCGGCGGCCACTTGCGGTGGCCGCTCCGGCTTGTCGCACGCGGCAAGCGCGAGGCAAGCCAGCAGCATTGCAAGCCGCCCGAACACTCTGTGCATGGAAACTCCGCCCGTCACGATGTATATCATTGCGCACATCGACGCGCGTGGGGGCTTGTGTCAAGTCATCATCCTCCACGGCGGCGCGGGAAAGGAACAGCGGCATTGAGCGATGGCGGAGCGGCAGCGCTCAAGATCAAGGCGCAAGTGCTGGCCGGCGATGTCATTGCCATCGGCCCAGGCAAGGCGCGATTGCTGGAGGAAATCGAACGCAGCGGCTCCATCGCGGCGGCGGGGCGATCGCTCGGCATCAGCTATCGCCGCACGCGCGACATGATCGACATCCTGAACAGTGCCTGGGGGGCACCGCTGATCGAGACCGCGAAAGGCGGCGCCAGCGGTGGCGGGTCGCGACTGACCGCGCATGGTCAAGCGGTGCTGGCGGCCTATCGCAGGCTCGATGTGGCGTTGCAGGATGCAGCGGCGGCGCATGCCGATGATCTGATCGGACTGATGGCTGGTGCGGAGCGCTGATCTGGCTCCCACTTCAGCCTGGTCCGGTTTTGAGTGGATCGCGTGCCTAGAATTTCATCGTCATTCCGACACGGACCGTTCTCGGCTCCAGGACGCGGCTCAGACGTCCCTCGACGGGCGCGACGTCGAAGCCGGGAATGTAGGATTCGTAGAAATAGGCCATGTCCTTCTCGTCGCTACCGAGCAGGTTGACGACCTCGGCATAGAGTTCGCCCGGCCCGACCTGATAGGCTGCGCGGGCGTTCACCACATTGCTGCCCGGATCCCGCTCGCTATTATCCTCGATCAGCGGATAGGGGCCGAGGTGGCGATAGCGGAGCGAGGCCTTCCAACGATCGAGGATCACCGAGACGCCGAGCTGCGCCGCATCTTCAAATGCGTTCGGGATATGGTCTCCATTGTCGTAGCGCGCGTGGCTGCGGGTATAGGTGCCGTCAATGGCGAGCCATGAGCGCGGACGCCAGAATGCAACCAGTTCATAGCCATGGCGCTTGCTGGCACCGGTCGGCTCGACGGCATTGGAATCTCCAACGAACTTGAGCTCGCTGCCCAGGTTCAACCACCAATAGGTGGCGGTGAGCGAGACGGTGCCGAGTTGGAGCCGTGCGCCAAGTTCCTTGCCGGTGCCGTCTACCAGCAGGGGGACGGGCGTCTCCGTGACAGCGCCACGCACATCGTTTGAATGGAAGCCTTTGCCCCAGTTTCCATATAGTTCGAGCTGCGGCGCCACCGCATAGGCGATCGCGATTTTCGGTGAGAGGAGAGCCGCATTGCCCTTCCCTTCCCCCAGGGCCGCGGCCTCCGGATCGCGTGCCTTCACATCATAAGCGTAGCGATCGCCCCGCAGGCCTCCGACAACGCGGAGGCCCGGCAGCGGCGACCATTGCATCTCGCCATACAGGGCGACCGAGCTTTCATTCAGCTCATAAGCGCCCAGGCTCCCGACAAACGTGCGGTCGATGGTATGATGAACGCCCACATTGCCGACACTGTCGAGCTGCGCCTGGCCACCCAGAGTGAACGTCAACGCATCGGTAAGCGACCACCATTTCTCGGTCCGCGCCTGGAACACCCAACGCCGGTCGAACTGGCGAATCTGCGCGCTGGCCCCTTCGGGATCGGCATAGACGGGGTTTGAGTACATCCACCAATTATAATATTGGGCCGAAACATTGGCGGTGAAGCTCTCTCCCTTCACCTCGGCGGCGCCGATCAGGCGGGTGGTCATGCCCTTGGCCGTCGGATCGGGCGCGCAATAGACGTCCGCACAGACGGAGGAGCCGATGATGCGCTCCGGGATCTGTTCAGTCGGATTCCAGGTCGCGTGATAGCCATGGAATGAAAGTGCGAGATCCGTCTCACCGGCGGACCGCGAATATTTGGCGAAGCCGGAAAGATGGCGCAGCTTCTCGGCCTGCTGCCACGGGCCATCGTAGATCTTGGCCTGCGCGGCGACGGTGAGCGCCCCTTCCTGCCCCGCCGCAATCGTGCCGCCAGCCGCCAAACGGCGCCAGCCATAGGAGCCGATCTCCGCCGACACCCACGGCTTGTCGTAGTGATCGACCGTGTGAAAATAGGCCGCGCCGGCCATGGCGAAATCGCCGCCATCGGCACGGTAGGGGCCCTTGCGATACTCCTCGCGATCGACAATTTCCGGGATGAGGCCGTTGAGGTCGAGATAGCCTTGGCCATGGCCGTGCGACCGGAAGTTCATTTGCACGCCATCGATATATGTCGTGAAATCCGAACCATGATCGAGGTTGAAGCCGCGAAGAAAATACTGATTGGCCTTGCCGCTGCCGGAATGCTGCGCGGCGACCATGCCGGGAACGACCTCCAGCAATTCGGCGACCTTGAGCAATGGCCTGATCAGAAGGTCAGATCCGCTGACAGCGCCTTCGCTGGCGGCCATGGCGATGCCGATCTTGTTTTCGCCTCGACCGAAAACGATGACATCTCCGTCGGGCTGTTCGCGTGCTCCATCAGGCGCCACCACCCCGGAGAGCTCCTGGCCATGGGCCGCGACAGGCAGGAGCGGCGAACCAAGGAGAAGCGCGAGGCGACCGCATCTCGCCAGACGCTGGAATCGCGCTGCTGGCCACATCATCAAAGTATTATTTGCGCGCAGTCCCATATCTTCCAAATCCCCGTCCTGTTGAACGTGGGCTGCTAGAAGAAACGGCTTTTGTTCCGCAAGTTACGTACGGTTCCGTGCGGATGAGTAACGTTTCACTTTTAAGTCGCACCCGTTCTTGGCGGCCTGGGGTCTGGGCCTGCAGGCTTCGGCGAAGGGCACAAACCTGACGGTGCGCCCCGCTTAGTCGATCCGGTAGACCGAGAGCCTCACCGTCGAACCCACCTTGCCGCCGGTGGCGACGAACAGGGCGCGATTGACCCAGCCGTAGTTTTCATGGCCGGATTCCAGCTTCACGAAGGAGCGCATGTAATAGTCGGACGGCGGCACGTCCTCGCCTGCCGCGATTCGGGCCGTGACATCGGGCGAGGCGTGGCGGATGCCGAGCCCCACGATCTCGATCACGGCGCCATCGTCCGTCTCCATGGCGTAGCGCGCGTCAAGCTGGGCAATGCCGCCGGACTGGACCGTCTGCCAGTCAGCACCGACGTTGAGCAGCCAGCCGTTCAGCAAGGGGCCGCTGACCGTGCCGCCGACCACCGGAATGATGCGCCGCGTGCCCGCGGGGGAGACGCCCATTTCATGCGGGCGGCTGAGCTTGATGACGAAATCGCAGACGTGCGTGAGGCCAGGTGCCGGCGCGGTCGTCATGCCGCGACCCGTGCCACCAGGGAACCCGGCTCAATGGTCGGCGGCGCGGCGTTCAGCGTATCGCGCGCGAAGCCTGCCGCCTTCTGATAGGCAAGCATGAAAGCGCTGCGCTCGGCGGCGGGGACAACATCGTCGATATCCTCGAATTCGCCACCGCAGCGCTCCTCCACCAGTTCCAGCAGCCCGAAGGGACCGGAACCGCGATTGCGCATCGCCACCTGCCCGATGGGGCCGCAGAGCTTGTCGTCAAAGGCCCGCAGCGCCGCCGGGGTCACGCCATGCGCCAGCAACTCGCGCCCGATGATCCGCGCATCCACGATCGCCTGCGAGGCACCATTCGAGCCGGTGGGGTACATGGGATGCGCAGCATCGCCCATCAGCGCCACGGGGCCATCGACCCAGGTCGGCAGCGGATCGCGGTCGATCATCGGGTTCTCATAGGCCAGCTCGGATTTCGCCAGCAGTTCGGGCAGGTTCAGCCAGTCATAGACGAAACCATCGAACTCATGCGCGAACTCGGCGAGCTCGACCGGGCGGAACCAGCCGGATTTGCTCCAGTCGTGGCCGGTGTCATAGGTCTTCTCGGCGATCCAGTTGATGTCCGCCAGCCCCTGCTCATCCGGCTGGGAAATCGGATAGATCACCACCCGGTGGCGACTGGTGCCCAGACCCACGAAGGAAGAGCCGGAGCGGATCGGCACGCCGCGCGCGGTGCCGCGCCACATGATCGTGCCGCCCCAGTGGATCGGCGGCTGATCCGGATGCATCTGCGCACGGACGCTGGAATGAATGCCGTCCGCGCCGAACAGCAGCGCGCCATCGAATTCGACCTGCCCGCCCAACGCCAGATCGACCAGCGCGGTGACGCCGCCATCCTCACGCTTGCGATAGCCGGTGACCTTGTGGCCAAGCTTCAAGGCATCGGGGCCGAGCCGCTCGATGACCTTGCGACAGAGCATGAGGTGGAAGGCGCCGCGATGGACGGCATATTGGTGCCAGTCATAGCCGGCGATCTTGCCGCGCGGCTCGGAATAGATCTCGCGGCCATTCAGGCCGACGAGCGCCCACTCCCGCGCCGGGATGCCGACCTGATCCAGATCCGCCTCGCCAATGCCGAGATCTTCCAGCTCGCGAACGGCATTAGGCTGGATATTGATGCCCACGCCCAGCGGCTTGAGCTCACGAACGCTCTCGAACACCGTGCAGGAGACGCCGATCTGATGCAGTGTAAGCGCCAGCACGAGGCCGCCAATGCCACCACCGGCAATCAACACATGGTTCTGCGTCATCGTGAATAATGCCTTTCCGCGCGCGGGCTTGTTCTTGCCGATGCGCACGCGGCGCTTCATCTGCCCGAGCCGGCTCCTGTAGCTGCGCGGGCGCGCGGTGGCAATGTTGGAGGAATTGGGTGGGCATAATCAGGACAGTGCTGCGTCGTGGTCAACAATCTCTCCAGTCGTCCAGGAAGATGGTTAACGGCGCAGAATCATATGGCAGAAAACAAGGGGCGAGACCTCAAAAGCGCCTTTCCGGCCACGCCGACGAGAGTGCCATTGCCCCACCCCATTCGCCCTGAGCTTGTCGAAGCCTGTACTAAGCGCCTGCCTTGCAGGCAGTCGAAGGGGGCTGTCCTTCTTCTGCCCACGTTTCAAAGGAGAAGGACAGGGCTTCGACAAGCTCAGCCCGAACGGAGTGGGTAGGAACACGATCGCCACCCACGACATTCCAGCCGTAGGACAGACCCAAGGCTCGACCAGAGCAGCCGTTCAGAACCGCTCTGATGAACGTCCGGCCCTTCTCACTTGACCAACGCCCCTAGGGATCACCTATTCCCAGCCGCGCTGGAGCGTTCCCGCGCCAGCGCGCATTCCTGGTGCAGGTGGACTTCAAATGAGGGAAGGCAAGGAATGAAACTCTATCATGAGGTGCGCGGTTGTTCGCTGGCAGTGGACATCGTAGCGCGGGAGTTAGGCATCGACCTCGATCTGGAGTGGGTCGATATGGTTTCAAAGCGCCTTCAGGACGGCAGCGATTATCACCTGGTGAATTCGAAGGGTACGGTCCCGACACTCGAACTTCCCAATGGCGATCGGATCAGCGAAGGCGCGGTCATCATGCAATATCTTGCGGATCTGCGCCCGGAACGGCGGCTGCTGCCGCCCCATGGGTCGATCAAACGCCTTCGCGTGCTGGAATGGATGAGCTTCGTCGGAGCCGATTTGCACAAGGGTGGCTTCATGCCGTTGTTCAAAGCCAACACGCCCCCTGAGTATCGGGAGATTGCCCGTCAATATCTGGGAAGGCATTTGACCTGGCTCGACAGTCAACTGGCAGACCGTACGGTGCTGGTCGGAGAGGATTTCACCATTGCCGATGCCCATTGTTACACCATTGCCATGTGGACCGCAGCGCATGACATCTCGACGGAAACATGGCCGAACCTGACGCGCTATCTAAAACAGATCGGAAGCCGCCCGAGCGTGCAGGAAGCCGAGCGCGCCGCTTACGAACAAGGGCAGGCGAGACTTGGTGCGACCGCGCCCGGCGACTGAGCGGCTGATCATCATCGCGCGGTGGCTTCAAACACTTCAAGTCCGTTAGACACCAAGAACAGCAATGATTGCAAATTCCAACCATATTGACTCGGCACCGTAACCGGCTCACACTCCGCTCCGATAATCCGCCGCAGACTCATCAAGCACGGGCGGGAGAGACGAGAGAGGCATGCCATGATCACCGTCAATCAGCTCCATCCCCTGTTCTTCGGCGAGATCGTCGGGGCGGATCTCAAGGCCGAGCCGACCGAGGATCTGCGCCAATCCGTGCAGGATGCGATGGACAAGCACATCGTCTGCGTCGTGCGGCAGGGGCCGATCTCGGATGAGGAGCATATCCGCTTCGCCAGGCTGTTCGGGCCGCTAGAATATCCGCCCAATTACGGCAAGCGCCCGGCAGGGCGGATCGCGCCCGAGCTGTTCTTTGCTGGCAATCTCGATCCCGATGGCAATATCAAGCCGCTGACCCCGGCCAATGCAAACATCGCCAAGGGCGCCGAGCGCTTCCATGCGGACAGTTCGTTCAATCCCCTGCCCTCCAAATGGTCGATGCTGCGCGGCGTGGAGTGCCCACCCTCGGAAGTGGGCGGCGACACGCTCTTTCTTGATCTGCGCGCCGCCTATGACGATCTGCCGCAGGCGATGAAGGACAAGGTGGACGGCATGACCGGCATCCACGATTTCTGGCGCGGGCGCCAATATGCCGGGCTTGAGGTGACCGAGGAGATGAAGGCGGCGATGCCGATGCCGCCGGTGCATCACCCGCTGGTGCGCGAGGCGCCGCTAGGGCGCAAGGCGCTGTTCGTTGGCGGGCATTGCGTGGGCGTGGTCGGCATGGGCGACGATGAGGGCCACGACTTCGTCGAGATGCTTTACGAGCATGTGACGCAGCCCAAATATATCCACCGGCACCAGTGGACGGTCGGCGACATCGTGATCTGGGACAATCGCTATGCCCTGCACGCCGCGACGCCGCTGGAGACGGACCAGTATCGCCGCGACATGCGCCGCGCGACGCTCAACGAGAGCGGTGAGGAAATGGACACATACGAGTTCCGGCGACGGCAGGCCGAGGCGGCGCACTGAGCGCGGCACTCATGCCCGGCGCGGTGAGGCCTGCGCGGCTTTCCGGCCTCGCAGGGCCGCACTTGGCTTCAGCGCGGCAGATACTCGTCCGCCATCGCCGCCTCGATGCCGGCATGGCGCGCCTTCACCGAGCCGATGAAGGCCGGATGGGTAATGACATAGAGTTTGTTGGTCAGGATCGCATGGACCGTCATCTCGCCCACTTTCAGCGGGTCCAGCCAGAAACCCGGATCGGTGGGCGGCAGCGCCCCGGCGGGCGGGGTTTCGTCGCGCAGGCGGAATGGCGTCTCGACCTTGAACTCGGCCGGGCGATGCTGCTCGGTCTCCTCGATATTGGTGCGCACCGGGCCGGGGCACACGACGCTGGCGCCGATCGTCCCGCCCACCATGCTGCCGCTCTTCGCATCAAGCTCCAGCTTCAGATGTTCGGTCATCGAGATCACGGCGGCCTTGGTGGGCGCATAGACGCCGCGGGTGGCGCGCGCCTGCATGATCGCGCCCTGCGAGGCGGTGTTAACGACATGCCCGCCCAGACCATGCGCCTTGATGCGCGGCAGGCCGGTAACCAGACCGTTCACCACGCCCATCAGATTGACGCCAATCGCCCAGTCCCAGTCGGCAAACGTGGCTTCATCCACCGGCCCCTGGATGCCGATGCCGGCATTGTTGATGAGGATTTGCAACGGGCCGAGCGCGGCTTCGGCTTCGTCCAGCGCGGCGGCGAAACCCGCGCGGTCTCGCACGTCGAGCCGCAGGGCGCGGAAGCGATCTGCCCAGCCCTCCTGCGCAGCAGTCTGCGCGGCCTGAGCGAGATGATCCGCACGCACATCGCACACGGCGATCTTCGCGCCCTGCGCGGCCAGCGCGCGGGCCATGCCAAGGCCGATGCCGCTCGCGCCGCCGGTGATGAACGCCATTGCGCCTGCTACAGTATCCATGCCTCTCCTCGCGCCATGTCAGCCACACTTATAATAGGGATTTGCAACCAATGACCGTCGATCTCTACCACGGCGAACCCGCTTCCAACAGCCTCAAGGTGCTGCTTGCCATGCACGAGAAGGGCGTGGAATTTACCAGCCATTACATCAACCTGATGAAGTTCGAGCAGCATCATCCGGCCTATCTGGAGATCAACCCCGCCGGGCAGGTGCCGACGCTGGTGCACGATGGTCGGGTGGTGACCGAATCGACCGTGATCAATGAGTATATCGACGATGTGTTCGACGGGCCGCCGCTCAAGCCCGCCGACCCGTATCTGCAGGCGCAGATGCGCGTCTGGACCAAATATGTCGACGAGGTGTTCCGCCCGTCTCTCTCCTTCCTCGCCTGGCATCGCGTGATCCCCGGCATGGCCAAGGCGCTGCCCGAGGGGGAGTTCGAGGAACGGCTGAAGCGCATTCCCCTGCAGGAAAAGCGCGACAAATGGGAACTGGCGGCGAAGGGCGGTTTCACCGAGCGGGAACTGGCCGGCTGGCGCGCCAATCTGGAGGACGTCACCAACCGCGTGGAGAAGGCGCTCGCCGGCCATGACTGGCTGGTTGGCGGCGTCTTCACGCTTGCCGACGTCGCGGTGTTCGCCATGGCGACCTCCATGCCGCGCAGCTATCCCGAGCTGTGGAACGAGGAGCGCACCCCGCGCGCCATGGCTTGGATGGCGCGCATGAAGGCGCGGCCGGGCGTGGCGGCCGCGCTGGCGATGCCGGATCATACCGGGCTGGTGGCGCGCAACGGGTGAGCAGGCTCGGCCCGAGCAGGGACAGCCGGGTGCATTTTCCGGGCAAACAAGGTTCCCCGTTAGGCTCCTGTTAAGCTAAAACATGCATGAGAATGCTGGCCTTGTCCGTCAGCCCAGCCTCACCGGCCGTTTTCGTGCTGCAGCGATGCCGGTTTGACCTGGCTGACGGACAAGCAGCCTTCCCTATCCCGCCAGCACACAGCCCGAATAGGCGGGTAGCTCACCCTGCCCGGCTCCGCCCATCCGCATCAGCGGTTCATCGCGAGAGAGGCGCTTGGGCCATGAGGCCGGATCGGCGCCCATGTTGAACAGGCACATCAGGCGCTGATCCCCGAAGCGGCGCTCGAAGAGCAGCACGCTCTTCCCCACCTCTACGAAGCGGATGGCGCCCCAGCGCAGTGCAGGCTGGCTCTTGCGGAAGGCAAGCAGCGCGCGCGTCAGGTGGAGGAGCGATGCGGGATCGGCCTCCTGTCGGTCCACGGCGAGCGCAGGATGATCCGCACCGACGGGCAGCCAGGGCTTCGCGGCGGAAAAGCCGGCATGGGGCGCATCGCCGTGCCAGGGCATGGGCGTGCGGGCGCCATCGCGGCTGAGCGTCAATGGCCAGTTGGCAATGGCTTCCGGGTCCTGCAGATCCTCGAACGGCACATCGACCTGTGTCAGCCCCAGCTCTTCCCCCTGATAGAGAAAGATATTGCCGCGCAGGCAGGTGAGCAGCAGCAGCTTCATCGCGGCAAAACGCGCGCGGGTTTGTGCATCCGTGCCCTCGGGCAGCCAGCGGGTGACGGCGCGGGGCGCATCGTGGTTCTCGAACGCCCAGCTCGGCCAACCCATGCCGGCGCGGTCCGGCCACTGGCCGATGGCATCCGCCACCACTTGCGGGGTTAGCGTCTCGGCATAGAGAAAGTCGAAGCCGTAGCTTGTGTTCAGCCGCTTCTCGCCGCTGGTGTAGAGCTTCATTTCGCGCAGGGCATCGTCGCCGCCGATCTCGGCGACCGTGAAGCGAACCTGATACTCGTCCATCAGCCCCCTCACCTTCTCGATGAAGCGGGGAATGTGGCGATGGCCCTGATTGTACCGGCGTTGCTGATAATCGAACGGCCGTGTGCGCGGCCCGCTCTGGTCCGGGTGCGGTGGATTATGGCGCAGGCGCGGATCGTGCATCAGGAAGTTGAGCGCATCGAGCCGGAAGCCGTCGACGCCGCGATCCAGCCAAAAGCGCGAGACATCGAGCAAGGCCTGCTGCACCTGCGGATGATGGCCATTGAGCTGGGGCTGCTCGCGCAGGAAATTGTGGAAATAATATTGGCGGCGGCGCGCATCCCAGGTCCAGGCCGGACCGCCGAACACGCTCTGCCAGTTGGAGGGCGGCGAGCCGTCCGGCTTCGGGTCCGCCCAGACATACCAACCGGCATGATCGCCATGACGACTGGCGCGGCTGGCCTGGAACCACGGGTGCCGGTCCGACGTGTGGGCGAACACCTGATCGATGATGACGCGCAGGCCAAGGGCATGGGCGCGGTCCAGCAGCGCATCGAAATCCGCCAGCGTGCCGAAGATCGGATCGACATCGCAGTAATCGGCAACGTCATAGCCGAAATCGCGCATCGGCGAGGTGAAGAAGGGCGAGAGCCAGATGGCGTCGACGCCAAGGCTGGCGACATGATCCAGCCGCGCGGTGATGCCGGGCAGATCGCCAATGCCGTCGCCATTGGAGTCCGCAAAGCTGCGCGGATAGATCTGGTAGATGGTCGCGCCCTGCCACCAGGGGAGCGCGTCTGGATCGCGCTTGCTGATGGGCAGGCATGCAGACGGCGCGACTGGCTGGGGCTGGTGATTCTCGCTCATCGGCGCCAAGGTGCATGGGAAGCAGGGCGCTGGCAATTGGCAGGCGGCGTTGTGGGAAGAAATGCGTACACGGCTCGGCATCTGTGCGAAGAAAAGGCGCTACGCCAGCGAGGCTGAAGCTCGCGCCGCAGCCCTGCGCGCGCAGGTGACGCTGCGGCCCTATCGCTGCGCGCTATGTCGCGATTATCACCTGACCAGCCGAACCAAGGGCATGCGGGTGCTGAAAGCTGAGGATTGAGGCGCGCGCGGGACCGCCCGCTCCTGCTGAGCAACCACGATACATGCCCAAAATCATCCGTTCCCCTCTCCCTTCCGCGCCGCTAGGCTGCGGACAAAATCAACGGGAGAGAGCGATGCGGTTCAAGGACAAGGTGGTGCTCGTCATTGGCGGGAACAGCGGGATCGGGCGGGCGGCCGCTGAAGGCTTTGCGGCGGAGGGTGCCCATGTCTTCCTGACCGGGCGGTCACAAGCAACAATTGACGAAACGGTGGCCGCGATTCCGAGAGCGCAGGGCTTCCGGGCAGACATTGCCGACATCGACAGCAATGACGCGGTGCTCGCGGCGATCCGTGAAGCGCACGGGCGGATCGATATACTGTTCGTCAATGCCGGGATCGGCGCCTTCGCGCCCGTGGACGAGGTCACCCCGGAGCAGTGGGACGAGGTGCACGATGTGAACCTGCGCGGCTGCTTCTTCGCCGTGCAGAAAGCGCTGCCGCTGATGGGTCAGAGTGGCAGCGGCGGCCGTGAAAGTGCAATCGTCATCACCGGCTCGATCGGATCGGTCGCGGCGGTGCCGGGCAACGTCATGTATGCCGCAGCCAAGGCCGGATTACGCGCGGTAGCAAGAACCCTGGGCGCGGAACTGATCGGCAGGGGCATCCGTGTCAACATGGTCAGCCCGGGGCCGACGGAGACGCCGATCATCAACCGCTCCGGTCTACCGCCCGAAGCCGTGGCGGGTATGCGCACGATGATGACCGATGCGATCCCAATGAAGCGCATGGGCACGCCCGAGGAAATTGCGCGAGCCGTGCTGTTCCTCGCCAGTGATGAAGCGAGCTTCATCACTGGCATCGACCTTTATGTGGATGGCGGCTGCGTGGAACTGTGAGCGGCGCGCAATATGGTCAAGCTGCGTCCAGCTTTCAGCAGCTGACCTTCTGCGCGCTTGGGCTCGTCAGACCGGCAGCCCCACATAATTCTCCGCAATGCTTGTCTGCGCGGCGACGCTGCTGGCGATGTAATCCAGCTCGGCGACCTGCATGGCGCGCTCGAAGGGGCCGTCTTCGGGGAAGCGGTGCATGAGGCGGGTGAGCGACCAGCTGAACCGCTCGGCCTTCCACACGCGGGCGAGCGCCTTGTCCGAATAGCCGGCCACGGCATCGGCATCATTGCGCTTGAAGAAGGCGGACAGCGCGGCGGCGGCATAATGCACGTCGCTGGCGGCGAGATTTAGACCCTTGGCGCCGGTGGGCGGCACGATGTGGGCGCTGTCGCCGCAGAGCAGCAGATTGCCATGGCGCATCGGCGCGAAGACGAAGGAGCGCAACGGGGCGATGGACTTCTCCAGTGCCGGGCCGCGCGTGATGTGCGCCGCGGCATCCGGGCCAAGGCGGATCGCCAGCTCGTCCCAGATGCGATCGTCCGACCAGTCCTCGATCTTCTCGGTGAGCGGCACGTCCACATAATAGCGGCTGCGCGTCTCGCTGCGCATGGAGGCCAGCGCAAAGCCGCGCTCGTGATTGGCGTAGATCAGTTCATGATTGCAGGGCGGCACATCGGCCAGGATGCCGAGCCAGCCAAAGGGATATTCGCGCTCATACTCCTTGCCGACACCGGCCGGGATCGCCTTGCGACTGGGGCCATGATAGCCATCGCAACCAACGATGATGCGCGCATCGATACGGTGTTCGCGGCCATCCTTATTGTAGGTGACATAGGGTTTGTCGCTCTCGATCTCGTGGAGGGCGACATCGGAGGCCTCGTAGACCACCTCCAGCCCACGCTCGCCGCAAGCATCCATGAGGTCCTTGGTCAGCTCGGTCTGGCCGTACACGACGACATGGCCGCCGGTGAGCTTGGCGATATCGATGCGGATCAGCCGCTCGCCATCAGCGAGATTGAAGCCGTCATGCACCAGCCCTTCAGCTTTCAGCCGGGCATCGAGACCGAGGCGCTCCATCAGCTCGACCGTCACGCGCTCCAGCACGCCGGCACGGATGCGGCCCAGCACATAGTCGGGCGTCTGGCGCTCCAGCACCACGCAATCGATACCCTCGGCACGCAGCAGGTGGCCGAGCAGCAAACCGGACGGGCCGGCGCCAATGATGCAAACCTGTGTCATTCTTGTCCTCCTCAAAGACTCTTGACCGCATATCCGCATGAGCGCGTTCATTTGGGAAGGGACAGTTGCGACAAGCTCTGGTACTTTCCGGACATGACTACTCTCACCCGCCCCCTCCCCGCGTCGGTCGCGCACTCGGTCCCGGCCTATGACCTTTATGGCGATAGCGCCGCGCCGCAGCGCGAGGACTTTTTCCACGCCGAAACGATCGCGGTGCGCAGCCGCCGCTATGACTGGGAAATCTCCCCGCATATCCACTCGGGCCTCTCGCAGATTCTGTTTGTGGCGCGGGGCGAAGTGCGGCTGCATCTGGCCGGGGCCGACCGGCGAGAGAATGGCCCGCTGCTGGTCTGCGCGCCGAGCGGGATCGTCCACGGCTTCCGTTTCTCGCCGGATGTGGAAGGGTTCGTGGTGACGGCCTCACAGGATTTTGTGGACAGCCTCGCCCGGCAGGACGCGCTTGGACGGCATCTGCGCGCACCGACGATGCTGCAGCCTGACACAGCGCTGACGGCACGGCTGAACATGCTGGGCACGGCGCTGGTCGATGCCGAGCGGGACAGGTTCGACCCCAATGGCCACCGGCTGCACCATGCCCTAGCCGAGGCCTGGCTGCGCACGACGATGGCCGCTGCGCAGAATGTCGGCGGGGCGCAGGGTGGACTTGCCGAACGCTTCCGTACGCTGGTCGAAGCCAGCTATCGCGAACACCGTCCCATCGAGCATTATGCGCAGCGTCTGCACTGCACCGTCCGCACACTCTCGCGGCAGACGCAGGCGAACTTCGGCATGACGCCGCTGCAGATCGTCAACCGCCGATTGCTGTTCGAGGCGCGGCGACTGCTGCGCTTCACCAATGCAAGCTGCAGCGAAGTGGCGGCGGAGCTGGGCTTCGAGGACCCATCCTATTTCTCGCGCTTCTACAAGCGGATGACCGGGCGTGCACCGGGCATGGAGAAGCAGCGGGCGGAGGAGTGAGGGCGCTCCCGCTCGCAGGCTCTTGAGGGCTGGAAGACACGGTCGCGCAGACGAATTCTGATGGCAGCTCCTTGTAGTTCTTGGTCCACAGGCGGATGGTCCGGACTCGAGGACAAGTGGCCATTAGCCCAGCATGGCGGCTGGCCGAGTGATGTGTGATTGCGCGTAGGCCGGTGTAAGCTTGTCGAAGTGTTCCTTCCATTTTCCGAACTCGTGCAAGGCCTCGAAGGCATCTTGGAAAATGGCCGCCGTGCTGCTGAACCGATAGTTGAGCAATTCCATCTCTCGCTGTGTGGCCAAGCCGATAAACTCACCGTCCACGTCGACGACGTAGAACTTGCCCTCACTCTCGATTTTGAAGTTGGGAAATTGAATGGCTGGAACGGGTACGTCGCGTTCAATTACTTTCCACCGGTCGTGGTAAATGAGCGCGTCAGTCGTCCAGCCTTGAAGCGCCACCTCTTCGCTTGCAATTTGGACCACGCGGGGCCGCTGGTCGAATGCCGAGCGAAAAATAACGATATAAGGTGCCCCACCGCCGGGAAGTCCGCCTTGCTTCAACACGATTCCGTAGCCGAACCTTCCGTTGGGCAAGGGTATTTCGAATACGTCCCCCTTTCTGAGGTTTACGCGTTTACGGCGAGTTGAATTAGCCACGGCAGCCCCCCGAATTGCTACGATGCTATAAGTGAGCGCTGCCGCAGCGCCAAGGTCCGCTTTCCACGGCAAACTTGCCACTCGCCGGTCGTTCACCGGCGTGCAAAAGCGGGCGTGGCCGATATACCGCCTTTGGCAATAAAAGCAGCCTGTCCGGACACGACAACATAGCTGCCATTGCCTTACCACCCATTCGCCCTGCGCTTGTCGAAGGGCTGTCCTTCTTCTGCCCACGTTTCAAAGGAGAAGGACAGGGCTTCGACAAGCTCAGCCCGAACGGAGTGGGTAGGAAAACGACCGCCACACACGACTGGCCATACAGCCTGCAACCAGAGTCCCCTGAAAGCGGACATTCCCAATTTTCTGAGACATTTTCGGTGTTACAACCGAAACCCCTTGCGCGCCCTTTGCATCGAGCGACACGAACGAAAAAAGCCCGCGCCTCCTTCTCGGAAAGCGCGGGCTCCGGATATCATGTTGTTCTCGATCCGATCAGATCGGGAAGTGGCCCGGCTGGGTCTCGACCGTCACCCAGCGCAGCTCGGTGAAGCTGTCGATGCCGGCCTTGCCGCCGAAGCGGCCATAGCCCGAGCCCTTGACGCCGCCGAAGGGCATCTGGGCTTCGTCGTGCACGGTCGGGCCGTTGACGTGGCAGATGCCGGATTCGATGCGACGGGCAATGCCGAGGCCCTTGGCGATGTCCTTGGTGAACACGGACGCTGAGAGACCATATTCGGTGTCGTTGGCCAGCTCGACCGCATGTTCGGTGTCGCGGGCGCGGATTATGCCGACGACCGGGCCGAAGCTCTCGTCGCGGAACAACTTCATGTCTGGCGTCACCTTGTCGATGACATGAGCGGGCATGAGCACATTCTGCGTCGTCTCGCCGCCAGTGAGCTGCGTTGCGCCCTTGGCCAGCGCGTCCTCGATGAGGCTCTTGCAGTGGGCGACGGTCTTGGTGTCCACCACCGCGCCGAGCGGGGTGTTGCCCTGACGTGGATCGCCCACGGGCATGGCGGAGACCTTCTCCTTGAACTTGGCGGCGAACGCATCGGCCACGGCATCGACGACGATGATCCGCTCGGTCGACATGCAGATCTGGCCCTGGTTCATGAAGGCACCGAAGGCGGCGGCCTTCACGGCCTCATCCAGATCGGCATCCTCGAGGATCACGAGCGGCGCCTTGCCGCCCAGTTCGAGCAGCACGGGCTTGAGATGCTCGGCAGCGCGCTTGGCGATGATCTTGCCGACGGCAGTGGAGCCGGTGAAGTTGATGCGCTTGACCTGCGGCGCATCTATGAGCGCGCCGACGACATCGGCGGCATCTTCCGGCGCGTTGGTGACCACGTTCACCACGCCCTCGGGGAAGCCGGCTTCGGCGAATGCCTCGATGATCAGCGCATGGGTGCGCGGGCAGGATTCAGATGCCTTGAGGATGACGGCATTGCCGCAGGCAAGCGGCGTGGCAATCGCACGCACGCCGAGGATGATCGGCGCGTTCCAGGGCGCAATGCCCAGGATGACGCCAACGGGCTCGCGCAGCGCCATGGAGAGGCAGCCCGGCTTGTCCGAGGGGATGACCTCGCCATTGATCTGGGTGGTGAGCGAAGCGGCCTCACGGATCATGCTGGCGGCCAGGCCGTGGTTGAACATCGCCCAACCCGCCGTGGCGCCGATCTCGCCCATCATCGCTTCGACGAACGCATCCTTCTTCGATTCCAGCGCGGTGGCGGCCTTCATCAGAACGGCGCGGCGCGCATTCGGCCCCATGACGGACCAGACCTTGAAGCCTTCGGCGGCCTTTGCTGCGATGGGTGCAATATCAGCGGCCTTCATGGCAGTCGCGGAGGACGCGACCTCGCCGGTCAGGGGATTGTTGCGGTTGAATTCCATGGCGTTCCTCCAGTGCTCTCTCAAGACGAGTGTAAGCGCGCTCATTGCAACGGATGGCTCAAGCATGTTGGCCATCCGTGCTGCAAGCGACGGCTTGCGCACCCCTCTGCCTTGCGGAACCTCAGGATGCAAATATCTTCATCGCGTTCTACGATCGACTCTGCGGAAAAAGAAGGAACGTGCAGAAGCACCGCGCGTTGGGGCGCAATACGGACTTTGGGGCAATCGGAATGACGGCGTGCATGCATTGGACGATTTGAAGGCCTCATCCTTGGAGAGCTATCGGCAGCTTGTCGACGCGATCACCGATTATGCCATCTACATGCTAGATGCGCAGGGCCACGTCGCCAACTGGAATGCCGGGGCACAAAAGCTGAAGGGCTATTTGCCCGAAGAGATCATCGGCGAGCACTTCTCGCGCTTCTATACGCCCGAAGACATCGCCAGCGGATTGCCGGAACGCGCCCTGAAAACGGCTGCGACGCAAGGCAAGTTCGAGGCGGAAGGCTGGCGCGTGCGCAAGGATGGCACGCGCTTCTGGGCCCACGTCGTCATTGACCCCATTCGTGATCCCACCGGCGCGGTGGTCGGCTATGCCAAGATCACGCGCGACCTGACCGAACGCAAGCTGGCCGAGCAGGCGCTGCGCAAGAGCGAAGAGCAGTTCGCCCTGCTCGTCCAGTCGGTCACGGATTATGCCATCTACATGCTCGACCCCCAGGGCATGATCTCAAGCTGGAATGCCGGAGCCGAACGCATCAAGGGCTATCGACGCGAAGAGATCATCGGGCAGCATTTCTCCCGCTTCTATCCGCAGGAAGCCCGTGCCGCCGGCGAGCCTGAGCGCGCTCTGGAAACCGCCCGCAACGAGGGGCGGTTCACGGCAGAAGTCTGGCGACTGCGCAAGAGCGGCGACCGGTTCCGCGCCAGCGTGGTCATCGAGGCGATCCATGATGAAACCGGCACACTGGTCGGCTTCGCGAAGATCACGCGGGACATCACCGAACGGGCCGAGACACAACGCGCGCTCGATGAAGCACGCGAGGCCTTGGCGCAATCCCAGAAGATGGAAGCGCTTGGTCAACTCACCGGCGGCGTGGCGCACGACTTCAACAATCTGCTGATGGCAATCAGCAGCAGCCTTACGCTTCTGCGCAAGCGTATCCCTGAGCAAGCCGATACTTTGCGGCTGATCGACAATGCGGTACAGGCAGTGGACCGAGGCGCCACCCTGACGCAGCGTATGCTGGCTTTCGCACGCCGGCAGGAGCTTTCGATCGGCCGTGTGCATATCCCTGAACTGCTACGCGGCATGACCGATCTGGTGCAGCGATCCATCGGCCCGGAATGGCCGATCAGCATGACCATCCCGCTGGGCCTGCCCGCTGTGAAGGCTGACGCCAACCAGCTCGAAATGGCGATCCTCAATCTTGCCGTGAATGCGCGAGACGCGACGCCGGGGGGCGGGGCCATAACCATCAGCGCCCAACGGCAGACCGTTCGGACTCATGAGATTTCCGGGCTCGGCGCAGGACACTATGTCGTGCTCAGCGTAACCGATAAAGGCTGCGGGATGAACGCCGACACACTTCGGCGAGCCACCGAGCCGTTCTTTACAACCAAGGACGTGGGCAAAGGTACCGGCCTTGGCTTGCCGATGGTCCATGGGTTTGCCCAGCAGATCGGCGGCGTATTCATGCTATCGAGCCAGCCCGGCGAGGGCACGACTGCGCGTCTGTGGCTGCCGCAGGCCGCATCGCAGGCACCAACGCCGGGTTCACCCCCCATCAACACCGCGCCGCCCGCCCTGCACCCGTTACGCGTGCTTGCCGTCGATGATGATGCGCTGGTTCTCATGAACACCGTCGCTCTGCTGGAAGATCTCGGTCATGAGGTCGTCAGCGCGTCCAATGGCGCCGACGCCATTGCCAAATTCAACACTGGCGGTTTCGACCTCGTTGTCACGGATCAGGCGATGCCGGGCATGACCGGCACCGAACTTGCTGCCACCCTAACCGCAGTGCAAAGTGACATCCCCATCATCATCGCCAGCGGATATGGGGAAGGCATTGCGCTTCCGACAGGCCGGATCAGCCGCCTGAGCAAGCCCTTCCTGCAGGTCCAGCTCGCCAGAGCCATCCACGATGCCTGTGGGGACGATAGCGCTCTGGCTTGAGCGGGACCGTCGATCACGCCACCCGGTGTCCGGCGGCATACGCAATCAGATCACCTTGCCGGGATTGAGAATGTTGTTGGGGTCCATCGCCTGCTTGAGCGTGCGCATGAGCGCCAGTTCCTCAGGCGTGCGGCAGTGGTGGAGGAACTCACGCTTGATGCTGCCGATGCCATGCTCGGCGGTGATCGAGCCGCCCCACTCGCCGACCGCCTTGTAGACCAGTGCCTCCATCTCATGCTCGGGCATGGGATCGCGCGGCACACGAGCGGAAAGGTGCAGGTTGGAATCGGCAAGATGGCCGAAGAAGACGGTCACGCAATCCGGCCAGCGTTCCAGCAGAAGGTTCCGCACATAGGGAATGAAGTCGCCGATCTTGCGGGTGGGCAGGCTGACATCGAAAGCAACCTGCGGCCAGTGAACGCCAGTGCTCCACTCACCGGGACAATCGCGCACCGCCCAGATCTCCTGCCGCTGCTTGTCCGACTGCGCGATTACAGCATCCTTGATGAGGCCAGATTCGATCATGCCGCCAAGAACTTCCTCGAAGCGGTCCGGATCGCGATCGGGATCGGTGCCGAGCACTTCGATGAGCGCGTAGATGTTGTAGCCGTGCGGCAGCGGCGGCTGACGGCCAAGCGCGGTCGTGCCGATCTGGTAGAAATCCGGCCACATAACCTCAAACGCCGAGAGCGTGCTGGCAAAGGCTGAATTGCACTGCTTGAGCAGTTCCAGCGTGGCCGCATAATTCTCCACCGCCACCACCGCCGTGCACGCGCTGCGTGGCTTGGGAAACAGCTTCAGGACCAGGCGGGTGATGACGCCGAGTGTTCCCTCGCTGCCGATGAAAAGATGCTTGAGGTCATAGCCGGCATTGTTCTTGATCATGACGTTGAGAGAACTGACGATGGTGCCATCCGCGAGCACAGCCTCGATGCCGAGAATCAGATCGCGCATCATGCCGTAACGCAGAACGCGGTTGCCCCCCGCATTGGTAGACGCATTGCCCCCGACCTGCGCAGTGCCGCGCCCTCCCAGATCGAGCGGGAAGAGAAAGCCCGCTTCATCGGCGGCAACCTGCACGGTCTCAAGCACGGTTCCGGCAAGCACAGTCATCGTGCGGCCGGCTTCGTCCAGCTCCTCGACGCCGCGCATCCGCTCCATCGAGAGCAACAGGCAGGGGCGGTCCGCCAGTCCCCCGGCGCACAGGCTGGTCAATCCACCCTG
Organism: Alphaproteobacteria bacterium; assembly: GCA_018823325.1. GTDB lineage: Bacteria > Pseudomonadota > Alphaproteobacteria > Sphingomonadales > Sphingomonadaceae > Sphingobium. The sequence continues at coordinate 267,144 of JAHJIJ010000006.1, read as the reverse complement.
CGGGACGACGGGCCAGCGCTCCTCATTGCAGATCTGCATGATCTGCGAGACCTGCTGCGTAGTGCGGGGATAGGCGATGCCAGGGAGCGGGATGTCCGCCGGCATGACATTGGTAAAATCCGAACTGTGGCGCGCGAAATCTGCCTCGGATGAATCCTTGATGATGTCGGCGCCAAGGGTTTGCCTGAGACGCTCGATCACCTGTGCACCCCGCTGCCTTTGATCACGGGCGCTCTCGTTCGCGCCGACAGGCCGTGTGGCATTCATGAGACTGATCCCTTTCCTGGCAGCCAGCATAACGGGTGACTGCCCCCCTGCCTACGCTGGACTGGCTGGCACACAACCGCAGCGAATCGGGGCGGATGGCGTGCTCGCAACTCCTCCTTGGAATCCAGCTGTCGGACATTGTGCACATCTGGCCGCAGGACGCCAGGGAACCAAGCTGCTGATTTTCCGCCCTTTGTCGCGTGCGTCGCGCAACAGCGAGCGCTTCGCGTGCATAAACGTAAACTTGGTTTACGCCCCGTTAACCATAGTTTATTGGTCGGACAGTCGGGTCATCCGACAAAATACAGGAGTCGTCGATGGTAAATGAAGTGATCGTTGAGGAACTCAACGAGCAGGAAATCGAACTCGTTGCGGGCGGTCGTCCGAACAATGAGTCGAGCGGCGCTATTCGCGGCTGACTATTCAGTCGCGTCTGGTCATCCGCGATCAGACTGATCCAATGGCCGGGGGGGCGAGCGCTTTCGAGTGATCGTCCGCCCGGTTTTTCTTTATGACAATCCGCTCGCGACATTCTTTCGTCGCATTCGGCAGACACAGCGCCCTGGATCAAGCGGCATGATCTCGGCGAAGCGCAGTTTGTTCGTCATTTTTCCGGCGCGTCGTTTCTTGGACAAAACCGGTTCCCACTTTTCTGCGCGATGCTTTAGAACCCCTCGCGGGGGACCGGATGCAACTCTTCAGACAACAAGCGCTCGATCATCAGAACCGGCTTCACGGCGACATCTTCATGGTGCCGCCGCTGCGCTGGCAGGCCATTGGATGGCTGTTGATGCTGCTCGTTGTCGCGGGAGCAACGTTTCTTGCCCTTGGTTCCTTCAACAGGACTGTGCAGGCGCAGGGGACGCTTCATTCCGTTCGCGACGCGCCCGGCCCTGCCGCGCCCAAGCCCGGCACATCAACCCCTACGGACGGGAACATCGTTTGGCGCGCCAGGGTGGACATACCGCTCGCACAACTGCGACAGATCCACCCCGATCAACGCGCGAGCCTCACAGTTCGGGGTTTTCCATCGCAGGATTATGGCATCCTTCACGGAACGATCATTGAGATTGGCGCCGCCCCCGCTCATGGCGCATTGACCGTACCCGTTACGCTTCTATTGTCTCCTGCGACGCCCCAGCAAGCGAGAAACGGCTTGCTGCTGCGAGACGGTCAGCCCGTGGAAGCAGCAATCGTCGTCGAGCGCATTTCACTTTGGCGGTGGTTGTTTGATCCGGTCCTGCCGGATGCTGGACGATAGATGAGCGGCCTGCGCACCCGAATGTTCGGCCGCAAACGCGTCCGCCCCGTCCTGCAGACTGAAGCGGCGGAATGCGGCCTTGCCTCTCTGGCAATGATTGCGAACTGGAATGGGCATGACGTCGACCTCAATCAGCTGCGCCAGCGGTTCGGCGTGAGCGCGCGCGGCATGGGCCTTCGGCAACTGATGCAGACCGCCGACGACATGCATCTGCTGCCCCGCCCCCTCAAGCTCGACATCAATGGACTGCATCTGCTGCATCTGCCGGCGATCCTGCATTGGGACCTCAATCATTTTGTCGTTATCGAGCGGGTCGAAGCTGGCCGCGCCTTCATCGTCGACCCTGTCGGCATTGCGCGCTGGTATGCATTCGAGGAAATGGGCCGCCATTTCAGCGGCGTGGCGCTCGAGCTTCGCCCATCTCAGGACTTCCGCGCCGTCAAGGCCCGGCAGCGCCTGCGGTTCCGGGATTTGTGGAGCGGCATGACAGGCGCCCGCCGCACGCTCGCGCAAACGATCATTCTCTCGGTGGTCATGCAGGCCTTCATTCTGGCCAGCCCCTTCTATCTGCGCACCGCCGTCGACGAGGTCATTCCCGCGCAAGACGGCAGCCTGCTGCTCACGCTGGCACTCGGTTTCGGGGCGCTGGCGCTGATCGGCGCAGGCGCCGCATTGCTGCGCAAATATGTCCTGCTCTCATCCGGCGCGCTCCTGTCTTTCGGCATCACGTCCAATCTCGTTCGACACCTCTTCCGTTTGCCGATCGCCTGGTTCGAAAAGCGGAAGGTGGGCGACATTCTCACGCGTGTGCAATCCGTCCTCCCGATCCAGCGCTTCCTGATCGAGAGTGCACCGCTTGCCCTGATCGACGGGACGCTTTCCGTTCTCACGCTTGCGATGATGCTTCTCATCGCGCCGGACCTGGCCCTCGTTACGCTCGCTGGCCTGACCATCTACTCCGCTGTGCGGCTCGCGCTCCTCTCCAGCGAGAAGCAGCGGGAAGCGGAGTATGTCAAAGCGCTCGGCCGTGAACAGGGTGCACTCATCGAGACACTGCGCGGCATGGTGACGCTGCGATTGGCGGGACGCGAGGCGATGCGCCACAGCTACTGGCAAAACCGGCTGACCGAAGCGCTGGGCGCGCGCTATCAGCATGAGCGGGTGAAGGCCTGGCACGAAACCGCCAAGACAATGATCCCTGCTATTGAACTCGTGATCGTCATCTTTGTCGCCGTCCGTGCAAATATGGATGGGCTGCTGACGCTGGGCACGCTGTTCGCCTACCTCGCGTTCCGGCAACAATTCGTGCAGGCCGGACAATCGCTACTGGACGAGGGTGTGAAGCTGCGATTGCTGGAATTGCATCTCGACCAGCTTGCGGACATCGCTCAGAGCGCGGAAGACGCTGGCTTCGCCGAGCCCCTGACCCAGTCCAAATTCGATGGACGGGTAGAACTGCGTGACGTGCATTTTTCTTATGGTCCGCACGATCCCCCGGTCTTGCGAGGTGTCAATCTCGTCATCGAGCCGGGAGATCATGTGGCCATTACCGGTCCTTCCGGCAGCGGCAAAAGCACGCTTGCGAAGATCATCCTGGGCCTTGTCGATCCCACGCAGGGGGACGTGCTGGTAGACGGACGCAGGCTGCCTGACTTCGGCCGGCGCGCTTTCCGCCAGCATGTCGCTGCCGTGCTGCAGGACGACGTACTCTATGCCGGCTCCATAGCCGACAATGTCGCTGCCTTCGGGGAGGTTGATGTCGAACGACTGAACGATTGTCTGCGCGCCGCAGCCATTTTCGACGATATCGAAGCGATGCCGATGCGCGCTGAGACCTTGGTCGGCGATATGGGATCGACCCTCTCAGGCGGGCAGCGCCAGCGCATCCTGCTGGCCCGCGCGCTTTACCGCGAGCCTGCCCTGTTGTTGCTTGACGAGGGCACCGCGCATCTGGACCTGGCGCATGAGGCCATGGTTAATCGCGCCATCGGCGAACTCGGCATTACGCGCCTGATTATCGCTCACCGCCCAGAAACCATTGCCGCTGCAGAGCGCGTCGTCCGGATGGAAAATGGCGTGATTGTGACCGGCACCGTGGGGGACAACCGTCATTCATAGAATGGAACCGGAAGCTTTACGTTTCAGATGCTTGGGGCGACAAGCGCCTTCCCCGGTTATCGCCTGGTCCGAACCAACTAAAGGCGGCTGTTCCGGCGGTTACCACTTCGGAAGCAGGGACAAAGCGGCCGTTCCCGCGTGATGTGAACAACTTATTCATAGTTTCCTGACATTGACATCCACTGGCGATTGAACCGCCCGAGTGTGGACCAATGTTGCGATTGCGCCTCCTTGCGAGCCTGACCCAGTCAGCTCGCAGCCTCATTCTAACCGCGGCATGCCTCATCGGCATGATCGTGACGCTTGTTGGCGCCGGCTCCAATCTCGACAATCTCGCCCGCGAACAGAGGTACGAGTACTTCCCCAAGCAGCCTAGCGGTAAGATCGTCATAGTGAAGATCGACACGCCGAGCATCAAGGCACTCGGCACGTGGCCTTGGCCGCGAGGCAGGCACGGTGAACTGATCGACACTTTAAACCGAGCAGGCGCCGATCGCGTAGCCTTCAACATCCTCTTCGATCAACCTGCCGCATCTCATGAGGAAGATGCGAAGCTAATCAAAGCCCTTGCTGCCTCAAAAGCAGACGTGTTCATGGCATCGCTGCTGGAAAATCGAGCGAATGGCAAAGACCTCTATGAGGCGCTGCCTACCGAAGACATTCTCCCGTATGTCGTGCCAGTGAATGTCTGGTTTCACAGCGATCAGGACCAGTATAATCGTCGCCTCGTCTTGAACGCCCCAGTACTCGGTCAACAGCTTCCCGACCTCTCTCAAGCCCTCGCCGGCACTAACTACCCTGGAGAGGATTCCTATCAGGTTGACTGGTCGTTCTGGTGGAACAGGATCGACCAAATTTCCTATTCTGATGTACTAGCGGGCAACTACCCCCAAGGTTTCTTCAAGGGGAAAAGTGTACTCGTGGGCATCGATGCCTTTGGCGGCGGCGACCAGTTCAGCGTTCCCTATCATGAAAAGATCGCCGGACTTTATCTCTTCGCTACGGCGGCTGAGACGCTGATTGCGGGTCTGCCCGTGGAGGTCGGGCCATGGCCGGCGGCGCTCCTTGCCATTGGGCTGGTTGTCCTGTCCCTGCTCGCAAAGCCGCGCGTCCGCTACGCGCTCTATGCGGGCGGGATTCTTGGCCTCGTGCCGGCACAGATCTACACTGAATTTCACACCCTCTGGCGCATCGATATCGGGCCGGCGATCATTACGCTGATCGCGGCTCTGGTCGCGCAATCCCTGCTCAGCGTCGCGCAGTCCCTGCTCGACCGCAGCACGAAATCCGCCGAGGCCGGCCTGCCCAACCTGGCTGCGATGGTGTTGAACGAGCGCGATGAGGGCGTGACCATCGTGGTGAGCCTGCGCAACTATGTGGAAACGACCGCGCTCCTGGGGCTCGCGGCGCAGGGTACGCTGCTCGCCAAGATCCGCGACCGGCTCATCCTCGCGGCAGGTCACGACCGGATCTACCAGATCGACAATCACAGCTTTGCATGGCGCAGTACTGAGGAGGTACCGCAGGTCGTCGACAGCCTTGAAGGACTGGAAGCGCTCTTTGCGCCGGGCGTGCAGGTCGAGCAGCTCACAGTGGACATCACGTTGCATGCCGGCTTCTGCGACAAGCCGGAAATGAGTGTATCCGAAGCCATTCCCAAGGCGGTGCTGGCCGCGACTAACGCCATCAACCGCGGAATCCTGTGGGAGCGCTATGAAACCGAGGAAGACGAGCTGTTCTGGAAGCTCTCCATCCTCAACGAGTTCGAGCAGGCGCTGCGCCGGGGCGATGTTTGGGTGGCCTACCAGCCCAAGCTCGACCTTCACCGCAACAGGATAACCAGTGCCGAGGCGCTGATCCGCTGGATTCACCCCGAGCGGGGCTTCATCCGGCCCGACCGGTTCGTCCGCGCGATCGAGGATGCCGGCCGCATCGAGCGCCTGACTCTCTACGTACTCGAGCGCGCCATCGCCGACTTCGCCCCGCTCAACCTTTCGGTTGCCGTCAACCTCTCGATGCGCATGGTCGGCAAGAACAAGCTGGAAGCCCCGCTGCGCCTTCTGCTCGAAACCTACGGGATGCCGGCTGAGAATCTCACGCTGGAAATCACTGAATCCGCGAGCATGGCCGATGAGCAGGGCATCGCGGAACTGGAATCGCTTAGAGCACTTGGCGTGCATATCTCGATCGACGATTATGGCACCGGCCAGTCCACGCTTTCCTATCTCAAGCGCCTGCCAGCCTCAGAACTCAAGATCGACCAGAGCTTCGTGCGCCAAATTCTTAGCAGCCGAAGCGACGCGGTGTTGATCAATTCTACCATCAAGCTCGCCCACGAGCTCGACATGCAAGTCGTCGCCGAGGGCGTGGAGGATGAGCAGGTGATGGAGGCACTCGCCGCGATGGAGTGCGACATCATCCAAGGCTATCATATTGGCCGCCCGGTCGCTCTACCGGACTTCCTGGCCAATCTGCAGGCGGCAAACCGGAAAGCAGCCGGCCGCGTGAAGGCCGCCGCACGTTCCGCTGCTTGAGCCGACCGGCGCTATTGAGCACGAAAACGGGGGCCGAACCCGGAGGTCCGGCACCCGTATAGCGTAGTCAGCTTGGCCGTTTAGCGGACCGAACCGCGACGCACGAGGTTAACGACCGCCAGCAGCACAATCGCGCCAAGCAGCGATACGATGATCGAGGTCAGGTTAATCGCGCCCGATGTGATTGGCGCGGCGCCAAGAACCGGCGAAAGCAGCAGGCCGGCAAGAACAGCGCCCACGATGCCAACCACGATGTTAAGCAAGATGCCTTGTTGCGCGTCGGTCCGCATGATCAGGCTTGCAAGCCACCCGACAATGCCGCCGACAATAAGAAGAATGATAAGACCCATGTCCAGTCTCCCTTGGTGATGTTGAAGGGATAACTTTTCGGCAGTCGGTTCGTTCCGGACCAACGGGAAGGACTTTCAGAGATCATGATATTTTCTGATCGATTCTTATCGAAAGCAAGGCAGAGTTATAGCTCTGGAGAAGCATCCGCCATGCAATCACGATGTGACGGTGACCGGCGACCGATCAAACGTCAAATTCACCATCAATGATGCGCCTGAGGTCTTCGAAGCGATAGGGCTTCTTGAGTATCGCGACGGCGCCCTGTCGCTCCGCCAGATCAACGGCATCACCAAAGCCGGTCGCGAACACAAAACGGATGCCTTTCTGGCCGAGACGTTCGGCAATGGGCAGGCTATCTTCTGAATCACCCAGTCTGAGGTCAAGAATGGCCAGTTGAAAGACGGCATCATCAACCAGCCGCATCGCCTCGGACACGTTGCCGGCGACCAGAACATCCCGAACGCCCAGATCCTGCAACAAGGCCTCTGTGTTCATGGCAATGATGGGATTGTCCTCGACCAGCAGGACAGAATTCGGGCGTGACGACAAGCGGTTACCTGCAATCTGGATGTAAGAATGATTCTATAGAGCAATCATCCCCCCGGTCCATCCGATCGCGGGGAAGCGACCCAGGATTACGACCTGAAGACGTAATCCCCTACAGGCTGGCAACCTTGTCGAGATCGGCCAGCATCTCGGTGTGAGAGACAGCCCGGCTTTTCGCTCGCATTCCCTTGTCTCCCTCGTTGCCGAGCATCTCCTCAAGGCTACGCCGCGCCCGCGCGACTCGGCTTTTCATGGTGCCGACCGCACACTGGGCAATATCTGCCGCTTCCTCATAGCTGAAGCCGCCTGCACCGACGAGGAGCAGCGCTTCGCGACGCTCTGGAGACAGGCGCATCATGGCGGACCGCAGATCGCCCATATGTATTCCATCTTCCTGCCCGGCCGGCTGGCTGAGCAGCTTCTCTGCGACATCCGGATCATAATCGCCCCGGAAACGATTGCGGCGCGCCTCACTGAGATAGACATTGCGCAGAATGACGAATGTCCAACTCCGCATGCTCGTGCCAGGCTGGAAGGAATCCCGCGCGGCCCATGCCTTGAGCATCGTTTCCTGCACCAAGTCATCCGCATAATCGGGGCGACCGCACAAGCCGCGCGCAAACGCGCGAAGATGCGAGAGCACGCTGGTCAGCTCAGCACGAAAATCGTAATTTTTCGGGATTTTACTGGCGGTCACCGTTTTCATCCAGCTTCTTGAGGAGCGCCACGAAGTCGTCAGGCAATTGCTCTTCGACGACCTCATCGTACATCCGCCTGAGCCCTTCGGCCCAAACGGGTTTGGCGCGACCTTTGCGCTGCGCGGATTTGTCTCCGGGCTTTTCAGGCGTGCTGGACATGCCCCTATTTGCCTCGCGATATCGGAAATTGTCGAGATGTGAATCCACGGTCTTGCGAAAAGCCTCTAAATAACAATTGCCAACCCCCCGTAATCTCGATGCAGCCGGTGCAGCGGGCACCGTCACGCAGCGACTGCGCGCAGCATCCAAACATTTTCCTCATGCTTGCCGATCCGTGCCGTCAGCATGTCGGCGGTGAACACGTCATCCGCCTCTTCCGCAGTCGCGACAGCTTCGCGAAGACGCCGGGCGACCGCTTCATTATCCTTGATCAGCGCGTCGATCATTTCTCCTGAGGAGCGTACGGTCTCATCGCTTTCAACGACGCTGCGGCGCGCATAATCACCGAACGCGGCCGGGGCGAGATGCCCAAGCGCCCTGATCCGCTCGGCCAGTAAATCGATAGCGGCGGCGAGATCTTCGTATTGCGCCTCTGTCAGCTTGTGCAGCCCAAAGAAGCTAGGACCGACGACGTTCCAGTGGACGCCAAGGGTCTTGAGATACAGGGAGAAACTATCAGCGAGCGCGTCACCAAGTTTTTCAGCCATGGCATCAGCATTGCCGCGTTCGATACCGGTATTGAACACGGTGTCTTTCGGCTTTGCTTTCAGTGCGCTATTCGCCATCGCATATCTCCGTTGGGGGGCATGTGATGGGGGAACGATCCCAAGCAGAAAGAGTTCCGACCCCGAGAAGACAGCGTTTTTTGGCAGGTTGATGGTATATCGGGAATTCGGCAGGCGCGCCAAAAGACGCTTCGACCGTTGGTTGAGAGAGTATCCCCGGGCGACCCCGATCGGGGTGTTTCTGTTTGCGCTTGCTCTCGTGGGGGCCAGCGCCTGGTCCGTGGAAGTCGCATCCGAACGGACGCGGCGCGCGGCAGCCGTGATGCAGGCGAGTGAGATCGTCAGCGCCCTGGAGCGGCAAGCTGCCGCCAATTCCGCGTATTTTCAGGCCACCAGCGCCCTGTTTTTGAGCTCAAGGCGTGTTACGCCCGATTTCTTCCGCAGCTTCATTACCCGGCTTCGGCTTGATTACGACCTGACAGGCGTGACTGCCCTGGGGTGGGCGCGCGCTTCCATGCCATCCGAATTGCCGGCGCTGACCGGCAGAATGCTCGAGGCAGGCATTGATGATTTTGCAATCCACCCCCCTCCGAGTCAGGCAGATGGGCCGCTCTTCATTGTTACGATCATCGAACCGGATACGCCGATGAACCACGCCGTAATCGGGTTCAACATGCGCAGCGAAGCGCGCCGTGCAGCAGCAATTGACCGGGCACTGCGGACACGCGCCATGTCGGCGACCGATCCGGTCAAGCTCATGATCGATCAGAATGAAGACCATGCCACCGGGTTCGTCGTCTACCTTCCGATCGCCGACGATGACAGCGATGAAGTACGGGGCTTGGTCTACGGCGCAATTCGAACCGAGGAATTCATTCTTTCCGCGGTCAAGCCGTCATTGATCGAGACAGGCCGGATCGAAATCTTCGATACGACGCCAGATGGTGAGGAGTTGATCTTCGCCGTCGGGGAAAGTGAGAAGATTGAAAATCCACTGGAGCAGCGCTTCGCCGTGTTCGACCAGCAATGGGCCGTGCGCTTCTACCCGACAGGAGGGCACTGGCTTTACCCGCTGACCCTCGTTGTCCTCATCGGCGGCGTATCCTTCTCTATGCTGCTGCTCGCCTATGTCCTGCTCGTGCAGCGCCGAAATCAAGACCTTGTCGAGCTGGTGAACGCCCAGGCCGAGCGGGAAGCTGAGCGCGCGGCCTTTGTGCGCGAACTCAACCACCGCGTTAAAAACTCACTCTCCAATGTCACATCCATCATTGCCCTCACGCGGCGGAACGCAACAGACATCAACAGCTTTGCGGACAATCTGATGGAGCGAGTGCGCGCGCTGGCGGCCAGTCACTCCCTCCTTGATGGCGCGCAATGGGGACCAACCGACCTCAAGGCGCTAATCGAGACCCAACTGGGCTCGCACGGGCACGCGCACGGGCGGATTCTCGCAGACGGACCCAACGTGCTGATCTCGCCCAATGATGCTCTCTCGATCGGCCTGGCGTTGCACGAACTGCTGACCAATGCGACGCGCTATGGTGCGCTCTCAACTGACGAAGGCGAAGTTCGCCTGCACTGGTCGGTCGTCGATGACGAAAAGATCTCCGTCTCCTGGGAGGAGCGCGGCGGACCGCCAGTCGCAGAGCCAGCGAAACGGGGCTTTGGCCTCAACCTGATCGAGCGCGCGCTGGCGCATGAACTGGGCACCCCGATCCGCATCGAATTCCCACCGAGCGGTTTGCGCTGCGAGTTCGATATCCCCCTGCGCAAGCCGAAGTCATTCCAGCTGCGCAGGAAGGACACGCCGCTCAACTGAGCGGCGCGGTCGATCCGAAAAAGGCAACCTGGCCGATCGTGGCCCGCACGAAGTCGTCGCTGAACGGCTTGGTGATGAGATAGGTTGGCTCTGGCCGCTCGCCGGTTAACAGGCGCTCCGGGAAAGCGGTGATGAAGATCACCGGAACCGAAAACTTGGCGAGAATCTCATTCACCGCATCTATGCCCGAGCTGCCATCGGCAAGCTGGATATCGGCCAGCACGAGATCGGGCCGATGCTGATCGAACAGCGCAACCGCCTGTGCGTGGGTCGCGGCGGTGCCGACCGCGACATGGCCGATCGAGGTGACGATCTCCTCAATCTGGAAGGCAATGAGCGGCTCGTCCTCAATGATGAGCACGTTGAGACGGCTGCTGGAATCAATGTCTGCCAGCGCGCTGTCGATCATCTCCCGGACCTCCTCTTCCGGGCAATCGAGAATCTCGGCAATCTCTGCTTCCGAGAAATCCTCGACGGCATTGAGCAGCAGCGCCTGCCGCGCAAGCGGGGTGACGAGCTCCAGCCGGTTGGCCGCGGTTGCTCCCTTCTCAGAGCCAACGCCACCACTGACGGTCAACTCTGCGCCAGCAGAAGCATAAATGCGTGAGAAAGCGCTAAAAAGGCCGGTGCGGGACGTTGAGATCTGGTCCCGCAGAGCTTGATCAGCGAGGGCAGCTTCTAACAGCTCGCGAACGAAGCTGTCACCGAGCGACTGGGAACCGGTGAGGATACGAGCATATCGCCGCAGATAGGGAAGCTGCCTTGCGATAAGATCAGAAAGAGCCATGGAAAAGTGTCTCCTGCATGCAGTCGGCGCTCACAACAATGGACACCGCACAGCGCGGTGGAGCCCCGGAAGCGCGGTTAATCTACGATTTCTGCGGAGTTCCCCACAAGAAGTTTATTTTTGTCACCTGTGGGAACCAAGGCATTTTACGCGCATTTTCGCTGCAGGACTGACATTCATCTGCCCCCGAGATGTCAGTTACTACTCTGACCGGTTCCTGCTCCTCCTCACCCCCCCAAAGCGCAGGAACCGGTCAACTTCTTCCAATCAAGCATCGACAGTTGCTATCTCGTCGCAGTCCGCGCGCGGAACCATTTTGCCCTGCGCACCGTTGGCTTTATGATAGCAACAGAGGAGTTATGCCCATGGAAATCCGGACACGCCGCTCGACGCCGCTGGAAAATGGGCTGGAACAGGGGCGCGACGTGATCATAACGCTTCGTTCGCGTGCCGAAGATCTGGCCGAGCGCGGCTTTTCCTCAGCCACCACGGCAGCGGAGCACGCCGGAAGGCAAGCGGCAAAGGCGGGTCAGCAGGCAGCCCGAAGTGTATCGAAGCGCTCGAAGTCGCTGGCGAGGTCTGTCCGCGACCGCATGCCCGGTCACAACGCGACAAGCCTGACGACCCTGCCCGTGGCGCGTTTTGCGCGGCGACACCCTGCGCTTTTGGTGGCTGTCGGCCTAACAGCGGTAGCAGTGGGTTATCTCGCCTGGCGCGCGCAGAACGGCGCCGACGATGAAGCTGAAACCGATCATGGTTAACGCTTTTTAACATTCTCTTCCAAATCGAACGAGAAAGTTTTCACGGAGCTGGAACGAACTAATCAATGCGTCGTTTTGGGCCCGAGATCTGGCACCATCAGGCTATTTTGAATGCTGCTAGCCCGGTGGTGCCAGATCCACCCAGCCTTATGTTCTCGCCTTTGCTTGCCCGTCCCTCAGGCGCGGGGCGATCTGCAATCTGCGGCGGCTTCAGGACCAGTTCCCGCCTTCTGGTTGAATATGATCCTGATCCCAACCAAAACGCCGCCCTGAACCCGCAGGTAGCCGTGGAAAACCTTGACATAACCGCCCGGCTTGATCATGGCGCAAGCGGTTGCCCGCGCGACCGATTGGTGTCGCGCGCCCTCTGTTCACGGAATTCTGATGCCCTTTGCCGATCTCGGCCTTTCGAATGAATTGCTGCAAGCCGTAGAAGAGTCCGGCTATTCGGAGCCGACTCCAATTCAGGCGCAGGCGATCCCTTCCGTTCTGATGATGCGCGACATCATCGGCATTGCGCAGACCGGGACCGGCAAAACAGCCAGCTTCGTGCTTCCAATGATCGACATTCTGGCTCAGGGCCGCAGCCGTGCGCGCATGCCGCGTAGCCTCATTCTGGAGCCAACCCGCGAGCTGGCCGCGCAGGTCGCCGAGAATTTCGAGAAATACGGTAAATATCACAAGCTCTCCATGGCCCTGCTGATCGGTGGCGTCTCCATGGGCGACCAGATCAAGGCGCTGGAAAAAGGCGTCGACGTGCTGATCGCCACGCCGGGCCGGCTAATGGACCTGTTCGAGCGCGGCAATATCCTGCTGACCGGATGCTCGCTGCTCGTGATCGATGAAGCCGACCGGATGCTCGACATGGGCTTTATCCCGGACATCGAAAACATCTGCACGAAGCTGCCGGCCAACCGCCAGACACTGCTGTTCTCCGCGACCATGCCGCCGCCGATCAAAAAGCTGGCGGACCGGTTCCTTTCCAATCCCAAGTCCATCGAGGTCGCACGACCTGCCACGGCGGGCGCGAACATCGCCCAGATGCTGGTGCCGGTGACCGAGCGTGCCAAGCGCGAGACGCTGCGCTCGCTGCTCAAGAGCGAAGGCGCCGAGAGCGCCATCGTCTTCTGCAATCGCAAGACGATGGTACGCGAACTCAACAAGAGCCTTCAGCGCCACGGCTTTCGCTCCGGCGAGATTCACGGGGATATCGATCAGGCCGCGCGCATCGCGGAACTGGATCGCTTCAAGTCGGGCGAGATCAACCTGCTGATCGCCTCCGACGTTGCAGCCCGAGGGCTGGACATCAAGGGCGTCAGCCATGTGTTCAATTTTGACGCGCCCTGGCACCCGGACGATTATGTCCACCGGATCGGCCGGACGGGCCGCGCCGGCGCCACCGGCAAGGCCTTCACCTTCATCACCAGCAGCGATGCCGAAGCGGTCGCCAATATCGAGAAGCTGATCGGCACGAAGATCCCCCGCCTCGACATGGGTGGCCAGACCGCCGACGAGGGTGAGGAGACAGAGAGCGGACGCAGCAGCAGCCGGCCGGCGGGGAAAGACAGCCGCAAGCGTACAGGCAGGACAGCCGCGCCGAAACGCACGCGTGGCGCGAGCGCCGCCAGTGTAGCGGATACCGCCAGCAGATCGAACGCCGACGACGATGCAGCGACCGCCGGCACCGAACGCGCGGCGGAGCCAGCTCCGCGCGAGACCAAGCCAGCCCGAAAAGAAACCGCGCGTCGACCCGCTGAGGATCGCCCGGCCCGCGCCCCGCAGGCCGAGGGCAGGACCGATGCGCGCCGTGGGGACTCCATTCAGGGGCGCAATCGGCCCGACGAGGAACCGGACGACGGATGGAACGGCCCAATGCCCGGTTTCCTTTCCGTGGGCTTCACCAACTAGGGACAAGAGCTCGTTCTCGAGGGCCTGGCTCCACCCAAAGAATTTGTCCCTTTCCGCGCACGGTTTTCAGCGATCCATCCGCCTGCAGATCCGCGCCTTCCGGACCGCGAGCCGTGGCGCAAAACCGGATTGCATTCCTTTTCGCCCTTGCCTATAGGCAGCCCTCCCTGGGGGCTGTAGCTCAGTTGGGAGAGCGCGTCGTTCGCAATGACGAGGTCAGCGGTTCGATCCCGCTCAGCTCCACCAGGGACTGCTTGCAAGCAAATTCATCGCCTCCCTCTCCCGACTCAGGCCGACGGGTGGATAGACATATTTCTGCACCGCCTTTGGTCTTTTTGGACTTGCCTCCCCGTCCATCGCACGGCATAGGCGCCGGACCTGCCGCCGGCTCCGCGATCGGACCGGCATGATGGCCCCTTCGTCTAGCGGTTAGGACGCGGCCCTTTCACGGCTGAAACACGGGTTCGATTCCCGTAGGGGTCACCACTCTTCTCCATGCGCTCACAAGGCGCTCTCAGGGGGCGGGACCAATACTCATTCTGCAGGCTTGAGACCAGGCGGCGATGCAAAGCCGCTATCGAAAGCGCCCAACGCGCCTTCCGCGCGCGCGCCGCCCATAGACCAGCTCAAACAACGGACCTGCCATCATGGTGGTGACGATGGCCATGAGCACCAGCATGGCAAAGAGCGTGGGGCCGATGATGCCCTTCTGAAGCCCAATGTTGATGATGATCAGCTCCATGAGACCGCGAGCATTCATCAGGGCGCCGATGCCGAGCGCGGTGCGGTTGTCTTCTCCCGCCAGCCGGGCCGCAGCCCAGCAGGCGCCGAACTTGGCAAGAATCGACACGAGCAGAATACCGAGCGCGGTGGCCAGCAGCGTGAAGGAATTGACCATGTCCATACGGGTGTTGAGACCGGAATAGGTGAAGAACATGGGAAGCAGGAGGACGACCACCAGCGGCTCCACCTTGCGCTTCAACTCAGCCACAAACAGACCGCGCGGCATGCAGGCCCCCAACAGGAAGCCGCCAAAAATCGCATGGATGCCGATCGCGTCCATCAGGAAGGCGGAACAGCTGAAAAGCGCCAGCGTGATGGCAAGCACCGTCATGCTCATCTCGCCTTCTGCTTCCACCATGCGACCGAGCGGCGCGAGCAATCGGCGCCCGACGATGAGCATGAACGCGCCGTAGAGCAGCGCCCCGCCAATCGCGACCACAGCCACGCCCGGCCCCGCGCCGAAGGTCGCAAGCACAATCGCCAGTACACACCAGGAGGCGGCATCATCGAACGCGCCGGCCGTGAGCGAGAGCGTGCCGAGCGAGGAATGCGCAAGACCCCGCTCGTTGATGATCCGTGCCAGCATGGGAAAGGCGGTGAGCGCGATGCAGGCGCCGAGGAACAAAGTCGCGCTGCCCTGACTGATCCCTTCGCTGAACAGCCCATCGACCGCCAGCAGCCCAGGCGTGATCAATGCAGCCAGCAGAAACGGTGCTGCGATGCCGGCCGCTGAGACGGCCATAGCCGCGCGTGCCTTTGCCTGAACGTGGTCGAGCCGCAAGCTGAGCCCGACGATGAACATGTACAAGCCAACGCCAAGCTGCGCCCCGACATAGAGAATATTGCTCGTTTCCTCTGGGAACACGGCGCTCTGGAGATCGGGCGCGAGCAGGCCGAACAACGACGGGCCGAGCACCACGCCGGCGATCATTTCTCCCACCACCTGCGGTTGCCCCAGCAGCTTTCGCCCGAGCCAGCCAACAATGCGGCAGGTCATCAGAATGATGGCGAGCTGGAGAAAGAAGCGAACGCAGTAGTCCGAAGGGGTGAAACTGGTGGCGGCCTGCACGGCTGGTCCATGTGGCGACAGGAGCGTGCCAAATGTGGTCATGATCTGATCCAGCATGGTTTGCTCCACGCGACCCCTCCTTTGCCTGACGCCTTATCGGGCGTTCATCCTCTCTGGAAATGCTATCATGTTAGCGTTACCATGGAAAGATCGGAAGCACTGAAGCGTTTGAAAGGCACAGTCTGGTCCGACAATAGACTCGATGTCGTATTCAGGGGCGCCAGCACAACCGGCCCCGGCGTATGAACGAAAGAGTGATGGCTGCAAAAATTTTTGATCGTCCCGATGCTGGCGTTGCGTTTGCCGAACCGGCTCAATATGTCGGAGTAATCAAAGGAGCATGCTCATGACCGAATTCCGCTCGATCACCGCTGAGACCGGCGCGCCTTATGGCGACCCCTTCCCCGTCCACGGCCCTCAGGATGTCGCTGCGGCCTGCGCAGCTGCGGAAGATGCCTTCGAAACTTACCGCGCCACGAGCCGCGAGGCGCGCGCGGCGTTTCTGGAACGTTGCGGCGAGGAAATCATCGCGCTGGGCGATGCGCTGATCGAAAACGCGATGCGCGAGAGCGGCCTGCCGCGCGCCCGGCTCGAAGGCGAGCGTGGGCGCACCGTCGGGCAATTGCGGATGTTTGCCGATGTCGTCCGCAAAGGCTGGTGGCAGCAATTGCGCATTGACCCCGCCATGCCGGAGCGCCAGCCCCTGCCCCGCCCGGACCTGCGGCTGCGGATGATCCCGGTGGGTCCGGTCGCGGTATTCGGGGCCTCCAACTTCCCCCTCGCGTTCTCGACGGCTGGCGGCGACACCGCATCGGCACTGGCCGCCGGATGCCCCGTCGTCGTCAAGGGCCACCCCGCACACCCGGCGACTGCTGCACTGGTGGCGCAGGCCATGAGCGCCGCCGTCAAAGCCTGCGGGTTGCCGGACGGCGTCTTCAGCCAGATTACCGGGCCCTCCCATGAGCTCGGTGCGGCGCTGGTGCAGGACCCGCGCATCGCGGCCGTCGGCTTCACGGGATCGCGCGCGGGCGGGCTGGCGCTTCTCCGGCTCGCGCAGGCACGCGAAGTGCCGATCCCCGTCTATGCAGAAATGTCCAGCATCAATCCGGTCCTCCTGTTGCCGGAGGCGCTGAAGGCGCGCGGCGGGGCGCTGGGCACGGCCTTCGTCGGGTCGCTGACCATGGGTGCCGGGCAATTCTGCACCAATCCCGGCCTCCTCCTGGCATTGGAGGGGGACGGTCTCGATGCCTTCGTCGCCTCCGCCACCGAGGGCGTGAAGGCCGCCCAACCGCAGACGATGCTCACTGCCGGCATTCGCGAGGCTTATCTGAAAGGCGTCGAGGCCTTTGCTTCCCACGCCGAGGTGGAGACGCTGGCCACGGGCGCACCGGGCGAAGGGACATGCGGCGGGACCAGCCTGTTCCAGACGACGGCAAAGGCCTTCCTCGCCGATCCCAATCTCGCAAACGAAGTGTTCGGCGCCAGTGGCCTGCTGGTGCGCTGCACCAGCGAGGACGAGATGATCGCGCTGATCCGTGCACTGGAAGGGCAGCTGACGGCAACGCTGCACATGGATACAGGCGACGAGCCGCTGGCAGCCCGGCTGCTCCCGCTGCTGGAGCGCAAGGTCGGCCGAATTCTCGCCAATGGCTGGCCGACCGGCGTGGAGGTCTCGCACGCGATGGTGCACGGCGGTCCGTTCCCGGCCACCTCGGACGGACGGACGACCTCCGTCGGCAGCCTGGCGATCGACCGTTTCCTGCGGCCGGTAAGCTATCAGAACCTCGCGCAATCCGTGCTGCCGGAGCCGCTGCGGGACAACGCGCTCGGCGACGGCACTCCGCGCATCTATGATGGTGCCATGCTCGCGGGCCGGTAAGGATCAGGCAGGCGACACCATTGGATCTATCGGGGCGCGGCCAGAGCGCGCGACAATCAGGAGAGGGAATCGGAATGGCAACGCGTCTGCTTCAGCATCGCGCATCTTCGGGCGAGCGATCGGTCATTCTCGCGATCGATGACGAGGCCTGGCTGCTGGAGGGTACGAGCAGCATCCGCGCGCTGGCACAGGAGGCGCTCGACCGGCGCCATTCGCTGCTGGAGACCGTGCAGCAATACCGCAAGGGCGACCAGGTCGATCTGGCCGAGGCATTCGCGGCGGGCCGCCTGCTTGCCCCCATCGATCATGAGGACCCGGCGCACCTGCTGATGACCGGCACCGGCCTCACTCATCTTGGTTCCGCCGAAGGGCGCGACAAGATGCACAAACAGGCGCTGCAGGCGGAAACACAGACCGATTCCATGCGGATGTTCCTGGAGGGTCTGGAAGGCGGCAAGCCCGCGCCCGGCGAAACCGGCCAGCAGCCTGAATGGTTCTACAAGGGCGATGGCTCGCAACTCGTTGGGCCGCACCAGCCGCTGGAGATGCCTGCCTTTGCCAAAGATGGCGGCGAGGAGCCGGAGCTGGCGGGCGTCTACATCATCGATGCCGAGGGCAAGCCCTGGCGGATCGGCTTCGCGCTGGCCAATGAGTTCAGCGATCATGTGACCGAGCGGCACAATTATCTGTGGCTCGCCCACTCCAAGCTGCGCAAGGCCGCGCTTGGCCCGGAGCTGCTGCTTGGCCCGGCGCCGGCGCATATCGAAGGCACGAGCCGCATCCGGCGCGGAGACGCTGTGCTGTGGGAGAAGCCTTTCCTCTCGGGCGAGGCCAACATGTCGCACAGCATCGCCAATCTAGAGCATCATCACTTCAAATATGCTTTGTTCCGCAGGCCCGGCGACCTGCATGTCCATTTCTTCGGGACGGCGACGCTTTCGTTCAGCGACGGCGTCACGGCGCAGGAGGGCGATGTCTTCGAGATTGCGGCGGCGCCCTTTGCCCTGCCCGTTTCCAATCCGCTCGCGCGCGCGGCTGACACGCGCATCAGCCCCGGCGCGCTGTAATGAGCATGGCTCCTATCCGCCTTGCCGTGCAGGGCATCGGCAAGATCGCGCGGGACCAGCATTTCCCGGCGATTGCCGCCAATCCGGCGTTCAGGCTGGCCGCGACAGTGAGCCGGCAACCCGCCGGACTGGATGGCGTGCCGCATTTCAGCGATCTGGAAGCGCTGATCGCACAGGGGCCGGCAATCGACGCCATTGCACTCTGCACGCCGCCGCAGGTGCGCTACCCCCTTGCCGCCCGCGCCATCGAGGCGGGCCTTCGTGTCTTCCTGGAGAAGCCGCCGGGCGCGACGCTCTCCGAAGTCGTTGCGCTGCGCAGTCTCGCCGATGCGGCCGGGGTGACCCTCTTCGCCTCCTGGCATTCGCGCTATGCGGCCGGTGTCGAGCCGGCACGGCAGTGGCTGGCGGGGCGGCGCATCGAGAAGGTCTCCATCATCTGGCGGGAGGACGTGCGCGTCTGGCATCCGGGGCAGGACTGGATCTGGCAGCCGGGCGGGCTTGGCGTGTTCGATCCGGGCATCAACGCGCTCTCGATCCTGACACACATTCTGCCGGAGCCAGTCTATCTGAAGGATGCGACGCTCCAGTTCCCACAGAATCGCGCTGCACCCATCGCAGCCGATCTGCACCTTGCCGATACGCTCGGCACGCCGATCCATATGGATCTCGACTGGCGGCAGACCGGGCCGCAAAGCTGGGACATCATCGTGGAAACCGACGCCGGAAGACTGCACCTCGCGAAAGGCGGCGCAGTGCTGACGCTTCCCGCGGGAACGCAGGAAAACCCGGACATTGAATATCCGGGGCTCTACGCACGCTTTGCGGACCTCATCCGCGCCGGGCTGAGCGATGTGGACACAGCGCCCTTGTGCATCGTGGCTGACAGCTTCCTGCGCGGCAATCGCAAGACCGTCGAGCCGTTCGACGATTGACTTAACAGCCTGAACTTAGGGGGTTGCCGAATCCGGTTTCCACAATCATGATACCGCTACCACGAAGAGAGGATGGAGAGGGGCATGAGCGTTGAAAGCGCGCGGCAGAACCGCGTTAGTGCGTTCTCTCGCGGCATCGGGCGCCATTGCAAGATTGTACGACTGCTCGGTCTGACTCTGGCTGGCCTCTCGGCAAAGGGTGCTCTTGCCGCCCCCGTTCTTCTTTCGGCAGCGTGGACCGATCAGGCCATCATCCAGCGCGATGCCCCGATCACCATTTCCGGCACGGCCCGGCCGCAGGAACGAATCACGGCGCAGCTCGGCGAGCAGCGCGCGACAGCAACGGCAGATGCGCACGGGGCCTTTTCGCTGCACTTTCCGCCCCGGTCCGCCAGCGACGCGCCGCTCACCCTGCGCGTCACCGGCGCCGACGGCAGTGCTACGCTGGTTCAGGACCTGCTCGTCGGCGATGTGTGGCTCTGCTCGGGCCAGTCCAATATGGAATTTCCTGTCGAGCGGGGACTGAACGGATCGATGGTCGCCCAGCGGGCCGATGATCCGGGCCTGCGGCTGCTCCAGATTCCAAAGATGACCGCCAGCGTGCCGGCCGAGCGCTTCGGCGCGCCGGTCCGCTGGAGCACGGCAACGCCAGCGAGCGTGCCGGGCTTTTCCGCGGCCTGCTATTTCATGGGCGCGGCGCTGCGGGCGGCGCAGCGCGTCCCCATCGGTCTCATCCATGCGAGCTGGGGCGGATCGCGCCTGCGGCCATGGCTGACGCCCGATGCTGCTGTCGCGCTCGAAGGTGCAGACGATCTGGCCATGCTGCGCCAGCATGACAGCGATCCGCTGGGCGCCGTTACGGCCTTCGCGCCGCAATGGGAGCGCTGGTATCGCGAAGAGGCCGATGGCAGCGAGCCATGGTTGAGGCCCGACAGCATCGCCTGGAGCGATGTGCCGCACATCGGCGTGTGGAACGACTGGGCGGGAACGCCGCTCGCTCGTGATACCAATGGCACAGTCTGGCTGCGCCGCACCGTGCGCCTCACCAGCGCACAGGCGCAGGCCGGCGCGACGCTGGAACTCGGCATCATGGACGATATGGACATGACGTTCGTCAATGGCCGGGCCGTGGGCAACACGTTCAGCTGGGACCAATCGCGCCGCTATGCCCTGCCCCCCGCCCTGCTGCGCGCGGGCGACAACGAAATCATGGTCGCGATCAGCAACAGCTGGGACAAGGGCGGCTTCACGACGGGCGCCGAGCAGCTAAGGCTCACGATCAACGGCGGCGCCGCAGTCCCGCTGGCGCAGGGCTGGCGCTACAGCATCGCGCCGGTCCCCAGCTTCCCGCCCCGGCCGCCGTGGGACGGCAATGGCGGGCTGGGCGTCATGCACAATGCCATGGTCGCGCCGCTCGGGCAGATCGCCCTCAAGGGTGCCGCCTGGTATCAGGGCGAGAGCGATGTCGATTTGCCGGGCTATGCGGATCGGCTGCGGGCGCTGACCGCAGGCTGGCGGCGTCAGTTTGGCACGGACCTGCGCATGCTCGTCGTGCAGCTTGCCAATTTCGGCGCGCCGCAGCTGGCGCCGACGGCATCAGGCTGGGCCAGCCTTCGCGAGGAGCAGCGCGCTTTTGTTGCAGGCGACAGCAATGCCGCGCTCGTGACCGCCATCGACCTTGGCGAACGCACGGACATTCATCCGGCCAACAAGACGCTGCTCGGCGAGCGGCTCGCCATGGCGGCGCAGGGCATTGCGCTCCCCATGCCGGTCAGCGCCGGTCGCGCGCAGGGGCAAATTCGCGTTGCGTTCTCGGGCGTGGAAGGGCGCCTTGCCGCGTGGAGCGCCGCCGCGCCAATCGGCTTCGAGCTGTGCGGCAACACGCAGGAAAGTTGCCGTTACGCGCAGGCCGCGATCTCGGGGGCAGACGTCTGGCTTCGGGATGACGGCCAGGCCGCCACGCGCGTGCGCTATGGCTGGGCGGACAGCCCGATCGTCAATCTGTTCGATGCACGCGCCCTGCCCGTCCCCGGCTTTGAACTGCCGATCGCAGGCGATTGAGATCATGCCACATCACAACGACCGATTTCCGACCATGAGGGGAGACTGAACTTGAGATTTGCCACCCTGGCCCTGCTGGCCACCGCCATGACCGTCCCGGCGCTCATCGCCGCGACCACGCCCGCTGCGGCGCAAGCCCGCGCGAACGATCCGATCGAGGTGCGCATCGACGCAAGCAAGCCGGGCGCCACGATCAACCGCGACATCTTCGGCCAGTTCGCCGAGCATCTGGGCACCGGCATCTATGGCGGCGTCTGGGTCGGCAAGGATAGCAAGATCCCCAATGTCCGGGGCATCCGCACCGATGTGGTCAATGCCCTGCGCGCGATCCGCACGCCGCTGGTGCGCTGGCCCGGTGGCTGCTTTGCCGACGAATATCACTGGCGCGATGGCGTCGGCCCGGCGGACCAGCGGCGCAGTTCGATCAACTCCAACTGGGGCGGCTCGGTCGAGACGAGCGCATTTGGTACCGATGAGTTCATGGACTTTGCCAAGCAGGTTGGTGCCGAGGTCTATTTGAACGTCAACATCGGCTCGGGCACCGTGAAGGAAGCGGCGGACTGGGTCGCCTACATGACGGCGGACCCGACCACATCGGCCGGCAAGGAGCGGGCCGAGAATGGCCATCGCGAGCCCTACAAGATCAAATATCTCGGCATCGGCAACGAAAGCTGGAGCTGCGGCGGCGCGATGCGGCCGGAGTTCTATGCCGACCAGATGAAGCTCTACGCCCGCTTCGTGCGCAATTATCACCCCGATCAGGGCGAGGGCAAACCCGAGGCGATGAAGCGCGTCGCGGTCGGCCCGGGCGACGAAAACCTCGCTTATACCGAAGAGGTGATGAAGACCTGGAAGCAGCATGACTGGGCCTGGTCCATCGAAAGCCTGGCGCTGCATCGCTACACGACCGGCGGCTGGCCGCCATCTTATCCAAGCGATTCCTTCGATGAGGGCGCCTATGCGCGGCTGGTCAAGGAGACACTTGGTATGGATGGTTTCATCAAGGCCAATGCGGCGGTGATGGACAAATATGATCCAGAGAAGAAAGTCTCGATCGCCGTCGATGAATGGGGCGTGTGGCTCAAGCCTCTGCCCGGCACGAACCCCGGCTTCCTTGCGCAACAGAACTCGATGCGTGACGCCATCATCGCGGCGCTCAACATCAACATATTCGCGCGCCATGCCGACCGGGTGAAGCTCACCAACATCGCGCAGATGATCAACGTGCTGCAGGCGATGATCCTGACCGACGAAGAGAAGATGGTGCTCACGCCCACTTATCATGTCTTCAAGATGTATGTGCCCTTCCAGGATGCGACGTTCATTCCGGTGAGCTTCGAGGCGGGCACCTATCAGCATGGCGACATCACTCTGCCGCGGATCGACGCCGTTGCCGTGAAGGACACGCAGGGCAAGCTGTGGCTGGCACTGACCAATGTGGATGCCAACCGCGCCGCGCCGGTAACCGTGAACGTCGCCGGTCTTGGCGTGCGTTCCGGCAAGGGCGAGGTGCTGACCGCACCGGAGGTGGACAGCATCAACACCTTCGCGGCGCCGAACACCGTGAGCCCCAAGCCAATCGCGACAAATGTACGCAACGGGCGCCTGACGATCGACCTGCCGGCCAAATCGGTGGCCATGATCGCGCTGGAACCCTGATCCGACGAGGCGCGGGCTGATCAGCCGAGCCCGCGCCCGCCCCTGCCCCCGTCTCACTCTCCCTCTGCCTCACCCTGCCCCTGCCCCTGCCCCTGCCCCTGCCCCTGCCCCTGCCCCTGCCCCTGCCCCTGCCCCTGCCCCTGCGGGCAAACCTACCGCTCGTGCGCCTGTTGCAAGTGCAGCGGGAGTCCCGCTAATTGAGGGACAGGCAAAGTCCGGATGTCTGGGTCCAGACATCCGGCAGAGCGGGGGCAGCGACCATAACAAAGCATGACAGCACGACGGCCGGGCAGACCGGACTGGGCGAGATGCCCCCGGAAATCCATCGCTCTGCGAAAGGCTCTGGCCGGCGGCTGCGCGGCGCTGTGGCCCATTATCTGGGGTCCGCCATCGTATCGGGGCGCATCGCGCCCGGGGAGCGGCTGACCGGCGAGATCGAGAATGCCGAGGCGCTCGACGTATCGCGCAGCGCCTATCGCGAGGCTATTCAGGTGCTCACGGCCAAGGGCCTGGTCGAGAGCCGCCCCAAGGCCGGCACGCGCGTGCTGCCGCGCAGTCACTGGAACCTGCTCGACCCGATGATCCTTGCCTGGGCATTCGGCGGCGAGCCGGACGTGAACTATGTGCGCGACCTCTTCGAACTGCGCGCCATCGTAGAGCCAGAAGCTGCGCGACTGGCCGCCCAGCGGCGCGACCGCAACGATATTGCCGCCATGAAGGACGCGCTGGCGCGCATGAAGCGCTACACTCTGGTCACGGAACAGGGCCGCGAGGCCGACCGGGATTTCCATAGCGCCTTGCTGGCCGCCACTGGCAATGCCGTATTGATGACGCTGAGCGCAAGCATCGGCGCTGCCGTGAACTGGACGACGCAATTCAAACAGCGCCTGCTCGGCCTGCCCCGCGATCCGGTACCAGACCATTTGCGCGTGTTCGACGCGATTGCGGCGGGCGATGCCGATGCGGCCGCCGAAGCGATGCGCGTGCTTGTCCAGCTTGCGCTGGACGATACCCGCGCCGCGATGGAACGGCCGGCCCGGGACAATCCGGACGACTGATCATCAGACCAGATCGACCGGAATCTTGGCCCGGCCAATCCGGATGGTGAACGGGTGGGCGAACCCACCCGCTCCTCCTATTTTCAAACGCCGTCGACGGCCTTGCTCACCAGAACATGAACCTCGACGCGACGGTTCTGCGCCTTGCCTTCTTCAGTGTCGTTGCTGGCGACGGGATCGGCCAGAGACATGCCGGCCGGCGCGAGCATGCGGTAAGGCTTCCACTTGCAGGTCTGCTGGAGATAATTGACGACGCTGGCCGCGCGCTTCTCGCTGAGCTGCTGGTTGAACTCCAGGTCGCCCGTGGAGTCGGTGTAGCCAACGACCAGCAGCAGAGCATTCTCGGTTGCTTCAGCCGTAGAGGCCGTCGCGCAGAGATTGTCCTTGTCCATCGGCGAAAGCACCGCCTTGCCGGTATCGAAGTGCACGTTCGTCGTGCTCTTGATGTTGTACTTGTCGATGTCGCCCATGCGTGCGCGCAGGGCATCGGTGGCCGCCGCTTGCTCCTCGAAGCGCTGCGAGGTGCCGTTGCGGATCATCTCGGCCGTGCGCAGATCGCGGTTCTTCAGGTCGATCTTGCTCGCGACAAGACCGCCACTGCCCTGCAGCGTGTCAATTTTGACCGGCAGGCCGTTCAGCAGCTGGTCGGGGCCCAACTGATCGCGGTCGAGCCCAAGGAAGCCGCCGCTGGCCGTGATGCGGGTCGCGCTGTTGACGGTGACGACATTGCGGGTCCCATCGGTCGAGACGACCTGAAGCTGATCACCCGTGCGCGCGGCGATGATGCCCTCAATCTCCGGGCCCTGCGTCATCTCGGCGGGTTCATCCGTGTAGACGGTGGTGGAGAGATCGGCGTCCGGCGTTTCCTGCGTCTGCGCGACGACACTGCCCGAGGCAACGCCGGTCAGCAGGGCCAGTGACAACAGAAGCTTCGGGCTACTGGATATGAAATTCATGTTCTTTACTCCCTTCAAGTCGACCGGCCGGGGCCTGCAGGATCGCAGTTTCGTCCCGACCGCCGCTCGCGCGATGCGTATTCGACCGTCAGAAACCCCTCCGTCATCATTCCCAAAAAATCCTACGACATGGCTGTGAAGCGCCATGACTGTCATGCGTGTTCGTGGGAACCTTGCGCGCACATGAACGGTTCCGCGCGGCTGGGTTGCAGCGCCGGTAACCAGAGTACATCATGCGGCGAACCGTTGTTAACGATCTTAGCGACCGGACCGGGGCGCCTGCGACAACGCGAAATGCGGGCGACTGACCCTAACGGAGAAGGGCTGCATTACCCCAGGTCACAGGATCCGGGAAAAGCACGCCCCTCTCCGTGCGCGCCACCAGCTCGATGAGGCGGACGCCCTCGATGGCGACGTCCAGCGACTGCGCGGCCTCGCCGGGCCGGGCAGCCCTGGACTGGGCGAGCAACTTGCCATCGCCGTAGACAAGGAAAGTGACCGGGTGCTGCCGGGCACGCGCGGAATCGTCAATGCCGACTTCGGCGACAAAACGACGGAAGCCCTCGTTGCGTACTTCGACTCGCGAATTGGCCAGGATGCCGAGCCCACTGTCGTAATGCTTGCCGGCGACGGACAGGGCTTGCCCAAAAGGCGTCTGGTCGAGCCGCGCGCCGCCCCAGCCGCCATATTGCGTCCGCTCGCCGCCGCCTTTCGTGCCGCGCCAGGGCAGAAGCCCGCGATGCACCTGCGGATCGGCTTCCGGCACCATCACGCCGTCGACCGCCGGGTTAACCCGGGCAGGCTGCTCCGAGAGGTAGAGGCCCTCGGTGAGCCGCCTGCTCCCCCCGGCGCGAAAGATCAGCGTTTCATAAGGCGCCAGTTCGAAGGTCTGCTCGCCGGTGAAACGCCGCTGGCCGCCCTGCCAGAGATCGGTCAGGTCGATTGGACTCTCCGACGCGAGCTTGAGGTGATCGGCGGTCAGCAGCGCCTTGGCCGGCGCGGCCGTGCGGTTGAAGATCGCCACGGCCTTGTCGCCATCGTCCAGCGTCTTCACGAAAATCTGGACCTCCTGCGAATCGAAGGCAAGCACCGCCTGGTTTCCGGCGGAGTCTTGGTTCAGGGCAATGATCTGTGCATTGCCGAGAATGTCCATCAGCGCCGGGGACGCCTTGCGCAGATCATAGCCGATGATGAGCGGCGCATTGACCATGGCCCAAAGCGCCATGTGGGAACGGGCTTTGACGGGATCGGCCACGTCAAACTCGCCTGTACCGACGAAGAGCATGTCGGGATCGTTCCAGGAGCCGGGATGTGCATAGAGCGGCCGATGCGCGACGCTATCGAGATTGTGGAGCATCCGCCCCCAGGTGGGGAAGATGTCCTCACTGGTGCGGGACATGTTGCCCATCGTCTTCGACCACGCCCGCGAATCCGCCGAGCCCCACAGGCAGAGCGAATACACAAAGTCATTGTCGGGATTGTGCCGCTCAAGCGCTTGCCTGACTTCGTCATACAGCGCCTTCACAGCCGGAATGTTCGTCCGCCCGAGGGACTCCACGTCAATCAGCGGCCCCAGCGCGCGATACTGCCCCGCCTTGACGCGCGGATCGGAGGGCGGAAGCCCGCGAATGCCGCAGGCATCCACCTTGATGAGATCGAATCCCCACTCCTTGAAGTAGAGCGCGATGTCCTGATCGACATGGCCATAGAGGCCGACTTCACGCTCGGCGACGCTGCCTTCGGGCTGGTTCGGGAAGGTCGAGGTAAACACCTGCCCGCAGGAATTGCGACCGATGTCGGAATAAATGCCCGCCTTCAGCCCCATGGCATGAAGGCGGTCGGTCAGCGGCCGGAAGCTGCCGTTCCCGTCCGCCGTGACGGCCGACGGGAAATTGTCGGTGCGGATGAGCATCCGCCCGTCCGAAGCACGGCGCTGGAGCCACCAACCATCGTCAATGTTGATGTAGCGATAGCCTTTCGCGGCAAGTCCGCTCTCGACGATGATCCTCGCCGAGGCCATCAGCTTTTCCTCGTCGATATCGCTGGTGAAGGCGTTCCAGCTGTTCCAGCCCATCGGCGGCAGCGGCGCATGGCCGCCGCCGTAAACGCTCCAGCGGCCGGTGGGCGCGAGCGGATCGGCCGCGGGTGATGGGGCCGCTACGTCCGACGCACTATCCCGCACTTGCCCGCTCGCCGGAGCGGCGATCAGCGCCGCCGCGATGAAGCTCGTCCAGCCAAGGGCCCGGGCAGTCGACCGTACGCTCATTTCCGTCCTTCCTCCCCGGCAACCAGATGGGTGCTGAAGAACGGCATGACATGATCCTGAAAGCGAAAGGCGACGTGGCTGGTGTGCGTGCCTTCATAGAGCGTGAAGCTGTTGGCTATCCCGTAGGAGTCCAGGACCTTGTGCAGCGCCTCGGTGTCGGTTTTCAGCCCGTCCTGATCGCCCACGTCCATGGCAATCGCCGCAAAGCGCCGCAGGTCCCCGATATGTTGATCGACGAAGGCAAGCGGCGCATTGGCTGCCCACTTTGCAAGCACGGCCTTGCGCTGCGCGTCGTCACCCGCAGGAAGATCCAGGTACAGAGGTGGCTTTTTCGGGTTGGGCGACCAGGCCGCACCGACGGCCAGTTGGGCGCGCAGGGGGAAAGGCAGGCCCTCGGACTCGGCAGGCGATTTCATCGCCGCAACCCGCGCCAGGCTTGCCTCGTCCATGCCGAACGCATCGCGCGCCGAGAGGCAGCACGGGCTCATAAGATACAGCGCACCGAACACATCGGCATGCTTCATCCCGATCCGCGTCGCGCCATAACCGCCCATGGAATGACCGACCAGGCCGCGGCTGCGCCGGTCCGCAAGGGTGCGATAGTGGCTGTCGACATAGCGGACGAGATCGTGCGAGACGAAGCGCTCGAAATCGCCGGTCGTGACCGAGCTGGAGTACATCGAGCCATTGTGGACGGTCTTGCTGTCCGGAAAGACGACGATCATCTCTTTTGCGCCCTTGGCGAGCGCGCCCTCGATGACCTGCGGCACGTGGATTTCGCCAAGCCATTGCTCCGCGCCGATGGAGTAGCCGTGAAGTGCATAGACGACCGGATAGCGCTTGCCCGGATTTGCGGCGTAACCCGGCGGCAGCACCACCACGACGTCGCGGTCCGCGGCCTCCCCTTCCAGATTGCCGGCAATTGCCGGAGAATGGACCTTGATCCGCTCGACCGTCACTTTCGGCGCGCCAGGAACCGGTGCCGGTGCATTCGTCGCGACCTGCGCGAAGGAAGGCGCGGCAGGCATTGTCACGCACAGGCCGGCCAGCAGGGCCAGCGTCATCGCTCTCATCGTCATCCTCATCCTCCTGTTTGATTATCGTCCGGCGCGGTCATCAACCGCCGCCGCGCAATTGCTGCATGACCAGCGCCCGGATGCGCCCGTAATTGCCCTGACGCAGCGGACCGAGCATGCCGCGCTGCTCCTCCGGCAAATGCGCGAGCGGATGCCCGTCCGGCCGAAAGACATAATGATCGAAGAAGGCGCGCCAGGCCTCCCGCTCGGCAGCAGGTCGCTCCGCAATCGCGATCATCGCCAGCATCATCGTGCTCATCGGCGCGTCCGGCCCCGACGAGAAGGCGTCCCACCAGTAATTCACCAACATGTTGAACGGCGCTGTCGCCTCGACCTCGTGCCACCAGAGCTTGGGGAGATAGAGCGCGTCGCCCGGCATCAACTCCACGCTCACCGCCCGTTCCTGCGCGCGCGCCATGCGGGGATAGCGGGAGTCGCCCTCCGGCGCGGACGTGGCGAGGCTGACCGGCGGTCCTGACAAGGTCCGATCGATCGGCCCGACATAAAGATCGCCGATGACATCCGGCGGAAACAGCGTGAAGCGCCGGGTGCCGGCAACGACACAGGCAAGATTCTCGAAGGTGTCGTAATGGCAGCTCACATGCGAGGCATTGCCGAGCCAGATGCGGGGGACGACTTCCTGCGGCATGAAAGGCAGAGCGTTCTCTGCCTCGAAGCCCGGAACATAGCTGCGCGCGGGCAGCGAGCCCATGTAGACGGTGCCTTTTTCAGGCGTGCGTGCATAAGCGAGGATGCGGCGCAAACCTTCGCGCACGGAGACTTCCTGCCGCTCGAAGTTGAAGCCATCAAGCTGCTCGCTATAGAAATACCGACCGGCAATATCCGGTCCGCCGAGGAATATCTCGCCCGGCCGTTCCGTCGCGAATCCATCCAGATAGGTCGCCAGCCCCTCTTCTGCCTGAGCGGCGGCGCGCACGACCGGCCAGTCCGCGCACAGGCCCCGCACCACCGCCGGTTGGCAGGCCTCCACGAGCCGCTGGCGGAACGCGGGCCCGTCAGTCAGTGCCTCGCGCGGGATCTCGTTGATCGAAGGCGACATGGCAGCCCCCGATCAGGCCGGGCGGGCGAGCATGTGGTTCCGCCGTTCCGCCAGCACCGGCACCTGCTTCAGAGCGCCGGCCACGCAATAGGCAAGCTGGAGATCGCCGCTGCGAAACAGGTCCAGCACCGCGGCATCGTCCAGGGCATGCAGACGATCCAGGCTGATCGTATAAAGACCGGCGAGATTGATCGTCTCCCCGTCGTCAAAGCGCAGCGAGATATCGACCGGCTGTATGAGACTGAGGCGACCCATCACAGCAATGAAGCGGTCGGCCTCCTGCTGCCCTGCCACGACCTGCCCGAGCAGACGCTGGATCTGACGCATCACGGGCGCGGGCGCGCCATCCTCATCAAACAGCGGCTCGCCCGCGACTTCGCTCAGGCGGGGACTGGCGCGGTCGATGGCGATGTTTTTACCCGAGACGAAAAAGGCCTCTCGCTGCTGATCCAGCGCACGAAACGGCGCATGGCCGGACACCGAGTCGGCCAGCAGATTTTCGCCCTCCTTGAAGCCGAACAACGCGCCTGCATAGAAAGCGCCGGTTTCAGGATTCTTCGCAAACAGAATGGGGGAGACTGCGGCGGCGGCTGCAAACTCTGCTGGCACGATCGGCACGAAATTGCGGGTTTCCGGCGATCCAGGCCGCAACCGCAAATGCCGGTGCGCCTGCGAATCCAGAATCTCGAGCACTGCCTCCATTGTGTCACATCCCCTCAAAAAAATTTTGCAGCGCGCGCCCTTCAGAGCCTTGCTTCGCTGCCGAACATCATGCTTCGTATCTCATTGAGCCGCAGAAATCAGGCATTAACGATGAAATCCGCGTCCAAAGGACACGTGCTTTATACACTGAAAATTTCAGCTTGATAGCGCTACCTTTTCGAACTAACGTTCAAGGATAGAAAAACACGATGTCTGGAGAGGGTGTGTAAGCGTGACGTGTCACGCCGACAAGGGACCACTTTATCCGCATCTGTTGAGCAACGGCGGCAGCAATGCCGTTTCCTGGCTCCTCCTGCCCGGGCAACCGGCTGGCGGCGCTTTAGATGTCTACAGTGGAGGGGGTTTATGAAAGGCCATCAGCCGAATCTCGATTTCAGTCTGAATCGATCTGCAATTCTCAAGACAGTCCTGCTTGGTGCGTCGAGCGCCATGGCAGTCATGGTCTCGGCGCCTGCCCTCGCCCAGACGACGGCCGCGCCTGCTGCTTCGGCGGAAGAAATCATCGTCACAGGCTACCGCGCCTCGCTGCAGCAGAACCTCGACATCAAGCGTGAGTCCGCTGGCGTCGTGGAAGCGATTTCCGCGGAAGACATCGGCAAGTTCCCCGATCCGAACGTGGCAGCGGCATTGCAGCGCCTGCCCGGCATTTCGGTCCAGCGCTCCGGTCAGCGCGGGGAAGCCAGCGGCGTCTCCATCCGCGGGTTTGGCGGCGACTTCATCGACACGCTGATCGATGGCCGCCACATCTCGACAGCCACCGGCAACCGTGCCGTCGACTTCACCACGATCGGCTCCGACTTTGTTGGACGGTTGAACGTCTACAAGACGCCGAATGTGGAACTGTCGACCAGCGCCATTGGCGGCACAATCAATGTGGAAATGCCCAAGCCGTTCGACCGGCCCGGCTTCCACGCAGTCGGCACGGCCTCCGGCTCTTTTCAGAGCCGCAGCAAGGATATCACACCCTCGGCAGGCCTGCTCCTGTCAAACACCTTTGCGGACGACACGATCGGCGTTCTGGGAAGCGTCGCATATACGCGGACCGACACCACCTCGAACCGCGTGTTCATTCCCGGCTGGATCGGCGCCAATTTCGCGCCTTGTCAGGCCGGACCTGCAGTGCCGTCTTGCACACCCACCGGCCAAGCGGACAGCCCGGAATGGGCCGACCCGAACAACCGCAACTCTATCCTGACCTGGTTCCCCCAGCAGACCGGCATTGACCAGGTTCACACCAAGGACGAGCGCGTCGACGCGCGCATTGCTCTTCAGTGGCAGCCGACGGACAACCTGCTCATCACCATCGACGACAATTACAGCCGTCAGACGGTCAACAGCAACGCGTTCGGCTACGCCGCCTGGTTCAACGGCACCTCACTGCGCAACGTGGAATATGACGACAACGGCACGGTCGTGGACTTCTCCCAGCCCGGCACGCCGATGGACTTCAATGCCAACTATACCCGCACGATTCTCGAGACGAACACCATCGGCGCCAACGTCAAATGGGATCTGAACGACAATCTCCAGCTTGATGTCGACGGGTTCATTTCACGCAGCACGCGCAACCCGGGCCGCAACGGCTTTAACGACAGCATGGATATCGGCTATGGCGGCATTCTTGGCGCCAATACCGGTGTCGCGATCCTTGGCCCGAGCAAGGATTTTCTCCCGCAGATCCACGATGTAGGCCCGAACGGAGATATTTCCCGTTTCACCGACACCAGCGTCATCGGCTCGCACGTGATCGTTCGCGGCGCGCCCTACAACACTGATACCGTTAAACAGCTTCGTGCGGTACTGCGCTGGAACCAGGACGATCTCCGTCTCTCCTTCGGCGGCCAGTATATGGAAGACCGTCTCTACGGCGAGAACGAGAGCACGTTCACCAACGGCGTGTTCGCCAGCCGCTCCGGCTACGGCACACTGTCCGGCAATGCCGGCGGGCCCAACGGAGGCATCTCGCCGCTGCCGGCCAGCGTCTACAAGGGGCTCATCGGCACGGGGAACTGGATCCCGGGGTATCAGGGCACACTTGCGCCCGCAGCCATCGTCTATGATCCGTACGAAGTGTATCGTCTGCTCGAAGCCTCCGGCGGATCGGTCGCACCATCGCTTGATCCCGGCAGTGTCTACGAGATCCGCGAAAAGACATACGCCATCTTCTTCCGGGCCGATTTCGAGACCGATCTTGGCGGAATGCCGTTCAACATCACTGCAGGCCTCCGCCACGAAGGCACGCATCTGACCTCGACAGCGATCGGCCGGCAGCTCCTCGGACTTTCGATTCCGGCTGGCGACCCAACCCTGATCCAGCCTGATCCCTCGCTTGGACCGCTTGGGGACGGCTACTCTGAAGCAACGGACATCGCTCGCTCGTCGAACTACACCTATCTGCTGCCGAGCCTCGATGCCAGGTTGGAGGTTATGCCTGACCTGCTGTTGCGCATGAGTGCCTCGCGTACACTTACCCGGCCTGCCCTGACGGCTCTGCGCCCGACGGTCACGCTTGGCACGCTGCGTGTCGGCAGCCTTTCGGCCAATGGCGGCAACCCCGACCTCAAGCCGTACCTGTCTGACAACTTCGACGCTGCGGTGGAGTGGTACTATCAGCGCAACTCCTACTTCTCGGCAAATTTCTACCTGAAGCACATCACGAACTTCGTCGTTGGCGGTGTTTCCACGCAGACCATCAACGATGTAATCGATCCTAGCACCGGCAGGATTGCCCGCTTCAACGTGAACAGCCAGATCAACGGCCCTGAAGCCACGATCAAGGGTGTCGAAGTCGCCTTGCAGCATGTCTTCGGCGATAGCGGCTTCGGCTTTCAGGCCAACGCCACCTTCCCGTGGAGCAATCGCAACTACGATCCATCGAGCACGGACGGATCGGCCTTCTCGATCACCGGTCTGGCAAAGTCGGCAAACTTCATTGCCTTCTATGACAAGGACGGCTTCCAGATCCGTGGTGCAGTAAACTGGCGTGATGAATATCTGCTCCAGCTGGGTCAGGCCCAAGGCGGGACCTTCGGCGCAGAACCAGTCTATGTCGATCAGCAGCTGACCATCGACGCGTCGGCCAGCTATGACGTGACCCCTTGGGCCACAGTCTTTGTCGAGGGCAACAACCTCAACAACTCGACCTACAGCACCCACGGGCGGTTCAGCAATCAGGTGTTGGACATCTGGTCCTATGGACGTCGCTTCACGGCCGGCTTCCGCCTGAAGTACTGATCGGGTTGACATCTTGCCGGGGGAGCGCACTCCTGCGCTCCCCCGCAATTTTCATGTGAGTGGTCATGGTTCATCCGGTCAAGAATATCGTGATCGTCGGCGGCGGCACGGCCGGCTGGCTCACTGCAGGAATTATTGCCGCCCGGCATCGCGGGCGCATTCCACACAGCTTCACCGTCACGCTGGTTGAATCGCCGAATACGCCGATCATCGGCGTTGGCGAAGGCACCTGGCCGACGCTGCGCTCCACGCTCAAGACCATGGGCGTCTCCGAAACCGATTTCTTCCGCGAGTGCGACGCCGCTTTCAAGCAGGGCGCCCGCTTCGCGCGCTGGACCACTGGCGAGCCGGACGACGGCTATTACCACCCCCTCGTGCTGCCCGAGGGCTTTGCGCGGATCAACCTCGTGCCCCACTGGCTGGCCAACGGCAAAGGCCAGAGTTTCTGCGACACCGTCTGTCCGCAGGGCGTGATCTGCGATGAGGGACTGGCGCCCAAATCCATCACCACCCCGGAATATGAAGGCGCCGCCAACTACGCCTATCATCTCGATGCCGGCAAGTTCGCGCCCTTCCTCCAGCGCCATTGCTGCGAGAAGCTGGGCGTGCGGCATGTGCTGGCCGACGTGCGCGAGGTGCTGCTGGCCGAGAATGGCGATATTCGCGCCATCGACACCGAGCAGGCCGACGAGATCGAGGGCGATCTGTTCGTGGACTGCACCGGATTTCGCAGCCTGCTGCTGGGCGGCGCGCTGGACGTGCCCTTCAAGGACTGCGGCGACGTGCTGTTCTGCGACACGGCCCTCGCGGTGCAAGTGCCCTATGAGAGCGAGAGCAGCCCGGTCGCCACCCACACCATCTCGACCGCGCAAAGCGCCGGATGGATCTGGGACATCGGCCTCCCCTCGCGGCGCGGCATCGGCCATGTCTACTCCAGCTGCCATATCTCCCGCGACGAGGCGGAGCGCGAGTTGCGCGCCTATATCGGCCCGGCCGCTGACGGTCTGACCGTGCGGAAGATCGATATCCGCTCCGGGCATCGCGAGATTTTCTGGAAGCGCAATTGCGTGGCGGTGGGGCTTGCGGCGGGCTTCCTCGAGCCACTGGAGGCCTCGGCCATCGTGCTGGTGGAGCTTTCCGCCAAGATGATTGCCGAGCAGATGCCCGCCTGTCGCGAAGTGATGGACATCATTGCCCGGCGCTTCAACGAGACCACCAGCTATCGCTGGGGCCGGATCATCGATTTCCTCAAGCTCCATTATGTGCTGACCAAGCGCACGGACAGCGCCTTCTGGCGCGACAATCTGATGCCCGAGACGATCCCCGACCGCCTGCAGGATCTGCTCCATCTGTGGCGCTACCAATCGCCATGGTTCCACGACGAGTTCGATCGCATCGAGGAAGTCTTCCCGGCGGCGAGCTACCAATATGTGCTGTATGGCATGGGCTTCCGGACCGATGTGGCACCCGAGACACTGACGCCGGAAGCTGCCGTCGCCATGCAGGCGATGCGCGAGAACAGCCGCCAGACCGAGAGGCTGCGCACCAGCCTTCCCCGCCATCGCGACCTGCTGCGCAAGATCCGCGACTACGGCCTCCAGCCGGTCTGAGATCGGCATTGTGAGGTGGGAAACGTCCGAGAGGCCGAACGGCTGGCGGCACAAAGATAGCGCTACCGGCGCAGGCTTGCGCCTGAGCCTTGCTATGCTCTGGCTCGCCGTCGCCTCCCCTGCTTTGGCGCAACTGCCGCCCGCGCCGGCCATCCCGCCGATGCCGGAGAGCGCAGCACCGAACTCGGAAAACGCCTTTGCTAACGTGCAGATCTCGCCTCGGCCGGATGCCGAGCCGGTCGTCCTTCACGTAGCGCCGCGGGGCGGCACCGCAGGCGACAGCAGCGCCACGCGACCCTTCGCCACGCTCGAGCAGGCACAGGCGGCCGTGCGACGCTTCAACCGGGAGCGGCCGGTGACCGTCCGGCTTGCAGACGGCGTGTACCATCTCACCGCGCCGCTCCATTTCAGCGCGGAGGATGGCGGCCATGACGGCCATGTCGTGCGGTGGGAAGCCGCGCCGGGTGCGCAGCCGACACTGTCCGGCGGCACAATCGTGCGCAACTGGACGCTTGCGGATCGCGCGCGCAATATCTGGGTTGCGCCCATCGAGAAAGGCAGCGACCCGCGCCAGCTCTGGGTGGACGGCCGCCTGGCCCATCGCGCCGCCGTGGAAGCGCCGCGCGCGGCTTTCCGCTTCTTCGATTGGGGAATCCAGATCGTCGATCCCGCATGGCGCTTCCTTGCCGGTCTGCCGGACCAGGGCCGCATGGAAGTGGAGAACACCGGCTTCTTCACGGATCGGCGCGCGGTCATCGAGCAAATCGAGGGCGACCGCATCCTCCTGCGGCAACCC
Organism: Alphaproteobacteria bacterium; assembly: GCA_018823325.1. Classification (GTDB taxonomy): domain Bacteria; phylum Pseudomonadota; class Alphaproteobacteria; order Sphingomonadales; family Sphingomonadaceae; genus Sphingobium. The sequence continues at coordinate 231,140 of JAHJIJ010000006.1, read as the reverse complement.
GGCTGGCGCAACAATCTGATCGGCTATGATACCTTCGCGCGGCCAGTCTCAGGAGACAAGGCGCGCTTCTTCATCGCCAATGCGCTGGCGTTCGTCCGCGCACCGGGCGACTGGTATGCCGATCCCCAACAGGGCCTGCTCTATTATCGCCCCGAGGACGGGAAGACGCCCGAGGCGAGCGAGATCGTCCTGCCGCGCCTTGAAGCGTTGGTCACGATCGGCGGCAGCGTGGACGCGCCGGTGTGTGACCTGACATTTTACGGTCTGGCCTTCCGTCATACGAGCTGGCGCGGACCGAACGGTGCCGAGGGTTATGCCAGCCAGCAGAGCGGCTCCTACCTCGCGGGCGACATACCGAACTACCCCGCCGATCCGATCCGCGATTGCAGTTGGGGCTGCGCCGCCTTTGAAGCGCAGCGCAATCACTGGCGGCAGCAGCCGGCTGCGGTACAGGTTTCGGCGGCACAGCGGATCGTCTTCGAGAATGTCACGTTCGCGCAACTGGGTCAGATCGCGCTGGGCATCGGCAACAATCCGGAAGCCAATTTCGCCGGACCGGGGCTTGCCGCCCGCTCCATTGAGGTCAGGGGATCGCGCTTCGGTCCCCTCGCCGGCGGGGCCATCATGGTCGGCGGTACGACGACCGACGCGCACCACCCTTCCCGACCGGAGCTGGCGGTGCGGGACATCGTCATCCGCGACAATCGCATCGAGACAGTCTCACAGGATTATCGCGAGCAGGCCGCCATTCTGGTGACCTATGCCACCGCGACGCTCATCCTGCACAATGACGTCTCGGACGCGCCCTATGACGGGATCGACGTCGGCTGGGGCTGGGGCACCAACGATCCGGGCGGTAACACGGCCTATATGAGCCGGGCCCGTGGCTATTACGATCAGCCGGGCAACCGCATCTACGACACGCCGACGACGCTGCGCGATACAGTCGTTCTCGGGAACCGGGTGCATGGCGTGAAGCGCTGGTTCCCGGATGGCGGCGCCATCTATCATCTCTCCGCCGATCCGGGCGCGCTGATTGCCGAGAACTACATCTACGACGTGCCCGGCGGGATCGGCGTCTATCTGGACGAGGGATCGCGCTACGTCACGGTCCGCAACAATGTGATCGAAGGTGTGGACCTGTGGGCGAACCTGAACGCCCAGGACGACGCTCAGCCGCGGCGAACCAATATGGATAATATTGCCGTCGGAAACTGGTACAATAGCGGCAAGGCCAATGGCAACTGGTCGGCCTATCTCAACAACCGCCTGATCGACAATATCGTGGTCCAGGGCGACGCCTGGCCCGAGGCCGCGCGCGCTATCATCGACCGTGCCGGCGTGCGTGCGCCGGAGGCCGCCCAATGACGAACCTCTCCGCGCGGTGCCTGATTGGCGGCTGCACGCCTTCCCTGCTTCCCAAGACCTGGAGACAAGCCATGCCTTCTGCCCCGTCGCTTCGCCACTCCAAGCGCATCCTCCTGCGCGCCGGCGCTGCCTTGCTTGCCGCGCCCGCCCCCGCCGTTGCGCAGTCCGGCAGCGAAGGAGACGTCATTGCACGGTCCGAGCGGCAGGCCGCCGAAATCGTTGCCAAGCTGGCGCCGCAGGAGAAGGCTGACCAGATGCTCAATGTCGCTCCGGCGATCCCGCGGCTTGGCATCCCGGGCTACAACTGGTGGACGGAATCGCTGCATGGCGCGATGGGCACGCTGCCGACGACCAACTTCCCCGAGCCCATCGGCCTCGCCGCCACCTTCGATGCGCCGCTGATCAAGGATGTCGCCAATGTCATCAGTGTCGAGATGCGGGGCCTGCACACGCTCGCGCGGCAGACCGGACGGCTGGGGCGCATCGGCACCGGGCTCAACACATGGTCGCCCAATATCAACATCTTCCGTGATCCTCGCTGGGGCCGCGGGCAGGAAACCTATGGTGAAGACCCGTTCCTGACCGCGCAGATCGGTACGGCCTTCATCCAGGGGCTTCAGGGGCCGGACCCGGAGCGTCCCAACATCATCGCAACGCCCAAGCACTTTGCCGTGCACAGCGGCCCTGAATCCACCCGGCACCACGCCAATGTCTATGTCTCGCGCCACGACATGGAGGATACCTACCTGCCCGCCTTCCGCGCCGCGATCGTCGATGCGAAGGCCGGCTCGATCATGTGCGCTTACAACCGCGTGAACGGGCAACCTGCCTGCGCCAGCGACGAGCTGCTCAAGACCCATTTGCGCAAGGCCTGGGGCTTCCGGGGCTATGTCGTCTCGGACTGCGATGCGGTAACGGATATCAACCTCAATCACCATTATGCGCCCGATGCCGCCACGGCGGTGACTGCCGCGATCCGCGCCGGTGTGGATAGCGAATGCAATGGCCGCACCCTCAATGACACGGCCGGGCTTGGCCAGCCCTATCTCGATGCGCTGAACCAGAACCTGCTGACCCGGACGGACATCGACACGGCGCTGGTGCGGCTGTTTTCCGCGCGGCTGCGCAATGGCGACCTGCCGGGCCTGCGCGCGCGCGATGTGATCTCTCCAGCGACCATTGGCGCGCCCGACCATGGCGCCCTGGCGCTGCAGGCGGCGGAAAAGAGCCTCGTCCTGCTCAAGAACGACGGCGCCCTGCCGCTCAAGCCGGATGCGCGCATTGCGGTCATCGGGCCGCTCGCCGACGCAACGCGCGTGCTGCGCGGCAATTATTCCTCCACCCTGTCCGGCCCGCCCGTTTCAGTGCTGGAGGGGCTGCGCAAGGCGATGCCCGGCGCGGCGATCCAGCACGCGCCCTTCGCGGAAACCTTTACCGATGGCGACCGCGTGCCGACTTCCGCCCTGCTCGCACCGGACGGCAAGCCCGGCCTGCTCGCGCGCTACTACAACCCGGTCGAGACGCCCCCCACCCGCTTCGAGCCCGGCACATTCGACGCACTGACCAAGGCGATGACCTTCCAGTCGCGCCCGGTGGTGACGCGGCGCGAAGCCGACGTCTCAGGGCGCAGCCTCGACCTCGCCAATGTGTCCGATCATCATCGGGTGGTGTGGACCGGATTCCTCGTGCCGCCGGAGAGCGGCACGTACCGGCTCGGCCTCTCGGGCTCCAATGGCGAGATGCTGTTGGACGGCCAGTATTTCGTCGACCTCAAGAATTCGCGCTGGAATAGCCTGCCGACGATGAAGACGGTCACGTTGGAGAAGGGCAAGCGCCACCCCATTCAGGTGACGATGAACTCCCACATCAACACCGGCATCGACCTCATGTGGAAGCGCGTCTCGGCGGATGCTGACGCGGCACTGGCCGATGCCGCGGCGCAGTCGGATGTCATCGTGGCCGTGGTGGGCCTCACCTCCGATCTCGAGGCGGAGGAAACGCCGGTGAAGGTCCCCGGTTTCGAAGGTGGCGACAAGACCACGCTCGACCTTCCCGCCGACCAGATCGCGCTCCTCGAGAAGGCCCGCGCGCTCGGCAAGCCACTGGTGATAGTCGCGATGAACGGCAGCCCGATCAATCTCGCCTGGGCGAAGGACAATGCCGCCGCGATCATCGAGGCCTGGTATCCGGGGCAGAATGGCGGACTGGCGGTGGCCAATGTCCTCTCGGGGAAAACCAATCCTTCCGGCCGACTGCCCCTCACCTTCTACAAGAGCATCGACGAACTGCCGCCCTTCGGCGACTACAGCATGGCTGGGCGAACCTATCGCTACTTCACGGGTACACCGGTCTATCGCTTCGGCTATGGCCTCAGCTACACGCAATTTGCGTATGAGCCGCTGCGGGTCGAGGCCACCGGGGACGCGTCGCAGGGCATCCGCGTCTCCACGACCATCCGCAATGTCGGCCAGCGGGCCGGCGAAGAGGTGGCGCAACTCTATCTCGATTTTCCGGATGTACCTGGCACGCCGCGCATTGCGCTGCGCGGCTTCCAGCGCGTCGACCTGAAGCCGGGCGAGTCCCGCGCGGTGCGCTTCGACCTCTCGCCGCGTGATCTCAGCGCCGTGTCGCTGGAAGGTGAGCGGCAGGTCTTTACCGGGGACTATCGGGTATCGGTGGGCTCGGCGCAGCCGGACAGCGGCCTGCCGGTGCAGAGCGCATCCTTCACGATCAGGACCGGGGTGGCACTGCCCAAATAATGGGGCGCCACGCCGTCAGCCCCGCAGGCGCGTCAGATCGACGCGGTGCGGGCGACCGGCGCTGAGCCGCACCGTCTCCCGCCGATCGGCGAAGCGGATGGTCCGTTCACCGTCGATGGCGCTCACCAGCGTCAGCGTCTGCGGCTTGCCCTCCGACCAGCGCAGATCGAGCGTGCAGGCGCCGCGCACGCGCAGCCCCTGCACTGATCCGCGCGGCCAGGCGGAAGGGAGCGCCGGAAGGAGATGAATGTCCTCACCCCGACTCTGCACGAGCATGTGCGCGATGCCGGCGGCCCCGCCGAAGTTCCCGTCGATCTGGAACGGCGGATGGGCATCGAACATATTCGGATAGGTGCGCTCAGGCCCAAGCAGGAAGCGCAGGATGCGATGCGCCCGGTTGCCGTCGCGCAGCCTCGCCCAGAGGTTGATCCGCCAGGCCGTTGCCCAGCCTGTACCCTCGTCGCCGCGCATTTCGAGCGAGCGGCGGGCGGCGGCGGCCAGAGCGGGCGTCTCGTCCGGATCGATCTGCTGGCTCGGGAACAGACCGTAGAGGTGGGACACATGGCGATGGTCCGGCTCGGGCGCCTGCGCATCCCAGTCTTCCTGCCATTCCTGCAATTGGCCCTGCGCCCCGATCCGGTCCGGCGCGAGGCGCGCGCGCAGGTCGCGCAACTGCGCAGCAAAACCATCGTCAATGCCGAGAGTGTCGGCAGCCCGCGCTGTCTGGTCGAATAGATCGCGCAGGATCTGCTGATCCATGGCGGGACCGGCACAGATCGCGATATCGCCATGATGGGCGTTTTCCGGGGAGAGCGACGGGCTGGTGAAGAGGAAGCCGGTGGCCGGATCGGTCTGCAGCGTGTCGACGAAGAACAGCGCCGCGCCCCGCATCAGCGGGTAGACATCGCGCAGGAAAGCGAGATCGCGCCCATAATCCCAGCGCTCCCACAGATGGGTGCAGAGCCATGCGCCGCCCAACGGCCACAAGCCCCAGCGGGCGCCATCCACCGGCGCGGTCGCGCGCCAGAGATCGGTGTTGTGATGCACCACCCAGCCGCGCGCGCCGTACATCTCCCGCGCCGTCCGTGCTCCGCTCTGCGCCAGTTCGCGCACCATCCGCACGAGCGGCTCGGTGCATTCCGGCAGGGCGGCGACTTCCGCGGGCCAGTAGTTCATCTGCGTGTTGATGTTGATGGTGTATTTGGAGCCCCAGGGCGGATCGATGCTGTCGTTCCAGATGCCCTGGAGGTTGGCGGGCTGGCTGCCGGGGCGGGACGAGCCGATCAGCAGATAGCGCCCATAATTGAAGTAGAGCGCGGCGAGGCCGGGATCGTCACGGGTCTGCGCGGCGACGATCCGCTCGTCGGTCGGCAGGGCTGCGGCGCTGTCGTCACCCAGATCAATCTCCACGCGCCGGTAGAGCTGACGATGGGCAGCCACCGCCTCCCTGTGCAGTTGATCGTAGCTGCGCGCCATGGCGTCCGTCATCCAGCGGCGCACCAGCGCATCCGGGTCTCCACTCACGTCGTCGAAGCGACGGAAGCTGGTCGCCATGGCGATGAGCAGCGTGACCGCGCGCGCACCACGCAGGGCCAGCCGATCCCCCTGCGCGGTGAGCGCGCCGCCTTCGGGAATGGCCCGCACCAGCCCCGCCACGCGCAGCGCGCCCGCAACGCCATGGGCGCCGCGATTGCGACCACGCGCAACGAGCAGCCCATCGCGGGCCTCCACCCGCATCTCCTGCGCCGGGGCGAGCGCGATATCGAGATCCAGCCTGCCGGGGCCTTGGACGACGTGGCGCAGCACGATCACCTGCCGCTCGGGCGAGGCAAACACCGTGCGTTCATGCCGCGTGCCCTCCAGCGTGAAGCGCGTGGTTGCCGTGGCGCTGTCCAGATCGAGCGCGCGTTCATAGTCCTGCGCGCTGGATACAGCGCCGGGGATGGACAGACGCAAATCGCCGAATGTCTGGTAGGCCATCTGCTGGAGGGGCTGGCCCATCAGCGCCTGATTGGCGAGGTCATGCGCCTGCGCGTAGCGACCCTGCGCAATGAGGCGGCGGACCTCGGGCAGCGCCGCCAGCGCCTGCGGATTGACCGGATGATAGGGTCCGCCGGACCACAATGTGTCCTCGTTCAGTTGCAGCCGCTCGGCGTCCACGCCGCCAAACACCATGGCACCGATCCGCCCGTTGCCGACCGGCAGCGCTTCGATCCATTCAGCGGCCGGGCGGCGATACCAGAGCCGGTGCGAGCGCTTGCCGGCGCCCTCCGCTCTGCCCGCTGCTCCGCCGGGGAGACAAGCGCTCGCCGCGAGCAGAAGCGAGCCTTCGAGTACAGTCCGCCGCGTGACCATGGCTCAGCCTCCCTGGTTTGAGCGCGTCCAGACATAAGGCCCGACAATCGTGCCGGTGAAACCGCCGGCCTCTTGCGTGCTGAGGAACCGAGCATCGAGATCGCTTGCCAGCGTTCCCATGCCGCCGGCGCCGGCATAATCGAAGCTCATCTTGCCGCCCTCGGCACGGATGGTGAGGGTCATCGGCCCTCGATTGTCGACGGGCGCTGAGGCCACCAGCCGCTCCTCGCCCTTTGCGCGCGTGTAAAGCGCCACCCGGTCCTGCTCGTTCAGGCGCGAGAGGCCGAAGAAGAGCCAGGCGTCATCGCTCTGGAGCGCGGCAAGACCGGCGCGGTCGCCATCCTGCTGCGGGTCGAAAGTCACCGTCGTGCGCATGCTGGCGATATGATGCTGCTGCCGTCGGCCGAGGAAGGCGGGTGTCCCCTCCTTCACGCCGAGCGGCGTTGCGCTCGTGAGCACCAGGTCGCCGCCCTCCAGCCTGTGGAACGGGGCTTGGGGCACGCGAACGCCCACCCATTGCATCGCGAGTTCGTCGCCATCGAAGCTGTCGGCATAGGCGAAGTCGCCACTGGTCGGCAGGACGGGACGCGGCTGGGGCGGCAGCGCCGGCGCCTTGGCGGCATAAGGGATTTTGGCACCATGCGGCAGGATCACGGGCCAGCCGTCCTTCCATTCGACCGGCAGCAGGAAGGTCTCGCGGCCAATATTGTAATAGTTGTCCGCATAGGGGCGCACGGCGAGGAAGGTTGCCCACCAGTCACCCGCAGGCGTCTGGACGAGCTTGGCGTGGCCAGCCGACGTGATCGGATCGGGCCGCGCCGGATCGAGATCGCGCTGGGTGAGGATCGGGTTGTTTTTGTGCGGGACATAAGGCCCGCGCAGCGTCCGCGAGCGGAACACGACCTGCGAGTGATCGACGCTGGTGCCGCCCTCGGCTGCGGTGAGATAATACCAGCCATCCTTCCGGATGATGTGCGGTCCTTCGATCCAGATCGGCTTTTTGCTGAGATCGACCCCGCCATTGACGAGCTGCGTGCTCGGCCCGACCATCTTGCCCGCGCGCCAATCATATTCCTGAATCCAGATCGCGCGATGCCCTTCGTAACGCGGCGGTTCGTCAGGCGCGCGGTTGTTGACGATGTAGGCCTTGTCACCTTCCCAGTAGATTGATGGGTCGATCCCCTCGAACGGCAGCCAAATCGGATCGGACCATGGCCCGGCGGGATTCTTGGCCGTGATGACGAAGTTGCCCCGGCATTCGACGCAGGTGTTGACGATGTAGAAGGTGCCATCGTGAAAGCTGATGTCCGGCGCAAAAACCGCTTCGGAGACGCCGCGCCCGGAGAGATCGAGCTGACCGGGGCGGTCGATGGCGTTGCCGATCTGGGTCCAGTTGACCAGATCCTTCGAATGCCAGACCGGCAGCCCCGGAAAATGTGCGAAGGAGGAGGTGACGAGATAATAATCGTTCCCCACCCGCGTGATCGACGGATCGGGATAATAGCCGGAGAGGATGGGATTGCGGAACTGACCGGGCTGCACCGTCACACGCTCGAGCGAGCGACCGTCATAATCGAAGCTGGAGAAGCGCGCTTCCGGCCCGGCCCACGCGGCGCCCGCACAAAAGACCAGCGAAAGTGTTGCAGCCGCCATGCGGCCCACGCAGATAGTTGCCCTCATCGGCATCGTCCCTCTCCCTTGCTTGCAGCAGCCTTCCATACATGGATTCGCTGCCGGTCAGGGCACTATTGGTAGCGCTCCCAAAACAGCTTGCCCAGCGGGAATTTGTCGCAGCGTCCGCTATCCATTTCGGAAAAATGGGAAAATCAGTTTTGCGCCGGAATCCGTTTGACCGACGGCCGCACAAAATGGTAGCGCTACCTTAATGACGTTGCCCAGCAAATGCAGCGCGCGAGAATCAAAGCGAAGGAGAGCCCCTTGTCGAAAGCCACATTGATCCGGACGAGCCTTTGTGTGCTCGGCATCGCCACCGCCCTTTCCGCTTGCTCCACGGACGATCCCGCCGCCGCTGCGAACAACGCCGCCGGCGCGACCAATGACGCGGAGGCTGTCTCCATGGACGGACGACGTTTCCTCTCCCAGCCGCTTGTGACGGAGATCTTCACCGCTGATCCGTCCGCGCATGTCTTCAATGGCAAGATCTACATTTACGCCAGCCACGACGTCGACGCCGGCATTCCCGACGATGATCTGGGCACCCAATATGCGATGCATGATTATCGCGTGCTGGAGATGGAGAAGATCGGCGGACCGGTGAAGGTCGGCGGCGTCGCGCTGGATGTGAAGGATGTGCCCTGGGCCGCAAAGCAGATGTGGGCGCCGGATGCGGCCTTCAAGGACGGCACTTACTATCTCTACTTCCCCGCCAAGGACAAGGACGGCATCTTCCACATCGGCGTTGCCACCAGCAGCAACCCCATGGGTCCGTTCAAGGCCGAGCCCAAGCCGATTGCCGGCAGCTTCTCCATGGACCCCAATGTGTTCACCGACACGGACGGGACCAGCTACATGTATTTCGGTGGCATCTGGGGCGGCCAGCTCCAGAACTGGGCCAATGGCAAATATGATGCCTCCATCGGCGTGACCGACCTCAAGGCCGACGACAAGCCGGCGCTGATGCCGAAGGTTGCGAAGATGTCCCCCGACATGAAGAGCTATGCCGAGGCGCCGCGCGACGCGCAGATCCTTGATGAAAAGGGCCAACCCCTGCTCGGCGGCGACCATGAGCGCCGCTTCTTCGAAGGCGCCTGGATGTACAAGCGCGGGGACACTTATTACCTGACCTACTCGACTGGCGACACCCACTTCCTCGTCTACGCCACCGGCAAGTCGCCCTACGGTCCGTTCACCTATCGCGGCAAGATCATGGAGCCGGTGCAGGGCTGGACCACGCACCATTCGATCGTCGACTGGGGCGGCAAGACCTGGCTATTCTATCATGACACGCAGATCAGCGGCAAAAACCACCTGCGCAACGTCAAGGTGACCGAACTCACGTTCAACCCGGACGGCACGATCCAGACGATCAACCCGTTCCGCGACTGACGCGCATGTTCCTGGGCATCGACATCGGCACCTCTGGTGTGAAGGCGGTCGTCATCGACCAGCACGGCGCCGTTGTCGGCCAGGGCACCGCCGCGCTCACCGTCCAGCGCCCGCAGCCGCTCTGGTCCGAGCAGGACCCGGATGCCTGGTGGGCGGCGACGACGGCGGCGGTGCAGGCCATCGATCCTGCCGTACGCCGTGCGGTGCTGAGTGTCGGGTTGGCCGGGCAAATGCACGGCGCCACGCTGCTCGGCGCTGACGACCGCCCGCTGCGCCCTGCGACCCTGTGGAACGACGGGCGCAGCCATGCCGAATGCGTCGCGCTGGAGGAACAGACCGATGCCTTCCGCGCCATCGGGGGCAATATCGTCATGCCCGGCTTCACTGCGCCGAAGCTGGCATGGGTTGCGCGGCACGAGCCGGAGATTTTCGCCGCGACGCGCACGGTGTTGCTGCCCAAGGACTACATCCGCCTGCAGATGACCGGCGACAAGGCGACCGACATGTCAGACGCGGCCGGGACGCTGTGGCTCGACGTGGCCGCGCGTCGCTGGGCCGAGCCGCTGCTGGACGCCACTGGCCTGACCCTCGCACACATGCCGACGCTGTACGAAGGCACGCAAGCGACCGGCACGCTCCGGCCCGGGATCGCCGAACTATGGGGCATGTCCCCGGTTCCGGTTGCGGCGGGCGGCAGCGACAATGCGGCCGGCGCGGTCGGCATCGGCATCGTCAGCGACGGTGACGGGCTGCTGTCACTCGGCACGTCCGGGGTGATCTTCATCGCCAACGACCAATTCAAACCCAATCCAGATCGAACAGTGCACGCCTTCTGTCATTGCCTCCCTGCACACTGGCATCAGATGGCTGTGCACCTGTCGGCGGCGTCGTGCATTGACTTTGCTGCACGCCTCTCCGGTGCAGCCGGCGCCGCCGACCTTTTTTCACGCGCGGAATCCGTGGGCGCTGCCTGCGGACCTGAGCTCTTCCTCCCCTATCTCTCCGGCGAACGCACGCCGCACAATGACCCGCAGGTGCGCGGAGCCTTCCTGAGCCTCGATCATGACACCGGACCCGAGCGGCTGGCGCAGGCCGTGCTGGAAGGCGTGGCCTTTGCCTTCGCCGATGGACTCGATGCCTTGCGCGACGCAGGCAGCGACGTGACGGAGCTGGCGGTGATCGGGGGCGGCGCCCGCTCGCGCTACTGGGGCCAGATCATCGCCGCGGCGCTCGGCACCCGCCTCAACTATCTGCGCGGCGGCGAAGTCGGCCCGGCCATGGGCGCCGCTCGCCTCGCCCAGATCGCCGTCACCGGCGCCGCACCAGCGGATGTCTGCACGACCCCGCCCATCGCGCATGTGGTGGAGCCGGACCCAATTATCGCCGAACGGCTCGCGCCCAAACGCGAGGCCTTCAGGCGCGCCTATCCGCAGATCCGACAAATCCAAATCCAACAGGGGAGCGCCTGATGGCCACCGACTATTTCGCCGACATTGCACCCATTGCCTACAAGGGCCCCGACACCGACGACGAGCTGGCTTATCGCTGGTATGACAAGGACCGCATGGTTCTCGGCAAGCGGATGGAGGACCATCTGCGCTTTGCCGTCTGCTTCTGGCACACCTTCTGCTGGCCGGGCTCGGACGTATTCGGCGCCGGCACGTTCAATCGCCCGTGGCACAGCGGCGCGAACGACAGCGCAGCCGCCGCGCAGAAGCGCGCGGTGGCTTTCGACTTCTTCCAGAAGCTGGACGTGCCCTTCTACTGCTTCCACGATGTCGACGTGATGGCGCAGGCGGAAGGGGTGGCCGAGCATCGCCGCTATCTTGCCGAGGCCGTCGATCATCTCGAAGAGCTGCAGGCATCGAGCGGCCGCAAGCTGCTGTGGGGCACGGCCAATCTCTTCGGCCATCCCCGCTTCGCCGCCGGCGCCGCGACCAATCCGGACCCGGAAGTGTATGCCTTCGCCGCGATGCAGGTGCGCGATGCGCTGGAGGCCACGCATCGCCTTGGCGGCGTCAACTACGTGCTCTGGGGCGGCCGCGAGGGCTATGAGACGCTGCACAACACCAATCTGAAGCGCGAGCTCGACAATTTCGGCCGTTTCCTCACGCTCGTGGTCGAGCACAAGCACAAGATCGGCTTTTCCGGCACGATCCTGATCGAACCCAAGCCGCACGAGCCGACCAAGCATCAATATGATTTCGACACGGCGACCGTGTACGGCTTCCTCAAGCGCTACGGCCTCGAAAACGAAGTGAAAGTGAACATCGAGGCGAACCACGCCACGCTCGCCGGCCACACCTTCGAGCATGAGCTCGCCACCGCCGCCGCGCTCGGCATCTTTGGCTCGATCGATGCCAATCGCGGCGACCACCAGAATGGCTGGGACACCGACCAGTTTCCCAATTCGGTGGAGGAACTGACCGTCGCGATGATCGAGGTCATTCGCGCGGGCGGCTTCACCACCGGCGGCTTCAACTTCGATTCCAAGGTGCGGCGCCAGTCCATGGACCCGGTCGACCTGTTCTACGGCCATATCGGCGGCATAGACACGGTTGCGCGCGGCCTGCTGAACGCGGCAGCGATCATCGAGGACGGTCGCATCGATGCCCTGCGCAAGCAGCGCTATGCGGGATGGGATGGGAGCCTGGGCAAGGAGATCGCCTCGCTCGATCTCGCGGGCATCGCCGATCTGGCCGAGACGCGCGCCCTCGATCCCAAGCCGGTCTCCGGACGGCAGGAGCGCCTCGAAAATCTGATCAACCGCTTCATCTGACCCCTGCCTTGCCCGGTCCCTCTCTTCCGCCGGGTCAGGTCACTCATGAGGTGGTCGCGCAAGCGGCCACCTCTTCTTTTTGCTATCCGGCGAGGGATCGGCTAACGATGCCGGCGCTGCCTTGCACGCGATTGGAGTGCAGAAACGACGTATCCACGCGGGACATGAGAAGGAGCGCGCCCTGATCTTATCTATTGCGATAGACGCGCGATATTGAGACAGGTCACGCCGGTTCCGTACAGTAAGGCGAACAAGGCAGGCGATGGTCACCAACAGAAGTTCACGCTCGTCCCGTCGGCAAAGCTCAGGCCCGAAGATCGAGGATGTCGCGCGTCTGGCAGGCGTTTCGCCGATGACGGTCAGCCGGGTGATCAACAAAGGCACCAATGTCCGCGAGGACAAGCGCCTCGCAGTCGAGGCTGCCATCGCCGAGCTGAACTATGCGCCGAACATCGCGGCGCGCACGCTCGCCGGCGGTGAGGACACCCGCATCGGCCTGCTCCACTCCAACCCGAGCTTTGCCTATCTGAGCGAATTTCTGGTCGGCACACTGGCGGAAACCAGCCGCACCGGCGCGCAGCTCATCGTCAAGGAATGCAACGAGGAAGGCGAGGAAGAGAAAGCCATTGAGGCACTGCTGAAGGGTCGCGTGGACGGGATCGTGCTGCCACCGCCGCTCAGCGATTCTCCGTCCGTGCTGGCCGTGCTGGAGGGCGCTGGCGTGCCGGTTGTCGCTGTGGCGACCGGGCGTGCGCCGGACTGGGCGTTGTCCGTCAGCATCGACGACAAGGCAGCTGCCCATGCGATGACGGATCATCTCATCCTGCTTGGGCACCAGCGGATCGGCTTCATCACCGGCCACCCGAACCAGACCGCAAGCGCAGAACGGCTCGAGGGCTATCGCTCCGCGCTCGACAAGCATGGCATTGAAGTGGTGCCGGAGCTGGTTGAGCAGGGCTACTTCACATTCCGCTCGGGCCTTGAGGCGGCCACAAGGCTGCTCGACCTGCCCGAACCGCCAACCGCCATCTTCGCCTCAAACGACGATATGGCCGCAGCGGCGCTGACTGTCGCGCACCGACGCGGCATCGACGTGCCCCAGACGCTGACCATCTGCGGGTTCGACGATACCGCGTTGGCCATGACGAGCTGGCCGGAACTCACCACGATCCGCCAGCCGATTACGGATATGGCGCAGCAGGCCGTCGCGCTGCTCATGCGCGAAATCCGGATGCGCAACGCGTCGTCCAAGGGCGTCGACCATCCCCATGTCGTGACGCCTTACACGCTGATCGAGCGTGAGAGCGACGGACCGCCCCCCCGCCCGAAGGCGTAGCCTCAACGGCAAAGCCCGATCGCCACCGAAGCGGGACCGGGCTTTCATATAGACATTTGGTCGAATATCCGGCCGGACGATCTCGCCCGGCCAGTATCGGACGTCAGCCTTCCATCTGCTCCAGCTCGCGTCCCTTCGTTTCGCGCACCATGACGCGGACGAAGAAGAAGGAGACGGCAGCGAAGAAGGCGTAGCCGAAATAGGCCACCGCGAGGCCGGGGCTGATGACCAGCGACGGGAAGCTGACCGAGACCAACGCATTGGCGAGCCACTGCGCCAGCCCGGCCACGGCAAGGCCGGAGCCGCGGATCTGGTTGGGGAACATCTCGCCCAGCATCACCCACATGATCGGACCCCAGCTGAGATTGAAGAAGATCACGTAGAGATTGGCTGAAATCAGCGCGAGGATGCCGTTGTTACCCGGCAAGATCACGCCGCCGTCGGGACCGGTAATCGCGGTCGAAAACGCATATGCGACGATTGCCAGCGTGACCGCCATGCCCGCTGAACCGAACAGCAGCAGCGGCTTGCGACCGATCTTGTCCACCAGAAACATCGTCGCGATACACGCGGCGATCGACAATGTGCCCGAGAGGATGTTGGTCTGCAGCGCATAGTCCTCGGAGAAGCCGACGGCTTCCCACAAGGTCGCGCCATAATAGAAGACCACGTTGATCCCGACGAATTGCTGGAAAATCGCCAGGCCGATGCCGGTCCAAACGATCGGACGGACGCGCCCGGTCGTCTTGTCGATCAGATCGGAGAGCTTGGGGCGATGATGATCTGCCGCGAGGCTGTTGCGAATTTCGCTGACCTTCCGGGTCGCCTCTTCCGGCCCGAACAGGCGCGACAGCACGGCGTGCGCCCGCTCCTCCTTGCCCTTGACCACGAGATAGCGCGGGCTTTCCGGAATGATGAGCAGCGCGAGGATATAAATGGCTGCCGGAATCGCCTGAAGCAGGAACATCCAGCGCCATGCCGGCAGATCGAACCACAAGGTTGCCGTCGAGCCGCCAGCATAGCGTGCCAGCGCGAAATTGGCGACAAATGCTCCGGTCAGCCCGGTGATGATCATCACCTGCTGGATGCTGGAGAGGCGCCCGCGAATGGATGCCGGCGTCACTTCCGAAATGTAGACCGGGGAAATGACGCTCGCCGCGCCCACGCCAAGACCGCCGATGATGCGCCCGAAGATGAACATGGCGGAGGAGTCTGCCGCACCGGCAAGCAAAGCACTGATGAGGAACAGCAGCCCAGCCAGCATCATCACGCCGCGTCGGCCGATGAGATCAGACATGCGTCCGGCCATGAAAGCACCGATTGCCGAGCCGACGAGGATGGCGCCAACATTGATGCCGATGCCCAGAGCACCAAGATCAAACGCGGATTCAAGGCCCTTCTGCGTGCCGTTAATCACGCCGGAATCATAGCCGAACATGAAGCCGCCAATGGTGGCGATGGCCACAATGGCGAAGATGAAACCCATATTGGTTCGCTCGATGCCGTCCGTTTCAGCGCTCATGCCGAGCCCCTCCTCTCTCACTTGTTTCCAGCCCCGCCGTGACCGGCAGCGGCCGATTGTGCCTTCAAATATGCGCCGGAACGACCGGCAAACCTGCAACCTGCGGATCAAATGCAAACACGTGTCCGGCCAGCGGCTGCGCCTCGCGCCCCTGCGCATCCAGCCCCTTATGGGCCGTAGTTGCATAAGCCGTGCGGAGATCATCGCCGCCGAACGCGATCTTGGTGACATTCGCGACCGGGAAGGTGACCGTCTGCATCAGCCGCCCTTGCGGATCGTAGCGCCGCACGCCCCAGCCGCCGAACAGCGCCACCCACAGGCAGCCTTCGCTATCCAGCACGGAGCCGTCCGGCCAGCCGGCGCCCTCCTCGATGCGGATGAAAGGCTGCGGCGTACCAAGCGTGCCATCGGCCTCCGCCGACACCTTCCAGATCTGCTTGCCGAGCGTGTCGGTGTGGTAGAGCGTCTGGCCATCGCGCGTGATTGCAGGGCCGTTGGTGATCTCCACTGCCGGCACCGCCGTGGGGCGGCATTGGCCTTTCTCGAGGCAATAGAGCTGACCGCTGCAGGCGGCCTCGGCATCGTCCATACTGCCGAACCAGACCCGCCCTGCGACATCTGTGGTGGCATCGTTCAGGCGATTGCCCGGCAGATGCGGCTCGGGATCATGAAAGTGCGTGAACGCTCCGCTGACAGGATCGAAGCGGTGAAGGCCCGTGCGGACACCCGCGAG
Source organism: Alphaproteobacteria bacterium (assembly GCA_018823325.1). Taxonomy (GTDB): domain Bacteria; phylum Pseudomonadota; class Alphaproteobacteria; order Sphingomonadales; family Sphingomonadaceae; genus Sphingobium. The sequence goes on along the minus strand of JAHJIJ010000006.1, from coordinate 215,222 downwards.
CATGTCGCCCTGAACCGTCGGCAGCGCCCAGCCGATCTGGTCCGGCGCCTGCCACTTCTCGAGCGTGCCCGTGGCGGGGACATGGCGATAAAGCGCATGCCCCTTGATATCCACGAACCAGAGCGCTCCCCCAGTCCATACCGGCCCTTCGCCGAGCGTCAGGCTCAGAGGAAGGATCGGTTCCGGCGTCATCTCAGCGCCAGCCTGCATCGACGAAATATTCGTGCCCGCTGCACAGCGCGCCATCATCGGACGCGAGGAAGAGCGCAAGCGCGGCGACATCCTTGGGCTGAATGCGGCGCTTGAGACATTGCGCGTTGAGAATTTCAGCTTCCCCGTCGGGCGTGTACCACTGCTTCTGCCGCGGCGTATCGACATTCCCCGGCACAATGGCCGTCACACGGATATTGTCGCCACCCAGGTCCCGCGCCAGCGCGCGGGTCATGCCTTCCACGCCAGCTTTTGCCGTCTGGTAAAGCACCAGTTCGGGCAGGCCGAGATGCCAGCTCACCGAACCGAAGTTGACGATGGCGCCGCCGCCGCGCGCGCGCATCCCCGGCGCCACGGCCTGTGCCGCGAAGAACTGGTGACGCAGGTTGGTGGCCATGCGCTCATCCCAATAATCCGGTGTGACCTCGTCATAGCGGTGGCGATCATCATTGGCGGCGTTGTTGACCAGCACGTCAAAGCCGCCCATCTCCGCCTCAAGCGCGCTGACGGTTGCCTGCAACTCGGCCACATTGCGCAAGTCGCAATGCCGGAAGCGTGCATCGCTTAGCGCCTCCGCGAGCGTCACACCCGCCGCATCATTGAAATCCACAAAGGCGACGTGCGCGCCCTGCCGAACAAATGCCTCGACAATCGCCGCGCCGATGCCCGTCGCGCCACCGGTGACAAGCACGTTCTTTCCCGCAAGGCTGGGGTAGACGGCGCCCTTCTTCTCCAAAGCGTTGCTCATGCCGATTCCAGAAGACCCCGCCGCTGGAGATTGGCGTAGAACGCCCCTATGCCCATTTGCCAGGGCGGCGCATCGCGAGAGGTCACGACCCGGTTCGCGAGGCTGCCAAGCTTGTCCGACGCAATCGTCACGATATCCCCGACCTTATGTGTGAAGCCCCGCCCCGGTTCGTCGCGATCCTGCACGGGCGCGAAAAGCGTGCCGAGGAAAAGCGCAAAACCATCGGGATATTGATGCTCGCTCAGAGTCTGGCGGACCAGTTCAAGCGGATCGCGGCTGATCTCCGCCATGTTGCTCACGCCGTTGAGCACGAAGCCATCCTCGCCGCTGATGGTGAGGCGCACTTCAGCGCGCCGCACATCGTCCAGCCCGAAGCTCTCATCGAACAGACGGACCAGCGGGCCGATGGCGCAGGAGGCGTTGTTGTCCTTCGCCTTGCCCAGCAGCAGGGCCGAACGCCCCTCAAAATCACGCAGATTGACATCATTGCCAAGCGTCGCGCCGACAACCGTGCCCTGGCTATCGGCCAGCAGCACGATCTCCGGCTCAGGGTTGTTCCACATCGAATCCGAACGGATGCCGATCGCCGCGCCATGCCCCACGGTGGAAAGAACCGGCGATTTGGTGAACACCTCAGCGTCGGGGCCGATCGCCACTTCAAGATATTGTGACCAAAGGCCATCCTCGATCAGCGCGTCCTTGAGCGCCGCAGCCTCGGGCGTGCCGGGCTGGACCGACCGGATCTGGCCGCCAATGCGCGACTCCAGCCGCTCGCGGATCGAAGCGGCGAGACTCCAGTCTCCTCGCGCCCGCTCCTCAATGACCCGCTCGATGGCGGAAAGTGCGAAGGTAACGCCGCAAGCTTTCACGCATTGCAAATCGACCGGGCTGAGCAGTCGGACCGAAACAGGATCGAGGCGCCCGAGCGAGATGCCGCCCGCGCCTGAAAAATCGCCGCTTTCGACCAATGCCGAAACGGTCGGCCACACATGCGACATGTCGAACAGTTCGCCTTTGCGGACAAGCACGGGGCTGGGACCATCGCCAAAATCGGCGCGCCCAAGAAAGGCCCCCTCTTCCCAATCGCTGGGTAATGTCAGGCCGAACACGTCAGAATCTATCACTGCCTCTCCCCCGCCCCCCGAGGGCGACTTTGTGTTAGCGCTATCAAAAGCTATTGCCCTTGTTTGTCAAGAGGGGCTAGGCCTCATATAGCGCATCAAGCTGACAAGAGAGACGATGACACGCGGCCCAATCCTCTGCTTCGGCGAAATGCTTTTGCGCCTCTCCGCCACGCCGGGCGAAAGCCTGTTCCAGAGCGAACGGCTCGATGCGCGGTTCGTCGGCGCGGAAGCCAATGTTGCGGTTGCCCTTGCGCGGCTTGGCGTGCCGAGCGCGCTGCTCTCCTGCCTTCCCACCGGCGCCGTCGGCGAGGCCGCGCTGGACACGGTGCGGCGCGCCGGTGTCGATGTTCGCCATGTCCTGCGCAAGGTGGGTCGCATGGGCCTGTTTTACCTTTCGCCCGGCAGCGGCCTGCGGGCAGCGTCGATCAGCTATGATCGCGCCGGCAGCAGTTTCGCGGCGACGCCGCCGGAAAGCTATGATTGGGCAGAAGCGCTTGAAGGCGCCGCCATGCTACACCTGTCCGGCATCATTCCGGCCCTCGGCCCAGAGTCCCACCGGCTGTCGCTCGCCGCAATGGAGGCGGCGAAGGCAGCCGGCATTCCGATCTCCTTCGACGGGAATTTCCGCGGGACACTGTGGGAAAGCTGGTGCGATAATCCGGCGCCGATCCTCGCGCAGCATGTCGAAATGGCCGATCTCTTCTTCGGCAGCGCACGGGACATCGCGCTGCTGCTCGGCAGATCATTCAATGCGCACGACCCCGGCGAGCGATACGCGGCTGCACGCGCAGCCTTCGAACGCTTTCCCAATCTGCGCCACATTGCCTGCACCCATCGCCGCGTCACCCATGCCGGCCTGCATCATCTCTCCGCGCGACTCGACATGCCGGAGGAGAGTTTCGAGACGCCGGAAATCGAAGTCAGCGGCATCGTGGACCGAATCGGCACCGGCGACGCCTTCGCCGCCGGCGTGATCGCCCATCTCGATCAAGGCATGACCGAGGCCGCCGAGGCGGGCCTCGCGCTCTGCACGCTCAATCATTTCGTCTATGGCGATCTCAGCCCGATCACCGCAGAGGAGCTTGCCGCCTTTCGGTCCGATGGCGGGGGCGATGTCCGGCGATGAAGAAGAAGGCACGCGCATGACGCATTGGTTCGACCAGATCGCCCGGATGCCGCTGGTGGCGATCCTGCGCGGCCTGACGCCGGAAGATGCCCCGGCTATCGGGGAAGCGCTGATCGCAGCGGGGATTCCCTGCATCGAGGTTCCCCTGAACTCGCCCCGGCCGCTGGAGAGCATCGCAGCACTCGCACAGCTTCCGGGCGGCGCCCTGATCGGCGCCGGAACGGTACTGACTGCGGAGGATGTCGATCAGGTCGCGCAGGCCGGCGGGCGGATCATCGTCTCGCCCAACATGGACCCGACTGTCATCCGCCGCACCAAGGAGCTCCGCCTGATCTCCCTGCCCGGCATCGCGACGCCGAGCGAGGCGTTCGCCGCGATCGCAGCCGGCGCGGACGGGCTCAAGCTGTTCCCGGCCGAAATGCACAGCCCTGCCGTGCTCAAGGCCATGAAGGCGGTGTTGCCTGCTGCCGTGCCGGTCTTCGCGGTCGGCGGCATCAGTCCGGACAATATGGCGGCCTGGCGCAGCGCCGGCGCCGCCGGGTTCGGCATCGGGTCATCGCTTTACCGGCCCGGCATTTCGCCCGAAGAGCTGAAGAAGCGCGCCGCACGACTGATAGAGGCCTGGCGCGCCGTCAACGGCTGAGCGCGTCCGCTCTCAGCGCGAACCGTCCGCGCCCGCCAGATCGTGCGCCGCATTGGCGAGCTCGATGAAGCGCGCAGCGGCCGAGATCACATATTCATTCTGACCCCAGAAGAACGGCCACTCCTCGTGATTTTCCGGGAAGTCCGGCTTGATGATGAGAGCGCCAGGCACAACGCCGCCGGCAATGAAGCTGAAGTCGGCGCGATTGGTGCCATAGGCCACTTCCTTGGAGCGTGAGCCGACGCCCGAGACGAAGGAAATATTCGACCCCGGATGATTGCCCAGCAGATAGTCGATGCTGCGGAACACCGCATCCGACTTCACCAGCTCGGGGAACGCCTTGTGCAGGGCATAAGCGGTCAAGCCGTAGTCAATCACACCTTCGTTGCCGGCCCAGCCCCCTTCCGAGATCGGCACGCGGTAGGGATTGCCCGCCACCATCGCCTCGCTCTGCTCCGCCCACTGGCGCACCAGCGGTTCCATCTTCGCCCGGTAAGAGGCAGGCATGAATGGCAGCGCCTCGGCAGCAAGCGCGGCCTCGAAGCCGAAGAATTTCGTGAGCGCCGGCCACATGGTCTCGATCTGCCTGGCGTAGCGTGCATCTCGGGTGGTCTTCAGCAGCTCGACTGCAGCGGCGAACTGCTCTGCCTCCAGCGGGCCGCCGGTGGTGTTGCCATGGCGGAAGACATGCGGCGGATGCGTCTGCTCCTCGGCCCAGACGCGTGTGGCGATATCCAGCGCCTTGGTGGACAGCGCAGGATCGAGCGTCTTGAGTGCGCGGCTGGCAGCGGCCAGCGCGGCAATCGAGCCGTAATTCAGCGCCGAGGACTTGTTGGTGAAGGCCCAGCGATCATCCGGCGTGCCGCTGCGGTCGCCCTCCACTTCATAGGGTTTGAGGGAGGGATCGTAGATCTTGCCGTCCGTCTTGGTGACCGCGTCGCCCAGATGGGTGTATTGGGCCACATCCGGCTCGACAATGCCGTTAAGAGCATGGCCCACAGCGTCGAACTGCGCCACGAGTTGCAGCGTGCCGTGGCGGATTTGCTGAAGCAGGTCGGGCTTGCCATCGGGCACGTGAATTTCCACGCGGCGCGTTGCGTCATCGACGCTGGTGGTGTCGCGCGCCAGCCCGAAGGCTTCCCAGCTCCGGACCATCGAACGCACGACCCCATATTGCGTCTGGGTGCGGATGTCATAATCGCCGGCGTCGTACCAGCCGCCGATGTTCAGCCCGGGAATATGCTCGCCGGGCTTGAAGCGCGTGTCGGTCGTCGGACCCTGCGCGTAGAGATCGAGATGCTCATGATTGACCGGCGCCTGACGCGCGTCGTCCCGGTGCGATTCGCCATGCCACACCCGATAGGCCTCGTTGACCATCATGTGATCCATCGCGACGGGGAAATAGACATCGAGCGTCGGATGCCAGGCATCGGCAAAAATATCCTGCGCGATGCGGAAGGTCTCCGTCTTGGTGTCGCCATATGAGAGGCGATAGAGGCCGGGCTGGCGGATCGCGCTGAAATCGAAGCGCAGATAGCGGTAGCGCAAATAGTCGCCGGCCTCGTCCGGGACCGCGCTCAGCACCGGCACTTCCGCGCCGGAGGCTTCCACCCGCAGCAGCTGCGCCTGCTCGCGGCGCTTGTCCGCCGGATCGATCTCGATGGTGGCAATCTTCTGCTGCGCGGGCGCGTAGCCCAGCTGCGAATGGCCAATGGAGGGCTGCCGCACCCAGCCGGGAACGCTGCTCGGCGAGAGCGTCCAGCGCAGCACTACACCCGTCTTTCCGGCGGGAAGCAGGGAGCGAAGAACAAACCAGCCATTCTGGGCCTGATTGCGTCCATCATAGAGCGCAATCGGCGTCTCGGAACGCACCCGGACACGGCGTGCGGCGTCCGATGGCGCGAGCACGAAGTCGCTCCCCTGCGCCATCGGCAGAGGCTCCGCGCCGGGACCATCGCTGCGCCCGCTCGCCGGATTGCGCTCCGCCGTCCGCTCCATCGCGCCGGCTGGATAAAGGGGGAATGCGCCTGCCCTGCCGTCCACGAAATAGCTGTTGCGGAAATAGGCCGATGGCAGGAACTCAAGGTTCAGTCCGGCCTTCCCCACCAGCGCAGCCGGCAAGGCGCGCGGCAGCTCCACCGTGAGGAGCAGGTCTCCCCCCTGCGGAACGGCGCGAATGATGTAGCGGAAGTCATGATCCGGATATTCGAGCGTCGCCGTAATGGCCCCGGATTGCGCGTCGACCTTGCGCTCGACCATCTGCCCGATCGCGTCCCACTGGCCGGGCGTGGGCGAAAGCCGCACGTCGCCATTGGTCGCGATGCGCCGGTCCTGCTGGATGATTTCCACGCCGCTGATCTTCGAGTCGGCGAAGAGTCCGTCGTACCAGTTGTTGAAGACGAGGACATTGGCGCCCGGCGCCTCGAAATAGCCGGCCTTCCCCAGCTGCAGCGCGGAATCCTGCGCCATGGCCGACGGCGCCGACGCCGCCATCAAAACTATGACAATATGCCCAAATGTGCCGCCGCGTTTCATCCACCTCTCCCATGATTGTTACCGCTACCATACCAAGCACATTTTCTGTTGGCGAGAGATAATCGCGCAATACCGCCAGTTTAGCGTCGTCGATCTCAATGCGGCAGCTTCGAAATGGCGACTTATTTTGTCTGACAAGTTGACGCACGGAGAAAGCTGGGATTATGCTGGCCGCAATCCGGGACAGGATCACAGATCCACCGGGATGTCGTATCGAGCGGCAAGCATGGCCATCGGGCAGTCCGTCAGGCCGCTGCCACAGGGGAGGAAAGCCTTGAAGTTCTCGATCCGTCATTCATGTGTTGGCGCTGCGCTGATGGCTCTGGCAGCCGCAGGCCTTTCACCCACACATGCGCAGGACGCCAGCGTCACCGCCATCCCGACGCCCGCTGAACCAAATGCCATCCCGCTCGGCACTGGCCCGGTCAAGGGCGCGACGGCGCCGGAGAGCTGGTTCCGCCAATATGGCGTGCCGATGGCGCGCAATATCTCGACCGCGACACTGACGCCCGTGCTCCCCGCGCCCGGCAAGGCCACTGGCGCGGCGGTGATCGTTGCGCCCGGCGGCGCCTTCCTGCTGCTCTCCATGGAGAATGAAGGCTGGCGCGTGGCCCGCGCGCTGGCGGATCGCGGGATCGCAGCCTTCGTCCTCAAATACCGTCTGCGGCCGACTCCGCCCCGGCTGGAAGACTTCGACCGGCAATTGCGCGAAGCCTTTGCCAATGTCGGCCGGACGGACTCCCGCGCCAGCCCGGACGAAGCCGTGGCGGGCCTTCCCGAGCAGATCGACGATGCCGTCGCCGCGATCACCCTCGTGCGCGCCCGCGCTGCTGAATGGGGCGTGGACCCCAAGCGCCTCGGCATGATGGGCTTTTCCGCTGGTGCCATGACCACGATGGTTACGACACTCGCCCGGCCCGACCTCGACCTTGCCTTCATCGCGCCGATCTATGGTTCGATGGAGCGCGTCACCGTTCCCGCCAATGCCCCGCCTATGTTCGGCGTCATTGCCTCGGACGATCCGCTGTTCGCCAAAAAGGGCTTCGGCCTGCTCGATGCCTGGCAGGAGGCCGGCCGTCCTGTCGAGTTCCACCTCTATGAGCGCGGCGGCCACGGCTTCGGCCTCGGCAAGGAGGGGACGACCAGCACCGGCTGGCTCGACGCCTTCGTGAGCTGGCTCGACATGCACGATTTGCTCAAGCCGTCCTGAGTACCGAAGGCCCGTTTCAGGGCGACGCGCCCGCTTCATCAGCCTGTGAAGGAATGACCATGATCGCACCCAAGGCCAAGTTCCACAGTCGCTTCCGGATCGTTCCTGCCCTGCTGCTGCTCGGCGCCCTTCCTCTTGTCCTCGGCGGGGCAAACGCGGCGGAAGGCACCCCCAGCCTGGCGCCCTATTTCGAGCCGGCCGGGCGCACGCCCACAAAGCCGGATGAGGACGGCTTCATCCGCCGCTGGCTGCTGCTGGAGCCGATTGCCAAGCCCAACCGCACCAACACCGTGTTCACGGGCAGCTACGTGCGCGAGGCGCTCACCAAGCGCTATGCTCCCGGACAGTTCGATGGTCTCCCCCGCGCCGGGCAAACGGTGACGGTCGAAGGCTACCGGCTCGCCTGGCATGCGCTCGATTCCACGGCGTTCGACGTGAAGCTGTTCAACTTCGCCCAGTCGCTGGGAAAGACCAAATATGGCGTGATCTTCCAGGTGGCGACGGTGGTGGACAGCCCTCGCGACATGGTGGTGCGCATGGCCGTCGGTTCCAATTCGGCCTCCATGTGGTGGGTCAATGGCGCCGAAACCGCGATCCTGGCCAATGATCGCCGCATGGTGATGGACGACGTCGTCTCGCGGCGCCTCACGCTGAAGAAGGGCCGCAACATCATCCGCGGCGCGGTCATCAATGGGCCGGGCCTCAGCGACTTTTGCGTCCGCTTCGTGGACGAGGCGGGCAAGCCCGTCACCGATCTTACGGTGACCGTCACCTGACTCGGAAACCTTCGCCGCCCCGCACATCCAACCCTGTTTCTTCCGCCAGACCCGAGGTGTTCGCATGACCCGCTCCGTCGCCGCCGCCGCCCTCTCCCTTCTCTTTCTCCTGCAAAGCCCGGCAAGCGCGCAGCTTGAAGGCGAGCCCTACATCCACGATCCGTCCACCATCACTTATTCGGACGGCAAATATTACACCTTCGGCACCGGGCGCGGTGGCCTTGTCTCCGTGGACGGCTGGACCTGGACCAGCGGCGGCGAGCGGCCCGGCGGCGGCGTGGCGCCGGACGTCATCAAGATCGGCGATCGCTACTATGTCTCCTATGCGGTGGGTGGCGGCGGCATGTCCGGCGGCCATGCCAGCGACGTGAAGATGATGTGGACGAAGTCGCTCGATCCCGCCTCGCCGGATTTCGCTTATCATGAGATCGGCACGGTCGCCTCCAGCGACGGCACGGAGAATCTCGACGCCATTGATCCCGCCTTCCTCTATGTCGATGGCCGGCTGTGGCTTAGCTACGGCACCTATTTTGGGTCCATCCAGATGATCGAACTCGACCCGGCGACCGGTGCGCGCAAGGCGGGCAACAAGGCCGTCGACATCGCCATCGACATGGAGGCCACCGCTCTCCTCCACCGCGATGGCTGGTATTATCTGCTCGGCACCCATGGCACCTGCTGCGACGGGCCAAACTCCACCTATCACATCCGCGTAGGCCGCTCGCGCGATCCGCTGGGGCCTTATGTCGATCATATGGGCATCCCCCTGCTCAAGGGCGGCGGCAAGATGGTGGTGAACGCGCGCGGGCGGGACATCGGCCCGGGGCATTTCGGCCTCATCGATCTGGGTAGCGGCGTCGAGAAATTCTCCATGCATTACGAAACGGATATGAATCGCGGCCGCAGCGTGCTCGGCATCCGGCCGCTGCTCTGGAAGGATGGCTGGCCTGTCGCCGGTGACAACATCGCCGAAGGCACCTACGAGATCGAAGCCGAGCGCAGCGGCTATGCCCTGCAGCTCGCCACCGATTTCGTGCGGATCGATTTCGATGCCCGCCGCAGCTTCTTCGCCCCGCCGGGCACCCCGCCGGTCAATGTCCCGGATCAGACCCTCGATCAGGTCGAGCCGGGCTGGCCGGACGGGGCCGTGCCTGTCGATCTGGGCGACTATATGGTGCGGCCCAACCAGCTCTGGACCGTTGCCCCGGCAGAGGGTGCTGGCGGCGTGATGGGAACGCCCTATTACAAGATCGTCATCGCCGGCACGCAGCGGGCTCTCGCCGCTACGCGCCACGGCGACGTGGAAGCCGTGCCGGCCTTCACCGGCGCACCAGAGCAGCTCTGGCGGATCGACCAGCTGACCGACGGCACCTACCGCATCATGCCCAAGGCAACGCCCGGCATGACCGAAGAGCTGGCGCTGGTCGCGATTGGGGGAACCTCGCCGGCACTGGTGAAGTTCGATCCCGCAAGCCCGGCCGGTCGCTGGACCTTCAAGAAGCCCTGATTTCGGGCTGAATGAGGGACGCCTCAAGATGCCGTGGAATGCTGGGAAAAATACCGTCCCGCGGGCGCCGTGTCTCCCACGACGCCCGCGTTCCGGCAATGTTTAGCTAAAGGCGATAGCCACTCTCTTGCGACGACGCATGGCGCTGCCGATCAGCGCGAAGCCACCCATCATCATCGCCCAGGTCTCTGGCTCGGGCACTGCACCGGAATAGGTGAGCTTCACGAGATAGGACTGGTTTGGCCCGTCCCCGTCGTCACTGACGAGATAGATGTTGCCCGCTTCATCGAGCGTGACGCCCTCGAATTTCCCGCCCTCGTTGGTGGGATCGACCAGGGACTTGAAGCCGGAGAGATCGTAGCTGCTCACCACCTCGCCAGCCTGCGTCACCTCGAGCAGGCTGAACGAGCGGCCGCTGAGGATCAGCAGGTTGTCACCGAACGCGGTCCCCGAGAACACGCCGTTGGACAGCACCGCAATGTCCGAAAGCCGATCGAGGCCGGGGAGCGCTTCAATGTCGAACAGTGTTGTAACGATCGCAGTCTCCGTGCCGAAATCCGCACCGGAAATCTTCCAGATCGTCTCCGGGGTACGTTCCTTGACGCCGAAATAATCGCCGGTAACCCTGTTATAAGCGATGCCCTCAAGGCCTCTATTGCCTGCATCGGCCCCGACGCTGATGGTCGGAGCATCCGGATAGGATGTATAGGTGCGTGTCGACCCGTCCACGCCAATCTCGCTCAGCAAAGCGATGTCCTGATAGCGCTCTTCTGCCACGACATACTGACCGCCACCGACATAGGTGAGACCTTCGGGGTCGCATTGATCAGCGCCGAGCGAGAGGCAGCCGGACAGGACGATATTGGCGGTCTTGTTGCCGTTCAGATCATACTCGCCCCAGATGTTCGTGCCGTCGGCCTCTTCCTCGTCATTGGTGACCATGAGCCTGCCTGTGTCCCAATTATAGGCAACGGCGCTGGCCTCCTTGGTGTCGATAGCCTTGCTGAAGCCGACCACATAATTGTCGAGCAAGCCAGCCGCGTTGGCAGACGCGGCAGAAAAGGCGAACATGGCAATGCCCGCACGCAAAAACATCATCTTCACGGCAACCTCCAGTTGAGTCGTAACGACCCGAATCATGCCCTCCCCACGGAGGTGACCCGCCTATCGGCGGCTGGAATGACAAAATGGTTACGTACTGTTAACCATTGCCCCGAAGTGGGACAGTGGGCACATGGCTGCGGACGCCTCGTCCCATTGAAGGCTGCCTTTCAACTGATGTCGCCAAAGCGATTCATCGGTTGAGGCATGAACGCAAACGGGCGTCGCCAACGCTACAATGTCGGCAACGCCCGCTATCGTCAGAAGGTGAGTTGGTATTGAATACCGATCTGACGTGGCCGACTGACAACGCCGCGCAGCACCCGTTTGAAGCTACCGTCCGGCTGAAGATCGCGCCGTTCGAAGCCGCTGATTGGCTGATCGCCATAGTTCAGACGCTTATCGAGCAGGTTCTTGCCGTAAATCATCAGTTGTGACCGCCCGAACTTAACGCCGAAGTTGCCGTTGACCAGATTGAGCGGCTGGCGGGTGAAGAACACGGCTGTCCCGTCCGCCACCGACGGCACCTTGGTCGAACTGGTGTAGCTGTAGTCCGCCGCCATGAAGAAGTTCACATCGTCGCTCAGCGGTGTCTCATAATAGCCCGAAATACTCGCGGTCCATTTCGGGACGAGCCCAAGGCGACTGTTCGCCGGCTGCGGCAGGAAGCCGGGGTCGACCAGGGTGGCATCGAGGTAGCCCACACCAAGTTGAAGCGTGAGCGGCACGTTCGCCAGCGGGCGGCCGCTGATTTCGAATTCACCGCCGTTAATGCGCGCCTTGCCGGCGTTGGTCGTGAACGTAATGCCACAGATCGGTAGTGTTCCAACCTGCTGGATGTCCGACCAGTCCATGCGGAACGCGGCCGCCGATGCGGTCAGGCGTCCATCTGCCAATCGGCTCTTGGCGCCGACTTCATAGCTCCACAGAGTGTCCGACTTATACCGGCCCGTACCGCTACGTGTCAGGCCAAGATCTGCCAGGTCATCGTCGCAGAAGGAGGGCAGCGATGCATTAGTACCCCCGACGCGGAAGCCCTTCGATACAGAGGCATAGATGTTGCCACGGTCGCCGACTTCGTAAGAAACGACAGCCTTGGGAATGAGGCCGGATTCCTTGTTATCCAAGGCAGGGTTGACGCTAATTCCGTCTTCAAACAAGGCGCCGGTATCTATGCTGGGATCTTGATGCTGCTTAATCCAATATTGGCGCAGCCCCAGTGTAAATGTCAGCCTGGGAACCGGTTCATAGTATAATTCGCCGAATATGGCGGTGTTTTTTTCGGATTGAGTGACCAGAACGTCGGCAAGATAAGGCGGCAAGAAACCTGCATCCGCCAACTCCGGAACCTCCACGCCAGGATTAGCAGTCCTGTTACGCGTATCCTTGTGAAAAACCCCTACAATACCCGACAGACCCGGGATCAGCGTACCCTGGTCAAACGACAGCCGCGTTTCGTGGGTCACCGCACTTTCCTGGGAATTGATCACAACGAAAAACGGTACGTTGCTGAAATCGGTTTCGAATACGGTCTGGAAAAAGAAATTCGTGCCTTCGGTGTTGTCGTCGAGCTGAGTGATCTCACGTTCGAAATAGCTGGTGGAAGAAACGACGTTGAAACCCGTGCCCTCATAGCGCAGAACGAGAGCGCCAAGCCCCCAATCGTCATCCGCATATTCCTGCACATCCGTATCGCGGTCGAGCGTATAACTCAGCGGTCGGTAACCAGGCAGCGGCAAATAAGCGCCAGGAAATCCGTGAAGACGGGTGCTCTGCCCCATGAAGCTAAAGCTTGCCTCGAGCGAATCCGACAGCTGGGCGCGCAGACCTAACGAGCCGGACAGGCTGCGGTTGCGGCCTTCCCCATCCTTGGACACGAGTTCGCCCGTGGCGTCGGGAAAGCGTCGCGTGATGAACCCAGAGTCCTGTTTGTAACCGATCGCCGCGTTCAGCGACAGCTGGTCAGGCACTAGAACGAAATTCTGCTGAATGTTCGCGTCATAGTCGAACCCACCGTCCTTCGTGGCGCCAGCCTCCAGACTCATCGACCCTTCATTGTTCGTTAGCGACGGCTTCTTTGTGATATAGCGCAGGTTGCCGCCCATCGAACTGGCGCCAAACAGTGTGCCCTGCGGCCCCTTTAAAACTTCAATCCGATCGAGATTCAAAATATGCGGGCTGACCGACGACGGCACCGGCGTATCATCGATGTAAAAGGCGGTCGTGCCACTGCCAACCACACCCCGAATTGACGTTTCGCGGTCGCCGCTCCACAGGAATGTGCCACCCTGGCCGAATTGGAACGAAAGATTGGGGATCTTGGTCGCGTAGTCGACAAAGCTCGTTATGTTCTGCTTTTCCAGAAAATCAGATGAATAGCTCGTAATCGCGGCAGGAACTTCGGTCAGCGCTTCCGATCTTTGCCGAGCGGTCACCAGGATCTCGGCGACCTCGCTCGACGTGGTCGCATCGCGACCATCCACCTGTCGGGCGCCTTTATTGTCTTGTTCCTGTGCTGTTGCGACACCCAACGGTAACATGAAAGCGCTACAAATGATGCTGCCGTGACAAGCCTTCAAACCCCAACGCGCCATACCATGCCGGCGGACGCCCCCCCTCGGATTTCGTGCTACCATCTTGATATACTCCCCTTTTCTAATTTTCCTGATCCCATTGGCTTTACCGGCACGCAGACCACTTCCTCTTGACTGCCCGCGATCAAAACGTCGATGTCAGCGATCCTCGAGGCGACGAGCTGCCATGCGCCGTGCTTGACGCAGGATACTGGGAAACACAGGATCGATTTTCTCGACCTTTGTTGCGTTATGTAAACGATGTAACCGCATGTGAACTGTCCGCGAACGTTACATGCACGTCACAGAGTCACGCCCACGAACCTCTCCGCCAACGGTAAAGCCGAGTCACTGCGGGCTAGTCGATCTTGAGGCCGACCGTGCCGTCCGGGTTAATTTCGTCATGGAGGTCATCGCACACATATTCCGGTATACGGTAACCGGGCTTCCGTTCGTAAATCCAACGGAACTCATAAGGCGTTCGCAGATACCCTGGATCCTCGATCGAGACGTCAAGGTAGAGCCTGCCGTTATCCGCGAGCTGATAACGCTCGGTAATCGTCATCGCCTCGCTGTGTGGAATTTCAAAGAACTCCACGTCCTTCCTGATTCCCTGCGTCCGAATGACCAGCACATCGCCTTCCCACCGGCCCGTCGAAAACCCGTAATAGGTGGGCGGCAATTCATCGAGCGGAGGCATCGGCTGATCCATATAGATGCGCCGCGTTTGCATGAAAATCTCGGCCAGCACCGTGATTTGCCCGGGCGTCTGCAATATCTGGATCGGATAGATGCCCAGCATGATACCCGGCATGCCTTCCGGCAGGCACTTGGTGCTTGGGTCGATCAACGGCTTACCGGCGTTGAACGCCTCCTTACGCTTTATCCGCTGCTCCTTCCACTGCGTCGCGTAAGGTTCCTCGAGATCGGGACCCAGGTCGGGCGGTGGAATGTCTTCGAAATCGCCCATGAAGGACGGCCACGGCGCCGGATATCGCGCCCAAACCCCGGTAAGGTCACGTGCACCCTCGGAAGCAATCGGCGGCGTCGGCCTTGGCACTGAGCGAGACGCACTTTCCGCTGAGCCATCCTTTATCACAGATTCAGCCTGAGAGGCATGAACGGACGAGCACCCCAAAGTGATGGCTGCCACAAGCGCGACAGGCTTGATCATCATAAACGTCATAGCGCCTCTATCTTTCCTGAATTCAGATATGGGAACCACGGTTTCCCAAGCTCAGCCGAGTGTCTGGCCGTTGGCGAGCGTCGCTGCCTTGAGCGCACCGCCTGGCTTGCCGTTGCGCAGCGGGTGCATCGTGACGCTGATCCTGTCGCCAGCCTTCACGCTGTTGAATTTCCAGCCTAACGAAGTCATCGCCGATGGGCTGTAACATTCCAGGGCGTAGCGCTGTTCGCCGCTCTTCACGATCAGGAAGGCGTGGGGATTGGCCCACCTGAATTCGACAACCGTGACATCCTTGAGTTCAACGACCTTGTTTGCATCGAACATCGCAAAGGAATGATGCGCCATAACAGGAGCGCTGATTGCCGCGATCCCTAGCGACAGGGCCATCAAAAATTTCCAGTTGGCATTCATCCTTATCTCCATTCCATCCCTCCTTTGACGGCGACAACCTGCGCCGCGCGATCTTGCTGGGTCAGTCATCTGCAGATTCCGATTCCGGGAGTCGGGATTTCTAACAGCAGGACTGTATGGCGTGATGTTGAGAGCGGTCGCGAAACCGTTTGCCTTCCGTTCGTAACAATTGTCAGGCGGGGTTCGTCGTACTGCCGCGATTGTTCCCTCAGCTTCTTACCGCTTCGGCCAGAGCCCCGGCACTCCGCGCACCGCGACGATCGCAAGCAGGCCGCGTTGTTTGTTGCACGACGGAGGAAAACGGTTTCGCGACCGCTTTCCGGTTCGCATTTGGCTGCCATCAAATACAAGCGTGGCATGGGGATGGCGCATTCAGGAAACGATCGATCGGGATTATCGCGTCCGCCGGCGGAATCGTCCAATCCGCCACGCGACAGGTGCCCTGACCGAGCGCATCGCGCTCATCAGGCCATCCGGCGATACTGCCTATTGACCGGACGAAAGCGGACGCTGGGGGCCTGCCCCGATGCGTTCTCCACTGCCATTTCATAACGGAACAGAACGCATGTCGCAGCGACGGGACTTTCTCAAACAATCCTTGGCACTCGGTCTATCTGCATTCTGGGGCCGAAATGCCTATGCCGCGCTTCCGCACCACCGCCAGGAGGGCATTGTCCGATCCTTGCGGCGACGCGACGACACCATCGTGAAGTCGCCCACGATTGGGGACGGCTACAAAATGACCTGGACAGCAGACGAGCGGCAACTGATCACGCTCAACGATGGTGCTGGCTGGGTCGATCCGCCCGACAGGTTTTTCAAACGGTCGCTGTGGTCGATCAGCGGAGATGATCCGCGAAACCTCTCTGCGCGCATCGTGGAAGGTTTCCCCGCTGTCGAACAATCGGAAGAGCCGGAAGATGCACCACATTATCATGGGCACGGACTGCTCGCCGTACGCGGCCGGGTCTACCAGTTCCTCATCGCACTCGATCAGGCCCAGGAGAGGCCGCGTCACTGGACGACAGCCAAGCTGATCTATTCCGACGATGGTGGCCGCTCCTGGCGAAACCAGGATGGCTCCGCACCGGTTCGCTGGGAAAGTTGGGACGAACAGGAAAGCGACAAGTTCGCATTCTTCAACGAGCCGGGAGGATGTTTCTCGCTCCTTACCATATTGCAGATGGGGCAGGATTACCGGGCGAACCGCGACGGCTATATCTATGTCTACGGCACGAACGGCAACGTCGATGGCCAGATGAACGAACTCGTGCTCTTCCGTGTCGGGATTGACGACATCCTTGATCGGCGTGCCTATCGCTTCTTTGCCGGCCTGCAACCGGACGGCAGCCCCCTCTGGAGCGAAACGCTCGACGACCGACGCCCGGTGCATGTCTTCCCGCGCGGATGGGTCAACTCGACCAACCTTTTCCCCGGCGATCTTGTTGTTGAAACCTGGTTGCCCAGCATCGTCTACAATCAGGCTCTTGATGTGTTCATGATGGTAAGTTCCGGAAATGGCTGCGCCGACGACGGAACCGAATTCGGCAAGCCCAGCTATCTCGGGTTCTGGATATCCAAGACACCGTGGGGGCCATGGCGCCAGATTCACGAGGAACGCGCCTGGACGCCTGGTGGTGATCCATTGGCACGCGCCTATTCTCCTCAGATCGGACCCCAATGGATTTCTGCCGACGGAAAATCCTTCTGGCTCGTCTGGTCCGATCTCAAGGGCATACGGGAAATTGCTCAGGCGATGAATAGTCCCGAAGCTGAGCCTCCGGCCGCGAAAACGCCGCAGGAAACGGCCCTGGAAGCTAACACCCTGATGCGTTCGTTCATGCCAGGATATGGCTTCAACGCTCAATTGGTTGAGCTGGATGTGGAGTAATCTCGATTATTCAGCGCTGGAAAGCAAAGGCAAGGCCGGCTTTCTTGTGAAGGTGGTGAGTAGTTGATACGAATTGCAGGTGGGCTGCGTCGGGGCGGAGCTAAGCCCGGCGCATCAGGTTTCCAAGCAAGCCGTCCCTCGGACACGCTGCGCCGATGAAAGAACGAATGAATAGTCAAACCGATGCTGCTGACGATGATGCCGACCGCGCCTTGGCTGAGGAGGGACGCGCAGTCCGGGACTTCATCAAATCGAATCGTTCCAACACACTCCTGTGCCTGTTCGATTTTCTTCTCCAGCAGTCGTTGGAGGGGCGTCGGCCCAAAGAAACGGATATTGCCGAGCAAGTCTTTCAGGAGAGCCATGAATGGGCAAACTCTCAGGGTTCTCGTGTTCGCGTCGGCGTTCACCGCCTGCGCAAGAAGCTCGACCTCTACTATGCCGATAAGCCCGGAGCCCGGATCGTCATTCCACAAGGCGAATACGGCTTACTTCTAAAGTCGTCGGACGACCTTGATGACGACGAGGAGGCCCCGCCTGCGGAGGCCGACACGGGCACCCGCCGCAAGATTGGTCTGTGGGTGGCTGCCGTCGCGCTGGTGCTGGGGAACGTGACCCTGGCCGGTTTATATTTCAAGGATCGGATGGGCTTCGGCGACAACACGGTTCGATCGACCCTGTGGCGCGGCTTCGACACGAAGGTTCCCACCAAGATTGTCGTCGGCGATTATTTCATGTTCCTGAGCAAGGACGATGGCAGCGATGTGTACCATCCGACGCAGGACCTTTCGATCTATAACGCTGACGGGTTCTATGCCCGCGTATCGGGGGAAACTGGGTCTACCGACAGATTCATGGAAGGGAATCCGTACACCGTCAGTGTCGATACCCTGGCAGCGGCAAGCGACCTCTGGCCCATCCTTACGCGATACAAGCCACAGCCTGTAACGGCGTCAGATGTCAATGCGGAGATTATGAAGTCCTCCAACATCATCTATGTCGGTGCACTCGATGCCTTGTCTCCGCTGATCGGCAACCCGCTGTTTCAAGCGTCGCAATTCAGGTGCGCAGACACCTGCTACGAACTTGTGGACAAGAAGTCCGGCCGGCATTTCCTCTCCGCCAGCCCCTATCTCCTGGGCGACCAGATCATCCCTCGTCATGATTACGGCTATATCGCCAGCTTTCCTGGCCCGTCGGGCAAGCGGATTCTTGTCATTTCGGGCACCGGCGATGCGGGCGTCAGGCAGATGGTGGGCCTTGCGATGGACCCGCGGCGGCTACAGCAGTTGAGCCGACGGATCGGAGGCGACTTCAGCTCATTCGAAGCCCTGTTCCAGGTGCGCACGATGTTCTCTCAGAATTACCAAAGTTCGCTTCTGATTGCCCACCCGATCAATACGGCGAAGGTCTGGGACAAGACAAATCCCATGAACTGGCACCCCGCCCCGCCATTTATTCCCTAGCGTCCGGACCTCCTGCGTCATTTCTCGCGGTATCGGTCTTCAATGGCCGCGCGACCAGGAGCTTCGTTTCAAATACGAGTCCGCCGATACTCCGGACCTGATAGAGCGCCTCGAATGACCTCCCTCGCCCGGTTCGCTCCACCAGGTTGTCAAGCTGGCGCTTGTCCGCCACAAGCTTGATCATCTGGGACAGCCCTGTGTCGCCGATCCCGGAGATGAGGATGTCGTGTTTGCCGGACGAGCCCGGAAAACTGACGACGTAGCCGTAATCGATACCGTAGGAATGCGATGCAGCCGCCCCCCCGCTGGTCGATGGTCCCGCACCGGCCGCGTAGCGGGCCTGGTATATTTTACCTGAGGCGACATCCCTGATTTCGTTGAAATCGTCGGTCGGGGCAAATCCCGACAAGTGCAAGACCGGCGAACGCAGCGTGCCCAACTGCGAAAAATACTGAACATATACGATGTTGCTGGAATCAGCTCGATCCTGGGAGATGCGCGACACAGGGATGATTTCGGCGCCTTCGTTGCCCGGGCGTATAGCCGATACCAGATTCAGGATCGCCATTGCACCTTTGGCCTCTACGGCCGGCACGCGGTAGATACCGCGGTCGTGCAGCTTACCTGCTTGTCCGGGGTTCGCAATCAGGTGGCTGGTCAGATCCGCTTCCGATTGGATCGCCGGATCCATGGTCAGGCGTTCTATCATGCCATCAGCGCCGCTCTCGGCGACCAGGAAGAAATCACCCGCGGCAATAACAGTCGGCCGCCCATTGCTTGTGATGGGCTTCCACAAGGCAGTCTGGCCAAGAGGCGTTGACGAGGCCCCGGACAGGAAAATCAGTGTCCATAATATGGCACTTAAGCCAAGAACGATTGCGGCCGTCTGCTTCGTCCACATGCGTTCGAAGGGGGACGCATGCTCTATCGACTGCGGCTCTTCCTCCTCTTCTTCATGCGCAAGCGGTTCGGACAGGATAAGGCGATACTCGCCTTTGGGGATAGTTAGCCGAGGCCCCGACTTGCCCGCGTTAAACTTCTCCAGCCTTTGACGGAGCCTGTGCACATGACTGCGGACGGTTGAGTTCTCCGACGTGTCGAAGGTGCCGCTCTTTCCGAAAACCGCAATGGCGACTTCGATTTCCTTGGGCGGCCGGGGATCGCTGGCGCGCTCGAAGAGATAGTCGAACAGGTTGGCCAGCGTCGTCGAGCGTCGGTCCCCGAGCAACGCTGCCCGGAAACGGGAGGCTTCCTCAGCAAGCGAAACGCCGCCGCCCTCCTCGGTCTGCTCCGCGCGCATTTCGCTATTCAACGACCTGCCATCTCCTGTTAGATGCCCCCCACACGTCTCCATTGCGCGTACCAGTCTCCCGTAGACAGCTCAAGCGTGTCGCGCGCATCAATTGCACGAGTTTCCAGCATTCGTGGTGACGTGTCTATTCCATCGGGTCCACATCATGCGGGATGCAAGCGAACCGCCATACCCTTGATCCCAGCAATAGGGTTGGCAGGCAGTTGATCGGGCGGTCCGCGCTATTCGATTGCGCGCACACGCCGCGCCACTTCCTCCGGCAGCACGCGTAACTGGAGCTGCGCCGCAAAAAAATCCCGAGACGAAATGTGGGCCACTGCCCCCAAAGGCCATGTGAGGGTGCGTTTCTCGATCAATGTGGAAGCAGTCTGGTTGCTCACCCCACTGTCGTGGTGGGTCACTGGCGAGATCTTGGCACCTGAAGATGCAATCCATGGCCTCTGCCATACGCCGCGAATATGTTCGACGTGTTGTTGGTGGTGTCGAGGGTCGGCAAAGATCGAATGTGGATTATAGCAGCTATGCGCGCGCCGGCTGCAGCCGTGTCAGAAACGCGACTTCGGATGGTATCCAGAACTGAACGGAAATGGTGCACCCGACACGATTCGAACGTGTGGCCTTTGCCTTCGGAGGGCAACGCTCTATCCAGCTGAGCTACGGGTGCGTGGAAAGGTCCGCTATCAGTTTTGATGCAGCCGGCCAAGAGCAAAGGCACGCCGGCCTCGTGATAATATGAACCCGCGCTGCCGGCCCCCATTCACTTCTCGCCCTGCGCGTCGATCGTTTCCATCAGCCATTGCGCCGCAGCCGCCGGAGAGGTCGGTCGGTCCGGTCGGTCGACCATCAGATTGGCGGCGCGCATTCGTTCCACCGCAATGGCGTCCACGAGAGGATCGAGCGCCGCGCGCAATGTCGCGTCATCCTCCCGGCCGGGCGCGATCATCACGATGGCATCATAAGGCGGGATGCGCTCCAGCGGGTCCTCCAGCACAAGCAGATTGTCCGCTTCGATCCGCCCATCGCTGGAAAAGGCGGAGATCACGTCGACATCGCCATCCTTCACGGCCCGATACATGAAGGTGGACTGATATTCGCGCATCCGCTCGAAGCGCAGGCCATAGCCCTCCGTCAACGCGGCCCATTCCGGACGTGTAAAGAACTCGAAGTCGCCCCCCATCGTGAAGCGCGGCGCGTGAACCGCCAGATCGGCAATCGTGCGGATGCCCAGATCCTGCGCCTTGTCCGCGCGCATGGCCAGCGCATAGGCATTCTCGAAGCCCAGCGGACTCACGAGCGTTACCCCATGCTCGCGCTTCAGCCAGTCCGCCATCTGCGCCAGCATCGCGGCCCGGCCCGGCTGATCGGTGCGGCCCATCACATTGGCCCAGACCGTGCCGGAGTAGTCGACATAGACGTCGACATCGCCCTGCGCGAGCGCGCGGAAGACGACGGCCGAACCCAGCCCGCTGCGCACGGTGGCGGTCGCGCCCTCGTCGGCCAACCGCTGCCCGATCAGATCAGCCAGGATATACTGCTCGGTGAAGTTCTTGGCGCCGATGACATAGCCGCCCCGCGCCGCCGGCGCGAACACGCTCGCCGCAGCCGTGGCAATGCCGAGGCACAGGAGCAGCGCCCCCGCCCAGATGCGCCAGCGCGCCCGGCGGGCTATGCCGCTCTCCATCAGCCCGAGCAGTTGATCCACGGCCAGCGCAAGCAGTGCCGAGATGCCACAGCCGAACAGCACCCACACCCAGTTCTCGGTCTGCAGGCCGGAGAAGATGTAGTTGCCGAGGCTCGTCTGCCCCACCGGTGTCGCCAGCGTGGCGGTGCCGATCACCCAGACGGCGGCGGTGCGCACCCCAGCCATGGCGACGGGGGCCACCAGCGGCAGCTCGACTTGCCACAAGCGCTGCCGGTCCGTCATGCCGACGCCGTGGGCAGCCTCGATCAGCGCGGGATCGAGCGTGGTGATGCCGGTGACGATGTTCCTCACGATCGGCAGCATCGAATAGAGGGTGAGCGCCAGCAGCGCGGGCAGGAAACCGAGCGCCGAGAAGCCCTGCCCCGTCAGCCGCAGCGACAGGAGCGAGAGCGCCAGCAGGAGGGGGTAGAAGAGCGCCATCAGGGCAAGGCCGGGAATGGTCTGCACGAGGCTGACGAAAGAGAGCACGGGCCAGCGCAGCCGCGCGCTGCGGCTGGCGGCGATGGCGAGCGGCAGGCTGAGCAGGATGCCCAGGGCCAGTGCCGCTGCGCTGAGCAGCACATGATAGCCCAGATATTCGGGGAGGACGCGCAGCGCGCTGGAGAGAGAGCTTTCCATCGCTCAGTCGGCCCCGCCCGGTCCGGCCGCGATCAGGCGCTGGACCTGTTCGGCCTGCCGCATCGGCATGGCCATCAGGGCGCGCACCGCCTCATCGGGCGGATCGGTCAGCAGCCGGTGGGGTGTGCCATCGGCAATGATCCGGCCGCCCTCCAGCATGACGATCCGATCGGCGAGCAGCACGGCCTCGAAGACGTCATGCGTCACCAGCACGGTGGTGAGACCCAGTGCATCGTGCAGGCGCCGGCATGCATTGCCCAGCGTGTCGCGCGTAATCGGGTCAAGCGCGCCAAAGGGCTCGTCCATCAACAGGATGCCCGGCCGCGCCGCCAGCGCCCGCGCAATGCCGACCCGCTGGCGCTGGCCGCCGGAAAGCGCATTTGGCATCCGCGCGCCATAATCTTCCGGCAGCTCGACCAGCGCCAGAAGCTCGGCCGCCCGGCTGGCGATCTCCTCCACCGGCCAGCCGAGCAGGCGCGGGGTCAGGCCGATGTTCTCGGCCACGCTGAGATGCGGAAACAGGCCGATGCCCTGAAAGACATAGCCGATCTGCCGGCGCAGCGCGTGTGCGGGCCGGTCGTTCACCGGCTCGCCATGGATACAGACAACGCCCCGATCCGGCTCGATCAGCCGGTTGATACATTTGAGCAGCGTCGTCTTGCCCGAGCCCGAGGCCCCGACCAGCGCCACGAAGCTGCCGGGGGCAATGCGCAGATCGATGTCATGCGTGGCGTAGGTCCGACCGCCATCGAAACTCTTGGAAACGCTCTCCAGCGCGATCGCGTCCACTTCGCTCATCGGGCCATGATGACGGCCCGGGACGCGAATACCAAGCGAACTTTCCCCATCTGCCGCAAATGCCGCGCAGCAAGGGAGCGCCGAAGGTTCGGCGCGCACAAACGAAAACGGAGGCCCTGAGGCCTCCGCTCAAACCGTCCCGCAGGACAGTCGCTTTACATCGCTTGGCACGTCGAGGCGCCGGGCGGCGCCTCCGAGGCTTATGCCTCGTCGCGGGTGTCGCGACGCTCGGCGATACGCGCACGCTTGCCGGTGCGGCCACGAAGATAATAGAGCTTGGCGCGACGCACGACGCCCTTGCGGACGACCGTGATGCTGTCCACGTTCGGCGAGTAGAGCGGGAACACGCGCTCAACACCCTCACCGAAGCTGATCTTGCGCACGGTGAAATTGGAGCCCATGCCCTTGTTCGAACGCGCGATGCACACGCCCTCGAAGTTCTGGACGCGGGTGCGGTCGCCTTCGACGACCTTCACGCCCACGCGCAGCGTGTCGCCCGGACGGAAATCCGGAATATCCTTGGAGATGGCGGCAATGTTTTCCGCCTCGATGGTCTGCAGCAGGTTCATCTGTCCTGTCTTCCTTCGTCTGCGTCGCGCGCCAGAGGCAGGTCAGTCCCGAGCGTTCCTGTAACGCTCCCAGAGGTCCGGCCTGCGTAACCGTGTGTCATCCTCCGCCCGTTGTTTCCGCCAGGCGGCGATCTTCGCATGATCCCCCGATCGCAACACTTCAGGGATCATACGCCCTTCCCACTCAGCAGGTCGGGTATATTGCGGATATTCAAGGAGGCCGTTCTCGAACGATTCCTCGACACCGCTTGAAGCCGCGCCCATTACGCCGGGAAGCAGCCGAATGCAAGCATCGAGCAGCATGAAAGCGCCGATTTCTCCGCCCGAGAGCACGATGTCGCCCATCGAGACCTGCTCGATCGGGCGCCCCTCGAACAGCCGCTCGTCAAAACCCTCGAACCGGCCGCATAAAATCGTGACGCCCGCCCCCTCCGCCAAGGTGCGAACCCGCGCTTGGGTGATCGGTTTTCCGCGCGGCGTCATGGCCAGCACCGGCAGGTCCGGATGCGCTTCCAGCGCATGGTCCACGGCCCGCGCCAGCACATCCGCCCGCAGCACCATGCCCGCCCCGCCACCGGCCGGCGTATCGTCCACGCTCTTGTGCTTGTCCGTCGCGAAGTCGCGGATCTGGATAGGCTCGCAGGCCCAAACCCCCTCGCCCAGCGCGCGCCCGGCCAGCGACACACCAAGCGGCCCGGGAAACATTTCCGGATACAGTGTGAGGATTTGCGCGGTGAAGGTCATTCCACGAAAGCGGACTCGATGACCGCCCGGTCTGCCTCGATCTCGGCAGCGTGGATCGGCACCATGAAGCGCTTTCCGTCCGGCTTCTCGATCTCGAGAATGTCGCCCGCGCCGAAATTCTCGACAGCCACCACGCGCCCGATCTCGTCCCCGGCGTCGGAGACGCAAGGGAGTGAGATCAGGTCTACATGATAATATTCGCCGGGCTCCAACGGTGGCAGCGCTGAGCGCGGAACAGCCAGTTCCACGCCACGGAGCGCCTCGGCCCCGTTCCGGTCGGCCACCTCTGCAAAACGCGCGACCGCCCCATTAGGTCCGTCGCGCACTGTCTTGAGCGTCAGCGTGCGCCCGGCAGCCTCGAAGCTCTTGTAGCGCTTCAGGCTCTCCGGCCCTTCGCTGAAGAGCTTGAGGCGCACTTCCCCCGTCACGCCGTGCGCGCCGATGACGACCGCGAGCGTGACGGGACGATCCGTGGGCAAGTTCAGCCCTCGGCCTTCTCTTCAGCCGCGTCGGCAGCAGGTGCTTCCTCAGCGGCAGCTTCAGCGGCAGGCGCTTCTGCTTCGGCGGGCGCTTCTTCAGCAGCAGGCTCTTCAGCCGGTGCCTTGGCAGCTTCCTCGGCAGCCTTGCGGGCTTCCTCGGCCTCGGCCAGCTTGGCAGCCTTGTCCTCGGCGCGGTCCTTGGCCTTCTGGCCCGGCTCTGCCTTGTTCGGGTTGTTGCGCGCGGCGCGCTCCTTGACGCCGGCGGCATCCAGGAAGCGGGCGACACGGTCGGTCGGCTGGGCGCCGACGCTCACCCAATGCTTGGCGCGCTCGGTGTCGAGCACGACGCGGTTCGCGTCATCCTTGGCGAGGAGCGGGTTGTAGCTGCCGATCCGCTCGATGAAGCGGCCATCGCGCGGCGAGCGGCTGTCCGTCACCACGATCTTGTAATAGGGGCGCTTCTTGGAGCCACCGCGCGACAGGCGAATGCTGGTTGCCATCTGTAACTTACCTTACCTTTCTTCTTAACTCTGAACTTGAATATCGTTGCGTTACTTCTTGAGAAAATTCTGAAAACCCGGGGGAAGCTTGGGCATGTCCGGCATGCCTGGAAGCCCCTTGAGCGCGCTGAGATCGCCCTGCCCGGCCCCCGCTGCGCCACCGGCACCGCCGCCGCCGAGCAAACCGCCCATGCCGCCACCGCCACCACCGGCGAACATCTTGGCCAGCCCCTTGAGGCCGCCCATTTTCTTGATCTTCTTCATGGCGGTTTCCATCTCCTTGTGCATCTTGAGGAGACGGTTGACGTCCTGCACCTGAAGACCGGCACCCTTGGCCACGCGGATCTTGCGCTTGGCATTGAGCAGCTCGGGCCGCTCGCGCTCCTTGAGCGTCATCGAGCCGATGAGCGCATCGAGATGGATCAGCGTCTTGTCGTTCACGCCGGCATTGGTCATCTGCGCCTGAGCCTTTTTGAGGCCGGGGATCATCCCTGCGAGCATGCCAAGGCCGCCCATGCGCTGCATCTGGCTGAGCTGGGCGCGCAGGTCATTGAGGTCGAACTTGCCGGCGGCCATGCGCTTGGCGAGCTTGTCCGCATCTTCCTGCTGGATCGATTCCGCAGCCTTCTCGACCAGGCTGACGACGTCGCCCATGCCAAGGATGCGCTGTGCCACGCGCTGAGGATGGAACGGCTCAAGCGCATCCAGCTTCTCGCCGGTGCCTGCAAACTTGATCGGCTGCCCGGTCACCGCACGCATGGAAAGCGCCGCACCGCCGCGCGCATCGCCGTCCATGCGGGTGAGCACCACGCCGGTCAGCGGCACCTGTTCGGTGAAGCTCTTGGCGACGTTCACGGCGTCCTGGCCAGTGAGACTGTCCACCACGAGCAGGATTTCGGCCGGCGTCGCCACATCGGCAACCGCCTTCATCTCGTCCATCAGCGCCTGATCGACGTGGAGGCGGCCCGCGGTATCGAGCATCAGCACGTCGAAGCCCTGGAGCTTCGCGGCCTGCAGCGCGCGCCGGGCAATGTCGACCGGCTGTTGACCGACGACGATCGGCAGCGTCGTCACATCTGTCTGCGTGCCAAGCACGGCGAGCTGTTCCTGCGCGGCCGGGCGATTGACGTCGAGCGACGCCATCAGCACCTTCTTGCGCTCTTTCTCCTTGAGGCGCTTGGCGAGCTTCGCCGTGGTCGTCGTCTTGCCCGAGCCCTGAAGGCCGACCATCATGATGACCGCCGGGGGCGTCACGTCGATCAGCAGTTCGCTCGTCTCGGAGCCGAGCGTCTCGGTCAGCGTGTCGGAGACGATCTTGACGACCATCTGTCCCGGCGTGACCGAGCGCAGCACGTCCGACCCGACGGCGCGCTCCGTTGCCTTGTCCACGAATTCGCGCACGACAGGCAGCGCAACGTCCGCTTCCAGCAGGGCGATTCGCACTTCGCGCATGGCTGCGCGTACGTCCGCCTCGGTGAGCGCACCGCGCCCACGAAGCTTGTCGAACACACTACCGAGCCGATCGCTCAGACTATCGAACATCACCACCTCATTGCGGCCGAAACCGCGGAAAAACCAACCTCAAACGCCGCAACGCACAACGCGCCGGTGGGCGAAACCTCGCCGACCAGCGTCTATCCTTGGACAGGGACATCCAGGACTGTCAGGGCGTTCACGCACGTGGTAAACCACTGCGGAACAGCCGCCCCATAACGAAAAGCCCCGGTTCTGACAAGGCGGCCTTGCATTGCTGCGGGCAGCTGTCCCATTTCTGAAAGGCTTTGGCAGGGTTTACCGGCTAGTGCGTTTGCAGTTTCGAAATCTGCTCTTTGCTGCTAGTTTCAGCAGCGAGCCAAAAGGATGAGGTTGCAGTGGCAACGGACGACATGAATTCACCGACCACAGAGAACCGGCCCGGCAGGCGGACGCTGAGCCGTCGCCATTTGCTGATGGGCGGCGCCTTGCTCGCTGTCAGCGGATTGGCCGTGGCCCGTGAGCCGGAGCAGCGCTATCGCGATCTGACTGACGAGCAGTTCGAGGCGCTTTTCCCGAAGGCGTTTGGAGACTGGCGCACGCTGCCGGTTAGCGAACTGGTGCTTCCGCCCGAAAGCGAGCTTGCCGACCGCCTATATCAGCACATCCTCACGCGCACTTACGTGAACTCCAAGGGCGTGGGAGTGATGTTCCTCGCTGCCTATAACAGCATGCAGCTCAACAATGTGCAGCTCCACAGGCCCGAGATTTGCTATTACGCTGGCGGCTTCTCGATCGATCGCAGCGAGCCGCGCGATCTTCCGGTGAAAGCCGCCGGACGCGACGTGATCATTCCCGCTCGCTCGGTGACGGCCGTGCTCGGGTCGCGTAACGAGAACATCCTGTACTGGACCCGCATCGGCTCGGATTTCCCCCAGAGCTGGCTCACCCAGCGCATCGCGATGACCAAGGCCAATATCGAGGGCTATCTCGCTGACGGCTTGCTCGTGCGCATGTCGGTCATCGACAAGGATTATGAAAAGTCCCAGCGGGACATGCAGGGCTTCATTACCGATATGCTGGCGCATTCCGGTGAAGCGACGAGGAACATGGTCGCCGGTCAGGCCTGAGTGAAGCGGCGATCTGGGGCGGATCGGCCCTAGAAGCCGGATTCCAGCGCCGCGATTCCAGCCATCAGACCTTCATGAAGGCGCCCTGCGCGGAATTCCGGTAACATTGCAGCGTCGATGATGTCCTGACACATGGCGTCCGTGATCTGGGCTTCGAGGCCTCGTCCCACGGCAATGCGCACCAGCTGCTCTGTCGGCGCAAGCAGGATAACAATGCCTTCGTCGCCCGGCACGCCCACGGCCCAGCGATTCCCGAGATCGCGCGCATAGCTGGAGATGTCGCGGCCATGGAGCGAGGGAACCGTGACCACGATTGTTTCCCGGCCCGTAGCCGCTTGAAGACCCACAAGGCGCCGCTCTAGCGTCTCGCGCTGTTGCGGCGTGAGCATATCAGCGGCATCGGTCACCCAGCCGCGCTGCTCGATTGGCGGGGCGGCCGTCACTGCAGCGGCAGCGGCATCGACACCTTCGGTCGCCCTTACCGCTGCAAGCGGGGTAACGAGAAGGGCAAGGCTCATCCCGAGGCCCGACAATGATCGAACAGGCAGACCGGAGATGGACCTCATCCGAGAACCTCAGCGAATGCCGCAACGCCGGCACGGGGGCCTTCCGGATGAGACCAGACCGCGCCGCTCACGGCGAGAAAATCGGCGCCCGCCTCGATCAGCGGCAAGGCATTGTCCGCGGTGATGCCGCCAATGGCGACGCAGGGCAGCTCAAAGACGGTCGACCACCAGCGGAGCAACTCGGGATCGGCGTGATGGCTCACATCCTTTGTCGTCGTGGGATAAAATGCCCCGAACGCCACATAGTCGGCGCCCGCCTCGCCCGCATCCATAGCCAGATGTCGGCTAT
Source organism: Alphaproteobacteria bacterium (assembly GCA_018823325.1). Taxonomy (GTDB): domain Bacteria; phylum Pseudomonadota; class Alphaproteobacteria; order Sphingomonadales; family Sphingomonadaceae; genus Sphingobium. The sequence goes on along the minus strand of JAHJIJ010000006.1, from coordinate 186,535 downwards.
CGTGGCAGGTCACACCGATCTGCGCAGAAGGGCCGAGCACACGCCGGGCCTCGCGCGGATCGCCGTCGCCCTGCCCCAGATGCACGCCATCGGCTCCCAGGCGCTGGGCAAGCGCGATACTGTCGTTCACGATGAAAGCAACGTCCCGCTCGGCGCACAGCCGCTGGAGCGGCTCCGCGAGACGCGCTGCCTCATCCTCGCTCACGCCTTTCAGCCGCAGCTGAAACGCCGCCACGGGCCCGCCGTCCAACGCCTCGGCAAGCTGGCCGACGAAATCCTCGCCGATCGTCGCCGGAGAAATCAGGTAGAGCTGGCACGGCGGATAAGATGACGCCTGTCTGGTTTCGGTCATGGCGCCCCCATAAGCCCGCCTGCGCTCCGGTCAACCGGTCGCGCCAGATCCTGAAAGGGCGGCCTCGATAGCCGCGACAAGATCGGCATCGTCCGGCTTGGTGTCCGGCGCGAAGCGGGCGAGCACCGTCCCGTCCCGCCCGACGAGAAATTTCTCGAAGTTCCAGAGCAGTTCCGGGGCCTCGTTCGGCGTCATGTTGAAGCCCTTGAGGCGCTCACGGAACGCTCCGTCGTTGCGGGCCTTAGGCTGGGCTTCGGTGAGGGCGGCGTAGAGCGGATGCTTGTCCGGCCCCGTCGCGACGAGCTTTTCGAACATCGGAAAATCAACGCCAAAGTTCGTGGTGCAGAAGCTCTCGATCTCTTCGTTGGAACCAGGCTCCTGCCCGGCGAAATCATTGGCAGGAAAGCCCAACACGACAAGACCATCATCCTTGAAGCGCCGATACAGGGCCTCCAGCCCTTCATATTGCGGCGTAAGCCCGCATTTGGAGGCGACATTCACGATCAGCAGGACCTTGCCGGCATAATCGCCAAGCGACGTGTCCTCGCCGCGAATGGTCTTGAGCGGAATTTCGTCCAAGGCGGTCGACGTGGCGTTCATGATCATCCTCCAGAAAGGGAAAGGGCAGCACACCCTACATAGGTGGCTGCCCTGGCCCTGTCATCGATCAGTGTGAGCAAGTGGCGCAAATGCGCGCCGCCTTGCCGCTCAGGTCAGGCCGCGACCTTGTCGGTCGACGCCTCGTAGATTTCATCGATCGCGCTGGCGAGCGACGCGTTGAACTCCTCGTCGCTCATCTGGTGGCGCAGATCCTCCAGCAACGCGCGGCTGAAGCTTGCGATCATGCCGCGATTCTTCGCCAGTTCCGCGCACGCCTCGGGACGCTTGTAGCCACCGGACAGGGCCACCACGCGCAGCACCTTGGGATGATCGACCAGCGGACCGAAAAGACCGGCCTTCGCAGGGATGGAGAGCTTGAGCATCACCTGCTGGCCCTCGGGGAGCGCATCGAGCGCCTTGAGGATTTCCTCGAGCAGGATCTGGTCGGCCTGCGCACGCTCGGCGCTCTTGATGTTCACTTCCGGTTCGATGATCGGCATCAGGCCGGCTGCCAGCACCTGCTGGCCCACCTCGAACTGCTGCTTCACGATCGCCGCGATCCCCTCGCGATTGGCGAGATTGATCACCGAGCGCTCCTTGGTGCCGAACACGCCGAGGCCCTTGGCGCGCTTGAGCAGCGCGTCCAACTCCGGCATCGGCTTCATCATCTGCACGCCATTGGCCTCATCCTCGAGGCCCTTGTCGATCTTGATGAACGGCACGACGCCGCGTTCGATGAGCGCGGCAGGAGTCGGCTTGCCATCCACGGTGCCATCCATGGTCTTCTCGAACAGGATGGCGCCCAGCACCTTCTCTCCGGTGAAGGCGGGCGAGGTGATGATGCGGCTGCGCATCTGGTGAATGAGCGCGAACATCTCTTCGTCGCCCGAATAGGCGCTTTCCTCGATGCCATAGCCCTTGAGCGCCTTGGGGGTCGAACCGCCGCTCTGGTCGAGCGCGGCAATGAAGCCCTGCCCCTTGGCAATCTTCTCGGTCATGTCGGAGTCCTGCATCATCCTGTCCTGTTCTTGAAGTTGGTGCCAAAATCGGCGGTTGCCCCTGAGCTTCCGGCTATTCCGTGCAACAGGGAGAAATTGCAAGCCGATCAACCATGTCTCGCGCACGGTCGATCGGCAAATTGGTTCAGCGGTGGAACAGCGCAGCCACGCCGGGCAGTTCCTTGCCTTCCATCCATTCGAGGAAAGCGCCGCCCGCCGTCGAGACGAACGAGAAATCAGCCGCAACACCGGCGTGATTGAGCGCCGCGACGGTATCGCCGCCGCCCGCGACCGAGACCAGCGACCCTTCCGCCGTCAGCGCCGCCGCGGTGCGGGCCAGCGCCACGGTGGCGGTATCGAACGGCGCCAACTCGAACGCACCGAGCGGGCCATTCCACACCAGCGTCTTGCAGGTCTTGAGAACGTCCGCCAGCGCCTCGACCGCCGCCGGTCCCACGTCGAGAATCATTTCGCCGTCCGCCAGCTCGTTCACGTTGCACACGCGATAGCTGGCCGGATTGGCGGCGAACTCGGTCGCCACCGCCACGTCATAGGGCAGATGCAGCGTGCACCCGGCCCCCTCGGCCTTCTCGAAAATCTCATTGGCCGTATCGACCAGATCATGCTCGCACAGCGATTTCTTCACATCCACGCCGCGCGCAGCGAGGAAGGTGTTGGCCATGCCGCCACCGATGATGAGATGGTCCACCTTGGCGACGAGGTTCTCCAGCACCGCCAGCTTGGTCGAGACTTTGGCGCCGCCCACCACGGCCGCGACCGGCTTCTCCGGCTGGCCGAGCGCCGCTTCCAGCGCGTCCAGTTCCTTCTCCATCGAGCGCCCCGCGAAGGCGGGCAGCCGGTGCGCCAGCCCCTCGGTCGAGCAATGGGCGCGATGCGCGGCGGAAAAGGCATCGTTCACATAGAGGTCGCCCAGCGCCGCCATGGCATCGGCCAGCGCCGGATCGTTCTTCTCTTCCCCGGCGTGGAAGCGGGTGTTCTCCATTATGGCGATGTCGCCGCCGCGCATCACGGCGATGCCCGCCGCAGCCGCCTCGCCCTGGCAGTCGGGAATGAACTGCACGTCGCGGCCCAGCACCTGGCTCAGCCCGCGCGTGACCAGGCTCAGCGAGAGATCGGCCGACTTCTGCCCCTTCGGACGCCCGAAATGCGCGAGGATCAGCACTTTTGCGCCCCGGTCCGCCAGCTCCAGCAAGGTCGGCACCGCAGCCCGCAGGCGGGTGTCATCACTCACCGACCCTTCCGACATCGGCACGTTCAGATCCTCGCGGACCAGCACGGCCTTGCCGGCGATATCGCCCATGTCGTCCAGCGTCTTGAAGGGTTTGGCCACGTCTTCACTCTCCCGTTCGTGAATCGGGCCGAGCGTGTCGAAACATGCCCGGCCCGAAAAAATCCAGCGTTCGCTCGCGATCCTCAGATCAGGCCGGCGACAACCTTGCTCGTGTCGATCATGCGGTTCGAGAAACCCCACTCATTGTCGTACCAGCTCAGCACGCGCACCAGCTTGCCGTCGATCACGGCCGTTTCGAGGCTGTCGACCGTGGAGCTGCGCGGATCGCCATTATAGTCGATGGAGACCAGCGGCTCATCCGAATAACCCAGCACGCCCTTGAGCGGACCATTCTCGGACGCCGTCTTGAGCAGGCCGTTGATCTCGTCCTTGGTCGTGTCACGCTTGGCGATGAACTTGAGGTCGACGACGGAGACGTTCGGCGTCGGCACGCGCACCGAGGAGCCGTCCAGCTTGCCTTTGAGCTCGGGCAGAACCTCGCCGACAGCGCGGGCAGCGCCGGTCGTCGTCGGGATCATGGAGAGCGCAGCGGCACGGGCGCGGCGCATGTCCTTGTGGAGCTGATCCAGCGTGTTCTGGTCGTTGGTGTAGCTGTGGATCGTCGTCATGAAGCCGCTCTCGATGCCCACGGCCTCGTGCAGCACCTTGGCGAGCGGCGCGAGGCAGTTGGTCGTGCAGCTGGCGTTGGAAATGACGATATCGTCCGCCGTCAGCGCATCATGATTGACGCCGAACACGATGGTCTTGTCGACGCCCGTTGCTGGCGCGGAAATGACGACGCGCTTGGCGCCGGCGGTCAGGTGCGCGCTGGCCTTGGCCTTGTCCGCGAAGATGCCGGTGCATTCCAGCGCGATCACCACGCCCAGCTCGGCGTGCGGCAGATTGGCGGGGTCGCGCTCCGCCGTCACCTTGATGCGCTTGCCGTCCACGACGAGGCTGTCGCCATCGACCGAGACGTCGCCCTTCCAATTGCCATGCACGCTGTCCCGCTTGAACAGCAGGGCGTTCGACTTGGCATCGCCCAGGTCGTTGATCGCGACCAGCTCGAAATCATGATCGGTACGCTCCAGCAGCGCGCGCGCGACGAGGCGCCCGATCCGTCCGAACCCGTTGATTGCTACCTTGATCGCCATGTCCTGCACTCCTTAGCTCAAAGTCAAACCAGCGCGGCGGAAACCCGTGCCGCGACACTCTGGGCATTCAGCCCGAAATGATCGTAAATTTCCTGCGCCGGCGCGGAGAGGCCGAAGCTGTCGATACCGATATTGACGCCATCGGTTCCCGTGATCGTCGCCCAGCCGAAGGTCGTGCCGGCCTCGATCGAAACGCGCAGCGCGCCCTGCGGCAGCACCGACGCCCGATAGGCCTCGCCCTGCGCGAGGAAACGCGACATGCTGGGCATGGAGACGACATTGGTGGCGACGCCCTGCTCTTCCAGCAGCTTGGCGGCGTTGACGGCAATCTCCACTTCCGATCCGGTGGCGATCAGCACCACCCTGGGCGCGGTCGCGCTGGCCACGAGCGTATAAGCCCCCTTGGCGCAGAGGTTCTCGGAGACGTTGTCGCGCAGTTGCGGCAGGTTCTGGCGGCTGAGCGCCAGCAGCGAAGGTGTGCCTTCCTGCTGCAGCGCCAGCTCCCAGCACTCGGCGGTCTCCACCACGTCGGCCGGACGGAAGACCTCCAGATTGGGGATCATCCGCAGCGACATGACATGCTCGATCGGCTGGTGGGTCGGGCCATCCTCGCCTAGACCAATGCTGTCATGCGTCATCACATAGACGACGCGGACGCGCTGCAGCGCGGACATGCGGATGGCATTGCGGGCATAATCGGAGAAGACGAGGAATGTGCCGCCATAGGGAATGATGCCGCCATGCAGCGCGATGCCGTTCATCGCGGCGGCCATGCCGAACTCGCGAATGCCGTAATAGACGTAGCGCCCGGCATAATCCTCACGGTTGAAGGCAACCGACTGGTCCTTGGACTGGGTGAGGTTCGAGCCGGTGAGGTCCGCCGATCCGCCGAACATCTCGGGCAGCTGGACGTTGATGGCATCCAGCGCCATTTCGCTGGCCTTGCGGGTCGCAACCTTCTTCGGCTCGGCGACCAGGCTCTCGAGATACGGCTGGATCGAGAAGTTGGCGGGCAGCTTCCCGGCCATGCGGCGCTCGAATTCATCCTTGTCGGAATGGCTTGCAAGTCGATCCTGCCACTCGGCATGAGCCTTGCGGCCGCGCGTGCCGGTTTCCAGCCAGGCAGCCTTCACATCCTCGGGCAGTTCGAAGGGCGGCAGATCCCACTCAAGCGCCGTGCGCGTGGCCGCAATCTCTTCCTCGCCCAGTGGCGAACCGTGAACCTTGTGCGAACCGGCCTTGTTGGGCGCGCCCTGCCCGATGCGGGTGCGGCAAGCAATGAGCGAAGGGCGCGGATCGGCCATCGCTTCATCCATCGCGCGGCGAATGTCGCCGAAGTCATGACCGTCGCAGGCCGTGACATGCCAGCCGGTCGCGGCATAGCGCGCCAGCACATCCTCGCTGGACGAAAGGCTCACCGCACCGTCGATGGTGATCTTGTTGTCGTCCCACAGTACATTCAGGCGACCGAGGCCAAGATGCCCGGCAAGACCGATCGCCTCGTGATTGATGCCTTCCATCAGGCAGCCGTCGCCCGCAATCACCCAGGTGCGGTGATCGACCAGCGCGTCGCTGAACGTGGCATTCAAATGCCGCTCGGCCATCGCCATGCCCACAGCCATGGCGAGCCCCTGCCCCAGCGGACCGGTTGTAGCCTCAACACCAGCAAGCTCGAAATTCTCGGGATGTCCGGCGCACGGACTGCCCATCTGGCGGAAATTGCGGATGTCTTCCATCGTCGGCTTTGCGTAGCCGGAGAGGTGCAGCAGCGCGTAGATCAGCATCGAGCCATGACCGGCCGAAAGCACGAAGCGATCCCGGTCATGCCAGCCCGGCGCCGCAGGATCGAACTTCAGATAATCCTTGAACAGCACCGTCGCGACATCGGCCATGCCCATCGGCATCCCGGGGTGGCCGCTATTGGCTGCTTGCACACCATCCATGGCGAGGACACGGATGGCATCGGCGAGCCGCTTTTCGGTGACTGACATGGGCGAGCGCCCCTTCTTCTTATCTGGCCCGCAGGCGTGTTGCTCCAGAGCGATCAAGGACCGGACGAGGTCGATGAACGGCCGCGCCGGCCCCGAGAGAACAGGCCATGAGTCGCCGCGCGGTCTCCATGTCGTCTGGCGGCCCGAGCGTCAACCTGCGGGGCGCCCCACGCCGCTCTTGTCACGGTTATTCTTGCCGAGTGTGCGACGTTTTGCCTCACCGCAACGAGCTTTTGCATTCGCTCGGGAGCGTGATAAGGGTTCGCCCATGGCAAGCAAGGCGATGATGCAGGCGATCGAACGGCTCGACCGGGCCGTGACGCGCGCCGAGACACTGGCTCGACAACTCACGGAAGAACGTGCGCAGCAGATCGAAGCGCAACTTGCCGCCAGCAGCGTCGAGGAAGATGGCCCTGCCGTCGATATCGACCCCTTCTCGCGCGACAAGGCGATTGCGGCACTCAAGTCGCTCGATGCGCTGATCGGCGATCTTCAAAAGGCCAGGAGCGAAGCCTGAACCATGGCGGAAGTGCGAATCATGGTCGGCGGACGGCAATATGCGGTGCACTGCCGGGATGGCGAGGAAGCCCGGCTGCACGAGCTTGCCGGCATGATGTCCGAGCGCGTTCAACAGGTCAGCAACGGCAGTCCAGGCCTCACCGAAGTGCGGCAGCTTTTGTTCGCCGGCTTGCTTCTGGCCGATTCCCTGTCGGAAAAGGCGCCGGCGCCCGCGCCTGCCGCCGCCGCGGCGCAGCCCGCAGAACCGCAGGATGACCCCGCGATGCTGGATGCGCTCGGCGAACTGGCAGAACGCATCGAAGCCTTGGGCGATAGCCTTGCGGCCCAGCTTCCCAACGCCTAAGTAGGGCGGGACGGGTACTGCCCGGTGCGAGCATTAGCGAACATCCCTGAGGCGATAATACATCCTAGGGGGCTGTCCCTGGCCGGACCCTGGTCCGAACTACATGGTCCCCACCTGACGTTGAGGCGTCAGAGGATTTTCCGGCAAACGGCCACGGCGGTCCCGTCACCCGCCGGCATCTCGGACACAGGATTCAGGCAATGACCAACAATGAACGTGCCCAGATGCGCTCAGCCCTGCTCGCGCGGCGTTCCGCCTTTGTTGCCGGCCTGCCGCCCTCGGTGCGCGCCCTGGCCTTCCGCGTGCTCCCCTCGCCGGTTCTCGCCCTGATCCCGCCCGGCTCGCGCATCGCGATCTATCGGGCCATGGGATCGGAAGCGCCGACCGAGGCGATGATCGATTTTCTGCACGAGCGCGGCTTTCCGCTCTGCCTGCCCCGGCTCGGCAAGACCGTGGCCGAGGACATGGAGTTCGCCGACTGGTCGCCGGACGATATCCTCGTGCCCGGCCAACTGCGCATCCCCCAGCCCGCACCTCAAGCCGCCACCGTAACGCCGGACATCGTGCTCACGCCCATGGTGGGCTTCGACCGCACGCTGAACCGCATCGGCCATGGCGCCGGCTATTATGATCGCGCCTTCGCCAAGCTGCCCAACGCCCGGCGAATCGGCATGGCATGGAGCTGCCAGATGGTCGACGCCCTCCCCACCGAGCCGTGGGACGTGCCGCTGCACATGGTGATTACCGAACAAAGCATCATCGAGGCCCCCTCGGCATGAACGAGGCCCCGCAACCAAGCTGGCGCAAGCCGGCGGGCATGTTCGCCATTCTGGGCATCATCGCCGTCTGGGCAGCGATCATAGGCACCTTTTCCGAACAGATCGCAAAATGGCCGGGCGTGATCCAGCTGGTATTCTACGTGGTGGTGGGGATCATCTGGATCTTCCCGACACGCCCCATCCTGGTCTGGATGGAAACAGGCCGCTGGCGCGTCTGAGCGCGAGCATGGGCTGGCTATCTGGGGGCACTGAACAACACCCCCCTCAACAAACCGCCATTACCCCACCCCCCCGTTCGCCCTGAGCTTGTCGAAGGGCCGTCCTTCGTCTCGCTCGCAGTGTGAACAAGGAGGACAGGGCTTCGAGAAGCTCAGCCCGAACGGAAAGGTCAGTGACCGACCGCATTCCACACGTTTGACGTCATCTGCCCGCCGCTGTCCTATTCAATGCGGTTCGGATAAAAAAATGCACGTGGCGCGATGCCGCCCCGTTCTTTGAAACCGTCAAAAATCCATGAAAATCAAAAGCTTCACTTGCCCAGCGTGAAGACTTTTGCTCATTCACCATGCGTTATATGCGAGACGATCGAGAAGTTCCGACTGAAAATCGCTTAAATTCAGCAACTTGCAACTCTCGTTCTTCCAGCCAAGGTGAGCGCTGCATAGCCGTCCCGCATCAAGAACAGCCCTGCTCGACGCGCTCTGGATCAGGAGGGCGCCGATCTGGAGCCACTTCGGGGCATGTGAAGGATGCGACCGATTCGCGTGACTGCGGCCGTTTTTCGAGCAAGACGGCCTCAAGCGACGGTCTGGCCGGACCGGACCGTACAGAGCTTGACCAGCGTTCGCGGAAACATGAAGAGGGTCGGCTTTGCCAGACCTCTGCTCCCCTCCCATCAGGAAGAGGCAACCAGCGCGATGCCATTATCTTTTTAAGGAAAATGGCGCGAGTGACGGGGCTCGAACCCGCGACCTCCGGCGTGACAGGCCGGCACTCTAACCAACTGAGCTACACCCGCGCTTGGTTGAGGAGGGCGCAGGTATAAGAGGGCGCTGGCCCTGTCAACACGCTTCGCACGATCATTTGCGATATTCCTCGGGTGGGTCGTGCGATGCCCCGGTCAGTGTCCCGTGCTCGAACAGGAAACCGGCAATATCCGGCTTGCCGGCGGCCGCCAGCACGGTCTGGATGATGATGAGCAGCGGCACCGCCAGCAGCGCGCCCGCCGTCCCCCACACCCACGTCCAGAAGCTGAGCGACACCAAAATCATCAGCGGGCTGAGCTTCAGGCGTTCTCCCAGCACCAGCGGCGTGACGATGTTCGCCTCGATCAGATGCAGGCAGGTCATGATGATGGCGGGCATCAAGGCCCAGCCTACCGTGGAGAAGGTCATCAGCCCGCCCATCGCCAGCAGGATCGCCGCGACGATGGGACCAAAATAGGGAATGAAATTCAGCAGTGCGACAAAACCGCCCCACATGAAGGGCGTCGGCATCCCGATAAGGCTGAGCGCAATGGCGACGGTGAAGCCGAGCAGGACATTGATCAACGCGATCGTCAGCACGTAACGCGACGTTGCATCGACGACATTCTGGATCACGCGCGCAATCGTCAGCGCACCGGAAAAGCTCCCGCGTCCCTGAATGGTCCGGCGGCGCATGCGGGTCCAGCCGGAAAGAAAGAAGAAGATCACCAGCATGCCGAACAGCACATTGATGACGACGCTCGGCGCAGCCGTGGTCAACATGTCCAGAATGGACCCGGGCCGCGGCACCTCGCCCTCGCTGACGGGCGCGCCGCGGGTCTCAGTCACCAGCCGGAGCAATCCATCGATGAAGCCCTGCGCTTCAGTATAGAGACGGATCACCGGCTCCAGCGTGGTCTTGATCTGGCCGATCCTCTCGGGGAGCTGTGCGATCCAGTCCACGGCGGGCACCACGATCAGGACGAGCGCGGCGTTAACGGCAAACAGAAAGGCCACCAGGGCGATCAGGGCAGCGAGTGCTGAGGGTATTCGTCGCCGCTCGAGCCACTCGAGAAACGGCACAAGGCAAATCGCGATGACCAAGGCTACGGTGAGCGGCAGGAGGAAGCCACCGGCTGCCCGCAGCACGAACGGCAGCGCCAGCAAAACGCCAAGCCCGGCAAACAGCGCAATTGACGCAACAAGCCGATTTCGCTCCCAGGCGCCACGACCAGGCATATCGCGCAGGGCTTGGTCTTTTGGCTGGCCCTGCGCCGCCTGATCGCGTTCAGTCAGGGACATCGCCGATCCTTAAACCGCAATCGGCGCCGAGATGCTGCGTTGAGGCAAATAATCCTCAACGACAAAATCGTCGATCTCATGGCCAAAGATCGTGTCCGGCTTCCGCAGGATCCGCAGCTTGGGCGCGCCGTCGGGGGTGCGCGAGAGCTGCTCTTCCACCAGCTCGGTATGGTTGAGATAAAGATGAACATCGCCGCCCTGCCAGACGATTTCACCCGCTTCGAGATCGCATTGCAGCGCCAGCATCCGCGTGAGCAAGGCCAGCCCGAAGATGTTGAACGGGAAGCCCAGTCCGAGGTCGCAACTGCGCTGGAACAGCAAGCCGTTCAGTCGCCCGTCCGCAACGTGGAACTGGTAGGTCATGTGGCATGGTGGCAGCGCCATGCCCTCCAGCTCGTCGACGTTCCATCCGGTGAAGAGCAGCCTGCGCGAACCGGGATTGTTCCTTATGCCTTCGACAAGCGCCGCGATCTGGTTGTGCCCCGTGGAGGCGCGGCGATAAAGCCCCTCTCCCGCCTCAGGCGCAGGCTCATAATGCGGCCAGTTGACCCACTGGCGCCCGTAGACCGGCCCCAGATCGCCCCAGCGCGCTGCAAACGCCTCGTCGTCGAGAATACGGGCCTCGAAGGCCTCCATCGAGATGGATTCGCCGGTCTCGCGCCGATAGCGATCCAGCGGCCAGTCCGTCCAGATATGAACATCCTGCGCCACCAGAGGCCGGATGTTGGTATTGCCCGAGAGAAACCAGAGCATCTCCCGCGTCGCCACCTTCCAGAACACCCGTTTCGTGGTGAGCAGTGGCACGGCAGCGTCCGCCAATGAGAAGCGCATCGTCGCGCCGAGAATTGAGCGCGTCCCCACCCCCGTCCGATCGATCCGCTCATGTCCCGATTCCCAGACATGGCGCATGAGGTCGAGATATTGCTGCTCATAGTGGATCGCACCGGCTGCTGCGGAACGAGACTCGACGGTTGAAGCAGATGTGAGCATGGCATTGTCTTAGCTACCCTGCCTCAGGAGCGCCAGCACCTCCCGATTGCCGGGACGACGACAGCGTGGATGCCGCAGAACGCCACCGGCCAACGCGCATCAACGCTCACATCGAAGGCGGTCGGAGATGGCTCGTCGATTTCTCCATGCAGTGCTTGCCAGCACCCCATGCCCTGACTATAGGGCGTCGCCTGTCTTGCCGGCGCTTGATGCGTCGGTCCGGTCGGGGAGTAGCTCAGCCTGGTAGAGCACTGTCTTCGGGAGGCAGGGGCCGGAGGTTCGAATCCTCTCTCCCCGACCATTTAATTGCGCATGACGCCTACGGGGCAAGCGCCCTCGATACATTTCGGGCCACACAAGAATTTGCTGCCTCCGTTCACGCCCTAGCCCTCGTTCACATGACGGAGCGATCCACCCTCGTGGACATCATGAAACACGGCAACTTGCCCACTGTCGATGTTTTCAGGACAAGCGCACTGTGCTTGAGGACAGCGGCAGACCGGGATTGATCGGCATTAGAGAGCCTGAAGGGCCGAACCGCACGCCAAGAACCGCGGCCGTCCTCCCTACCCGACAGCGCCAGCCGCTTTAAAGCGCCGCCTGACGCTTCTTTCGCTCAATTTCGATAAGGCGATCCGCCATTTGCTGCCAAGCCGCCTCGGCGCGCAAGCAGCGCTCGCGCACATTGACAAGATCGGCCTTACGGGCCGCGTCCGCACTTTCGGCGGCTCGGGCGAGATAGAAATCACTGGTCGCTGACATTGCAAGCTCCTTGCCGGCAGTACGCTATGGGCGCTCTGCCACAGCGCGAAAGGTTCAGCGGCAAACAAGGTCGACCCCGACCCGCCTACCGGCTCTGTGCGACGATTGCCGCAGGGGGGCAGTTTCCTCGGCCAGATGCTCCGACCGAGGAAAGCACTCTTTGCTCAGGCTTCTTCGAGCTGAGTCGCCGACGCGCGACCGCGCTGGTCTGTCGTGATCTCGTATTTCACGCGCTGGTTCTTATCCAGCGTGCTCATCCCGGCCTGCTCAACCGCGCTGATGTGCACAAAGCTGTCCTCGCCACCATCGTCGGGAGCGATAAAACCATAGCCTTTTTCGGTATTGAAGAATTTGACGGTGCCAACAGGCATAAGATTTTCCTTGTGTAGAAAGAAACCCGCCGAAACGCACGTCCGGCGGCGCTGGCCGAGTGTCAAAGGAAGAATCCGCTACGAAGGCTTCAAAATCCGTCGAAAGGCGACGTTAGCGATTACTAAGTGGCATCTGAGAACGGAAAAGTCAATATTGGGCCCATTTCTGAAACGTTGAAGGCAGCTTTTTCAGCGCAATTTATACTGATTTCGCCGCTGTCTTTGCACAGCCGATCGTTCGCTCCTTCAGGACTCGCCGTCCGGACCATATTCTTATCATCAAAGGGATGATACTTCCGCGCCGCCCGACAAACCCAACCGGAGCGGAATGGCGTATGACAGACCTGTCCCGAGCGGACCTGAAACTCCTTTGCGAACTGCAGCGCGATGGGCGCATCACCAACCTTGCATTGGCAGAGCGGGTCGGCATGTCACCCAGCCCCTGTCTGCGGCATGTCCGGCGACTGGAAGACGACGGCATCATCACCGGGTACACGGCCGTCATCGACCGTAAGCGCGTGGGCTTGGGCATTCTGGCCTATGTGGAAGTGAAGGTGCCGCAAACGCCCAACACCTCGATAATCGAGCGCTTCAAGGAAGCCGTGCTAAACGAACCTTCCATCGTCAGTTGCGTGATCACGGCGGGACAGTTCGATTTCCTCCTGAAGGTGCTGGCTCCAGATATGGACGCCTATTCAGAACTCGCTCAGCGGGTGCTGCTCAAGCTTCCCGGCGTTCGCGACATGCGAACGACCTTTGCGCTGGACGTGATCAAGGATTCGACAGCGCTGCCGCTCGGTTTGGAATAAAATGCCGGCATTCTCCTCAGATCGGCGCATATTCGCCCGAATGGCACATAATTTTGCCTCGGTAAGATCATTCATGTCCATCAACTGGTGATAGTGAGATGTATCTTCGACAGCAGCGCGTCATCTGGAGAAACTTGAATGTGTGACGATCATCCCTGGCCCCAGGCAGGCCGCACCCGCATGATCGTGCCGGCACCGGTCGGCCGTATCGGAACCGGCACCCCTGACCCGGAACCGGAATTGCTGCGGCAGATGGATGAAAACCATGTCTTCATGATGGGCGACAATCCCGCCCTGCCTCGAATGCCCCGGCAGCCAAGACTGATGGATTTCTTCAAATATCGGTTCAACGATATTGCCGTCCGCCACCTCCTTACCAGCGCCAAGCGTGCGCTCGACGATGGTCAGGAGGAGAAGATCGTTCTGGCCTGTCTGCTGCACGACATTTCCAATGGCTGCTTCGTTCGCTCAGACCATGGCTATTGGGGCGCGCAGATGATTGCGCCCTACGTGTCAGAGGAAATTGCGTGGGCCGTTCAATATCATCAGCCGCTCCGCTACTTCGCTGATGAGTCGGTGGGCTACGAATATCCCGAAAGCTACAATCGCTTCTTCGGACCGGACTACAGCCCGCCGGACTACATCCAGCGCGACGCCGAATTTGCGCGCAATCACAGATGGTACATGAGCTCTCGCCTCGTCACCATTTACGACTACTATTTTTTCGACCAGTCGCCGCCCGTTGATCCGGAGGAGTTCACCGACATCATCGGGCGACATTTCCGCGAACCGGAGGAAGGGCTCGGCTTCGACGGATCGCCCACGGCCCATATGTGGCGAACGATGATCTGGCCGAACAACTTCCTGTGATGCGGATGTGATGGTGGTCGCACCGGCAGCAGGACGTTGCTGGCGGACCGACACCTTTTTACCGATGCTACATGCCCTTCCGCTCAATGGTCCATTGCGATCCGGTGCAAAGGCGGCAATTTGGGCCGAGAAAGGTCCGCGCCGCGCTTGTGTCACCGCGCAACTGCCATTCGAGCCAGTCGACTGACACTTGCGCCACCGCGCCGCCATTGGGCTCGTCAAACGTGCCGCCATGGCCCACAGGCAGGTTCAACAGCGCCAACGGCACATGATCGATCCGCCGGGCATCGTCCATCCCATTGGGATAGGCGCTGTCCTGCAGTCCGCCCAGAATGTAGACGACCGGCGTGCGGAAGTTCCTCAGCATGTCCTTGTGAACCGTCAGCCCGGAAATGCGCTGCACCCCATCATTGTAGACCCCGCTGTTGTGGATCATCACGGTGCGCACCCGGGGATCACCCGCAAGTTCGATGGCCTGGAGGCCGCCGCAGCTATGCCCGCCGATGGCCACCGCCTGCGTGTCGATCCGGCCCTGATAACGGCTACCGCCACGTCCGTTCTCTGCCAGAGCCCAGTCAATGCCTGCTCGCACATCGCTGCTGCTCGTCGCCGGAGGAGGCAGAATGCCATCGGGGCCCGGCTGCCTGGGAACTGCTTTCCCAACGGCTTGTGGACCGCTCAGGATGCGGCCAGGTGCAATGACGAGATAGCCGTAAGACGCAATCTCTCCCAAATGCTTTCGCGCGCTCGCGCCATCATCCGAGCAGCCGCCATTACCCCAAACAAGCACAGCGAGTTTACTGACCTTCTCCAGGTCTTCCGGCCGATAGACGACATGGCCGGGTAGACCGGCATCTATCTCCATGATGGCAGGAAACGGTCCGGTTCCCCGTGTTTCCACATCACGCACCTCATTGGCCGGCATCATCACCTTCTCCGCAGCCGGTGCGCCGCCGGCGGCAAACAGAACCATCGTCGCCAGGAAGGCGCTCAACCCCGACCATCTCCTGCCAACCATTTCAAAATCTCCTCTCGATGTTCGTCCAGCCGAGGCGGTGGCTCGGTGGTCCCCGGCGACCCCGGAGTCATGCGAAATCCGACATTGGGGATCGCAACTTGCCCTGCCTGCGGGATACCGGGGATCGCCATCTCGATCAGCGCCTCCGGGCCAGCCAGATCCACGGCCTCGTTCACGCGCCGGATCATGCCGCAAGGGATGCCCGCGTTGCTCAGGTCACGCTCCCAATCGGCCGCATCACGTTGGACGAATACGGCTTCAAGTTCGTGCGACATCGCATCGAAATTCTCCCGCCGGGCCTCAGGCGTAGCGAAGCGTACATCCTGCAGCCAGTCCTCGCGGCCGACCTCCCTGGCAAGCGCGTCAAACTGATTGGCCTGAACCACGCCCAGCGAAATTTCCCGCCCATCCTTCGTCTTGAACAGGGAGGCGGTCGGCAGGCCACTATATCCCGTATTGCCCATGCGCTTCATGGCCTGGCCAGTTACGAGAAAGGGCGTAAGCGCGGAGGTCATGAAAGCCAGGCTGGCGTCGAACATCGAGACATCGATATAAGCCCCCTGCCCGGTCCGCTCCCGCTGGAAAAGAGCGCTTAAAATGGCAAGCGCGGCGCTCTGCCCGGTCAGCGTGTCGACAATGGGAAAACCGACGCGGACCGGCTCGTCGCCTTCGCCGCCGCTCAGCATCATCATGCCGCTCGTCGCCTGGACGATATTGTCGATCGCGGGCCAGTCCCGCTGCGGGCCGGTTTGCCCGTAGCCGGATACAGAACAGAACACGATGTCCGGCCGGAGTTTGCGCACGTCCTCATAACCAAGGCCGAGCCGGGTGATGACGCCGGGACGAAAATTCTCCAGCAGCACATCCGACCGCGCGATGATCCCCCGCGCAATGGCCAGTTCGTCAGGATCCTTGAGATCGAGCGCAATCGACTTTTTACCGGCGTTCGCTGCAATGAAAGCCGGACTCATTCCGTCATAGCGGCGATCGCCGCCATAGCTCCGGAACTGGTCTCCCCGACGCGGCTCGATCTTGATGACCTCTGCCCCCATCAGGCGGAGAAGATGGGATGCAAAGGGACCCGCCATGACATGGCTGAAATCAGCGATTCTAATGCCCTTGAGAGGTTGGTTCACGCCGGATCTCCACATTCAACCTGATCAGGACCGACGACACTTCGCCGCGCGAGCGAGAAGACGGACCGACCATCGATGCCCAGACGCTCGAGTGCGACGGCGTTTTCCTCGGCATCACGCAGGTACAAGCGGTCGAACCGCACCTGATCCGCCGCCGGAATCCTCGTCATCACTACGTTCTCCTTCCGAGCGGTATTCAGCCCTTGCTCGGCTGCTGCGCGCACTTCTTCCGCCAGCGCAGCTTCCCAGACGGCAATTGACTCCTCCAGGATGCGGCGATGCTCTGCCGACAGGCTGTTCCAGCGCTCCGCTCCGATGGCGCGCGCAGGATAAGCGCCACGCGGGATCGAAATGCTGTTGAAGTAGCTGGCTACCTCGCCGAAATGCAGCGCTCGGAATGTGTCGACTGGGGCAACCACACCGTCGATCACGCCCTTCGCCATCGCCGAATAGACTTCGCCCATCGGCATGTTGATTGGATCTGCGCCCAGGTTTTCGAGCACACGCATCAATTCGGTCGGCGCGCGGAGACGCAAGCCCTTGATGTCATCGAGCGTTTTGACCTGCCGGGTTCGCGTAACGATACCGGGCAACAGGCCGCCCTGCGCTGCCAGCACCTTGACCCCCTCCAGTTCACGCTGGATCTGCGGACTATGTCGCGCGAGGCACTGGTAAAGCGCCACCTGCGCCTCCACAGATTCGACGCCGCTATAGAAACCCGATTGAACGCGGATCAGATGCGTTCCGCCGCGTACATAGATTGGTGTAATCAGACCGATGTCAGCCACGCCGTGCCGGATCTCCTCCAGCGACATGTCGGACGAAAGCAACGCGCCGGACCAGATCGGGCGAATACGCAGGGTGCCGCCGGATTTCTCCTCAACATACTCCATCCAGCGGATGTCCGCCCGACTGAACGGATGCGAAGGCGAATACGGCGTGCCGTAGGTCAGTTCGGTAACACCCTCTGGAAGAGGACGCGAACAGGCTGTGACCAATAGCAAAAGAAGTGCCGCAAACAGTCTCAAGCAAGCCCCCTATCCGCCAGAAAGCTCGCAACCAGGCCGACCATGCGATCATGGTCCCACCGCTTTGCATCCACCATGTCGGCATCAATCATCAGAACGGGGACACCGGCCTTCTCCAGCGAGAGAGCAGTCAGCTTCGTTCCGGACTGTGAGAGGCGATTATCGGGCGGCAGCAGAACCACGGTGGCGTCAATCCCGCAGCGCTCCGCTTCGCTCGTTATCCAGCCATTCATCCACGGCGGCAGATGCAGAACCTCGTTCATCGAGCAGATCCGGCTCGCGAGCGCCTCCATGGGCGCATTCTTTATCTCGCGAATATATTGCGGCCCGGCGAAGGGCATGTACATGGACCACACAAACACAGCGCCAAGCTTCTCTTCGAGCGCCTGATAGAAGCCGGGATCGTGCCACACGCCAGCGCCGATCCACATGAGGCGCAGCTTCTCGTTTGAAGATGCCCCCAACCCCTGATCGATCCGATCGATGACCTCGTCCCGGAACTTTTTGGCATGCGCGACAGCCCAGTCCGAACCGCGATGCCATTGCGGGATCATGGTGTTGGGCATCTGCTCGGCAATGGACACCGGGCATGGCCGAGCCTTGCCGATCGCCTGCGCCGCCTCCCAGATATACCCTTCCTGCTCGTTGATCCGCTCCATGAGATGATGGAGCTTGGCCTCATCAAACTTGCGCCCCGTGCGGTTCTCCAGAAGCGCAATCAGATCGCGCATTTCGTCGACCATCAGCGCAATGCGGTCAGGCTGGTATACTCGCGCCCATTCCCCACGCGAATGCTCGAACCATTGCGGGTCTTTGTCCTCCCAGGCAGGCGCTTCCATCGGGAAGAACTCGCTGCCGAGCGCCTCTGACCACTGGCTGAAGACATGCTGGATGCAATCGCAGGTCAGGCGCGCCACGAGCACAGTCGGCTTGGGCAGGCCGCCCCACGGCGCAGTCTTTGGATCGTTCGCCAGTGTGCAGGCCAGACCGAGCGAGCAATATTTGCAGCTGTTCTGGGGGTAGCCCGCCTCGACCATCGCATCGAAATAGCGCGTCGAGAGCTGCTTGGCCGAGATGTACGCCGACCACCACTGGTTGGTGATGATCGGGATATCCATCACGTGGAAAATCTCATGCGGCGTATCCGCCTGCACGATCGCAAAAGGCTCGCCTTCATCGACCACGCGGCGGCGCAGTTGCAGGCCGAACTGCTTCTGGAATGCATTTGCCTCCGCCGTGCAGGCAAGGGTCTTGCGGCTACGGGTAACGTCCACGGTACTCAATTGAAGACTCCCAGGCTCTCCAGCCTCGCCAGATCATCGGGGCCGAGGCCGCAAATCGTGCGGGCAACCTCGTGGCAATGCTCGCCCATGCGCGGCGCGCGATAGGGCACGAAAGCATCCCGCGACAGGCGAAGCGGCGTTGCGATATGACCGAAAGGTCCAAGCAGAGGATGATCGAGCTGCACGAGCGCGCCGCGGCTGGCCAGCTGTGGATCCTTGTCCACAAGATCCTGCGCGTCCTGCACAACACCAGCGGCAATCCCCGCGGCCTGCAGTTGCTCGACAATAGCACGCTCGTCGCGTGTCGCCGTCCAGTCCGCCACGTTATCACCAGCTATTGCGGCGAGCTTCGCACGATCTTCTTCATCGAACAGGCTGATGGCAACCCAGCGGTCTTCGCCAGCCGCCGGAAAGACATCCTGAAAAAGAACGCCGGGATCGGCGTTGCCGCTCCGCTGCGGGCGTTCGCCCCGCCGGGCAGCAGCGAGATAGCCCCGCATCTGCTGCACGCAAATCTCGTACATGGCTGCGTCAATATGGCAACCGATGCCAGTCTGCCGGCGGTGTTCGAGTGCCGCGCTGACGCTTGCCGCCATCACGAAAGGCACGATGACGTCGCCATAAGGAACAGCGCCCGGAATGACCGGATCGCGATCCGGATAGCCGGTAAGGTAGGTACGACCGGAAAGCGCCCCGCCTGTCCCGTCCACGCCCCATTGCTGAGCCAACGGACCAGTCTGGCCGTAGACACTGCCGGAGACCATCACGATGCCGGGATTGCGGGCCGACAGGCTGTCATAATCCAGCCCCAGCTTGGCCATGGTGCCGGGCGAGAAATTCTCTACCACAACATCCGCCCACTCGATCAACGGATCGAGAATTTGCCGCGAGACCGGCTCCTTGAGATTGAGCGTGAGGCTGCGCTTCGAGGAATTGAGGTGCGCGAACCACGGCTTGTCATCAAGGTTGCCGGGCTGCGAGGCTGAAACCTGCACATCGAGGCGGGAAAGATCGGGGCGGGTGCGGCTCTCGATCTTGACGACGTCGGCACCGAGATCACCCAATGTCTTCGTGGTGATCGATCCGACCAACGCCCAGGCGAAATCCAGCACCTTGACGCCCGAAAGCGGTCCGGGCCGCTCGCCAGCATGGATAGCCGGCGCGGGTGAAGCCGCCGCGCCCTGCCGGAAAGAAACGAAGCGTTCAGGGAGGCCCGTCTCCGCATCGAAGAATTGCCGGGCAGCGAGATGCGGGTCGCGCAGCACATCGGCTGGTTCGTTCACCACGCAGGCATTGATACCGCGCCGCAGGCCCTCGGTCGCAATGTCCGCCTTGGTGCGGCTCGCGAAGAAGGCGGCGATGGCGGCTTCCCACGTCGCGCGAGTTTCCGCAGGCAAGGTCGAGCGATTGTAACTCAGCCAGTCCATGCCACGCAGGGGATTGTCCATGCCGGCCTCATCCATCCAGTCGGACAGGGCTTGGTTTGCCGGCGCACCGAGCCGCCCGGTCATCAGCGCGTGGAAGCACCAGCCATCCGCCAGCTTCCAGATGGCTCGAACTGTAGCCTTGCCATAGGCCAGCGCCCCGCCCGCCCGGTGCAGCTTGCGCTGATCGAACTGCCGGACGAGCACGCCATTGGTGTTCCGGCTGAACGCAACCTGTTGGATGGAGACGTCGACATGCTGGCCTTCGCCATGCCGTCCGCGCGCGAAATGCGCGGCCATGGCCCCGCAGGCAGCGACCATGTCCGCATGGAATGTGCATGCCTCCCCGGCCTCCTTGACCGGCGGAAGGTCCGGCTCGCCGGTAACGCGCAACGCGCCCCCCGTGGCGGAAGCGACCAGTTCCCCACCCCGCCAATGCGAATGCGGCCCACCCGAGCCGAAGGTCGTGACCGACACATGCACCGCAGTGGACGGGATCGGGAGATGAGCTGTGGCTTCGAGCCCCAAATCGTCAATGACGAACGAGGCGCTTTCCACCGCACCATCGAGTTCCGCACCGAGCGAGGCCAGATAGCGTGCCAACGGCCGTTCCGCCATGTTGCCCAGCACGGCGACCTTGTGTCCTGCGAGCGGCTTCATGAGGCAATCCCGGTCAGGAAGCTCGCGATTTCATCCGCCGCACCATCGCGCAGCAGCCAGTCCCGCCGTGTCATCACCAGCGAGGGGATGCCACTCTCTTCCAGTGCGCGGCGCTGAGCCGGGAGATGCCAGGCCTGGGCCTCGTCCTCCTCGATCCGCCAGACCACGACCGCCTGCGCATTCACCGCGCGCATCCTGCTCAACAGCTCTTCCGCAGGATCGGCAAAGCTGCGCGGGCCAATCGAAAACTGATGCAACTGCGCGCCGACGGCTGCGGCAGGATCACCCGTCCCTTCCGTCACGAGCGGACCAATATTGCCCCATTCGTCAGCCAGCGTCTCTGCAACTGTTACGAATCCGCATCCTTCAACAATCCGGTTAATGCGGTCATCGGGGGCCGCCGTGCCCGCGACAAGGCAGCGCCGCCCTTCCGGCGCCTGCGGCATGGCGCGGCGGCGTTCGTTCGTCTGCCCGATTGCTTGCTCCAGGGCGTCATCGCCAACATCGAACCGACGGCATAGGGCCCGAACAGCTTCCGTCGTGCGGCCCTCGCTGCTGGGCCGCGGTATCTTTGCGATATCGACGATCACGGCTTCCGGGCCGCGCAGCAAGCCCCGCCGCTGCAGCTCGCACACATAATAATAGAGCCGCTGACTGGAATCCTCGGCCCGACTGAAAACCACGGCCTCGAGATGGTCGAGGTCTCCGTCCGCCCAGGCCTCCACGACCATCTTGGTCCACGGCGCGAACTTGCTCTCCAGCCACTGGGAAGCGCGCTCGGTTGACCGCCGCGTATCGACAGCGAGCGGTCCGGCGAAACGGCCGGTCGCCACCAAGACATCATGGGGCAAATTGGGGCCAATGCTGGCAATCATCTAATTATCCAACCACTTGCGGCAGCCAATAGACCATCGCAGGAAACAGAATGAGGAGCAGGAGGTGGACGAAGTCGCTGGCGAGGAACGGCAAGACACCCCGGAACACCCGCCCGATCGAAACGTCCCGCGCGACGCCTTGTATGACATAGAGGTTCATACCGAGCGGCGGATGGACCATGCCGATCTCCATCGCCCGGGTGATGAAGATACCGAACCAGACGGCCGACATGCCCGTCGCGCCAACGATCGGCAGCAGGATCGGTGTCGCCAGCAACATCAACCCCAAACCATCGAGCACGGAACCCAGCGCAAGCAAGACCAGCGCCACGATGAGCAACGTCGCAAACTGCCCGAGGCCAAGACCCGTCACGAACTCGCCAGTCGCTTCCGCAAGTCCTGTGACTCCCACGAATACCGAGAAGATCAATGCGCCAATGACAATCAGGAAAATCAGACCGCTGGTCTTGAGCGTCTCGGCGCAGGCATCATAAACGACGCGGGCGCTGAGCTTCCGTCGTATCGCTGCAATCAACAAGGCGCTCGCTGCGCCACAGGCCGCCGCCTCGGACGGGCTGATCCATCCCATCGCGATGCCGCCGATCACCAGCAGGATGATGGCAATGATGTCCCATATCCGCGCTAGCGCCTTGAACCGCTCGCTCCATGGTGCCCGTTCACCGGCAGGCGCGAGATCAGGACGAAGGCGCACCAAAATCCAGATGACAATGAAGTAGAAAAGTGCCTGCGTGAGGCCGGGAATGATGGCAGCGGTGAACAGCGTGCCAATCGAGGTTTCCGAAATGATGCCGTAGACGATCAGTGCGCCCGATGGCGGCAGCATCTGGCCGAGCGTACCGCCCGCCGCGACTGTGCCGGTCGCCAGAGAGTCGGAATATCCCCGCTTGCGCATCTCCGGCAGGGCAACAAGACCGACGGTCGCGGCGGTGGCCAGGCTTGAACCATTGATCGTGCCGAAGCCCGCACATCCGGCGACGGAGGCATAAGCGAGACCGCCCTTGCGATGACCGATCATCCGCGCCGCCGCTTCGAACAGGTCGCGGCTAGCATTCACTGCAAAGAAAGTCTGCGCCATGAACAGGAACAGCGGCAGCGTACCCAATTCATATTTTGTGAGCGTCTCGATGGTCACGACGCCGGCCTTGATGAGTGCAGGCTCAAAGCCGATCGCAATGATCAGGCCGCCAATGCCGACGAGCCCGAGGGCGACGCCGATCCGTACGCCCAGCAGCAGCAGTGCAAAAAGCACAAGGATGCCAATAAGGCCGGTTTCGGGGGTCGCCATCATCGCGAACGTCTCCCCGTCACCTGCCGCAGCGTGATCAGCAGCCCCGCAAGCAGACAGATGTTCGCGAATAGCCGCATCCAGCGCCATGGCACGCCGAGCACTTCGCTCATCTCATGGCTCGCCCAGAGATCGGCAGCGAGCCACAGCGAGCCGCAAAGCAGGAGCAGGAAAAACAGCGCCGTCATCAGGCTGGACGCACGGTCTGCGATAGAGCGCGGGAGCCCTTGCAGGCGATCCACGATGATCTTCACGCGTGCGTGGCTGCCGGCAATCGTCGCCAGCACGATTGAAGTCGCCCCCGAAACCAGCACCATCGCCTGCATCAGCTCGATCGAGCCGCGAACCGGCAATCCGATATGGCGGCCAATCACGGCAAGCGTATCTATTGCGGTTGCAGCCAGCAGGGCGCATCCGCCAATAACGATCATCGTTGTTCTAATCATGTGGAGGCCGTCTCCCTGACGCGTCCGTCATCGTCTATGCAGATGGGCGGGAGACCCGCGTCAAGGGTGATACGTTCGATGTAGCGGCGCACCTGCTCTGCCTGCTGGCCTTCGGCAAGTACGGGACGTCCCGGTGCCTCAACGAAAACCGGGATGATCGAGGCCAGCAGCTCACCATTCTCAAGAAGTGTGAGCTGCCCAAGAAAGGCATTCACGGCCTCAGGGTGAAAGGGTGCAAGATGGTAGGCCGGATCAGGCTCGAACCCGAACATCTTCTTCCTCCGCTCCGCCCAGTCCCGGCGAGCCGGATGATCCTGCGCCGGACTGAGCGCGCGCGTCACCACACAGCCATTGCCCAGACCATGGAAAATCGGCTTTCCGCGATGAAACTCAATTCCGCGTGCGATATGGGCGTGGTGCCCCAGCACAGCGTCAGCGCCAAAATCGATGGCAGCCTGGGCCAGTGGCCGCTCATAGGGCGCCAGCCTGGCGGGGGTGTGGACAATCCCTTTGTGCATGGCGACAAGCACCACATCTGCGCGCTTGCGTGCTTCGGCGACGTCCTCCTGCAGAATATTGAGCGCTTCCGGGAGAATTTTTCCTAAGGAAGCGCGCGGCGTGACCGGGCTGCCGTCTGCCGTGCCAAGCGGCAGAAACGCACAACCGGCAGAATCCGCCGCGGCCCAGCCATTGTCCGGGCCCACACAATTGTAGCTCAGCAAGGCTACGCGCTGCCCATTCACGGTTGCGAATGCGGGCAGTCTCGCCTCGACAAGATCCATCCCGGCCCCGCTATGGGCAACGCCAGCCGCATCGAGGCTCGCCAACGTGTCGGCAACCCCCTGTGGACCACAGTCGGAAATATGATTGCCGGCCATGCTCACCATGCCAAAACCAGCATCCGCCAGCGCGGCGATATTCTCGGGTGGTGCCCCCGGCGCAGGCACGTCACCCTCCAGTTCACTGACGCAATGCGTGTGCGGCACCTCCAGATGACCGATCGCAAGATCGGTCGCCTGCAGCGCCGGCGCGATGCCGGAAAGCCAGTGGCTGGCGTTAGGTTCATCCAGAACCAGATCGCCAGCCACCACAACATTAATGAGAACGCGGCTCATTTTGAAAGCGTCCGCCTTCCTTAGAAAGTCTTGCGGACACTGAGCGCAAACAAGCGGCCGATGGGGTTTGTCGCGGTGGCGTCATAGCCGCCGCTGCCGTTCCCGCTCGGGGCAATGTTCACATAAGGCGGATCAATATCGAAGAGGTTGCGAACCTCGCCGGTGATGCTCAGCCCACGTGCAATCGCTGTATCTGAACTGTCGCCGATGCGCCACGTGATCGAGAGGTCGATCGGAGTATAGGATGACACCTCCTCAGACGGGGTGATCGCGTTGTTGGTATAACCGCCGATATGCGTTGCCAGCACACGTGCCGAAACGGGGCCATGATCCCATGTGACGCTCGCCCGCGCCTTGAACTTGAGCGGCTGGAAAATGCGATTCAGCTGGTTGAGCAACGGCGCTGCCGGCGTGATCGCAACCTTGTATTCGGTGACGTAGGTTCCGCTCGCATTGAAAGAGAGACGGTCCTGAGCCCCCACGTCCATCCAGTAGTTCAGAACGAAGTCGATGCCGCGGGTGATCGACACGCCGAGGTTGTTGCTGCGCCCGTCAACGAACAGATTGACGTTGTTGATGTCACCGCCCGGAATCTGCGTGCCGACCACGCCAATGCCGGAAGCGATCAACGCCGCGACACGATCGCGCGCCTCCTGCCCTTGCAGAATGATGCCGGTGCCAGCGAACTCGTCGGCCTGACGCAGGATTGCCAGGTTGGAGAGATAGGCTGTGACCTGGTTTTCGTAATCGACATTGAAGTAAGTCACGGACAGGCTGAGACGATCAAGCAGATCGAGATCGGCGCCCACCGACCATGTCGAGGCCGTTTCGGGCTTCAGATTCAGGTTCGCGCCAGATAGCGCGAAGCCCAGAACGGGCGCCCCACCAGCGGGATTCTGGTAGTTTTGCCCAAAGAGCGAGTTGCTGTTCCCATAGATTTCCGGGATCGTCGGCGCACGGAATGACGTGCCGTAGCTGCCCCGAAGCCGGATGCCCTCGACCGGCGACCAGTTGATGCCGAACTTCGGGTTCGTCGTGTTGCCGACATCGCTGTACTTGTCGTGCCGAACAGCCGCATTCAGCTCCAGCGTCCGGAAGCCGGGGATAGCATTCGAGGCGCCAAAGACCGGCACCGATAGCTCGGCATAGAGTGAGTCAACGTTCCGATCGAAATAGCGATAGGTCAGCGGCGTGGTCGGAACGCCGCGCTGGGAACCGAGCGCCACATCGAACTCCTGACGCTCATAACCGAGCGCCAGTTTGACCATGCCGCCGCCGATGTCGAATAACGGACCGTTCAGGCGTGCCTCATAGCCCCTGAGCTTGCCGTTCGTCGGCGTTATGAACACCCCGTTCGAGATTGCATCCAGCACCGCCTGACTGGTGCGCCCGAGACCATATGGGTCGAACGCAGTCGCCGGATCACTGCTGGCCAGCGCCGCGTTAAGGGCGCCGTTGTTGATGCCGCCGACGGTCGCCTGCGCATCGCGCGTTTCGCCAAATGATGTCAGCGCCTCAAACTGCCAATCATAAGGCAGCTTGAAGCGCAGCCCCGGGGTGATCTGCCAGCTTTCGGCAGATCCGGTGGAAACGTCGCGAGGCAGGTCGTTCCGGAAGTTGTAGCCGAGGGTGTAGCTGGTGCCGGCGAACCCGGCCGGGCGAACGAAAAACGCGTTCGTCTGCGGGACGGTCAGGTTGGATGTGGCATAAGCCGGGAAACGCTGGAATTCACGCTTGGAGTAGAAACCATCTGCGAAGAACTCCACCCAATCAGTCAGGTTGAGCGTCGCCGTAGCATTCACCGAATTATAGGTTTGCTCCGGGAACAGATCCTGACCGATCGCGCTGTCGCAGAGGTTACTGGTGCCAGGAACCAGAGCGGCCGCATTTGCGGGGGTCAGTTGAGCCGGCATTGCATAGGTAACGCCGCCGGCCGTGATGGTTCCGGGCGCGCACTGGGTCACGCGATAGTCTCTGCCGCCAGAAGCCCGCTGATCCGAACGGAAGAAGCTCCGATCGTCGCCGTTCAGGTTGGATCGTTTCGTATGCTCGTAAGCAACCATGATCTGGCCGCCGTCCCACACCTTGCCGAGTGCGACGCCAGCGGAATATTCATGGAAGTCGCCCTCACCCGCAATGCCGCCGCGCGCATACACTTCTGCGCCATCGAGCGTCCGGCGCGGGATGAGATTGACGACGCCTGCCACGGCATCGGACCCGTAAATCGCTGATGCGCCGTCGGCGATCACTTCAACGCGTTCCACGCCCAGCGTCGGAAGAATGGACGGATCGGTGGACCGACCATTGTTCACCACCCGGTGTCCATCCACGAGGATCAGGGTCGCGTAAGGGCCAATTCCGCGCAGGTTGATGGTGTTGCCATAAACGATATTGCCCGACCCACCTGACTGGGCACGCGAGTTTTCTGACACGCCGAGGTCGAAGACCTGAGGAATTTCCTTGATCATCCGGTCCACGGTGACCGCACCGGAAGATTCGATTTGTTCACGGCCCAGCGCGATCACCGTCGAGCCGATCGGCGCCTGACCGCGAACGCGGCTGCCGGTGACCACAATGGATTCCACGTTGTCGGCTGCGCTAGCTCCATCCTGCGCGACCGCCACCCCGTTAAAGGCGAACGCAGCGAGCGCGCAGCCTGAATACAGGAAAACGCGTGTTCCCTTACCTCTGTTGATTTTCATGTTGCTTCCTCCCTTAAAACTGCCTGAATTGCCGTCAGGCGATATGTTGACCCCCGCCGTTACCGCTGCAGCGGAAGGTCTATCCGTGATCCGGCCTCCCAGCCGTGCACGACCGTCAGTTGCGGCGGCGGTGTTTCCTTGATTTCCTGCAGATTGCGCTGGCGCGAGTCAGCGCCCGCCACAACGAACCTCAGCCGTGAGCCCGCAGGGATGATGCGAGACACCGGCATCATCGAGATGGAGAGATGCGCCACCTCCCCCTGCGCGAGCGGCACGGCGTCCGCCTTGAGGCCCGAATGCCAAGGCAGCCCCATCATGTCGTATGGCGCTGGCGAGACCTTGCGGTTCGATAGCTTAAGCCGACCGAAGGAAATGACCTCGACATCGCCTGTTGAGGCTATTTCCTCGAGATAGACGAACACATTGGCGTCAGGCCGATCCGCCTTCATCGCTACGCTGGCAACGGGAAAACCCACCAGCTTGAGCGACTCCTTGAGCGGCTCGCCCGTGAAGCTCGCACCCTTGCCGTGCAACGAGCCCGGCCAGAACGAGAAATAGTCAGACGGCGGCAGATCATAGTCTACCGTGAAGGTGCTGGCGCCTGCAGGAGCCGCGCGCGCAGACAATCGCCCTTCCGCGCTCGGTGTCTCGTCACCGGTGCCGCTCAGGTAAAAGCTGAGCGCCTCAGACGTCTGCCCCGGCAGCTGTTCGGAACGGACATATTGCCCGGCCTCGGATCCATCCTTCAGCCAGTAGGTCGCTCTGGGCTCGCGCTCGATGCCATTATCGACACCTTTCAGGTGATGGTCGAAATAGCGGCGTATTTCCCCCGTGAAGTCAAACCCGGCAGGCGGCACGCAATGATCGCCCGGACCGACAAGAAGCTTGCCGCCCAGATTGGCGGCGCCAAGGATGACGTGGCTTGTCGGCTCGTCATGCCAGTTACCCCAGAAATACGTCGCGATACCGGCGTCGCGAATGGACTTTGCGTATCGATAAACCGCCACTTCATCCCAGAAGGCATTCTTCGTGAGAGGCGATATGCTGTCCCTGTAGGGCATTCCATACCACAATTGCGCCATTGGCGTATTTGCGGCGTGCTGGGCAACCGCTGCACGCAGAGCCTCTCCGTCCTTATCCGCATCCACGGGCACGCTCGCGAGGTCAACTTCGGCCGGCTCATCGGGGCGCGTGTTGAACTGCGCCGTGATGCCACCCTTTCGAACGAAGTCATATTTGTCGAAATCGGTCGCGCCGATGAAAACCGCCTTCAGGGCCGAGGGCGTGGTGCTGGCTGTGTGAAACGTCGAGCCGCCCAGATAGGAGCAGCCGATCATCCCGACCCTGCCGCTGGAGAAAGGCTGACCGGCGAGCCACTGAATCAGATCATGGCCATCCTGTGCTTCGGTCCTGTCCTGAAAGCCCCGTCGGGCACCGAAGGAGGCGCCCTTGCCGCGAATATCTGCCACTGCGACGACATAGCCGGCACGGATCAGGGACCGCAGCGCCAGCTGATCGGTCAACGCCACTTCTTGCGTCTGGCCTTTGTCGTCAACAAATCGCGCCCGATATGGCGTGAAGACGAAGATGACCGGCAGACGCTGTGAAGCGACACTCGTTCCTTCGGCAGGGCGATAGATATTGACCGCAAGCCGGGTTCCATCACGGACGGGAACATAGACAGAGGTGCGCGCCACATCAGGATAATCGCGAGCCGCCGCACCCGGACTAGCCAAGCCGAGTAGCGCCCCGATCGCAGCAAGTCTGAATAGCGACGCCAAGATCCTCTCCCTTTGTTTACAATTTCATCACCAAAGACCCTCCATCAATGCAACTAAAAAAGCGCTAGCAAAATTGTTGACGAAATTATTTGGGAGACGCAGAACGCTTGCAAGCAACAGAGAGAGGCTGATGGTGCCTGACATACCCAAGCAGGATAATCCGCGCGCGCCGAGCAGCGCGGAGATTGCTGACTGGATCCGCGAACGGATACGCAAAGGGCGGTTCGTCCCTGAACAACGCCTCGTTGAGGTCGACATCATCCGCCAAACAGGCGGAAGCCGCGCCAAGGTTCGCGAAGCTTTTCAGCGACTGGCTGCAGATGGACTCGTACAGATCGAGGAGTTCAGGGGAGCATCGGTACGCACTGCAAGTCTGGCGGAAGTGAAGCAGATCTACCGGGCCCGCGCAGCGTTGGAAGGCGTTTCGGCGCGCGACTTCACGCTCAATGCCACTGACGAAATGAAGCAGCGGCTGCTGGAGCTTCACAAGGAATTGGATGCCTGCGTGGAAATGCGCGCCAACGACCGGTTTGGCCAGCTCAACAACCAGTGGCATCGCCTGCTCGTGCAGGGTTCAGGCAATGAGGTGATCGACGAACTGCTGCAAAGGCTCAACGTCCCGATCCACAGATTGCTCTTCGAAAGCTTCTATCACGAAGACAGGCTCAGGGTTGCTCATGCCGACCACAAGGTCATCCTGGACGCCATAATGGCAGGAAACGCGGAAGCTGCGGAAGCCGCGATGCGACGGCATATCGAGGATGGCTTCGTGACCCTGACCGTGATCGAAACCGAACTATTCGGCCCGGGCACACATAGTATCGACGCCGCCACCATTTGAAGAATGAGCGGCGCTTTCCCGGAAAAACCAGGAAAGCGCCGCCTCATGGACCTGCCCTGTTACCGGCAGTGCCCGTCGTGGATCAGAATTCGAACCCGACCGAGAAGATGGCCTGGCGCGGCGGGATATAAGTCTCGAACCCCTGGGCACTGCCATAAGGATCCGAGAAGCGGGAGTTCACGCCAGTCGTGTCAAAAACGTTGGTGACTGCGGCCGAAAAATAGACCGGTGCATCTTCAAGTGCATATTTCACGAACAGGTTCACCGTGTCATAGGATGGCGTCTTGTCGTAAAATTCGTCGTTGAAGACGCGATAGTAGAAGTCACCGCGGTAGAGATATTGGGCGCGGGCTGTCAAAACGCCCCGGCCGACAGAACCATTATAGGTCAGTGAGGCCGACCCCTGGAAGCCCGGAAGCTTCGGGACTTGCTTGCCATTCAGGTTTGTACGAGCCGCATCGCGAGCAAGCGCCGCAGGGTAGAAGTTCGACCAGAACAAATAGTCGGGATAACCCGCAGCATTTTGCGCTTCTATTGCATCGACGGGGTCGAGAGCCAGATAATCCTGATCGAATTCGCCATCGAGGATAGAGGCAGACCCATCCAGCGTCAGATTGCGCGTGATGGCCCAGCTGCCCTCCAGCTCAATGCCGTAGATCTTCGCGCTGGGGGCATTTGCGGTTCCCTCGCCGTAGAGGATGGCGTCTTCGTCGAGGAACTGCATATTACTGTAATCATAGTAGAAACCTGACGCATTGAACGTCACCGCCCGGTTGAAGAAGCGGTTCTTGGAGCCGATCTCGAATGAATCGACGGTCTCGGGCTTATAGGTGGGGCGAATGCCATACTCGAAGCCCAGCGTTTCATAGGACGCGGAGCCGGTGTTGAGCCCGCCCGGCTTGAAGCCACGCGTGTAGCTTGCGTACAGCATGTTGTCGGGTGTGATGTTGTAATCCAACGCGAACTTCCCGGTCCACTCCTTGGTGCTCAGACCCGGCCGGGCGGCTGGCTGAAGGAACGGTCCGGACGTATAGTCGGCCGTATCGCTATTGCTGGCGGAGACGCCGCTATATTCATCGCTGTTGTACCGAATGCCGGCCGTCACGCTGAATTTAGAGGAAATGTCGAACGTACCCTGCAAATAGGCGGCCCAGGCTTCACGCTTGACCGAGGAAAGCTCGGCGTACGTCAGATTTTCCACGAGCGGATCGTCAAAGGGCGTGTCCGTTGGAAGGATCGGCGGCACCAGATTGTCGTCCCTGCCGCGGTATTCGAGAATATACTGGTCGTTCGTCGACTTCAGATACACCGCGCCGGCGATCCACTGGAACGGCCCTTCATGGGTCGAGGAGATATTGAACTCCTGCGTCCAGCTTTCCGTGTCGCTTTCCCACAAGGCTACGTGGTCGTAGCGCGTGCCGCCGAACAGCAGCGGATTGAACGTCAGTTCCTCGAAAAGATCGGCAGTCAGACCATCCGCATCCCAGCTCTGCTCGCTGTGCAGCTTCTGGTAGCTGGTGATCGACTTGACCGTGGCGAAGCCCGCGTCGAACGCGACGACACCATAATAGAGCTCGGTATTGACGATGGACCGCGCGGGATAATCCTGGGACAGTATACGCGGGTCCGGTGAAGGATCGAACACGTTCTTCTGCGCCGTACCGTTGACGTCGCTGCGATACTGGATCGTGCTCAGCGTAACGGAAACACTGTCCGTGGGCTCCCACAGAAGGGACGCCTTCCAGCCGGTGTCATTGGCATCGTCCAGCTCATATTCGCCAAAGCCGACCACGTCAGTTGCCTTGGCATAGCCGTCATGCTTGTTGTGCTGCGCTGCCACGCGCACGGCCAGCGTGTCGCCCAGCGGTATATTCACGCCGGCGACCATCTTCAGAAGATTGTAATTGCCGATGCCGACTTCGCCATTGGCAGCGAACTCGCCGAGGACAGGCTGGCGCGAAACGACGTTGATCGTGCCGCCCGTGGACCCCTGACCAAAGGTCGTACCCTGCGGACCGCGCAGCACCTCGACCTGGGCCACGTCAATGAACGCGGCATTCGCGGCGATCGAGTTGAAGATATAGACGCCATCGACATGGTAGGAAACGCCGGGCTGCGTGTTAGTGTTTTCGGGGGTCTCCGATCCGATGCCGCGGATGGTGATGATCCGTTCAGCACCGCCGCTCTTCGCCACAACCAGTCCCGGCACTGAGCCATTGAGGCCAGTGATGTCCGTAACATTGCTCATGCTCAGCGTTTCAGCGCTGAGCGCGGACACCGAGAGGTTGGCGCGCTGGAGGCTCACGTCCACCTTGGATGCGGTGATGACGATTTCGTCGCCTGCAGGAGCGCTCGCATCGTCGGCAGGCATCTCCTGCGCGAAGCTGGCGCTTGAAAGGAGCGCCGCCATCGCTGCGCCCGCCATGAAATATCCGTATGTCTTTCCTAGTCTGTCGCTCATTGTCGCGGTCCCCTTCTTGGCCTGGCCTTGTTGCGGCCCTCTCCAGCTGACTGTTCCGACCCCGAGTTTTCCCTGGGTGCCGCTGAGCCAGCATTGAGCCAGCATTGAGGAACTTAATCTTGAGGTGGGGCGCAGAACTTGTTGATGGAAATGCGGCATGCTGCAGCGCAGCGATCGACCGTCACCCGCATCCCCACATCTGCCCGTCATCCATTGGGCAGCTTCACAGGACCTTGAAAGTCTTGCCACTCCGGCGCGCCGAGCCGATGATTCGTGTGGAGGACATTTATTTTGCATGTGCTGCCAAGACCCGGTCCGGCCGCCCGCCTAAACAGGCAGCATCGAAATCCGCGATCCGAGAGATCAGCCCGACAGAGGAGTGGTCCTTATAATGTCCACGACAACCGCATTGGCTCTTGAGCCCGTGAGAACCGAAGCCGCATGGCGGGGAGACGCCCTTTCCCGCTCACAGGACTGGATCTATCGTTTATCGGATGATCAGGTGTCCGAACTGGAGACGCTGGGCACGCGGTTCGTGGATGCTGACCCGGATCTGCGCTTCGTCTCTAAGGAAGACTATCCATTGGTCGCCTGTGCGCAAGCGATCAGCGACTGGGGGCACGACGTCGACTACGGGCGCGGGTTCGTGCTTGTCCGCGGCCTGCGCACGCATCTTTATTCAGACGCGCTGTCGGCGGCGATTTATTACATCCTCGGTCTCCACATGGGTGACCCGATCCGCCAGAACGAGATGGGCGACCTGATCGACCATGTCTATGCCACCTCCGACAAGACGATGGACGATCCCACCGCTCTCTCCTCGAAGGTCCGCGACAAGCTCGTCTATCACTCCGACAGCTCGGACATCGTGGCGCTGATGTGCCTGCGCCCGGCAAAAGCGGGCGGCGCGTCCTGCCTCGTCTCCGGCGCGCAAATCTATAACGAAATCCTTGAGCGCAGGCCCGACCTCGCGCCGCTTTTGCTCGAGCCGTTCCACTGGGACTGGCGCCGGCAGGATCATAATTCTCCTGCGAATACATACACCTCGCCGATCATCAGCATGGAAGAGGGCGTATTCAGCATGTATGCCGGATCGCTCTACATTCTGACTGCACAGGATTACCCCGAGGTCCCGCGCCTGACACCCGAGCAGATCGAAGTGCTCAAGCTCTTCGACGACATCACCTATGAGCCGGGCATGGCGATCGAGATGGATTTCCGGCCCGGCGATATCCAGTGGCTCTCAAATTACGCGGCGCTTCACGCCCGCACCTCCTTCACCGACTATCCCGAAGCGCAGCGGAGGCGGCACCTCCTGCGTCTCTGGCTGCACCGGGATTCTGGCCGGCCGGTCGTCGAGAATTTCGGAAAAAATGGTGTCGTCCAGCATCGCGAAAAGCCCCGGCACGGCGGCGACGAGCATCCGGAGGCCAAATTCCGGATCGGTCCGATTTCCGTGCCAAGATTGATTTCCTGAACACGGATCTCTCATTCAATCAAAAAGACCCCGGAGCGACTGTCGCTCCGGGGTCTTTCCTTGGCTCATGGAAGATCAGCGCGGCGGGAAGCCGCCGGCGAATGCGAACTCGGCGACCGGCTTGCGATCGGAAGGCTTCTCCCGCTCGCGCATGCTTTCGGGCAGAGTGGCAGGATCGCCCAACCGACCCACGGCAATCGCTGCTTCCACGCGGAAGTCTTCGGGCACGCCGAGCTCAGTGCGCACCTTGTCAAAATCGACGCCGGTCATGCCATGGGTGTGAAGCCCGCCAAGTGTGGCCTGCAGCGCCAACATGCCCCAAGCCGCGCCCGCGTCGAATGAATGGCTGTGGGAGGGTGATTTGGCAGACCCGTCCGGATTGCGCATCTGAGTATCGGAGAGCACGATGACGAGCGCGGCTGCATTCTCGGCCCAACTGCGATTGAAGGGTATGAGAAGCTCAAGAAACCGCCCCCAATCCGGCCCACCCCGCAGGGCATACAGGAAACGCCAGGGCTGAGCATTGAACGCCGAAGGCGCCCAGCGCGCGGCCTCGAACAGGCGAAGCAGTTCGCCCTCCTCCAGCTCGCTCCCGTCAAAAGCGCGCGGCGACCAACGCCGCGTGAACAAATCGTCGATGGCGTGATGGGTTACTCTGGAACGGGTATCGGTCATTGTTCGGGCATTTCCTTTACATCCAGCATTTTGATAATCGCTCCGCTCTCCAGCACATCCGCGAAATTAAGCCGGAGATTCAGCAGAGCCGCGTTATGTTCCGCATCGGTTACGGCAGCCATCGCATCGGGAACGACGACGACCTTGTACCCGCGCATATAGGCATCGCGAGCCGTACTTTCACAGCAAACATTGGTCAGGGTGCCCACGATTACCAGCATCTCGGTGTTTCGCTGGCGCAGTTGCTCCTCCAGCTTGCCGGCGGGACAGGCAAAGGCGCTGTAACGATATTTGTCTAGAACCACATCGTCTTCCCCCACCGCCATGAGCGGATGAACGCCATGGGCAGGCGCACCGGGAGTGAGTGCCTCCAGTGCAGCGCGTACACGAAGGTCGGACTCATCATATTGCCATGGCGCCATAGCGAGCGGCGGTAAGCTCGCCACGCTCTGGCGCGTCCAGATGACGTCGCAGCCCGCCGCGCGCATCGCCGCCGCGAGCCGGTTGACCTGCGGGATCACATCCATGCCATGCGGGTTACCGAACACGGCGTCAGGCGCGAGAAAGGCCGTCTGCATGTCGATAACGAGCAGCGCAGTCCGCATGGGATCGATCGCGCGAAAGCTGTTCAGATAGCGACCGCGCTCAATCGCCCAATTCGGCAGCACGCTCTCATGCATCGCCGCCGACCGCCTCTACGGCAGGATAAGCCGTGGACAGCGAATAATGCCGCCAGCGCTCCATTTCCGCGCGCAGCAGGTCGGTCTGCCCCTCAGCGTAATGCAGCGCATCTTCGCCAAGCAACAGGTGCATCGGCGGTTCGGATTCATCCAGCGCCGCCAGGATTGCCGATGCGGCCCGCGCGGGGTCGCCTTTCTCTTGTCCCAGTCCCGTCGTGAGCGAGTGCCGGGCAAAATGCGCCGTTCCTTCATAATCGGCCAAGGTGAGCTCCGCGAGGCGCAGCGAGCCACCTGCAAAATTGGTCCGCATCCCGCCCGGCGCGACATTGGTGACCTTGATGCCGAGCGGCCGCACTTCCTGCGCGAGTGTTTGCCCTACACACTCCAGCGCATATTTGCTGGCACCATAGATCGCCGTGCCTGCCCACGGCGCTAGGCCGCTGACGGACGTGATGTTGACGATATGGCCCCTGCCCTGCGCACGCATCGACGGCAAAACCGACTGGATCATCGCAATGGCGCCAAACACATTGACGTCGAAGAGTGCGCGCGCGTCAGCCAGTTCGATTTCCTCGATCGCGCCCACGAGGCCATAGCCGGCATTGTTCACCAGCCGGTCGACCCCGCCCATCGTCTCCTCGGCAAGAGCAGCCACTGCAGCGGGCGCGGCTGGATCGGCAAAGTCCAGCCCATGGGCGAAAGACCGGCCGGGTGCCAGCGCTGCAAATTGCGCGCATGACTCGACACTGCGCGACGTGCCGAAGACGGTGTCGCCCCGCGCAAGGGCGGCTTGCGCTAATGCTCGCCCCAGTCCGCCGCCAATGCCAGTGATAAACCAGTTTACCATGTGTCGTTCACCTTCGTTGCCGTGATGAGAAGCTGTGTACGCCTCCCATGGGGCAGCGCTTTGCGCGGCAGACCGCAATTGTTGTCGTCTGGCGCACATCACTGCGGGAAGGTTGTGGGACCGGCCCGATCATGCTGAGAGCCTGCCGGCTGAGAAGGAGGCTGGCATGCCCATCGTGGTTGCAGGTTCGATCAATGTGGACCTCA
Source organism: Alphaproteobacteria bacterium (assembly GCA_018823325.1). Lineage (GTDB taxonomy): Bacteria > Pseudomonadota > Alphaproteobacteria > Sphingomonadales > Sphingomonadaceae > Sphingobium. The sequence continues at coordinate 150,478 of JAHJIJ010000006.1, read as the reverse complement.
TTCAGTCCGTTGAGGCGCTGCCTCGGCCGGGCGAGACGATCCTTGCCCTGGCATCGGCACGCCTGCCGGGCGGCAAGGGGGCCAATCAGGCCGTCGCTGCTGCGCGCGCCGGCGCCGCTGTGCGGATGATCGGTGCGGTGGGCGACGACGAGTCCGGCGCATGGATGGTTGCGCAATTGGCGGCGGCGGACGTGACGACGAAGGACATTGCGACAATTGAGGGGGCGCTCACGGGAGCGGCCTATATCGCGGTCGACCGGTCCGGTGAAAATCAGATCATCGTGGCGTCCGGCGCGAATACTTCACTGTCTCCAGCCATGGTCGGAGCAGTCGCAGACACGGAGATACGCGTGGCTCAGCTCGAAGTGCCGGTCGCAACCGTAGCCACTTTTTTTGCCGCCCCCGGCGACGGGCAGACCCGGCGTGTTCTGAACGCTGCCCCTGCCCTTCCTGAAGCGATAAGCCTCTTCGCGCTGACCGATATTCTGATCGTGAACCAGCATGAGCTGGCTGTTTTTCTCGATTTGGACCGCCCCCCATCGACGCCGCAGGAGGCCCTGGCGGCGCGTGCGCTGATTTGCAGGGAGAATCAGCTCATCGTTGTCACACTCGGCGCGTCGGGCGCGATCGCCGTACGGGCAGACAGCGCCGTTCACGTCCCAGCCTTCCCTGTCGTGCCGCTGGATGCCATCGGCGCCGGCGACTGCTTTGTCGGCGCGCTCTGCGCCATGCTGGATCAAGCCGGGGAGGCAGGCGTTACTGACGAGGGGTTGCTGACCTTTGCCAGCGCGGCCGCTGCGCTTTGCACGCAAAAGCCGGGCGCCATCCCGGCGATGCCACTTCGTAGCGAAATTGAAGCGTTCATTGCCACGCACGTCACTGGCAGCCGACCAATATAATATGCGCTGATGGTCAAGAATGGATCGGTCGGCGCGATAAGGTGCACGTCGACACAGATCACGGGATTGACGATATGAGCGATATGACGCCGACGCCCTTCGGGTTGCCCTCCGACACTGGCGGGAAGGATCTGGGCGTTTTCCTTCCCATCGCCAATGGTGGCTGGATCCTCTCGAAGAACAAGCCGCAGATCGACGCGTCCTACGCTTATTGCCGGGATGCGGCAGTGCTGACCGAGAAACATGGTCTCGATTTTGCCATGGCAATGGCGAAGTATCGTGGCTTCGGCGGCGAAACCGAGCATTGGGACTATCAGCTCGACTCCTACCTCACCATTGCCGGCGTGGCAGAGGCAACGAACCGGGTAAAAGTCTGGGGCACGGTCCACACCTTGCTGCAAAATCCCGGTGTCGTCGCCAAGATGGTGGCGACCCTCGACCAGATCAGCGGTGGGCGGGCAGGCCTGAACATCGTCACAGGTTCATACAAGGATGAGTTCGCGCAGATGGGCGCGTGGCGAGACGATGTGAATCACGACGAGCGCTACGATCTGGCTTATGAATGGATTCAGGCCATCAAGGCTCTTTGGACCGGAGAGTCGATCACCAAGGCAGGGAAGTATTTCTCGCTTGAGGATTGCCGTTCGCTCCCGACGCCTTCTACCCGGCCTTTCCTCGTCTGCGCCGGCACATCTGGCAAGGGCATGCGCTTCTCGGCGGACGAGGTCGATGCAATCTTCCTCTCCGGCGGTTCTCCTGAAGAACTGAAGACCGCCAGCGAAAAGGCGAAGGGGGTCGCCGCCGACCTCGGCAAGACGATCCGTACCTACTCGATGATGACCCCGGTGTTCGGCGAAACGGATGCCGAGGCCGAGGCATTCGCCCAGTCCATTCGCGACGGCTTCGACGAGGGCGCCCTGCACGGCATGATGCGCGCCTACGGATTTCTGGACAGCGAGATCGGCAAGGAAAACGATTTCACCAGGAAGAGCCGCGCCGGCTTCATGACGCCGCATGTCATCGGCACCCCCGAAACCGTGATCGAAAAGCTCACCGAACTGTTCGAGGTCTCCGGCACGGACGGTCTGATGCTGATCTTCCCCGACTATATGAAGGACATCCCGATCTTCGGCAAAAAAGTCCTGCCGGTGTTGCGCGAACGTTTCCCCGGCAAGGTCCCCGTCCATGCCTGATCTGGCCCTCGCGGACATCCCGCACGTTGCGGCGAGCGATCTTGCCGAGATGATTGCGCCCGAGCGGACGGCACTGGTAATCGTGGACATTCAGGTCGACTGGGCCGCGCCGCAAGGGCTCCTGGGGCAATATGGGGTCGATATGTCCGAGCCCCATGCCGCCATCGACAAGGCGGAGGAGCTTGTCTCCACCGCGCGCGCTGCGGGAGCGACCCTTGCCTTCGTGCGGGTCGTCACCACAGAGGAAACGGACTCCGACGCCCTCAAGACGTTCTACGCGCGGCGCGGACAGCCCGGTGGGCAGGGTATTTGCCGCAAGGGCCACGGTGCCGATTATTACAGGCTGTTCCCCGAACCGGGCGACATCGAGGTCGAGAAAGTGCTGTATGATTGTTTCTACGGCACCGATATGGAGGAGGAGCTGCGCAGCCGTGGGATCGACACGCTGTTGATTACCGGCCTCAGCACCGATTGCTGCGTGGATGCCGCAGCCCGCTCCGCCTTTCACCGCAATTTCAACGTATTCGTCGTCTCCGACGCAACGGCTGCTTATGAACCCGGCCTGCATGAAGCGACGCTGCGAGTGCTCAGCAAGAACTGCGCTTTGGTTGCGGACACGCAAGCCGTGAAGGCGGCTTGGAGATCATGACGGCGCAGCCAGGCCTCAGCCTCCACGCAGCACATGTTCCCGCGACCGAATCCGCCCTGCTCGGGAAACGCAGAACCGGCGTCCTTATCGCTACAACGGCAGGCAATGCGCTGGGCAAGACCGCGACGGTCCACGCCGTCTTCGGCACCTTCCTCGTCCCCCTGTCACAGGAATTCGGCTGGCAGCGCTCAAGCATCTCCATGGTGCTCGCCATTCTGGCGGTGGTGAGTGCGATCATCTATCCGCTCGCCGGTCGCTATGCAGATCGCCACGGCACGCGCAACATGGTGCTCCTGGGCAATGTCCTGTTCGCCCTTTCAGTTGCGTGCCTCGCGCTCACCAATGGCAATCTGGTTCTGTTTTATCTGAACTTCCTGGCAATCAGCCTTTTCGGATCGCTGCCAGCAACCTCAGTCTTCTCCCGTTTGGTGGCGGAGTGGTTTGACAAGAACAGGGGCACCGCACTGGGGATCAGCGCCGGACTGGGCAATGGGATCGGATCGGTTTGTGTGCCGATCATGACCGCCCTGATCGTCTCGACTGCAGGCTGGCGCGCCGGCTATCTTGGCATTGGCGCGCTCATTCTGTGCGTCGGGTTCCCGATCTTTTTCTTCCTCCTGCGCGACGCACCCCGAAAAGCCACTGAGTCCGGCCTTCGCGATGCGATCTCGGATCGCCCTGCCCCGCTGATCGAGGGCATGACTCTTCGCCAGGCAATCGGCACAGCGCCATTCTGGCTGATCCTCATCGCAATTGCCGCCGGCGGCGGAACCATGATTGCCGTCCTCAGCCATGTCGTGCCAATTCTTGCCGACCGGGGCTATGGGCTGGCGACCGGCACCGCGATCGTCAGCCTGTTCGCATTGACCGGTTCGCTCTGGCAGATCTTCACCGGGCGAGTCCTCGACAAAAGCCGCGGCCCTCGCGTGGTCGTGCCGATGTATGCGCTGGCGATTGTCGGGCTGCTCCTGCTCGAATTCTCTCCTTTTGGCGCCCTGCTTCCCGTCGCCGGCCTGTGCCTCGGCATTGCGCTCGGCGCTCAGTTCGGCGCGCTGCCCTACTACATCGCGCGCTATTTCGGCTTGCGCAGCTTCGGTGTCATCATCGGGGTGATGTACTCGGCCGTGATCGGGGCGCAGGGCATTACGCCGGTTCTCATGGATCTGAGCTTCGATCTGCTCGGCCATTATCGATTGGCAGTGCTTGTCTCCATTGGCGTCATGGCCGTCGGCAGCCTGCTTCTCTTCCTCCTGCCGGCTTATGCTGACGAACCTGAGAAGGTGCCCGCATCCGGCGAGGCCTGAAAGCGGCGCGCCAAGTGACAGGACGCCCCACGTCAAGACAGCAACCCGACCAAACCGGCATCTTTCATGCACATACTCCAGATAGGCGAGTCGCTGCATGACCTATGAAGGACGGAAAAAATACCTCGCTCTAGGAGCGTTCAGCCTGCTGTTTTTCATGCTGAATGCTTTCACCTTCAATGGATTAGGCGTGGTCCTTCCGTACATGGTTGAGGAAATGGGGTGGGCCTGGGCCGTTGCCGGGCTGGGCTTCACTTTCCTGGGCGTTGCCTGTGGCCTGTCCAGTCTGGCTCCAGCCATATCGATCCGCCGCCTTGGCGTGTCCAAGACAATGATGATCGGGGGCGCGCTTCTGCTGACGGGTTTCATGTGCCTGGCGGCCACCACGACCGCCCTCGTTTACTTCATCGGCACGATGTTCCTCGGCGTCGGCTTCTCGATGTGCGGCACTACGGGTGGCGTGAATGTGATTTCACATTCCTTCCAGAAGCGCTCGACCGCTATGGGCGTATATTTCACGGCCGGGGGCATGGGTGCGGTCGTTGGTCCACTGATTGCCTGGGCGACACAGGAACTCACCGGCGAGTGGCGACATTACTGGTGGGCGGCCGCGATTGCCGCCGTCATCCTCTCGATGTTCGCAGCTGTCGTCACAAGCGATCGTCCTGGCGATGTCGAGGTGAGCGCCAAACCCGAAAAGGCGATGGCCACGGATGGATGGACTGCCAAAGCAGCGATGCGCACGGTCCAATATTATATCGTGGTCGGTGTTTACACGTCCTTCCTGCTCATCAACACGACCGTTCACGGCTTTGCCGTCCAGCACCTTACTGAAACCGGCCTGACCATGGGCGCTGCGGCGACCGTGATGAGTGCGATCGCTCTCATCAGTGCTGCCGGTTCGATGATCGCAGGCATGGCAGGTGAGAAAATCGGCGCGCGCGAGCTCACTCTGCTCTCCATTAGCGCGACGTCGCTGGGCGTCATCGCGCTCATGATCGGCGGCAATCTGTTCACTGTCTCGCTGGCAGTCATCGGCTTGGGCGTCGGCTTCGGCTTCAGCTATGTCAGCACCGCGATGCTGATGCTTAATCTGTTCGGCAAGCGCTCCAATCTGGAACTTTATTCCACGATGAGCCTGATCTCGACGGCAGCGGCCATCGGCCCGGCGCTCGGCGGCATCATTCGCGATGAAACGGGGGGCTTCATGCTCGTCTTCCTTGGCTGCGGAGTGCTCGGGTTCATCTTCGTTGCCGCTTTGGTCTTGCTTCGGGCGCCCGAAAACCCTCAACAAGAATCAACAGAGGATGCCGAGCCCGCCTTGGCAGCATAAGAAAATGAGACAAGCACAGCCAAAGCCAGAAGCCATGTTCACCAATCCCGCAGCCGCGCCCTATCAAGTCAGCGAGGCAGAGAAAGAAGCGATTGCCGCGGCGATCGACCAGGATGAACTGGTCGCGCTCGCGCTTGAGCTCGGCAATATCCCCAGCCGCTCCCGCGAGGAAGCCGCTGCCGCGCAATATATCTACGAGTGGATGGACCGGGAGGGGTTCCAGCCTCGTCGCGCGGGAGCGACCCCGGAGCGCCCAAACATCATTGGCGAATATGGTGGCCTCGGCACCGGCGCCAACCTGCTTTTCACGGCGCATCTGGATACCGAGAGTCCCAGTGGCGACATGTCGCAGGACAAGTTCCGCTATCGCGAGACGACCCTGCGCGATCCTGAGTGGACCAAATGCTGGCTCGACGAGGATGGCCGCCTGCGCGGCTTCCCCATCTCCAACGATCGTGGCCCCATGGCGTGCTTCCTTATGGCGGCCAAGGCGCTGAAGAAGGCCGGCATCGGCCTCGCAGGCAAGACCTGGCTCACGGCCTGCCCCGGCGAGATCGGCCCCGAACCGATCGAGGAATTCTCCGGCATCGACTATCTCGGCAAGGACATCGGCGCCCATTATCTCTTCCACCACGGCGGCGTCGCGCCCGATTATGCGATTGCTGCGGAAGGCACCGATTTCGGCCTGACCTGGCAAGGCTGCGGCTACGCCCTCTTCCGCGTCCGCATCTTCGGGACAGGGATGTTCACCCCGATTCTGGAGACACCGGAAGCGGTCGCCGATCACCTGAACCCGATCTACCGGCTCGGCCCGGTAATCGAGGCCTTGCATCAGTGGGGCCGCCAGTGGGAGGAGCAAGGCGTGTTCGAAACGGCCGGTGGCCTCTCTCTGCCGAAGACGCAGATCGCTTCCGTGCGCGCTGGCATGCCTACCGACTATGGCGCCGGCACGGAGGTCTGTGCGATCTATGTGGAGGTGTGCCTCGCACCGGGGCAGAAGTCCGCTCAGGCCTATCACCAGATCGTTGCCGCCATGCGCAAAGTCGATCTCGACAGTTTCGATGTCGAGCCGATGGTGGTGCGCCATGGTTTCGTGGCCGATGCCGATGAAGTGGCCCCGCTCGCAGGCGCTGTTGACGCCGCCACGCGCCTCGCCCGCGCCGAGCCGGTCGCCCGCGCACATCCGGTCTACTCAAGCATGTGGCGGGACCACAATGTGTTCAACATGCAGGGCATTCCCGCCATCACAACGGGCATGCCGCGCTGGCGACCGACCCCGCAAGACCTGCATTCGAGCGCACTGATCTATGCCCTCACCATGCTCGCCGTGTGCGGGCGGGCGGAGGATGGCCCCACTTCCGCTACGATATCATCGGTTTATGGCAACAGAGATGCGCCATTCTGACACAAGGTTCCCATGATGGATTGACCCGGCTGGACTGTGCGCCCATCTTGGCGGGCAGATAAAAGACCGGGAGAGGCGCACTCACACAGAGAAGCCCCTTGCGTTCAACCACCAACGCCTACCCCAAAGAACAACGACTCAGCGCCTGGAGCTTTGCGCTCAAGCGCGTATCGATCACGCTCGAAGCAGCTGATGAAGCGACGCTTTATGGCGAGCTGATCCAGTTCACGAGCGGCAATGGCATTGTCTTCGTCCGCCTGCTTGCCACGCCCCAGGAATACACCATCGACTTCCGCGATGAGCCGGGCTGCTTCTGGCTCGCCGTCACGCTCGATGGTTCCAGCGTCGCGCGGAACGCCACGACGAGTTTCAGTCTCGACGATGGCCATATGGTGTGTGCGCGCAGCGAGATGCCGCTCTCGCTCCAGTTCACGGGCGACCACCGCATCCTGCTCCTCAAGATCCCGCCCCGTGCCCTGGACCAGCGCCTCAAGGCACTGCTCCCGGAAAAGCCGCGCCATCTCTCGGCAGACAGCGGCCCTGCCCGCCTGCTCTCCAACGTGCTGCGCTCGCTCGCCGACATGGGCAATGATGTGACCGACGAGGAACTGCGGCCTGTCGAACTGGCCCTGCCGGAATTCCTCCTCGCCAGCCTGCTCAACGATGCGCCGGCGCGGGCACTGGGTGGCGCAGCGGGCATGCGGGCGGCGCTGCTGGAGCGGATTTTCCAGACGATCGAGATGCGTCTCTCAGACCCCAATCTCAATTATCAGCAAGTCGCTGCCGAACATGGGATATCGCCACGCTACCTGCAGAAGCTGTTCGAATCGATCGACGACAGCTTCGGCCATTATGTGAAGGTGCGGCGGCTGGAGCGGTGCCGGCTCGACCTGCGCAGCCCCCTCCATGTCCAGAAGTCGATCTCCGACATTCTCTTCCAATGGGGCTTCAACGATTCCGCCTCGTTCAGCCGCGCCTTCCGCGAGCAATATGGCGTCTCGCCACGCGAGTATCGGAAGATGCCGGCGACCGATGAGAGTGAGCATGGCCCAGATATGCTTCGTCGCGGCCGACCGACGACAAAGCGCGTCCCCGCCGAGGATATCTCTGAGGCCCTTCTGGAAGAGCCTGACGGGATCGAGCCCGACATTCCGGATGCCATTCCGGCGAACCCTCTGCCGATAAGTGACGATGGCACCGTGCGGCATCATCATTTGCCGGTCAGCCCGCGAACCGTGCACTGGGGCTATTTCAGCTCGATGATCAAACCGGCGCTCAGCGTGCGGTCGGGCGACTTCGTCACGGTGGAGACGCTGACGCATCACGCCAATGACGACCCGGAGCGGATGGTGGAAGGTGATGACGGCGCGGAAAGCGTCTATCGCTGGGACAAGACCGGGCGAGCCATCGAGCGGCGGGGCGCCGGCCCGATGAACGCCAGCCAGCTCGGCCGCGGCCCCGGCGAAGGCTTCGGCGTCCACATCTGCACTGGCCCCATAGCCATTCAGGGCGCCGAGCCGGGCGACATCATCGAGGTCCGCATTCTCAGCCTTGAACCACGGCGGAGCGGCAATCCGCGCTTTCAGGGCAAGTCATTCGGTAGCAATGCGGCGACCTTCTGGGGCTTTCATTACAACGATCTGCTCACCGAGCCGAAGAACCGCGAAGTCGTGACCATCTACGAGGTGGAATCTGGCGGCGAGCGCCGGCCGACGGCCCATGCCGTCTATTCCTACCGCTGGACGCCGCAGACCGATCCGTCCGGTGTCGTCCATGAGCGCTACGACTATCCGGGCGTGCCGGTCGATCCCGAGACGATCGAGCGCAACTACGACATCCTGCAGAATGTCGAGATCCCGATCCGCCCGCATTTCGGTGTGATTGCGCTGGCGCCGGCGCATGCCGAGCCGGTTGACACCATTCCGCCCAGTGCTTTCGGTGGAAATATGGACAACTGGCGCACCGGCCCGGGGTCGAGCGTGTTCCTGCCGGTGCAGGTTTCCGGCGGGCTGCTCTCGCTCGGCGACCCCCATGCTTCTCAGGGTGACTCCGAACTGTGCGGCACAGCCATCGAGTGCTCGATGACGGCGCTCATCCAGGTGATCCGCCACCCTGCCGGCGAGTTGACGGGCAAGCTGCGCGATCTCGACTATCCGATGATCGAGACGGAGACCGAATGGGTCATCATGGGCTTTAGCCACCCGAACTATCTCAAGGAGCTGGGTGAGGACGCGCAGAGCGAGGTCTACAAGCGCGCATCCATCGACGCGGCGATGCGCGATGCCTTCCGCAAGGCACGGCGCTTCCTGATGACCACCAAGAACCTGACCGAAGACGAGACGATCTCGCTGCTTTCGGTCGGCGTCGACTTCGGCATCTCGCAGGTGGCCAATGGCAATTGGGGCGTCCATGCGATCATCCGCAAGGAGCTGTTTACAGCCTGATTTGCCCTGGCGGGTGGTGCGGGACCGACGCCGGTGCCGAATTGTGCTCAAACTGTCGAAAAAGCTTGTGTTTCCGGGCCTTGAACCGACGTGGCGCGCGTCTGGAAGGTTACGAAGGTTACGGGGTAACTAAATTTCTTTCTCTTCCCGATTTTCAACGTCGGGACAGGAAACGCCAATGATGAGAATGAGCCGGACCGGCTCTGTCTTGCACATCTGCGGGGCTGTAGGACAGCCTTGATGCGAGACTGACTGCGACGGCGCGGAGAGGTTCTGTGGCTGCCGGGTTGGCGGCACAAAGGCCCAATTTCCCCGTTTGCCCTGAGCTTGTCGAAGGGCTGCACTTCTTCGCTATCATCGAAAAAAGAAGGACAGGGCTTCGACAAGCTCAGCCCGAACGGGTGTGTGTGGCTTTCCGCCCTCAATACGGCCGATCCCCAGCGATGGTCACACGATAGCCCGAGCGGGTTTCCGGGAAGTAATCCCAGGTCGCGAAATGCTGGGTGCAGCGATTGTCCCAGAAGGCGACCGAATGCGGCTGCCAGCGGAAGCGGACCTGGAAATTCGGGTTCTTCACATGCTCGGTGAGGAAGCGCAGCACCGCGTCGCCCTCCTCCTCCGAGAGGCCGTTGATCTTGATCGTCTTCGACTTGCTGATGAACAGGCATTTGCGCTTCGTCACCGGGTGCGTGCGGACCACCGGATGCGTGTTGCGCGGATAGACCTTGTCCACATCCGGGAAGAGCTCGCGATAGATGTGATTGGAATCGTGCACCGCCGTCAGCGGCTCCAGAAAGTCCTGCATGGCGGGCGACAGCGCATCATAGGCAGCATACATGCTCGACCACAGCGTATCTCCGCCGGTCGGCGGCACGGTGTGCATGTAGAGGATGCTCCCCATGGGCGGCTCGGCGTCCTCGCTCAGATCCGAGTGCCAGTCTTCGCCGGCAATGAACTTGCTGTTCGCGTCGGCATGGATCGCCACGATCTCGGGATGATCGGCAAGGCCGGAGACGCCGCTGTGCATGGCCAGTTCGCCAAAATAGCGCCCCAGCCTCTTGTGATTGTCATGCTCCAGATGCTGATCGCGGAAGAACAGCACCTGATGCTCCATCAGCGCATCGTGCAACTCGCTGACGACCTTGTTGCCGAGCGGCGCGTTCAGATCCACGCCGAAAACCTCCGCACCAATCCGCTTGGTGACGGGACGGACATCAAGAACATCATAGGACATGACGAAAAACCTCGGACAGGGAGTGGGCGAGCGGGTCAGGCATGAGTGCTGCTGTATCTGATCTCATGAGAGGGCGATCATGCGTCAGGTCATCCCTTCCAGTCTTGTCAGCCCGCGAAAGCTCGATTGTCCGGCAGCGCCTGCCGCGCATTGTTGCGCGTCTGGCGCGGCGCTTCGTCGAAGCGTTCGCGATAGGCGCGGCTGAAGTGCGCCGACTGATTGAACCCCCAACGGAAAGCGATCTCTGAAATGCTGAGCTGGGCATGCAGCGGATTGATGAGGTCCGCGCGGGCGCGCTCAAGGCGGCGGGCCTTTACATAGCCGGTCACCGTCTGCCCCGAGCGGGCGAACAGTTGCTGGATGTAACGGACGGACACGCCTTCGCTGCGCGCGACCGACTGCACCGAAAGGTCGGGGTCCGTCAAATGCGTCTCGATGGAGCGGCAGATCCGCTCGAACTGTCGGGCGCGATGGGCTGCAGCGCCGCCCTTGGCCTCGACACCACCGGCGCTGGCGAGGAGCGGCACGAGCAGTTCGATAAGCGCGGTCTCCAGCGGTCCGAACTCGCCAAGCCGCTCGCGGGCCAGCGAATCCGCGATGCTGCGCAGCAGGGAGAGGAGACCATGGGCAACCAGCGTCTCCGGCTCGATGATCGCGATGCGCCGGGCAAGCGGCGCCAGCATCCGGGCATCGATGGCGACGCTGGGGATGCGGACGAATAATTGCCGAAACCGGCTCTCGAAGCGGAGCGACGCATCGACCCCGGTCGCGCCATAAATCAGCAGATCGCGCGTGAGCGGCAGATGCGCTTCATCCGTCTCCAGCGTGGCCTTGCCGTCGATCAGCAGGCCGAGCCAGAGGCCCGGCGCGGCGCCGGGGGTTCGCCCTGCAATCGTGAGGGCGCCGCCCGTCATCAAAGCGAATTCGAACCCCATGGGAGAGGTGATCGCGCGAACCGTGCCGCCGGCCTCCGCCGTCTCCGCGAATGGCAATTGCAGGCGCTGCATGGCGGCTGCCCAGGCGGCAGGCCGCTCCGCCGCCGGCAGCGTGCCGACGTCAAAGGACCAGGCTGTCGGCACTGCGACAGCCTGGTCCACCCCTGCGGGGCCAGGAGGATTATCCGGGATCGCGGACACTGCCCTGATTCGGGAACATGCCGCGGTCGATCCGCACATGGATGCCCTGCGTGCCATCGACCACCTGCGTGACGCCGAAATCGGCGCCCACGCTCATCAGCGAATAGGCATCTGTGCGGGAAAGGCCCTGATGCTCCGAGAGCAGCTCGATCATGTCCAGCGAGGCATTCTTCATCGCCGCATCGAGATCGTCGCCAAAGCCGTGGACGATCCAGTGATTGGGCGTTTCCAGCAGTGGCGAGGGGAATTTGAAATCCTTGCGCAGGATGATCTGGAACAGCACGTCGAGCGAAGCCTCGATGGCCGTGCCGCTGATCTCGCCATCGCCCTGGCTCACATGGGGATCGCCAATAGAGAACAGCCCGCCCTTGACCTGCACCGGATAATACATGCGGGCATTGGCGCCGATCCGCCAGTTATCGATATTGCCGCCGTGGAGGCCGGGCGGGATGGTGCTGACCGGCGCATTCACGGCCGGCGCGACGCCCGCTGTGCCGAGATGGGGCCTTGCCGGAATGGTCACGCCCGGCAGCGCCGGCTGGCGGTCGCAATGCGGGCAATTGGTGATCCGGCCCGGCACCAGATAGGTCTCTTCAATGTCATAGGCGTAAAGCGCGCGCGCGGTATTGGCGTTGGGGTCCAGCTCGTAGATCGTCACGCGCTCGGTTTCGCCGAATTCCTTGTAGAGATGCCCCCAATTGGCCTGCAGGTTGGAACCGTAGTTGAAGCGCGGCGTCATCTGGAAATAGCGCACTTCCAGCATGTCGCCGGGCTCTGCGCCCTCGACATAGATCGGCCCGGTCATGATGTGGCAACCCGGTGCGCGCGTGGACGGATCGATCTCGGTGAAGATGCGCTGGATGTCTTCGTCGAACATCAGCTCGGGGTCGTCACCGGCGTGATGCGTCACAGCCTGCGCCTGGATGAGATCGCCGCTCTTCACGGTCAGCGCCGGCTTCAGTTCGGGCGAGAAGAAGCCCCAGTGCACGGTTTCCGGCGTGGCCCGCAAAAAGTGCAGCGCTCCGGGCTGCGTTTCGCTCCGTCGCATTCCATGTTTGCAGATCAGCGCCATAGTTCCCCTGCTTTTCGGTACGGTGGTGGGTTCGCGTGAGGCTCAGGAAGCCCCGATGAGGATGCTCGTCATGCCGAGCGACTTGTGATGGATGAAGTTGGGGTGGAGCTGCGCCTGCTCGCCCGGATGGCGGGCACCGAGCACATAGAGCAGCGGCCAGAAATGGTCGGGCGTCGGCACGGAAAGCCGCGCGTCCTCGCCCAGCACCTCGAAATCGATGACCGTCTGCGGGCGATCCGCGACCACGGCATCCAGCATCGTGCTGTTGAAGCGCTCCGCCCACGGGTAAGGCGGTGCATCCGGGTTGTTCCAGTCCATCGCCGGGAGATTGTGGACGATGTTGCCGGTGCCCATGATGAGCACACCTTCGTCGCGTAGCGGGCGCAGCATCTGACCGATCTTCCAATGTTGCTCGGGCGTGGCGTTCACATCCATGCCGAGCTGGACCACCGGGATGTCGGCCTCAGGATAAGCGTGGACGAGGACCGTCCAGGTGCCGTGATCGAGCCCCCATTGCGCATCCATATGGACCGGGACCGGATCGAGCAGCTCGGCGACGCGCTGCGCGAGAGCTGGATCGCCGGGCGCGGGATATTGCATGTCGAACAATGCCTGCGGGAAGGCGCCGAAATCATGGATGGTGCGCGGCTGCGCCATCGCGGTCACGGCCGTGCCGCGCGTCAGCCAGTGGGCGGAGATGCACAGGATCGCCTTTGGCTTGCCGATGCCTTCGGCAATGGTTTTCCAGGCCGCCGTGGTGCTGCTCTGCTCGAGCGCGACCATGGGGCTGCCATGGCCGAAAAAGATGAGCGGGAGACGGCTCATTGCCCGGCCACCTTTCCGGCGCCGCTCGCCCCACATTGGCTGACTTGAACTGAAAAGCGCATACTCACTTCCGCCTCATGCTTGCCGCTGTGGCCGTTGCATCGGATGACTGGAGGCTATGGGATGGGGCGCGGCCCGGTCTTGCAGATTGGCGCACAACATGTTGTTCCGCCAACCGGCTGAGCGGGCCGCGCAGCCCTTTATTCCTTCGTGAAACTCTCAGGAATTTGCGGATTCTCGCCCGCCTTGCCCCAGAGCAGGATCTCATTGCCCCATGGATCGACGAAGCAGTGATTATAACCGTTGAACTCGGCCCAATAATGGTCGCGCCACAGGAGTTTGGCACCAAGCGACTCCGCCGTACCCAGAATGCGGTCCGCTGAATCGTCATCGCTGATCAGCACCCAGATGCGCGGCTTGCGGCCATCGCTGGCGATGTGGCGCGGCGCCACGCCGGCGGGATCGGGATGCGGGCGCATGTTGTCGACCTTCGCGATGCCCATGTGGAGATTCCCGATGTCGCTGTCCGTGCCGTCCTTCTTCTTGAAGAAACCGCCCGGCACCATGCGGTGATAGACGCCCATCGGACGCGGATCGTTCTCCCAGCCGAACACCTGCGCGTAGAATTCGCCAGCGGCATTGGGATCGTCGGCAGGAATATCGAAGAAAATAAGCGAATTGGTCATCATCACCTCTTGCTGGACACAAGCCTCGCGGCCACCGCGCCAGTTAGGCAGCGCGGCGGCGATGAAGCTGTGTCTCCTGCGAACAATGTTTTGATTTGGGGCTTCGGGCCGTCGTGTAGATGTCAGCGAGGCTGGCCTCAGGACGTGGCGTGCAGCCGCGTCACGGGTGCCGACGGGCCGCGACGGCGATCCCACTCCTGCAGATAGCGATCGACCAGCCAGACATTGAGCTGGCGCTGCGCATCCTCCTGCCAGCTATAGCGCCCGCGCGGCGCGAAGCGGGAGGAAAGGCCCTGCTGCACGAGCAGGTCGACATGCAGGTCTTGCGCCACGATATCAGCCGTGTGCTCGTCATTGATCCGGCGCTTCTCCTCGAACTCCGGGTCCTCGAAGGCGCTGGGATGATAGAGGCTGCCGAACGTCAGGCCATGGGTGGTCGGCGAGCGGGCATCCATGATGAGGTAGATGACCACATCGTTGAGCACGACGAGCGACAGCGTCGGCGGCAGGTTCACGAACAGCAGCCGGTTCTGTTCTTCCTCGGTCAGCTTGGGGAAGACCGGGAGCAGCGCCTTTTCCGTGGGATTGAAGCTGGCATTCTTGTGAGTCGAACCATTGAGCCGGTAATAGCCCGCCGTCTCGCGCGGCACTTCGGGGAAGCTCGCCAGCGAACTCGGCACGAAGTCGTGCAGGCCCTGATGGAGCCGGCTCGCGTGATAGCCGTCATTATTATTCTCGAACTGCACCTTCCAGTTCCAGGGATATTCGTGAGACATCGGCTCGGGGCCGCGCAGGCTGGCGAACTCGAAATTGGCGACGATCGGCTCGATCGGCCCCATGCGCGAGGCCAGCGAAGCCGCCTCGGGATCGAAATTCACGAAGATGAAGCCGTGCCACAGCTCCACCTTGAGCTTGGGCAGGTTGTACTGCGTCTTGTCGAAATTGCAGGTGCGGCCCATGGCGGGTGCGCCGACCAGCTTGCCATCCAGATCATAGGACCAGTGATGATAGGGGCAAGTGAAGCCGCGGGTATTGCCCTTCCCTTCCGCGACCAGCATCGCGCGGTGCTGGCAGACGGCGGACATGGCATTGAGCTGTCCGTCACGCCCACGTGAAATGATGATCGGCTCATTGGCGTGCGTCGCCGTGAAGAAGTCGCCTGGCTCGGCAACCCATTCGTCGCGCCCGACGCAAAGCCACTCGCGATAGAAGAGCGCGTCCTTCTCGAAATCGAAGAACTCCTGACTTGTGTAGATCTCCGGCGGCAGCGTCTCCGCCTCTTCCGTCGGCCTCACCGAAGAGGCGAAGCTGTCAAAGAACTTGTCGTTCAGAAGGGTCATTTCAAATCCTCGCAAGTGGCGACTGTTCCGCGCCGCGATCTGCCGGAGCCACGATCCGGCTCGGTGCAAAAAGGCAGCGCGCTCCCCAGGCTCGGAGGAATTTGTAACGCGTCCATCGCCTGCTGGCTTTGCGCCATGCGACCAACTTTTTGTCGCTGAGGGCAGATCTTGCGGGGGAGGCCCTGTGCGACGCGGCACCTCCTCCCCGGCCTCGATTGACTCTGTTAACCATATCTATTAGGAATTTTCTCGAGATCGCCTTGATCTCGAAAGGGCAAACCGTCGGCAACGGCGGGACGCAAAGCCTCCGGTCCTGAACCATCAGGATAGCGGGGTTGCCGAAAGGTCGAACATGACGCCGTCTGATCTCCCGGACTCCCGATGGAGTCCCTGTAGTCTGCAGCGCTCCGCTCCGGAGCTGTGCCGGAACTTCGCAAAAACTCCAGAGAAACGTAGGGTTTCCGCGCTTCCAACGCCATGCCTGGTGTCTCGCACCGGGTGTTCGTCTGCGTGCTCCTCACCGCACATCGGGCGGGCTGGCATACCGTTGCGCCGACCCCCATGCGTCTCACCCTCCCTGCACAGCGAGGGTACCGCAATGGCATCTGCAAGACCGCATCGGCGCGCCCGATCAAGGCCACGCATCGCGGCTATCCGCCAAGCCATGATAACCAGCCTCGTTAACGAATTTCGAGCCGCCTGACCGCGCTCGCGCACCGCGAGGCAGGGGGCTGCATCGTCGCGCTCAGGCTTCGCTCAAATCAACTTCCGATGGGAAACAAGGGGATCGGAATGATCATCAAGAACCGCAGACTATTTCTTGCTGCAATCGCCCTCGCCGGCACGTCAGCCCATGCCCAGCAGCAGGTCGATCCCGGTCGGGTCGACGAGCGGCTGCGCGGGCAGCCTGCCCCACCAGCGGTTGCGCCGGTCGAGATGCCGGAACTCCCCGCACCGGAGGCAGCGCCGGAAAGTGCCGTACCGC
The DNA here is from genome assembly GCA_018823325.1 of Alphaproteobacteria bacterium. Lineage (GTDB taxonomy): Bacteria > Pseudomonadota > Alphaproteobacteria > Sphingomonadales > Sphingomonadaceae > Sphingobium. Next base: position 133,973 of record JAHJIJ010000006.1, on the reverse strand, counting down.
TACGGCTGACGGCCATCCAGTTCGAGGGCGCAACGGCAGTGCCGGCCGACGTGCTGAATGGCATGGCGCAACCCTATCTCAATCGTGACATTTCCCTCGGCGACCTGTTCCGCCTCGCCGAAGCTGTGACTGCCGAATATCGGCGCCGCGGCTTCGTCCTCTCCCGCGCGGTCGTGACGCCGCAGCGCATCGAGAATGGCGTGGCGACCATCCAGATCATCGAAGGCTATATTGGCGACGTCAGCGTCGAGGGCGATCCCGGTGGCTATCGCCCACTGCTGGAGGGCTATCTGGCGCCGGTGCGGACGGAGCGCCCGACCTCGGGTGATGACCTCGCCCGCGCCCTGTTGCTCGCACAGGACCTGAAAGGCGCCAGTGTGCGCGCGGTCCTCACCCCCTCAAGCACCGAAGGTGCAGCCGATCTTTCGCTGGTCGTCGAGCGTCAACCGATCGAGGCTTTCGTCGCCGTGGACAACCGTGGATCGCGCTGGCTGGGGCCTGTGCAGATTTTCGGCGGCCTCGTGTTCAACGATCTTGCGCAACTGGGCGGGCGCCTTGCGCTGACCGCCGTGGCCGCGCCTGACGAAAGCGGCGAACTGGCGTTCGTCTCCGGCGCTTATGATCAGCCGCTGGGCGGCTCCGGCCTGCGGATGAGCGGCTTTGCCAGCTACGCCCGCACCAAGCCGGGCGACGAGCTGCGGGTGCTGGCCGTGAAGGGCAAGAGCTTCAGCTGGGGCCTTGCCCTGCAATATCCGATCCTGCGCAGCCGCGAGACGAACGTCCTCGGGCGCCTCTCCTGGCAATCGCGAGACAGCAGCTCGCGCAATCGCCTGATTGATCCGGTGTTCGACGATCATATCCGCACCGTCACTGCCGAATTGCTCGCCAATCACGCGGACCGGATGGGCGGCCAGACCACGCTGCGCGCATCCATCACGCAGGGCCTCGACCTTCTCGATGCGACCCGGCTGGGCGATGCCGCCAAATCGCGCGGCACCGCATCCGCCATGTTCACGCGCCTCAATGGCGAAATCACGCGGGTGCAGCCCATCTATCGCGGCCTCAACCTGCTGCTTGGCGCAACAGGTCAGTGGTCGAGCGAAAGTCTGCTTGCCTCCGAGGAATTCGGCCTGGGCGGTGCCCAATATGGCCGCGCCTATGACCCTTCCGAAATCACCGGAGACAAGGGCCTCGCTGGGAAAGTGGAGCTTTTCTACACGATCCCGGCGCGCGGCATGGGAACGGTCGAGCCCTATGTCTATTATGAGGGCGGCCGCGTCTGGCAGAACGATTTGCTGCCGGGCGAGCGCCGCCGCTCCGGCCTGCGCTCCTATGGCGCCGGCCTGCGGGTGGGCATCGCCAACCGTTTCAGCCTCTCGATGGAATACGCCAAGCCCGTCCGCCGCGATGTGAGCGCCGAGAGCGATCGGGACGGCCGCATCTTCGTGTCCCTGAGCGCCGCTTACTGAGCCGCCGCGACCCCGCGTCGCGCCGATCGATCCGATTTTGTGGAGACCAACCATGAGCATGTCCACTCTCGCTGAACAGCCCGCCACCCCTTCCCTCCGTAGCCGTCGCCATGCCATTCGGCGGACGACGCTCCTGATGTCGGCTGCCGTTCTGGCGCTGACCAGCGCCCGGCCCGCCCTCGCGCAGGATGCCAATGCCCTGCCGACCGGCGGTGTCGTCGTTGGCGGCAGTGCGACCATCGGCACGCCGATCTCCTCCAGCCTCAGCATCACCCAGACAAGCGACCGTGCGCTGATCGAGTGGAACAGCTTCGATATCGGCTCGGATGCGCAAGTCACCTTCTCGCAACCCGGCGCAACCGCTATCGCGCTCAACCGCGTGGTCGGCGGCAGCGCGCCCTCACAGATTGCCGGCTCGCTCAACGCCAATGGCATCGTCGCCGTCATCAACAGCAATGGCGTGATGTTCGCCGGAACGGCGGACGTGAACGTCGGCGGGCTGATCGCCAGCACCGCCAATGTGGTGGATGCCGATTTCATGAATGGCGGCCCCCTCGCCTTCACCGGCCTGCAGGGATCGACCGCCGAAATCGTGGTGAGCGCCGGCGCCAACGTCAGCATTGCCGATCAGGGGCTTGCCGCCTTCTTTGCGCCGACCGTCCGCAATCAGGGGGTAATCTCGGCGCGCCTCGGGCGCGTTGTGCTCGCCTCCGGCAGCAGCGCCACGCTGGATCTGGACGGCACGGGCTTTCTCGAGATCGGCCTTGGCGCGGACAATGCGCTGGTCGAGAACAGCGGCACGATTTCCGCAAGCGGCGGCCAGATTCTGCTCACCGCACGAACGGCGGGCGCGCTCATCGATCAGGTCGTCAATTCCGGCACGCTCTCGGCCTCCGGCATCAGCACCGATCCTGACGGCACGATCGTCCTGTTCGCGCAAAGCGGCGATGTTGCGCTGAGCGGCATCATCGACGCCGGTGCCGACGGTCAGGTCGGCGCCGGAGCGGCGGGCGAGATCGATATCACGTCAGCGCTCTCCGTGACCGGCGACATGACGGTGCAAGGCGCCCGCATTGGTGGCGCGGGCGATATCGACGTGGCTGATGGGGCGCTGTCCATGTCCATCAACGTCGATGGCGCCGATGTGAGCAGCGACGGCAATGTGATCGGCGATGCCCTCGGCGTGATCGGCACCGTGTCAGAGGGTACGCTGCTGAACCTGGGCGAAGGCATTTACGCTGCCGGCGCCACCATTTCGCGCGACAATGTCACCATCAATGGCGGCGGCGTCGCGACGATCCTGCTCCCGCTGACCGGCGGGCAGATCAACGGCCTGAACGTCAATGTTGACAATGTAACCGTCACCGGCATGAACTTCACTGGATCGCTGCCGGACGATGTGGCGGCATGGACGTTCGACTGGAACGGCTCGATCACGCGCGGCATCGCGCTGATGAACGGCGCCGACAACGCGGTTATCAGCGACAACAGTATCACCGGCGTGCGCAACGGCATTCTCGTTGATGGCCGCAATGTCAGCAATCTGACGATCACTGGAAACCTGATCGACAATACGAAGAGCGGTATCTCCGTCCAATATGTCGATGCCTCCGCGCCGGGCTTCGAGATCAGCGGCAATGTCGATGGCACCTTCGGCAATGAATGGGCCATCAACCTGCACCTGAACGGCGTGTGGGACGGCACGACCACCACATCCTGCAATGGCTTGCTCGGCGCCGATATCTCGCTCGACGAGCAAACGCGGCTGCTGGCGCTGAGCAACGCGAATGATGGCATGGCCGTCTACAATCAGGGCTACACCGCCTCGAACCGCACGCATGTGACTGTCTCAACCACCGGCTCGGGCAGCGCGCAGGGTTCGGCCGCAACGCCGATTTCGTCGGTGCAGGGCGGCGTGAACGCTGTCGTCTCGGGCGGCACCGTACAGGTGATGAACGGCACCTATGATCTGGGCAGTTCGCAACTTGTCATCGGCAAGGCGCTGACCCTGATCGGCCAGTCAGAGAGCGGCGTGATCCTTGACGGGCGCGCAGTCAGTGGCAACGGGCTTGGCACGATCTCGGTCTTTGCCGACGACGTGACGCTCTCCGACTTCACGCTCTACGGCTCCGAATTGGCCGGTGGCAATTATGGCATCAAGATTCAGCCCGATCCGGTGGGCCATGTCAGCGCGCCGGGCGGCGCGACCCAGCGGCTCTACAACTTCGCGATCAGCGACGTGACGGTGCGCGGCTCGCGTCGGGCGGAGCTGGACCTCAATGGCGTGGTCGGCGCGAGCATCACCAATTTCACTGCCGATGGCCGCAGCGTCGCGGACGACGCGATCCTGACTGCCGGTGCCGGCGTGCAGATCACCGACAGCTCCGATGTAACACTCGAGGGCGTCCACACGCTCGGCAATGACTGGGGCGGCGTCGCGCTTTATCAGGCGAACAAGAGCAACGGCTATAACGCCCAGACGACCAACATCACCATCGATGCCAGCCTCAACATGTTCGAGGAAGCATTGGGCCTGTTCAGCCAGCTTGAATCGACCACCCAGCAGTTCGGCCAGCTTAACCTGACCGGCTTCGACTATGCGGTGCGCAACAGCGATCATCGCGCCGATAATCTGGATCAGCAGTTCATCTTCTACCGCACCGATCTGGACGATGCGCTCGCCTTTGCCCTGGACGTGGGCAATGCGGGGGCAAGTTCCATCGAAGGCTTCGATGCCGGGGGCTTCACCAATATTTTCACGGTTGCCGAGGGACTTTCGATCAGCACCGCGATCCGCGATGCGCGCTCGGGCGCGACGGTGAATGTCGGCGCCGGAACCTATGACGAGACCGCCGCCGTCACCAAAGCCGTGAGCCTGATCGGCGCGGGCATGGACGAGACCATCATCACCGGCGGGATGACGATCAGCGGCAGCCCCATCGGGCTGATCCTGCAGGACTTCACCGTGCGCGGTTCGGGTGGATCGGCGGTGATCAACAACAGCGGCACGATGACCGGACTGACGATGACCGGCGTTCGCCTCGATGGCGAAAGCGTCGCGGGGCGCCATGGCTTCATCGGTGGGCAGATTGGCGGCGATATCGTCATTACCGGCTCGGAGTTTCTCAACATCCGTGGCTGGGCGGCGTTCGATACGCGCAGCGGCGCGGGCGGCGCCAATGACGGCGCGCAGATCGGCAGCGTCGTCTTCACCGGCAATCTGCTCGACAACACCGCCGGGCACATCGCTTTCCGCCAGCAGGCCGGCGACTTCAATTATCCTGATGTGACCATCGCGCAGAACATCGTGCACAATGGCGGCGATTCAGACCTCTCCTTCGGGGCGATCTTCAAGGCGTTCCGCGCGGGCACCGTCGATTTCACCGGCAATGCGGTGAGCGATGTCGGCGTGAGCAGCTGGACGCCCAGCGGCGAGGCGACCTACGGTGCCGTGCTGATGATGCGCGCGGTCGAGACGCTGAACCTCACCGACAACGCCTTTGCCAACAACAATCAGGTCGTTGCCATCGAGCCGGGCTACGCGCTGCCGACGGTGACGAACATCGCCGGCAACAGCTTCGTCAACAACCGCTACGATTTCTATCTGCCGACCAATGTCGCTGGCGCCGGCACGCTCAATTTCGGCAGCGACAACAATTTCGTGGCGGGCGATGATACGGTGCAGCACATCGTCTGGCGCAGCGCGGGCAGCCTCGATCTGACCGGGGTTAGCTTCAACGGCGTGCTGGCCAGCGAGATGACGCTCGACCAGCTGTTCGCGGCGGAAGATCTGATCACGCACGGGATCGATACCACCGGGACGGGCCTCGCCCGGCTTGTGGACGGCCAGCTCTTCGTCACCACCGGATCGGGCACCGATGCCGCGCTCCGGGCGCTGACGCTGGGCAGTGACGGCGACACGCTGAACCTTTCGGCGGGCACGCATATCCTCACCAACACATTGTTCGTAACCAAGAACATCGACGTCGTTGGTCAAGGTTCCGGCCTGACCGTGCTCGATGCCAGCGGCCATGGCGCTTATGGCATCCGCGTCCATGCCGACAACGTATCGCTGGCCGGTTTTGCCCTGCTGGGCTCTTCGGCACAGACCAACGCCTCATACGGCATCAAGGTGGAAGCTAGCGGCGACGTCGACGCGCGGAACACCGGTTTCTCGATCACGGATGTTGCAATCAGCGGCTCCCGCAAGACCGGCCTCGACCTCAACGCCGTCGTCGGCGCGGTGATCGATGGCGTGTCTGTCAACGGGGTGATCGCCGGCAATGGCATCTCGATCAGCGACAGCGCCGATATCGTCGTCCGCAACAGCCAGACTTCCGGCAATGCCTGGGGCGGGCTGGCGCTCTATCAGGCGAACAACATCGGCGGGGGCGGCAGCAACCAGCAGCTTACCGATGTCACCATCGAGGCCAGCAACAGCTTTGGAGAAGCGAACGGCCTGTATCTTCAGGCCTCCTCCACGATGATGGTTCCGGGCGACCTGACGATCCTGGGCTATGATTATATCGTCCGCAATCCGGACCACAGGGACGGTGGCGACCAATTCACATTCTTTCAGAAGAGTAAGCAGAATGCCTTTGATTTTGCTGTAAATCTCAACGAATCCAACGCCAGCACCGTGCAAGGCTGGTCGGAGACGAGCAGCAATGGCAACTTCTATGTCGGACAAGGCAACCTCACCGGCGGCGGGACCGCAATGCTCTCGCTTCAGTCGGCATTTGACAGTTCCGGCGCCGGCAACGCGATCTTCATCGACGCTGGAGTCTACAACGAAACCGCGACGCTTTCCGGCCTCCGTGCATTGACGATTGATGGCGCATTTGTTGACGGCCTGACGCTCGCCAGCGGCGCAGGCGGAAGCAGCCTCAGCGGTGCGCTTACCGTCGGCCAGGGCGGCTTCGCCTCTGCCGGTGCGCTCAACCTGTCAGGCAACACGGTCATCGCCTCGCAGTCCGGCAACATCAGCCTGGCCTCCGTCAGTGGGGACCATGGGCTGGCCCTGAGTGGCAACAGCGTGACAATTGACGGGGGATCGTTCGCCAGCCTGACTGCGACCGGCGCGAGCATTTCTGCTGCGAATGTGACGACCACCTCGACGCAGACCTACACAGGCGCAACGAGCCTCGCCGGAAATTACGGCGCCACGAATTTCGGCGTGAACGGCTCGACAGTGCTGGCTGGCTCCACCAGCGTGAACGCCAGCGGCGCGGCCAGCTTCCAGTCGATCAACGGCACCAGTGCCGGCGGCCAGACGTTCACGCTGAATGCCACCGCCGCCAGCCTTGGGAATATGGGCAACCTCACCCGGCTCGGCGCCAGCAACCTGACCGGCACGCAGGTCGTGCTGAATGGCAGCAGCTATACCGCGACCGGGCTGACGTTCAGCGGCACCGCGGCCGGATCGACCCTGCGGCTGACGCAAGCGCTAACGCAGTTCGACACGCGGCCCGGCGGCGGCTCGGTCACGATCACGCCGGATCTTATCGGCACCGTCAATGGCGCACAAAGTGTGGAATTCCTCACCGGCACCGGCCTCGCCGGCGCAACCGATGACGGAGACGTCAGCATCGGCAATGTCGGCAGCGAAAGCATAAGGCTGGGCAGCCTCAGCGTGACCGGCGGCAACTTCTCGGCGGCGACCGTGAAGCTGGCTGACGATTTCACCTCTATTCTGAGCGGCGACCAGCTGTTCAGCGCCAACACGCTGGATACGCTGGGCAATGTCAGCGCCTCTGTCTCGGGCAGCGAGAGCGGCCCGATCGTCGCGGGCGGATCGGTGGCGCTAAGTGCCGGCGGCTCGGGCAGCGGGGCCATCACTGCAGGCGGCCCGGTACAGCTTGCCTACACCAGCGATGTCTCGCGCGATGTCAGCTCACAAAGCAGCGTTTCGCTCACCTCGACCGGTAGCGTCGGCGGCTCGATCAACGCGGCCGGGCCAGTCGCGCTGACCGCGACTGGGCCGGTCAGTTCATCGGTGACCACCAGCGGATCGGCATCGATCGCCTCGCAGTCGGGCATTTCCAGCACCGTCAATGCCGGCGGTGGCGTCGATGTCTCGGCCGGATCGGGCGATATCAGCGGATCGATCAATGCAGCCGGGCCGGTCACCGTGCTCGCCAGCGCAGGCTCGATCAGTTCGCAGATCGTCACGACGGGCAGTGCCTCGGTCACCTCGGGAACGGGCAGCGTCTCAAGCGCGATCAATGCTGGCGGCTCCGTTTCCGTGGCCGCGCCGGGAGCGGTGACCAGCACGATCAGCTCCGGCGGCACGATCTCGCTGCAATCCGATACACCCCTCGACGTGCAGGTGAACGGCGGCTCTATCGTCGTCGATGCGCCCGGCGGCACAATCGGCGGGGTGTTCAACGAGATCAGCAGCAACGATGATGGCTCGTTCGTGGTCAACGATCAGCCGGTGGTCGGCGGCGGCAAGGTCAATCCCAGCCAGATCATCACCGACACATTCATCATTCCTGCGGGCGGCAGCGTGAGCAGCACCGGCGAGATCATCCTCCCTGCCAATCTGGCGGTGGGCGTCATCGGGCCGGCCGGCCTGACAGCCGGCGCTCCAAGGCCCCCGATCATCGTCAACACCGTCCAGCGCATTGGAGAGCTGCTGAGGCAGGGCTATACGGCGATCATCATCCAGATCGACGAGGGTCGGCAGGAGCGCGAACGGGAAATCGCCTCCGCGCAATAAGGGATCAGACGTTGCAATGAACAGGCCGGGCGGTGACACAGCCTGCCGCCAGGCTTCTGATCACCCTCGGCGCACCGGACCTTAAAACGCCATCATCTCGTCATTTGAGGACAACGGTTTTCTTGCCGACCATGAACGTCCGGTCCTGCAGATGCAGCCGCACGCCTTCGGCCAGAACGCGGCGCTCCACATCCCGGCCCTTGCGGACCAGATCGTCGGGCTGATCCTTGTGCGTGATTGTCTCGACATCCTGATGGATGATCGGGCCTTCATCGAGATCGGTCGTGACATAGTGCGTTGTCGCGCCGATCATCTTCACGCCGCGCGCAAACGCCTGATGATAAGGCTTTGCGCCCTTGAAGCCGGGCAGGAAGCTATGGTGGATGTTGATGCAGCGCCCGGACAGAAAAGCGGCCATGTCGTCCGACAGGATCTGCATATAGCGGGCCAGCACGACCAGCTCTGCCCCTGTCTCTTCAATCACCGCTTTGACCTGCGCTTCCTGCTGCGGCTTGGTATCCTTGGTGATCGGCAGATGATGATAGGGCGTGTCGCCGAGCAACGAGATATTGAGCACCTCCTTGGGATGGTTGCCGACGACGGCCGTCACATCCATGTTCAATTCTCCGATGCGGTTTCGGTAGAGCAAGTCACCGAGGCAGTGGTCGAATTTCGAGACCATCAACACGACCTTGCGCGGCACCGAAAGATCCCGAAGGGCGCTTTTCATCGCAAACTTTTCCACGACCGGCGCCAGCGCGTCTTTCGCCGCGCCGATGCCGGCGGGACCAGCGGCAAAGCGGATGCGTTGGAAATACTGGCCGCTCTCCGGGTCGTTGAACTGCTGCGCCTCATTGAGATTGCACCCAACAGTGGCAAGCGCGCCTGTCACGGCGGCGGTCAGCCCGGGACGGTCCGTGCAGGAGAGCGTCAAGACATAATCGGGGGCGTGCGAAGCGGTCATCCCTGGGTTCCTTCTGATTGGGGTCGGCTGGAAACAGCCCTCATAGCAGCGCTACAGGGATTTCATTTAGCCGGGAAGCGCGCGAATGGCGGAGAGTAGCCTCGTGGATGTCGAGCATGGCAAGTCTGGATGAAATGTCTGGTCACATTTCAGACCGCGACACAGGGAACAGCCATTCCCATCCCGCGCCCGGTCAGGTCAAAGACTTTGTGCGCCAATAAAAGCATACTCGCAGACTGCCGCATTTGCATCGGCCTCAAGGTCGATACCTCGTTGGCAGAAACGCCAATCACTGGACGGCAATCCAAGGAGGGGGAATGGTGGAGCCGAGGGGGATCGAACCCCTGACCTCTACACTGCCAGTGTAGCGCTCTCCCAGCTGAGCTACGGCCCCGATCATTGCAGCGGCGACGGGTGGGTCCGTCGCGGCGAGGCGCAGCCTTTATGTCAGGCTCTGCCCCGCTGCAAGTCCATTTTTCACAGCTTGCGCGCTTTAGCGCAAGCTCAGTTCTCTTCGTCCTTGTCGTCAGCAGCCTCGACGCCAAGATCGTCGTCGCCGCCGAGATCGACATCATTGTCGGGCGAGCCTTCGGCTTCATCGACGTCGATGTCGATGTCCAGATCGTCATCAGCCGTCGTGTCTGCTTCGACCACAGCCTTTGGCGCCTCCTCGAACGGCAGCGGCTGCTTGGACTTGAGCACGGGCTCGGGCGTCCAAACATTGCCACATTCGATGCAGGTTACGGGCTCGTCCTTGCCCAGATCATAGAAGCGCGTCGCGCATTTGGGGCAAGTCCGCTTCGATCCCCATTCAGGCTTCACCATGTGCCGCCTCATCCTTCCAGAGAGTAATAGCCAAGTGCGCGGACAGGCAGGCCTGCCGCGAAGTGTGGGGCGCCTTGCCATAGCGGACGGGCACTGTCAAAAGCAGTTCGCCATTTTTCTTGATCGCCCTCCTGCCCTGCGCAGCGAGCGCCATTTTTCGGACCTGATTTTCATGACTGACATTGCGCGCAACATGCTCTTCGAGCCTGGCGCTCCGCTGCGTGGCACCGCGAGCGTGCCCGGTGACAAGAGCATTTCCCACCGATCCCTGATGCTTTCCGCGCTGGCGGTGGGGGAGAGCCGCGTCTCCGGCCTGCTGGAAGGCGAGGACGTGCTGGCGACGGCCGCCGCCATGCGGGCGCTGGGCGCGCAGATCGAGCGGGACGGCGATGGCGTGTGGCGCATCCATGGCGTAGGTGTCGGCAGCCTCGTCCAGCCCGTGATGGCGCTCGACATGGGCAATAGCGGCACCTCCACGCGCCTGCTGATGGGCCTGCTGGCCAGTCATGATCTCACCGCGACCTTCATCGGCGATGCGTCGCTCAGCAAGCGCCCCATGGGTCGCGTGACCACGCCGCTGGGGCTGATGGGCGCCGAGTTCATGACCTCGCCCGGCGGGCGCTTGCCGCTCACCATGCGCGGCATCGTGCCGGCAGTGCCGATCGAATACCGGCTGCCGGTTGCCTCGGCGCAAGTGAAGTCGGCGGTGCTGCTCGCCGGCCTCAACACACCGGGGATCACCCGCGTCATCGAGCCGGTGCCCACGCGCGACCACAGCGAGCGGATGCTGCGCGGATTCGGCGTCGATCTGATCGTTGAAACCGAGGCGGACGGGACGCGGATCATCTCGCTCACCGGCGAAGCGGAACTGAAACCGCAGACGCTGGTGGTGCCGGGCGACCCCTCCTCCGCTGCCTTCCCCGTCGTCGCGGCGTTAATCACGCCGGGATCGGACGTGACGATCACCAATGTCGGCATGAACCCGACGCGCACCGGCCTGTTCGCCATGCTGCAGGCAATGGGCGCCGACTTGACGCTGACCAACCAGCGCGAGGTGGGCGGCGAGCCGGTCGCCGATATCGTCGCGCGGCACAGCACGCTGACGGGAATCGATGTGCCGCCGGAGATCGCGCCGAGCATGATCGACGAATTCCCGATCTTCTTCGTCGCGGCGGCCTGCGCACAGGGAACGACCCGCACGACCGGTCTCGAGGAACTGCGCGTCAAGGAATCGGACCGACTGGCGCTGATGGCGCAGGGCCTCGCCAGTCTTGGCGTCTCGGTCGAGGAAACCCCGTATGGCCTCGTCATTCAGGGTAGCGGGGGCGAAGCGCTCGGCAGCGGTAACAGCGCGCCCACGATCAGCGCCGATCTCGACCATCGTATCGCCATGAGCTTTGCCGTTGCCGGGCATCATACCCGTGGCGGGCTGATTATCGATGATATGAGCCCGGTGGCGACGAGCTTCCCCGGCTTCACGGACCTGCTGGCGACGCTCAAGGGCGCCGCATGATCATTGCCGTCGATGGACCGGCCGCATCGGGCAAGGGCACGATCGCGCGGGCGCTGGCGCGGCATTATGGCCTGCCGCACCTCGACACAGGTCTGCTCTACCGCGCGGTGGGCGTGACGGTCGCGCGGCGCGGGGCCAATGCGGATAATCCGCAAGATGCGGCGGCGGCCTGCGATTTTCCCGATAGCCTGCTTGCCGATCCAGACCTGCGCTCGGAAGACGCCGGCCCCCTCGCCAGCCGCGTCTCGCGCCATCCGCAGGTACGCGCTGCGCTGCTGGAGCGGCAGCGCGCCTTTGCCCGCCAACCGGGCGGTGCGGTGCTCGACGGGCGCGATATCGGAACGGTCATCGCGCCGGAAGCTGATGCCAAGCTGTTCGTCACCGCCAGCCTGCCGATCCGGGCGCAGCGGCGCCACGCGGAGCTTTGCGCGCAGGGCAATGCCGTCTCGCTGGAGAGCCTCGCCGCCGACCTCGCCGAGCGCGATGCACGCGACACGCAGCGGACCGATGCACCCTTGCGGCAGGCGGCAGATGCGGACTTGCTGGATACGAGCAATTTGAGTATAGACGCGGCCGTTCAACACGCGATCGCGCTGGTGGACGCTCGCCTGAAGGGCCGCGATTAGACGGCTTGGATGAGGCGCTTCGCGTTGCGAGGCGCCCTTTTGCTTTTTCCAAAGCCCGAGTGTCCAGCAGATTTTCGCTTGGTGGATGCCCGGCCGGCATGAGGTCGTTCGGGCAGTTTGGCCAAAGACCACCGGAGACAACCGGTTGGCCAGCAACGACTTGAAGGACTTGATCTACATGGCCTCAACGGCAAACCCGACGCGCGATGACTTTGCCGCGCTTCTCAATGAATCACTTGGTGGTGCGGACGGCGGCTTCGAAGGCCGCGTGGTCAAGGGCACTGTCACCGGTATCGAAAACGACCTCGCCGTCATCGACGTGGGCCTCAAGAGCGAAGGCCGCGTGCCGCTGCGCGAGTTCGCCATGCCCGGCCAGAAGGCCGATCTGAAAGTTGGCGACGAAGTCGAGGTCTATGTTGACCGCGTCGAAAACAGCAATGGCGAGGCCATGCTCTCCCGCGACCGCGCCCGCCGCGAAGCCGCATGGGACAAGCTGGAAGCTGAATTTTCCGAAAGCGCTCGCGTTGAGGGCGTCATCTTCGGTCGCGTCAAGGGCGGCTTCACCGTCGATCTCGACGGCGCCGTGGCGTTCCTCCCCGGCAGCCAGGTCGACATCCGCCCCGTGCGCGACGTCACGCCGCTCATGGATATTCCGCAGCCCTTCCAGATCCTCAAGATGGACCGTCGTCGCGGCAACATCGTCGTGTCGCGTCGCGCGATCCTCGAAGAGACTCGCGCCGAGCAGCGCAGCGGCCTCATCCAGACGCTGAGCGAAGGCCAGATCATCGAGGGCGTGGTCAAGAACATCACCGATTACGGTGCGTTCGTTGACCTCGGCGGCATCGACGGCCTGCTGCACGTCACGGACCTGAGCTACAAGCGGATCAACCACCCGAGCGAGATGATCAACATCGGCGACACGGTGAAGGTGCAGATCATCCGCATCAACCGCGACACGCAGCGCATCAGCCTCGGCATGAAGCAGCTCGAGAGCGATCCGTGGGAAGGCGCATCCGCCAAGTACCCGATCGGCGCCAAGCTCTCCGGCCGCGTCACGAACATCACCGAATATGGTGCGTTCGTGGAGCTGGAGCCCGGCATCGAGGGCCTCGTCCACGTTTCGGAAATGTCCTGGACCAAGAAGAACGTCCACCCCGGCAAGATCGTTTCGACGAGCCAGGAAGTGGAAGTTCTGGTGCTCGAGGTCGACGCCGAGAAGCGTCGCATCAGCCTTGGCCTCAAGCAGGCCCAGTCCAACCCGTGGGAAAACTTCGCCGAGCGTCATCCGGTCGGTTCGACGGTCGAGGGCGAAGTCAAGAACGCCACCGAGTTCGGCCTGTTCATTGGCCTTGACGGCGACGTCGACGGCATGGTCCACATGTCCGACATCGCATGGGGCATCTCGGGCGAGGACGCGCTCAACCTGCACCGCAAGGGCGAGACGGTTACCGCCATCGTTCTTGACGTGGACGTTGAGAAGGAGCGCATCAGCCTCGGCATGAAGCAGCTCGAAAAGGGTGCTCCGGCAGCCGGCGCAGTCCGTGGCACGGGCATCAACAAGAACGAGACCGTCACGGTCACCGTTCTTGAAGTGCGCGATGGCGGCCTTGAGGTTCAGGCCGGCGACGACGGCGTGACCGGCTTCATCAAGCGCAGCGACCTTGGCCGCGACCGTGACGAGCAGCGCCCCGAGCGCTTCCAGGTCGGCCAGAAGTTCGACGCGCTGGTGATCGGTTTCGATCGCTCCAAGAAGCCGAACTTCTCGGTGAAGGCACTGCAGATCGCTGAAGAGAAGCAGGCTGTGGCGCAGTATGGCTCGTCCGACAGCGGCGCGTCGCTGGGTGATATTCTCGGCGAGGCTCTCAAGGCGAAGAATTGATCCTTCAACACTTCATGTGAAATTCGGAAGCGGGCCGGTCGATTCATCGATCGGCCCGCTCCATTTATGGGCTTTTCTGCTGAATTTCCCTTGATTGACTGGCCGTGTTGGCGCATCGCCCATGTCACGGAAACGCAACGAAGGGGGACTCGGGGCCTTCCGTGTTTAAATGGGGGCGGCTTCGGCCTTGTCGGAAAGTAGCAGAGATGATTCGTTCTCAGCTCGTGCAAAAACTTGCACTTCTTCATCCTGATCTCAGCATTCAGGAAATCGATCGCATCGTCGATATCGTTTTCGATTCCATCACCGGTCGTCTGGCCGAGGGTGGTCGCGTGGAGTTGCGCGGCTTCGGCGCCTTCACAACGCGTGCCCGTCAGGGCCGCACCGGTCGCAATCCTCGCACGGGCGATTCAGTCGTGGTTCCGCCCAAGCGCGTCCCGCACTTCAAGCCCGGCAAGGAAATGCGCTTACGCCTCAATTCGGGCGACTGAGCGCGCTTCCTCGGTTCATCCATTCGCTGAAGAACTTTAACCCTCCTCGTAGGGGCTGGCACGAGCCTGCCGCGCATGGCATGGGCGAAGGCTCATCCTGCCCACCGCGGACGTGGCGAAATCGGTAGACGCAGCAGACTTAAAATCTGCTTCTCATCTGAGAGTGCGGGTTCAAGTCCCGCCGTCCGCACCAGCACCGGAACAAACGGACGCCCTCCCGGCTGACGACCGGCATCGGCCTGTGTCGGCCGCCATCTGTTGTGGCAGGCCGTGGTTGGACGAATCGTCTCAGCAGGCTACAGGCTGCCAAGCGTCCGATAGATCTGATCCGAACAGGGAGTGAAAGGCGATGGGCATCCGCCCGGCAGGATCCTGGGTCCGCCCCCTGATCGCACTTGCAGTGTTTGCGACCGTTTCATGCACCAACCCGCGCGACAATCGCGCGGTTCGCGTGGATGTGATCGGTGAGACCGAACAGCTGGTCGAACCCCTTCGGCATAGCGGCACAACGGCAGGTCAGCTGATGCTGGGCGCAACCGCACAGGGATTGCTCAGCCTGAATGCGCGTGGCGACATCATCGGCGCACTGGCAGAGAGCTGGATCGTCGAAGACGGCGGGCAGAGCTACATCTTCCGCCTCAAACGCCTGACCTGGCCGGATGGCGAGCTGGTGCGCGCTGAGCAGGTCGCCCGGCTGTTGCGCGAGCGGATGCGGGCCAATCCGCTCTTGCTCGCCGGGTTTACCCCCGATGTCCGTGCCATGACCGAACGGGTGATCGAAATTCGTCTGGACGTGACTCTTCCAGCCTTCCTGCAATTGCTTGCGCAGCCGGAACTGGCCGTGATCGCGCGGACGGGAAATGGAACCGGCCCCTATCAAGTCGAAGCGAAGTCGGACGGCGGCCCCATACTCCTCGCTCCCGCCGCAAGTTCCACGGACCTCCCGCCCGAGAGCGAAGCAGAGGACGAAGAAGCGGCCCGCATCGAGCGCCGGGAGATACGCGCCGACCGAGCATCGCTGGCGCTGGTCCGTTTCCGCGCCGGCCATACGGACCTTGTTCTGGGCGGACGCTTCCAGCACCTTCCACTAATTCCTGCCGTAGGACTCACCATGGCGGAAGTGCAGGTCGATCCGGTCGAAGGCCTGTTCGGCCTCGCAATCACCGGCTCCGCTGCCTTCTTGCAGGACGTGCCCGTGCGCGATGCCCTCTCGCGTCTTGTCGACCGGACCCGTCTCGCCGAAGCGCTCGGGCTTCCGGGCTGGCGAACGGCCACCTACCCGCTCCCCGCTTCCTACGAGCTGGGCCGGCTGCCGAGCGCGCCGGCCTGGTCCGGCCGGTCTCGCGAAGACCGGATTGAATCGGCGAGGCGCATCGTCGAGCGGTGGCGCGAGGACAATGGCGAGACGCCGATATTGCGCATCGCCCTGCCGGACGGCGCAGGCGCATCGAAGCTGTTCCTGCGGCTGGTTCAGGATTTCGGTCAGGCGGGCCTGCGGCTGGACCGCGTGGCGATGGATGAGGCAGCCGATCTGCGCCTGATCGATGAAGTTGCGCCCTTTGACAGCGCCTTCTGGTATCTCGCACGCCTCGATTGCGACGCCGGCCTGCTCTGCGACCCGCGCGTCGCGGTGCGCCTTGCTGAAGCCCGCAAGGCACAGGATGAACTGGAGCGCGCCAATCTGCTGGCCGAGGCCGAGGAAGCAACAGTCGCTTTTGCGGCATTCATTCCCCTGGGCCGGCCGATCCGCTGGTCCATTGTCGGCCGGCGGCTCACCAATTTCCAGCCGTCTTCGCGCGGCATCCATCCATTGAATGCACTGATCACCGTCCCCAACTAGTCCTCACATGGCAATCAGGCGCATGAGGAGCAAAAGTCCGGGAATGGCGAGGACGCGATATTCTGCCGATGATATGGCACAGCAGTTCGAGAAGATCGCGGGTTCGCGTCTGGGCCGCGATGCCCGTTCTGTGCGGCAGCGTGTCGAAATCATGGAGCAGGTCCTCGAAAATGCGCTGGTGATCCCCGGCACGCGCTTCCGCATCGGGCTGGATGCCATGGTTGGCATCATTCCCGTGGTTGGCGATCTGCTTGCGGCAGCCATGGGGGCGTGGATCGTTTGGGAAGCGCGCAACCTCGGCCTGTCGCGCTGGCAATTGCTGCGGATGAGCAGCAATGTGGCGATCGATACGGCCATCGGCGCCGTGCCGATCGTCGGCGACGCCTTCGACATCGTGTTCCGATCCAATTCGCGTAATCTGCGGATCATCCGCAAGCATCTGGACAAACATCATCCTGAAACGGCGATCATCGAAGGCTGATTGATCCGCCCGGATTCAGGGCCGCATGCGAATGCGCATTTTTTCGCCCGGCGCACCCGCCGGACCGGCATTGCGCGCACAGGCTGCAAAGCGAAGATCCCGGCCCAGGCACAAGCGAACTTCTTCCAACCAGCCCTCGCGAGAGAGCTGCACACGCAGCCCCTGCTCGGTCAGTTCCGTTGTGCCGCGCCTATTGGCCGCGAGAAAAGCGCGGATGAAGGCACTGCGCGTAAGATCCTCGCGTGCAGCCAGCGCGGCCATGTCAGGGAAGCGGACAGCGCCGTAGAGCGCGCGTGCGCGGTCGAAATAGGCGCCCGGCGTCCGGCTCATGCAGGTGCCGTGCTTCGCCCATTCATGCTGCAGCAGATCGACCGACGGGGTCGCACACAGATTCTGCCGCAGGATTGCGGGCGACAGCGTCTGCGCGGGACGGCAATATTGCGGCCACAGGGCGCCTCTGCCGTTGGGCCACAGACCATGCAGGATGAAGCCGAAGCGATTGCCCCGCCCCTCGCACTGGAAGCTGTCCTGCCTTTGGCGACCGGCGCAATGCTCGGGCGACCAGCTTAGCGCCAGCGTGTAATTGCCGATCGGCACAATGCGGCGCGGTTGCCTGTCGCTCGGCGCGCTTGTTCGCGGCACTGTCAGGCTCTCCGGCAGCGTGCACGTAGTCAACTGGGCCTGGGCCGGCGCTGCGGCCAGCAATGCCAATGCTGCCAGCGCCAACCGCATCGACTGCTCAGCCCTGGTTGAAATCGAGGCCGACATCTGCAGCCGGCGCCGATTGGGTCAGCCGGCCAACACTGATGTAATCGACCCCCGTTTCGGCAATGGCGCGGATCGTCTCCAGCGTGACGCCACCGGACGCCTCGGTCGGCACCCGCTTGCCGACCAGCGTCACCGCGCCGCGCAGGATCGCCGGGGACATGTTATCGAGCAGCAGATGCGTGGCGCCAGCGGCGATGGCCGGCTCGATCTGATCGATCCGGTCGACCTCGACGATCACCTGCTCGATGCCTGCCGCCACGGCGCGGCGCACCGCTTCTTCCACCGAGCCTGCCACGGCGACATGGTTGTCCTTGATCATCGCCGCGTCCCACAGGCCCATGCGGTGATTCTTGGCGCCACCCATGCGCGTGGCATATTTCTCCAGCACGCGCAGGCCGGGGATGGTCTTGCGGGTATCGAGCAGCGTTGCGCCGGTTCCGGCGATGCGGTCGACATAAGCGCGCGTCATGGTCGCAATGCCGGTGAGGTGCTGAACGGTATTGAGGGCCGCTCGCTCGGCGGTGAGCATCGCCCGCGCCCGCCCGCGCAGGCGCATGATATCCGTACCGGCCGCCACCTGCTCGCCCTCCCGCGCCAACAGGTCGATCTCGACATCGGAATCAAGCGCACGGAAGAACGCCTCGGCCACCGGTAGTCCCGCCACCGTCACGGCATCCCGGCTATCCATGACACCGGCGAACATGGCATCGGCCGGAATGACACTCTCGGACGTAACGTCGCGGCCACCAGCACCGACCGGGCCGCCCAGATCTTCCGCCAGCGTGGCAGCAACGAATGCGTCGAGGTCGAACCGGTCAAGTGTGAAGTCCATGATACTCCCGCTTTTTCATCGCCGCTGCAAAAGCGCAATAGCGTTCCTCCAGTTCAGCAAGAGATGGCCCGACGAGGGCCAGGCGCGCCTGCGCGATCAGGCGGTCGGCCTCTTCTTGCAATGCGCGCCGGCGCTTCTGGGAGCCAACCGCCGATGCCACGCCGAGCAGGCATTCAAGAAACTGCGCTGCGGCAATGGGGCTTGTCGCCGCAGCCGATCGCATGGAGCCAAAGCCGCGCCGCAGAAAATGTTCGAAATCGTCACTCAGCGGCACGACACGATCGGGCTCATACTCCCCGTTGTCCGGGCCACCGCGCAAATCGCGCCGGCCCAGCTCCCCCGTCGATGCGCCGAGCCAATGCATGGCAGTGACAGCCGTGAATGGATCGTTGATCCCCGGCGAGAGCGCGCGCAGGGCGATCTCGACAAGTTCGTCGATCAGAAATTCGATATCCTGCGCGGGCGAGCGCATTGCCGCCAGCGAGAAGCAGGCGCGGATCCCGTCGGCCAGATCGTCATCGACCTTGCAACCAAGCACCGAAACGAGACCGATATCGGGATGTGCGAAATCACCGGGGCGCAGGCGCAGGACGATGCGGCAATCCTGCTCCCGCGCAATCTCGTCCAGCCCCGCAAAGTCGACGATCTGAACATAGCCGCTGGCAGTCGCAGGGACGGTCTGTCCCCCTTCGACCTCGGCAGGATCGGTCGCGTTGCTCTCGTGCGGGAAGCGATCCTGCACTTCCTTTGTCAGGCGCCGGCCGATCCCCTCAAGCACCGAATTGATCTGGATGCTGGCAGGCACATGGTTGAGAAAGTAGACCAGCACGCCGATCGAGATCAGCATCAACCCGGTAGCGATGACAAGCGAAAGCTGCGGCACAAAACCAATATCGGAGCTTGATTCCCCCGCTTCCCGCACGACCCGCAGGATCATGACGGCATAAACGAACGTCGCGATGAAGGTTGCCAGCGACAGCTGATTGCCGCGATCCTCCATGAAATTGATCAACAGGCGCGGACCATAATTGCCTGACGCGTAGACGACGGCAGCGATCGTGATCGAAAAGACCGTCGAGGCGACGCCGATCATCGAGCCCGCAATGACATTGAGGACGTTGCGCGCACCCTCTGGCCGCGCGGCGTCGACGAGCTTGACCAGATCGGCAGCCTGCCCTGTGCGATCAAGCCAGATTGTCACGATCGCAAGAGCGATCGCAAGCAAGGTGAAGAGCGCCGGATAAAACCAGTAGCTTGCGTTGACATCCAGCCAGAGCGACCGCAGGCGGGCTACCACCGGGCCGACTCCCGGCTCAACGCGCCCCCACGTCGCCCTGCCCGACCGTATCGCTGGCCATTTCCAGCATCCGGTCGAGGCTCTTCTTCGCGGCCACGCGCAGCCTTTCGTCCATCTCGATCCGCGGCTGAAGATCGCGCAGCGAGATGTAGAGCTTCTCCAGTGTGTTAAGCGCCATGTAGGGGCAGACATTGCAATTGCAGTTGCCGTCCGCACCGGGCGCACCGACGAAGGTCTTCTCCGGAACCGCCTTTTCCATCTGGTGGATGATGTGCGGCTCGGTCGCCACGATCAGCGTGTCGCCGGGCATGTCCTTGGCATATTGCAGGATACCGCTGGTCGAGCCGACATAGTCGGCATGATCGATGATCGCGGGCGGGCATTCGGGATGAGCCGCAACCGGCGCACCGGGATTCATGGCCTTGAGTTTGAGCAGTTCGGTTTCGCTGAAGCTCTCATGCACGATGCACACGCCCGGCCAGAGCAGCATGTCACGGCCCAGCTTGCGGGCGAGATAGCCGCCAAGATGCTTGTCCGGCCCGAAGATGATCTTCTGGTCGCGCGGGATCTTGCTGAGGATCTTCTCGGCAGACGAGCTGGTGACGATGATGTCGCTGAGCGCTTTCACCTCCGCCGAGCAGTTGATGTAACTGATCGCAATATGATCGGGATGCGCCTCGCGGAACGCCTTGAACTGGGCGGGCGGGCAGCTGTCCTCCAGGCTGCAGCCGGCATCCATGTCAGGCAGCACCACGATCTTCTCCGGGCTGAGAATCTTCGCCGTCTCGGCCATGAAGCGCACGCCGCAAAAGGCGATCACGTCCGCATCCGTCTCGGCCGCCTTGCGGGAAAGCTCGAGGCTGTCGCCCACGAAGTCGGCAAGATCCTGGATCTGCGGCTTTTGATAATAATGGGCGAGGATGACCGCATTGCGCTCCTTGCGGAGGCGATTGATCTCCTCAAGCAGGTCCAGCCCCCGAAGATCATGAGTGGGGCTCCCACCGATCCCGCCGCGTGCATCCATCACCGAATCTCCCTTGTCATGATTGGGAGATGGCCACGAACCCGTCGCCGATCAACCTTTAACCATGCTCAGGGAAAGAACGCCTGCATTCCGCGCAGCGCACCGGGCGTCCCGGCAACAAGATCGCGCGTGATCTGCATGCCGAGGGGACCGTAGGCAATGGCATCGGCAAGGAGCTGGCTGGCAATGAGGATGCCCGCGCCCCAAAGCCAGCCGGCATGAACGCGCCCGTGTCCCCGCCGGTCCCGCATCATGCCGATGGCCATGAAAATCATCGGCGTCGCTACAGCTGAAATCCACCAGCCCCACGGAATGAGGAACGGCATCGGCAGCAGGCGACCGAAGCCCGGCCCGGTCAGCGAGGCCATGGCGCAGCACATCAGCCGGCGGTGCCAGTCGGGCCGTCGGCGCAGCATGAGCGCGGCTCCCACGGTGATCGCGAAAGCAAACAGGCCCAGGCTGTTACCGAAGAGAAACTCGTTCATGTCGAAAAAGGGCGGCCCGCCAATCGCGCGCAGCGAGTGGCGCGTCACCGCCAGGCCCAGCACGACCATGACCGGCACCCAGAGCAGAGCCAGAATGCCAAGCCGCCTGTGCAAGTGCACCGACCCGCCTACAACCAGAAAGGCCTGCGTGACATAAAGCACGACCCAGCCGAAGAAGACGAACGCATGCACGTGAAGCAGCACCGGCGCGGCGAATGTCGAGCGGCCAGTAACCACATTGAACGAAAAGCCCGCCACGATGACGAACGCCATCGCCAGCGCCATCTTGAGGAAGAAGCTGCGCTCGCGGTCGATCTCGGATCTTGTGCCTGAAGCAATCGTCGCCATGACGGTCCCCCAACCGTTTTCTGGACGGCGGGAAGCTGATCCTGTTCGTGAGTCGCGTCAAGCGGTTAAATCAGGCTCTCGACCAGGCCCCTTCGGCCTGATTTCGGACGAGCCCGCGCCGTTCGAGATCGATGAGGTGCGCGAGTACCGAACGGCCTGCCGCGCCATGAAGGCGAGGATCGAGGCCGACATACATGCTCGTGACAAAGTCCGGGATGAGCGCCGCGCCTTGCCGTTCGATGATCCGCAGAATCTGCCCCTCGCGCATCCGCCGGTGCCCGAGCATGCCGCGCGCGAACCGTTGCGGCTGCTGGATCGGCTCGCCATGTGCCGGATAATAGATGCGGTCCGGCCGCCCCACCAGCCGCTCCAGCGAGAGGAGATAGTCGGTCATGTCCCCATCCGGGGGCGAGACGACGCTGGTGGACCAGCCCATCACATGATCGCCAGTGAACAGCGCTTCCTCTTCCTCCAGCGCGTAGCACAGATGATTGGAGGTATGGCCGGGGGTCGCAAGAGCGGTCAACGTCCAGCCGGTGCCCGCAATCTGCTCGCCTTCAGTCAGCACGCGATCGGGAGCATAATCCGGATCGAATGCCGCATCGGCCCGTGGACCATCATCTTCCAGCGTCAGCGGTGCGCAGCCGATCACCTGCGCGCCCGTGCGCCGGGCGAGCGGTCGGGCAGCGGGACTGTGATCGCGATGGGTGTGCGTACACAGGATGGCGATGACTGCCCTCCCCGCGATGGCCCCCACCAGCGCGTCCAGATGTGCCGGATCATCCGGCCCGGGATCGATCACCGCAAGGTCGCTGTCGCCCACCAGATAGGTCTGGGTGCCCTCATAAGTGAAGGGCGATGGATTGGGCGCAAGCACGCGCAGCACCAGCGGAGACAGGCGGCGGGCAGTCCCGGTGTCAGGCGACAGGCTCGGTGCGGAAAGCGTCATGAATTCCATGTGTCACACGCGCCAACGAATGCAAGGCGGAAGCTGGTCCGAGGGCGAGGTGTGTCGGAATCGCTTACAAGTCGGCGCCGACGAAAATGTCATTAACCAGCGTATCGGGCCAAAGCCCGGCGGGTTCGGAAATGGCACATTGATTGCTCAGTAGACAGTACACCCGCTTGGGGGATGGGCTCCCGGTCTTCTCGCCCATCCCCCATTTACTTTTTTGTCCCCCGCTCCCTCCAGACTCCGGCGCCCGAACGAAAACGGGCGCCGGGATTTTTCATCCCCGCGCCCGCTCGCGTTCGCTCAATGGCTGGAAAGATCAGGCGGGAATAACGCCGTGATCGGCAAGCACCTGCTGAAGCTCACCCGCCTCATACATTTCCATCATGATGTCCGAGCCGCCGAGAAACTCGCCCTTTACATAAAGCTGGGGGATGGTCGGCCAGTCGGAATAGCTCTTGATGCCCTGGCGGATATCCTGATCCTGCAGCACGTCCACGCTCTCAAAAGGCGCGCCGAGGCGCTCCAGAATGGCAATGGCGCGGCTGGAAAAGCCGCATTGCGGGAAAAGCGGCGTGCCCTTCATGAACAGCACGACATCATTCTTGCCGACAATATCGGCGATGCGGGCGTGGGCGGGATCGGTCATCAGCAAGTCTCCGGAGATCGGGCCGGCGCGACGCCGGCTGGCTCTATGGCTATCAGTTGGGAACGGCCGTGGTCAGTTGCAAGGCATGAAGCTCACCGCCCATGCGCCCACCCAACGCGGCATAGACCGCACGCTGCTGGGCAATGCGGTTCATGCCCCGGAAACTCTCCGACGTCACACGCGCAGCATAATGATCGCCATCGCCGGCAAGATCGGTGATCTCCACCGTTGCATCCGGGAACGCAGCGAGGATCATTGCTTCGATGTCAGTTGCCGCCATGGGCATAATTAAACCTCAGTTCTCTTCCTGCATGAACTGGCGACGCGCCTCAGCGGCCTTGTCGCTCAGCGCGGTGCGGACCCGCTGCTCATCCATTTCGACGCCCGCGGAGACGAGATCGCCCATCACCTTGCGGATCACGTCCTCATCGCCGGCTTCCTCGAAGTCGGCCTGCACCACCGCCTTGGCATAGGCATCGGTCTCTTCCTTGGTCAGCCCCATGAGGCCCGCCGCCCACTCACCGAACAGGCGATTGCGCCGCGCCGCGACGCGGAAAGCCAGTTCCTGATCCTTGGCAAATTTCGTCTCGAACGCCTTTTCGCGATCATCGAATGAACTCATGAACGAAGCACCTTCATCTGGAGGTAACCGATAGAAACTCTACTTAGGAAGCGGCCGCACCATTGGCAACGCGCGGCGCGTCGCCCCGGCACGAATTCAGGCGGCGGCCGGCACGAGCCAGGGCCGCGTCTGCGCGTCACGCGCCTCGAATGCGCCGATCGTGTCGCCCTGTGCCATGGTCAGGCCGATCTCATCGAGCCCGCCAAGCAGGCAGCTCTTGCGGAACGGGTCGATCTCGAAGGTAAATCGATCCTGATAGGGCGTCGTCACGGTCTGGTGCTCAAGATCGATGCTGATGGTGTCGGTCTTGGCAACCTCCAGCAACCGATCCACGGCCTCCTGCGGCAGCACCACGGTGAGGATGCCGTTCTTGAAGGCATTGCCCGAGAAAATGTCCGAAAAGCTGGGCGCGATGACGGCCTTCACCCCCATGTCGATGAGCGCCCAGGCGGCATGCTCGCGGCTGGAGCCACAGCCGAAATTGTCGCCCGCCACGATGATCGGCGCACCAGCATAGCGCGGATCATCGAACACATTGCCCGGCTCCTTGCGCAGTGCCTCGAACGCGCCCTTGCCAAGGCCGGTGCGGCTGATGGTCTTGAGCCACTCCGCCGGAATGATGATGTCCGTATCGACATTCTTCATGCCAAAGGGATAGGCACGGCCTTCGACGGTGGTAACGGGTTCCATAATGATCCTGCTGCTGGCGGGCTCTTTGAGCGGTCAAGTGGCGGATGCGCCGGCTTGCGTCAAGATGTGCGCCCGATCATCATGGCCGCAACGGCGCGGCAGGACGTGGGATAATGACGAACATTGGAACATGGCGGACCATGGACGAGAGCGATCTCCATGCAGTCGTCACGATCTCAGATACGGTCCATGGCACCTATACCGAGGACAAGGGAGTCTATGCCGAACGGCTCGCAATCTATCCCAAGGGATGCTTTGTCTTCGAGCGGGACGGGAGGATTGCCGGCTATCTCATCAGCCACCCCTGGCATGCGGGGGAAGCGCCCGCCTTCAATGCGCCGCTGGGTTCCCTGCCGGATGCAGCCTCCTGCTATTATCTCCACGATCTGGCGCTGACGCCGGATGCGCGCGGTACCGGCGCGGGACGCAGGGGTCTGGCGTTGATTGCGGAGCTTGCTCGGGCGAAGGGATTCAGAGAGCTGTGGCTGACAGCGGTGAATGGCGCCAACAGCTATTGGTCATCGCGCGGGTTCGAGCCTGTGGAAGCGCAGGATTCAGCAGGTTACGGGGCAGGCAGCCTCCGAATGCGGATGGATTTGCCGACACCGGAATGACGATCTGACGAGACCAGACAGGGCAAGCGGAGTCGCGCGCCCCGGAGCAAGCGAGGGCGCAGACCGATGGACGTGCGCTTAACCCGCAGCGGGTGGCTGTTCAGCCTTGGCGGTCGTGCTGGCGGACTGGCCAAGGCCCATGGCCATGGCTGCGCTGCCGAGGGCACCGGCCACCAGAATCCAGAAAATCGCTTTCATTGCATCCCCTTAGGCTCGCTCGTTCACCATTAGATCGCGAACGTCGGCAAATCGACCCTTGATTGCAGCAGCTGCTGCCATGACCGGCGAGACGAGATGCGTGCGCGCACCCGGCCCCTGACGACCCATGAAGTTGCGGTTGCTGGTGGACGCACAGCGCTCGCCGCTCGGCACGCGATCCGGGTTCATACCCAGACACATGGAGCAGCCCGGCTCGCGCCACTCGAAACCGGCTTCGACGAAGATGCGATCCAGCCCCTCATCCTCGGCCTGGCGCTTGACGAGACCCGAGCCCGGCACGACCAGCGCCTGCTTGATGCCATCGGCAATCTTGCGTCCGTCAAGCACAGCGGCGGCGGCGCGAAGATCCTCGATGCGGCTGTTGGTGCAGCTGCCGATGAAGATGTGCTCGACCGGCACGTCTTCCATCCGCTGCCCGGCGGTGAGGCCCATATAGGCCAGCGACTTGGCGGCGGCCTCGCGCTTGGACGGGTCCGCGAAGCTCTCCGGGTCCGGCACCGCGCCGGTGATCGGCACGACATCCTCCGGGCTGGTGCCCCAGGTGACGGTGGGGGCGATGTCAGCCGCATCCAGCCGCACATGCTTATCGAACACCGCACCCTCATCCGTGACGAGCGTGCGCCAATATTCGACCGCGCGATCCCAGTCGGCGCCCTGCGGCGCCATCGGGCGGCCCTTGATGTATTCGAATGTCTTCTCGTCCGGCGCGAACAGACCCGAACGCGCACCGCCCTCGATGGCCATGTTCGAGACGGTCAGCCGGCTCTCGATGCTCATCGCGCGGAAGGTCGAACCACGGAATTCCATGACATGGCCGGTGCCGCCCGCCGTGCCGATGCGGCCGATGATGGCGAGGATCACATCCTTGGCCGTCACGCCAAAGCCGAGTTCGCCCTCGACCTCGATCGACAGCGTTTTGCTGGGCTTGAGCAGCAGCGTCTGCGTGGCCAGCACATGCTCGACCTCGCTGGTGCCGATGCCGAACGCCAGGGCTCCCAGCGCACCATGCGCCGCCGTGTGGCTGTCCCCGCAGACCAAAGTCATGCCGGGCAGCGTGAAGCCCTGCTCCGGGCCGACGACATGGACAATGCCCTGATTGATATCCGTCGCGCCGAAATAGCGGATGCCAAACTCGGGCGCGTTGCGCTCCAGCGCGGCGAGCTGCTGCGCGCTTTCCTTGTTGACGATGGGAATGCGCTGGCCCTGCGCATCCACGCGCGCAGTGGTCGGCACGTTATGATCCGGCACGGCGAGCGTGAGATCAGGCCGGCGCACCTTGCGGCCAGCGAGGCGAAGCCCCTCGAACGCCTGCGGGCTGGTCACTTCATGGACAAGATGGCGATCGATATAGACAAGGCACGTGCCGTCATCGCGCTTCTCGACGACGTGCGCATCCCAGATCTTTTCATAGAGCGTGCGGGCTTTGGTCATAACGCGGCTGCCCTACATCCGTCGGGGTCAAGGTGGAAGCCCCTATATCGGGCGCTCGAAGTCCACTTCAATGGTGCGCGAGGCTAGCCAGTAGTGCAGCGCGGCCCAGAGGTAGAGGGCGCATAGCGTCGCCATGGCAAGGCCGAGCGCCACGCCGGGCAGCGCTCCGCGTGCGGCATAGCCATCGCTCACCGCGCCCAGAATGAGCGGACCGAAGCCACCGCCGATCAGCGTGTAGATCATGCCGGTGAAGGCGGTTCCCGTCGCGCGCATGCGGGGGCCAAGCATGTTCTGGAACGTGCCCTGCGTGGGGCCGAGATAGGTATATTGGAAGAGACCGCAGATGCCGACCAGCGTGACCAGCAGCACTGGGTCGCTACGGGTGATGGCAAAGGCATAAAGCGGCGCAGAGACGAGCAGGGTGATCGCAGGCACCAGCGCATAGCCGCGCCGGTTGCCGCCGCGCGCGAGCCGATCCGTAAGCCAACCCGCACCCAATATGCTGATCGTCGACGGCAGGCTGGCGACAAGGCCAGCGACGATGCCGGCCTCCACCAGCGTGAAGCCATAACGCCGGATGAGATAGGCGGCGAGGAAGGCATTGAGCCCGAAGCCAACCAGACTGGCGATGCTGGAACCCAGCAGCATGTTGCGCATCGTCGGCCAGCGCAGATAGCGGCCGAGCACGGCGGTGAGCGGCGGCACATCGCCCGCCTGCCCCGCCTTCCCGTCCAGCCCGCCGCGCTTCGGCTCGGCAACGAAGATCGCGAGCAGGACGGCGAGGATGAGGCCGGGCACGGCGGCCACGAACAGCGCCGTGCGCCAGCCGTACATCTGCGCGATCATGGCGCCGCCGCTCGCGCCCAGAAAGGCGCCGATGGGCGGTGCGAGATTGAGCGCAGCCATCATCGTCGCGCGCCGTTCACGCGGGAAATAGTCGGAAATCACGGAATAAGTGGAGGGCAGCCCGACCGCCTCCCCCACGCCCACGCCGATGCGGGCGAGCAGCAGCTGCAGATAATTGTTGGCGAGCCCGCAGGCGGCAGTGGCAATCGACCAGAAGAAGGTGCCGATGGAAATAAGCGTGAGGCGCCGCTTGCGCTCGGCAATGCGCGCGACGAACAGCGCCAGCACGACATTGAGCACGGCGAAGGCCAGGCCGTTGACGATGCCAAGCTGCGTGTCGCTGAGCGCGAACTCCAGCCTGAGCGGCTCGGCAAGCACATTCATGATGATGCGATCGATAAAGCCGACCACGCTGATCGATGTCAGCAGCACCAGCGCGACATAGGGGCGCTCTTTCAACGTGCTGATCGCCATGCCTCTCCCTTTATGTGCGGGCCTTTGGTTGGCCTTGAATTATTCGGCGCCCCAAGCTCCGTTCGTGTCGAGCGCAGTCGAGACACGCGCGCACTGTCCTGCCGTGTCTCGACTGCGCTCGACACGAACGGGAGGGTTGCTCAAGCGCCTTGTTGCCCGAGGATAGCGGGAGCGCCAATGGGAAAGATGGCGTGGGGATGACTTTGTCCCACTGTGAACGATCGCGCCGCCGCTGCCGCTGCCCACCTTCTTGCGGAGGCCAACGCGTCGTCCCGTCAGCGTCGCCCCGGACTTGATCCGGGGCCCCGCTGTCCTAGCGCGTGATGAAGAAGCAGCTGGATCCCGGATCAAGTCCGGGATGACGGGTTGCTTTGGGGTGAGCTTGGGCACTCCAACCCCTCCTCTTCAGAGGAGGGGTTGGAGTGGTGGAGCGCGGACGCACGCAAAATGGGTTCACCACCCCGCTGCGCGTAGCGAACGAGTTCGCAACGCTCGCTGCCCCTCCTCTGAAGAGGAGGGGCAAGATTCGGCTACTAGGCTACTGATTACACCACGTAATGCGCTGTCGTCTTCTCCGCGACTTCCTCGGATGTAACGCCGGGCGCCAGTTCCACCAGACGGAAGGGCTCGTCGTGCGAGAGACGCTGGAAGACGCACAGGTCGGTGATGACCATGTCCACGACATTCTTGCCGGTGAGCGGCAAAGTGCATTCGGGGATGAACTTGGGGCTGCCGTCCTTGGCGACATGCTCCATCACCACGATGATCTTCTTCACGCCGGCGACGAGATCCATCGCGCCGCCCATGCCCTTGATCATCTTGCCGGGGATCATCCAGTTGGCGATGTCACCCTTCTCGGAGACTTCCATCGCGCCCAGCACAGTGAGATCGATATGGCCGCCGCGGATCATGGCAAAGCTGTCCGCGCTGGAGAAAAAGACGCTGCTCGGCAACTCGCTGATCGTCTGCTTGCCGGCATTGATCAGATCAGGGTCGACCTCATCATCATAAGGGAACGGGCCGATGCCGAGCATGCCGTTCTCGCTCTGCAGCGTCACTTCCACGCCGGCGGGAATGTGATTGGCGACCAGCGTCGGGATGCCGATACCGAGATTCACATAGAAACCGTCCTGCAGCTCTTTTGCAGCGCGCGCGGCCATTTCATCGCGTGACCAGCCCATTATGCGGCCTCCCTTTCGCGGACAGTGCGGAATTCGATCTTCTTCTCGTAAGGCGCGCCGACGATCATGCGCTTCACATAGATGCCGGGCAGGTGGATGCAGTCGGGATCGAGGCTGCCGACGGGGACGACCTCTTCCACTTCCGCCACGCAGATCTTGCCGGCGGTGGCCATCGGCTGATTGAAATTGCGGGCCGTCTTGCGGAAGATGAGATTGCCTGCCTCATCAGCCTTCCAGCCCTTGATGATGCACAGGTCCGCATAAATGCCGCGCTCGAGCACATATTCCTGCCCGTCGAACGTCTTGGTTTCCTTACCCTCAGCAACCAGCGTGCCCACGCCTGTCTTGGTGTAGAAACCCGGAATGCCCGCGCCGCCGGCCCGGCAACGCTCGGCCAGCGTGCCCTGAGGGCAGAACTCGACTTCCAGCTCACCTGCCAGATACTGCCGCTCAAACTCCTTGTTCTCGCCGACATAGGAAGAAATCATCTTCTTCACCTGGCGCGTGCGCAGCAGCTTGCCGAGACCTTCGCCATCGATGCCAGCATTGTTGGAGGCAATGGTGAGATCCTTCACGCCCGAATCGCGGATGGCGTCGATGAGCCGCTCTGGAATGCCGCACAGGCCAAAGCCCCCCGCGCAGATCAGCATGCCATCATGCAGCAGGCCATCGAGGGCGGCGGCAGCGTCGGGGTAGAGTTTCTTCACGCGTGTCTCCTTGGCTCGGATGGAGCAAAAGCTGCCTCGCCCATAAGAGGCGTGACGCGGGCGGTCAAATGTCCGGATTGCACGAGGCGGCAGGAAATGCGCGTGGGACGGATCGGATCGTGGAGGGATGCGCCAGCCGATCCGCGCCCGCGCCGCGGCGACCTCTCCGGTCGTGCCGCTCGGGGCCGAGGACAGAAATGCGAAAAGGCCGCGCCCGCTTTCACGGACACGGCCTCTCGCGACCCTGTGGGAAGGTCAAACTCGTCAGGTCAGACGCGGTCGCCCATGGCGCCCTTCACCGAACCCTTCACGCCTTGTGCCTTGCCTTTGGCTTCCTGCCCAAGGCCCTCGGCCTGCTGGTCAGGATCGTTGCGCTGCTTGCCGATTTCCTGCTTGGCCTTGCCAACGCCTTCGTTAACGGCACCCTTGGCCTTGTCGGTCAATTCACCCATGATGATCTCCAATCGCTGAATATTGTGCTGGCCGACGAATTCGACCGCTTGTCAATTCAACGATTTAGCTGCGCGCGGGTTCCGGAAAAGACGACCAGCGGTTAAGCGCAGCGTGGCGATCAGATGAGGCCCGCGAGCGGGCTCGACGGATCGGCATACAGGCGACGGCCCATGCGTCCGGCGAGATAGGCCATGCGCCCGGCCTCGACCGCCGCCTTCATCGCGCCGGCCATCAGGATCGGGCTCTTGGCCTCGGCAATGGCGGTGTTCATGAGCACGCCGGTGCAGCCCAGTTCCATCGCCACGGCAGCATCCGAGGCAGTGCCAACGCCGGCATCGACCAGCACGGGGAGCTTGGTGCCCTCCACGATCAGGCGGATGGTGACGCGATTCTGCAGGCCAAGGCCCGAGCCGATCGGCGCACCGAGTGGCATGATTGCGACCGCGCCCGCGCTCTCCAGCTGCTGCGCGGCGATGGGATCGTCCGTGCAGTAGACCATCGGCTTGAAGCCCTCCTTGGCGAGGATTTCTGTCGCGCGGATGGTCTCGACCATGTTCGGGTACAGCGTGCGGGCCTCGCCCAGCACTTCCAGCTTCACCAGATCCCAGCCGCCGGCCTCCCGCGCAAGGCGCAGGGTGCGGATCGCGTCCTCGGCCGTGAAGCAGCCAGCAGTGTTCGGCAGATAAGTCACCTTCTTCGGATCGATGAAATCCGTGAGCATCGGCGCCTTGGGGTCCGAGACATTCACGCGCCGCACGGCAACCGTCACGATCTCCGCGCCGGAGGCTTCGAGCGCAGCGGCGTTCTCGGCGAAATCCTTGTACTTGCCGGTGCCGACGATCAACCGGGAACGGAAGGTGCGGCCTGCGACGCTCCAGCTGTCATCGGCCAGAACCGGCGACCCATCACCCCCGCCCACGAAATGCACGATCTCCAGCTCATCGCCATCCTCGACGATCACGTCCGCCAGCTGCGCGCGCGGCACGACCTCCAGATTGCGCTCCACAGCAACCTTCTCCGGCGCGAGACCCAGCTCATTGGCGAGATGCGCGATGCTGTGCCCGGCGCGCACGCGGCGATGCTCGCCATTCACCCGGATGCCGATCGTTCCGTCCGCGCTCATGCCGTGTGTTCACCTTTCGCTTTGAGAGCCGTTCGCCACGCCATATAGGGTAGAGCCCAAGGCTCGCAACCAACAAGGACCGGATGCCCCATGACATCCCCGCGGAAGATCTTCGTCTTGAACGGCCCCAATCTCAATCTGCTCGGCACGCGCGAGCCGGAGATCTACGGCTATGACACGCTCGATGACATTGCCGACCGAATGGAGGATGAAGCCCGGCGCGCCAGCGTGGAGCTGGATTTCCGCCAATCCAACCATGAAGGGCATCTGATCGACTGGCTGCACCTGGCCAACGCAGAAGGCGCGATGGCGGTGATCCTCAACGCCGGCGGGCTGACGCACACCTCCGTGGCGCTGCACGACGCGATCAAATCCATCACCGTGCCGGTGATCGAGGTTCACCTTTCCAATCCCGCCGCGCGGGAGAGCTTCCGGCATCACAGCTATGTCGGCATGGCCGCGCGAGGCTCCATCGCGGGCTTTGGCGCGCTCTCCTACATGCTGGCGCTGGAAGCGGCGCTTGAGATGGATTGAAACCGGCAGCGCGTGCAAACGGTTGCCTTATCGGGCGAAGGGCAATAGGCCCCTGCCCCACTTCAAAACAGAATAATGCTTTCTCAAAGGGAAGATAAATGGCCGACAAGATCAATGAAGGCTCGATGCAGGTGGACGTGAAACTGGTGCGCGAGCTGGCGAAGATGCTGGACGCGACCAACCTGACCGAGATCGAAGTGGAAGATGGCGATCGCAAGATCCGCGTCGCCCGCAAGCCTGCCGCGCAGAACGCGACTTACGCGCCGATGGCGGCACCGCAACCCGCCGCGCCTGCGCCGGTTGCCACAGCTCCCGCAGCGAGCGCGCCCGCCGTTGCCGCCGGGCCTGCTGCCGGCACGATCAAGTCGCCCATGGTCGGCACATGCTATCTGACGCCCGAACCGGACGCGCCTGCCTTCGTGAAGGTGGGCGATACCGTGAAGCCCGGGCAGACGCTGCTCATCGTCGAGGCCATGAAAGTGATGAACCCGATCACGGCGCCCACCGCCGGCACGGTTCAGGCGGTGCTGGTCGAGAACGGCCAGCCGGTCGAGTACGACCAGCCGCTGATCGTGGTCGCGTGAGGGCGCGCCAGCCATGAACATCGAGAAGCTGCTGATCGCCAATCGCGGCGAGATCGCCCTGCGCATCCACCGCGCCTGCCATGAGATGGGCATCAAGACCGTCGCCGTGCATTCCACGGCAGACGCCGAGGCCATGCATGTGCGTCTGGCCGATGAAGCCATCTGCATTGGCCCTCCGGCTGCGAAGGACAGCTATCTCAACATTCCCGCGATCATTTCCGCCGCCGAAATCTCCGGCGCGGACGCGATCCATCCGGGCTATGGCTTCCTCTCCGAGAATGAGCGCTTCGCGGAAATCGTGGAAGCGCATGACATCATCTTCGTCGGCCCCAAGCCCGAGCACATCCGCGTGATGGGCGACAAGGTGGAAGCCAAGCGCACCGCCGGCGCGCTCGGCCTGCCGCTGGTGCCGGGCACGGACGGCGCGATCGAGGACATTGCCGAGGCCAAGCAGCGTGCGCGCGAAATCGGCTATCCGGTGCTGGTGAAGGCCGCATCGGGCGGCGGCGGGCGCGGCATGAAGGTGGTGCCGGACGAGGACCAGTTCGAGAGCCTGATGTCCCAGGCCAAGAGCGAGGCCAAGGCGGCGTTCGGCGACGACACCGTCTACATGGAAAAATATCTCGGCAATCCGCGCCATATCGAGTTCCAGATTTTTGGCGACGGCAAGGGCAATGCCATTCATTTGGGCGAGCGCGATTGCTCGCTGCAGCGCCGCCACCAGAAAGTGCTGGAGGAAGCTCCCTCCCCCGTCATCTCGTCGGCCGAGCGCGCCCGCATGGGCAATCTCGTCGCCAAGGCGATGGCCGACATGGGCTATCGCGGCGCTGGGACCATCGAGTTCCTCTACGAGAATGGCGAATTCTACTTCATCGAGATGAACACCCGCATTCAGGTGGAGCATCCGGTCACCGAGATGATCACCGGCTTCGATCTGGTGCGCGAGCAGATTCGCATTGCTGAGGGCAAGCCGCTCTCGGTGACGCAGGACGAGCTGGAATTTCACGGCCACGCCATCGAATGCCGCATCAATGCGGAAGACCCGGTGACCTTCATGCCCTCGCCGGGCAAGGTGCAGATGCTCCATGTGCCGGGCGGCATGCACGTCCGCGTCGAGAGCGCGCTGTATCAGGGCTACACCGTGCCGCCTTATTACGACAGCATGATCGGCAAGCTGATCGTCTACGGCCGGACGCGCGAGGGCTGCCTGATGCGCCTCAAGCGCGCGCTCGAGGAATATGTCATCGAGGGCATGAAGACGACCATTCCCCTGCACCAGAAGCTGATCGAGGACCCGGACGTGCAGAACGGGGACTATAGCATCAAGTGGCTGGAAGAATGGCTGGAGCGGCAGAAGGTCGAGTGACCGGGCAACCCCGCGTAGCGATCCGCCCGGTGGCGGAGGCCGATGCCGGGGCGATTGCCGGGATCTATGCGCATCATGTGACGCACGGCACCGCGACGTTCGACACGCAGGCGCCGACGGTGGAGCAATGGCGCGAGAAGATCACGCATCTGGCGGCGCATGGCTGGCCGTTTCTCGTCGCGACAGATGAGGACGATGCGGTGATCGGCTATGCCTATGCCGCGCAGTTCCGTGACCGCCCGGCCTATGCACATGCTTGCGAGGACAGCGTCTATGTCCATCCCGAGCGGATCGGCCGCGGCGTGGGCAAGGCGCTGCTTGCGGCGCTGATCCCGGCGGCCGGCGCGGCGGGCTTCACGCAGATGCTCGGCGTGATTGCCGGCGGCGAGGACGCCTCGGTGGCGCTCCACGCTGGCCAAGGCTTCCGCCATGCCGGACGCATGGAAAAGGTCGGCTACAAATTCGGCCAGTGGCTGGACACGATCTACATGCAGCGGGCATTGCAGGCCGACGAACAGACGCACTGAAGGATTGGGCGATGAAGGCAACCATCTATCACAACTCCCGCTGCTCCAAATCCCGCGAGGCGCTGGCGATCCTGCAGGAAACGCCGGGCGTGGAGGTGGAGATCGTCGAGTACCTCAAGACCCCGCCGAGCCGCGACACGCTGGCCGACCTCTACCAGCGCGCCGGCATGACCCCGCGCGAGGGGCTGCGCAAGGCCGAGGACGGCGCGAAGGCCCTCAAGGAGGCCGACGACGCCGCGATCCTCGACGCCATGGCCGCCGACCCGATCCTCATCGAGCGCCCGCTGGTCGCGACCGAGAAAGGCGTGCGCTTGGGGCGTCCGCCGGAGGCTGTGCGGGAGATTTTGTGAGGTTGGTGAAGCCGCTGCTGATAAATACTGACGAGGCAGCCCACATCAGTTCGCGACGACAGTGACGTTTGCAAAGGAGCCGGATCTGCAGCTTGGGTGCGCAGTGACAATTGGGTTGGCACTCGTCCTGGGCGGGATCGTCTTGGCTTTCAAAAACGACATTTTGGAGTGGACGATCGGCCCTCTACCTAGAGTTCTGGAATTGTCGACGGAGGCGCCGCGATCGCAGTTCGAAACGTGCATGGACGGCGCTCCGGCCAAGAAGCACTTCGGTCACATGTACAGCATCGCTTCGCCTGACCGGTTTCTCACCCGCGTCGGTGGTATGCCGCGCCGGGTTTTCCATTATCAAACGACCCAAGGTCAGACATTCAATCTGTACCCACAAATCGGCTCGACCCGGGTCGTTGTCGGGGCAGCGCGGCCGCTGGGCCGACAGCAAATCGACGTTCTGAACCGCTGCCTGGATGTGCCCCAGTCTTGGTGACTGCGCTATACGGTCCCGGCAGCACCGCAGCTCGGCTGGCAATGCGCCGGTCAGAAGCGTGCCCTCTGTTCAGCCCACCTCCACGCCTTTCCAGAAGGCAATGCGGCCCTTGATCGCCTCAGCTTCCGGCTTGGGATCGGGATAGTACCAGGCGGCGTCCGGGTTGTCGGCGCCGTCGACCTGCAGGCTGTGATAGTGCGCGGTGCCTTTCCACGAGCAGATTGTCGTCGTGTCGCTCGGACGGAGGACGGCGGGATCGACGGCATCGGCGGGGAAATAGTGATTGCCTTCCACGACCACGGTGTCGTCGCTGCGGGCTATGACAGCGCCATTCCATCGGGCTTGGATCATTGGGCTTCTCCTTGGGTGCGGGGCGGATGGCCGACCCTGCCGTTCCTCAACGCACGTCACCCCGGAC
The DNA here is from genome assembly GCA_018823325.1 of Alphaproteobacteria bacterium. Lineage (GTDB taxonomy): Bacteria > Pseudomonadota > Alphaproteobacteria > Sphingomonadales > Sphingomonadaceae > Sphingobium. The sequence continues at coordinate 98,183 of JAHJIJ010000006.1, read as the reverse complement.
TTGATCCGGGGTCCCGCTGGTTTGCCACAATAGACGGAGGGCGCCCAACCCTTCCACCGAGGACCGGGAAGAAGAGGCAGCTGGCCCCCGGGTCAAGCCCGGGGTGACGATGGGGATAGGTGGCGGGTGACGGTGTGAGTAGCGAGACGGTGGAAGCAGGGAGCCGGCTGCGGCCTCTTCCCCTGCTCTTCCCCCCCGTTCCTATCCTCAGACCGCCAGTTCGGCCGGAACCACCGGCAGCGAGCGAATACGCTTGCCAGTCGCCGCGAAAATGGCGTTGGCAATCGCGGGAATCACCGGAGGCAGCGCTGGCTCTCCGAGGCCGGTCGTGTCGTTGTCCGAAACCACCCATTCGACCACCACATCCGCCGGCGCATCCCCGATGCGGGGCAGCGGATAATCGTGGAAGTTCGTGCGGTTGGCCGCGCCGTCCCTGATCTCGATCTTCTGGCCCGAGAGGATCTGGCCGAGCCCGTCGATCACCGAGCCCTGCGCCTGATGCAGCGCATTGATGGGATTGATGATCTGCCGGCCGACATCGCCCGCAACCCAGACCTTGTCCACGCTGACCTTGCCGTTCTTCGCAACGGTCACATCCACCACCTCGGCGAAGTAGCCGCGATGGCTGTAGTAGAAGCCGAAGCCGCGGCCCTTGCGCACGCCATTGCCGGCATCGCCGCCCGAGCGCCCGGTCCAGCCCGCCATCTGGCAGACCTTGTCGATCACCGCGCGAGCACGACCGGTGTTGAACTCCGGCACGCTGCCATCCATGCCCGGGCGATTGCCGTGCTTCATCACGCGCGCCTCGCCGAGCGTGCGGCGCATCAGCTCGGGCAGATCGGTGCCCGCCGCCAGCGCAACCTCATCGAGGAAGCTCTGGAAGACGAAAGCCAGCGCATTGGAGCTGGGCGCGCGCAGATAGCCGGTTGGCACGTTGCTCTCGACATAGGAGACCGAAAGATCGACATCCGAGAGCATCGGCGCGGGAAACTCCGTCGCCGTCATCGCCGCGCCGGTGTCCGGCTTGCTATCCTTGCCATAGGTGATGAAATGATCGGCGAGTGCAACCAGCTTGCCCTCGCCATCGAGACCGGCCTTGAGGTCGTGCCAGCCGCCGGGACGGAAGAAATCGTGGCGCAGATCGTCCGTGCGCGTCCAGATCAGCTTGATCGGGCGGCCGGGCAGCGCCTTCGCGATCTGCGCGACCTGCACCATATAGTCGTTCATCAGGCGCCGCCCGAAGCCGCCACCGATGCGCGTCATGTGAATGGTGATCGCGTCCGGCGCGATGCCGAGCGCCTCGGACACCACCTTGCGCCCGTCCGCCGGGAGCTGGGTCGGCGCCCAGAACTCGATCTTCCCGTTCTCGAAATGCGCGGTGCAGTTCTGCGGCTCGAGCGTGGCGTGGGCGATATAGGGATAATCATAGCGCGCCGTGACGGTCTTGGCGGCGCTGGCCAGTGCCTTGGCGGCATCGCCAGCCTTGTGGACCGAGCCCTCAGGTGCAGCGGCCATCTTGGCCTCGGCGGACGCCTTGAAGGCGGCGCTGGAGAAGCGCTTCTGCGCCTCTGTGTTCCAGACCGGCTTGAGCGCGGACCGGGCCTGATTGGCGACCCACCAGCTTTCGGCCACGATGGCCACCGCATCGTGCGGACCCTTGGGATTATAGCCGCTGTTGAGCGGCACCACGGCGATGATGCCGGGCAGCGCTTTCACGGCGTCCGCATCGAAGCTGGTGAGGGTACCGCCATAGGCCGGGCATGCCTCGATCGCGGCATGAAGCATGCCGGGCTTCTTGACGTCGATGCCGAACAGCGGCTTGCCCGCGACGATGGCCGGCGTATCCACGCCGATCTTCGACTGGCCGATGATCTTGAACGTCGCCGGGTCCTTGAGCGGCACGGTCTTGAGGTCCGGCGCGGCGATCTTGGCGGCTTCGGCGGCCAGCTCGGCATAAGTGACGCTGCGCTTGGCTGTGGTCGAACCGGACGTCTGCGAGACGCGGCCGCCGCTGGTGGTGAGCGTATCCTCGGGCACGCCCCAGCGCGCCGCCGCCGCCTTGATGAACATCTGCCGTGCCGCCGCGCCGATCTGGCGCATGGGCATGTAGTTCATCGGCGTGGTGAAGCTGCCGCCGGCGACCTGAAAGCCGTAGACTTTCTCGTCGGCAATGGTCGTCTCGGCCGTCACCTGCGTCCAGTCGACATCCAGCTCCTCGGCAATGAGCATGGGCAGCATGGTGATCACACCCTGCCCAACCTCAGGGTTTTTCGAGCCGATGACAAAGCTGTTGTCCGGATTCACGCGGATATAGGCATTGATGATGATGGCCTTCTCGCCCGGCGCCTGCGCGAAAGCGAAGCGCGCATCAAAGGCCAGCACCGCACCACCGACCAGCGTCGCCTTGAGCAGCGCGCGGCGGTTCATGTTGAGGGGCGCGTTCATGCGGCGGCTCCCTCTTCGAGACCAGCGGCCTGCTTGATGGCCTTGCGGATGCGCAGATAGGTCGCGCAGCGGCAGATGTTGCCGCTCATCGCCGAATCGATCTGCTGATCGGTGGGCTTGGGCGTCTTGGCGAGCAGCGCCGTGGCGGAAACGATCTGCCCGGCCTGGCAATAGCCGCACTGCGGCACGTCAAGCTCGGTCCAGGCCTCGCTCACGGCCTTGCCGACCGGCGTGCTGGCGACATGCTCGATGGTGGTGATCTGCTTTCCCGCCGCCGTAGCGACCGGCGTGGTGCAGGAGCGCACCGCCTGCCCGTCGATCATCACCGTGCAGGCGCCGCACAGCGCCATGCCGCAGCCGAACTTGGTGCCCAGCATGTCGAGATCTTCACGCAGGACCCAGAGGAGCGGCTTTTGCGGATCCGTTTCGACCTGCCTCTTTTCGCCGTTGACCATCAGCTCGGTGGCCATGCCGCTTCTCCCTCCGCAATGTCTTGATGAGCCACGACATTGCCGCTCCTCGCCCCCCGTTGTCAATGTCCATAGGCTTGCAATAATGAGGCAGGCGAGAGATGGCGGAAGGCGTCCCTCACCTTCATGACCGACACAGGATCAGCCCTTGCACGATATCGACGCCATCATCGCCGCTGCGCGGGACTGGGCCGGCCAGCCCATGGCCCTCGCCACAGTCGTGGAAGCCTCCGGCTCCGCGCCCCGGCCGCGCGGCGGGCACATGCTCATCGCGGCAGACGGACGCTTTGCCGGATCGATCTCCGGCGGCTGCGTGGAATATGACGTGTTCGCCATGGCCGAGCGGGCGCTCTCGCAGGGCGAGACGGGGCTGCGCTATTTCGGCAGCACTGACCCCAGCGTGTGGGAGCCGGGGCTGCCATGCGGCGGGCAAATTGGCGTGCTCGTCCAGCCGGTGAGCGAGGCGGGCTTTGCGCCGGCGTTGTTCGAGGCGATTGCGCAGGCGCGCGCTGCCGGCAAGGCCGTGGCGATTTCTACCGATCTCGCAACCGGCAAGGCGCGACTGGGGACGCAGGCCGGCCAGTTCGTCAATCTCTACGAGCCGGCGCGCAAGCTGCTGATCGTGGGCGCGGTGCAGATCGGTCAGGCGCTTGCGGCCATCGCGCAGACGCTCGGCATGGCGGTGAGTGTCAACGATCCGCGCGAGCGGTTCCTGAGCGCCGAGCGCTTCCCCGGCGTGACGCTGACCGACGCCTGGCCGGACGAGGCGGTCGCCGCCTTCGCGCCGAACGCGGCCTGCGCGGTGGTGACGCTGAGCCATGACATCAAGATCGACGACCCTGCCCTCATCGCCGCGCTGGCGCGCCCGACCGGCTATGTCGGCGCGCTCGGATCGCGCGCCAATCAGGCGCGGCGGCTGGAGCGGCTGGCGGCGGCGGGGGTGAGCGCCGACGACCTGCGCCGGGTCGACGGGCCGGCGGGGCTGCCGATTGGCGGCCTTGGCCCGCAGGAGATTGCCCTCTCCATCGCCGCAGGGATGGTCGCGGCCTTCCGCGGGGCGCGCTGATGGCAGTGCCGGACCTTGCCGTGGCGTTGCTCGCGGCGGGACGCTCGACGCGTTTCGGGACGGCGGACAAGCTGAGGGCGGACCTTGGCGGGCGGCCGCTGATCGGCTGGGCGGCTCAGGCCGAGCGCTCGGTCGAGGCGGCGCATCATCTGCTGGTGGCGCCGGCCGGCGTGGACTGGGAGGCACTGGCGCCGGGGTATCGGTTGCTCGTCAATGTGCAGCCCGAGGCTGGCATGTCACACTCGCTGTGTCTTGCGGCACAGGCCGCGCAGGAGGCCGGCGCCGCCGCCCTGCTGGTGCTACTGGCAGATATGCCGTTCGTCACCGGCACGCATCTGAAGGCCATGCTCGGGCGGCTTGCGACGGATGAGGCGCGGGCCGTCTTCTCCTGTTCGCCCGATGGGGTCGCGCAGCCGCCGGCGCTGTTCCCAGCGCGGGATTTCGGAGTGCTTCAGGCGCTGGACGGGGATCGCGGTGCGCGCGGATTGGCCGCCGGTGCGGCGCTTGTCCCCGCCGATGCGCGGCTGCTGCTCGACGTGGACACGCCGGGGGATCTGGCGCGAGCGCGGGATATGGCGGAAACTACCGGAACGGATAAGCCGCTCGGCTGAGCACGCATAGATGCCGTTGGGAAAGACTGCGTCGGGTGCCTTGACTTCGCTCGACACGAACGGAAGCGACAGGCCTAAATCTCCAGCTGGCTGCCCAGCTCGATCACCCGGTTGGTCGGCAGGCGGAAGAACTCCATCGGACTTTCCGCGTTGCGCAGCATCCAGGCGAAGAGCTTCTCCCGCCAGATCGGCATGCCGGGGCGGGCTGCGGGGAGCAGTGTCTGACGGGTCAGGAAGAAGCTTGTCTCGATCATGCGGAAGGGCTGACCCGCGCCTTCCACCATGGCGAGCGCTGCGGGCACATCAGCCTCTTCCATGAAGCCATAATGGATCACGACCCGATAGAAACCGCGCCCAAGATCCTCGACATGATAGCGCGCAGTCGTCTCGACGGTCGGCACATCGAGCACCTTCACCGTGAGCAACACTACGCGCTCATGCAGCACCTTGTTGTGCTTGAGATTGTGAAGCAGCGCATGCGGCACGCCGTCCGAAGTGGACGTCATGAACACCGCCGTGCCCTGCACGCGCACTGCGCTGTTGGCAGCCGACGCGACGAAGACCGGGATCGGCATCGCCGCTTCGCTAAGCCGCTCCACCATCAGCCCACGCCCCTTGGCCCAGGTGGTGAGCATGGTGAAGATCACCAGGCCGACCAGCAGCGGGAACCAGCCGCCATCGGGAACCTTGGTGAGGTTGGCAGCGAAATAGGCGATGTCCACAATGAAGAAGATCGCCAGCGCGCCATAGGCCAGCAGGCGGTTCCACTTCCACAGTGAGAGGAGCAGCACCACCAGCAAGCAGGTGTCGATGAACATCGCGCCCGTCACCGCGATGCCATAGGCCGCCGCCAGGTTGCTGGAGGACCGGAAGCTGAGCACCAGCAGGATGACCATGATCATCAGCGCCCAGTTGATCACCGGAATGTAGATCTGCCCCTGCGCACTGGCGCTGGTGTGCTTGATCTTGAGGCGCGGGATGAAACCGAGCTGGATGGCCTGCTGGGTCAACGAAAATGCGCCCGTGATGACCGCCTGGCTAGCGATAATCGTCGCCAGGATCGCGAGGAGGACGAGCGGTAAACGCAAGTCCTCCGGCGCGAGCAGGAAGAAGGGATTGCGAATCGCCTCCTGCACTTCATCGGCCGGGAGCGAGAGAATGAACGCGCCCTGCCCGAGATAATTGAGCATGAGACCGGGCAGCACGAAGAACAGCCACGAGACCCGGATAGGATTGCGCCCGAAATGGCCCATATCAGCATAGAGCGCTTCCGCGCCGGTCACGGCGAGCACGACCGAGCCAAGTGCCAGGAAGGCGAGCCACTTGTCGATCAGGAAGAACTGGAAAGCGTACCAGGGATTGAGCGCGAGCAGGATCGTGGGATCGGTCGCGATATGCATCACGCCAAGACCCGCCAGCGTCGCGAAATAGACCAGCATGATCGGGCCGAAGAGCTGGCCGACCCGCGCCGTGCCGCGCGACTGGATTGCGAACAGGCCGATCAGGATCGCCACCGCGATCGGCAGCACCAGCGGCTCGAAGCGCGGATTGACCGTGACCAGACCTTCTGACGCCGACAGCACCGACATAGCCGGCGTGATCATCGAATCGCCGTAGAACAAGGCTGTGGCGAAGACGCCGAGAATGACGATCGGCCCGGTCCACCGCTTGCGCCCGCTGCGCCGGTTGACCAATGCCAGCAGGGCGAGGCTGCCGCCCTGCCCCTTGTTGTCCGCCCGCATGATGATGGAGACATATTTGATCGTCACCACGATCATCATCGACCAGAAGATGAGGCTGAGCACGCCGTAGATATGCATTGCATCCGGCGCGAGCGGGTGATGGCCGGCGAATGTTTCGCGGAAAGCGTAGATCGGGCTGGTGCCGATATCGCCGAACACGATGCCCATCGCAGCCAGCGCCAGCTTGCGCAGGCTGTCCGGCCCATGCCCCTGATGACCCGCCGCAGCGGGATTGCCCGCCGCGAAGTCCCGTGTCTGTTCGGACGAGCTCACTTGCTCACCTGACCCGCAGTCATCAATCGCGCTTCCCTTGCCCAGGCCCTGCCCTGAACGCGCGGCGCCCTAGCACTTCGCCATGGGCGGTGCAACGCGGCATCAAGGGCCGGCATTGCCACCCTGGGACATGCCGCCCGGAGACATGCCGCCTTGCGCCATGACGTCACGCCGTTCGATCAAGGCATTAAGCAACGCAACGTTGCGAATCAGCTCGGCGCGCAGCTCGAAATCCTCCGGCAGGCGGGCCGCAAGTTTCAGCCAGATATCGCGCGACCGCTCGAACTCGCCCGACTCGGCAAGAGCGAGACCGTAGAAATAATTGGGCGAAACGCCTTCCGGCTCGAAACGCAGCGCCTGTTTGAAGGCGTAATCGGCTGCCGGCGAGAGTACCCCATTGCCGTGCGCCATCAGCGCATTGCCAAGGCCGACCCAGATATTCGGGTCCTCAGGATATTCGCGCAGACCAGAGAGCAGGACATTGGCTGCATCCGCCGTGTTGCCTTGACGGGCCAATCCGTCCGACACGACGAGCCATTTCGTGGCGCCTGTCAGCCGTTCACCAATCTCCGAGCGCTTTTTGGCGAGCGCTTCATCAAATTCCACGCGCGCCTTGCCTGCTTCGACCGGCTTTCCGGCAAGGCCGGGGCTGCCCTGCCAGGCATAGCCCGCAAGGCCGAGGAGCAGCGCAGTCGCGACTGGCGCAGCATGGCGGACAGACAGGCGCGCGCCCAGCATCACGCCGGCGCCGATGACGAGTGCGATGGCAGCGGCAATCAGCAGCCCGGTCATGCCTGGCCTCCCTTGCGACGGCGCATCCGGCCATAAGCCAGCGCCCCGCCTGCCCCCAACAACAGCACCGGCGCCGCCCAGAGCGGCCAGAGAATGGGGTCGGCGGTCGGCTTGTAACTGATCCAGTCGCCATAGCGCTCGATGAGCCAGGCGCGGATTGCCTCGGGGTCCTCGCCGGCCGCAATGCGCTCGCGAATGATCGAGCGCAGATCTGCGGCCATGCTGGCGTCACTGTCCGCAATTGACTGGCTCTGGCAGGTGAGGCAGCGGATGGTGTGCATGAGCGCGGTAGCCTTGGCCTCCAGCGCGGGATCCTCAAGCTGGCGATTGGCGTAGGGCGCCGGCGGCAGCGCCGTCTGCGCGAGCGCCGGGTCAGGCGTGGTGGCCAAGAGAAGCAGGATGACCAAACGCCTCACGACTGCGCCTCCCGCAGCTTCTCGAGGATCATCTCCACATCCTGCGGGCCGATGACGCCGATGTGCTGGTAACGGATGACACCCTTGCCATCGACCACGAACGTCTCCGGCACGCCAGAGGACCCCATGTAGAATTGCAGCGCGCTGCGCTCGTCCAGCCCGATGCGCTGGTAAGGGTTGCCGTGGCGCGTGAGGAAATTGTCGACGTCGGCGCGCGCATCGCGGATCGCCACGCCGTCGATCGGCACGCCCTGCTGAGCAAGCTGCATCAGCACGGGCGCCTCGGCAATGCAGGGCACGCACCAGCTCGCGAAGATGTTGAGCAGGCGCGGCTTGCCGTCCGCCATCTCCTTGGTGGAGAGCGTGGGGCGGCTGGAGGCCGCTGCGGGCAAATCGAGTGGCGGCACCGGCTTGCCGATCATCCGCGACTGCACGACCGTCTGCTGATCGCGATTGAGGCCGAGCGAGGCCAGCGCGAGGAACACCAGATAGGCTGCCAGCGGAATCCACAGGATGAGCGAGCGCTTCTTGAAGTTCATGCCAGCGCCTCCTGCGGGTGGCCTAGAGGCGCATCCACGCTGGCGGCCTTGCGCGCCTGCTTGCGCTCACGGCGGACTCGACCGATCAACGCCAGCACCCCGCCGAGGGCAATGAGCCCCGCCCCGCCCCAGATGAGCGTGACGAATGGCTTCCACCAGATGCGCAGCTGCCAGCGGCCATTCTCCAGCGCTTCGCCCAGCACGAGATAGAGCTGGCCGTTCCAGCGCGTGAGCTGCACGGATTCGTTGGTGGGGGTCGGCGGATCGGTGAAATAGCGGGCCTGCGGACGGGCAGTGCCGATCAGCTTGCCATCGCGGTGGATGAGAAGCACCGCCTCCATGGCTGTCCAGTTCGGCCCGGCGAAGGGACGGACCTGATCCAATGTGACGGTGTAGCCGGATATCTCGAAACTGTCCCCCGGCGCTGCGGCAGCGAGCCGCTCGGAGGAGAAGGCCGTCTCGCTCGCCATCCCGGCAAGGCTGACCGCACAACCGAGATGCGCGAGGACCATGCCGTAAGTGAAGAGCGGCGTGCGCAGCAGATTGCGCTTCCAGAGCGGCGCAATGCTCGCCACCGCGACGGCAGCGGCCATGACAAGGCCGAACAGCGGCAGCCAGCCGACCGGGCGATCCGCAAAGACCAGCACCGCCACCAGCGTCAACAGACCCGCGAGGATCGCAGGCGCCGTCCGCCAGATCGCCGCTTTTGGTTCATCGCGCCGCCAGCGCAGCAGCGGCCCCACGACCAGCGCGGCCATCAGCACCAGCGTGACGGGACCGATCACGGCATTGAAATAAGGCGGGCCGACCGAAACGCTCTGGCCCAGCATCTCGGTGAGCAGCGGATAGAGCGTGCCGATGAGCACCAGCCCGAGGATAACGCAAAGCAGGAGGTTATTGACCACCAGCAGCGCCTCGCGGCTCAACGGATCGAACCGTGCGCCCTCGTTCACGGTGTGCACGCGCATCGCAAACAGCGCGAGCGCGCCGCCGATGTAGAGACCGAGCAGAATGAGGATGAAGCTGCCGCGCGTCGGATCGACTGCGAAGGCATGAACGCTCGTCAAAATGCCGGAGCGCACGAGGAACGTGCCGATCATCGACATGGCGAAAGCGACCACCGCCAGCATGATCGTCCAGGCTCGCAGCGCATCGCGCGCCGCCAGCACCGAGGCGCTGTGCAGCAGGGCCGTCGCGGCCAGCCAGGGCATGAGGGAGGCATTCTCGACCGGGTCCCAGAACCACCAGCCGCCCCAGCCCAGCTCATAATAGGCCCAGTAGGAGCCGGCTGCGATGCCGAAGGTCAGCAGCACCCAGGCGCCGAGCACCCAGGGACGGATCGCGCGGGCGAAGCGGGCATTGACCTGACGGGTGAGCAGCGCGCCGACCGCGAAGGAGAACGCGACCGACAGGCCGACATAGCCGAAATAGAGCGTGGGCGGATGGAAGGCGAGACCGGGGTCCTGCAGCAGCGGATTGAGGCCCTGCCCCTCCGCTGCCGGCGGATTGAGCCGCTGAAACGGATTGGAGGCAAGCAGCAGGAAGGCATAGAAGCCGAGGCTGATCGCCGCTTGTGCGCCAAGCGTGGCGAAATGGGTCGCGCGATCAAGGCTGCGCTCGAACAGCGCCACCGCCGCGCCCGCAACACTCATCACGGCGATCCAGAGCAGCATCGAGCCCTCGTGATTGCCCCACGCGCCGGCAAACTTGTAGATGAACGGCTTCATCGAATGGCTGTTCGCCGCGACGAGATAGACCGACATGTCGGAGATCAGGAACAGGATGATGAGCGCCACCATCGCGAGGCCGGCAAGCGCGCCCTGCGCCACGGCGAGCGGGCGGATGAAGCGCGCTGCTTGCGCATTGCCTTGTGCCACTGCGGCCCAGGCGAGCAGCAATTGCAGGCCCGCAAGCGTCGCGGCGAGCCACAGGGCGGCGAGACCGGCTTCAGCGATCATTGGCCGCTGCTGTCCACCTGATGGGTCTGCGGATCATAGTCGATACCTTCCATCTCGCGCGGCATGTAGCGCTCGTCATGCTTGGCGAGGATGTTGGTCGCGCGGAACACGCCGTCCGGCCCGAAAGCACCCTCGGCGACGGCACCGCTATTCTCGGCGAAGAGATCAGGCGTGATGCCGGTGAAAGTGGCTGGAACCGTGGCCTCCCCATCGGTCAGCCGGAAATCCACCGTTGTGCCGTCACCATGGCGCTTGATGCTGCCCGCCTCGACCATACCGCCCAATCTGATGGCACGCCCCGGCTCGACCTTGGCGGCCAGTGCCTCAGCGGGCGTATAGAAATAGGCCGCCTGCGAGCGCAGCGCGGACATGGCGAGCAGCACGCCGCCGATCATGGCGGCCAGCGCCAGCAACACCAGCACGAGGCGCTGATGCTTGCGCTTGGGTCCAGACCTGTTCGACGTGACGGCAACCATCTTCAATCCCGCTCCAGTAAATCCGCGGCCCGGCGCTCGGCCTGCCGCGCGCGCTGCCACGCCCACAGGCTGGTCGCAACCGTGGCGACAAAAGTGAGGCCGTAAGCCGCGATCACGAAAGGCCAGGGATTCATGACGTAGCCCTCAGCCCCGCGACATGCGGCGTAACCGCGCCTCGATCCGGTTCTCGGCCAGCATCGCCCGCATGCGCAGGAGGACGATGGCCGTGAACCAGAGCGTGAACCCGAGCACCGTCAGCCCCAGCGGCCAGAGCATCGAGGGATCGATGCTGCTGCTCATGCGGACGATGCTGATGCTTTTCGCCTGATGGAGGCTATTCCACCAGACGACTGAATAATGGATGACCGGCAGGTTGAGCGCACCGATGAGCGCATAGATCGCCGTAACCCGGCTGACGCCGCCGGCATCCCCGCGCTCGACGCTGGAGCGCGCCAGAGCAATGTAGCCGATGTAGAGGAAGAGCAGCAGCAGCATGGAGGTGAGGCGCCCGTCCCACTCCCACCAGGTTCCCCAGGTCGGCCGGCCCCAGATGGAGCCGGTGGCAAGGCAGAGCGCCGTGAAGATCGCGCCCGGCACGGCAATGGCGCGCCCGGCGACGCTGGCGAGCGGATGCCGCCACACCAGTTGCATGATCGCCGCAATGGTCAACCCGCTCCAGCCGCCCATGCCAAGCCAGGCGGCGGGGACATGGATGTAGAGAATGCGGAAGCTGTGCCCCTGGAGATAGTCCGCTGGCGCCACGAACAGCCCCGCCCAGCAGCCCGCGAGAATCAGCGCGATCCCGCCCCAGAAGCACCAGGGCGTCGCAGGCACGGCGATCGCCAGGAATCGTCGCGGGTTCGCAAGGACATGCATCCGGCCCCTTTAGAGACAGCCGGGCGATGGCGCCAGTGGATTTGGCCAGAGGTTGAGGTGAGTGACGCAACAGCCTCTCACCTCCTGATTTACGCTAGGGTACGGATCTTCGGCTCGCGATCCCAATAACGCTTTTTGGCGGCCTCGACGAAGCCGGCGAGATCGACCACGCCCTCGTCAGGCTCGACGCCGGCCTTGTCCAGCAGCGGCTTGGCCGCCTTGTTATGGCCGATTGCCTTGAGGTGGCCGAAGGCGTCCATCACCCACTGGATCGCCGCGCCTTCCTTGAGCAGCTTTCCGCAAGCATCCTCCGACAGAATGACCGCGCAGGCATCGACCGTGACACTCGGCTGGCCGAAGAGCTGTGCATCTGCAGCCACCGATGACCCGTCCGAGAGCGGCACCTGGCCGATCTTGGGCGCGATGAGCAGCGGATGGCCGCCGGCCGCCTTCACGCCGTCCTTCACCTTGGCCAGTTCCGCAGCGTCGGTGCCGTCCGCAAACAGGATGCCGACGACCCGGCCGTCCAGATCCTTCTTCTCACGCGGACCACCGATGATCCGCAGCGCCGGCGAAGGCGCCATGTCGATGGGCTCGGCGGCCACCGGCGAGGCCGGCGGCAGCGTCATGGCGAGACCGTCGGCCACCCGGGTGGCCAGCGTCTCGTCGACATTGCGCAGATTGGCCATCATCGCCTTGCGGACATGTTCCAGCGACACTTTGGAAAGCTCGAACACGAAGGCCGAGGCGATGTGCGCCTGCTCCGCCTTGTCCATCGACCGCCAGAACAGCCGTGCCTGGCTGTAGTGATCGGCAAAGCTCTCGGGGCGGATGCGCAGCTTCTGCCCGTCGAGATCCTCCTCGAAGCTACGGAAACCGCTCTTGGGGTCCTCGCGCGGCCCGGCAATCTCTCCGGCGAGCGCAAGGCTGTTCGGCTCGTAATTGGCCCGGCCCTTGGGCACCTGCATCTGCATGTGCCCATCGCGCTGCATGTTGTGGAACGGGCAGCCGCCTTCCCGGCCCTTGGCCTGATTGACCGGGATCTGGTGCCAGTTGGTCGATCCCAGCCGCTTGATCTGCGTGTCCTGGTAGGAGAACAGCCGCCCCTGCAGGAGCGGATCGTTCGAGAAATCGATGCCCGGAACGACATGGCTGGGGCAGAAGGCCACCTGCTCGGTCTCGGCGAAGAAATTGTCCGGGTAGCGATCCAGCACAATCTTGCCGACGATGCGCACGGGGAGCACTTCCTCGGGGATGATCTTGGTCGCATCCAGTATGTCATAAGGCTGCGCGTTGGCGAATTCCTCGTCGAAGAGCTGCACGCCCAGCTCCCATTCGGGATAGTCGCCGCGCCCGATCCGCTCGAACAGGTCGCGGCGGTGATAATCGGGGTCGGCGCCGGCGGTCTTCACCGTCTCGTCCCAGATGGAGGAGGCCAGTCCGGCCTTGGGCTTCCAGTGGAACTTCACGAACGTGCTCTTGCCCGCCTGATCGAGGAAGCGGAAGGTGTGGATACCGAAGCCTTCCATCGTTGCCAGACTCTTGGGCAGCGTCCGGTCCGACATGATCCACATCGCCATATGAGTCGATTCTGGCATCAGACTGATGAAGTCCCAGAAGGTATCGTGCGCCGTGGCCGCCTGCGGGTAGCCGCGGTCGGCCTCCATCTTGGCGGCGTGGACAAGATCGGGAAACTTGATGGCATCCTGGATGAAGAACACCGGAATATTGTTGCCGACGAGATCCCAATTGCCCTCGCGGGTGTAGAACTTCACGGCGAAGCCGCGCACGTCGCGCGGGGTGTCGACCGAACCGGCGCCACCCGCCACGGTGGAGAAGCGGGCGAACACCTCGGTGCGCTGCCCCCTTTTCTGGAACAGGTCGGCACGGGTGATGTCGGCCAAGCTGTCCGTGCACTCGAAATAGCCATGCAGGCCGGTGCCACGGGCATGGACGATGCGCTCGGGAATGCGCTCATGATCGAAATGATTGATCTTCTCGCGGTAGATCTCGTCCTCGAGCAGCACCGGGCCGCGCGCGCCAGCCTTGAGCTGGTTCTGGTTGTCGGCAATGGGCACACCGTGGTTGGTGGTCAGCACCGGATGATCGGCATCGGCACGCTGATGCGGCTCGCCGCCCTGGCCGGCGGTAGTTGCGGTCTTGTCTGTCATGAGTCTCTCCAATCGCTACCGGGGTAACGGTGCGATCAGACAGGCGGTTTCAGGCAGGGCCAAATAAACGTCGCGCTCAGCGCAGATATGGGTTGGCGCGTTTGCGGGTCTTGCGGTCGATGCCCATCAGCAGGCCGAGCGAGATCATGATCGAGAGCATCGCCGAGCCGCCATAGGAGACCAGCGGCAGGGGCAGGCCCACCACCGGCGCGAAGCCGACGACCATCATGAGGTTGATCGAGATGTAGAGGAACAGGCTGCAGGTCAGCCCCGCCGCCAGCAGCTGATCGAACCGGCTGGTGGCATCGCGTGCCACGTTCATGCCCCAGCGCAGCAACAGCCAGAACAGGACGATGATCGCCGTTGCGCCAACCAACCCCCACTCCTCCGCAATCGCCGGAAAGATGAAGTCGGTATGGGATTCAGGCAGGTAATGGAGATGGCTCTGACTGCCTTGGAGGAAGCCCTTGCCGAAGAAGCCACCCGAGCCGATGGCGATGACCGACTGAGTGATATGGTAGCCCGCCCCAAGCGGATCGGCCTCAGGATTCAGGAAGATGGTCACGCGGCGCTGCTGGTGCGGCAGCAGGAAGCTGTAGATCACCGGGATCAGCACCACCGCCCCCGCCGCCGCCGCCGCATAGAGGCGCAGCGGAAGCCCGGCGAGGAACGTGACGATGGCGACCGAGAGCACGAGCATCAGGCCCGTGCCGAGATCCGGCTGAAGCAGGATGAGACCGAACGGAACCGCCGTCAGCGCCACCGGCGGCCACAGCGCCGTGAACGAGCGCGTCGCGGCAGGCGGCAGCATCTCGTAGAAGCGCGCAACCATGCCAATGACCGCGAGCCGCACGAACTCCGATGGTTGCAGCTGCATGAATCCGAGATTGAGCCAGCTGCGTGCGCCGCCGCCCACGATGCCGATCATCAGCACCAGCACCAGCAACGCGAGGCTGGCGAGATAGGCCGGGAACAACAGTGGCTTGAACCGCTCGGACGGAATGTAGGAGATGATCAGCGCCAGTCCGAGAAACAGCGTGAAGCGCAGCAAATGCGCGCCCGCCCAGGGCGTGACCGAGCCGCCTGCCATGGAATAGAGCGCCAACGCCCCCGCCGCTGCCAGCGCTGTGACGATGGCAATGGCACGCCAGGATTGATTGGCGACTGCGGGGGGAACATGCACAAACATCAAGCGGCAGATCGTGAACCGGGGTTTCCATGGGGCGGCGTTGCCCGCCCACGCCTAATGCGTTTCCGCGGTGAGAGAAAGCACGCGCTGCACAGACTGCCGCATAGGCTTCTCAAATGATGAACATGATCGGAAACCAGATCAGCGTGCCGATCCGCGCCATGTCGCTCCAGCGCGAGAGCTCTCGTCCTGCTGACCGCCAGACAGCGATGCACAGCCCGATATTATAAGGCTGCGGGCTGAGAAAGACGAGGAGCGCGGCCCAGTCCGGCACATCGAGCGAGAAAGCGGCGAGGCTGGCCAGGCCGGTCACGACATTGACCAGCGTGCCCACCAGCAGCATGTCGTGAAAGAACACGCGCTTCAGCGGCACCTCGCCCGCCAGATAGCGCCTGATGATCGCCATGATCGCCCGCATACCCGCCAGCCCGATTCCCCGCACCCGATTCGACCCCGCGCCCGGCATCGTGATGCCGGCATTGTGATGGAAGCGATAGCCTGATCAGCCCTGCGCCCCAAGATGCCTCGGGAACAGTCCTGTCAGCGCAGCCGTTGCCATGAGATCAGCCGAACACAAGGGCGGGAACAGATCATGCTGGAAAACCTTGCCATCGCGACCGCAGACGCGGTCACACGCATCATCGAACTCACCGGCATCGCGGTGATCGCCCTGGGTGCCTTCGGGACGCTGTCCGTATTCCTCTATCGGTTCGCGTCGGGCCACGACCGGGAGCAGGCTGTCGCCGCCCTCAGATCGAGCCTCGGGCGGGCCATCCTCCTGGGCCTGGAGTTTCTTGTGGCCGCCGACATCATCAATACCGTGGCGATAGAGCCGACACTCAACAGCGTCGCGGTGCTCGCCGGCATCGTCGCGATCCGGACCTTCCTGAGCTTCAGCCTGGAAGCCGAGATCGAAGGCCGCCTACCCTGGCGCAAGGCCCAGCAGCAGGAAAAGGGCTAGTTTTGGGGACAATCCGCATATCGGCTATCGGGAACATAGCTGCCATTGCCCTGCCACCCGTTCGCCCCGAGCTTGTCGAAGGGCTGTCCTTCTTCTGCCTATGTTTCAAAGGGGAAGGACGGGGTTTCGACGAGCTCAGCCTGAACGGAGTAGGCAGGAGAAATGCCGCCCTCCCTAACTCGGCAGGCATCCCCGAAAATTTGAGTTCCTACACACGCCCAGTCGCGCCGTCTGGCTCCCCGTCCCTGCCGCTCAGTCCGGCAGGGCGTAGGCAATCAGTTCGTCGCCGATGGGCGTTTCCATGAAGTGATGGCCCCCCGCCATAATCACGACATATTGCTTGCCGTTGATTTCGTAGACGCTCGGCGTCGCCTGCCCGCCGGCCGGCAGCGTGTCGTGCCAGAGCGTCTCGCCCGTCTCGATATCGATGGCGCGGATGAGATTGTCGGTCGCAGCGGCAATGAACGCGACGCCGCCCGAGGTTACAACAGCGCCGCCATTGTTGGGCGTGCCAATGTTCACCGGCAGCATCGAAGGGATGTTCCAGGGGCCATTGCGCCGCGCCGTGCCGAACGGACGATCCCAGATGGTACGGCCGGTCCGCATATCGATCGCGCGAATCCCACCATAAGGCGGTCGCTTGCAGAGCAGACCGGTCAACGGCAGGCGCCAGCCCGCGTTCACCGCGATGGCATAAGGCGTGCCGGCCTGGGGATCGAGCGATCCATGCCCGCCTTCACCCATACTGCCGCCGCGCACCTCCTCGCCGCGCGGAGCGGGAACGTCGAGGCGCTCGGCCTCCTCGCGGGGGATGAGCCGATTGTAATTGGGCATGTTGTTATAGTTTGCGAGGATAACGCCGCGCACCGGATCGACCGCGATGCCGCCCCAGTCAGTCCCGCCATTATAGCCGGGATATTCGACGAAGCGCTTTTCCGCCGTGGGCGGCGTGTACACACCGCGATACTCGGCCTGACGGAACTGGATGCGGCAGACCATCTGATCGATGGGCGACATACCCCACATGTCCTTTTCCGTCAGGTCCGGGAAGGCAAGCGTGTGGTAAGTGGAGAAGGGCTGGGTCGGGCTGCGGCGCTGCGGCTCTACGCCGGTGCGCGGTACGCGGCGTTCCTGCACCGGGAAGATCGGCTGGCCGGTGCGGCGATCCAGAACATACATGTCCCCCTGCTTGCTCGGCAGGATGAGCGCCGGCACGGTGCCATTGCCGCTCGGGAAATCCACCAGCGTGGCCTGCGCGCCAAGATCGTAGTCCCACACGTCGCGGTGGACGGTCTGGAAATGCCAGCGCGGTTTGCCGGTGTTCACATCCAGCGCAACGAGCGAGGTGGAGAATTCATCCTCCTGCGGGCGACGGCTGCCGCTCCAGTAATCCACGGCAGAATTGCCCATCGGCAGATAGACGAGGCCGAGCGCCTCATCGCCGCTGGCGATGGTCCACATGTTCGGCGTGCCGCGAGCATATTCCTCGCCATCCGGCGGATCGCCGGTCCACTGCGGATTGACCATGTCCCATGCCCAGCGCTTCTCGCCGGTGACGGCATCGAAGCCCTGGATGACGCCCGAGGGCGCGCTGCGCTTCTGCCCATCCAGCACCTGATGGCCGGTAACGATGACACCCTGCACGATCGTCGGCGGCGAGGTGATCGAGACCATGCCCGGCTCGACCCGACCCATGCCGCGCTTGATATCGACCACGCCATTGGTGCCGAAATCGGCGCAGGGCCGCCCGGTCTGCGCATCGACGGCGATCAGGCGCCCATCCAGCGTCCCTTCAATGATTCGGGTGGCGCAAGCCTGATCGGGGGCCGCGTCGGGCAGCGCATGATAGGCTACGCCCCGGCAGGCGGCGGTGTAGGGAATCCATTCTTCGCCCACTTGCGGATCGTAGCGCCAGCGCTGCTGCCCGGTTGCGGGGTCGAGCGCGATCAGGATGTTCGTTGCCGAGCAGAGGTACAGGGTGTTGCCGACCTTGAGCGGCGTTGTCTCCGCACCATATTTGCTGTCGGCAGGATCGGCCGGCATGTCCCCGGTGTGGAACACCCAGGCACGCTGCAACTGGTCAACATTCTCCGGCGTGATCTGGCCAAGCGGCGAATAACGTTGCGCGGCATAGCTGCCGCCATAAGCGGGCCAATCGGTGCCGGGCTTGAGCAGCGAGGGATCGGCAACCGTCGCCGCGAGCCGCGCGGGCACAGCGCCGACCGCAGGCTGGTTGACACGGGAAATGACAAAGCCGCCGATGATCAGCGCGAGCACGACCACGACACCGGCCCCGACCGGAACGCGCCAGCGCCAGCGGTCCGGCTGCAGCGTCGGCAGCGTCAGGAGCACCAGGACGAGCAACACCGTCGGCCCGACCGTGAATGGGAGGAGCGCCCAGCCATCGAGCCCCGCCTCGGCAAGGCCCCAGACCAGCGAAATCACATAAGCCCCGACATAGACCCATACGCCCAGAGCCAGTTGGCGGATCAGCAGGAAGCCCGCCAGCCCCAGCAGAACGCCAACGAGAAGATAATAAAGGCTGCCCCCAAGCAGAGCGAGCCATGCGCCGCCCACCGCCAGCACGACTCCAGCCAGGGCCAGAATGGCACCGACCACGATCGCGAAAACGGAACGGTTCCGCAGGCGGGTGGGCGTTTCGTCCTGCATCGGCTTCTCCCTTTGCGGACGAAACAGACCCGAGGCGCCAATGGTTCCATCTCTAAGGTGCAGGGTCAATCCGGTGCCGACGGCCCGCCACCCGCACAGGGCCTGCGCAAATCTTTCGACAGGCACGCACCCCGGGTTTCCGGCCAGGTGCGCGGCATATGGCGACTCTCGTCGCCGCCCGGCGTTGCAGCTTTGCCCCATTCTCCACCTTTATTGCGACAATGGGGCGACAAAGCCGTTCGACCTTCCTATATGCGCGGCAACGAGGATCGCGACGCGGCGGGAATCGCACCCCGTCGGCTATGAGTAGAGCCATGCTGACCACGCACCCATTTGATGACGACAAGCTGCGCGAAGAGTGCGGCGTCTTTGGCGTATATGGCGCCGACACAGCCTCCGCCATGGTGGCGCTGGGCCTTCACGCCCTCCAGCATCGCGGGCAGGAAGCTGCCGGCATAACGAGCTGGGACGGCGAGGAATTCCACACGCACCGGGCCATGGGCCACGTCGCGGGGAATTTCGACAAGGATGATATCATCCGCCAGCTCGCGGGCCATGTCGCCTGCGGCCATGTCCGCTATTCGACAACCGGCGAGACGGCTCTGCGCAACGTGCAGCCGCTTTATGCCGAGCTGTCGTCCGGCGGCTTTGCCGTCGCGCATAATGGCAACATCTCCAACGCCATGAACCTGCGCAAGCGGCTGGTGCGTGATGGCGCGATCTTCCAGTCGACCAGCGATACCGAGGTGATCATTCACCTCGTCGCCAAGTCCCGCTACCGCACCCTGCTCGATCGGTTCATCGATGCGCTCAAGCAGGTGGAAGGCGCCTATTCGCTGATCTGCCTCACGCCCGAGGGCATGATTGCCTGCCGCGATCCGCTCGGCATCCGGCCACTGGTCATGGGTCGGCTCGGCGATGCGATTATCTTTGCGTCCGAGACGGTGGCCTTCGATGTGGTCGGCGCAGAATATATCCGGCAGGTCGAACCCGGCGAGTTGATTGTCGTGACCCATGGCTGCGAAATCCGCTCGCATCGTCCCTTCGGTGACGCAGCGCAGGCGCGGCCCTGCATCTTCGAGCATGTCTATTTCGCTCGCCCCGATTCCATCGTGGATGGCAACAGCGTCTATTCCGTGCGCAAGGGCATCGGCGCGCAACTCGCCATCGAGAGCCCGGTGGATGCCGATCTCGTCATTCCCGTACCGGATAGCGGCGTCCCTGCGGCCATCGGCTATGCGCAGGAATCGGGCATCCCCTTCGAGCTGGGCATCATCCGCTCGCACTATGTCGGGCGCACCTTCATCCAGCCGGGCGACAAGGTTCGCCACTTGGGCGTGAAGCTCAAGCACAATGCCAATCGCGCGCTGATTGACGGCAAGCGCATCGTGCTGATCGACGATTCGATCGTGCGCGGCACCACCAGCCTCAAGATCGTGCAGATGATGCGCGAGGCGGGTGCCAGGGAAGTGCATATGCGCATCGCCAGCCCACCGACCCGGCACAGCTGTTTCTATGGCGTCGACACGCCCGAACGGGCCAAGCTGCTCGCGCACCGCATGGACGTCGCGCAGATGTGTTCCTTTATTCATGCCGACAGCCTCGCCTTCGTCTCCATCGAGGGGCTTTACCGCGCCGTTGGCGAGAGCCGACGTGAAGGCAATCAGCCGCAATATTGCGATGCCTGCTTCACTGGCGACTATCCCACCACCCTCACCGACTTCGACGATCAGGCCGAAGTGAACCAGCTCGAACTGCTGCGCGAACGCGTCGTCTGAGCCGGAGCGGAGACAGCATGACCGATACGACCGACAGCCGGCCCCTCGCCGGACGCCTTGCCCTCGTCACCGGCGCGAGCCGGGGCATCGGTGCGGCCACCGCCATCGAACTGGCGCGCGACGGCGCTCATGTCGTCCTTGTCGCCCGGTCCGTGCCGGACCTTGAGGCAGTGGAAGAAAAGATCCACGCCGTCGGCGGGAGTGCGACCATCGCCCCCCTCGACCTCACTGATGGCGAGAGCATCGGGCGGTTGGCCAAGGCAATCGGTGAACGCTGGAGCGCGCTCGACGTACTCGTGCTCAATGCCGCCACGCTCGGCACGCTGGCCGCCGTGCCCGCCATCGACACTAAGGAATTTGCGCGTCAGCTCACGCTCAACATCGCCTCGACCCAGGCGTTGATCGCGGCGTTCGATGCCATGCTGCGCCAAAGCGTCGACGCACGCGTGATCGCCCTCTCCACGGGCGTCGCAGCCGGCGCACCCCGCGCCTATTGGGGCGCCTATGGCGCGTCCAAGGCCGCGCAGGACGTGCTTGTCAGCGCTTATGGACAGGAAGTGGCCAGGATCTCGAAGATCCGCACCCACATCGTCAACCCCGGCCCCACCCGCACGACCATGCGCGCCCGCGCCTATCCCGGCGAAGACCCGGCGACGCTGAAAACGCCCGATGTCGTGGGCCGCGCGATTGCCGATCTGGTGGCGAGCGACGCAGCGGATGGCACCCGGGTGGATTTGCCGCGGTAACGCACGTGAAAAACCGGCGATCGCGGTTGGTCAGGTTATCGTCACCCGGCCTCAAATCATGATGGCGGGCACCGCCACGTCTTCTGCTGAACAGTGGTGCACAGCATGAGGCAATGAATCGTCGACGTTACTCGGTGGCTAACGGCGCTATAGCAGCTTTGTCGATAACCTTACTCTTCGGTCGCCTCAGGAAGTGACGCTCAATCACCCACCAACTTAAAACGCCCGCAAAAAGCGAAAGCAAAATAGCGGTCGGTACATAAGCGACAAATGGCAAACCAACAGTCAGCAGCATCTGCTGAATTGGGAAACTATAGAGGTATGCTCCGTAGCTGAAGTCACCATACTTCGCATCAGGCATCTTTATTTTAGAGTAAGAAAAATAAAATATCAAATATGCGAGGCAGTATGGGAAAATGGCTTGCGCGAATATCTTTGAAACTTGTGAAAATACTATGGCAGATGTTACAAGTATAATTAGAATTCTTGCATCCCTAGGCAATTCCTCCTTGTACAAATAAACAAGGGAGCCAGAAAGAAAGCAGGGCGCAACCGAGGTCCACAAATACGGCCAGCCGAATATATCCCCGATGATACCAAGACCTGGATTGAGGCCATAGACATCCAAAAATACCCGGGACATTGTAAATGCTACAGCGATTAGCAAAACGAGCTGCCGGCTTTTTAGTATTTTAAAGATACCTAATGCAGCGATGCCGATATAGCACCAGAACTCAAATGGTATGCTCCACAAGGAGCCATTGACCGCCGTAACAGGATGACTATCGAACGCGTTCGATAGCGGGAATTCACCATGCAGAAGGAAGGATGTCGCGATTGTGCGAATCGCTTGTGTTAGATCGAGCGCGACGCGGGTCGAGAAGGCGGGAATGACGATAAATGAGCATATCATCACACACACGATGTAGCCCGGGTAGATCCTGAGAACTCTCTTGCTGAAATAAGAGTAGAGAGATTTGCTCTGAAGGTAGCTGGCAGTTATAAGAAAGCCGCTGATGCAGAAAAAAGCGCGCACAGCTATGTTGCCGGTATTATACACGCCGTTCAGCAGCATGGAGACCGGCTCATTCTCCTCACTCCCGAAATAAAGTGCGAAACAATGAGACCAGACGACTGAAATCGCGAGAAAAACTCTCAAGAAATCGAAGTTATTGATCTTTAGATCGTCTGGAATCAGACGCGCACGCCGAACGTGCTCCGTAACTTCCATACCCCACCCCCACAAAACCCCGAGCCCTCAGCTCAGCGATCAATCCGTCAAATCACTCCACACATTCTTGATCTTGCTGAAGAATCCACTCGACTGCGGGCATTCCTCGCCCGTCTCCGTCGCCCGGAATTCCTCGAGCAATTCCTTCTGTCGTGCGGAGAGCTTCGTCGGCGTCTCCACCTCGATCTGGATGACCAGATCGCCCCGCCCACGCGCATTGAGCACGGGCATGCCAGCGCCGCGCTGACGCAGTTGCTTGCCGGACTGAATACCAGCGGGAATGCGGATCTCGTGATCCTCGCCGTCCAGCCCCGGCACCTCGATCGTGCCGCCGAGCGCGGCAAGCGTGAAGCTGATCGGCACGCGGCAGAACAGGTTGGTCCCTTCCCGCTCGAAGATCCGATGCCGCTTCACATGCAGGAAGATGTAGAGATCGCCAGCCGGCGCGCCGCGCGGTCCAGCCTCGCCTTGTCCGGAGAGTCGAATGCGCGTGCCTTCGTCGACGCCCGCCGGCACATTCACGTCGAGCGAGCGGCGCTTGTCCACACGGCCCTCGCCACGGCAGGCGCGGCAAGGTGATTTGATCCTTTGACCCGCGCCATGGCAACTCGGGCAGGTCCGCTCAATGACGAAGAAGCCCTGCTGCGCGCGCACCTTTCCGTGGCCGGCACAGGTCGGGCAGGTCTCAGCACTGGTGCCGGGCTCGGCGCCACTGCCGTCGCAAGCCTCGCACTGGGTCGAGACTTCGATCTCGATCGTCGTCTCGCGGCCATGGAACGCATCTTCCAGCGAGATTTCCATGTCGTAGCGCAGGTCCGCGCCGCGCCGCGTCTGCTGGCGCCCACCGCCGCCACCGGCAAAGCCGTCGCCGAAGATCGTCTCGAAAATATCGGAGAAGTCAGAGAAACCGGCGTGACCGCCCCGGCCACCGCCGCCCATGCCGCCCTGCTCGAACGCTGCATGGCCAAAGCGGTCATATGCCGCGCGCTTCTGCTCGTCCTTCAGGCAGTCATAGGCCTCATTGATGGCCTTGAACTTCGCTTCGCTGTCCTTGCAGCCCGGATTGCGATCCGGGTGACACTGCATGGCGAGCTTGCGATAGGCTGACTTGATTGTCGCGCCATCCGCAGTCCGCTCGACTTCGAGCAGCTCATAATAATCCGTCTTGCTACTCATTGCCCCGCAGCAGTCCCAAGTCGTGGCCCGGCCAGCCAGATCATCGGCTGGCCGGGCGACATTTCTGTTTTATCAGGCTTTGTTGTCCTCATCGACTTCCGAGAACTCGGCGTCAACGACGTCATCATCTGCCTTCTGCGCGGCACCTTCCGCACCCGGCGAAGCGGAAGCGGCCTGCTCTTTCTCATAAATCGCCTGGCCGAGCTTCATGGAGACCTGCGCCAATTCCTGCGTCTTGGTCTTCATCGCCTCGACGTCGCCGCCCTCGACGGCGCTCTTGGCCGCGGCGACAGCCGTCTCGATCTCGCCCTTGAGCGTTTCGTCCACCTTGTCACCATGCTCGGCGAGCTGGCGCTCAGTCGTGTGGATCAGGCTCTCGGCGTTGTTCTTCGCCTCGGCGCCCTCGCGACGCTTCTTGTCTTCCTCGGCAAAGCGCTCGGCATCCTTCACCATCTGATCGATGTCCGCATCGCTGAGGCCACCGGAAGCCTGGATCTTGATCTGCTGCTCCTTGCCGGTGCCCTTGTCCTTGGCGGACACGTTCACGATGCCGTTGGCGTCGATGTCGAACGTGACCTCGATCTGCGGCACGCCACGCGGTGCCGGCGGAATGCCGACCAGATCGAACTGGCCGAGCAGCTTGTTGTCCGCCGCCATCTCACGCTCGCCCTGGAAGACGCGGATGGTCACGGCCTGCTGATTATCGTCAGCGGTCGAGTAGACCTGGCTCTTCTTGGCCGGGATCGTGGTGTTGCGATCGATCATGCGGGTGAACACGCCACCCAACGTCTCGATGCCGAGGCTCAGCGGCGTCACGTCGAGCAGCAGCACGTCCTTGACGTCACCCTGCAGCACGCCGGCCTGGATCGCCGCGCCCATGGCGACGACTTCGTCCGGGTTCACACCGGTATGCGGCTCCTTGCCGAAGAAGTCCTTCACCACTTCACGCACGCGGGGCATGCGGGTCATGCCACCAACGAGCACCACGTCGTGAATTTCGCCCGAGGAAACGCCGGCATCGGCCAGTGCCTTCTTGCACGGTTCCAGCGTACGCTTGATGAGTTCCTCGACCAGACGCTCCAGATCCGAACGGCTGATGGTCTTGACGAGATGCTTCGGCCCAGTGGCATCGGCGGTGATGAACGGCAGGTTCACTTCCGTCGTCTGCGCGCTGGAAAGCTCGATCTTGGCCTTCTCGGCAGCTTCCTTCAGGCGCTGCAGCGCCAGCTTGTCGCTGCGCAGGTCAATACCCTCATCCTTCTTGAAGCTGTCTGCGAGATACTCGACGATCTTGGAGTCGAAGTCCTCACCGCCGAGGAAGGTATCGCCATTGGTGGACTTCACCTCGAACACGCCATCGCCGATCTCGAGGATCGAGATGTCGAAGGTGCCGCCGCCGAGGTCATAGACCGCGATGGTCTTACCTTCGCTCTTCTCAAGCCCGTAGGCGAGCGCGGCCGCGGTCGGCTCGTTGATGATGCGGAGCACTTCAAGGCCCGCAATCTGGCCGGCGTCCTTGGTCGCCTGGCGCTGCGCGTCGTTGAAGTAGGCGGGCACGGTGATGACGGCCTGCGTCACGGTCTCGCCAAGATAGCTCTCGGCGGTTTCCTTCATCTTCTGCAGAATGAAGGCGGAAATTTGCGAGGGGCTGTAATCCTGTCCGCCGGCCTTCACCCACGCGTCGCCATTGGGGCCCTTCGCGATGGTGTAGGAGACGAGCTCCATGTCCTTCTTGGTCGTGGGATCGTCGAACCGGCGCCCGATCAGGCGCTTCACGGCCGAGATGGTGTTATCCGGATTGGTCACGGCCTGACGCTTGGCCGGCTGGCCGACAAGCCGCTCGCCATCCTTGGCGAATGCCACGATGGAGGGCGTCGTGCGCGCGCCTTCCGCATTCTCGATCACTTTCGGCTTGCCGCCGTCCATCACGGCGACGCAGCTGTTCGTGGTGCCGAGATCAATACCGATAACCTTAGCCATATTTGCCCTCTTGTACCCCATGTGTAGTTGAGCGCCCGGAATTGGGCCGCTACCGGGGCGGCTCCGCACTCAGGCCGAAACCATCCCGTTGACCGCGCCGATATAGGAGGGTGTTTTCGCGCAACAAGAGCCGAAGTGATTTAGCGGCTGGCAAGCGGGCTTTTCCGCTGGTACGCCCACTCGTCCATCGACGGGCCGGCTGCGGGAACAACATCGGCGTGAGGTGCATGTGAGATTTGCAAAATTGACAGCGCAAGGTCGCGTGGCAAAAAATCGCGCTCGTTTCCCGGATTGGAACGGTAGGCGATGGTCGTCAGCCAAACACGGCTGATGACCTCAATGCTGTCCGGACGCTTTAGATCGGCGCTTGGCCCTCTAATGAGGGAATTGAAGCTCTATGGCGAAATCGTCAAAAACCGGGGCGCCAAACCCAGGGTCATGATTTTGCCGAGCCATGACAGGCAAGTCGGCTCTTCGTTGCTTCGCGCGTACAATATTGCAGATCACCTCGCCGCCAACGGGTGGGCGACGATCATCTGCCATAAATCGCTTTCGAGGCAGGCCCGCCAGAGAATTGCGGCGGCGTTCCGGCCCGACATCATCCTCATTCAAAAATCCCGGCATCCGGCCAATCTTCCGAAGCACTACGGCGACACGCCGATCGTTTTCGACATTGATGACGCCGATTTTCTCGATCCCGCTCAGGAACAGCGCATCCTGGAATGTATGAAGGGAAGCAGGCGAGTGATTGCCGGCAGCAAATACACCGCTGACTGGTGCAGGCAGCATCATTCCTCGGTCGACATCGTCTGGACCGGCACGCCGGTTCGTGCCGCCCCCGTTCGCCCGCAATCCGGGCGCGCCCATATCGTGGCATGGGCAAGCAGCGGGCCACATCGCTACCCAAAGGAAGCCTCCTTCGTTCTGGACGTCATGCGACTGGTCGCCCTGCGACGTGCCGATGTCGAGTTCCGTATTTATGGGGACATGGCCGACACCGGCTTCTGTGAACTTGTGGAACAATTCAAAGCAAAAGGCGTCAATATCGCTCCGAAGCCATATATGGCCTACGACCTGTTCCTGAAGTCTCTTGAGGAAATATCAGTCGGACTGAATCCTGTTATTTCGGTCGACGGGTTTGGAGCCGGCAAGTCATTTGGCAAGGTGCTTGCTTACCTCGACGCCAAAGTACCAACGATCAGCACGCCAAATGTCGATCATCCACTGTTCTTCAAGGATGACCACAACGGTTATCTTATTGATGCAAGCACCGGATCTCCGGAATTTGCAATCCGGTGGGCTGAGCAAATCTCCACGCTCATCGACGACGAGATGAGGCGCGAACGGGTAGCCGAGGCGGCTCGCGAGGACTTGATCGCCGAACTGTCTCTCGACGCCGCAGGCCGAAAGGTTGACGCCACATTGCGACAAGCCTTGCGCGAGGCAACGCCGGTCCAGGGCCAGTGATCCGACAATATCTGCTAAATTGCTACGCGATCAACGCTATTCAATCGCGATGAGAGCCGCGGCGTGAGGCCGCCGCCAGTGACCTCGCGTGCACCGGCCAGAGCGTACCGGCTCTGTTTCACTTGGCACTGCACCGCCCCTTGGATACAGGCGGGCCAAACATGATGATTGCCGGAGACCGGACATGCCCAAGGCCCCCTTGCTCCTCGCTGCCGCCGCGATGCTGGCCGCGCTGGGCGGATGCAGCGATCCGCCGCCGCTCAATGTCGATGGCGGATTCCTGCGCCTCAATCCCAATCCAAATGCGCCTTCGGCCGCCTATTTCACCATTCGCGGCGGCGCCGAGGATGTCGTACTGCGCGACGTGCGCACTGAAGAAGCGGTGCGCGTCGAAATCCACGAAAGCAGCACGAAGGATGGCATAGCCTCCATGCAGCGCGTCGAGACGATCGATGTCCCGGCGCGCTCCACCGTGAAGCTGGAGCCGGGCGGCAAGCACATCATGCTCTGGTCGATCAATCCGCAGGCGCTGGACGACGGGAAGATGACGTTCACTTTCATCTTCTCCAATGGCGACCGCATTCTGGCCGACGCGCCGGTGCAACAGCCGGGCAGCGCCGCCGCTGATGCCGGCGGCGAGGACCATAGCGGGCATTGAGGTCACGACCCGCGATGGTTGCCGGGTTCGCCGGTTTTCAGCCGCTCACAGAGCTGTTGGATCAGCCGTAATATTCGGCAACGAACCCACGCAGATAGTCGGCCCATTGCTCCCGATCATGAAAGGCCCGTTCAGCGGGCGCTGCCTGCCGCGCCATTTCGAGCAACCGGACTCGCTCGTCCATCAGCCGCTGAATCAACCGCGAGAAGGCTTCGGGATCACCCGGATCGCATTCCAGAATGCCGGCTCTGCCCTCCACATATTCGCGGGTTGCATAAGCGCCAGTGGTGATGATCGGGAGGCCAAGCATTTTTGCACTGACAAGGGTAATCTGTCCGCAGCAGGTCTCCTTGCTTTTGAGCGGGATAAGCACGCCGAGACTGTCACAAGCGATCCGCCACGCCCTTTGCGAGGGGATATTGGTCAGCACCTGGACATGATCGGGTATGGAAAGTTTCTCGAGGCTGTGCGGCCTGGCGACGATGACAAAGCGCAACGCCGGCCCAACGCGGCGAGCGGCCTCCAGAAGCGTCGCGAAATCCCGCCCCTCGCCACCGATCGCGCAAACATAAGGGGCGCCCGGAGGCAAGGCTGGCTCGGACTGAACCGCCGGAACATCCTGTGTCCAGATCACCGGCTTGAAGCGCGACGGATCGAGATCGAAATGCCCGGCGTAAAGATCGCGCTCGAAGCTGGAGTAGATCGCGAATTGGTCAACCGTCCGCAACGCTCTGGTGAGATACGCCAGGCGCCGCCCCTCCGGCAGCTCCGTGAAATTGAACGAGAAGGCGAGGTGCGGGTTCCTTTTGCGAAAAAGCGCCATGGCAACGGAGGTCGCCGCCGTCATCAACGGCAGATGAGTAACGACCATCTCACCTTTGCCGAGGCCGGCCACAGCCTGCAGCGCCGCGCGGTAACGGGAGATCTTAAGTCCTCGCACCCGGCGCTCGATCTCATTTGCCGGCAGACCTGAAAACCCCCGCCAGCTGATCACGTCCGGCGCCAGTGTGGTGAACATGTCGTTCACGGGCGAAAGGTCTGCGACATTAATCGCTCGCCTAAGCCTTCTTTCGTCTCCGTGCATTGATGAAGAACTCCCCACGCATGTCCTTACAGTTCATGAGAGAAGCCGCAATGGTCGCGCGCTCAGGGTCTCAAGGACAGACACTCTTCGAGGCGCCTCGCGATAGGGAAGATGTCAGAATTTCGTGATTCGACTTGAGCAGAAAAATGATCACCGCCGCTCAGGCGATGGTGGGCGCGGCAAGGATTGAACTTGCGACCCCACCCGTGTGAAGGGTGTGCTCTACCACTGAGCTACGCGCCCGGCGACATCGTCGCGGAGGCGAGCGCTTTGGCGATTGAGGGGCGTCCTGTCAAGCCGTTGGCGCGCAAGTCCAGGCTCTTCCTGGTACAATACAAACGCGTCTGACCGGGAACGGGTTTGGGCTGTCCTACAAGGTCATGGCTGTGCCAGATCTGCCGCATGATCACGCTTTGCCTGCCCTCCTCCCCGCCGCGGACCAACGCATCGCAGTCCCTCGTTTATCTCACCGAAAAACGGCGGCGGAGAGCCGATGTATCCGCCGGTGAGGCAACCCAGGAAATTTATCTACCCCGTAACCTTCGTAACCTTCCGCAACAGGCATCCGGCCCTGGACGAACGCCCTCTCATCACTTGCTAGGCCGGTTCATCTTGCATGGCTGGCCACCCTCTCCCATATCGCGGCGCATGGCAGATACCCAGCAAAGCTCGATGCCGGTCTGGCACGGCACCACCATCCTCTCCGTCCGCGCTTCAGGAAAGGTCATCGTGATTGGCGATGGCCAGGTCTCGATGGGGCAGACGGTCATGAAGCCCAATGCCCGCAAGGTGCGCCGCCTGCACGATGGCAGCGTGATCGGTGGGTTCGCCGGCGCCACCGCCGACGCTTTCACCCTCTTCGAGCGGCTGGAAGGCAAGCTGGAGCGGCATAATGGCCAGCTCATGCGCGCCGCCGTCGAACTGGCAAAGGACTGGCGCACGGACAAATATCTGCGCAATCTTGAGGCCATGATGATCGTGGCCGACAAGGATGTGACGCTGATCCTCACCGGCAATGGCGATGTGCTCGAGCCGCTGGAAGGCATTGCCGCGATCGGATCGGGTGGCAATTACGCGCTCTCTGCAGCCCGCGCGCTCAAGGATTATGAGCAGGATGCCGAGACACTGGCGCGCAAGGCGATGAAGATCGCGGCGGAAGTGTGCGTCTACACCAATGACAGCCTGACCATCGAGACGCTGGACAGCGCCACTTAATCCCCCTCCCGCATGCGGGAGGGGCTAGGGGAGGGCCTGAAACGCGCCCGCCTCGAACCGCCCTCCCCCGACCCCTCCCCGCCAGCGGGAGGGGAGAAGGAAAGACATGAACGACAATCTCACCCCCAAAGCCATCGTCTCCGCGCTCGATGCGCACATCATCGGCCAGGCCGAGGCCAAGCGTGCCGTCGCCGTTGCCCTGCGCAACCGCTGGCGGCGCCAGAAGCTCTCTCCCGAGCTGCGCGACGAGGTGACGCCGAAGAACATCCTGATGATCGGCCCCACGGGCTGCGGCAAGACCGAGATCAGCCGACGCCTCGCCAAGCTAGCCGATGCGCCGTTCATCAAGGTGGAAGCCACCAAGTTCACCGAGGTCGGCTATGTCGGCCGCGACGTCGAGCAGATCGTGCGCGATCTGGTCGAGGAGGCGGTGCGGCTTGAGCGCGAGCGCCGCCGTGAGGCGGTGCGCGAGGCCGCCTCGGAGGCCGCCATGGGCCGCCTGCTCGATGCCCTCACCGGCAAGGAAGCGAGCGAGGCGACCCGCCTCTCCTTCCGCCAGCGCATCGAGAGCGACCAGATGAACGACGTCGAGGTGGAGATCGAAGTCACCGACTCCCCGTCCATGCCGATGGAAATTCCCGGCATGGGCGGCAATATCGGCATGATCAACCTCTCGGACATGATGTCCAAGGCGCTCGGCCAGCAGCAGCGCAAGCGCCGCAAGATGCGCGTGGCGGATGCCTGGGACAAGCTGGTCGAGGAAGAGCAGGACAAGCGCCTCGACCAGGATGATGTCGCCCGCGTGGCGATTGCCTCGGCCGAGCAGAACGGCATCGTGTTCCTAGACGAGATCGACAAGATCGCGGTCAGCGATGTGCGCGGCGGATCGGTGAGCCGTGAGGGTGTCCAGCGCGATCTTCTGCCGCTGATCGAAGGCACGACGGTCGCCACCAAATATGGCCCGCTCAAGACCGACCATATCCTGTTCATTGCCTCGGGCGCCTTCCATGTCGCCAAGCCGAGCGATCTGCTGCCCGAGTTGCAGGGCCGCCTGCCGATCCGCGTGGAGTTGAAGGGCCTGACCGAGGAGGATTTCGTCTCGATCCTGTCCGACACCAAGGCCTCGCTGCCCGAGCAATATGCCGCGCTGCTGGCCACCGAGGGCGTGACCATCCAGCTCGCGCCGAACGGCATCCGCGCCATCGCAAAGATCGCCGCCAGCGTGAACGAGCAGGTCGAGAATATCGGCGCCCGCCGGCTCCAGACCGTGATGGAAAAGCTGCTGGAGGATGTGAGCTTCGAGGCCGACACCCGTGCCGGCGAGACGATCACCATCGATGCGGACTATGTGGAGCGCCAGCTTTCGGGTATCGCCAAGAACACGGATCTGAGCAAATATATCCTCTGAACCCCACGCCTTAAGGGAGCGATTGCGCATGAGCTATGAGACAGTGCTGGTCGAGCAACGCGGCGCCGTCACGCTGGTCACGCTCAATCGCCCCCAGGCGCTGAACGCGCTCAACAGCCAGGTGCTCGCCGACCTGATCGCGGTGTTCGAGAATTACGAGGCGGACGAGGACCAGCGCTGCCTCGTCATCACCGGCAGCGAAAAGGCCTTCGCCGCAGGCGCGGACATCAAGGAGATGGCGGACAAGTCCGGCGCAGACATGTACCGCACCGAGATGTTCGCGCAGTGGACCAGCCGCATCGCGGCCACGCGCAAGCCGTGGATTGCCGCCGTCGCAGGCTTCGCGCTGGGCGGCGGCTGCGAACTGGCGATGATGGCCGACTTCATCATCGCGGCCGACACAGCAAAGTTCGGCCAGCCGGAAATCACCCTGGGCGTCGCGCCCGGCATGGGCGGATCGCAGCGGCTCACCCGCGCGGTCGGCAAGGCCAAGGCGATGGACCTGTGCCTGACCGGCCGCCGCATGGACGCCGAGGAAGCCGAGCGCGCGGGGCTCGTCGCGCGCATCGTGCCGGCCGACGATCTGCTGGACGAAGCCATCAAGGCTGCCGAGGCGATTGCCGCCATGCCGCCGCTTGCGACCATTGCGAACAAGGAGCTGGTGAACCTCGCCTTCGAGACGACGCTCGCACAGGGCCTCACCAGCGAGCGCCGCATCTTCCAGCTGCTCGCCTCCACCGAGGACAAGGCCGAAGGCATGGCCGCCTTCATCGAGAAGCGTGCGCCCGCGTGGAAAGGCCGCTGACGACTCCCTCTGTGCGTCGGCACGTCTTTCACCTCCCTGCACCCGGCGGGAAGGTTAAGTATTTGGATATAATCCTTCCGTAGACCGCTCGCCTGAGGAGCCGCCCGACCCAAAGAGGCGCGCTTCCCGGGGTCCGCAGAGATGAGATGTGAGTCGTAACGGTGGCGAACAGCAAATACCGATCCAACCCGCTGCGTCACCATCCCGAAGCGGTCGAACTCGAGCTGATTCGCAACCTGTTTCATGGCTTCGTTCCCTCGCTGGTCATGACAATCAGCTTTCTCTCGGCCGGCCTCGTCATCGTGAACCGGACCGGCGACAGCATTCTGCTCGCGCTCGTGGCGCTCGGTGCCTTCATGTCGATCGCGCGTCTTGTCTCCGCCCGGTTGATTGCACCTGCCATTTACGCGAACGGCACCACCGTAGAGCAGGCGCGGACGATGGAACGTCGCTTCGCCATGCCCTATCTGGGGTTCGCGCTTGTGCTTGGGCTATTCGGCTTGCGGGTTCTGCAACTCCCCTATGCCGACGCACATATGGTCGTGTCCGCCCTGGCCCTGGCCTATTGTGCGGGCGTGGCGGTGGGCATGGGGTCGCGCCTTTGGGTGGCGGTCCCCAGCATGCTGCTGGCACTCGGGCCAGTAATCGTTGCGACGATCATCCATCCCGACGCACTCTACAAGCTCACCGGCGCCGTAATGGCGGCCATCCTGATGAGCGGCATCCAGAGCCTGCGCGCAAAACACGAGCGCTCGGCGCAGGATATCGGCCTGCGGATCGCCTTCTCCCATCTCGCGCGCAAGGACGCCCTGACTGCTCTCCCGAACCGGATCGCCCTGCAGGAATGGTGGGAACATCATGTCGAATCCGGTGACAATCAAAGCCTGATCGCCGTCCACTATCTCGACCTCAACGACTTCAAACCGGTCAATGACAGGCACGGCCATCCCGTGGGCGACGCGCTGCTGGCGGCCGCAGGAAAGCGCATTGCGCGGACCATCCGGGACAGCGATATTGTTGCGCGCCTCGGCGGAGATGAATTCGCTGTTATTCAGTACGACATCGCCAGCCCAGAAGAGGCTGCCCAGCTTGCGACCCGGATCAGCGACGCGATTGCTCAGCCGTTCAGCATCGGCGCACTCACCTTGCGGATATCCACAGGCCACGGCTTTGTGGTCGCGCGTGGCAAGGCCGAAGCGCTCGACGACCTGCTCGGTCTCGCCGACAAGGCGCTTTATGCAAGCAAGCAGGCCGGCGAGATTTCGCAATATGAGGCAGTGGAACCGATCGTCCGACGGGTCGCCTGAACGGTTGGAGCGGTCCTCGACTGCCAGTTGGGTCAACAAGTGTGGCGCACGGGTCAAGCCGGGATCATTGGAATTGCCCCATCCGTGCGGCATAGCCTTCATTCGTAAAGGCGCGTCTCCAGCAATTGCCGGGCATGCCGCCTAGCGCGGGAGAGGGTATGAAGACGCACTGGCTTGCGATCATGGCGGTGACAGCGCTTCTGGGCGCCAGTGCGTGCCAGATGAGCGCCACGGAAGCCGAACGCGGGATCGGCCGCGCCCGCATGCTCAATGCGGATGAGCACCCGGACCAGTGGGCCTCCTACAGCCGTACCTGGGACGAGCAGCGCTACAGCCCGCTCGACCAGATCAATGACCAGAACGCGCATCGTCTTGGGCTCGCCTGGTTCGACGATCTCGACACCTATCGTGGCGTGCAGGCGACGCCGCTGGTTATCGGCGGCGTGCTGTACAACGAGACCATCTTCAACGTCGTGACCGCCTACAACGCGAAAACCGGCGAGAAGCTGTGGGTGTATGATCCCAAGGTCGGCAAGGAATGGGCCGGGCTGGCCTGCTGCGGCCCTTCCTCGCGCGGCATCGCGGCCTGGGGCAACAAGATCATCATCGGCGCGCTCGACGGGCGGCTGATCGCGATCGACAAGGATACCGGCGCCGAAATCTGGTCCGCGCAGACATTCGATCGCAAGGAGCAATATTCCATTACCGGCGCGCCGCGCGTCTATGACGGCAAGGTGATCATCGGCAATGGCGGCGCGGACTATGGCTCGCGCGGGTTCGTCGTCGCCCATGACGCCGAGACCGGCAAGCAGCTGTGGAAATTCTACATCGTCCCCGGCAATCCGGCCAACGGCCCCGACGGGGAAGCCTCTGACAGCGCGATGAAGATCGCAGCGCCGACCTGGCACGGAAAATTCTGGCAGACCGGCGGCGGCGGCAATGCGTGGGATAGTTTCGCCTACGATCCAGACCTGAACCTCGTCTATATCGGCACCGGCAATGGCAGCCCGCAATCCTGGCATCACCGCAGCGACAGCAAGGGCGACAATCTCTTCCTGTGCTCGATGGTGGCCGTGGATGCGACCACAGGCGCGTATAAATGGCACTACCAGATGGTGCCGGAGGAAGACTGGGACTATACCTGCACCCAGCCCATCGTGCTCGCCGACATCAAGATCGACGGCAAGCTGCGCAAGGTCGCCATGCAGGCGCCGAAGAACGGCTTCTTCTATGTGCTCGACCGCGCGACCGGCGAACTGATCTCGGCGAAGAGCTACGTGTCGGTCAACAGCTGGGCCAGTCATGTCGACATGAAGACCGGCCGCCCCGTGGTGCTGCCCACAGCGCACAACACGACCACGCCGCACATCATGAATCCGAGCTGGATGGCGGCCCACACCTGGCACCCGATGAGCTACAGCCCGAAGACAGGCTTGGTCTATCTCTCGGCACAGGAACAAGGCGCGATCTACGCCAATCAGCCGGATGGCGCCTACAAATATGTGCGGGGGCGCAACAACACCGGCTTCGACCATGCCAACCAGCCAGAGCTGCGCAAGACGCTGATGGCGGAAATCATGGCAACGGAGAAAGGCTATCTGCTGGCCTGGAACCCGGCGACTCAGAGCGAGGCCTGGCGCGTGCCCTATCCGCATCCGGGCTCTGGCGGCGTGCTGACCACCGCGGGCAACATCCTCGTGCAGCCGACGATCAACAAGACCGTCGCGATCTATCGTGCCGACAATGGCAAGAAACTGTGGGAAATGAATGTCGACCAGGCGGGCGTCGCCGGGGCGATGACCTACATGATCGATAGCGAGCAATATATCGCGCTCAATGTCGGCTGGGGCGGATCGCCAGTCTACAATCTCGCCAAGGACGGCCCGTTCCGCTTTGCGACGGCCAAGCTGCTCGTGTTCAAGCTGGATGCCAAGGGCGTGACGCTACCGCCGATGGCGGCGCAGGACGAGACGGCCTATCTGCCCCGCCAGCGCGTCCCGGCCGAGGTCGCCGCACGGGGCGCGGCCCTCTATGGCGAGACCTGCAACCGGTGCCATGGCGACAATGCCGTGGGCGGCATCAAGGACCTGCGGCGGATGAGCAAGGACGCGCACGACAACTTCCTGGACATCGTGCTGAACGGCACCTTGCTCCACAAGGGCATGCCGAGCTTCGGCACCGTATTGACCAAGGCGCAGGCGGAGGACATTCACGGATATCTGATCACGCGCGCGCAGGAGGACTGGTAACCGCTCCGCTCCGGGAACGCCCGTTCCGCGCTAACGTTCAGTGACAGGATATAACAGGCGTGGGATCGACAGCATGACCGAGCAAGGCGCAACCGCAACCGCCAAAACGAAAAGCAAGCGGGGAGCGGCGCGAAAGACGAACCCGCGCAACCTGCCGGTGGTGGTGGCGGACAAGACGACGCCGGAGACCATCGCGGACAAGGCGCTGAAGACTGGCCGCGCGATCGGGAAGACAAGCGTGCGGGTCGCGCAACCGCTGGTGCGGACGATCAAGCATGAGGACAATCGCACCCTCGCCAAGATGGTGGTCGCCGCCGTCACGCCGCAGTTGATCAACTACGGGCTGCGCTTCGCCTTTCGCCATCCGGTGTTCACCATCGCGGGCATTCTGGTGGCGGCGACGATCATCGGCTCGCAGGATGATGAGCCGACGGCTTGAACGGGACGCCTTCAGGCCGGTGAATGCTCGGCCATTCAAGGGGCACTGCGCCGTTATTGGAAAGTGCACCGTTATCGGAATGGCTGGCTGAAGACCCTCTCCAGATTTGTCCTGAAAATGGGAGCACTTGCGGAGCAAAAGGTGGAGGTGTGTCGGGGCGATCGTTGAACGTCCCTCCACCACCGGCTTCATCGGCAGCCCCCCTCCCCGCGTAGGCTCGGGGAGGATCTGTGTGCCGCACCGCTCGCCTGGCGGATCAGGGACTGCGCTCTAGTGTGGCCCCTTGCCGTCCGAGACGCGGCCCCAGTCCTCATTGGCACGGGCGATCAGATAACCGTGAATTGCCTCGGCATCCTCCGGGGAGATCAGGTCGGCGAAGCTGGCCATGCCCTTGTCGGCATAAATGCCCTTGAGGACAATGTCGTTGAACTTCGCGTGGGTCTCGCGCGTCATCATGCGCAGGTCCTTGACGCCGCCAATCGCTTGCTGGCCGTGGCAGACCGCGCAGGTCTCCGCGAAGAGCTGGGCGCCGCGCGCAACCTGCGCCTCGCTGGCCCGGAGCAGCGGCGGCTCCGGCGCCTTGGCCTCGGGTTGCAGCGCAGGCAACTGCACGGTCCCGCCAAGTTTGAACACGATGAGCCGTGCCGGCGCCCGGGGCATCTCGATGCCCTGTCCACGCTCCACGACGGCGGCGCCGCCACCCCAGCCGGCATTCACGGCGACATACTGCACGCCATCGAGCGTGTAGGTGATCGCCCCGGCCACCGGCGCGCTCTGCACCGGCGTTTCCCAGAGCAGCTTGCCGTTGCGCGCGTCAAAGGCCGCGAAGGTCTGCCGCGTCGTCCCCTCGAAGACGAGGTCGCTCGCCGTCACCATCACGCCGCCATTGCCGTGGCGCGGCAGCGGGATTTTCCAGGCCGCCTTCTGCTTCACCGGGTCCCAGGCGAGCAGATAGGCCTTGTCCATGGCCACCACCTCTTTCATCAGCTCGGCCCGCTTCTTCGCGGCCTCGCCGGTGTAGCCCCCCCAGCCTGCGTTCGAACGGAAGGGCTTTGGCTGGAAATCCGGATCGAGCGCGAGGACCATGCCCGACTCGTAGAGCGGGAAATAGGCAAGCCTCGTGCGTGGACTATAGGCCATGGGGAACCAGTTGTGCGCCCCGCCCGGCCCGGGCTTCACCAGAAACGGTTCCGTGCCATAATGGGCGTCCGGATTGATCTTCGGACGGCCCGTCTTCGAATCGATGCCGAGCGCCCAGTTGACCGGCGCGATCTGGCCGGCCGAGATGAATTCGCCCGTCGCCCGGTCGAGTACATAGAAATAGCCGTTCTTCGGCGCCTGCATCAGCACCTTGCGGTCGCGCCCGTCGATCTTGAGGTCGGCCGTGACGATCGACTGGGTGCAGGTGTAGTCCCAATCCTCTTCGGGCACCATCTGGTAATGCCAGGCATATTTGCCGGTCTCCACATTCACCGCAACGATGGAGCAGACGAAGAGATTGTCGCCCTTGCTGTTGCTGCGATAATGCCAGGAGAGTGGCGAGCCGTTGCCGGTGCCGATGTAGACGAGCTTGAGTGCGGGATCGTAGCCGATGCTGTCCCACGCGTTGGCGCCGCCGCCGAGCTTCCAATACTCGCCCGACCATGTCTTGCGGATCATCTCCATGATCCCGTCGGATGCGGCGCCATCCGGACCCTTGGCGGGGTCGCCCGGCGTCAGGTAGAACTTCCAGGCTTCTTTGCCGGTGTCTGCATCATAAGCCGCGACGAAGCCGCGGATACCCATGTCGCCGCCACTGTTGCCGACAACGACCTTGCCATCGAACACGCGCGGCGCACCGGTGATGGTGTAGGGCATGTCCTTGGGCGTGCTCTGCACGGACCAGACAGGCTTGCCGTCAGCGGCATTGAGCGCGATCACCCGCCCGTCCAGCGTCGCGATGATGACCTTGCCTTTCCACAGGGCGAGGCCGCGTGCGACCGGCTCGCAGCAGGCATAGCGGCCGAACTCGCGCGGCACCTGCGGATCGTAGGTCCACAGGCGCTTGCCGGTGCGGGCATCGTAAGCGATCGTGATGTTCCAGGGCAGTATGTTGTAGAGCACGCCATCGGCATAGAGCGGCGTCGCCTCGACGCCACGGAAGGTGTCCAGATCGTCATACCAGGCAATACCAAGCTGGCTCACATTCTGCGCATTGATCTGGTCGAGCGGGCTGTAGCGCTGGGCGCTGTAGGTGCGCCCGTCATGCAGCCAGTCCGAGCCGTCCGTCTCCTGCGCCGCCATGCGCGCGCTGTCGACCTCCGCAGGTCCGCTCGCGCGGGACTGCGTCATGAGGATCGACAGCAGCACGGCAATCACCAGCACCGCAATGCCGATTATGGCAGCCGGCTGCCTCCATTTTGCCGTCATTCTCAGTCCTTCGGCGGCTGGCCAATCGGTTGCGATCCATCGACCCAGCGGCCGACCTTCAGCGCTTCCATCTGCGCCTTCGTGCCCGGCGGGCGGTGATAGGCGCCAACCTCATCCCGATCAGGCGTGAACACTTTGCCGGAGACCGGATTGGGGTAATGGAAGGGGATTATATAATAAGCCGGGTAGGTCAGATAAACGACCGAGGGCGGCAGATCCGGCGGCGGATCGAACTTGTCCGGCCAGGTGTTGTTCATCGCCCATTTGCCCCAGCCTTCCCAGCTCGTGTACATGGTGAACGGGCCGGTCAGGCGGCTGATCTTCCAGACGCCGTTTTCCTTGCGATATTCATTCTCGTAGAGCGGCAGGCCCCAGCCGCCATTGCTCATCACGAAGGCGCGGGCGCGCACCCAGCCGGTCGTGCCGTCGGCCGAGATGTCCGGAATGGGCTGGAACTGCATGTGATTGACCAGCGCGCCCTTCTTGGTGCCATCCGGCCCGAACGCTTTCTGCATATATTCGAGCACGCGTGCCTTGCCCAAGAAGATGCCCTTGCCGCCGATCTCCAGCGTGGCGTCTTCGGTGAACAGCTCGGAAAGCGGCGTCCATTGCCCCTTGTCGACAAAATAGCCGTAGCTGCGCTGCAGCTTCTCGATGGCGTTCATGTCCTCCAGGCGGGTGATCCGTTCATCGAGGGCCGCGAGACGCTCGGCGGCTGTCTGCGCCGCGACAGGAGCAGCGGAGACCAGAGCGGAGGCGGCCAGCAGGGCCGCGAGGATGCTTTGCCGGTTCATCATTGCTGCCTCATTCCCTTTGCTGCGCTGCTCTCTTCCCGCTTGGCGCTGCTCATGCCGCGATCCGGACGCCCAAGAACGTCATCCCCTTCCATCGGCAGGTTCTTGAGCGGTTCGCCGGTGACCGGATGATCGTAGCTGAACGCCGGCAGATAGGCGTGAGGGAAGGACCGATAGACTTCCGTCGGCGGCTGGTCGGGCGGGAAGAGCGCGCTGGGGCCCTCCATCTGGATCGCATATTTGGCAAAGCCGAGGTCGTAGTCGGTCATGGCCGTGACGTAGAAGTGCAGCTTGTCGAACTTCCAGACGCCGCCTTCCTTCACATAGCGGTTCTCGTAGATGCCCACGCCCCACCTGCCGTTCTCGTTGGGTCGCGCGAGCATCACCATGCCCTGCCAGCGCCCCGTCGCGGTGCGGCCATCGGGCGCGACCACCACGATGGGCTGCAGCATCATGTGGTTGTTGAGACTGCCGGTGCTCAGCCCCTGCGGACCGAAGAACAGCATCGCCTGGCGAATGCGCGCCGGGCCGATATAGACGCCGCGCTGGCCATATTCGAACTGGCCACGGGCGGCGAACAAGTCCGCTGCCTCATTCCACAGGCCCTTGTCGAAATAATAGCCGAAGGTGGCGGTCAGGTTCTCGATGGCCAACTGGTCCTCGAGCGCCTGCACCCGCTTCTGATAAGCGCTGACCTTGCTGCGCAAACCGGCATCACCCTGCGCAAAGGCAGGCTCCGGCATGGTCATGACGAGGCCGGCAAGCAACGCGGCCATGAAGCTGTTGCGGACAATCATTTCACTGTCTCCGACACGGGCTTGCCGGTCACCGGATTGGGCGCATGGAAGGGCGGAACCGTACGATCAGGGAAGCCCCGCGGGGCGGAACTGGAGGGGCGATCCGGCGGCATCGCCTTGCTTGCTTCGCTCCGCACCAGCCCTTCGCCGGGCTTGAGCCGTGCCCAGCCCTTTTCATAAGGCGCGACGAAATTGACGTAGAGGTGCAGCCGCGCGATCTTCCACACGCCGCCTTCCTTCACATAGTCATTCTCGTAAATGCCGTCGCGCCACTCGGCATGCTGCTTGTGCTGGCCGAGCATGCCGAGGTCGCGCCAGCGCGCCTTTGCGCTGCGGCCATCGGGCGCAACGGTCACGACCGGCTGGAGCGTCACCCACTCGTTGAGCTGCCCGTAGATCAGCCCGTCCTGACCGCCGTGCAGGGCCTTGAGATAGTCGCGAATACGATCCCGGCCGACATAGACGCCATCCACGCC
This sequence comes from Alphaproteobacteria bacterium, assembly GCA_018823325.1. Classification (GTDB taxonomy): domain Bacteria; phylum Pseudomonadota; class Alphaproteobacteria; order Sphingomonadales; family Sphingomonadaceae; genus Sphingobium. Next base: position 57,509 of record JAHJIJ010000006.1, on the reverse strand, counting down.
GATCTCGATCGAGCCATTGTCGGCAAACAGGTCGGCGGCGTCTTGCCACAAGCCCCGGTCGACATAATAGCCGAAGGCGCGCTGGAGCTTCATGACGGCGCGTGCGCCCTCCAGATTTTCCACACGTGTCGTGAGCGCGTCGATCTCACGGTCGATAGCGCTCTGCGCGTGCGCCGGAGCGCTCGTCAGCAGAGCAGCGCCCAGCACAGCCAGTGCCGCGCCCCTCATCGCAGGCCTCCCATCGGCACCGCCCGCAAGGCGAATTCGCCCGGGTCCTGCCCCTTGAGATTGGGATCGAAGAGGAAGCGGCCCTTGCTTTCAATGGCATAGGCGAAGCCGCCGAAATGCGTGACGCCGGGCACACCGTCGAGGCCATCCTTGAGCACTTTCACAGTCACGTCATCCCCTTCGATGGTGAGCAGACTGACCCGCCCTGCCGGCCCCTCGGCCTGCAGGAAGCGATTGCCGCCAATGGGGCGGAGGCCATCGGGGCCATTGAGCGGCTGCGAGACGTTGAGTTTCGTCAGGCTGACAAAGCTGCCATCCGCGCGGCGATTGACCCGCAGCATCGTGTTCTGGCGCACATTGTTGACGTAGAGCGTGCCGTCCTCGCTGAAGGCGATGCCATCGACACCGCCGAGCACGGCCTTGTCCTCGACGAGCAGCGACACCGCTTCGGCGCCGGGTGCGAGCGTGAAGATGCGCCCGTTGGTGGTTTCGGCGATGTAGGCCGTGCCATCCTTTGCGAGCGCGATATCGTTGCAGGCGCTTGCCGGAGCCGGCAGCTCGTAGCGCTTCTTGAAATCTCCCGAAGCCAGATCGAACGCGACCAGCGCGGACACCGCCCCCGCCTGCCCCATCGGCACCGAACAGGCCCAGAGCGTGTTGCTGCGCTCATCGACGAGCACACCAAGCACGGCGGCGAGCTTGTTCTTCTCGTCGGGACGAATCCAGGCGACGGCCTGGGTGCTGCCGGGAACGGCGCGGTAGATATTGCCCTTGAAGCTGCTGATGTAGAAATTGCCCTTTGAGTCAGCGTCGGCATTCTCGGGGAACACGCCCTTGTCCGCCACGATGATGTCCGGTGGCAGCGGCTTCGCGAACGGGGCGGGCATCAGATAGGGCACTTCGTTCGAGATCGTCTCGATCCGCGCGATGCGGCCATTCTCCACCTTGAAGACACTCACGAAGCCGAAGGTGCGCGGATAGCGGGCCTCGGCCGGATAGCTCTGCCCGTCCCGCGCGGTGAAGCTGGTCTGCGCGCCGGGAAGATCGCGATAGCCGATGGCCGCCACCAGCCCGCGCGCCTCGTCAATGGCAACGACCTCATGGCGCAGGGCTTCAATTTCGCCATAGAGGCCGCGCTTCAGGGCAGACTCGCAGCCGGCTTCGCTGGCGCTTTTGGCGACGAGCAGCCCCGTCATGGGCACGCCATTCTCCATATTGGTGCAGGCGGCATCGAAGCTGACCGCTGGACCTTCGCCATTGGCGGCGACGCTCGCGAAATAGGCGTCCACCACAGCGGCCATCTTGCCGCGCGAAAGCCGCGCGCGCGGGCTGACCTGAGCCGTGAAGCTGCGCGGAGGCGCATAGGCGACCGGGTCACCGAAAGGCTGGCGCCCCTGCTTGCGCCGGATGACGGACTGGACGGCCGCGATCTTGCCGTCCTCCACCTTCATGTCCATCGCGTAGAAACCCGGCTGGCCGTGATCCTCGATCATACCGAACCAGACGACGCGGCCGGTGTGGCTGTCCGTCACGACGAGCGGCTGGTCATCGAATTTCTTGATGGTGACCCAGGAGCTTTCGCCAATGCGAACGGGCGTGCTGTTCTCGGCATAGAGAACCCGGTCCGCCCAAGGCAGGCCGACCGGATCGGCCTTGGTCATGGCGGCCATGAAGCCGCCGGCGAGGCCGCTCAGGCAGGCAGAGTTGCAGGTTCCAGGCTGCGTCTGCGCCACGGCGGGTGCGGTGAAGAGCGCGCAGAGCGCGGCGGCAGCAAGAAGCGGCAGTCTCATTCGCCCTGCTCCCCATGCTCGCGGCCCGTGGCCCAGGGATTATGCATGAAATAGGGCACATAAGTGAACACGGCCTCGATCTCCTGAATCGCGCCGTCTCTCACGCGGAACGCTTCCAGCAGCGTGATCGAGTTCGGCCATTTGAGCGCGGTCTTCATGTCGCGCCCGTCGGTCAGCTTGTAGGTGTCGACCTCATTGTCATGGTCGAAGAAGCCCGAGGCGACGACAACGCCCCGCTCCTCGTCGACGAGCGGGAAGCGCCGCTCGCGAATGCGCTTGTTGATGTAATAGATGCCGAGCTTGAACTGTTCGAGACAGCCTGAGGCCAGCGAGGCGGCATTGCCGCCGCCGCCCGGCTCGGCCGATACGCCCTTGCCCGGCGCCGTCGTGCTGATGCCGTTCTCGAGCCGCCCGCAATCCTCGGTAAAGGGCGCGAACACCGTGCCGTCATTACGCTCCACCGTGTTGAAATAGCTCTGCGCAACCGCAATCAGGCGCGCGCGGGACACGCGGCGTTCCGGGGGCAGCACCTCATTGAAGGCGGGGTGATGCTTGACCTTGTCCGGATCGCCGAACGGTGCGGGCAGCCCCGTGCGGCGATGGACGACGGTCTCGATCTGGTCGATCTTCTCATCGCGCACGCGCATCCGCATGGCATAATAAGCCGGCTCGCCATGCTCCCAGACGACGCCGAACCAGGCGACCTGCCCGGTCAGCGGATCGGCCGCTTCCAGACCCGTGGGCGCGACCTTGCTGATCGAACTCCACAGGCCCTTGCCGACCGGGATAACGACATTGTTCTCGGTAAACTGTACGTCGTCGGCCAGCTTGAGGGCGGATGGGTCCTTCTTCGCCAGCGCCGCCATGTAATCGCGTGCGTAGCCGATCAGACAATCACGATCGCAGGTGGGAATGTTGACCGCGCTACGCTCGCCGAATGCCTGCGCGGTGGCGGGAGTCGCTGTCGTTGAAAGTAAAGCTGCCCCGGCAGCGGCCATCAGCTTCGCATGCCAACGGTGGACCTTGTTTCGCACGATGCTCCCCTCCTGTCAGAACGCCGCCCCGCAAGCCCTCTGCACGGCTCGCTTGTCGCGGAATCAGGGGGACCATAAGGTGCGGTTCGCGCGCTTGTCACGCGCCACAGGCTGGAAAAGGCACGGATTTCCAGTTCAGCCCGGCGAATATCCGGCTCGATCAAGCATGGCAGCTTTGCAAATCGATTGACCGCCAGCGCCGGCTTGTGGCAATCGCCCGCAACGCTCTTCGCGGGTGTAGCTCAATGGTAGAGCAGCAGCTTCCCAAGCTGACGACGGGGGTTCGATTCCCCTCACCCGCTCCAGCTTCAGATGCCGCCCTCGACGGGATCGAAATTCGCCGCGCGCAAGGCCGCGAGGAGATCATCCACGCATCCGTCGAGCCGCGCCTGGTCGGTTGCCCGCACGACGAAATTGGCGCCCACCTTGCCTTCCCGGAAGAAGGGATAGCTGCCGATCTGACACCCCTCATGGGTGCGCTCCATCTGCCCCAGCAGATCGGCGATCTCGCTTTCCGCGACCATGCAGCCGATCGTGCGCGAGAGCAGTGGCGCGCCACCTTCGAGCGTGCCGGTCAACTCCGAGAGCATGCCCGCCGTGATGTGCGGCACCCCGGCCATGATGTAGATATTGCCAAAGCGAATGCCGGGCGCCCCGGAATAGCGGTTGGGAATGAGCTCGGCGCCCTCCGGCACCCGGGCCATACGCAGGCGCGCTTCGTTGATGCCCCCGCGCGCGGCGTAATAGCCTTCCAGGATCGCGCGGGCCTCGGGATGGACGACCACGCTCACGCCAAGCGCCGCCGCGATGGCATCCACGGTGATGTCATCGTGCGTGGGGCCGATGCCGCCGGTGGTGAACAGATAATCGTTGCGGGCGCGCAGGATGTTCACGGCCTCGACAATCGCATCCTGGTCGTCCGCCACGATGCGCACCTCGCGCAAGCGGATGCCCTGCACATTCAGCCAGGTGCCGATCTGCGCGACATTGCGATCCTGCGTACGGCCCGAGAGAATCTCGTCGCCGATCACCAGCAGGGCGGCAGTCCAGATGCGTTCGCTCATGCCGGGGCTTTAGCTGCCCCATCCCAAAGCGCCAAGCAGGACGAGAAAAATTCTGTCGGGGCTCAACCCGCGCCGGCGGCCCGCTGCTCGATCAATGCCTTGAGACGCGCGAAACGCTCGGGCGGCAGAAGTTCGGCTGGATTGTAGGTGGCCTCGAAACGGGGAATGTCGTCCGGCAATGCAGCCCAGGGCATTTTGCTGGCGGTAAAGATCACCGCGTCCGGCCTGACCACCGCCGGATCATCCAGCGTGCCGACCCGCACGCCGGCACCGAGCCGCCCCAGCCGGGGATAGATAATAGCTCCACAGCGCCGTGCCGCACGCGGCGCACCGGCAGATGATGTGATCCCCGCCGCTGCCCGCCTTCACGACATGTTCGCTGAGCGTGCCGCCGAGGAGGTGGACCGCAACGGACTCCACGAACATGTTGACCACTGAAGTCGAGCCGGTCTGCTTCTGGCATAGCGAACAGTGGCAATTATTGACGAAAATCGGCGCGCGCGAGACGCGATATCGCACAGCGCCGCAAGCACACCCGCCCGCCAGATCAGTCCTTTCACACGTCATTGTCTGACTCCCCCGATGGCAAGACTATCGCCTTTCCGCGCGCCCCGTCCTATATAAGCTCGATGACGACATATCTCACACCGACCGCAGAAACCCAGAATATCCGCACGTCCGCAATCAAATTGCACGGGCCGGAGGGTTTTGCGGGCATGCGCAAGGCGGGGCGCCTGGCTGCCGAGATTCTTGATGCCATCGTGCCGCTTGTCGTGCCGGGCGCAAAGACGTCCGAGATTGATGATTTCATTCGCCAGATGATGCTGGACGCCGGCGCTGTGCCCGCAACGCTCGGCTATCATGGCTATGGCTATAGCTGCTGCATCAGCCCCAACAATGTCATCTGCCATGGCATGCCCGGGGACAAACCGCTGAAGGACGGCGATATCGTCAATATCGACGTGACGCCGCTGGTCGATGGCTGGCATGGCGATACCAGCCGCATGTATCTGGTCGGCGACGTGCCGGTGAAGGCGCGGCGACTGGTCGAGGTGACCTATGAATGCCTGATGCTCGGTATCGAGCAGGCGAAGCCGGGCAATCATCTGGGCGACATCGGCCATGCGATCCAGACCTACGCCGAGCGTCACCGTTACGGGGTCGTCCGCGATTTTTGCGGTCATGGGCTGGGGCGCGTCTTCCATGATGCGCCCGAAGTGATCCATGTCGGTCGCCCCGGAACCGGCCCCGAACTGCGCCCGGGCATGATCTTCACCATCGAACCGATGATCAATGGCGGCAAGCCGACCGTGAAGATGCTGGAGGATGGCTGGACGGCCGTCACGCGTGACCGTTCGCTCTCGGCCCAGTTCGAGCACTCGATCGGCATCACCGAGGATGGCTGCGAGATTTTCACGCTGAGTCCAAAGGGACTCCACCGCCCGCCTTACTGAGCGAGAATCGGACGCGGTCGCAACGAATTGCTCTGCCTAATTTTTGGGCAACCCTATCAAAAAATGCCCGAAATCCGGGCAATATCGACAAGCGCGCGCAAAGTGTCCAATGCTCCTCTGGTGATTCGCGAGTGGGCGCTGTAGCGTCGCATTTTCTTGCGCGGTCGCGCGCGTCGTCCTGTTCATTATGGTCCAGGCCGATGGCAGCGTCCCGCGTGTAAACCGCGAAACAAAGGGGCGCGTTGGACATGAAGAAGGTGGAAGCAATCATCAAGCCGTTCAAGCTGGATGATGTGAAGGAAGCGCTGCACGAGGTCGGCGTATCTGGCATCACCGTGACGGAAGCCAAGGGCTTCGGCCGCCAGAAGGGCCATACCGAGCTCTATCGCGGCGCCGAATATGTCGTCGATTTCCTGCCGAAGGTGAAGCTCGAAGTCGTCGTCGCCGACGAAATCGTTGATCGCGTGGTCGATGCGATTTCCAGCGCTGCCCAGACGGGCCGCATTGGCGACGGCAAGATTTTTGTCATCCCGGTCGAAAAGGCCGTGCGCATCCGCACCGGCGAGCTCGACGAAGCCGCAATTTAATCCATTTTCCGTCCCCGGACTGAAATCCGCAACACTCAAGACCAAAGAGAAGGTAACATCCTCATGGCCAATACGCCCAAAGACATCCTGAAGATGATCGAGGAAAAGGAGATCGAATGGGTCGATCTGCGCTTCACCGATCCGAAGGGCAAGTGGCAGCACCTCACCATGTGCGCCGGCGTGCTGGGCGAGGACGAGCTTGAGGAAGGCCTCATGTTCGACGGCAGCTCGATCGAGGGCTGGAAGGCGATCAACGAGTCCGACATGATCCTGAAGCCGGATCTGGACGCGGTCTATGTCGATCCGTTCAGCGCGACGCCGATGATGATCCTCTTCTGCAACATCGTCGAGCCTTCGAGCGGCGAGCTCTATGGCCGCGATCCGCGCTCGACCGCCGTGCGCGCCGAGGCCTATGTGAAGGCCGCCGGTTTCGGCGACACCGTATACGTCGGTCCGGAAGCCGAGTTCTTCATGTTCGACGACGTCCGCTTCAACACGGACTACAATGAGTCCTTCTACAAGATCGACGACATCGAACTGCCGACCAACACCGGCCGCGAATATGAGGGCGGCAACCTCGGTCACCGTCCCCGCGCCAAGGGCGGTTACTTCCCCGTCGCGCCGGTCGATCCCTGCACGGACATCCGCGCCGAGATGGTCACGACCATGCTCGAAATGGGCCTCCCCTGCGACAAGCACCACCACGAGGTGGCCGCCGCGCAGCACGAGCTGGGCCTCACCTTCGGCACGCTGGTCACCACCGCCGACCGGATGCAGATCTACAAGTATGTCGTGATGATGGTCGCTCAGGCCTATGGCAAGAGCGCCACGTTCATGCCCAAGCCCATCGCGCAGGACAACGGCTCGGGCATGCACACGCACATCTCGATCTGGGACAAGGGCAATCCGCTGTTCGCCGGCAACGGCTATGCCGGCCTGTCGGACATGTGCCTGTACTTCATCGGCGGCGTCATCAAGCACGCCAAGGCGCTCAATGCCTTCACCAACCCGACGACGAACAGCTACAAGCGCCTCGTCCCGGGCTTCGAAGCCCCCGTGCTGCTGGCCTATTCGGCCCGCAACCGCTCGGCCTCCTGCCGTATTCCTTACGGTTCGGGCGCCAAGGCAAAGCGCGTCGAGTTCCGTTTCCCGGACGCGATGGCCAACCCCTATCTTTGCTATTCCGCGCTGCTGATGGCTGGTCTCGACGGCATCGAGAACAAGATCCACCCCGGCGAGGCGATGGACAAGAACCTCTACGATCTGCCGCCCGAAGAGCTGAGCCAGGTGCCGACCGTTTGCGCCTCGCTGCGTGAAGCGCTGACCAGCCTGGAAGCCGATCACGACTTCCTGCTCAAGGGCGACGTCTTCTCCAAGGACCAGATCGACGCCTATATCGAGCTGAAGTGGCCGGAAGTGTATCGCTGGGAAATGGCGCCCAGCCCGGTCGAGTTCGACATGTATTACAGCGCCTGATCAGCGCGCGAGCTATTTGCTGCACCGGAGGCCCGGGATCGCAAGATCCCGGGCCTTTTCCGTCGGGCGCGCCTGATCGGGCGGGCTTGCAGGGGGACTGATCGGCAGTTCGCCTTCCAACGCCATGCCTCGCCGAAGCGCTGCCGACACCGGCATGACGCCGCTGATCCGCTTGTCACTCGGTGATCGGCGCTCTACGCCCGATCACAGGGGAGTATTCGGTGGCGACAAGCAGCAAAAGCGTCTCGATGACCCAGGGGCCGCTGCTGTCCGTGCTGCTGCGCGTCGCCTGGCCCATCACCATCACCAATCTTGCGCAAGCGAGCTTCGACATCGTCAACGCCTTTTGGGTGGGACGACTTGGCGAGGCCGCCATTGCCGCCGTCACCGCCAGTGGCCCGCTGTTCTTCGTTCTGATCGGGCTCGGCTCGGGACTTGCCACGGCAGGCGCGGTCCTCATCGCGCAGAATATGGGCGCAAAACGCCTTGACCAGATCGATCATGTCGCGGCCCAGACGCTGTTGATGGTCGGCATGGTCGCGCTCGGCTTCACGCTGGCTGGCGCATTCTCCACCTCCGCCGTACTCACCTTGATCGGGGTCGAGCCGAGCATCCATGCACGAGCCGTGGATTATCTGCATATCCGCTTCATCGGCATGATCCCGATGTTCGGTTTCATGGCGATGCAGGCGATGTTGCAAGCCGCCGGTGAAGTGCGCTTTGCGATGAAAGTCCAGATCGGCAGTGTCGCTGCAAACGCGCTGCTCGACCCGCTGCTGATTTTCGGCGTCGGGCCCTTCCCGGCCCTGGGCGTGACCGGCGCCGCGCTTGCAACGGTGCTCGTGCAGATTGGCGCGCTGTTGGTGCTGCTCCATCACCTCCTCTCGGGCCGCTCGGCGCTTCACTTGCGCCGTGCGCATTTTCGACCTGACTGGTCCCACATCCGGCTGGCGACCGGCCTAGGCCTGCCCGCCTCCATCGAGCAGGCGATCCGAACCTTCAGCTCGGTGTTGCTCATGGCGCTCGCCGCCAGTTTCGGCACGCTCGGGCTGGCCGCCTATGGCGTGGGAACGCGGCCGCTGTTCTTCTGGTTCACGCCCATGCTGGGGCTCTCCATCGCGACAGCGGTCGTGGTCGGCCAGAACATCGGCGCGGGTCTTATCGACCGGGCTGAGCAGGCTGCACGCATCGCGGCCTGGCTCGGCTTTGCCGGCATGACAGTCATTGGCCTCGCCCATCTGCCGTTCGTACCGGCAATCATGACCGCGCTGGCCCCGGGCGAAGCCGATGTCATCGCCAGCGCTTCGACCTTCGCTTACATTTACTTTCCTTTCCTGGGCGTGCTCACGGTTCCGCAGGCGATGCTCGGCGCCTTCCGGGGTGCGGGCAGCCCAAGCCACTCGATGACCATTTCGATCATCATGCAGTGGCTCTTCCAGATGCCGGTTGCCTATCTCATTGCCTTTGCAAGTCCCTGGGGCATCGTCGGCATCTGGTGGAGCTACCCGATCGCCAATCTCGCGGCGACGGCACTTTGCCTCTACTGGTTTCGCTACGGGAGCTGGCGGCGGCGGCTTACAAAACCCGTCCCGGCTCAATAATCCTTGGAAATCCGTGCCGCTGCGCTTTGCCGCCCAATTGTGGAGACGGTCGAGATCAGCGCCAGCCAGCGCGTGATCTGATACTCGATGCTGGTGGCGCTGTAGCCCTGCCCGTCCGTGATCAACTCGACATAGAGGTTGTCACCGATGTTCTTGCCGGCCGCAATCGACGTCTGCCGCCCCGTCGTGGTGTCGGCACCCAGGACCCGCAGACGGGAAAGACCCGTGGCCCTGCGGACGGCGTTGATCGGATCAAGACCGCCGCCCCCGCCCTGAAACGCTGCGACCGCCGAAGCGAGCTGCAGAGCCTCGGGCGCCGAGAGATTGGCGATCGATGTGCCGAACAGCAGGCGCGAGAGCAGCTCGTCCTGCGCCATCGCCGGAATGCTGGAGAAAGCAATGATTGGCCGCAGGCTGGTGCCGGTGACCGTGATGGTGGCGCTGAGGTCCTGCACGTCCGCCACGGCGCGAATGTCGAGGCGCGGGTTGACCGGGCTCGTCCCGGTGAACGTCAGGCGCCCTTCCTGCAGATCGAAACGGCGCCCAGCAAAATCATAGCTGCCGCGAACGAGCGTGGCCGTTCCCGAGAAAGCGGGAGCAGTCGCAAGCCCGCCGATCGTGAGGTCCGCTGACCATTCGCTCTGCATGCCGAGGCCCTCGACCGTCAGCCCACGCGGCACGCGCGCTGCAATGTCGAGCCGCCATGGGGCAGCGGCACGCGTTCTCTCGACCTGATCGCCGGACCGATTGATCTCGACCAGCCGCAGGTGAGGAATCTCGGCCGATGCGCTCGCACGCCCGAGCGTGAAACGGCTGGCAACGACCTGCAAATCTCCCGAAATTGTGCCGCCATTCCCTGATGAGCGGATGCGCAACGGTCCCGTCACGGTCGCGCCGACATCATCGCGGTCCATCAGCACCGCCCGATCGGCCTGCAAATCGATATCCATGCCGATGCCGCGCTCCGCCGAGAGATCGAAGACAGCGGTGCCGGAGACCTCCCCGCTCCCGGCTCGCCCTTGCAGATCGGGGATGGTGAGTTGCGAGCCACTGAATCGCCCGCTCGCTCGCACGTCGCGCAGCGCCATGCCGGTGACGGGGCTGGTGACGCGACCGTTGCGGGTGGACAGCGTTCCCTCGATCCGCGGATTGGACAATGTTCCACCCGCATTGGCGGAGAGACGCAGATCGCCGCCCAGCGATACGATCTCGACATTCGTCAGCCGCCAGAGCGTATCGGCATCCCCGGCGTAACGGAACTGTGCCTGCAAAGGCGACCGCAGCAGCCGCTCACTCAGCGATCCACTGCCGAGCGGCGTGACGAGCGCCTGCGCGCGCCCAACGGTCGTGCTGCCGCGAGCGACCACAGCGCGCGCCGCCAGTCTGCGACTGTCGAGCTCGGCATTGACGCCGATGTCGATTGGAGCGGAGCTGAGCGCGAGTCCCGAGCGCGTGAGGCCTTTGACCCGGAGATTGAGCCGGCCGGTGGGCGCACCGTCGGCGGGCGCCGCAAATTGCACCGTTCCATCCGCCGTGCCACCCAGCCCCAGTTCACTGTTCGCCAGATCGAGAAGAAGAAGCGGGAGGGCCTGCATGCGCGCTTCGACTTCCGTACCGCTCTCGCCGACAAAGCCCGCGAGGCGCAGCGCACCGCCTTGTATCCGGAGCGTCGCAGGTTCAAGGCGCCAGCCATCTGCGACCTTGTTCAACACCGCCGTCCTGTCGAGCCGGACGGGCGACTGATCCAGCGCACCTTCCAGATCGACACCGATCCTCCCCGGCGCGATGGCCGCCCGCGCCTGAAGATCGAAGCTGCGCCCTGTGCGGGCATTCATCGAGAGTGTCGCCGAGCCCGCGCCGTTGACGAGTTTAAGCGCCCCTGCAAAGCGGCCGATGCGGACACCGCCGACACGAACGCCGCGACCCTGCGCATTGGCATCGATCGTCACGGCCCCCGAGCGGAGCAGCGCTTCCCCTTCAATCGCGCCACGGTTGACGGTGATGTTGGGCGAGCCCGTGAAATTGGCACCGCTCAGATCGACATCGAAGCCGATACGCTGGACCCCGTCCACCATCCCCAGCATGACCTGACCTTCAGCAGGGCCTGTCAGCGACAGCGCCCCCTGCAGGCCACCTGAGACCGGCACGAGATCGCCGGTCACCGTAACACCGCTGACACCAAGATCAGCGACGGAAATCGTTGCGGTCCCTCCGGAAGGCAGCAGGATCGAACCACTCCCCTTGAACGCGCCGAACATCGACCCGCCCTCGACCGTGACCGCATAACCCCGTTCATCCGGCTCCAGCAGGGCGCGCACATTGGCGAGGCCCACGGCGGGAAGTGGACGAGCGAGCGTCACGTCCACACGGGGCCGACCCGGTTGCCCGGAAAGCGCAAGCTCAAGCGGACCATAAGCGCGATGCTCGCCCTCGCCCTGAAGATCGAGCTGCCCGGCATTGTCGATCCGCCCGTTGCCCTCAAGCGTCAACGCGGGGGCAACAAGGCGCAGGTCGCGGAGCGCAATGCCACCGCCGGGTGCGAGCCCGATCTGGCTGGTCACGACCGGCAGCCCTTCGCCCAGCCCAAGCAGAAACCCATTGTCGAGGCGCCGCATCACGGCCCGGGCCGTCCCGGCAAAGCTGCTCTGCCCATTCGCCGGACGCGCCAGGCGCAGCACAGCATCAAGATCGAGCCGCCCCAGGCCCGAGATCTCCAGTCCATCCAGACCGCCGCGGAAGTTCGCCAGATAGCTGCCGGCTGCGAGATCGCCCTGCCCTTCGATCTGGCCACGGGATCCACTGGCTCGCACCGCAGAAGGCTCAAGCCTCACATTATTCCCGTTACGCAGGATGACGCTATCCACCACCAGATTGCGCAGACGCTCATCCACCGCGCGCTGGCCGATACTGAGGGCCTGCGCCGTCAGTCGGATGGGCAAGCGCCCACGCGGGCCGTTCAGCCGACCCTCGCCCTCCAGCCGCAAGTTGCGCAGGGCAATGCCGCCCTGCCGCAGCTCGGCGGAGGTGATCAGATAACCCAGTTCCATGGCATCGAACGGGCCGGCAAGCCGGGCACGGAGCTGAACCGATTGCCCGGTGAGGCCGGCAGCGACTTGCCCCGGCCGATCGATCACCGCTGACAGTCGCAGCTCATCGAACCGGTTGCGCGCGAAATCCACACCGCCGGTTGCAGACAAGCGCGCGGAGGGCACGCTGAGCGAAGTCGTGCCGGACAGCAGACGATTTTCGAAACGGACGTCCGCTTCGAGCTGCGCCTGACTGCTCCCCAAAGCAGTCAACGGCTCCAGAGGGCCAAGCAAAGCCAGCGGGCCCTGAGCACGATAGCGACCTTCCTGCGCCATCAATGCGACATTGGCGGTCAGTCGACCTGCAGTCAGCGCGGTAAGGCGGCCCTGCCAGCGACGCCAGTCGCCATCGCCCCGAACGCGAAGGGCCACGGGCTGATCGGCATCCAGGGCACTCGCGATGACACCACCCTGCGGACCGACCACGACGGCGTCGATGTCGAAGCGGCGATCGTCGGGCCGGCTGTCGAGTTCAAGCCGCACCACATCCCCGGTGCGCGGTGCAGTGGCGAGCAGGGACACGACGGCGCGTCCCGAGCGGATATCGGCATCGCCAATCGCGCGGATGACATGTGCTTCGCCCAGCACCGCTGGCCCCAGGGCGAAGCGGTCAATCCGCAGGTCGGCAAGGCGGATATCAAAATTCGGCAGCATCGCGCGATCAGGCGATGTGGAGGGGCGCAACTCAGGTATGCGCGTGAGGTCTGCGGAATGGATCCGCAGCCGGTCCAGATCGAGCCGATTGGAGAGCCAGCCCATCGGATACCAGCTCACATCGGCCTGATCCACGCTCGCGAACTGCCCCTTCCGATCAAAGAAGCGGACATCCCGCAGAGTCATGTCGTTGAAGATCCGCCCCTCGATTGAGCCGACGGTGATGCGCAGGCCAGAGTCGGGCTGCCACTGCGCGATCTTCTGCAGGATGAAGCGGTGCCCGCCTTCGCTATCGAGCCAGCGGATACCGCCCCATAATGCTGCCAGGAGCGCAACCACGAGCAGTATGACGGTGAGGCTGATCCCCGAGCGCAGCCGCGAACGCCTGCGCCTCGGTGGACCGGCCTGCCCCTCTGCCTCGCCGGGCTGCGTCACGTCGTCCTGCGCCATCAGAAGGCCTGCCCCAGCGAGACATAGACGCCGATGCGGGAGTCTCCGACCTGCGGATTCAGCGGCGTACCGACATCAACCCGGATGGGGCCGAAATTGCTGTAGTAGCGGAAGCCCAGACCCGCGCCGACGCGCAGCTCGCTGACCGTCGGGAGCGGCTCCGATGAAATCGTGCCGGCATCGATGAACGGCACGATACCAAACTGGTTCATGCTGCCAAAACGATAGCGCGCCTCCAGCGATATCTCGCCAAGGCTGCGGCCACCAACGGGATCATTGTTGAGGTCGCGCGGTCCGATCGCCTGAAAGGCATAGCCGCGCACCGATCCACCGCCGCCGGCATAGAAGCGCCGCGTAGGGGCGATGCGATCGGCTGATGCGCCCACGATGGTGCCAAGGCGGACGCGGCCGGCCACCGTCAGCCGGTCACCGACCGGAATATAAGCGCTGCCATCGATCTGCGCACGGACATAGCCGAAGGCGCCATCCTGCAAAGAGAGCTCGGGCGAGAGTCGTCCGCCCAGCCGGTATCCCCGCCGGGGATCGAGCAGATCGTCGCTGCCATCATGCGTGAGGCTGGCCGGCAACGCGGCGATCACATAGCGGCGCCGGACCGGCACAAGCGACTTGCCGAACAGCCGCCGCTCGTCGCTGATGCGCAATTCCAGACCGGCCGACCAGGTCCATTCCTTCTGGAAGATGAGGTTTGTGTGCCGCTCAAGGCTCGCTGCCACACCCGCCGTCAACGCGTCATAGGCAGGCTGGTCGACATTGGCGATGCTGAGCTCCCCGTTAAGTGCCTGATCGCGCTCCCACAGGTTGTTTCGCCGCAGGATCGCAGAGAGGCTCTGCTCTTGCGTACCCAAAACGCCTCGAAACGTGACGGCACCTTCCGGCGGGATCAGGTTGCGATGCTGCCATCGCACTTCCACGCGCGCGCCCTCACCCGTGCCGTAGCCGATTTCGCCGGCAATCGTGCGCGGCGGCGCGCGGGTCATGTTGACGACGATGTCCACTGCCTCACCATCGCCACGCTCCTCGGGCGTAATCGTCACCTGCGAGACCAGCCCGGTTGCGACGATCGCCCGGTTGAGATCTGCGACCTCGCTCTGCCGGAAGGGCTCGCCACGCGAAAAGCGGCCGATGACGGCGACGTGGCGGGCATCGAACGGCGCGTCCTCATTCACGCGAATCTCGCCAAAGCGAAGGAAATCGCCAGTTTCCGCATTCAGGCTCAGGAGCGCCTGCCGCTGTTGATGGTCCACGGTGAGAACCGGCTCGCGCACGTCCGCAAATGGATAGCCGCCTTCCTCGAGGCTGAGGCGCAGCTTGTCCGTCGCCGCGAGAATGGCGTCGGTGTCGGCCGGATCACCCACTTTCACGTCGAAGAACGACCGCAACGGCTTACCGGACGGCGTGGATCCCTCCAGACCGAAAATTTCGACGGCATCCAGACTATACCGACGGCCCGGCACGGCATTGAGGGCGACGCGCACATGAGGGTCGGCCTCTCCCCCCACGCCGAAGCGTGCGCGCGTCCGGCTCTCATAATAGCCGCGCGTCCGCAGCAGTTCCCCCAACAACTCTTCGTCGCTTTGCGCACGCCGGCGAATCTGCGCGATGCTTGCGCGGGTCCCCTCCCCTTGCCGGAGCGCAGAGAGCGCATCGAAGCGGCTGTAGAAGAGCGGGTCGGCCACTTCGCTGACACCGTCGAGGCGGACCTGATACCGCAGCGGCTGGGTGGGATCGAGCGCAGCCAACGCTTCGGCATTGCTAGCAGCACCATCCGACGAGTCAGCCTCAGCGGCTGTGCCCGGCTCGGACTCTGGCTCTTGCGCCGGCGCGGCAGCGCCTTCTTCAGCCAGTGCCGCTTCTTCGGTCGAACTGGTTTCCGCCTGCGCCTCGGGCAGCGTCTGGGTCGGTTGGTCGAGATCGGGCCATTCGAGGCCAATGTCGGGCATGTCATCCAGATCGAGCGTGCCCTCAGGCACATCCTCGAACGTGCTGCTCTCAGCCGGTGCTGGCTGCGCCATCGCGCGGTCGCATAGCAGCGCCCCCTGCGCCGCGAGCAGGATCGCCATGAAAGTCCCACCTGTTCGGGGACACCCGCTCAAACGCGATCGCCGCAGCATCCGCCCTGTCTATGAGTTCGCAGCCGGACTGCAAGCTGCATTAAGGGCCAGCCGGCTCTTTTGCGGCAGGCTGTCGCGGCGCATGCACGCGTTGCCGGCCGGAGGCGCCGACGTCATCCCGTTCAGAAAGCGCGCTCCAGCCTGTTCAGCAGATCATGGGCAGGGCTGAGCGGCTTTGCCATGGGCCGCGAACCGCGCGCGAGAAGCTGGCGTTCGAGCCGCGCCACGCGGTCGTAAAGGTCCTCTGAACCGGCAATCAGCTCAGTCATTTCTTCGCTGAATCGGGCGGTTGCGCCGGGCACGGTCGCTGCGGCGGGGCCAAGCCGATAGCGCTCATCCTCACGCACCGATTCCGCCATCTCGCCATTGAAGATGGCGCGCTGGGTGAGCAGCCATGCGATGACATGCATCAGCCGGGTGGTCACCTTGAGCGACTCGCAGGCAAACTCGACCCGGGCAACCCTGTCCAGTGCGTCGCGATGCTCCTCGGCGCGATCATCGAAATAAAAGCGTGCCTCGTCGGCAAGCACCATGGCATCCACATAGAGACCATCGACCAGCTTGCGGTCAAGCATGTGCAAAGGGGCAAAAGAGTCGTTCATGCCCCTCTGCTGCCACAGTAAGGGCGCGGCGTCAGGTCGATTAACCTTGAATATACCATCTCGCCTGAACCGAGGGCAGCCAAGCGGCATGGATAACAGCCGCCACCGGCTCGTGGGAGATCGTCGTTTCGCGATTGATGCGGCGAACGTCGCATCACGATCAGAGGATCAGGCAATGATGTCCGGTATCAGGCTATTCTCGAGCATGGTGATTTCGTCGCGCAGACGCAGCTTGCGCTTCTTCAGGCGAGCCAGCTGAAGCTGGTCGGGCAGAGCAAGCTGACTGAGCGCGGCAATGGCGCAGTCGAGATCGCGATGCTCGACCCGCAGACCTTCCAGACGCTGTTCGATTTCCTCGATGGTCAACACCGATTCGCCCCCATGCCTCACCGGCAGGCCTACATGACAGGGCCGCCCCCTGGCCGCAATGAGCAACCGCGCAATAAAATAAGGTGGTTAGCGACATTTGTTTCGCCTGCGCGTAAGCTTCGGTCTGCTGCCGCGCGGAATGTTTAATGAAAGAACGTGACAGCGCATCACGGGTCTCGATTTATCGCAAAGAGTGGCGATTGCCAGAGACAGCAAAGCCGATTGATGATTTACTGATCCTCCATTGTCGCAATGGCCAAGGAGGACATGATGGACACAAGCCACGTTTCCGCACTTAACGCCAAGCATGCCGGGCTGGAGGCCCGGATCCGGGACGAAATCGCCCGACCAGCGCCGGACAGTTACCGGCTCGCCACCCTCAAAAAAGAGAAGCTGCGCATCAAACAGGAACTCGCCTCAGCGGCGACCTGAACAGCGCAAGGCCGCCCTTCGCGGAGGCCAGTTACGCAAGCCCGATTGCGAGAGACAGGCATGGGGCGGGAAAGCCATCCCCTGCCCTGTTTCCGCCGGGCTGACCCAGACAGAATGGACATTGAACACCGCAAGTGACGGCTGTTGAGGCCTGACCATGTGGGGTGCGATTGCAGTGAGCGCTGGCGTTGCGGTGGAAATTCATCGCAGTGCGAGCGACGCTGCGCGCACCCACACCCCTGCCCCTCCTGAAGGGGGAGGGGTCAATAGTGGGGCTCCGCCCTTCCTCTAGAGGGTAGGGATTATTGTTCGCCTGGAAGCGAGGACTTGTTCCGACCGGACCCTGTCCTCCTCAAGAGAGGGGATCAGTAAACGCGCTTCTTGGGCGCGATATACTCGATCTCGTCGGTGAGCGTATACTCGTGGACCGGACGGCTATCGAGCTTCACGGTCCCGCCCTTGCCGCCCCAGCCATCGAACCAGCCGAGCGTGTGCTTCATCCAGTTGGCATCGTCGCGATCCGGATAGTCCTCGCGCGCATGGGCGCCGCGGCTTTCCTTGCGGGCGATGGCGCCATGGATGGTCACGCTCGCCTGCGAGATCAGATTGTCCAGCTCCAGCGTCTCGACCAGATCGCTGTTCCAGATCAGCGAGCGATCGGTGACCGCAATGTCGGTCATGCCCTCGTAGATCTTGCCGAGCTTCTCGACGCCTTCGGCCATCAGCTCCTCGGTGCGGAACACGGCGGCATGGGCCTGCATCGTGCGTTGCATGTCGAGGCGAATCTGCGCCGTAGGTGTACCGCCCTTGGCATTGCGGAAGTGATCGAGACGGCCCAGCGCCAGTTCGTCCCCGCTCTTTGGCAGCGGCTTGTGGGGCATGTCCGGCTTGATGATCTCGGCAATGCGCTTGCCGGTCGCGCGGCCGAACACCACGAGATCGATAAGGCTGTTCGAGCCCAGGCGATTGGCGCCATGCACCGAGACGCAGGCCGCCTCACCGACCGCGAACAGGCCGGGCACGACATGATCGGGATTGTCGCCCTTCCGGGTAACGACCTCGCCGTGATAATTGGTCGGAATGCCGCCCATATTATAATGGACGGTCGGCACCACCGGCAGCGGCTGGCGCGTCAGGTCCACGCCCGCGAAGATCTTGCCGCTCTCGGTAATCCCGGGCAGCCGCTCGGCCAGCACCTTGGGATCGATATGATCGAGGTGCAGGTGGATATGATCCTTGTTGGCGCCGACACCGCGCCCTTCGCGGATTTCCATCGCCATGGAGCGCGAGACAACGTCACGCGAGGCGAGGTCCTTGGCGGAGGGGGCATAGCGCTCCATGAAGCGCTCGCCTTCCGAGTTGGTGAGGTAACCGCCCTCGCCCCGCGCGCCCTCGGTGATGAGAACGCCCGCGCCATAAATGCCGGTCGGGTGGAACTGGACGAACTCGAGGTCCTGCAGCGGCAGGCCCGCGCGCAGCACCATCGCGCCGCCGTCACCGGTACAGGTGTGGGCGCTGGTGGCAGAGAAGTACGCCCGGCCATAGCCGCCGGTGGCGAGCACAACGCTATGCGCGCGGAAGCGGTGGATGGTCCCATCGTCCATGCACAGGGCAATCACGCCACGGCAGACCGGGCCGTCAGCCGTGTCCTCCATGATCAGATCGAGCGCGAAATACTCGATGAAGAAGTCGGCGTCATACTTCAGGCTCTGCTGGTAGAGCGCGTGCAGCATGGCGTGGCCGGTGCGGTCCGCTGCGGCGCAAGTGCGCTGCGCCGGCGGGCCTTCACCCATATTCTGCATCATGCCGCCGAACGGGCGCTGGTAGATCTTGCCTTCCTGCGTGCGGCTGAACGGCACGCCGGCATGCTCCAGCTCGTAAACCGCCGCCGGCGCCTCGCGCACCATATATTCGATCGCGTCCTGATCACCGAGCCAGTCGGAGCCCTTGACGGTGTCGTACATGTGCCAGGTCCAGTGGTCCGGACCCATATTGCCAAGGCTCGCGGCAATGCCGCCCTGCGCCGCGACCGTGTGGCTGCGCGTGGGGAACACCTTGGTGATGCAGGCGGTCTTGAGGCCGCTCTCGGCGATGCCCATCGTGGCGCGCAGGCCAGAGCCGCCCGCGCCGACGACAACAGTGTCATAAGTGTGATCGACGATCTTGTACGCTTGCGTCATGATCAGAGCGCCCCTCCGGCAAAGGCAATTTTCGCGACAGAGAACAGGCTGACCGCAGCGCAGCCGACAACGAAGAAGGTGATCAGGATGAGCGTGGCGAACTTCAGCCCCTCATCATGCACATAATCCTCCACCATCACCTGCAGGCCAAGGCGCATATGGTAGAAAGTGTTGACGATTATCAGCAGCATCGGCACCGCCACGATCGGCTGGGAGAGCCAGCCGGTGATCGCCGCATGATCATAGGCCGGCAGCATGGCGAGGCTCAGAACGAACCACGTGACCAGCAGCAGATTGCCGACCGCCGTAACGCGCTGGCTGATCCAGTGATGCGTGCCGCTCCGTGCCGAGCCAAGGCCGCGCACGCGACCCAATCTGGTTCCATTACCCATCAGAGCCCCCTGCCCGCAAAGATCCATGCCCAGAACAGCACCGTCAGCACGATCGAGCTGGTGAGGATGACCATCGACCAGCGCTTGTTCGCCTGCAGCTCATAGCCCGCGCCCATGTCCATCACGAGGTGGCGCAGACCCGAGAGCATATGCTGGAAGAACGCCCAGCTGAGGCCAATCAGCACGATGCGGCTGATCACATTGGCAGCGAGGCCGAGCAGATCGCCGGCTTCGGCCTGCCAGACATAATATTGGAAGTTCGCGTAAGCCATCGGACCGCTGGCCGCGGCAAAAAGCCACCATGTGAACCCCAGCCCGCCAAGGATCGCCATCCCGTTGCCGGTCACCCGGTGAAGGATGGAAAGGAGCATATGCGGACCCCACTTCCAGATGGTGAGGTGCGGGGAGAGCGGCCTTCGCCCGGATTGCGCCATGATCGAGCAGTCCTGTTCGTGAAAGAATGCCGCCCCTTTAGCGCAAAGCTGCTGCACTGCAAACGCTCGCTGCTGCTTGCCTGAAAGTGCAGGAAATTTCTTGCAATAAACTTGGAAAACAGAGGCCGTTAGCCCCCGATTAACGAAAAGCCGATATTGCCCGCATCCGTAACAGAACCGGAAACAAGACCGGACAAGAGGGGCACCGATGCCATGATCGCAGGCGAAAGCGACACCATCTCCATGGCCGAGCGCCTTCGGGAGTTTGATCCGCAAGGCACATTGCCGGGCCTGGCCCGTGGCATTCTGCACTATCTGGGCGACCGCGTCGATGAACTGGGCGATGCTTCGTTCGACGTCTTCATGTCCCGTGTCGACCCCGCAGATTTCAGCGCGAGCGAGTTGAGCGCGATCCGCCAGGCCTCCCGCGATTTCCACCGGCACCTGCTCGGTGATTTCGCTGGCGAAGGCTGGAGCGAGGAGCTCCGGTCCGCCATGATCAATTCGCTTGCGCGGGGCGTTTCCATTCGCACGCAGATCGTGCTCATCAACCACGTTGTGGACAAGGTGCGCGATATTCTGTCGGAGGTCGTGCCGGATCGCGATGAGCGCTCGGAACTTCTCGCGGCAATGCGCTTCATTTCGCTGGTAGAGGTGGAAGTCTGCTGCGCCTTCTACGCCGATACGATCCGCGAGCAGGACCGGATTGCGCGCCAGAACCAGCGTGACAAATTTTCCGAACTGCTGAACACGCAGATCGATCTTGCCGCGCAGCTGGGCGAACGTCTGCGCGAACAGGCGCGCGACGCCTCCAGCGCCACGCGCGGCATGCTCGACAAGGCGTCCGAAGTCGCCGCTGCGGCCGAACAGTCCGCCATCGCAATGCGGGAAGCGGCACACACCAGCTCCGGCCTCATCCGCGCGATCGAGGAAGCCCGCACCGAGGTGGATCAGGCTGCGGATGTCGCGGCTCTCGCCTCCCAGCAGGCCGGTGAGGCGGTGTCCGTCTCCAGCGCGCTCTCCGATCATGCCCAGTCCATCGAGTCGATCCTCGGCCTCATTCGCGACATCGCCGGCCAGACCAACCTGCTGGCGCTCAACGCCACCATCGAGGCCGCCCGTGCAGGCGATGCCGGGCGTGGCTTCGCCGTGGTCGCGCAGGAAGTGAAGTCGCTGGCCAGCCAGACCGCTCACGCCACGGACGACATTGCCCGCAAGATCGCCGCCATTCAGAACGCCACGCGCCACACCGTGGAAACCAACGAGCGCATTCGCGAGACCGTGCTCAATGTGCAGTCCATGGGCATGCGCATCCGCACCGCAATGGATGCACAGTCACAGACCGTGACGATGATCACCGCGGCGGTGGATGAAACCGCGCTGGCGGCGGATTCCATGTCCTCGAACATCTCCGCCATCCGGCAGGATACGGAAATCGTGGCCTCGGAGATCGACGAGCTGGAAAGCGGCTTTACCGAAGTCCGCAATCATCTGGGGGCTCTGCGCTCCCGCTCGGCAGAGTTCGTGGACTCGGTGACGCCACAAAATCAGGCGGCACGCCCCGCCCCGTCCGGCTATCAGCCGGTGCGCCGCGTGGTCTGAACAACGCACGGGGGCCGGGCGCAAGGGTCCGCCCCCATTGCCCCTCCCATTGCCGGGCAAATCGGCTAGAGTGAGGTCATGACAAAGCGCTCCTCAGAAACTGGCTCCGCGCCTGCGGCGGCCTGGCAGATGACTCTTCCCTGCGTGCGGGCCGTCGCCGAGCAGTTCGAACTGGAGGCTGAACCGCTGTTTGCGGACTGGACGTCGCCGCCCGCGATCCTCGCCAGCGAGCCGGACGAAAGCCGACCAGACGACTGGCAGCTCGACATCATCTTCGACGGCAAGCCTGAACAGGCAACCGTTGATGCCGTGCTGGCGCTGCTGCCGAAGGATGCACGCAAGCACTACACGCTGGCACAACTGCCGGACGCTGATTGGGTGACGCAGAGCCAGGCGGGGCTGGAGCCAATGACGGCCGGCCCCTTCCACGTCCGCCACGATCGCGCCGACCCGCCCCGCGCCGATCTCATCGATTTTCTCGTTCCGGCCAGCCGCGCCTTTGGCACCGGCCAGCATGAGACGACGCGCGGTTGCCTGCTTGCGCTCGCGCATCTCAAAGCGCGCGGACTGCGCTATGGCAATATTGCCGATATCGGCACGGGCACGGGGCTGCTTGCCTTTGCCGCGCATCGCCTTTGGCCGCAGGCGCATGTGCTGGCATCCGATATCGATCCGGTCGCCGTGGACGTTTCCGCCGAAAATGCAGCACTGAATGCCGTACCGCTCGGCAGCGGCGCAGGCGCGTTGCAGCTCGTCGCCGCGCCGGGTGTCGAACATCCGCTCATCCAGGGCCTTGCACCTTATGATCTGCTCGTCGCCAATATTCTGGCCGGGCCGCTGATCGAGCTGGCGCCGAGCCTTTCCGCCCAGGTGGCCGAGGGCGGCACGCTGATGCTTGCGGGGCTACTCGAGAGCCAGGCGGAGCGCGTCCGGGCAGCCTATCGCGCGCAGGGCATGGTGCTGATCTGGCGGTTCGATCATGGCGACTGGCCGACGCTGGTGCTGCGCAAGCGTCATCGCTTTGGCTGGCGGCGCACCACGCGTTGGCGCAGCGAAGACCATGGGGCTGCGCCAGGCTTTGGGAGCTGGTGAAGCCGCCAGCGCATTGACACGGCGGGCCGGGCAACCGACCATCCTCTCTCTGACGCTGCGAGGGAGAGATTCGGCATGTGCGACAATGACATCCATGTGGGGTTGGTCGAGGACTGGAGCGTCACGCGGCGCATGTTCATGGCCACAGGCGCAGCAGTCGGCCTGGCTGGCGCGACCGGCGCGCATGCGGCAGCCAATGTGACCGAAACCAACGTTACGATAAAGACACCCGACGGATCGGCCGATGCCGTGCTGTTCCACCCGGCCGGCGCAGGCAGCTGGCCTGCCGTGCTCATGTGGCCGGATATCATGGGGTTGCGGCCCGTCTTCCGCGAAATGGGGCGCAGACTTGCCGCCGAGGGCTATGTCGTGCTGGTCCCCAATCCCTTCTACCGCAATGGCCCGGCGAAGGACATGGAAGGCGCCTTCGATTTCAATGATCCCGAAGCCCGCAAGGTGCTGTTCGGCTATCGCGCGGCGATGACCGACGAAGGCGTGGACCATGACTCCGCAGCCTATCTCGCTTTCCTCGATGAGCAGCCTCAGGTGGACAAGGGTCGCAAGGCCGGCGTGCAGGGCTATTGCATGGGCGGGCCGCTCTCCTTCCGCACCGCCGCAGCCGTGCCGGGGCGGATCGGCGCTGTCGGCAGCTTCCATGGCGGCGGCCTCACCACCGACCAGCCGAGCAGCCCGCACCTGCTGATCCCGAAGACCGAGGCTGCCTATCTGGTCGCCGTGGCGCAGAATGACGATGCCAAGGAGCCGGAGTCCAAGACGATCCTGCGCAAGGCATTCGATGCGGCGGGCAAGCAGGCAATCGTGGAAGTCTATCCGGCCAATCACGGCTGGTGCGTGCCCGGCAGCCAGGCCTATGATCACGACGCCGCGGAAAAGGCGTGGGCCGCGCTGCTCGCCATGTATCGCACCGCGCTGGCCTGAGACGCGGCACGGCGCCTCAGCTCCGGGGCGCCGCCCGGATCAGTCGGCACGATTTCAGAATTATCCCGGCGGCGCTTCGATTGACGCGATGATCTTCGGCGCCGCACTCGCCTTCAGCCGGTAGGCAAGCCGTCCGGTTTCGATGGCGCTCGCCGGCAGGCCCGCCTCGGCCAGAGCACTGCGCAGGCGGCAGATATAGACCTTGATGACCCGGTTCGAACGGGAGCGAACACCGGCGGACTCGGCAAGATCCTCACGCGAGACAAACTGACCGGGCGCGCTGAGCAGACGCATCAGCACACCAGCGCCGACATGGCCGATCGACCCGAAGCGATCCCGGATCAGCCGACGAGCAAGCAATTCGCGGTTCACGCCCTGCCCCACGCTGCCGCCGATGAGCGACAGTGGCGACACATCGGCGTGCCTGCCCGGCTCACTCTCGTCCGGCCTGTCCTTGTTCTGCGCACCGGGCGCGATCCTTCGCGTTTGCTCTGCGAAGGGATCTGCGGCGCTGCCCGCCACGTCCGGCAACAGAGTGCGCACCAGCTGGACGGCTTCCTCGATCTGCCTGAGCAGCAGATCGAGCTGGCCGAGGCGATCCCGCTCATTGCCGAACGTCACGGGCGGCGCAGAGGCATGATTACGCACGGATTGTCTGCCGGGTTCAGCCATCATCAGCGGTCGCACCGCTGCACCGGCGAACCGGACTTGAAATAGTTCGTCATGGCGTCAAACCCGCAATTGGTGATGCTCTGATACTGGACGCGCCCGTCGAGGTGCGACGATGTCTTCGACACAAGGCCGCTATCTTCCAGATGCTTGATCCACCGCAGCGCCGTGCTGCTCGGTGCCGAGGAGGAGAGGATCAGATTGCTGGTCGATATCTTCTCGTCGTTGAGTTCGCTGGCATATAATTCCAGCAGCATGTCCCACGCCGGCTCGCCAAAGAGCTTCTTGTCGAAATAGCGCTCACGCATCCGTCGACGCCGGTATTCGCCGCGTGCAATCTCCGCCAGGCGCGTGCGATGCTGCGATCCGCGCCGGGCATTGCCGGCATCCTCGTCGCCCGCATCATCGTCGCGGCCTTGGCCAACAAGGCCTGCGGCCTCAGCTTCCGCTTCGTCGGCCATGGCGAGAATGTCCCGCGCCATGCTGCGAAGGCTGGCTGCGCGTTCCTGCAGCAGCGCAACTCGTTCCTTTCGGTTTCCGCCCGTTTCAAGCGAGTTGGTCAGGCCGTGGCTGTTTGGCACGATTTGCATCTTCATGCGCAGCCGCTCCCGCCCTCGTCCAGCCCCGCGCCTGCGCCTTCCCGCTCGGAACGCGCGGAGGCGCAGCGCTGCGCTGGTGGGTGGAGTGGGAGCAACGCTGCGCCCCCTTCCCTGCGGTGTGCCCTCAGGGAAGCGCGGCAATCGGGGCCATTGTCATGACCCCGTCTGCCGTAGGGATGCGCAGCCTCCGCCGGGAGTTGTGGGACCTCCCGACGGAGGGCTGCGCGGTTTCGCCGGGGGATGGGAATCACCGACGAACCATTCGAAAATGCGGAAGGCGCACGAGACCAATGCGCTTCAGCCGAAGCCGCGCACGCGCGCGGGAGTGCCAGGATGCCGGAAGGGGCCGCCCTCACAGTTGCACACTCGCGAGGCTCAGAATGCCCCACCAGAGCAGCAGGGAGAGTGGGGTCGCAAACAGCAGCCAGCCGACGAAAAAGCGGTCCTCCCCGTCTGGCCAGTCATCCGGCCGGGCATCGACCGTTTCGCGGACGGCGACGGACGAGAGTGCTGCGCCATCGCGCCACATCGTGAACCGAACGGAAATGCGCTCGTAGCTCACAGCCGAGCCACCTGCGCGGAAGACGCGGGCCGCGCCTCGACCGGCAGATAGTCACCGGGCTCGCTCGCGCTGGCCAGCGGACCGTCTCCCTCGGATTTCCATGTCTGGGAGACCGCCGGCCGTGCCCAGAAATAGCCCTGCTGCCAATGGATGCCGGCTTCCAGCGCAAGATCTGCCTGCCCTGCCGTCTCGACGCCCTCCACGACCACGGTCGCGCCAAAAGACGCCGTGAGGCGCACGAGGTGGTTGAACACCTCCCGCCCCCGACCGGACAAATCGGCCTCCCGCATGAAGAAGCCATCGATCTTCACGACATCCGGCTTGAGCGCCATGATCTGGCGAATGGAGGTGAAGCCGACGCCGAAATCATCCAGCGCGACCCGCACGCCCAGCCGTTTCACGCCATCCACGAAGCGCACCGCGCTGGTCATGTCCGGCATCGCAGCCGTCTCGGTGATCTCCACGGTGAGGCGCCGCGCAACCTGCGGCGCCGCGCGCAGCCGCGCCATGACCTCCTGCCACCACAAATCGCACCGCGCACTCTTGGCACTGATGTTGACCCCCAGCCGAACCCCACAATCCCCCTCCAACCTGTCGATCACACGCGAAACGATATGCTGGTCGAGCAGGCTCACCAGCCCCAGTCGCTCCAGTGCGAGCAATGACTGGCTGGGCGCGTTCCACACGCCATGGCGATCGACAAAGCGCAGCAGCGCTTCCTGATAGAGCACCCGTTCAGGATGGCGCGCATCGTGGATCGGCTGCCAGAGCAGCAGCAGAAAGCGCTGGTCATCCGCAGCACCGCCACCCGATTGCGAAACACCGGCAGGCGTGATGACGCTCAGGATCTCCGCTGCAAGCGCCATGTCCGTGCGATAGCGCTCGGCCCAACCCGCTTTCTCATCCGCGCTCGCCTCACAAACCGGGGCAAGCTCATCGACATGCCAGGGATCGGCCGGACCCGCGACGTCCGCAGCAAGACCATCCGGACGCCGGTCCCAGCTGGCCCAGACAAGCGGAAAGATTGTCGCCGACCCGATCCGCACTGGAAACGTGGACATTGCCGTACAGAGTGCCCAGAGCCAGGAACCCGAAACGCCGGTCGCGGCATCGGACTGCATGGACCCAAGGCCGATCATCCGGACCATGATCTGCCCATAGGCCGCTGGCGCGGCAACGCCGTCCCCCCGAAGAACCTGATTAACCCGGTTAACCAGCCGATCGAGCACCTCAAGTGCGATATCCTCGCCGAACGCACGCCGAATATGTCGGTAATTGCCGATCCGCATCGTGAAACTTGCCAGTTCCCTGCCCTGTTTGCCCAAAGGCGAACCAGAACTGAACGTGGTTTCGTCATTCAGCCTGTCATAGATCCCACGCAAAGCTGGCATGAATTGTCTCCGTTTTGACCCCATCTCCCCGAACGAGTCTGTGACAATTTAGCCAATAGTGTAACAATATGATCAGGTCGAATAAGTAACTTTCGAACATGCTAACCAGATAGCAAATCAACAAAGGACTTCGGGTCGTGTCGTGGAATGTTTATGGGAACGATGGTCAGCGCAAGTATTTGACCAAATCAGAGATAGATCTGTTTCTTCAATTCGCGCGCAATCACAGCAAAGCGATATACTGCCTGTGCTGGATGATGGCGGTGACCGGGTGCAGAATATCGGAAGCACTCTCGATGGGGCGGCACAGTATCGATTTCGAGGCCAAGCAGGTCATCATCCTGTGCCTCAAGAAGCGAAATAAGCGCATTTTCCGGGCAATTCCGCTGCCCGAGGATCTGCTTCGATCACTGGAGCGATGGATGAACAGCGGCGACTTGCCGCGCGACAGGTTCTGGCCCTGCTCCAGAATGACGGCCTATCGTTATGTTAGCCAGATCATGCGGGAAGCGGGCCTGACCGGCGGATATGCATCGCCCAAAGGCCTTCGCCACGGCTTTGCTGTTCGCGCTATTCAGTCGAATGTGCCGCTTAATCTCGTTCAGCGTTGGCTTGGTCACGCTGATATCAAGACGACCGCCATTTACACCAACGCCACCGGGCCGGAAGAACGGGAACTCGCCTCGCGATTGTGGTCAGGACGAGCCGAGAAAGGCGGGCGGCGGCCCCGGTCTGGTCCGGAACGGAGGTTGCCTGCATCCGCCTTTGAAAGCGTGCGGATCACATCAGCGCCCGTCATCCCGATCGAGCCAACCACGCAGACAACCGCCATTTCCAGGGCACTCAGTCAGGTCAATGGACGCATAACCATCCAATTCCGTTAGAGACAGCGCGTACCATTCATCGGCCAATGTCAGCGCCATGCCATCGCATCCCGCCATTTTGGATCATTTCGCGCTTGCTGCCTGTTACACTATTGGCTAAATTGTAACAGTAATTATAGATTTATATCAATATCTTATTATATTTATTGCTGCATATTTGCGATATTGATCAGGGCCGGCAACGATCTGGACAACCGACCTCTTTCGGTTATATTGGTGGCCAATTCTTGCGATTTTGATAATCTCAATTTTTCTGGCATTTTGCACCGTTTTGGTACATAGATGATGTCGGAGAGCAGCCTTCGGTCCCATGAAGCAACTGCCCAGGCGCCGCAGACCAGGCCGGCCTTTTGACCTGCAATCATGCGTCGGCACGTCAGGCATGCCGCTACGGGTCAGTCCCTGATCAATTCACCTTGGCCAGCCGCTACGCGCCGGCGATGATCGCTGAAGCGCTCACCATCGGCGCGCTCGGTGCGTATGCCATTGGCTTTCCAGGGCTTGCAGAGCTTGCACCCCGCGCGCTGGTTGCGTGCTCGCCCTCGCTTGTGATGCATTGCCGGTCTCCGCACGCCCGCGTTCGCAATCTTTCTGAACCGCGGCCGCTTAGCGGAAACTGAATGGCCTGTCCGTCGGCCCTTTCGGGAAGCGCTGTTCATCGCCCCTTGGGAGGCGATGTCTCCTACCCCGCGCTCTTGACGATCTCAGCCCAAGCCGCCTCGTCGATCACCTCGATGCCGAGTTCCGCCGCTTTCTTGAGCTTGGAGCCCGCCCCCGGCCCTGCGACCACGAGATCGGTCGCCGCGCTCACCGAGCCAGCAGAGCGCGCACCCAAAGCCTCGGCCTGCGCCTTGGCCTCGTCGCGGCTCATCGTCTCCAGCTTGCCAGTGAAGACGATGGTCTTGCCGGAGACGGCGCTGGCCTTCACCTCCACCACATAAGGCGGCGGCGAGACTTCGCTCAGCAGGTCCTCCCAGACGGCGACATTGTGCGCCTCATGGAAGAAATCGCCCAGCGCCTCGACCACGGCGGGGCCGATCCCTTCGATGGCGGTGAGCGCGGCCTTCGCCTGCTGGACAACGTCCCCGTTCGTGTCGAGCGAAGTCGAGACACGCCCGCGCATCTGCATCTCGACTTCGCTCGATGCGAACGGAAGGCGGTCGGCATTGGCAAGCATCGACCAGGCTTGCAGCGCCGGCAAGGTCGCGAAGGCCTTCATGAGATCGCGCGCGGTCACCGCGCCGACATGGCGGATGCCGAGGCCGAAGAGCAGTCGCGCCGCATCGGGTTCGCGCCGGTCCTCAATGGCCTTGAGGAGATTATCGACCGACTTCTCCTTCCAGCCCTCACGGCCCAGCATCTCCGCACGATGCTGCTTGAGACGGAAGATATCAGCGGGGCCGTTCTCCAGCCAGCCGAGCGCGAAGAACTCGCGGATGGTCTTGTCACCGAGGCCATCGATATCCATCGCCACGCGGCTCACGAAATGGTTGAGCCGCTCGATCCGCTGCGCCGGGCAGATGAGACCCGCCGTGCAGCGCACATCGACCTCGCCCTCTTCTGCGACGGCCTCGCTGCCGCATTCCGGGCAGTGATTGGGGAAGACGAACGCCGGGCGGTCTTCCTCGCGCGTGAGATTGTCCACCACCTGCGGGATGACATCGCCGGCGCGCTGGATCAGCACCCGGTCACCGGGGCGCACGCCAAGGCGGGCGATCTCGTCGCGATTGTGGAGGGTGACGTTCTGCACCACCACGCCGCCCACCGTGACGGGCTTGAGGCGCCCGACAGGCGTGAGCTTGCCGGTGCGGCCGACCTGAATGTCGATGGCTTCCAGCGTCGTCTCGGCCTGCTCGGCAGGGAATTTATGCGCGATCGCCCAGCGCGGCGCTTTGGCGACGAAGCCGAGCCGGCCCTGCCAGTCCAGCCGGTCCACCTTGTAGACCACGCCGTCGATATCATAGGGCAGATCCGCGCGCTGCTGCTGGATAGCGCGATATTGCGCGAGCATCGCTGCGCTGCCATCGCAGAGCACCAGATGCGGCGAGACGGGAATGCCCCAGGCTTCCATCGCCTTCATCACGCCATATTGCGTATCGGCCGGCAGGCCGTCCTCGCTCACCATGCCCCAGCCATGGGCAAGGAAACGTAGTGGACGGCTTGCGGTGACGCTCGCATCCTTCTGGCGCAGCGATCCGGCGGCGGCATTGCGGGGATTGGCGAACTGGCGGACCCCATCAGGGTCGAAGGGCTCACCACGGGTTTCCGCCACGGCGCGCGCCTCATCCATCAGCCGGGTATTGAGCGCGGCGAAGGCGGCTTTCTCCATATAGACCTCGCCGCGCACCTCGAAGATGGCGGGCGCGCCGACCGGCAGGGTCTGCGGAATATCGGCGATGTGCGCGACGTTGGGCGTGACGTCCTCGCCCACCTCGCCATCGCCGCGCGTGGCGGCGCGGACGAGCTTGCGGTCCTCATAGCGGATCGAGAGCGAGAGGCCGTCGATCTTGTCCTCCGCCGTCATTGCCACCCTTTCGCCCTCGCCGAGCGCAAGATAACGGCGCACGCGCGCGACGAACTCCTCCACGTCCTCGTCCGCAAAGGCATTGTCGAGGCTCATCATGCGCTTCTCGTGGCGCACCTTGGCAAGCGCGGATGTCGCGACTGAAGCGCCCACCTGCCGGTTTGGGCTGTCCGCGCGGATCAGATGCGGGAAAGCGGCCTCCAGCGCGTTGTTCTCGCGCACCAGCGCGTCGAAGGCAGCGTCGCTGATCTCGGGGGCATCATTGGCGTGATAGAGCGCGTTGTGCTTCGCGATCTCCCTCGAGAGCCGCATCAGACGGTTGGCGGCCTCGGCTTCGGTGAGGGTGGTGAGGTCGGTCATCTGTCGTTGTCCGTAATTGCTTCAGCAATAAGGGAAATTGTCCGAAAAGCCCTCCATTTTGGCCGGGCGAAAGGTTACGAAGGTTACGGTGTAAATAAATTTCTTCGTTCTACCCATTCAGCCGACGTCGCCGATGATGTGTCATGGCACATATGCGCAGCTGTAGGACAGAGCCTCGCATTTTCCAGGCCGGGCGCCTCGATCTTGCTCACACCCCCTCCAGCAGCCGCTCGGCCTGTGCGCGCGCTTCGTTGGTGATCTCGGCACCGGAGAGCATGCGCGCGATTTCCTCGCGGCGTTCGGCGTCGTCGAGCGGGTGGACGCCGGTGCGCGTGATGGTGCCGTGCGAGGATTTGGCGATGAGCAGATGCGCCGCGCCCCGCGCCGCAACCTGGGGCGAGTGCGTGACGACGATGACTTGACCGCCGCCGGAGAGCCGCGCCAGCCGCTCGCCAATCGCACCGGCCACCGCCCCGCCGACACCCCGGTCGATCTCATCGAAGATCATCGTGCCCGCGCTGCCCTGCGCCGCGAGCGCGACCTTGAGGGCGAGAATGAAGCGCGACAACTCGCCGCCGGACGCAATCTTGATCAGCGGCGCGAACGGCGCGCCGGGATTGGTAGAGATCATGAACTCGACGCGGTCCTTGCCCGAGGCGCGCCATTGCCCCTCCGGCAGCGGCTCGACATCGGTGCGGAAACGGGCGGCATCCAGCTTGAGCGGGGCCAACTCACCGGCCATTGCCTTGTCCAGCCGGGCCGCCGCGGCCTGACGTGCCTCGCTGAGCGCCTGCGCTTCTGCCTCATAGGCCTGCCGCGCCACCGCAACCTCGCGCTCCAGATCGGCCAGCCCCGCCTCGCCGGCATCAATGCGGGCAAGCTGATCGCTCATCCGCACTGCCAGATCCGCCAGATCGTCGGCCGGAACCTGATGCTTGCGGGCCAGCGCGCGCAGATCGAACAGGCGCGTTTCGATGGCGTCCAGCCGGGCCGGATCGACCGCCAGTGCCTCCCCTGCCCGCGCCAGATGTTCCTCGGCCTCACCCGCCTCGATAACCGCGCGATCGAAGGCGGCCAGCGCATTGGCCAGCAGTTCATGCTCCTCGCCGATCCGGTCAAGCCGCCGCGCGGCCTGCCGCAGCTTGGCGAGCGCCCCGTCCGATCCGCCAAGCAGTTCATCAAGCGCGGCCATGTCCTCGGTGAGCCGTGCGCCCTTCTGCATGTCCGCGCGCTCGGTCGCGAGCGCTTCCTCCTCGCCCGGCTCGGGTGCGAAGGCCGTCAGTTCCGCAACGGCGTGGGCGAGATAGTCGCGCTCGCGGGCGGCGGTTTCCAGTGTTTCGCGTGCTTCCGCCAGCTGTACTTGCGCGGCCTGCCAGATATTATGCGCCGCACGCACCGCACCGGCATCGAGGCCCCCGAAAGCATCGAGCAGATCCATATGCCCGCGCGGATTGATGAGACCGCGCTCGTCATGCTGACCGTGGATCTCGACGAGATAGGCGCCCACATCACGCAGCAGGGCCGCCGAACAGGGCTGATCGTTGATGAACGCGCGGCTTCCGCCATCCGCCTTGAGCGTGCGGCGGATCAGCAATGGCTCGCCCGGCTCCTGCGCGATGTCGCTCTGCGCCAGCAACGCAGCCAGCGCCGAGCCGGAGGCCGGCGGATCGAAGGTCGCGGTGACACTCGCCTGATCGGTGCCCGCGCGTACAAGGCCGCTGTCCGCGCGCATGCCGAGCGCCAGACCCAGCGCATCGAGCAGGATCGACTTGCCCGCGCCCGTCTCGCCAGTGAGCACGGTCAGCCCCCGCTCGAACACAAGGTCGAGCGCCTCGATGAGCACGATGTTACGGATCGAGAGGCCGGTCAGCATATGTGGCGCAGAGCTAATCCATTGCCCGCATGCTGTCACCCGCCTTTGCCAGCGCAGTCACGCCGGAACGGGATATCAGGCGTGCGGCGTGTGCTGCGCCATCAGGCGATATGAGCGCTCATACCATTCCGAACCGGGGAAATTGGTCTGCAGAACCGCCGCAGCGCGCTTGGCTTCTTCCTGCATGCCAAGCGCCAGATAGCTCTCCACCAGCCGGTGCAGCGCTTCGGGCGTGTGGCTGGTCTGCTGATAATCGTCGACGACTTCACGGAAGCGCATGGCGGCTGCGATCCACTCGCGACGGCGCTGGTAGAAGCGCCCGACTTCCATTTCCTTGCCGGCGAGGTGATCATAGACGAGATCAAGCTTCAGCCGCGCATCCGAGGCATAGCGCGAATCGGGATAGCGGCGGACCAGCTCGTTAAGGGCATCGCGAGCCTGGAAGGTGAGCTTCTGGTCGCGCGTTACGTCGCTGATCTGCTCATAATAGCAAAGCGCGATCAGATAATAAGCATAAGGCGCATCGCGATTGCCGGGGTGAATCGACAGGAAGCGCTGGGCCGACTGGATCGACTGCCGATAATTGCGCGCGGCATAATAGCTGAACGAGCTCATCAGCTGCGCACGGCGCGCCCAGGGCGAATAGGGATGCTGACGCTCGACCTCGTCGAACAGCACCGCCGCCTCTGCAAAACGGCCGCGATCCAGCCGCTGCTGCCCCGCGAGGTAAAGCGTGCTGACGTCGCGCGCGACATAGCGCGTGTCGACGCTGTTCGAGCTGCGAGCGCAGCCGCCCAGCAAGGCAAGGGAGATGAGGCTGGCGGCAATCAGCCTGCCACGACGCAGCGGTGTAACGATCATGCGCAGCCTCTTAACGGAGCAACCGGACCTCGCCAAGCGAATGATGACGAATGTCGCAGCGTGCACGACACATGCGCAAAAAAGGGGCTGCCGCTTGAACGCGTGCTGAACGGAAGCGGGGAAAAGTGGCGCGCGAGCCGGGGCCTCCGCCCCGCGCAAACCGCGCCGTCGCCTCTTTCTGTGGGAGGTGGGATAGCGACGACGCGGCCTGCGCCTTGCGGGCAGAAAATGGTCGACGCTCCGCCTGAACCGGGGATTGCACAGCCAGCGTGGGGAGATGGCTGCACGCGGATCAGACAAAGCGCCGACCTGCGAAGCTTGTCAGACGTCCGGGTAGTCGCTGACATAACTCCGCATCCGTGCGGACCCGAGGGGCGTTAGCCCAACTGTTCGCCGCTCTGGCTCTTCACCAGAAACGGCGACCAGTCCCGCTTGGACCAGTCTGTCGATGACGGCAGTG
Source organism: Alphaproteobacteria bacterium (assembly GCA_018823325.1). Classification (GTDB taxonomy): domain Bacteria; phylum Pseudomonadota; class Alphaproteobacteria; order Sphingomonadales; family Sphingomonadaceae; genus Sphingobium. The sequence continues at coordinate 23,728 of JAHJIJ010000006.1, read as the reverse complement.
GCTTCCTCCGGGCTGAGCATATTGCCCACGGCCAAAGCCGTGTCGCTCACCGGACTGGACTGCAGTTCACCGACGAAAAGGGATAGCATCACGTCCATGGCCCGATCGGCCATGACGGGCGTGTAGAAATGCTTGGCTCGCAGGCGGCCAAGCATGTGCATCCGCCCGGCCTTGGCACGCAGGGCAGCGGTGGATTCTTCCACTCGGCCCGGTGCCGGCTGCTCGTCCCAGCGAAGCGGCAGACCGCGTTGCACATTATTCGACACGTCAAATAACCTTTGATTCGGCATCGGGCGAACTTTCGCCGCCCGGGTAACGTCCCGGACGCTGGAGCAATGCCGCTGCTATGAGATTGCGTGCGAGATAGGGATAGCGACCGGCAGATGCATGTCCCGTAACCACCGGACAGAGGCCGCCCTGCAAATCTGGCTTCGAACCTGTTGTTGTCATTACTCGGAATCACTCGGTTGAGACATGGACATGATTGCGGGCGGCATGTCAGATTGCCGGATAGTCGCCGAGGTAGCTGCGCATTCGCGCCGACCCCATGGGCGTCAGGCCGAGTTTCGTCGCCTCCAACCCAGCACCGGCTTGCCCCTGCCCGGGCAGCGCCGAACCCTCGTGAAGCCCTCCCACGCGCACGAGACCGGCCCGGTCCAGCGCGGCCACCACCTCGCTCGCCTGCGTAACCGCAAGGCCGCCTTTATGCGCCAGAGCGGTGCCTGTGAGCGGCTGGTCCTCGCACTCGGCGAGGAACAATGTGAGCATCACCATCATGGATGCGTCAGCCATGGCCGGTTCGGGAAAGAGGGCGCGCCTCCGGCCGATGAGGGTCTGCAGGCGCCGCGCCTTCAGAATGATGGGATCCTGCGCGGAACCTGCGCGCGCACCATCATCGGCGCGCGCGGGGCACACCTCGTCGTCTGTCTCGAACGTCACAAGCAATCCTTCGGAATTCTAGCAAAGTCGCGCCGATTAAAGCGCCTTCACGCAGGCTTCCTGCTCATCAATGACGGCAAGAAGACTGGTTTTCCGACGGAATGCCGTCAGGTCTTGAAGCTGATTTTCATATGCGCAACCCCTGCAATCTTCGAAGCCTTTTCGACTTTCTGAAGTAATATTATGTTCTGTATGACTCACATTGTGCGTCTGCACATTGGGAAGTCAACAAAGAAAGCCACGCGGATTTCCACGGAGAGCCGGGCAACTGCCCCACCTGTCCCGTTTTGATTCAGCCTCGCTGTGTGGGAGCCGTCAGCGGCGTTGCACGATCGCCCAGATCGAGGAGTTCCTCCAGGGTAGGCAGGAAGGCGCCACGCAGTCCGTAACTCGCAGGTCCGGTTTCGATAACCGTCGCCGCCAGCCCCCGCTGGACCAGCGCCGCACGCAACCGACAGACATGCACCTTGACCGCGCGCGGCGAGGCAACGCGCGGCCCCATCGCGCGCGCAAGCTCAACGACAGGGACAAGCCGGTCGGGATCGGACATGAGGTAAGCGAGCAGCCGTGCAGAGGCTTTCCCCGGCAGCGCCAGCCGCGCATTCACATGCGCTATGAATGCATCGCTGGCCACCGGCCCGGATAGTCCTGGCCTCCCGAGGATCGGCGGCTGTCGCCTGGCGTCACCCGTGACCGGATGCCGATGCCCTGTTCTTCGGCGGCGGTGTCTCTCGCAGGTGATGTGAAGCGGCATTGGCCATCCCCCCGGGCAAGAACGCTTGCAGGCGTTATACACGTTTTCCGCCGCCACCGGCAGTGTATCGCATCCATATTGGCGGGACAGCGTGGCGCCTTGTGGACGCCGCCATCTCCACGAATGCGCCAGCAGGCCGCCCCCCCCTCCTTCGGCTGCAGCAAAGCATATTGCCGCTTAGATCAAGACAGCGCGCCCGCAGCTATTGAGAGAGGATGGAAGGCCGGATGGAGAGGTGAGCATTGCAATCTGAACAGCTTCTGAGCCTGCACAACGTCCGCTCGGTGCGCATTGGCGCCGGGCTGCTACGGCAATGCGCGGAGGATATCGTTGCGACGGGCGCGTCCCGCGCGCTCATTGTCTCGGCTGCTCCCTTGCGCGCGCTCAGCGATGCTCTCGCTGCCGAACTGGAACGCGCGGGCTGCGCGCCCGCCATTTTCGATGCGATTGCGGGTGAACCGACATTCGCCGATTTCAACGCTGCCATGGACATGGCCCGCACGCATGCCGCTGGCTTCATCGTCGGCCTGGGCGGCGGCAGTGCGATGGACGTCGCCAAGCTGGTCGCGGCGCTGATGGATGGCGCACAGCAGGTCGAGGACGTGATCGGCACCGGGCTCCTGCATGCGCGCGCGGTTCCGCTCGCCTGCATCCCCACCACTGCCGGCACCGGCAGCGAAGTGACGCCCATTGCCATTCTGGAGGACAGCGCGGCCGAACTGAAGAAGGGCGTGGTCAGCGACCATCTGGTGCCGGATTTCGCCTATCTCGATGCGGCCCTCACCGTCTCGATGCCGCGCGCCGTCACCGCCGCGACCGGTCTGGACGCCCTCACCCACTGCATCGAGGCCTATGCCAATCGGTTCTCCCATCCGGTGGTGGACGCCTGGGCGCTTGAGGGCATCAGGCTGGTCGCCGGTCATCTTGAACGGGCCTGCGCGGACGGAAACGACCTGGAAGCGCGCGACGCCATGTTGCGGGCCGCGCATCTGGGCGGCATGTGCCTGGGGCCGGTCAATACCGCAGCCGTTCACGCCCTCGCCTATCCGCTCGGTGGCGAATTCCACATCGCCCATGGCGTCGCGAACTCGCTACTGCTCCCGCATGTGCTGCGCTTCAATCTGCCCGCCGCGCCCGCTCGCTATGCGCAGGTCGCCTCTGCGCTCGGCGTCACCCGCACAGGTGATGACGCATCCGATGCGCTGGCCGGTATTGCCGAGATCGAACGCCTCTCGGCCGCCATCGGCATCGAACGACGCTTGTCAGCCTTCGGCATCGGCGCCAATGCCGTGCCAAAGATGGCCGCTGCCGCCATGACCGTGCAAAGACTGCTCATGAGAAACCCGCGCGAAGTCACTGAATCCGATGCGCGCGCCATCTATGAAGCCGCGCTATAGGACCATCGATTTCATGAAAGCCGATCTCTTCTCCTGGTATCGCGACGCGGATCGCAAGACCCGCCGCGTCTTCTGGACGTGCAGCGCCGGCTGGGCCATGGATAGCGCCGACGGGCTGGTCTACCAGTATCTGATCCCCCTGCTCATCGTGGGCCTCGGCATTTCGCTGACCGAGGCCGGCACCATCGCCAGCGCCAACTACTTCGCGGCGGCCATCGGCGGCTGGATCGGCGGATGGCTGTGCGATCGCTACGGTCGTGCCCGCATCCTGCAGCTGACGATCCTGTGGTTCTCCTTCTTCTCCTTCGCGTCCGGCTTTGCCCAGAATTTCGAGCAATTGCTTGTCCTGCGCGTGTTGCAAGGCATCGGCTTCGGCGCGGAATGGGCGGTGGGTGCGGTGCTGCTCGGCGAGATCGTATCGCCCAAGCATCGCGGCAAGGCGCTCGGCACACTGCACAGCGGCGCGGCGGTCGGCTCCGGGCTCGCGGCATTGATTGCCGGACCGTTCGCGTCCGCCTTCGATCCCGAGATCGGCTGGCGGCTCGCCTTCTTCGTGGGCATCATCCCCGCCGGCCTCATTTTCTTCATCCGGCGCGGTACGGACGATTCCGAGTTGTTCAAGCAGGCGCAGCAGCGCGCGCTCGAAACCGGCCAGCGCACGAGCCTCGCCAGCATCTTCCGGCCCAAGGTCATCCGCATCACCATCCTCGCCTCGCTGCTCGCTGTCGGCGCGCAGGGCGCGGGCTATGCGGTGAGCAGCTATCTGACGGTCTTCCTCGCAACGGACCGGGGCATCGGCATTGCCCTTGCCGGCCTGTGCGTGATGTTCAACAGCGTCGGCGGTTTCTTCGGCTTCCTCTTCAATGCCGCGATCAGCGACTATGTCGGGCGGCGCAATGCCTTCCGCCTGTTCGGCCTCGGCTTTGTCATCTCCGCATCGCTCTATCTGTTCGGACCCTGGGGCGGGAATGTCTACTTCCTCATCCCCTTCGGCATCGTCTACGGCTTCTTTCAGTTCGGCATTTACGCGAGCTTCGGTCCCTATTTCACGGAGCTGTTCCCCACCGAGCTGCGCGGCACCGGACAGGCTTTCGCTTACAATTTCGGCCGGGCGGCAAGCGCGCTCTTCATCATGACGGTGCCGTTCGTGGCGGCTGTCATGCCGCTCGGCGCAGCGATGGCCATTGTCGGCATGGGCGGCATAGTATGCGCACTCATCGCAACCATGCTTCTGCCCGAGACGGCGGGGCGCGCGCTTCAATCGCTGGATGATCTGGAGCAGGATGCCGCCGTGAAACCCGTCGAAGCAAAGGCGACATCATGAACGAAGCGAAAAAAGTCGCAGTCGTTGTGGGCGGCAGCCGGGGGATCGGTGCGGCCGTCGTCCGGCTGCTTGCGCAGGCGGGCTACGGCGTCGTCTTCAGCTATGCGAGCAATGCCGCTTCAGCCGAGGCGGTCGCAGCCTCCGTGACATCCTCCGGCGGCCAAGCGATTGCCATCAAGGCCGACAGCGCCAGCGAGGCCGATCTCGTCTCCCTGTTCGAGCAGGCGCAGGCCTCCGGGCCGATCGGCGCGCTCGTCTATTCCGCCGGGATCACCGGCCAGGCCTCTCCCCTGGCCGATGTCTCGGCGGAAACCCTTGAACGCGTGATCGCCGTGAATCTGACCGGCGCGATGCTGGCGGCGCGCGAAGGCGTGCGCCGCATGGCGCGCTCGCGCGGCGGATCGGGCGGCGGCATCGTGTTCATCTCGTCACGCGCCACGGCCTATGGCTCTCCCGGCGAATATGTGTGGTACGCCGCATCCAAGGGCGGCATAGACAGCCTGATGACCGGCCTCGCGAAGGAAGTCGGCGGTGATGGAATTCGGGTAAATTGCGTTTCTCCCGGCCCGGTGGCGACCGACATGCTGAGCGCAGAGCGCCTCGCGGTGGGCGCTGCGCGCGTCCCGATGAAGCGCGCCGGCGAAGCGGAGGAGGTTGCAAAGGCAGTGCTGTATCTGCTCTCGCAGGATGCCTCTTATGTGAACGGCGCGAACCTTGCGGTGTCAGGCGGGGTGTGAGTGCAGATTACTTGCAATGCGAATTGAAATGCTCGAACTTGAACGAAAGCGACAAGAACGCCTCAGCAGAATGACAGAGGGCGCACGGAGAGGATAACCATGGAATCCTACAGCACTGAAGCCTTTCCCGTGTCCACCCGCGCTGCGGCATGGTCGAAGCTCTATTCGCAGCAGCTCAACCGGGTGAACTTCACGCCTGCGGACCGGCACGAGTTCGCCGCGCGGCTGAGCCTCAGCCATTTCGGGCCGATCCAGCTCGCCAGCATTGCGGCCAACCGCAGCCATATCGAGCGCACGCGCAATCACATCCGGCCCGGCGCGCCGCGCCTCTACTCCTTCCTGATGCAGGCGCGCGGCAACAGCGTGCTCGACCATTGCGGGCATCAGGCCCAGCTCGATCAGGGCGACTTCGTGCTGTGCGACAGCGCCGCGCCGCACAGCTTCACTTTGGGCGACAATTCCATGATCATCATGCTGCGTGTCGACGCGGGGCTGATCAAGAAGCACCTGCCCACGCCCGAGCGTTTCTGCGGCCTGAAGCTCGACCATGAAGTGGGCCTCACCGCCGTGATGTCCTCCATGCTCGAGAACCTCAATACGCAGGTTCAGAACGGCTTCCATTCCGTTCATGACGGCCGCTTCGCCCGGCACGTGCTGGAAATGCTCTCGACAGCCTATGCCATGGGTTTCGACGAGCAGCCGGAAGGATCGGCCGTGATGCTCGGCCGCCAGAGCGAGGTCATCCGCTATATCGAGGACCATCTGCGCGATCCGGAGCTGACGCCCGCGCGCGTTGCCGAGGGCCTGCGTATCTCGCCGCGTTATCTGCGCACGCTCTTCGCCTCGCGCGGGGAGAAGGCCTCCAGCTACATCGTGCGCCGGCGCTTGGAAGAGTGCGGCAAGCAGCTGCGCAATCCCGCCTGGGCAGGCCATACGCTGACCGAGATCGCCTTCGCCTGGGGCTTCAACAGCGCTGCGCACTTCACGCGCACCTTCCACGAGCATTTCGGCATGGCGCCTCGCGATTATCGTCGAACCGGCTCCAACTGAGCCGCGAGCCCGGCGCCTTCTCGAGCAAGTCATCCTGCCCGCCCGGACAAGCGATCCCGTGACGGCTATGTCAGCCCCTTCTCCACGCCGGAGGGCGGCACATGGAGGACGGAAGACGCAATGGTTGCCAGGGAAGTGCTTGATCTGAACCAGATATTGTCGCTGCAGCTGACCGAATACTGGCACGAGATCGATACCAACAAGGGGCGCAAGGCCTCGGATTATTATACCGAGGACGCCGTCTTCCACGGCCAGTTCGCCTCCTATCACGGACGGGCGAAAATCCAGCAATTCTACGACTGGCGGGCAGAGCGTGGCGAGCGACTGGCCGTGCATGCCTTCACCAATTTCCGGGCCTGGTTCACCGGGCCGGACAGTGCCGAAGCGACCAATTATCTCTTCCTCTACGCCGCCGATGGCGTACGCCCCCTGCCCACCCATCCGCCAGTGACCATCTCGCTGGCCACAGACCGCTATGTGCGGAGCACCAATGGCCGCTGGCTGTGCACCTATCGCCGGTTCGAGCATTTGTTCGAGAGTGATACCCCGATCACCAATCCGAACCTGGACGATCAAGAGGCGAAGTGAGCAATCCCATGAGCAGACAGCGCGGCGAACTCGACGAGAAGGATCTTCTGCTTTCAAAGGCCTATGTCGCCGGCCAGTGGGTCGACGGCACGGGTGACCCGATCGATGTGGACGACCCCTTCACGCTCGAGACCGTCGGGCAGGTCCCGCGCGTAAGGGAGGCGCAGGTCTCTCAGGCCATCGACGCTGCGAACCGCGCTTTCCCGCAATGGGCGCGGCGGCCTGCGAAGGAGCGCGGCGCCATATTGCGGCGCTGGTTCGAGCTGATCGTGCAGCACAAGGAAGACTTCGCCCGGCTGATCACCCGCGAGAACGGCAAGGCGCTCAAGGAAGCGCGTGCCGAGGTGGACTATGGCGCCGGGTTCCTTGAGTTCTATGCCGATGAGGCCGCGCGGAGCGTAGGCGAGATCATCCCTGCCCCCGTCACCGGCCGCCGCCTGCTGGTCGAGCGCGAGCCGATCGGCGTGTGCGTGGCGATCACGCCGTGGAACTTCCCGCTCGCCATGCTGACCCGCAAGGTCGGCCCTGCCCTTGCGGCAGGCTGCACCATGGTCGCTAAACCGGCCGAGTTGACGCCTCTGACTGCGCTCGCTTTCGCCAAGCTGGGCGAGGAAGCGGGCCTGCCGGCGGGCGTGTTCAGCGTCGTCACCGGCAACTCGAAGACCATTGGCCCGGTGATGACCGGATCGCCCATCGTGCGCAAACTCTCCTTCACCGGATCGACGCCCGTGGGCGCGATGCTCGCGGAGGCCTGCGCGCCGACCATCAAGCGGCTCAGCCTCGAGCTGGGCGGCAATGCGCCCCTGCTGATCTTCGACGATGCCGATCTGGATACCGCGGTCGAGACGGCCATGGTGGCGAAGTTCCGCAATGGTGGCCAGAGCTGCGTCGCCGCCAACCGCATCTATGTTCAGAATGGCATTCAGAGCCGTTTCCTCGAGGCCTTCGGCAAGAGGGTTACGGCGATGAAGGCGGGTGACGGGTTCGACGAGAGTGTCGACGTCGGCCCGATGATCGACGAGCGCGCCGTCGCCAAGATCGACGAGCATCGCGAGGATGCGCTGCGCCACGGCGGCCGCCTGTTGGCCGGCGGCGAGTGTCCCGGTGGCCGCATCGCGCTGCCGACGCTGGTCGGCGATGTCGCCCCGGATGCCCTGCTCGCACGCGAGGAGACTTTCGGGCCTCTGGCGGGCGTGATTGGCTTCGCAAGCGTGGAAGATGGCGTGCGGCTGGCAAATGACACGCCTTTCGGCCTCGCCGCCTATCTCTGCTCCAGCGATCCTGCGACGATTGCACGGGTAGGCCGCGATCTGGAGACCGGCATCGTCGGGATCAACACGGGCCTCATCTCGACGCCTTATGCGCCCTTCGGCGGCGTCAAGCTGTCCGGCCTCGGGCGCGAAGGCTCGCACCACGGCCTCGCCGAGTACCAGAACCTCAAATATCTCTGCCACGCAGGACTTTAGAGCCATCCATGCGCAAACACGCCAAGGTCATCATCACCTGCGCGCCGACAGGATCGATCCACACGCCGTCCATGTCGCCGCACCTCCCGGTCAGCGCGGACGAGATCGCGCAAGCCGCCATCGGGGCGGCGGAAGCCGGCGCGGCGATCCTGCACCTGCATGCCCGCAACCCGCAGGACGGCAGCCCCAGCCCCCGCGCGGCCGATTTCATGGCCTTCCTGCCGCGCATCAGGCAGGCGAGCGATGCGGTCATCAACATCTCCACCGGCGGCAGCGCGACGATGTCGCTGGACGACCGGGTGGAGGGCGCCAAGCGCGCGCAACCCGAGCTGTGCTCGCTCAACATGGGGCCGCTGATCTTCGACTTTTCCGGGGCGGCCAAGCGCGTGGCCCAGTGGCAGCATGACTGGGAGCAGCCCTATGTCGAGGGATCGCGTGGCCGGATCATGTACAATGACAATGCCTATATCGAGCGCATCATGCTGGAAGTGGGCCGGGAGTTCGGCACGCGCTTCGAGTTCGAATGCTACGATATCGGCCATCTCTACACCCTCGCCCATTTCGCGGACCGGGGCCTTATCGACCCGCCTTTCCTCATCCAGGGTGTGTTCGGCATTCTGGGCGGCATTGGCGCAGAGCCGCGCAATCTCGCGCATATGGTGACGATCGCCGACAGCCTGTTCGGCGAGGATTATGTGTTCTCTGCTTTCGCGGCAGGCCGCCATCAACTGAGCTTCTGCACCCAGAGCGCGCTGCTTGGCGGCAATGTCCGCGTTGGGCTGGAGGACAGCCTGTTCATCGGCAAGGGCGAGCTGGCGACGTCCAATGCGCAACAGGTCGAGCGGATCCGCCTCGTGATCGAAGCGCTCGGGCGAGAGATTGCCAGCCCGGCGGAAGCGCGCGCGCTATTGGGCCTCAAGGGCGGCGACGCGGTCGGGTTCTGAAAACGGCGCTGCTTTTAAGACAGGCTCCAACAAACACAAAAGGGACGGAAGAGCTGCTGCTCTTCCGTCCCTTTTTCTTTCCGCAATTCTTATTCGGAATCCGGCGGTCCCAACCTCACGACCAGTTGAGCGCGCGCTTCACTGTTCCGCCCAGAATCCATTCCTTCTCGCTCTGCGAAATCTCGTTGGTGTGGAGAAGGCTGTAGAGCGAGTCCGCATAGGGCTTCCAGTCGCTGCGCAGCGGGAAGCCATTCGGTCCGGGCGGGGTTTCGGTGCCCCACCGCTGACGCGTCATGTCGCTCGCCCACAGGCACCGCTCGGCGCCAAAGGCGTGCAGGATCTTGTGAATGTGCGGCCAGATGTCGTGGTAGGGATAAGGCTCCTCGGAAATGATCGGCATGCCGCACAGCTTCACATAGACGTTCGGATAACGCGCCATTTCCAGCAGCTTCGGCAAGTTCTTCCAGCGATCCTTTGGCGGCTCGACCATCGACTGGGTGACGCCGAAATGATCGATGATGATCGTCATGTCCGGGTGACGCTCGGCATAGGCGGACGCTTCGTGCCCGAACTCATGGGCACCCACGAACATCGGGATTTTGTACTTCGCGCCATAAGCGAAATAGCGGTCGAAGGCGCCCTGCTTCACCAACGGATTGAGCGCGATCTGCGCGCCCGGCTTGCGCCAGACCTGCCCGTAATTGGTGAACAGCACCCGCGTTGCCAGCATGCCCGGCTTCTTCGCGAAGGCAGCCATCTGCTGTTCCAGATCAGGCGCGGCATAGTCGAACACCTCGACGGCTGCGAACCGCTCGGGATAATAGCGCACGGCCGCCTCGTTGAAGGACCTGTCGGCGTAGATGATGGCCTTGTCCACACCGACGCAGTCGATCGCTTCGCGGGCCAATTCTACGTTGATGAACTCTTCCAGTTCGGGCGTGATGGTCGCGCCCTCCGGCTTGGCGGCCCGCATGCCTCCGCCAATATGCGGCTCGTGGATCTGACCGTCGATGATCTGCATGTACCTTGTTCCTCTCGCGAGATGTCTTGTAATGTCGCCGCGGGCCGCCAGGCGGGCTGGCCTCAGAACCGCTTGCTCAAGGTGAGATACCATTCGCGCGGTGCGCCAGGCTGCCCGTTGATCTGCGGATAACCGATCGCCTGATAGATGAAGTAGTTTCTCCAGTAGAACTGCTTGAAAAGATTGGTCACGCCGGCAGCGATCGTGAAGTCATGCTCCAGGTTCGCATAGGTCAACCGTGCATTGACGAGCGAATAGCCGTCCTGATTATACTCGACGCGATCCGGGCTGTAGACTTGGCTGCCGGTGTAGAACCAGTCAAGGCGCGGGGTGATCAAGCCATCCAGAGCGGGCGCTTCGAACTCATACTGAATGCCGGCATTGGCCTTGAGCTCGGGGATCGCCACCGGACGCCGGTTCTGACCCGCAGGGCGCGCATCCAGATCGGCCGACGAGAATTTGTGGTAACCGACCGACCCGCCAATGGCCAAGCCCTCGACCGGGCGGAAGTCCAGCTCCAGCTCGAAGCCTTTCACCTTGCCGGGCGTGTTCTGGTAGAAGGTGCGGCCCACGCACGCGAAGCCCTGCGTGCCTGCGTCGATTTCGGCTGCGGTAATCGGGCGGCAGGTCGTGAAGGCGGGATTCACCGGGTTGGGAACCTCAATGAAGCCGCCGGGTGCTGCCACCGGCTGTGGCTGGCCGTCCGGCCCAAGCTGATATTCCTGCCCAGAAACGCCCGTGGGACGAGTCTTGTAGTCGGTGTAGAAGGCGGCAGCGTTGATCCGCAGCATCCGGTCGAACAGGTCGGTCTTGACGCCCAGCTCATAGGACTGCGTTTCATCGCCGGGATACTGCGCAACCTGGCTTGGCTGGAGCGGACGGGCATTGAAACCCGGCAGACGCGCGCCGGTTGCGACCGACGCATAGATCATCGTGCGCTCATTCAGTTTGAAGTCGGCGCCAATCTTCCAGTCGAAGCGCTCATCCTCGATATCGAAGGCGAAGACAGTCTGGCCGTTGGGCGAGATAGTGAACTCCGTCGAAGATGCGTTGCTGCCATCCAGCACGCTGCGATAATCGACGCCCTTCTTGTCCTTGGAGAAGCGGCCGCCGAGGGTCAGGCCGAACCGATCACCGAAGGGCCGCAGCGTAGCGTTGGCGAAGACGGCCTTGCTCTCCGGCGTGTAGCGGCTCCAGAGGTAGCGCTGCGTGTTATTGAACGGCGACGTGCCGGAGAAGCGCTGCTCACCGTCTGCCCAGTAATAAAAGGCGCCCGCGACCCAGTCGATCCAGCCGGTATTGCCGATCAGGCGTACCTCGCCCGTCCAGTCATCCTGGAAGACGTCGTTGCGGTTGTTTTCCATCGCCACCGGTGAACCGTCGACATCGAAGCCGAAGGTGCCATCGTAGCGGCGGTATCCCACGATACCCACGATATCGATATTATCGGTGATCTCATATTCGACACGCGCATTGCCACCCCAGTTGGTCTGGGGAACATTGCTCGGATGGGTAATGCCGCCGCGATACGGCGAGCCATTGTAGAATGTGTTGCCGGGGATGGCGGTTCCGGCCGAAATCGGGTCCGAGAACGTCGCATAGGTCGTGTACGGGTCGCCCGTAATGAAGCGCGAGTCATAAGCGAAGGCCGGGCCGCCGGGGGCCGTCCAGCGGTTGAACAGCGTGGAGACGGCCGGACGACCAGCAGCGACCGCCGGGTTAATGGCGACCACGCTGTCCATACCGGCGTCAGATGTGTCGCGCAGATAATCAAGCGCTGCCGTAATCTTGAGGCGAGGCGTCGGCTCCCAATAGATTTGCCCACGGATCGCCTGAACATCCTCGCCGCCGAGGTGACCGATGGTGCAATCGTTCGGCGGATTGACGTCGGAATTGTTGAGCAGACCGGCATCGGCCGTCGGGAACAGCCCGGCCAGCTCCGGCGTGCCCTGCCGGATCATCTCGCAGCGGAAATCGAGGCGCCGCTGATAGCCGGTCATCTGCTTGACCAGACCGGAAACCGAGAGCGACATGTTCGCCCCGATCGGAAGATTGATGCCGGCACGCATCTCGCGGCGATCGTAGCTGCCCACGGTGAACTCGGCATAGCCCGAGGCCTCCCCGAGGACCGGCTTGCGGGTGGTGAGATTGACCGCGCCGGCGAGTGAGTTGCGCCCGAACAGCGTGCCCTGAGGACCACGCAGGACCTCGACGCGCTCAAGATCGAGCAGATCGAACATCGAGCCGAAGACCAGCGGATAATAGACGTCGTCGATGTAGAAGGCGACGCCCGCTTCACCCGACAGATTGGTCTCGCTGGAGCCGATGCCACGGATGAATGCACTCATGCCTGGACCGAACGCCGCTTGCGACTTTTCGAACGAGACGTTCGGTACGACGCGCGACATCTCGGCAACGTTGGTCAGGCCCTGCTCCATCAGCGCATCCGCCGGCAGAGCGGAGATGGCGATGGGTGTATCCTGAAGATTGGTGGCGCGACGCGTGGCAGTCACCACGATGTCGGTAATGCCGGTGGAACGCTCCGACGCGCTTTCAGCGTCAGTTGCCTGCACCTGCGCGTGCCCGGCCTGTGCCGCGCACAGCGCCAGCACGGATGCGGAAATTTTGCCAAAGGTCGTTTTCATTGATCCCCTCCCGAATATTTTCGGCCCCTTGATGGCCACGAAGGGAGCACTAGACCGTCCTACCTCCTCCAATCTTGTCGAATGCGGCACTGAACGACGCCTTGCCCGGCATATGGCGTCGGCTGCGCCCCTGCCCGGGCTGGCAGCGCTGACCGTCAGGCCAGCTGCTGTAGCTCGGGATAAGGCAGCGCCGGGCCATCGCCGACGCGGAATGTGCAATGGCCGGTGTAGACGTTGGCCTCCGAGCGAGCGCGCACCGGGCGGCTGGTCAGATAATGGCCGTTGATGAGCCGGACCGTGCCGTTCTCATAGCGGGCCACGACATTCTCCCGCACGACCTGCACGGGACGCCCGGCAAAGAGCGCTTCGAGCGCGTGCGTATCATCGTGAATGCCATCGGCATGAAGCACGGGGATCTCGGCTGCCTGCAGCGCGGCCGGCATGACAGCGGCGCCAACGAGCGCGCCGCCCGTGGCGCCGATGAAACCGCGGCGAGAAAGCTGTGTCTTGGTCATGACGGTCTCCAATCAGGAAAAATAGAGCTTGAGCGCAGTACGGCAGATTTGTGCGCGCTTTGCCGGATCCGGGACCCAGCGCCGGTAGCTGGCGAGCACCTGCTCGTAACCGATGCGCCGCTCGTAGCCCACGAAAGGCGCGTCGCTTCCCCACAGCAGCCGGTCCGTGCCGACGCGCGTCAGCAGATTTTCGGCGACACGCTGCGCAAGGCTTTCGACATCGCCTTCGGGATCGTCGCGCCAGGCCTCGGGGCCCGGCAAGCGGAAGCCGCCCGAGAGCTTGACCCAGGTATGGCCCTTGTCGACGGCGTCGAGCATGGCCCGGTAGCCCGTGCATTCAAGCGGCGCCTGCGGATCGGGGTGGCCGAAATGGTCGATGACGATATCCACGCCGCTTTCTACCAGCGCGTCGAGCACCGGCGGCAGGTTCTGCCCTTCGATGGCGACATGGACATGCCAGCCCAGATCCCGCGCGCGGCGGAACAGCAGGCGATATTCGTCGCTGCGATAATCGGCATGATATTCGGCGCGGGCCAGTTGCAGGCGGATGCCGATGATCCCGTCGTCCCGCATCCGCTCAAGCACGTAGAAATCCGTGCCAGGGGGGACGATGGCGGTGCCGCGCAGGCGCTTGTGCCGCCGCAGTTCCGAGATCAGATAATCATTGTAGCTGCCCGAAATGCTGAGTGCCGAAATCACCCCGAAATGGATGCCGTGCATATCCATCTGCGCCAGCAAATCATCGGCAGTGAAGGCATAATCCGGCCTGATCCATGCGCCGCTCGTGACGGGCATGTCCGCCGAGAAGATATGAGCGTGGCAATCGACGACGGGATTGCGCACCGCTTCATCGGTCAAGGATGTCATCTGTTCCCCCTCCTCGACTGGCATCATTGCGCGCGCGGATACTCGTCCGCATTCAGCACCCAGCCCGGCATGTCCGAGAAGTCGGCACGCGGCGGCGAGAAGATGTCGACCAGCACATTGCGATCGGGCGCGGACGGTGCGGAGGTGTGGATGACGCGCGGCGGAATGACGCAGACCGAGGGCGCACCACAGCGCTCATGTTCATCGTCGCGCCAGTCGTGCTGATTGGCCGTCCAGGGCCAGCGCAGATGGTGAATGTAATCGCCTTCCAGCGCCAGCGAGCACTGCTCGAAATCATCGTGATGATGCGGCGAGAGCTTGGTGACGTCACGCGGCCCCTGCGGCGGGAAGACATTGACCATGAAGGTGCTGCACCGCCAGATCTTGCCGAAACGGCCCGGCTCGTCCGGCACGTCAAGGCTGTAGCTGCGCAGCCTGAAGCCGTCGACCGGATCGGGCCAGGGCTCAAAGGGCGGGATCTGCGGATGCGGCCCGGCATAAGCCTCCGGATTGACGACGCGCGCGAGCAGATCCTCCGCCTTGAGCGTGAACAGCCGCACGATCTGACCGCCCGACCGCACAGTGATGCGGCTGTCACCCGGCGGCACGAAGTTGATGGTGTTGCCGGAAATCTCGTGCCGCTCACCCGCGATCTCGACTGTCACCGCGCTGGCAGCATCGGGCAACAGCAGGACATATTCGTCGACCTGCCCGGACCGCTCCAACACCGCGCCTTCTTCCGCCTGCGAGTAGGCGACGACGAAATTCTGCCCGCGAGTCAGCCATGTCTGGACGCCCGGTGCCGCTTCCTGCGGCGGCTCTTCATAGAAGCGCGCGTAAGTGGAGGCCCCGAAGGCGCTGGCAGGCGCGGTCCCCCCAGCCGTGGCGGTCGAGAGGCGGGAACGGGGATCGTCGGATTCGTACATGGATCACTCCGAGGCGGCGGCGCGGCGGCCGTCCGACCAATGCAGGAAAGTCGCGGGAGCGCGGCCGCTCACGGGATTGGCGAAATGGAAACCCATCGGGGCGATGGCGGGATACGGCGCGAAGGTGACGCCGCGCAGCGGGCCATCCGGCGGGTTCTTGGCGACATCCTCGGCCTTGGGGCGATAGCGCTCGCTCGCACCGGGCACGATGGCCGCCCAGCCGCCAGCGTAGTCAGCCAGCCAGACATAATCGAGATCCATGCCGTGGATGCGCCAGATGCCGTTCTCGACCACGGCCTGGTTCTCGTAAATCCCCGAAATCCAAGACCCCTGCCCCTTGGCGGCACTGTTGAACTGGAAAAGGCGCAGGCGGATGTTGGCGCGCATCCCGTCTTGCGAGACCGTCACATAAGGCTGCGTCTTCTGGTGAATGGCCATGAACGCCGCCGAACGCCCGGCATTGCCGTAGCGACCGAACAGCGAGCCGCGCACCCGCTCGCGCCCGACATAGGTGCCGATGTAGGAGAGCTCCTTCCAGCCATCGGTGGAAAAGAGATCGGCCGTGTCGTCCCAGCGGAACTCGTCGATGTAATAGCCATAGGCATTGGCGATATTTTCCGCACCATCGAAAGCCGCCGCGCGCGCAATCAGCGTCGCCGCCTCACCTTTTCCGACGAAGGCAGGCTCCGGCGCCAGCGCATCGGCAAAGCGCACCGGCGCGGGCGCGTGACCGGGGTAGGATGCATCGGCCAGCTGCGAGGGTCGATCCGGCTGCGCTGCGGCCACGGAGGGCAGCCCCGCCGCAATCGGGTCTTGCCAGCCCTTGGCATAGGTCGCGCGCATCAGCGGCATCCGGCGCAATGCGGCAATGCGCCAGCGGCCGTCCGACCCCCGCACGCAGCTGAAGTCCTGGATGGTGGCCGACCAGTAGGTTTCGCCGCCATGCTGGCCGGTCATGCCGATCTCGATGTTCCGCACCGTCGCGCTGCGGCCATCGGCACCCATGGTGACGACCGGCATGAGCTGCGGACGATCATTGAGCTCGCCGGTCTTCAAGCCGGGTTCGCCGAACAAGGCGAGGGCACGGCGCAGGCCGGCCTTGCCGAGATACTGCCCCGTTCCGGCGAGATCGAGCACCGCGTCCTCGGTGAACAGATCGACGATGTCGTCGTTCATCTTGCGGTCGAGATAATAGCCGAAGGCTGCTTGCAGGTTCTGCACCAGCCCTTCCGAAAGCACGAGCTCGGCCTGTGCGGCCATGTTCGAGGGCGCGGCCTGGGCGCGCGCGGCGCCCCAGGGATGGCCGGCCTGATCGGGCGTATAATGAAAGGACACCATCGGCACGCTCGGCGCGACATGCGTCCAGCCCTTGTCATAGGGTCCGGCAAATTGCGGGTGGTAGTGCATTTGAGCAATCGCCCATCCGCCCAGACCGCCCTCGCCGCTCGCCACGCGCTCGTAATCGATGACGTGGATGCCACCGGCCCATCCGGCGGACTCACCTTGCACGCCGGTCATGGCGACCTCATGCCAGCGCCCGCGCGCCGAATTACCATCTGGCGAGAGCGTGATGACCGGGCTCAGAAACAGCCGCAGGTTCAGGCACCCGGCCGCCAAACTGCTTTCGCCACCGCCCATCGAACGGCGCAGATGCGCTTCGATATCCGTCCGCCCGGCCGTGGACTGCGTGCCGTCGGTCCACACGCCCTGCGGAGTGAATAGACGCGCCATGTCCGCCCACTGCCCGGCTTGCGCATAATGCGCCCAGGCATGCTGCAGCCGCTTGATCTCGCGCACGGCCCGCACATCGGCCAGACTCACGGACGGCGCCGCGTCATTCGCGGAATCCGCGGAGCGCGGGCTCGTAGCAGCGCAGCCCGCAAGCAATGTCGCCGCGCTGCCCATGAGCATGACGCGCCGCGAAAGGCTCAAGAACGGGCGTTCGCTCACTGGCCGGGCCTCAGCGCCAGCGCCTCTTCATAGACACTGCGGTCGATCAGCGTCGCGAGCTGTTCACGCGAGCGCGCAGGCCGCTTGTCGCGCTCTGCCAGCCACTTTTCTTCCTCGACGAGGATGTCCAGCAGATCGTCCGGATAGTTGGCATTGAAAGCATGATGCTTCCACGCCGTCTTCACTTCCTCCGCCGAATGACCGCCCCGTTCCAGCACCAGCGCCTGCGCCGCCGTCGGGTCCTGGCGAATGGCAGCCGCCGCATCCATCACCGCGCGGACGAAGCGCACGATCTTCTTGCGCTTCGCCGGATCGGCCAGATTCTCGGCAGTGCTGTTGAGATTGAACTGTTCGGCGTACACGCCTTCGCCGCTGAACTCGATCACGTCGCCATCCAGCGCACGCACGCTATTCTCGCTCTCCGGCTCCCAGATAACGACAGCATCGACCCGCCGTTCGGCCAATGCCTTGGTCATTTCGCTGAGCGGGCCGGGCGTGCGGACCACTTCGATGTCGTCATAGCTGAGCCCGGCGCGGGCCAGCATGAGATGGAAGAAATAGCCGGACGAGGTCTGCGGAATGGACGCGACGCGCTTGCTCTTGAGATCGGCCACAGTCTCGATCCCCGCCGATTTCCGCGCGACGATGCGGTAGAGCCCTTCGGTCACCTGCAGGATGATGCGCAGATCGGGGTGCCTGACCGAATAGCGCAGCGCCTGCGTCTCGGCGTGGGTGGCGACGTCGGCCACGCCTTCCTCGCCAAAGCCCGGAATGATCGGATCGCCCACCAGATTGGGAATGCCGCCCATCTTCACCGTCGCGATGTCGGGATAGAATTCCTTGGCGGCGAGCAGAACGGGGGCAATCTCAAAGGTCTGGATGTTGCCATGAACCGCAATCGGGCCGGGCTTCTCCTCAGCCTGGGCATTGAGCGCGCTGGCCGGGAGAAGCGCGCTGGCCGCCAGCATCGCGACCATGGCGAGATTTCTTCTGACTTTGCGCACCTTCAACTCTCCCAAAACCCGCTGGCTATCGTGCCGACCAATATGCCTGCACGCTATGCCCCCATTGTCCCGACCCGCAATTCAAATGCGCGTTGATGCCGCGACAGGAAAAACTGGCTTCCGCCGAGGACAATTGCGCGCCTCCCCATGCCCCGCCGACGGGTTCAAAGGCCGGCCTCCCGCACCGCGCGGACGGTCTGCTCGGCAGCATGGGCAAACATCATCGCATCATTGCTGACCATGACGAGGGAGAAGCCCATCTTCAGATAAAGGACCGCTTCCTGTGGCGACCCCACGGCAACACCGGAGAGCAGCCCCGCAGCCTTGGTGGCGGCGAGCATCTGCGCTGTCAGCGCCTGCACATCCGGGTTGGAGGCCGGCTTGCCACTCGAGAGAAACAGGTCGCCATGGCCGATAAAGATACCGGTCACATGATCGATGGCGGCAAAGTCCGCCGTTCGCTCAAGACTGGCCCAGTCCTCAAGCTGGATCATCCGCACGCACTGGCGGTCACCGCGCGCCACATAGTCCGGGATCGGCGCCAGCCCCCAGCGCCCCGCGCGCGAGGTGAGACCAAGGCCGCGCTCGCCGACGGGGCTGAACACCATTTTCGCGCAGAGCGCCCGCGCTTCGGCAGGATCAGTGACGCGCGGCACCAACAGGCCATCGGCGCCTGCGTCCAGCAGCGGCTGGATGGTCGATCCGCTATGATCGGGCAAACGAACCAGCGCAGCCAGACCGAGCGCCTGCGCCGTGCTGATGAGGGAATAGGCCCGCTCAAGGTCATGCGGCGCATGTTCCATGTCGATGACGACGAAATCGAAGCCGGCGTGCGCGAGCAGCTCCAGCGTCTCAAGTGAGGGCAGCTTGACCCAAGTTCCCAGCAGGCCGCGCCCCTCGGCCGTCCGGGCATGGGCATAGTCTACAAACGTCTCCACAACCGTCCTGTTCTGTCCGCCACGCATCGTCGAATGGACGGCATGAGCGCAGACGTGCTGGAGACGCTTGCCTCGAACGGCTCAATGACTTTGCACGGTCGGTCCGCCGGTGCGCTGTCTTCGGGACAAACAGAGCCCAAGAAAAAAGCCCCGCATCGCTGCGGGGCTTCCTTCAATCTCAGTTCTGAAGGCGATCAGTCGTCGTCGCGCTTCAGGAAGGCGGGCGCGAATTCGGGCGCCGGGCCGTCATCGTCGCTCCGCTCACGGCGCGGGCCGCGCTCGCCGCCACGCTCACCACCGCGATCCCGACGGGGACCACGATCGCCACCACGGCCACCGCCGCCATCACGACGCGGACCACGGTCACCGCGATCACCGCGGTCACTGCGCGGTTCGCGGGCAGGACGGGTGTCCTCCAGCTCTTCGCCGGTTTCCTGATCGACAACGCGCATGGACAGGCGAACCTTGCCGCGCGGATCGATCTCGAGAACCTTGACCTTGACTTCCTGACCTTCGCTCAGGACGTCCGCGACCTTCTCGACCCGCTCATTGCGGATTTCGGAGACGTGGACGAGACCGTCCTTGCCACCCATGAAGTTCACGAACGCGCCGAAGTCGACCAGATTGACGACCTTGCCGTTGTAGATCTTGCCGACTTCCGCTTCCTCGACGATGCCGAGGATCCAGGCCTTGGCCGCCTCGATCTGGCTGAGGTCGGACGAGCTGATCTTGATCAGACCTTCATCGTCGATGTCGACCTTGGCGCCCGTCTCCGCGACGATCTCGCGAATGACCTTGCCGCCCGTGCCGATGACTTCGCGAATCTTGCTCTTGTCGATCTGCAGCGTCTCGATGCGCGGGGCATGCGCGGAGAGCTCGGTGCGGACTTCGCCCAGCGCCTTGCTCATCTCACCCAGGATGTGCGCACGGCCTTCCTTGGCCTGACGCAGGGCGACCTCGAAGATCTCCTGCGTGATGCCGGCGACCTTGATGTCCATCTGCATCGTGGTGATGCCTTCGGACGTGCCGGCGACCTTGAAGTCCATGTCGCCGAGATGATCCTCGTCACCCAGAATGTCGCTGAGCACAGCGAAGTTCTTGCCTTCCAGGATCAGGCCCATGGCGATGCCGGAGACCGGGCGCTTCAGGGGCACACCGGCATCCATCATCGAGAGCGAACCGCCGCAGACGGTGGCCATCGAGGAGGAACCGTTGGACTCCGTAATGTCGGAGAGCACGCGGATCGTGTAGGGGAACTCGTCCTTGCTCGGCAGCACCGGGTGCAGCGCGCGCCAGGCGAGCTTGCCATGGCCGACTTCACGACGACCGGGGGCACCGAAGCGACCCACTTCACCGACCGAATAGGGCGGGAAGTTGTAGTGCAGCATGAAGCTCTCGTAGGAGAGACCGGTCAGGCCGTCGATCATTTGCTCGGAATCCTTGGTGCCGAGCGTGGTCGTGCAGATTGCCTGCGTCTCGCCGCGCGTGAACAGCGCCGAGCCGTGCGTGCGGGGCAGGAAGCCCACCATCGCCTCGATCGGGCGGATCTGCGTGGTGTTGCGACCATCGATGCGCTGGCCGTCCTTGAGGATGGCGCCGCGCACGATTTCCGCTTCCAGCTTCTTCATGAGCTTGTTGGCGACCATCTGGGTCTGCGCGCCCTCAGCCGCAAACGCTTCCTTCGCCTTGGCGCGGGCTTCGTTCAGGGCATTGGAGCGGGCCGACTTGTCGGTCAGCTTGTAGGCTGCGGCAATGTCCTTGCCGATCAGCTTCTTGAGCTTGGCCTTCATGTCCGCCGTATTGTCGGACAGGTCGATTTCCCAGGGAGCCTTGGCGGCCTTCTCAGCGAGCTTGATGATCGCATCGACGACCTTGCGCGAGGCGTCATGCGCGAACATGACGGCGCCGAGCATGACGTCCTCGGAAAGCTCCTTGGCTTCCGATTCCACCATCATCACGGCATTGGCAGTGGCGGCAACCACGAGATCCAGCTCGCCTTCCTTCACCTCATCGAGGCTCGGGTTGAGTTGATACTCGCCATCCTTGTAGCCGACGCGCGCCGCGCCGATCGGCCCCATGAAGGGCACGCCGGAAATGGTGAGCGCAGCAGAGGCCGCAATCATCGCCAGAATATCGGGCTCGGTCTCGCCATCATAGGAGAGGACCTGCGCGATCACGTTGATCTCGTTGTAGAACCCCTCGGGGAACAACGGACGCACCGGACGGTCGATGAGACGCGAAGTCAGCGTCTCCTTTTCCGTGGCGCCGCGCTCGCGCTTGAAGAAGCCGCCCGGAATGCGCCCGGCGGACGAGAATTTTTCCTGATAGTGAACGGTGAGCGGGAAGAAATCCTGCCCTTCCTTCACCGACTTGGCGGCCGTGACAGCGCACAGCACAACCGTTTCGCCATAGGTCGCGAGAACCGCTCCATCGGCCTGACGGGCAATACGGCCCGTTTCGAGCTTGAGGGTCTTTCCGCCCAGCTCGATTTCTACTGTCTTCACATCAAACATTGGGTTTCCTTCCACCCACCGGCCCTATTGCTCGGCGGGGCTTGCTTGGGACTGTCCGGTCCCTGCGGTGTGGAGCGCTTTGCCGCCCCGGAGAGTTCAGCCGAATTGCTTCAACTCCCATGGTTCACCCCGGCACGGGCCGGGGGCACTTTCATCGGCACCTCTGGCGCCGGCTCCCGGTCATCGACCGGGGTAGATCAATAAGCAAACGGCCCGCCGAAGCGGGCCGTGCCATCCTGTTACTTGCGAAGGCCGAGCTTCGCGATGAGGGCACTGTAGCGTGCCGCATCCTTGTTCTTGAGATAGTCGAGCAGCGAACGACGCTTGTTGACCATCATCAGCAAGCCGCGGCGGCTGTGATTATCCTTGTGGTGGCCCTTGAAGTGCTCGGTGAGGTTCGTGATGCGCTCCGTGAGGATCGCAACCTGCACTTCCGGTGAGCCGGTATCGCCCTCTTGCTGGGCATTTTCCTTGATCAGTTCCGCCTTGCGTTCAGCCGTAATCGACATCGTCCATTCCTTTCACGAGTCAGAGATTGAAACCTCGCACGACCCGGATTTCCGGCCCCAAAGCCTCCACCAGCGCCACGGGCGTATCGCCTTCGGCTGCCAGCATGAGCCCTTGCTTGCGAGGGTCCCCGGGCAGTATCCGGCCTTGTCTCAAGGCCATCGCCTGCTGCGAGGTGACATGCAGAGCCGGGATGTCGTCCAGCCCTGCCGTCAATGGCAGCATGTGCTGCGCAATGGCGCGCCCTTTACCAGCATCGCCCAGAATGTCCAGTGAAATAGCCTGATCCAGGGTGAACGGCCCGGCCTTCACCCGGCGCAGCATCGTCACATGCCCAACCGTACCGAGCGCCAGCGCAATGTCTCGCGCCAGGCTGCGAATATACGTGCCTTTGGAAACATGGGCGGTGAGGGTGATGGAATCAAGGTGAGTGTCATTGCTGAGACCCTCCGTTCCATGCGCCTCGATCCCCCGGTCCGTTCGGGCTGAGCTTGTCGAAGCCCTGTCCTTCCCCTCCTCCTCAAAAGAAAAGGACAACCCTTCGACAAGCTCAGGGCGAACGGAAAGGGAGAGGCCATGCACCGTCACCGCCCGCAGCTTCATCTCCACCTGCTCGCCCGCCCGTGCGAGATCATAGGCCCGCTGGCCGTCCACCTTGATCGCGCTATAGGCCGGCGGGGCCTGCTCGATCGGCCCGGTGAACTGCGCCAGCACCGCTTCCACCTGCGCCAGCGTCGGCCGCACGTCGGACGTCGCGATCACCGCCCCCTCCAGATCCAGCGTATCGGTCTGCGCACCGAACTGAATCGTGAAGTCGTAGATCTTGTCGCTGTCCAGCATCCGCCCGGCCAGCTTGGTCGCCTCACCCACCGCAACCGGCAGCACGCCTGTCGCCAGCGGATCGAGCGTACCGCCATGGCCGACCTTCGCCTTGGGCAGCCCCGCCTCGCGCAGCGCGCGCTTGACCGCGCTCACCACTTGCGTGGAGCCCAGCCCCAGCGGCTTGTCGATGATGAGCCAGCCGTGCAGGCGGGCAGGTGCGGTGTCGGGAGCGGTCATCGGTTGCCCATAGCGGGGCACATGGCGTCTGTCAGGCCCTGCCTGCCGCAGCCAGATCGCGACTGCCTTGATCTGTTCACATTGTAGCCATAGGCTTTCCGATAGGCGCAAATGGGGTGGGATGCGCCGCCGCCCATGTGCCAACGCAGTCGAGGTCCGTTGATTTACAGCATCCGCTCCGGTTTCCAGCGTCTGGCGGGTCGGCTCCGGACGCGCTTTGGCGAACGTGCCACGGCGTTCGTGCTCGCATTGCTGCTGGAAGCGCTGATCGTCCTCGCCCTGCTGACCTTCGGCCCCTCCCCGTTCGAGGCACGCAAGGCGCCGGACAATTCGCTGTTCACCATTGATGTTCCCGCCGCCGAGGAGCCCAGCCCCGAGCCGGAAGTGGAGGAAGCAGAACCCGAGGCCGAACCCGAGCCCGTCCCCGATCGTCCCCCGCCGGAACCGCAACCACCAGAGCCGCAGCCGCCCGAACCGCCCGCACCTCAAAAGCCCGCCTTCATCGAAGTGAAGCCGGACCGGATGGCCGCCATCGACCTGCGGGCCGAGGCGATGGAGCAGGGGCGCTGGATCTCTCCCACGCT
>JAHJIJ010000005.1 GCA_018823325.1 Alphaproteobacteria bacterium | reverse complement strand
CTTGATCGCCTTACCACCGGCATACTCGCGCCGAATCCGAACCACTGTCTCCAAAACCAACATCCCGATCTCGCCGCCTGAAAATCCAGCCGGCTGCTTAAACCATCGAAATGAGGGGTCCCTTTTAGACGCCGATCACCCCGCTAACGGGGTCCTTTTTGCACGCCGATCCACAGCGACCACCTCGACCTGGATGTCGGGGTAGAGGACGAGGAACTCAGGAAGGAGAGACGGGAGCACCAGGCGCGCAACCCCAACCGGCACGTTGAGACGAAGAGTGCCCGTCGGCGTGTCGCGCAGGACGTTCAGGCTGGCGAGCGCGGCGTCCACTTGCGTGAGAAGGGGAGCGAGTTGCTCGGCGAGGCGCCCGCCCGCTTCGGTCGGGGAAACGCTGCGCGTCGTGCGGTGGAGCAGGCGCACGCCCAAGCGATCCTCCAAGCGGCGCACGGTCTCGCTAAGAGTGGTCGGGCTGACGCCCAGCGCGCGCCCTGCCTCTCGAAAGCCGCGTGCCCTCGCGACAGCGACGAAAGCGGTGAGATCGTCGACGTTAGCAGCCAATGTCCAATTATCCGCACAGCCTATGTGGATTATGCCGGATTATCATCACGATCGGCAAGGGCTACCTCAAAGGTCATCAGTCACCCTCCACACAGGCTGAGCTCTGAAAGGACAGTAATATGACCCAGGTAACGGAAGCTGCAGCAGCACAACCGACCCGCGCCGAGCTCGTCGCCGGGCTGGTCTCCGCCATGCAGAACCCGGCGCGCTCGCCGATTCTGCGCTCGCCGGCAGACGACGGCATCGCCTTCGAGGACATTTTCTTCCCCGCGATGGACGGCGTGACGATCGAGGGCTGGTTCATCCCGGGCGACAGTGATCGCCTGATCATCGCCAACCACCCGATCTGGGCCAACCGCTACGGCTTCCCCGGCCATCTGAAGCCCTACAGCGATGCCTGGGAGGCGAGCGGCAACAACATCGAAGTCAACTTCATGCCGGACTACAAGCACCTGCACGAGGCAGGCTACAACATCCTCGCCTATGACCTTCGCAACTTCGGCCAAAGCGCGGCCGGGAGCGGAGGCGTGATCGGCAACGGCATCCGCGAGTATCGCGATGTGATCGGCTCGCTTCGCTATGTCCGCTCGCGGTCCGACCTCAAGAACCTGAAGCTCGGCCTGCTCAGCCGCTGCTGCGGCATGAACGCGACCATGGTCGCCATGTCGAAGCACCGCGAGGAGTTCGACGACGTCCGCGCGATCGTCGCGCCGCAGCCCATCTCGCTCAGCTCCTTCTATCGCACGATCCTCGCCCACATGGGCATGTCGGACGCGCTGCCCGAGGTCGCCGGCGCCCTGCGCCGTGCGACCAGCATGGAGCTGAAGGACATGGACATGCCCCAATACGCCACCGCGGTTGATGTCCCGACGCTGCTCCTGCAGGTCCGCGACGACACGCTGACGACGCCCGCCGACGTGCAGGCGATGTTCGACGCCATGACGACCGACCAGAAGGACCTCATCTGGATCGAGGGCACGAACCGGCGGTTCGACGGCTACAACTACCTGCCTGAGAACCCCAAGCCGATGCTCGACTGGTTCGACCGGTTCATCGGCTGACGAGCAGGGCGGGTCCCTTGGGGCCCGCTCGCCACATCTTCATTCAGGAGGACAGCATGTCCCGAGTCGAGAACACGCTCACGGTCGTGCTCTGGGAAGCCAAGGCAAAGCCGGGGCGCGAGGCCGAGATGAAAGCCTTTCTGACCGCGGCGGCGACGCCGTCGCGGCACGATGCCGGCTGCATCGACTATGAACCGCACGAAGTGGACGGGCAGCCCGGTACCTTCGTTATCTACGAGCGCTGGATCAGCCGGGACGCGCTCGACGCGCATCTCCACGCGCCGCGCATGCAGGAACTGGTGCCGCAGCTGCTCGAACTGATGGAAGGCTCGATTGAGGACGGGATCCGCCTCCTTCGACCATTTCGTCCAGCATGAGGCCGCTCGCAGTCCACTGAAACTGCCGGCCCCGCAGAGCGGGGCCCTCCATCAGAAGGGTCACGTCGGTGTCGAAATTAGCGCTTCATGACCTCGAGCGTGGGGGCGAGCGGGAGTGACATCGCTGATCCGCTGTCTCAGATCGTTTCCCTCTTCTCGGCCAGAAGGCGGCTTGATCCCGACCGGGGGGGGCGGGGATTGGGCACTGAGCTTTCCGGCTGCTGCGCTGCTCAATTTCATCAGCATTATGCGGGAGCGCTGGTACATTCGCGCTGATGACGGACCTTTGCCCAACCTTGAAACAGGCGACAGTGCTCATGTTGCTCTATGCTGCGAGCTATGTCGTCGCGAGCGCCCACATCTGGCTGTCGCGCGACAATCAGAATGAGAATCGTGTTGCCTCATGAAGCGATGTTCCCGAGCGGCATAGCCATTGCCTCACGTAAATGCTCCCTACAGGAGATCACCCTCACGGACTATTCCTTGCGCGACTGGGGGCCGCGCAGCGGAGCCGGAGGCGACGCGGAGCGGTACCCAGTCGCGCGGCAACGAAGAGACGGTCTCTGCCCCCAAGCGCCTGCCAGCGGGGGCAGCTGACGGGTTGAATACCAAGGCACGCGCCTGTTCTGATCGCCACACCTTCAACCGGCGCTGCACGGTCCGCAGCAGACCATCCGGATAATCGCCAGGCTGCTCAGCCTGTAGCTTCTCGAGCAACTCCCGACCGGTGCGCCATGGCTCCTCCTCGAACCACGCCTTCAACTGTTCAGTCACCGTCGCAAGCGGATCAGGACGGCGGCGCCAACGCTTCTGCGGGGCCTTTGCGGTTGCTGTCGGCCTTGCCTCGCCTTCGTGCCACAAGGTCCGCAGGCTCGTCATGAACGCATCCAGCGTTGGCGGCGAGGGTTCCGACGGATTCATTACGACTGCCCCGTCGGCCAGTCCCACCAACTTTTCTTGCGCCGTTCGGATGTCCCGCAACAGCCGGACCGGATCGAGATCGGCGAACGCCTCGCGGAGGTTTCGGCGCGTCTCCTCGGAGGTCCGTGGGTCGGCCAGCAACCGCTGGAACGGTGTCGCGGGAGCATGGTATCGCTTGTAGACCTTGGCGCCATCGCGTTGCTTCTCGGCAAGCTTGAACGATGGCTGGAAAAAGTTCACGAACAGGCGGGCAGCCGTGTACAATTCCGCTAACGCGCCGGTGGCTGCCAGGCCCTCGAACCGGCGATAGCCCGTCAGGCGCCGAACGACGGAACCGTTTTTCTGCTCAACCCAGGCCTGATCATTCTTGCGATAAGGACGGCAGCGGGTGAACGCGATCCCATGAGCCACGCAATAATCGCGCACCGTCTCGTTAATAAATACGCTGTCGTTGTCAGAGTCGAATCCCAGCAAGGGGAAAGGCATCAGCCTGCGCAGTTCGGTAAGCACAGCCACCAGCAGCGTCTGCTCGCGCACCAGCAACGGTGCGCATTCAGTCCAGCCCGTTGCGATGTCGGTTAAAGTGAACGTCCAGGCCCAGCTACCTTTTGCTGCCGGTCCGCTGTGCGAAACCAGATCGACCTCCATGTGCCCCGGCGCCGGATCACCCCAGTCGTCGAATGTACGGATCGGTACGCTGCGCCGGAGCTCGGTTCCAGATACGCCACGCCGCCGCTTTTTCGTCTGGCCTGCCTCGCGTATGGCGCGCAGTGAGCGGTCGATCGTCGCCGCGCTCATCCGGAACAGACTGGCCTTGACCTGCGGCGCCAGATCGAGGTGACCATGACCTTCCATCGCTTCGACAAGGATCGGAATGAGCGGCTTAAGCCGCTTGCCGCATAAACGGTCGCTCGCCTCCCACAACACCACTAGTGCAGTGCGCACAGCCTCATCGTAGACCCTGCGCCCGACACGCCCAGGAGTTCGGTCCGATGCCTCCTGCCGGAGAACCCTCATCGCATGTTTGCGATGGAACCCCGTGACCGCAACGAACTCATCGAGCACCTTGCCCTTACTCGACCGATCGCATGCCCGGTATCGCGCGCCGACCGCCTCGATCAATTCTTTCCGCGTTGCCATGCTCATCTTCCTCATCGTTCCCTCCCGACCGTTGCCGGGAGCATTCTAGATGAGGCAACGGCCTGTCACTCAGGAGCAAAAAGGGTGAGGCAATGCG